>CALMAH010000044.1 GCA_937859595.1 uncultured Acidobacteriota bacterium | reverse complement strand
GGAAACCCGGAATCCTCTAATTTAGATCGGTAACAAGAATAGGGGGTAGCTCAAAGGTTCGGGGTAAAATTGTTCCTTAATATTGACACCTGACGGCAATGGGGGAGGCGGCTCTGGAGTCGAATTTCTTTCACATACTCCATGATTTCCATGTAGCATGACTATTAAAGGATGCGGACCTGTTAAGGTGGTCGGACGATAAACACTTGCCCATAGTTCTACTTGTAAGGGTTGAATCCCATCAATCGGATGGTTATATTGCCAATCCAATACCTCTACGTCCACCTCGGCAGGTAATTTGTATTCGGAAACTGTTGTTGTGAATGGTCCGTCTTCAGATGCATCTGTTGCCGTGCCCTGTGTGGAAAGAAAAGATAATTTTGTAATAAATCCATCCGGAAGCCCTTGCGGCGTTTCTTGAAATGCGCTTCGAACAGGGAGAAATTCCACCACATCATGCCATACTCCTGTCAAGAGAATGTCACCACAAGAACTAAGAAAACCATCTAAGACACCTGCCGGAAAACGCGTTGAATAAACAAGGATACTTCCAGTTGCATTTAGTTTAGTTACAAAACCAGATAACAAACTATTTGTAGGAAAACTGTCTGGAGTAGTAGGAAAGTTTGAAGAATTAGTATCACCAAAAACAAAAATGCTTCCATCCGAATCAATATTAATCGCCTGTGTCCCATCTATCCCACTTCCTCCTAAATAAGTAGAAAACACCAACATAGCGCCGGAAGGGTCAATCTTAACGATGAAAGCATCATATTGTCCTCCATTGGTTGTTTGGAACGCACCAGAAGTGGTTGGGAAATTAGTCGAGTTGGTCACTCCGGTAATGTAGAAATTTCCTTCTGAATCTAGTTTACCGTCATATGCCTCATCTGTACCACTTCCTCCGATAAGTTTGGAATAGACGAGAGCCGTTCCATTACTGTTTAACTGAGCTGCGAAAACATCTGACTGACCGTTATTAGTATGTGGTGGAAATCCTGTAGGAGACGGAAAGTCTAAAGTATCAGCAAATCCCGTAATAAAAGCATTGCCATCGTTATTAACGGAAATACTCATACCTATTGATCCTAAAAGTTCTTTAGGTGAGGTTTCTCCGCCCAAATAAGTCGAATATATCAGAGCACTTCCTGAGGTGTTAAGTTTCGTAACAAAGGATGAGAAGTGACCTTGTAGAGTGGTTTGAAACGCACCGGATGTTGTTGGAAAGTCTTCTGACATGGTAAAACCGGTTATAAAAAGACTTTCAGATCCATCGATATCTATAGCTTTCACATTAGCACCAGATGATCCACCCAAATATGTTGAATAGACAAAATCAGTTCCCGAAGAATTTAGCTTTGTAATAAATCCTTGTGTCCAAGAAGATGAAGGAGTTTCTTGAAACGCCCCTGAGGTTGTTGGGTAATCACTTGATTCTGTATGGCCAGCTATGTATATGTTCTCTGCGCTATCAATTACTATGTCTGCGGACTCATCATTAGCACTCCCACCCCAATAAGTCGAAAATATATGCCCTCCAGTGGCATCAAACTTCGAAATAAACAATTGGGTATCGGTTGTACTGGGTGGTGAGGTTGTAACCGGGTTAGTAGTTTTAGGAAAGTTGGAAGACCTGGTGAAGCCGGTTACATAAGCATTTCCCTTCTTGTCAGCTGTAATTGCGACAGCTCGATCATCAGCCACTCCACCTAAATATGTCGAATAAATCAAAACCGGATCTATTACAAGTGGCATCGAATTATTATACTTCTCGACTCGAAATCCTACTTCTCGCAGCCCATTTATAGTATACCCACCCTTTACTTCTTTCTTAATACCAGCGATCTCTTGATAGATATACGGTTTTTTATGTCGAATTTCATTACCATTGATAAACAAAACCAAATCGCCGTTAGAATCAACTTTTAAGGTATCTGCCCTTTCAAATTTGAGTCGAATGATTGAAACATCCACATGAGGGGCAACTATGAAATCATATTCAAGAAAACTCTGATTAGAATAAAACTCAACATCTATTCCATCGTATAAATTGCTATAAGTTACCTTATTAAAAGTAGGTACATTCGTAATCTTTTTATCAAAAAGATAGTTTCGCTTACCTGGGGGGCTACCGTGAGAAGAAATATGCGGTCTAGGATTAGCCCCGATAAATTCCATTCTAAGCACGTAGTTTTCCATTTCTCGCGAGATCTTTTTCTTATCATTTAACAAAGGACGACTATCTTTGTGTTCCAGTTTCTTTTTTTTGCCAAACACCATCACCGCTTCGTTAGCAGTAAGAAAAAGCTCGTAGCCAAATCCCTTCCCAAGAAACTTTACAGTTTTATCTGTTTGTCCTACATTTGGTTCAAAAGAAGGCTGGGATTTATAGTTTGAAACATCAAGTTTTTTAGCAGGATTCAGGCTGTGGTTATTCATCACAGGTAAGCGCCGTTCAATATCTTGTTCAGTTGGTTTTAATTGTCCTGATACCTGGAAACTGAAAAAAGTAAATGTTAAGTCGCCCCCCAGGACAACGCCACTGAGTAAGAGAATCTGAATAAATCGGCGCGTGCATAAATGGGCCACTGAGTGCATTTTGTTAGTTAAAGATTTCATCTTGAAATTAGGGCTTTTGGTTAACCTGATGTAAGGCTGAAAATTGAATAAATTAGAGCAGCAATACGACAAGAGTGATCTGCTACAAGTTTAGACATTTATAAATCAGAACGTCAATGTTTTTCTTCACGTCGCCGTCAAAATCAAAATCTACGATCCCCGCAGGCTGCGAATAGGACATCGCCGGGGTTTCTGCATCCTCCGCTTCCGAAACCGTTTCCGAAGGCGTTTTCTCACCCTCTTCCGAAACGAGCACCGCGGCAAACACTCCGATCACCGATGTCATCGCCGCGAACGCTGCATTCGTGAACGTCCCCGCCGTGAATGGCCCCGCTGCGTCGGTCCGACCGAAATCGAACGGCGAAGGCGGTATCGACGGCAGAACAGGCACCGACGGCCTCGCACCGGAGGCTTTGGCCGCCGGCATCGCTCCGGTAAATATCAGCAGAGACGGGGCCAGCAGCGCGGCTATGACGCCGATTGAAACTATTCTGTAGATAGGGCTAAGTCGATCATAGCGAACGGCAGGACGGGGGATTCCGGTTCTCGGCATTTCGATCCTCCATTTGGGGTCGATGCTCCGATAGGAGCAGACAGTATGAACTGGTATGCAATACTGGGTTATGCAACACCGAAATTCATCGGTATAACCCACTACAAATTGTTCCTATGATTCCCTGGCTCGTTAATGCTCGTTAATGCTCGTTAATGGATGATGCGTTTATAAGCTACAATGACATTCTTTGTCAATTGTGCTTCTGCATTTGTAAAGCTTTGTTAATGTCAGTAGATACGCGACCGCAAAGTTTGGTTGCCTCGGCGGGAAAAATATCACGTTGAATGGCCGCCCGGCATTTCTTTCAACGATCCGATTCCTGCCTCATCTAAACTTAGACAATGGTTTTGCGATTCTGTTCCCTGACAGTCGCTGTCTCGGTTCATCTCCACGTGTGTAGAGAAATCGATTTATTCCTCCAACACCAACACACCCACATCCCCGCGTTGACTAGATGTCATTATCGAATTGTTTCTAAAAGTCCAAAATACCATACTAACACACAACGACCCTACCCTTATTATCCACTCACTTTAGGTGACTTCTTGCGAAAAAGACGTCTTGATTTAAGTCTAACGCGGACGCAGGTTGCAATTGAAATAGGAACGTACAATTCAAATATTAGAAATTGGGAGGCGAACCGTTTGGGCGTATCTCTGCGATTTCGAAAACGGGTTCATGAATTTGTTGGTATTTGCCCATATGACCCTGTCGGCACTAAGAGTAGATCGCGCACAGAATGAGATCGTCTCTGTGGCGATCGTACTGCACCAGTCGGGCTTTCCGCAGATGCAGCATGGGCGCCCTTTTGAGACGCGCGTATATACAGTGGCAACTCCAGCCATCTACACCAGATGTCAGCCGCTTGTTTTTACGCCCCGCAACTCGATTCCCTCGATTAGTCGGCTTTGCGGTAAGAAGGCGATGGGGAAAGTCTATCGTCAACAGTTTTGGACCGGGGAGGATCAATAGCATAATAAAGAATATTAAAATTGCTACTTGCCAGTTTCCTGTCTCGCTAGCCGTAGCCCGTAATGCCAGATACATTCGGCGGCTAATGGCGAAGGCCGCTGACGCTCATGGGGCCGTAGTCCATTTTCCGGAAACCGCTTTATCTGGGTAGGTCGGTCGGATTTTGCCGCGAGAAATTCCGAGAATCGGCAGGTATTGCAAGATGCGGCCGACGAGATTGTCGGTCTCGCATCCAAACTGGATTTATGGGTGATGTTCGGGTCGTGCCGGCAAATCGTAGGAAAAAATAAACCCGCTAATTACGTATATGTCGTATCAAACGACGGCAAGGTGTATACGTACGACAAACAAAAGCTAACGCCGAGTGAATCGTCTTAGTATCAAAAACTATTAGCGGAATGCCAAGTATGAGCATCAAGATTAATTTAGCGGCCGAGGTTGGAATTCTGGCGATAACCTGTCTCATCTAGACCCCTTCAAAAATGCCCGTAGCCTTGACCATTCCGTCCCATTTTCAGCGAAAGCCAAAGTTGCACTCATCCTAATCGCTTCCTGTTCGCTCTCGGTCAAATGCCACGAAAGCGGGGCTCCTTTCTCACTTTCAAAGTGAAACTTAAAGAACTTGATCTCCTGTTCTCCGTATCCACTGTTCTCCTTGACCAGTTGGGCGATCTCCTTCTCAGCGGCCGCCGTCCGGGTCGATTGGACGATCCATGTTACATTCCAAAACACATTGAGCGGAGCCGCGAGCTGTTTGAACCAATTTAGTTCGAGCAGTTGTTTCCGTTCAAGGGTCGGTGACTCATCCGGTTCTTCGCCGACGATCTGAATAACTGCTATTTTTGGCCTTTTGCCGCCCAAGCCGCTAATTCCTTCGGCGACAAAATCCCGAACGGCAAGTAGGCCAGGATTGTCGTGATACCCACCGTCCACCAAGTGATAGTTGAAAGCGTCGCTCGATTGGTTGGTTCCGAATTTCTCGCTTCGTTTCATCCGTGCTGCGGGCGAAACAAATGCGAAGGCTGCGGACAAGCGGACGGCATCAACGATCTTCAGATCTGTTGGAACACCGACGAAGTCGTCCAGCGATCTTGCAGCATACGGCTTTAAGGTATCTGCGTTCAGCTTTGCGGTTGAGATCAGGATTCGTTCACCTGTTTCTACAACCGTTGTGCCGAAGATGAACGCCGGCCGTTTTCTGTCGCGATCTTCTGGCTCCATATCCTCATCTCCTTGTGGTTTGAGGTGCCAATCCGAGAGCATCGCGTCCCCAGCAACCATTACCGGTTTTGGCCGGCCAGAATCCGCGTCGATTCTCTGCTGGTTGTAGATCCATCCGCGAGCCAACTGTTGACCACGATCCATCTCCAACCCTCTCGAAACGGTAGGTATCTGTCGTGGCAAGTCGTCGAACACTATCGAACTCCCTACGAACTCCAAGCTTGACCTGTACGCGTACTGCTTTATTCGTGCGATTAAATCCTTAGGGTCAACTTCGTTGTTTCTGTACCTCTCCATAAAGTACATCGCTCCTACGCTTCCGCCCGAAACTCCACTTATGAGTGCGATTCGATCCGCACATGAACCGTTGTCAGCGACGGCCTCCCTTTGACATGCTTCGTCAAGGCCCGTCAGCACTTCCGTGGCCCATGCGGAGGTCTGGATACCGCCACCGATCGCAGAGACTAAAATGATAAACGGGTCGCCAGCTCTGTCCTGGAAAATTTCCTCAGGAGTCGGTCTTCTGTCATCAGCGATCGGAAGTGCTTCATACCGGTGATCAGGATCGGAAAAACAAACGACGAGGATTAAGATTAATAGAGGCGGTACTCGGTATCTATCGAAGTAGAACGCTACCGAGGAGAGCGCAAAGAGCAGGAGCGTCGCAAGTACAAAGACAAATGTCAGCGTCGAGATGCCGAGATCTGTCGGTAACCCAAATTTGTCAAGGATAGGATTATTCCAGAAATAGATACCGCACACGTAAATAGCCAGGTAGGCGAGGAGCACGATGATCGCTAGGGAGTGGCCAGGATAGATATGAACATTGCCTTCCTTCCGTTTCAGATAGCCCTGTCCGAACCGAGGATCGAGTCGGGTGAGGCGGTTAACCAAAGCGGCTGCCCATCGTCCTTCAAAAAGTCGAAGCAAATGAGACCTCTCAGCCCAACTCGCCACCGGATTGTCGAATGGGAATAGTAACCGCTTCGCGCTGTCGGTGCGATCACCGTGGAAGGCATTGAACAAACGCTGGACGATGTCGGCCAGAAAGACTAACGTTAGAGCCGTTACGAAACCAGCGAGAAGACCGAGCAACGGCAGCATCCCTCTCCAACCCGCGATCCAGAACGAAGCATAAATAAACGGTATGGGCAATAGTAGACCCACTAAGAACAGGATCTGAGCTGAGCGGTCTTTCTCGACGGGCCGCACAACCTTAGGACGGGTGAATCCAACCCGTTCAGGCCCATACATTAGCGTTATCCGTAAAATGATTATGATCGCCCAAGAAAACAGGTACGCAAAACACGTCGCCCAGTAAAATCCCCAAAACCCCCTCAAATCAAAGAGTCCGCCGAATACCAATCTTACTCCATTGCTTAGGATTACGACTGTCGGAAACAGGACCAGAAACAGGCCCCCTAGAATTGGGCAGCGAGCGAGAAAAATTTTATAGATTGAGTTCATGATGTTGGAATTCGTCTGACACAGGCGATCTCCGTGTCCACGAAAGGGCAACTTCAACTTTCAGAGCGAGACGCATTCGAACTGGAAAAAACTTTGCGATGTTAGCCGTGTGATTTACATTAGGCTGGAGTAAAAAGCTTTCCACGAACACTTTTTAAGAGACACCGTGCGTGATTGCGACGATAGTATACTTCTTCGTCAGAAAATCAAGGTGTAGATGAACAACTTAAACATCAGAGGGCAAACGAAATCTCTATCGAGAAGTGCTCGCGTCAACTCTCAACGGCTTCGTGAATGTCTGCGGCCCGTTACTAAAAACCCCTGTCTGATTGCGCGATATTGGCGGACTTTGTCGCCGATCGCAGAATTCGTTGAAACTCCAAAGGAGATCGATTAGAATTGCTCAGACCCATTATACTCGCCCGACTTTCCACCTAAATTGGCAAGCCGAGCGACCTCAATTTGCTCCGTAATGTGGACTTCGGAAACCTTGTTAAACTCTTTTGTAGAATTGGCTCAGATACCCTCGGTTTGCTCAAACTGCATCGAACGGCATCACGAAGAGCCTGGTCGATTCAAAATAAGTTCATGAATGCCAATCGAAAAATGAAATTCCCTTTCGGATCCCCTGATATCTTTCGAATGGTGCTCATATATCCAATCTCAAACTTCGCTACAACTATTGTGAGTTGAAGCCCGCCTCCCAAGCCGATTCGAGTTCGCTCGCCACGTGTTTCCGGTGATCGCAACGAGGCCGCATCAAGCATCACCATTGGCTTTAGAGAAAAAAGGTTCGCTTTGTTAGCCACAAAATTCATCACTGGTCTAATCTCATTATCGACGATTTTTCGAGCTCTCTCTTCGGCCTCTTCTGGTGATAGTCCTTGTTTCTCGAATTGCACTGCCAGGGTCGACAAAGCTGTATTGTTCGTCACATTGACAAGCTGGCGACGAAGAGGAATTTGCGCACCGCTAGGCAGGTCGACAATTATATCTGGAACAAGGGGCCTTGATAATTTAGGCAATGGGATCGTTAGGTTGACGCTCGAACTAAAAAACGACGTCCCCCCGCGTATTGAAGTAACATCCGTAGCTTGTGGCTTCAGCTGAGCCTTCCCAAAGCTTCGGATCAGAGGACCGTCCGGAATGTCGGTCAGCAGAGACCGCGGATCTTCATATAGAAACGTTGAGCCTGAGTTTCCTCCAAAGTATCGTACATACTCTGGCACTCTTCCCCAGGAACTACCGGCTCCGAGCAATACCTCTACGCCGACCGTTTGATGCCCTTTTCCAAATTCTTTATGGAACCCCAGTTTTGCAACTGCCCGTCCGTAAGAACCTATATTTTCCGACGGGCTAACCGCATCGATCCAAACTGCAAAACGAGCGAAGCCATTTGCGAGTTTACCATCTAGTGACGCTCTAGCCTCAACTGCATTCTCTGAATGTTGTTCTCCAAAGGAGCCATCGCTTCTATTGAAATCGATTCTGGAATGACGGTAGTTTGCTTTAAGGTTCAGCGTCTCAAGTGATCCTACACCTATTCGAATCTCGGCACCGCCCCCGATCCTCACCAAATTTTCACGGACATCCCCCTCTCCACGCGGAGTAAGTTTGGTCAAGTATTCGGCTCCAACTGAAAACTCCTCCATCAATTGAACGCTTGTGTCTCGCGAAAATCGCAGTGAGGCGTCAATATCGTAAAACTTCTCACCCAAGGACTTCTTACCACCCGCCTGAAAGTCCAATCGATGTTTGCTTTCCGAAAGATTCTTCCCAGACAGAATGTTGTTGAGTTGAAGAAGATCTGTCGTAATTCGCCCCCCAGGACTAAAACCATATTTCCGGTCATATTCGGCCGTGCCAAGCGGATTTAGTGTCAATAGAGGCTTGGGAACATGCTTATAAAAGGTCGCGGCTAGGGTCCTTGGGATGGGAAGAGTGTTATTGCCAAGACGTCTGATATCTAGTCGAATATATCTCGGCCGGATGGTAATATCGACGACTTTTAGTGCCTCATCCGCCGACACGCAAGACGTTATATGCAACCCTGAAATCGCACCGATCAGATTTGTTTCCAAAGCCCTGCTCTCTTCATTCAAGATCAGTTCAGAAACTTTGGACTGGGCAGTTGAGACTACCTGCGGTGAAAATTTGGCTCCGATGAACTGATCTAGGCCCAACTCTTTTAAAGAAGGAACCCATCGTCCCTTAACCTCGAGTGAACGAATTGAGAAACCATCGCTGGCAAGGATATCGTCGCGACATGTGGTCTGTGCCGAGGAATTCCCCGACAACCAGCCGATCGATATCAACAGCAGGAATATCCTGACGGCGGCGTGCAAACCGCTACGACGATTCTCCATATAGTTTCTCATCATGCTCGGAGAGCAACGGGTTCCATCAAAGAACTTTACGCTAGGACAGCCGATCGTATGTTGCCATCGATCACTTGCAGTTCAGCATCGGATGGTTCATGGCCGTCTTCTAGCGGCTTGACCGATTCGTAGACGTCGGATCCAAAGATCCGATTCTGCGCGATACTAATTCCATCAGTACTGATCTTCTCCACGGCGGCATCCTCTTCGGCGTTTCCTGTTTGGAACTCAATGCCGACCAGATGAACAAACTCGTCATCAATCTTCTTGTGAAGATTGAAAATTATTTTCCAGGTCTTCTCGTTCTCGTCTCCGCAGATAAGTTGTACGTGGATATCGAACTTGTACCCGCTTTCCGGGGTAAAGACCATTACTTTTAACAAGAAAGGTTTGCAGCCCTTTTTCTTGGTTGCGGGCGTGATAACGTTTGTAATAGACATAGTTGCTCCGTGATCTTTATGTGATTAGAAAATTCTGCCAAGACGTGAACGTATCGGACAAATAAATCGCTTCAGAGAGTTGATCTCCGAAGTATGCGATAACGGGCGCACGCGTTCTTTGCGTCGTTAGGAGTTCAGTTGGATCCAAGCAGAAGTTGAGTGATAAATCTTCGTTCTCGGCGACGTGAGGTCGGGATAGAATGCGGTGTGGGGGAAGACACATATAAACTTTTTTTGTAAGTTGAGTTTGGCTGAGACTCAACCACAATATTCCTTTCTTAGATCCTTGTCAATCTTAGACCCTTCTCGGTGAAGGCGACGGCGGTGGCGCCGCGTTCGCATTTGCCTCGTCCACGGCCAAAAGCCGCGACCCGGCATAGATATATTCCTTCGCAAGCTGCGGCGTCGGCGGGGACAGCGGTGCCGCGACAAAGGGATTGATCGATGAAAGCAGCGAACGGTGCTTTGCGGGCAGACGGTTTTGCGTCCGGGCCTAGTCCTGCATGCACTTCATTACGCTGCCAAATGCCCCAACCGCAAGCAAACCGATCACCGGAATCAGCCAGAGCCTTTCCCGGATGAACCTTGTGATACGAGTCGCGCGGTTGTGCGTCCCCGGAGGCGATGGATCAAGCGCCCTTACATCTAAATCCGGATTTGCAGATCGATCGGTCTTAACGACCGATCCGGACAATTGCTTGCTGCCTTTCTTATTTTTGGACATATTTCACCCCATGCGGGACGTTCAGCGTTTTTCAATTTATCGACTGGCAACTTGCGGGAAGATCTTCGTGGAGATGCTCAACGCAGGAACTCAAAGCCGTATTCGAGTCTGCTAAAGCCAATTACATGGCACTACAAATTAGGTTTTTAGGACATTTCCTTCAGGCTCGTTCAGGCTCGTTCAGGCTCGTTCAGGCTCGTTAAAAGATGACTAAATTTATGAACCATACGTCAATTTAAAGTCATATTTGGATTTTGTTCCTTCAAAGCGGTCGCTGCAGTAGAGACTTCTGGATCTTTTTGTCGCAAAAAAAGGAAGTACCATTTGATACTTCCGCAAGTGTTTGTTTGAGTTTAAGATCGATGCTGATGAGAAGCCTCATGCAGCAGCCATCTCTTTATATTCCTCCTCCTGTTCTTCGATCAGATCATCCCGCATATGTTCCCATCCATCGATATCTGAGTCGGGTTCAGATTCGTCGGATGTCCCCTCATACGAACCGTTCTCCGAGCCGGTTTCGGGACCGACGAGTTTTGCCAGCTCCTGTTCGGCATCATCGGGAGGTCGAATCATTGCCCTGACTTCGTTTGAGCTCCAATCTTCCAAGGCACGACTCCCGACTGATTCATCCGGGTCTTCCCTATTAGCCACCGAGGATAAATCGGTCCGGTCCGCAGTAAAGGGAACAACTATATCCCGTGAAAGAGCGACTTGCCCTTCTTCAGATCTTTGCTTCATGTCTTCCTGAAATCCGGTCAGAAACGAGCCGAATCGTGCGGTCGCCTCAAACTGGGTTACCGGTGTCAGTTTCTTGAACGCCGAGGTAAAGGCATTTGAGATCGACCAGAGGTTTCGCGGAGCAAAGTCTTCATGGGCCGGTTTGAAATAGTGCTCATGAACAACCGGCATCAGGCTCCGGGGCACGCCACGGATCGCCCGTTCCATGAACACGCGATAGATAAGAAGCTTTGCATCATTGTCCGTCAATCCGAACTCCCGCATCGCCCTGACCTGCATCTCGGTCGCGTTAAAGCTCCTGCAGATACGGTCGACTGCGATCGAGATCGAATCCCGCAGCGCAAGACTCCGGGTATGTTTCTGGAGCAAAGGCGTAAAGTCTCCCGAAAAGGCCATGTTGTCGCAGACAAACACGCGGTACCCGGCAGTCAGTGCCAGACGCATCGATTTGTCATTCGAGTTGCGAAGGCCTATAGAAAAATTTGCGCCCTCGAATCCAAAACTCAGATCCATCACGCCGAACATCTTCATCCCGTCACCCGAGACGGCGTATTCGTCACGTTTAACTTCTAGGTGCCGGAACGAAAGGGCTTCATCCAGTACGTCGACGATCTCATAATGCGAAAGGGGCTGATGGGTCCTGGTGCCTTCCGGCACCGGGATCTCTTTCAGTTCCTCACGTGTTACTTTTCGCGCGCCGCAGTGGGCGACGAGCGTTGAACCAGCATCGTTCATTTATTTAATCCTCCTGATTGTTTGTTTTGATTGTGTTTGTTTTTTGGGTCGGCACTGCATTGACCGGTTACCGGACAACGCAAGGTTTGAAGACGACTAATCCCCGGCTTTCCATTTCTCGGAGAATGGTCGGGGCACTTTCGCATCATTGCTCTTTTCTCGGACAGCATTGAGATAGACCTGGTGAGTCTCTTTATGCTTCTTTGTGCAAAGATCGAGCCTTACTTCTGCGTCGATAAGGGAATAATCAACATCGAATTCAGCGGCAAGCTTTCTCACTTCTTTTTGAGACGTATAGTTATTGGCGTGACCGATCGTTCCCTTGTGACCGTGGATGAGCAGGAACAGCACACGAAACTGGATGCCCCGCATTAAGTTACTGAAATACTCGATCCCGGCCCGGCCGTCCTGAACATGGACTAAGTCGCCGTTACCCGGTTCCGCCTGCCACTCTCCCATGAGGTATCTGACTACCCGGTGCAGGTTATTTGAGTCACCCGATGCGGTCATCCGCCAGA
Source organism: uncultured Acidobacteriota bacterium (assembly GCA_937859595.1). Taxonomy (GTDB): domain Bacteria; phylum Acidobacteriota; class Blastocatellia; order Pyrinomonadales; family Pyrinomonadaceae; genus OLB17. Next base: position 25,754 of record CALMAH010000044.1, on the reverse strand, counting down.
ACCGGGCAAGAAGCTGTGGCAGGAAATCGGATCCGACCTCGGTGATCTTGAACTTCTTTTCGAACCTTTCTGCGGCCTGTTTGAACACGCGGACGCGGACAGCCTCGGCAACCTTCGCATTCCAGATCTCCTCGCGTCTGGCACGATGGGTTTCCAGACGCTCGGCGTTATCCTCCGCCGATCTCGCCTCGTCGGAATTGGCATCTGACGAGCTTTTTGAATCACGCCAGTGAACCCCGCAGCCGCTCGACTTTAGACAGACCTGAACGGTCTGACCATAGTTGTCCGCCTCTATATCGATCCCGCTTACGGCATGTTTGCAATTCCTGGCGCTTCCGCCGTGTTTTGCACCGCTGATCACCCTTGCTGATTCGCTGCCGAGGAAGTCCTCTCCGTCCGAGTAATAAAAGCTCCTGACAATGGGGACATGCGACGGCTCGACATTGGCTAATGCGGCAAGTTCACGACGACGGATCTCGATGTGGTTTTGGGCCTTGCTGAAATAGCAGGCGGGATTCAGGCAAGCATCCTTCTTGCCGATCTGGTTCGGCTCGAAGAGGCTGACCGCCGCCCCCGTCCGTTCCGGGCAATTTACGCACGCAAGGCCATCGGGACGGAGGTTGACGGCCTTAGTGTCAAACGGGGCTTTGGAAAGCAGGTGGTGGATATTGGTATTTATCCACTCGATAAACGACTTCCATGGCACCGTCTGTCCTTTGATGGGAATATAGACATAGTTGTCTTTTTGATATTTCCCTTCTTTCTTGTACACCTCAGAGTAGATGTATTTCTGGATCTCCGGAGTGTACTTTGCTATTTCGAGTGCATAGGTCAATGGGAGATGCGCGTCGTCGATGTCCTTTTGTGCTTCCCTGATCAGCAGGTTGAGCTTTAGGCGATTGAGAACATAGCCTTCCGACTTCCCAACCCTGAGGGCAAGCTCTCTGACATCGCAGCTCAGCCTCTCTTTTAGGAACTGATAGCCGTATGCCTCATCCATCGGGTGAACGTCCTCGCGATGCAGATTCTCGTGAATCTGGATATCGAGCACCTCTTCGTCCGACAACTCGCGGACAAGACAGGGCAGCTCGGTCACTTTTGCGACCTCCGCGGCCCGATACCGCCGCTCGCCGCAGACGATCTCGTACTTCTTCCCATTCTCGCGGACGATCAGGGGTTCCAGAACGCCCTGTGTCCGGAGACTGTCCGCCAGCGACTCGATCGTCTGCTCGTTTATCCTCCGCCGGGGGTTTGTCGGGGATACCTGAAGATCCTTCCAAAGGATCAGTTTATAGTCCGGTTGTACTGCCTGCGGCGAATTGCCATCCGCAGAAACCGAACCCGCTTCAATCGCCTTTTTCATTTTTGGCTGTGTTGACATAGTTTTCAGCACCCCGTTCTCGGCTCATGTGCCGCCGGTTTTGTGCTGATGTCTTTTTGCCGAAGCTGCCGACTTGCCCGTCAGGATCGATGCTTGTGCGTCTTCCCGATCTCGTACCGGCAATATCCGAATCAGCCCCGACCTTGTTTTCCTCGTGCCGTGGTGAACGGCATATAAACGGTAAGCTCCGGCATCACCGCCTACCCATCGTGCGTTTTGCGACCGCTATGGTCCGAGACCGGTGTCTCAGGCGGGACATTCGTCACCGCAGTCAGCCGTCCATAGCATTAGCCGCCGGACGGGGTTTGGTTTCGAATAGCTCTCTGACACAAACGCGGCACATTGGTTCGTCCGATACCGGCAAGAGCCATTGATCGCATTCTTCACAGACCCGTTCACTGGTCTCGATAGGGTCAAAGTCCATATGATCGTTGCCGCTAGAATGGGATATCATCATTGGCCACCTCCCGAACCACGTCCCGAGTAACCGTTTGGGCAACTCCGTTAGCTTCTTCCCGCTCCCCGTTCGACTTCGGGTCGCGGATATTGAAAATGAGACCGGGATGAAAATCGAGTTTGAGATTCAGGCTTCCATCCCGACAAAGATAGGCAACACCAGCCGTCCGCCAGAAGGTCTGGCGGTTCGGTTCGACACCCCTTTCGACGATCAGATAGACGATCTTGTAATCCGACATAACTACCTCCTTTAAGCTGCCTTTTTGAAAGGAAAGGGCTGCGTGGGACCGTCCGGTTTTGGGCCGTTGCCGCCGCCCGTATTCGATTTGAGCGGATATTGCTTTGAGACGAAACAGCGGGCACACATCGCTTCGACCGCAAGATAGCAGGACTTGCAGACTGCTTTTTTGCATACCCGGCACCTCATCCAGTTGCAATCCGGTGTCTCGATGGCCGTGAAACAGACCAGGCGGGCAAGAGACATATAATGGGTCTCGACCGCGCCTCTAAGCTCCCTGCCGCACTTGTGACAGGCATTTCGTGATGACATATGTCATTTCCTCCTTATTGTTTTTTAAGTTTTTGTTCTCTGCGTTGTTTGCAGGTCCCCGAAGGCTCGGTCAGAGGGACCTTCGGGAAACCGCAAACAATCACGGAGGAGTCGAGAATGAAGACTATTTACACAGGATCTGACGCTGTTTCGGAGAGAGTTTCAGGTCGAATAGTGACGGCACTAAACGGCCGCGAGATCTTTCCGTCGATCATCAGTTTCAGATAGATGTGATAGTTGGGAAGGTTTGTAAAATCCGTGATCTTGAACTCCGGGGCAAACTCCATTGAGATCGTCTCGGCGTCATTTGCCCCGATTCGAAAGACGATGATCGTGCCGGCATTCCCGAGGATCGCATCCCGGATATTCGGTTCCAGTTGAGTCAGATATTGGTGGGCCAGTACAAGCGACAAACGGTACTTGCGAAGCTCGCTGAGCATAAAGATCAGGCTCTGGGTGGTAAAGTTATGGAACTCGTCCAGATAGAGCGTGTAATCCCGCCGCTGCGACTCGGGTATATTGGCCCGACTCAGAGCGGCAAGATCGAACCGCGAGATAAGAAGCGATCCCAAAAGGTTTGAGGTGTCTTCGCCGATGCTCCCTTTCGCCAGATTGACAAGCAGGATCTTGCCTTCGTCCATCACCCTTCGCAGATTTAGTGGCCGTTCGGGATCGGTCAGTATTCTCTTGAGCAGCGGATGAGAAAGGAATGCCCCAACCTTGTTCTGGATAGGACTGATAGCTTCGACTTTGAATCTCTCGGGATAACGATCGTACTCCTTATGCCAGAAATCCCTGATCTGCTTGTTGCTCATATACGAGACCACCTTTTCCCGGAAGTATTTGTCGGAAAGCAGTCTCAAAATATCCGACAAAGTCGCATCGGGATAGTCGAGCAGCGAGAGGAGACAATTTCGCAGGATATATTCCAGCCGCGGCCCCCAGGAATCGCTCCATAAATGCTTGAAGACCTGGATAAGACCGGAGCAGGCCAGCGGGCGTTTCGAGACCGGAATGTTTGCCAGGGGATTAAAACCGTATGGCTGGTTCGGGTCGGCAGCATCGAAATCGATGACATCCTCAGCACGACTCTCCGGGATCTCTGCCCTGATCTTTTTCAAAAGATCGCCGTGCGGGTCGAGCAATGCGAATCCGAGTCCCTTTTGAAGGTCATCGAGCATCATCGATTCCATAAGCGATGATTTGCCGGTTCCGGTCTTTCCAAGCAGATACATGTGTGCCCGTCGATCCGGTCGCTTTATGCCAAATATCTTTAACTCGCCCCGATAGTCTGTCCTTGCAAAGAAAGTTATGGTCGATTCATCAGAAGCAAAATGACTGATTCTGTTATTTGAGAATTCCGTCATGACGCTGAGGTTACTGATTTCGGAAAGTTCATCTTTGAATTCCCGCCATTGATCTGAAATCCCTTCCACTTTGTTATGTATATCGTCAGATATCGGCCCGAATGTTCTGTACGAATGTATCCATGCCTTTTTAGTCGTTGCAAATGAGACTGGATCGCCCTGATCGAATACCCCGTATCATGGTGCATCGATTCCTGAGTCCTTCGAACGATGCCGGTTTTTCGATTTGCGTAGGTCAGTAAGTACAGATAGATCCAGATCGCCGGTCCCATCGCCCTCCTATGCTTGCTACTAGAATCAGCAACAAGGCCACGCCAGAAGGGTGTCCACCAGCTTTGCGGTTTCCTTGACAGGCGGTTTTGATCGATTCTGCTTTGCAGCAAAGCCTGCCGGTTTGTCAAAAGCGGACCCACGGGTTGAAACGAAGAATTCTTTGATATTGTCATTGAATGGGAAGATTAGAGATTGTCCTTAACTTAGCAGTGCGTCGAGAGGTGCGGTAGTGTGAAAAATTCAACAGTTTTGTCGAATGTGATTCCCGACTCGCCGATTCAAGACATTTTAATTATTACTTTGTTTACTTAACTTTAGAACGCCTGAGAATACGATTAGGAAAACCTCATTATTCCGGGTAAATTGAGCCTCTTGCCCCAACCTATCCCTACTGATTTCGCGTTGTTTAGCACGCCGGAAACGGGTATGTAACAAGCTGTTTCATGATGTATTGATGGAAACATTGTTCTCTTTATCCTTAATTCGGTCCGGTTTTAGGTGGAAGTGATACATAGTCGTTAGACACGACTGGTTCGATTCTTCGCATAAATAAAAATGTGTGGTAGATTTTTTTCGATTCCGATGAGATCAAGCTTCCGGAGATCGGGGTATTGTTAGAACTTTAAGAAACTAGTAATATACTATTACACAAATCAATTAGCTGCTTTCCTCAATGGAAGGAACCGTATGTTTCCACCCGAAAGAATCTTTCCCCCGTCCAATGATTCACGTCTTGATTCCGCAATTCAAACGTGGAGGAAATTTGAAGAGGGCTTGAAATCAACCGATAGGATTGGGGTTGTTTATCACGGAGACATGGACGGACTGATTGGGGGCACTTATGTTCGGAGAGCTCTCCTTGATAGAAATAGACAAGGCACCCATGATATCGCCACATTCTGGGTAAAGACGGAAGAATACGATTTTGCAAGCCTACGCAATTGGATTAACGACCAGAAATTAGACAAGTGCGTCTTCACGGATATTTCTTTAGAGAACCATCCAGCCACCCTCGATTTTGTAGCCAGGAACGTGCGCGATCAGTCCTTCATATTTGATCACCATATACTCAATGCGAATGTCGCGGATTATCCAAATGTAATGCTTGTCAACCCTACACCCCACAAACTTGATGATGATCAACATGCCGTGCCTACATTTCTCTTTTCATATCGGCTGGCAATAGAAAAGAGGTTGGTGTTTCCAGAATGGTTGTTGGTGCTTTGCATCTTTTCCGAAGGCGTAGATTCCTTTTTCGAAAAGGAGGTGCAAGATCTATTGCGAATAAACTTTCAAGTAAGCGAAGAACAGCCAGTGCGAGCCGCCTATAAATCTACTGTATTGCCGAAGATTAGTAGCCTTGTTCGTGCCTCCTTCTCTGGTTCGGTGAAGTCGGACGTACCACTCAAGCTCATGGATTCGGTCGCAACCGGCGAAATCAAAACCCCAGAACAGCTTGAGACTAAGCTCTCACCATTGTTCCAATTAGCGGCAAAAAATATCGCCAAAGGCATCAGCAATCTTGTAGAAAAATGGAAATATGAGCTCAAGAGAAACCCGCAAGGCGGTCCCATCGTACTGATTCCGATCGATGGGCCTAACTCGGTGGCAGGGCCAGTCGCATCAATTCTCCGCGGGTATTTTCCTGATAAAGTTATAGTGACGTATGTCAAAGTTATAGGTAAAGTGGTCGTCGAGTTGCGGACGAACAATTCTACACATCTTAACCTCGCGGCGATCCTTGGTAGAGTTTCAAATAATGTTAACTTAATTAATTATGGTGGACATCCAATGGCTGCGGGTGCTTTGATTGACGAATCTGTTTCAGACGGTTTCTTTGCTAATTTAACGACCGAGATTCTAAAGGATTTGTGATAGATAAGTGTGAAAAACGATTGTCACAGCTACTACGCCGTAGGGAGTGCTCTGTACGAAGAAAAGCATCCGGTAGCAGAGCTATTAGCTAGCTCAGTCGCTTGGCTAATTCGGCAACGCAACAGCGATGGAACATGGGGCGGTCAGGATGCACTCGATAAATTCATCAGTACTATCCACGCGACAATGTCCCTGCTAGCGATAGGATTCCCACCAGATTCAGAGTTGATTGGCCCTGCAATTGATTATCTAGTCGACATTGATACTGAGACGCAGGTTACTTTTTTTTATCGATCTGGTGTCTTACTAAATCTGAATGCCTATCAATCTATCGTCCGAAAAGATGCGGAGTATCTTTGGAACTATCGACGAAGAATTGGTGTTCATCGGGACTATCCCACCCTATATTTCTTGTTGAAGCTAATGAAATTTGCGGAACCACCACTAGACGTTAGTTTCGACAAAAGTGTTGTCGTGCGTGAAGTAATCGAGGAATGGAATGAGAGTGAGTGCTGGTATGGGCGAACATCGCTGACTAGTATGGCTCTCGCTCTTGTCTTTGATGAGGATTTTCATAATAAAAGGCAGATCATCTCTGGCTCGAAAGACTTTTTGGAAAGAAACTTTGTTAATGAGAACACATCACAGGGCCACTTCCATCCCAATGTCGTTGATGACAGTTTTACCGTTTACAATCTCTGTGAGCGGTGGGACTTTCTCAATGGAACTGAGAATGGGACGTTGCGCAATCAAACGGCTAAAGCAGCGGCACGAATTGTCAACAGTGTCGTCGATAACACGTATTGGGAAAGCATTCCACCGTTCGGTGGCTCAGTCGGCCCGAGAATATACCCGACAGCAGTTGTGATCAGAGCGATTCTCTCCTTTTATGTGAATGAAGTTTCAAACCTAAGAATACAAGTATCATCAGATTTGCTTGGTAGAAGAATATCGGACTTTAACAGTAGAATGGCGTCTCCAATCACGGCGATCCAACCATTTTGGGGAGAATTCAATTTACTATCGGAGAGAGATTTTTGTTTTGTCCTGATGCCATTTACGGGGAAACTTACTGAAATTTACGAGCGCTACATAAAGAAACCGATTGAATCGCATACAAAGATAAGGTGTCAGCGCGCAGACGACATTTTCCGGTCTACGCTAATCATGCGCGACATTTGGCGTAAGATTGCTGAGGCAAGATTTATTATAGCTGACATGACCGAAAAGAATCCCAATGTTTTTTACGAACTCGGGTTGGCTCACTCTTTGGGGAAAGCAGTGATTCTTGTTTCTCAAAATTTGGAAGATATCCCGTTCGACCTTCAGGGCGTACGAACAATTATTTACGAAGACGCCCCATCCGGGTACGATGAACTTGCTAAACAAATAGTTCAGTATGTCGGAGAACTTCCTGAGGCGGACTCATTTTAGAATCCTTCTGTACTTTTATCCGGAATGGAGCAAGGTAACAAAACGACTTTAAACCGTCTAAAACTGGGATCAAAAAATCTTTCGAGTTATCCGCCTTGGTAAAGCATGCGGTCTTTTCTTTGGGTCAGTTTTTCTACACTTTTCCCACTCTCAATTCTATGTGTCAAGAAATTAGTGTCTATTGACGCCTTGTATAATCTAATTTATTGTTTAGCCATGGGTCATTTGAATAATATTGGAATTGGTGATCACAGCAGAAACTACGCTGAAATTACCGACTGCAAAATATCCCTAATAAAGACATTCATTGGCTACCGATTCCGATTCGACTTCACAGTAACACCTTTTCCGTCGGCACCGCGTATATACCTGAAACGGTTGGATATCGATCTATCGTATAGGGACAATGGTTCAGTTCATCTTTTGGGTCGAATGATCGACGATCTTTATCAGAATGATGGGCACAAGTTATACGGAAACACTTTTACGTTAACCAAGTTCTACGAGATCACAACCGATGACTTTTTACGGCTAATAGACAGCTCGCATCGTGGCGACATGACTTTTGAATTTGACACATCGCCTGTCCTCCAAAATGGTGAACTACCGACGCAGGTTCAAAAAGGCAGTTTCAAGATTTCGCAATCAGAGTGGCTTCGACTTCTTGCGACCGCCCAGCTTGATCGATTTGAACTGATTACGTTACGTATACCTGTTGCTTCGAGTCATATGCATACACCCTTTTCCCAGGCTCTTGCGAAAATACGCGAGGCGGAGGACCTCTACATTCGCGGCGACTGGACAGGATCTGCCGCGGCTTGCAGATCGGCGTGGAGAACAGTACTTTCGTCGGCTCCAGCGGGAACTAAGTCGTTCGAACATCTTCTAGCTCCAGTCCTAGGCAATCCTCGTCGGAAAGAATTCGCGTCCGCAATCATGAAGGGACTACACGACATTGAAAATGCTGCTCTTCATCTTGAAGGAGATGTTAAAATAGGGCGGCAGCCGGCCGCATTAGAACCAGCAGACGCACTCCTTTGTATACACTGGTATTCGACAATGATTGGATATTTGTCCTCCCTTTCGCATTAGATAGTCTTTTCGAGAATAGTTCCCATCAGGGCGGTCTTGGCGTCTCCAAAGCCCTCAAATAACCAGCCGTTAAAACTAATGGCCATTATTTTGATGTATTCATTTATTTTCTTTTCAACCATTTTCAAAAGACTGGATTTACCGCTTCCCCTATCCCTAAATACCCCGATCGTGGTTGGTAGGAGATTTTTGGACTTAATAGGGCCTTATTACAGATGTTGCAATATATCTAAATTGCAATAAATCAATGTCGGTTTCGTTATCTGACCACATATGCTTGAAATGCCTGCATATAACCATATCCAACCAATTACTGAAATGCTATTGCACAGACGAAACGCCGAGGTATTGTAGAGTGAAAATTAACGAAAGTGTCTGATTCTTCACCCTTTTTGTTGAGGAATATCAGCTTAGATTCAACGTTGTAAGTGCAACTCTTGTTAGAAGCTGAAGTTCTTTGAAATAGACTTCATTAGGTGTTAGAAAGCCCAAAGATTTGCAGGGGCGGTTGTTCAAATTTTGTTCTACATCTGCGATTTGCTCGTTGGATATGTTAGCCCAAAAGGACCTCCCGGGAGAGTACTGGTGGAGAAAGTCGTTGGAGTTTTCGTTTAGGCCTCGTTCCCAGGAAGCGTAAGGGTGACAGAAAAAGGAAGCGTTGAGGGATTTGGCGATCGATTCATGCTCGGAGAACTCGCGGCCGTTGTCGCTTGTGAGAATGCAGACGACGAATCCCTTGAGCTTGTGGCAGACGGCCTGGCGGACAAGTTCGCCTTTCCGCGAGTCGATCTTTTGAATTCTGAGCATTTTGGATTTGCGTTCTGTCGATAGAGGCGATCGCCTGTTTTTGCGGGCGTTTTCCCAACGCCGTGTCGAGTTCCCATTCGCCGTCGCTTTCGAACAATTCGTCATAAATGCGCCGTGTGACTAACCGTCTCACCGAAAGCAATTCTTGATACGTCTCTGAGATGCCGCCTCAAACGGTGGTGTGCAGTTTTGCTGGAGTGTTCCGCTGGGTATTCGGAGCATAGCGGATGGCGGTTTTTAGGACGATGAGGGTGCTTGACAGAATTCTTGCAACTGCTACACTTACCGGACCGCTTCAGGTCGAATAATAGAATAAATAGGAGGAAAAAGTATGCCGGAGAGTGCCCGGGTGGATATTTCTGCGCCGAAATTAGGTGGAGGAATTGCCGATGCTAGTTTTGAGGATACCTACCCATGCATACCACCAGAAGTTTTGCAGTTTCTGAGTGATTTTTTATTGGTTTTGGCTCCCGCTAGAGGGACGCGAACGGGGCGATTAGTTAAGCTTCATCCGATGCTCCGCCGCGCTGTTTGCGATAGCGTCAATGCGTGGTTTGAAAACATTCTCTCCCTGCGCGAATCCGCTGAGGTAGAGTTAGCATTCTATCCAAGGTTGGCAGAGATCCTGCAAAAACCGGAGTACGAAGGCTTCCGTAAACTTCTCGGAAGGTCAAGCGAAGACCGGGTCGAATCGTTTGCTCCGTAGAGTGCAGTGCTCTCGCTTCAAAGATCGCTCCGTTTTGGATCGGTCTTTTTTCACCTGCACGAACAACAAAACTGTCGTACAATTCATAATGAACATGTTCGTTACCCCTATCTTCTCACTCCAAGATGTCGAGATGGACGTTCGCGAACGGTTGGTCACACCACTTATCGAGAAGCTCGGCTACACTCCTGAAGAGGTCGTTCGAGAAAGAAAGCTAATACTTGGAAGTTCGACCCCCGTTTCCGCAGATTACGTTATCGAAACCGACCCGGAGAATGAGCTGGAACTCCCCTCGAGCCGCATCCTCATCGAGACAAAAAGGCCCGAGGTGCCGCTCTCCGACGAAGTTCTCGATCAAGCTGTCTCATATGCCTCCCATCGTAAAATTGATGCTTGCCACATCATCTTGACGAATGGGCTACAGCTGCAGATCTTCGAATATGTAGGCACGACACCGAGGAAGCTCGTAGACATACCGGTGGGATATCTAAGACCTAATTTGCCAAGGATCATCGAGCTGATTGGTGCCGAAAAAATCCGAAAATACTTCGCCGGCAGCGACGTTCTCGAACAGATCGGTTCCGGTGGCTTCGGCAGGGTTTTCAAGTCCTGGCAGCGGCATCTGCACAGGATCGAGGCCCTGAAGGTCTTGAACCCGTCCGTCGAATTCAGATCGAGTGTGACGTTGCGGTTCGAACGCGGAGCTAAAGGACTCGCCAGCTTGAAGCACCCCTATATATGTGATGTGTACGAGGTTGGCATCTATAGGCGCCGACCGTTTTACCGAATGGAATACATCGACGGAGTCGATGTTGTCGGGTACATAAAGAAATGCGATCTCTCACTCGAGGATAGGATCGAGCTGTTCCTAAAGATTTGCGAAGGGATTGAGCATGCGCATGCTATGCAAATCTCACACTGCGATCTGAAACCCGCCAACATCCTTATCGCAAATGGCGGAGTTCCGAAGATCATCGACTTCGATCTTTGTCATATCGGCGAAAAGGCGAGCACACATGTTACCCAGATCGGAGCCACCATCGCTTATATGGACCGGACGATCTGGAGCAATCCTGCGAACCGCGACTACCTTGCCGATATATTCTCGCTCGGTCTTGTCTTGTGGTCGATTGTTACTGGCAAAGTGCTACGGACCGACTGGACACCTGATGACCTGAGATTGGGACTGATCGAAGCGAATGCGGAATGGCTCGGGCAGGTCATTTTCAGGTGCCTCTATCTGGATCGCGCACACCGGCCGCAGAATATAGAGGAGTTGAGGGGACTGTTCAGGATCGCGGATTGGCGATCCCCGGTCGACGGACTGCTGGCCGCCGCCGCTGGCCCCCTATCCCCGCGCGACCCGAAGACCGCTTACGAACTGCAATTCCAGCTTTGGAAGCAAAATGGCGGTTTGCCCGCCAATAGCGATTTCGACTTCATGCGAATGGGATTCGCCGACGATCCGGCGACACAGGACGAGAAAGAGTTTATTTTCCGCTGTGCCTGCGCACATTGGCGCAAGCCGATCAGGACGATATTTAAGAACTGGCCGACGCGAGATATTATTGCCGCCGCGAAGAAGGTGGTGAGCGATAAACGGCTTGACCCGTCTCAAGTGGGTGCAGTCGCCGAGTCGCATCCCGCGCGTAAAGCGTTGGATATCCTGGTGGTAACGGACGAATACCGGACAAAAGCTGAATCCGAAATGGTGGCCCGCTTTTATCTCGACGTGCTCCAGGGTGACCGGCTGAAGCGGATGCTCCACAACGTTCTCGACGATATGGCGCGTCTTCAGTGCTTCAAGCAAGGAAAGTCGTTATTGCGAAAAGAGGCAACAACAGTACTGATCGACCTCGTCCGTTCCCGGATTCCGAAAGCAGATAATGGCTCGCGAAAGCACATCAGCAAACTTTTGGATAAGCTCTCACCTGTGAAATGCGGCGATGACTCCGAGGCCGTCGCCAAACTTGCGCGCGAGGTCGCTCGAGATCCGCTCCTTTGCAAAAAGGCTGTACAGTTGCTCGCCGTCATGCGTTCTCCGCATGCAACTGACGCATTGATCGAGATCGTCGATGAGGCGAAGAATCAGAATATCAAAACATTTGAGATGATCTTACCGTGGGCCGTGGGCATAAAGGGTGTCGAGCTGCGAAAACCCGTAATGGAATATCTCGAAGAAGAACTTGATGATTTAACGTCAAAGTTTCGGGATGTCGTGGAAGGGGTCCTTGAAACTGCACGTATCCACCAAGATCGTCGAGGCGGTTCATCCACTTAGATCGCCTCCTAGAATTTCTTGACTGTTGATCGTGGCACTCACTGCCTTACCGAAAGCGATTTTGATCCGTCGTTTAAGTCGCTAGCGGAGGAGGTAATGAGATGTCTTGTTGGCATGTTCGGATTGGTACTCCGCAACACACGAAATCGCGGTATACAAAGTGAATAACACACATTTGGTTTCGGTGCCGGGAGAATAGCCGTCGATTTTGTCGTAGATATCGCAGCCGATGACGCTTTTCGGGGGCGTTGACCATAGTGTTGGTTAAATTGTTCGCGAACACCGGTACGACGATTATGAAGTCGTGGCCCGACAACGCCTGAGAATTAGTCATCGGTTCCTGGCAGGCTTGCTGTTATTCGATGGCGCGCGTAGAAGTTCGTGAGCTTAGAGATTCAGGACTATTTACGGAAAAAGATTATTTGGATTCTTTAGGATTAATATCACATTTATTCTATCGGATGGATAATGCAGGAACCTCGTAATTATGTAAACCTTCCGAGACCTTTATGGCGATTGATTTCTCATTTTCACGAGAATATTTCAACAATTGCCTGAATAAATCTAAAAAGGTCTGACCTGTTGTCCGACGAGGGCTACCAAAAGTACTGATGCTTCCCGTTTGGGGTAAGGTTTTTTTGTTTTAAAGAAGCGAATTTTATCGTACTTGTCGTGAGACAGAGTTCGAGGAATTCACCGCATTACAACATTAAAAGTAAGTTTGTAGGAAGCTCTGCATATTTAAGAACTGAATTCGTTCGATTCCCCTTTGGGGGTAGAGGGCGCGTCGTTTTCTTCATTGTCGTTTGCGACGTGTGTTTGACGTGATTATTTTCTTGCATCCGTCAACTACTGGCTTCAACATATTTCTCAAATGATGTCTGCGGTCCTCGCAACTTGTCGAAAAGTCCTACTAATCGAACGCACTGAATTGTACATTTCGGAGCACACCATTTTTCAGTATAATATTGACGATCGAACTCTTCCCAAGAGTAGTCTTTTAGCGGGACATCGAGCATGAAACCGTTGGAAATCGGTGCACCGTGTTTCTTGTCATCCTTGCAAACGCGGCGTTGTGAGCACCATTGAACACGACCATGTTCACAAATGTATAAATATCTAGCTCCGGCCCTGCACTTCCACGGAGAAATACCTTTTTCAAGTAGTTCACTCTGAAACTTGTTACTATAATATCCAAACTGAAGCCTGCTTTTCGCTGAAACCTCAATTATTTGGTCATATATCTCTTTTTCTTTACCCTTCAATTCCTTAATTAACCCCTCACCGTCGTGGATGATACCGACTGTGCTTCCGAATCCCAGCTCCGCGGCACGTTGCGTGATTTGCCACGCGTCCTCGGGATGCTCAAGCTCGCTACCAATAACGGAGTTTAAATTCACATCGAATCTGGCAAATCTTGCCAGTGATTCTAGAATTCCCTTGGACTCGTAGAAACTCAAGCTCTTTCCAGATACTTCGTCCGGATCTACATTGTCAACACTTACCTGAAGATCTTGTAAGCCCGCGCCATTTAGCCGTTGAATGTTTTTATCCGTCAACGCCCGCCCGTTTGTTATTAAGCCTGCCATAATCCCTTTCGAACGAATATACCGAATGATTTCATAGATCTCCGGATGCAGCATTGGCTCGCCTCCAGAGATAGTTATATTCATGGTCTTAAATTCGGCAAGCTTATCGATCCATTGCTTAACTTCATAAAGCGGCACGGGCTTGGAAACATCGTCCCGCTCATTGCAATACGTACACGCCAAATCGCAGCGCCTCATCGGAACAATCTGAGCGAGCACAACCCGTTTTGATGATGCTAACCCACGAGCGATAAAGGATGCGGCTTTAGCAGCTCGCTTGACTCTCTTTTTCAGTGACTTTTTGTGCACAGTTTCCGTCATAAAAAAGACACCGCCTGAAGGGGTGCCTAGAAGTATAACACTGAATGCAAGCCACCGCTATGGACTTGAGCGGATCGCTTTTAACAATCCACTGACATACCTAACAGTGCAGTAGCACAGATTGATGCTTAGCGCTGAAACGACCGTCAGTGCAATCTTTTGAGCCTGAGTCAAGAAGTCAAAAAGTGCACTTGAAACAAAGACTAGTGTCGAAAAAATAAACAACAGTGCGGATATTAGGAAAATTGCAGAATAATATTGCTGCAATATCCGCCAGAAAAAAGAGGTTGAGGTATATAACCACAAAGCGGCACTAAATCCCAATACCAGCAATGCTAACCATATGAGAGGGTAGAGCAAATAGCTCAAATCTATCTCGATCATAAATCCTCCAGATTTGTAGATTAGGAGTTCGATACTCCTGTCCCTCCAGAGGAACATCCAACCGTTTGATTTTCATGTTTTAGTTGATTACTTTGGGTGTGCTTTCATTTCAATAATACAGTAAACGTCTTTCTGGATCTTGAAGTAGAAACGCCAACCCTTATTGACCCGGGCTTGCCAAATATCTCCGGCTTCATCGAACTTCTTGGCATGGAGCGAAGGGCGCCGAACATTCGACTCGAGGAGTTTGAGTTGCTTCTGAACTGCTTTTTGAACAGCTGACTGAGCGTCATCGTATTGAGCGATGAACCGAGCAGTTAAATGGAGCCGCATTTAGCGTTTGCGGCTTACTGACTTTCCTGCTTTCTTGCTACGTGCGGCTAAAAACTTGATTCCATCTCCAACAGATTTAAATGTCTTGTAGTGTCCATTTTTTAAATCAGAAAGGCCAGCCTTGATGTTTAAATCTGAGCCAGGGCTGAGAGTTATAGATTTGGATCCCACGATTACTTTGACATCATTAAAACCCGCTTGCTTGATGATGGTGGCGAGCTTGGTCAATACCTGTTTATTTTTAACATTGAGGTAAGATGTCATGGTTGTTCTGTTTAATGCAATTGCTGTAATTGCAGGATTTACAGTAATTTTAGCAGACTGGTGTTTTTCTGCAAGAGCATTTTAAACTGCGACTATTTCTGAATCAATCTAAGGCTCTAAACCAAGGTATGTATTCGTCTCTCTCAGTTGAAATTCATCAAGACTTTTGAAAAGCTGTCTTACTAAAGCCGAAACCGTTCGAGTGGTTGCTAGAGTCGGGCTACCAGGTCTGATAATTTTGTTAAAAAGCTGCTTAAATAAAAGAGTAATTAGAATTTTACCTATCACGTAATTAAAACCACCGCTTCAACGGTGGTTTTAATTACGCAAGAATTAATTCGATTCCCGATCGGGGTTTTTCTTTTGAAGAAGGACCATTTCAAACGGATCGTGTAATTTACAAGAGATCTTTTTATGGTTTACTCCTAACCTCTCAATAATCGTTTTAATAACCTCTCGCTTACGTTCATACGGCGCGTACTCAAATGTCAGTGAGGCGATCTTGACGAATGCGAGGGCCGATTCAAATTTCTTCAACGACTCGTGCTCGGTAACTTCTACATTGACAAGCAAGTCTCTGAGTTCCACCTCTTTGGCAATGAGGTTATTTTTTCGCTCCAGAAACATCACCTTATCGATAGAATCACTTATCAGAGCATCGGTTAAGCGACCAAGGTAGTGTCGGGTATCCTCAAGCTGTCCAAGCAGTGCGGCACGCCTCTTAGCGATGTGCTCGTTGATCCGGTGGCGCCGTGCGGAAAGCCAATTCTGAAAACGATCAGATTCATCAGGTTTAGGTTCGAGTTTTCGTATGGTTGAGCGTACAAAAGTTCGAACCTTTTCTTCGCGAATCGATTTTTGAGGACAGGTACGGGTGTGGCAACGATAGTAAATATGCCCCTTTTGACGCTCCCCGACCAAATGATAATTACAGGATGCGCATTTCAAGAGACGCCTAAACAAAAACGCCTCTCGTAAAGCCGTAGTCGAGCGACTCTGTTTATTTACTCGGTCAACTAACATCCTCTGCGCTCGATCAAACAATTGTTTGGTTATCAAAGGTTGATGCAAGCCAATAAAATACTCCTCTGAGGTTTTTAGTCGAATGATCCCTGCGTAAAACAAATTATGGAGAATGTCGGCAATGGTATTTCTGGACACTGGTTTCCCGGATTTACGTCGTAGTCCCAAGCCATTCATTTCGACAGCCAATGAGTCCAGGCTGTACCGGCCGGACGCATAAAGCTCAAAGGTCTTTCGGACCAGCGGAGCATAAACCGGGTCAATTGCCTTTGCTTTGCCGCCGCCCATATCCAAATAACCGATTGGGGCTGGCATTGGATAGTAACCCTGTTTGATCCGGCCATAAAACCCCTTCTTCACTTCTTCACGCAGATTCCGGATATAATCGGCAGCTACCACAGCCTGAATATCGGCAGAAAGCCTGCCTCCGCGGGAATACAGATCTAGGTTCTCGTTGGCAAAATGAACTTCGACTCCGGCGTCTATCAACTCGCCAAGTTCGGCCCAATCCCTAAGATTCCGGGCACCACGATCGATCTTGTGCATGATAACCCCCGAGGCTTTACCCTCTTGCAAGTCGTGCATCATTGAACGAAAAATTGGACGGCCGCCCTTAGCTGCGGTTTCCTGCTCTTGGAATTCTTTAATGATACGAAGGCATTTTTGTTGAGCATGGCGCCTGATGGCTGACCTTTGCTCAGTAAGAGAAGTACCTAAAGTCCCTTGCCGTGTAGTGGAAACTCGGACATAGGCAAAATATGGTTTTGTAGACATGTCGTAATTCTTAATGGTAAGTGAGTTTTTTCATTTATCATACAGCCATTTTATGCCAAAAGGCCTGCTTGACAGACCCTGTAACCTATTGTAGGATATAGACATATCCCCCCTACCGCTTCGGTGGTAGGGTGCGAGGCCACCTCTTTGGGGGTGGCCTCTGCTTTTTTAATTACTCTCAAAATGAAACGAACCAACATCTATGTAGATGGGTTCAACCTGTATTATGGCGCTCTAAAGAACACCCCCTATAAATGGTTAAATCTCCTAGAGTTTTGCCAGCGGTTACTTCCCAAAAATAACATCCATCAGATCAAATATTTTTCAGCCAAAGTCAGTGCTAGGCCACAGGACCCGGATCAACCGGTTCGACAACAGACTTTTTGGCGTGCCTTAAAAACCCTTCCCAATCTTTCAATTATTGAAGGAAGTTTTTTGAGTCATCCTGTCAAAATGCCTCTGGCTGAATCTACAAAAGGCAAAAGGGTGAACCCAGTTTGGGTTATGAAAACCGAAGAAAAAGGCTCTGATGTTAATTTGGCTACTCACCTGATAAATGATGCTCACAATAAGGATTTCGATATTGCCGTAATGATCACCAATGACTCGGATCTGCTTGAACCGATGAGGATTGTCCGTGAAGAATTAGGGTTGCCTGTCGGGATTATCAACCCTCAGCAAAAACCAAGTTTTCAACTCCAATCCAAGGCTAGTTTCATCAAATCGGTTCGACCCTGGGTCTTAAAGAGCAGCCAGTTTCCTGAAACCTTGACTGATACCGACGGCTTATTCAGCAAACCAAAAGCCTGGTAAGAAAACGAGGTCTTGTCAAAATTCCTATCTATGCTACAATGTAAACGTAGGTGACATAATCTACGACACATCCTTATGACAAGAAAAAAACTTCTAACCAAATCGGAGGTTGTTGAAGCCATCAACCAGTGGATTGTTGAGCATGGTTTGCCCCCGACCGTAGAAGAGCTGCGCCAGGTGCTTAAAGTCGGTTCAAAGCGCACTGTGCTTAGATATCTAAACTGGCTTCAAGATGAGGGTGATATCGATCGGTGGCCAGGAGCCCGTGGCCTTAGGTTAAAGAGACATTTGGGAATCGGTGCCCAAACGCGCCGCGTTCCGCTTGTTGGTGAAGCGACAGCCGGGGCATTGATGCTAGCTGAGGAAAACAGAGAAGGGTGGGTTCAGCTGCCGGCTCAGTATCTTACTCCTGCGTCCGCAAAACACTTTCTACTACGGGTTAAGGGCGACTCTATGAACAAAGCAAAAGTGGAAGGCGGAAAAATCGAAAACGGCGACCTTGTGGTCGTAGAGCAACGATCGTCAGCCAACCTAGGCGAGATCATAGTCGCTCTGGTTGACGGTGAAGCCACTATCAAAAGATTAGTCAAAGGAGATGGGTATTACATACTCAAGCCTGAATCAACCAAGAGCTACTCCCCTATTATTCTCGCCGAGGATTTTCAAGTACAGGGAGTTGTGAAAAGAGTTTTGAAAAAAGGAGCGTTTCTGTTAGATGACAACGATTGACATGAAAATTAACGATCGAAAAAATTATCAAGTACAACGCAAATAATATAAAAATGTCTGAACCGTATATAACGCATAACCATATAGCTGCTTTTGCCAAGGACTCCGTGAACCTACGAGAAGATCATGTAAAGGACTATCGCGAACAGGTCCGAAATCTTCGCGAACGGCTAGATAAACACATCGCGGAAAATCCGGATTATTCTTTGGTTAAGATGCTTCACTCTGGAAGTGTCAGAAAGGGTACCGCGCTGAAGACTGTTAACGACATGGACGTGGCAGTTTATGTGCGGGCAGCGGACGCCCCAACGGAGGAATCAGATTTACTCAATTGGCTGACGGAACGCCTTAGAGAGGCTTATAAAAATCTCAACCGGGACCAGATTAATCCGCAAACGCATTGTGTCACAATTTCTTTTAGCGGAAGCGGTCTTGATGTTGATGTCGTCCCGGTAATCTATGAAGATGGGGCCGATAATCGCGGATTCCTTATCACAAAGGACACGGGTGACCGGGTACTTACCAGTGTTAGTCTGCACTTGGAATTTATTCGCAGACGAAAGAACGACCATCCCTTTCACTTCGCCCAATTCGTCAGACTGGTGAAGTGGTGGGCGCGATTAAAAAAACGCACTAGTGATTCGTTCCGGTTTAAGTCGTTCATGGTTGAGTTAATCTGTGCTCATTTGGTGCGAGAAGGGTTAGATCCAAGTGATTATCCTGCAGGGCTCGAAGCATTTTTCTTATATGTAGTCCAGACTGGTCTCAAAGAGCGAGTCTATTTTACTGATTACTATAAAAGTTCGGAACTTCCGCCACGGGCCGATTCTGGGGTAATCGAAATCTTCGACCCGGTAAACCCTAAAAATAACGTCGCTCATAGGTACTCAGTTGCAGAGCGCGATGAAATCATAGAGGCCGCACACGATGCATTGGACGCTTTGGTGGAAGCCCATCATGCAACAACACAAGAGCGGGCACTTGACATGTGGAAATCGGTGCTCGGTCCTTCATTTAAAGTTTAATTTATGTCTAGAACTTATACCTATTCAGAAAGTTTTACACGTACGCATGCTCGTTATCTCGCTTCAAAAGTCGCTGCGGATTTAAGACAGATGCGGCTATTTTATGGACAGCCTAGTGATGACCAGATCAGTAACTTCGTAGAAGAACTAACCGAATTGCTAGCTGGTGGTTATCTTGAGTCCGTAGATTATGGCTTTCGTCGCAACGACGGATGGACGGTGGCCCTTCACTATAAGGTTCTATCTGATGGGACCCTGGACACAGATGATCGAGCGGGACGAGTACCTATTGGAGCAGATGTTTCGGGTGCCTCCTGGTATTCGTTTCTGAGGCATAGCGCGAAATGGTCGCTATTGACGCAAGCAGAGCGTGAACGCATTGAAAACTCGATACCGGTGAAACGTGGGCACAGTACCGAGCCCATCGTTGGGGCAGGCATCTGGTCACAAGATAAAATCTACAGTAGTAACGGCACAAGTTTTACCAGACTAACACTAAAGTTATAATGAGATCTATCACATCTAATAATTTTGAAGAAATAATCGAATTCCCTGACCCGCAAGCCAAAAAGCGATATGAACGCCTTATCGGACTTGATGAGATTAAGCAACGCCTTCAGAAGGAAGCACGAATACTGCTTAATCCCGAGTTACTAAAAAAGTGGAGCGATCAGCATCATCGCGGACCAATTACCCTAATCGATAAATTCCGGGAGCGCTCTCCCCTATTTGTCTTTACTGGTGATGTAGGTGCTGGCAAGACTGAACTCGCGGAAACGTTCGGGGACCAGATTGCCCGCTATGAAAATATTAGTGTGACGCTTTATCGATTGAGTTTAGGCTCACGCGGAACAGGAGCCGTAGGAGAAATGACTCGACTAATATCCGCCGCTTTTGCAGAAGTTACGGAATTAGCCCGTGGATTCTCGTCGAAAAGTGGAAGACATCGATCTGCGGTGATCCTACTCATTGATGAGGCTGACGCAATTGCTCAATCGCGTGAATTAGGACAGATGCATCATGAAGATAGGGCCGGAGTTAACGCTCTTATCAGGGGGCTCAGTAATTTTGCAACCGGCAATATACCCGCTATTGCGGTTATGTGTACAAATAGACTTACTGCTATCGATCCGGCTGTGTTGAGGCGAGCTGCGGATCTCTTTGAATTCAAGCGACCTGATGTTAATCAACGGGAAGTCCTTCTTGAATCCGCGCTAGCTGATGCGGGTTTCACGAGTGAGCAAATTTCAGCGCTTGCAAAAGCCACAGGGCCAAACGGCAATGGCAATTATGGCTACACTTACTCTGATATCGCCCAACGACTTTTACCACAAATCCTATTAGATGCCTTCCCAAATAAGCCAATCACCTTCGAGCGTGCTCTTGCTATCGCAAAGCAGCTCAAACCTACCACCCCGTTTAAAGACGAAGTTCATTCATAGACTATTCACGGTAATATGACAAAAAATAATCCTGCTGTTAATTTGAAACAACTTTTTCTCGCGCTCCAAGAAGAGCTTAAAGCAAGACTCAAAACTAGTCGCTCATTTAGTCATCCCGGAACCAAAGGCGATGCTACAGAGATAGATTGGGTAAGCATGCTGAGGACTCATTTACCCGCGCGTTACCAAGTAGGCAAAGCCTTCGTGATGGACAGCAAGGGGGCAATTAGTGATCAAATCGACGTAGTGATTTATGATAGGCAATATTGCCCGTTTCTATTCACTAAGAATGGTCAACACTACATTCCTGCCGAATCAGTATATGCAGTATTTGAAGTCAAGCAGGAATTGAATCGTGAGCACATTTCGTATGCTGGTAAGAAAATTGCATCGGTCCGAACGCTATTTAGAACAAGCGCACCAGTACCTTCAGCCTCTGGTATGCTTCCAGCCGTCAAGCCGTTTGAAATACTCGGTGGAATTCTTACCCTGCAGAGCAGTTGGTCTCCGCCATTTGGTGAATCTTTCAAATCAGCTCTCGGAGAGTTAAACACGTTGCAGCAGATCAATTTGGGGTGCGCGCTAATTCATGGCACCTTCAAAGTGAACTATGAAGGAGCCAAAACCGCTGCCACAATCAGCACCGAGGAAACAGCTTTAATAAATTTCTTTTTGTCATTACTTACACTATTGCAAGCGAAAGCTACTGTTCCCGCGATCGATTGGAACGAGTATACTGAATCCCTTTGAGTGAGTCGCCGCGTGCTGGCAATATCAACATTGGCCCTTTCGGAGCCTTCCACTAAATTTTCACACTTGCGGGATTTTTTTTCCTTAAATAAGCGCCTTGCTGCAAGTAAGTCTTATGTTTACGCTTCAACACTTTTGTAGAATTTTTCACACTACCGCGAATTGGCCGTAACTTATAAGCTGAAAATGTTTGGATTTAGATTTTTTCATTCTTACGGTGCCAAAGGCAACTCAGAACCGCCTTCGGTGAGTCTTTTTGCATTGGCCTGATCCTCAAAAAACCTAGATAACTTTTTGTACAATTTCATCAAAGGTGGTGAAAAAGTTCGAGTGGTTGCTAGAGTCGGGCTACCAGTGGGGACAGTCTCGCGTTCAAGGACTGTCTGGAATGGTTTTTTTAGCTTAATTGAGAGGGATTTTCCGTCAACCGAGCAATTCGAGAACGTGATTTGAACCATCTCGCGTTTTTCCTCCGGTGTTCCGAGTTTAAAGCATAGATATGCGGTTTTTAGCAGTTCGAGAAAGTCGTGAAACTCAGCGAGAAATTCGTGACTGGTGTCTTTCAGGAAACTAAGTTTCTCCCTGATCTCTTGTTTTTTCAACGTCAACTGATTCTGTTTAGTGGTGTAGGTCTCCTTTGAAAATATGCCGTCAATATAAGCATCCGCGAGCTTTGCCAACCGGTCTTCTGTCTGAGCAAGTTCCATCAGCAGTTGTTTTCTTGCGGCTTCGATCCGTCTCGGCTCGTCTTTCTGAAATTTAATAGCTTCAGTCCGGAGAAGCTGGAATTCCTGCCTTGTTAGCTGAAGTTTCCTAAATATCTCAAGAATTTGCTGATCGACCAATTCCTGCCGAATGGTTTTTTGCGGACAGGCCTTTGCCTGGCAGCGGTAGTAAGTATGACCTCTTTGCTTCTCCGCGATAAGCAGCTTTCCGCATTTTTTGCATTCCAAAATTCGTCTAAAGATAAAGAAGTGCTTGTTCTTCTTAGGGGAACGCTTTCCGGCAAACACGTTCTGGACTTCATCAAAAAGGGATTTCGAAATGATCGGCCGGTGTAGACCGACGAAGAGTTCACCAACTGTAGCAATCCTGATCACCCCTATATAGAAGGGGTTTTTGAGAATGCAGACCAATCCGTTTCGACTGATCTTATTGCCGTTCTTGTTTCTCAGACCGGCATCATACATCTTTTCTACCAGCATGTTGAGACCATATTCTCCCGAGGCGTAGAGTTCGAAGGCTTTCCGCACGAGCGGGGCCTGAATTGGATCCAGTCTTTTCGGATTACCCTTGCCAGTGTCAAGATAGCCGACCCTTGCGGGAAATGGGTATAATCCCTGGCGGAGCCGGCCGTATATACCTTTCCTTGTTTCCTCCCGAAGATTGCGGATATAATCGGCAGCCACGACCGCCTGTATGTCCGCACTAAGCCTCCCACCGCGGGAGTTCAGATCAAGACTTTCGTTTGCAAAATGCACCTCTATTCCGGCATCGATCAAGGAACCAAGATCCGCCCAATCTTTTAGATTTCTGGCGCTCCGATCGATCTTGTGAATGATGAGCCCCCGGGCTTTATGGCTTTTTAAAGCCTTTAACATGTCCAAAAACACAGGTCGGCCGATCTTTGCGGCAGTTTCCCGCTCCTCATATTGCCGTATTATGCGTAGATTGAATCTCTGGGCATAGCGCTCGATCGCGGCTTGTTGTTCGGAGAGCGAAGTACCCGTATTCCCCTGTCGCTGTGTGGAAACGCGAACATAGGAAAAATAACCTTTGTCGGACATATAAAAGGAATGTTTTCGAGTTAAAAGCGGGGACGTTTAAACCTAGCGTTTAAAACCTCCTTCGTCAAATTTTTGGAGCGTTCGCTCCTGAGACGCTTATAGATACGCCAAACCAAATTGACATAACGCTTTACCGTATCTTCAGCCTCAGCCAGCTCCTTTCTCGAATAATCAGGATAGATTTGTTCGATTGCAGGATGTTTATTCTCATTAAGCTGCCTGCTTGTCATTGCTAACTCTCTCTATTCAATGAAGGCAATGGAGCATCTTTAGGCTGATTCTCTTCGACACAGACATAGCCGACGGCTACCGCATCCAGCAATAAAGCGTAATATCGTTTCTGCCAGGTCCTTGGTGCATTGAAATAGCGCCCGAGTTCTGGATATATCTCGGTAAGTACGCGGGCGGAATTTGCCTTTGTTGGTTTTTCGTTTTGACAGATCGATTGGCGGACCGTTTTTGGATTGTATTCTGAGTATGGAATGCGCAGCTTCTTTAGGAAATCTCGAATCTCGTCAAAGACCCTTTTTCCAAAGGAGCGGTGCTGCTGAACAAAGATGATCTTTTCCATGGCAACATACGTCACATCATACTCACGTATGAGTCCTCCTATGATCCGCCGCATTCGCGCCAGCGTCAGATCATCGTTTTTGTCCGTTATAGTTTTTATTCCGTAGAATACAAGTTCCCATCCCTGAAAGACCGTTACTCCAATCTGTCGTGTACCTGTATCGATCCCAAGGATAATTGGCGATTTGGGGGTCATCTTAAATCACTTTTTAATTATTTCCGAAAGTGTTCATATGTTCTTTATGCATAGTAATCGTCTTCACCAGATTTATGACATGTTTATTGGCTGTCATAATCTCCAGTTCGTTTGGGATCCGGTCTTTTAAGAGATCTCCGTAAAAACAGAACTCTTCGTTTTTTAGTTGTTCAGTGCTATTCAGAGACCAATAGGGATCGGGCAGTAATTGCGGCTGTTTCCGTTTTCGTTCGGTGATCTCGGCCTGACAGTGTTCAAACAGTTTATGATAGATAAGTCTGACAGGAACCTGATAAATCACTTCCAGTTTTAGGGCGGTCTCAAGATTCGGTCGGATTGCTCCTATTTCATATCGGGAGATCCCGTTCGTCGATGTTTGATTCAATAGGAAAGCGACCTGTTTTTGTTCGAGACCGACCCGCTTTCTGTATTGCCTGATATTATTTTTGTTTAATGGATCGTTTTTCATTTTGGTTTGGGGTTAGTTTTTTTCTCTTTGCATCGTAACAATCTTTGTCAAGAGAAAACAGTGTGAAAAATTCGACAAAAGTGTCGAATTTCGTATGATGGATCGACCGTCGATTGTGCCGAGCGGACGACCAACATAAATTGCAACCTTATCGTTTCGATGCCGGCATTTTGATCCGCTTTATCATCACTTGACAGGCTCTGTCTTGGGGCGTAATATTCCCACATTCATATCACCTATAGTTGATTTCAGATTAAAATTGTAGAGGTTCCAACAACGACAGATTTCTTTATCCTTGGAAGTAGCGAGTTTTTCCCCGGCTTTATACATTTCCACACCACAGGAGAAAAGATATGTCATCGACAACGGAAGTTATTTCACATTGGAGCACGCTGATTGAAAATTTTCAGTATTCACCGCAGAAGTTTTACGAATCAGTAACCCAAGCCATAAAGGCACGCCAGATCCCCGATTCGATAATAGGAAAAGTTCAGTTTAAGGAAGGTCACTTCCTTTCGGCGAAACGTGATTATCTTCGGGTAAATTGTAAAAAGGACTTCTATTTCGCCATCTGCGGCGCTCCGTTCGGAACGGGCTTTTTTGTTTCCTGGTGGCTGCTTCAGCCGCCTGATGGCTGCCTTGTATCCTTGTTCTCGCCATTTCCGGTCCTTTCGTCCATTGCCAGAGCAATGGTCAAGCCATGGACATATTATCGTGTCGATACTGTGACGATGTTTCAGACGGCAACCCATTCGGCGGTTCTCGAAGTTGTGGACTCCTTGATATCTGCAACAACAATGAGGGCTTTGCCCGACGCAGAACGAAAACCTGTAATGCGAGAATTTTTCCAGCACGCCTAAGACAGGACCAGAACAATGAACGATTCACTGATCCTCCGAAACCGGGACTTACCCGAGGAAAGAGAAGGGGCGATTTCCAGGCAGTTCTACGAGTGGGAACGGCGGGGACGCGGGTGGCGGGGTTTTTCCCTTACCGGGGCAATCGCAACGCCGGGTTTTCCGCTGCTTTTTTTTGGCCCGCCAGGCAGGCAGATAAATTAGGA
>CALMAH010000043.1 GCA_937859595.1 uncultured Acidobacteriota bacterium | reverse complement strand
TTGAATTGGCAGAGTGAAAACCCTGCCTGTGGAGTAGAAATTCATCATAGGAGGTGTCATGCCCGATTCCGTAGCAAAGGCAGCGTGCCTAAAGGCAAAAGTACGCTGACCGAAGTCATTTCCACGCTATCCCACGGCATTTCTACGCTGACCGAAGGCATTTGTACGCTGACCGAAGGCATTTCCACGCTGTCCCACGACATTTCCACGCTATCCAAAGGCATTGCCAGGCTGGAAATCGCGATTTCCAACGCCGATCTCGCCGCCGAAATCCCGCCAAAAACCTGTATTTATAGGCTTTTCACAATATTTCAGCCTCAAACGGCCGTCTGACACCCGCCAGCTCCTGCCCGCGACCGAATTTTCTTGCCATAAAGCCCGCATCGGGGCTATCCTAAGGCAACAAAACCGCATCGAACGGTTCAAACGGGTCGGCGGTCTTGAAAGGATGCTGCGGGACGGCTGGTAAAGATAAAGGACGACTCGAATAATGTGCTTGAGACTTATACCTATGGGGCGTCAAGAGAAAGGCTGGTGACAGAGACCTCGACGCATCGGACATATTATGCCTGGGGCGGCTCGGCCCCGGTGGTGGAATACACGGAGGCGACGGCTTCGAGCGATCCTGAGTATTCGAGATCGTATGTTTATGCCGGCGGGCGGTTGCTTTCGACGGCAACCAACGTCTCTGGAACGGAGATAATAGAGTTTCATCATCCAGACCGTTTGGGAACACGGCTGGTGTCGAATCCCGGTGCGGGGACGTATTACCAGCAATCGACGCTGCCATTTGGGACGGCCCTCGGAGCCGAGGGTACCGGCTTTAGCAATCAGGTGTTTACTTCGTATGATCGAAGCGCCTCGACCGGGCTGGATTATGCAGTAAACCGAACCTACTCCCAGGGCCAGTCGCGCTTTACACAGGTAGATCCCATCGGGATGCAGGCAGTTGATTTACATCACCCACAGACACTAAACCTTTATAACTACTGCGGAAACGATCCAATAAACTATATCGATTCCGAAGGCCTTTCCTGGATCGGGAAGCTCTTCAAGGGAATCGGCAAGGTATTTAGTGCCATCGGAAAAGCTATAAACCGCGTTCTTAGTAACATCGTTGTGGTAGTTGCTCTAACAGTATTGGCCGCCGTTGTAACCATGGGGATGAGTCTTGTCGCCTCTATGAGTCTGTTCGCACCAACTATAACTGCGCCAAGCTGGTTAGCAGCAGCCTCTTGGGTGTTGACCGGAGCGAGTTATGCATCCCGAATCGGGGTAGTCCTTGAAATTTCCGGCACACTTTTCCAAGGAAAGTTCAAGCGTTTTGCGAAGATTATTGGGCGAGCATTCGTGGGTGCCCTTGTCGGCGTGATCGAAGATTCAATCAGAAAAGGATTTATGGAAGGGTTTATGAGAGGAAGGCCTTTCTCTGGGGCGTGGAGTGGTTTTAAGAAGGGATTAGGTTACGTTCTTGATTCTTTCAAACGTTTCGGGACCAGAAAGTGGTGGGAAGGATTCTTCCCAGTTTATGGGTATTTCTGTGCTCCTGGCTGGGGAATCCCTGGCGGTTCAACTTCAGGAGAGAGACCAGTAGATAAAGTTGATGAGGCCTGTTATAAGCACGACATAGACTATGAGAATGCTCGGGGAGCTCCTGGAGAGAGAAGGTTACGAACCATCGCAGACCTGAAGATAATTTTCAGAGCTGCGACTGCACCTGTTCGCGGCAGGTTAGTTGACCGTTATTTTGGTAGTGGTTATCGCGTCGGTGACGTGTACAGAACGACACTCGCTCTCGGCTTTACCGGATGGATTGGCGGTCGATATTTGGGGTTAAACAGATGAGATTGTTTTTACTTGCGAGTTTCATTTTCCTGATTATTCCCTTAGAGACCTTTAGCCAAGATTGGCCAAAAGAATCCACGTTGAAATGGAGCTTGAAGCGAGAGAAAGTTGCCGAGGCAAAGCTGAGTCCTAATGGCGGTTATTTACTGCTAGTAGAATCGACATCAAGCTTTTTTTCGATGAACTGGGGCTGGAATGAGCTGTACCAGGGCAAGATTGAGTTCATTGAATCCAGTACCGGAAAAACCGTTTCTATGTTTTCCGTTTGTGGGGGACGTAAATTTGGTACGAACTCTTTCAGTTTTGACGGAAGGTTTTGGGCCGTAACTTGTTCTAATGGTAAGGCGGAACTTTGGGACATCACATTACCCAAGAAACTGCTTGATTTTTCTCCACGGAAAGAAAGGCAGATAGAATCCCTCAGATTAAGTCCGGACGGGACCCGATTATTAACTTTTGAAAATTCCGACACTTTGACCAAAGCTACCCAAAACCATGCGACGCTATGGAATGCTCAGAATGGAAAACCAATTAGTGACCTATATCCAAACCTAACGGCAGGAAGCAAGAGTGCGAATACATTTGCGGAATTCAATCGTGATAGCAGTATGTTAGCAGTCACATTTTACCGTGATGTTTATCTCTGGGATGCGGAAGATGGAAGCCTCATAACAAAACTCACCGAAGACAGATTTGGTGCGTCGAGTGCAACCCACGAATCACTAACATACATAACGAAATTCTCCTTGGACGGAACCAAACTGCTTTCCGGTGGGTCGCGAGACGCTACTTTTAAGATATGGAGCACTTCCGCAGGAAAACTTCTGAAGACATTGAAGGGCCACAAAAGTCGTACATTGGGCGGATCTTTTAGTGTCGATGGAGAATTCGTTGCGACGTCTGACGTTAGCAATAACGTAAAGCTGTGGAGGGTCGAGACTGGTGAACTTGTTTGGTCAGCGAAGTTGAAATGGTGGGCATATTATTTAGTGTTTAGCCCGGATAGGAAAAACTTATTTGTCGGCTCTGAAAGGGACGGCGTTGCTATCTTAGACGTTAAAACCGGAAAAGTTGTCTGGCAGAAGAAAGATAGACTAAAAATTGATCAAGACTGGAATTTCGTTGTTGGTTTTGATAAGAAATCTAAGTACTTAAGATTGTTAGAGTTTTACAAATAGATTCAAAATACTGCTTGGTTAAATGGTCTTTGACAAACATTATAACCACCTCGGGTTTCCAATACGATTCTGCTGGAAATCAGACAACGGGCTTTGCCGAAGACGGCACTCCTTTGCTTTTCGAGTATGATGCCGCTAACCGTATTTACGCTGTAAAACGTGCGAGCGACAACAGCACGGTTCAGGCGTTCCATTACGGCTCGACAAATGCCCGGCTGATGGCACTCGACTATGCCTCGAACCAGTGGACGATCTACGCCTCGACCGGTGGTACCACGCTTGCCGAATATACCGAGTTCACGGAGCATACCCCCACCTGGACAAAGACTTACACGTATCTCGGCAGTTCGCAGCTAGCGACCGTGACTCCAAACGGCAGCGGCGGTGAATATGTCGAATTCAACCATCCGGATCGTCTTGGGACAAGGCTTGTAACGAATTCCGGTGCGGGGGCATTTTACGCATGGGGCGGCTCGGCCCCGGTGGTGGAATACACCGAACCGACGGCTTCTTGGACGTTGAGACCGCATTACATTTTCTGGCTTTTCCATTCAAACGGCGCTATATTGTAGTTCCTCAAGAACAACTCATTTCCTCTCACGTTATTTATCCGGCCGCTATGGCGGTATCGGAAGAGGAGGTGCATATGAGCGAACGATCAAATCTGGAAATTGTAAGAAAAGGGTATGAATGTTTTGGCAATGGGGACATCCCCGGTCTGCTTGAACTTTTTGCCGACGACATCGAATGGACACTTCCTGAGGTCCAGGGTGCTCCGCACGGCGGGGCTCGACGCGGGAAAGAGTCGGTCGCGGAGTTTTTTACAACTTTGAACGAAGTTGAAGACATAACGCATTTCGAACCCAGCGAGTTCATTGCGGAAGGCGACCGCATAGTTGTGCTCGGCAGAGCAAAGGCAACTGCACGGTCGACCGGCCGCAGCTACGAGACCGATTGGGTGCATGTTTTCCGCGTTACAGACGGAAAGGTGGCAAGTTTTAGGGAACACTGGGACACGGCCGCTGTAAACCGTGCATTCGAAAAAGCCGCGACGGCATAGCCCGCCCCTAATCGAACGCAAAAAAGCCCGGCACTCAACCGGGCTTTTCTAGTTAACAAAGGCTGCTCAGTACCGAACGGCGGCCATCATCCCTTTGCGATCTTCATCGAATACATTATCGCGGCAAAGGTATCGCGCTGCTTTTCAAAGTTTGACTGCTTTGTCGAGAGCATGATGTTCAACTGCTGGTTCTGCCCCTGGAAGTTGCGAAAAGCTATCCACTGAAATCTGCGGATGCCGTCCTTGTCCTCCGGGACGGCCTCGACAAACTCGACGCCCTTGACGCCGTCTATCTCCAGCCATCGGGCGCTCTCATATTTACCCTGCCTTAGCTGTTCAAGCGAACTCTCGTAGGTCGCTTTCAGACTAGTCTCGGAGGGGAAATCCGGGGACATCGAGGAGATGGTCCCGATCAGAAAACCGCTCGCCGGCGAGCCGTAATTGAACGATTCTTTCCTCACGTCCATTTTCGGCCAGCCTGAGGGCAGTTGCCACGATATGCCCTGGCCTTCCCATTCGACCGTCGAGCCGCCGTCCGCTATCGCCTTTTGGGCGGCCGTCATCTCGGCTTCTTCCACATCGCCCGAACCGTTGTCCTTCGTCGTTCCGGTCCCATCCGTTTTTGCGTCGTCTGTTCCCTGCAGCTGCTGCATCCGTTCGCCCAGATTGCAGAACGAGAGGGCGAACATCAATATACCCAAGCCCAGAACCGATCTCATCTGGTTTCCTCCGATTATTTATGATCTGACCCGCGGCATCATTATTACTGTAAATCGGGCAAATTGCAATACAGATATATGGGAAAATAGGTATATTTTCCAGTCCTATGGCAAGGCACACCTCAGGATAATCTATTTCATCTTGGTTCAATTGAGCGTTCCGAAGATAAGTACCGCAATGTTGAAATAAAAAACCAGCGTAAGAATGTCAGTGATCGCTAACGTGATTGGCCCGGCTGCTATCTTCGAATCTTCATGGATTGCGTGCAGAACTGTCGGGATCGTCAGCCCGATCAATCCGGCGGCAAATACTGAAAGTACAATGCTTACTCCTATCACCAATGCCGCTACTGGCTCACCTCTCCAAAAATAAGCGACCAGTCCAATAATGGTTCCGCAGGCGGCTCCAAGCAAAAATGTTGCCAGTCCTTCTTGCCGCAGCCATCCCATAAATCTTTTAAAGGATGGGTTGCCGACATGGAGTTTTTGCAGAGCAACCGTCATTGACTGAATGCTGACACTTTCTCCAAGTGCGAGGACCAGTGTGATGAAAAATGCAAGAACGATAGCATTTGCGAGGGTTGTCTCGTACAGACCTGTGAGAAGAGCGCATATTGTACCGCTCGTCATTGTGGCAAGCAGCCATGGAAACCTGAAACGAAATGTTCCGAAGGCCGATTTGCCACGTAGTTGTGTGATCCCGAAACCGATAAGCTGGAAGAGATCCTCTGCGTGTTTGTGTTCAACATAACCAAGAGTTTCTTCTGTGAACATTCCAACATCTACGACCCCCAGCATACGCCCTTCATCATCGAGTACCGGGAATGCAAGTAGCTTATGCATTACAAACTTCTCGCATATGTCCATTATCTCCGCTGTATGCGGTACTGAAATGATGTCAGTATTCATAATGTCCCTTAAATAGACATTAGGCATCGATGTCAGAAGACGTCTGGTGGGCACTATCCCCAACAGTTTCTTGTCGTCATCAATAATATAAAAATAGATTATTCGCTCACCGATACCCTGATTTCGAATTACTTGTAATGCCTCCTCAACGTTTAAGGCAGCGTTTAATGTTGGATAATCGTCACGAACATAATCAATGACTCGATCATGCAAATGATCCATTCGACTGGGATTTACCGTGTTATGGATGTTGTCAATTGTTTCGGTCTGCATAGGGTCCTACCTCATATCGACGGTTTAACGTCGTCCTGATCTACTGTGGGTTTTGTGAATACAAACATCTGATGGCGTGAGACACAATTTGCTACGCTAGGCAGACAGGGGGTGAGCGATCAGAAAGGTTGGATTTAACGCTTTTGAAAAATGCAGGATCACTGGATGTACTATTCAGTATCCGTCCGAGTCTATGGGCGGCGACAAATGGTTTTACCCGGATAAAGTACGGTTCGTCGCTGGGATCGATCTGACCTTTTTTGTAAGAAGGCAATTTGGAAGGCGGTTCAGTTGACAGGATCGATCTAAGTGAACTCCTGGAGTTATTATCTCGACTTTCAATGGTGTTACCTACGCTGAAGGTATCAGTTTCAGACACAAAAGGTACGAGATGAATCCCCTCACCTTTGGAACAACAAAGGCAGAAGAGTATTACTGCAAGGGTAAAGATACGTACCATAAGAACTCTTGCCGAAACTCACAAAATAAGTACGAGTACAAATACTATATCAAAACTCATAAAACCTCGCGATAAGTAGAATTACCGACAGAAGGTTTTGAAAGTCGAAAGTTAGTCAAAGGAAGTCAGCGAAATGAAAATTGTTCAATCTTTGATGGAAATATCTATAGCCTGATTTAATCGCCTGATCTAGCCCGGTTAAATACTCGTAACTATCTTCGCTGTTTAGTTGTTCGAACTTCCTTTTGACGTGAGGTTTTACGATAATGTTGAAGTCGGACTTTTTCATATACCAATTGATCAAAAGACCGTCCTACACAACCTCTGACGATGGCATAATCTTCGTACAGCTTAAACCACCGATAATTTTGACTACCAGTTGGGGCTCAATGTCAATGGACATCTGCGCGTATGACGACTATGAAAAATTTACATCTCGTGGTCTCTATCTGAGACGTTAAACTCACTCACGGCAATTCGATTCGCTGATTCTTGCTCTTTAGATTTATCATCTATTTTTTCACTACTATCTTTCACATGTTTCGTTGATTTGTCGGCCTCCATCTCGACATCTTCCAAATCGGCATAAGCAACTATTAACAAAAAAACTATCATTGCCAAGGTCGAAAGAATATATAGTATTGCGATCTGTTCGAAATAGATCAAAATTCCGAGTACTCCAACGACACCTGCCAACCAAAAAATAGCTTTGGTATTTCTGCCAATTCGAACCCTTTTTTCTTGGTTCATATGCTTCCCCCAAATCGTCCCCAAGGGAGACGATGGTACACACCTTCATGTTCTATTGCCGCAATAATTGGATGGATCTAAAAAGTATCCGAATCCCCTAACGACGAAAATGGAATTGTTTTTATGTGTTGAAACGAGGAGGAGCGCGCCCTTGAGCGATTGATGAAGCATCGCTAGCAGAGCACAGGCTGTTACTTGCGAAGCAACCATCTTTGTTTGAAGTATGATTTGTGTATGGTTTCGTGCCCTCAAAAGACGGACTGATTATATGGCACAGTTCTTTTCTATGTTGCGAAGAAGGATTTTGGTCCGTTCCGAACTGCTGGATCGCTGGGTTGTATTCGTCGGAGCCTGAATTAAGAAAAGCACCGCTTGATTGGCCATCACATGCCGTATTATCCGAAAAAGGCTGTAGGTTTACGCCTTCGGCATTGGAAAACAAAAGCCCGACGATCACGAGGACTAAAACCGTATATTCCAACGTAATTTGAGAGGCAGATTTTGTTGTACTTAATTCCAAACGCAGCAAGTTCCTTTGTCGATGATATTAACAGTATTGTTTATATTTTAAAAAATCAAAAGGCTGCGTCCGCATTTTTTTGATTACGCTGTTTTTCTGACCAAATTGTTTTGTACCATTCACGATGACATCAGATATTTGGGGGTGGATTTTGACCCTCAGGTCGTAAGAGATCTGCGGTCACGCGACAAATCCATTGTTTACGGTGACATCGAGGACCCCGACCTGCTCGAACATCTCCCATTTAAGTCCGCCAGCTGCATCATCAGCACGGTGCCGGAAAGTGCGTTCTCGCTTCAACTTTACGAGACGCTCCAGCGGCACGACTTCAAGGGGCGGGTGTTCCTGACGGCCCTTCTTGAAAAGGACTTCGAACTGCTTGCGGGAACGGGCCATAAGGACATAATAATGCCTCACAAGATGGCCGCGGAATACTTCTACGACTATCTGATCAACAACGTCCTAAAAGACAATGCAGGTAAGAAATGAAGTTCCGATTCCTTTTTTCCTGAACCCGTCGTCTCGTTGAAGGCTCGCGATCTGATCGAATATTGATTGTCAAAACATGAAAAAAGGAGGCGTTCCCGTGAACACCTCCTTTCGTCGCTTGGGTTATCACTTAGAACGTGAACCTGAAGCCAAGCTGTGCGGTCAATGGACGGCCCACAGGCGGCCCAAATCCGGGTCCGAACAGCGATTGCGGGAGCAGGAAGTTGTTCGTACTAGCCGGCGAACTCAAACCTATACGCGAGGCATATGAGAGGTTCTCGTGATTGAACAGGTTATAGAGATCCAGGTAACCCGAAAGGCCATACCTTTCCGCAAACCGGAAAGTTTTGGCGATCCGCAGATCAAAGTTAAAGAAATTACCGCTTCTTTCTTCGACACTTGATCCATTCAGGACAAAGCCTTTCCTGATGCTGTTTATTCTGGCCTGTTGGCACCCAAACGGATTTAACGCCTGTACATTAGCGAGATTGCCTCTGACAGCAAACACCGCTGCCGGGGACACGCCTGCACAGAGTCTGTCGATAGTCGTCAGGCCGTCACCATCTACGTCGAACCCAGCGGTTGCGGAGTAAGGACGTGCGGTGGCGAACTGCATGATCGGCGAGACCTGGACGTTCCATGGAAGATTGAAAACACCGTTCAGGACTATTCTGTGCCGTTCGTCCATTCGCGTCGGGCCAAACTCGCCATCTGCAAATTGGGCATCAGGAGTAATAGCTATACCGTTCCCCGAATAAGAAGCGGTCGGCTGGCCTCCCCATGACCTCGAGCTCGAAAGCACATAGCTTGCGTTAAACAGCCACCTGCCGGATCGATACTTCAGCGTAGTTGCCCAGCTGTCGAACAGCGAACGGTTGTTCGTTGCGAACATATTGATCTGGTTCAGCCGGTTTGCCGGCAGATTTGCCGCCAAAAAAGCCGTATCAAGCACCCGAGTTGCTGTACCTCGAGGACACTGAGGCGAATTCGGATCACCGCCATACAGCGCGTTACAGGTCCGGGAGATCAGCGGATTGATGTTCAGGAATCTCGGCTCGTTAAGTCCCAGCGTGTGAACATAATCGCTTGAGATAGACCAGTTACGAGAGAATTCATGCTGAACGCCTATCGACCATTTCTGGACATACGGCTCGGTCGCATCCGGATCATTGATGCGGCCTACCGAACCGACTGCCAGATTCGCGTAAGAGAAACCCGGCGGAACCTGCGGCAAGGCAGAAGTGCCGTAACGGAAGGTCGTTAGGTCGGGATGGGGCCGCTGCCAGTTGATAGCCGATTGAAAGACCTCCGGCTGCGACTGCACGTCGGAGAACAGCGAGAGGTTTTGGAAGATCTGGTCGTAGAAGATACCGTAGCCGCCGCGGATCACGGTCCGGCCCTCGCCGGTCGGGTCATAGGCAAAGCCGACGCGCGGCTGGAACTCCGTCCAGCTCGGCGTTGTCCTTCTCAGTTTCTCCTGATCGCCGGTTAGAGCCTGCGCCAGCGGGTGGTTCACCCCGGATAGGATGATCATTGTCCGGTTGCGGTCCTGCGTAGGCAGATTGCCGATATTCGCATCCCACCGGAGACCCAGGTTCAATGTGAGCCTGCGCGTCACCTTCCAGTCGTCCTGTACGTAAAAAGCGAGCTGGTCCACTACCTGATAGTGCGAACTGGCGCCGTCGTTATAGGTCAATGACTGGAGCAGGTCGTCCCGGTTAAATCCTCCGTCCGCCACGATCTGGGAAGGTGTGAATCGGAACGTAAGGCTGTATCCCCGCGTACCGAAATAAAAATATCCATCGAGGATCGTATGGATATAGTTTACGCCGTACTTCATCGTGTGGTTTCCCTTTATCCACGAGAGATCATTACGAAACTGGAATTTCCGTTCTTTCGTTGATTGGGGCGTATTGGCATTCTGGCCGATGGAGATGCCGCCCGGGAAACTGAGTGTAAGCCCCTCGGCGTTGGGAAGTATCTCGTTGACAAAGTCTTGAAAATGGAAGATGAACTGGTTCAGGACCGTTGGCCGGATGTTATACGTATGGTTTACGACAAAACTGTAAAGCCGGTTGGTGGTCCTGTTTCCGCCGCTGAGGTCTGTCCGGGCCGGGTTCGCTACCTGGTCATTGGGCGAGGAGTTGTCCTGGAACGAAAAGCGGTAGAACATGGATTGCTTTGAGTTAAGCCGGTGGTCGATCTTCGCAGAAAGAAGTGTGTCGTCATACGGCGTGGGGATCTCCGATACGAATTGGACACCCGGTATCAGCTGTAGATCGGCAACGGCGCTCGGGAAGATCGGGACGTTCTGGCGTTCGCGAAAACGTTCGAGGGCAAAGAAGAAAAATGCCCTGTCTCTCCCTATCGGCCCGCCAATGCTCCCACCGAACTCCTGCCGTTGAAACTCGGGATTGTCGCGGTTCGCTAGCTTATCAAAGAAATCTCGTCTTTGGATCGCGTTGTCGCGGAAATTCGCGAAAAATGACCCTCTGACCTGGTTGCCTCCGCTTTTCGTAATGACGTTGACGACCCCGCCGACTGATCTGCCCTGGTCGGCCGTCCATTGATGCTGGCCAACCTGAAATTCCTGGATCGACTCGTATGAGAAATTCTGCAGAAGGCTCCCTACGACATTATCCTTGTTGTCGCCGCCGTCCACGTTTACGTTCACCTGTCGGCCGTCACCGCCGTTGAATGCGATCGTACCGACCCTGGTCTTTGTCGGGTCGAACGTTCCTACAGGACGCGCTTCCGGAGCAATGACCGAAAGTCCTGCGAAGGTACGGTTGAGTAGGGGGAGATTTTCGATCTCTCTGGGACTGATCGATGTATCAAGCTCCGAACGGGTCGTTTCAACAAGCGGGGGAGTGCTGGTGATCGTCACCGTTTCTTCGATATTTCCCGGCTGGAGCGAGAAATTTACGTTTTGGCGGCCGCCGACGTTTATCTCAACGTCTTCGATAAGTGCCCGGCTAAAGGTCGCGGCCTCAGCGGTAACGTCGTAGCGGCCCGGGGGAAGGTTTGTCACGACGTAATCACCGGAACTGTTCGTGACAACTGTTCGTTCTGCACCTGTGGCGCGGTTGGTGACCACCACCTTCGCACCCGGTACAACATTGCCTTGTCCATCAACTACGCGGCCGGTGATCGAACTGGTTATCACTTGGGCGTTGGATGCAACGAAAAAGAAAATGATCGCAGTTCCACAGAACGCGACCATTCTCAGCAACTCTTTGTGTTTCTTACACATACTTGGGAACCTCCAATGTCTGGAATAAGTTATTTTTTCCGCTCGATCACGTTTGAAAATGACCGACCTTCCCGCTTGTTCTTGCGTTACAAAAGAGTTAAGTGAGGCCTCTGCCGCCGCTTATAGCAAATGATGTTCCACGCCCCTCAAAATGCTATTGATGTGCAAATATCGGCCGTTTATTGTTGGGAATGAACCGTTCATCTTGTGCCAATTCAAAAAATCGGATTTTCGATAGAAAAAAATGGATAATTTCAACAATGTGGAACTGCTTAAATATCTAGATTGACTTAAGTTACGCCGGTTTACTATTTTTTATACAATGGATCGTGACGGCCGTAAGATCCGACCGACCGCGTTTCTTTCCGAGCATCCGGGATCGGACTCTATCGAGAGCGGAATTGACGCCTATTTCCGAGTTGAATGGGGTAGATAATTATGAGCAAGTTATGGTTTTTTGTAGTGTTGATCTTTGTCGGAAACGTATTTGCGCAGAATGCCACGTTTCGCTGGGAAGGGGAGCTCTGCACATTTACCGGGACCTATGATTCCCGCAAGTATAGCGAAGCGAAACTGCGCGATACGATGACGCTGATATCGCCCTTTGGCCCGGACCTGGAGGGCTGGGCCACGGTGTGGACCTATGACGAGATCGAAAGGCTGGATATTGAGGCTCTGGACCGAAGCTACATCGAAGCTAGGGCCGCGATAGAAAAGCTGGATATAGTTGACACACCCTACTGGCGATCTGTGCGGCGGAACAGGCTTGAGGCCCTGGAACAAGATCATCGGCTTCGTCGCACTACAATGATCGCGTACACAAAGCCCGCCGTGCTCGCCGACTACCCGGCCGCCGAGGCATGCAAGTCAAAATACGCCGGGCCGATCGCACAAGGCGGTGACGCCCTTCTGAAGGTTTGGAGGGAAGTGAACCTTGAGTCGCAAAGCCGGAACGCCGACCCCGCGCGGCTCCAGCGTCGATTTGACGAGGAGTATCAGTCGCCAGACCGTCTCAAATTTGCTTTGGTAGAAACGATGGCTTTCGGTTGGTGGAACTGTGCGAACGCAGAGATGCGCGATGGTCCGGCCTTTGCTGCAGAGCAAGCCGAATTAGACAAAGAATTCCGCAAGCTCTTTACTCGCGTACGGGACGAATGTGACGAGCCGTAAGGCCTAGGCGGGAGTGGCCTGTTTCCGTTGATTCTCGAAATGCTCAACGATAGCGGCTGCCGCGATCGGGCCGACAAATGGCCGCAGCTCTACGAGTGAGGCTTTTGCCACACGTTCTATCGAGCCAAAATTTTTCAGAAGCTTTAGTTTTCGCTTTTCGCCGATACCCGGAATTGCGGAGAGTTCCGATGTGAAATCGCGTTTCTCACGGCGTTTTCGATGAAACTCGACCGCGGTCTTGTGCGTCTCCTCGCGTATTTGCAATATCAGCCGAAAAGCCATGGAATTGCGGTCGAACCTGATCGGCTTGTCCTCACGGCCTTTGACCAGCAGGTGTGATATCTCATTGTGGCGTTTGGGCGGCTTGACCAGTCCAACAAGCATTATCTGTTCCAGGTCCAGCTCGCTCATAGCCGCAGCGGCGGCCGAGAGCTGTCCTTTTCCGCCGTCGATAAATATCAGTTCGGGCAGCCGGCCGCCCTCGTCCAGGATCCGTCTGTATCGCCGATAGACCGCCTCGTGCATAGAGGCGAAGTCGTTAGCTCCTTCTACTTCTTTAATGATAAACCGCCGATAGAGAGCCCGCGCCGGCTTGGCATTTTCAAAGACCACAATACCTGCGACGTTTTCCGAGCCTGATATATTCGATATGTCGAATGACTCGATCCGCTCCGGGAAATAAGAGAGTTCCAATATCTCCTGCAGCTCTCCGAGCACCTTTTCCGCATCCGGTTTCAGAACGCGGAACCGCTGTTCGAAGGCGACCTTTGCGTTCGTCTCGACCAGAGCGACCAGTTCTCGTTTCTTGCCGCGTTTCGGGTCCAATATGCGGACCCGCCGCCCACGACGTTCGGTCAGAAGTTGTGCCAGGGTAGGCCTGTCGTCAAAATCGAGCGGTACGTGGATCTCAAGAGGAACATAATCGGTGGAATAGTATTGCGTTAAGACGTCGCCAAGGAACTCCGACGGTCCAAACCCATCGTCGTCCGGCAGATCCTCCCAAAAAAACTCACGCCGACCGACGATACGCCCCTCGCGCATCGTAAAAAGTTGCAACGCTAGCCGCGGACCTTCGCGATAGAAGCCGAATATGTCCACATCCCGTTCGGCCGTTGTTGCCATCTTCTGCTGATCCGAAAGCTGAAGGACGGTGCGGTGCAGATCGCGAAACTTTGCCGCAAGTTCAAACTTGTCCTCTTCGGCGTATTTCCACATTCGCCGTTCCAGATCGGCCGCTAGTTCTTTATTCTTTCCTTCTAGCAGCGTTTTTACGTCGCGAGCGGCTTCCTGATATTCCTCCTTGGTGCAAAGCCCTTTTACGCACGGGCCCAGGCAACGCTTGAGGTGATACTCCAGGCAGGGCCTCGGCAGCCGCCCGTCGATGTCAATGTCACAAGTCCGAAGTTGAAAGGTCCTGTTTATCAGGCTAAGCGTCTTTCGAGCGAGGTTGACCGGCAGGAAAGGCCCGTAGTAACTGCCCCCATCACGAACAACGCGTCGAGTGATGACAACCTTTGGAAATGGCTCGTTCGTCAGCTTTAGGTGCGGATATTGCTTATCGTCCTTAAGCATCACATTGAAACGCGGTTTGTGTTTCTTTATGAGATTTGACTCAAGGACAAGAGCCTCGACCTCGTTATCGACAACGATGAACTCAAGATCGGCGATCTGCTTGACAAGCTGCTGTGTCTTCCAATCGAGGTTGCGACGGGATTGAAAATAAGACCGCACACGGTTTCGGATGTTCTTCGCCTTGCCGACGTAGAGTACCTTTCCCGCGGCACTCTTATGAATATAGATACCGGCTGCGGTTGGCAGATTCTTAAGCTTTTCGGCA
Organism: uncultured Acidobacteriota bacterium; assembly: GCA_937859595.1. GTDB lineage: Bacteria > Acidobacteriota > Blastocatellia > Pyrinomonadales > Pyrinomonadaceae > OLB17. The sequence continues at coordinate 38,743 of CALMAH010000043.1, read as the reverse complement.
AGTTCCATTAACCCGATTCTATCTCAATGGAACGGTTCAACGGAAAAAGCCGTGGCCGCGGGACATGTGCGTGCTCATAGCATGTGTACACGAAGGCCTATTTGCTGAGATCGGCAAACCGCCTATGAGATGGGCTTAGGCCTTGGGGAGGCTGGCCGCTTTTTCGCCGCCATCTGACCATGCGGCGCTGCGGGTCATCGTGCCCCAGCTCGATTTTGTCCGAAGGATCCATTTAATGGTTCCCTCAAGCCGCCAAAATGACATAAGCTGGCGGTAACCGAAGTTTTCGATAAAGGCACCGAGAACCAGGATAAGCAGATCTTTCGTTTTAGGATATGTTCGAAACGAAAGTTCTTCGATCAGTATAGAGCCGATCGAAAGGAGAAAGCCGGCCCCGAGCGACAATATCAAGAATGCGAGAGCCCCCCCGAAACTTACCAGATCGAAATAAAGGCATACGATGAAGAAAGCCATTCCGAAGATCTCGATCAGCGGGCTTATACCCTCGAGGAAGAGCAGGAACGGGAAAGACAGCCAGCCAACGCCGCCGCTTTTTGGGTGAAAGAGCAGCTTCCGGTTCTCAAACAGGCAGTCGAAAAGGCCCCGCTGCCAGCGAACCCTCTGTTTTCTCAGAACGCTGAACGTTTCGGGGGCTTCGGTCCAGCACACAGGATCCGCAACGAAGTCGATGCGATAGGGAATTCCGTTCAAACGATAGTGTCGATGGAGTCGGAGCACGAGATCCATATCCTCTCCGAGAGAAGTGTGGCTATAGCCGCCGACCTTGATAACGGCCTCTTTGTTGAACAAGCCGAACGCGCCCGAGATAAGAGGCAAAGAATCCAGTTGATTCCAACCGACGCGGCTGGTGAGAAATGCCCTCGAATATTCCAGCACCTGATACAAACCAAGCCACGTTTTCGGCAGCCCAACACGAGTCAGATTTCCTCCCTCTACGCCGCACCCGTTCAAGATGCGGACATTTCCGCCGACACCTACCGTGTCCGGATTCAGCAGAAATGGCTGGATCATGTATATAAGGCAGTCACGGTTGAGGATCGTGTCTGCATCGAGCGGCATAAAGAGCCCGTATCTGGCGCCGTTGACACCCGCGTTCGAGGCGTCAGCCTTGCATCCTCCGTTTTCCTTGTCGATCACGCGAAGCGCCGAATATTTTCGCGATTGATAAACCGCCCGTATCGGCTTGTGCTCCACCCGGCGTCGGAACGCGGTCGGCACGGCGACCATGTCAAACTCATCGATAAGAACGTCAAGCGTGCGGTCGTTGGATCCATCATTTATCACAAGGATCTCATACTCGTGATACTCGATCTGGAGCAATGCCTTTACAGTCGGGATTATCACCGCTTCTTCGTTAAATGCGGTAACTACAAGCGAGATCGGGGGCTCAAAACCGCTCTGATGGCGGGGCAGTTTATGGATCGTCTGTTTCCGAATGAACCGTGGAAGAACCGCCAGCGAGATCGCCGTCAGCACAAGATATGTGCCGTTCAGTGCGATGAAGTAGCTCAAAAAGAACCACTGTATTATCTGGACAAGGCCAGCGAACTCGGCTTGAGGCATGATAGTTCCATCTCGGCTTTTACCTGGTTTAGGATGTCCCGAGCAAATTCGTTCGGAAGGGTCCGGCTTAAGCGATCGATCTGTTTCCGGCTTACATCCGGCATGTTTATCAGTGCGCTCGCCGCACGATAGCGGACCCACCAATCGGGGTCTTCCAGGGCATTTATAAGCAGCTCAGTGTCCTCGGCATGTCCAAGCCGGCCGAGTGTAAGAACGACCTGCAGCCGCACCTCCCATCGTTCATCTTTGGCAAGTTCACGCACCCGTGCGAGAACCGAATCGTCCTGAACGAGCCTAAGGCACGCGATGAGCACCTCTTTCTCGCTGCTTTCGTTGATGATCCGCGAGATCAGCGAATTGTGGTCATAGACGTGCGAAAAGATCAGATACGATATAAGACGGGCCATCTGCCGCTCAGGCAACCGCTGTTCGTGACACTCGCGAACAAGCGAACATAACGGTACGGATAGAATGTCGGCGTCGAGTCCCTGCAGCACCTCAGCCACGAAGATCGGGGACCAATCATCTCTGCCGGCGATCATCTTGAGATCGCGATCAACGGCAGCCTTGGTGTCGATCCTCATCAGCGCCCTCCAGGCCCAGGAGGAAACTATCGGGTCAGCCGATGCGGCAATCGTTTCTATCCGCTCATAGGCGCTTGCTTCCCGAAGATTACCCAAGGTGTTTATTGCCAAGAGACGCCTGTCGACGAACGGACTGTCCAACAACGCCGTGATCTCGTCAATTATCCGAAGGTTATTTGCAAGTTTGTTCAGGCCGTCTTTTGCCTCACCATCCAGCGATTCATGCAGGTAGTTCCATTCCTCTAAGAAAAGGAGGAAACCCTGCCGTCCGTCAAAGTCTGATGAAATATCCGAGGCTGCAGGCACCGGTGAGCCGTTGTTATCTTCGTATCCGTCGTCTGCTGCGGCGGCCGGTTCTGTAGCGTGGAATAAGAGAGGCTCGATGCGGCTGGCCACCTTTATCCGCCTTCGCTGCTCGAGATCTGACCTGAGCCGCAAGGCAACCATCAGCAGCACGCACAAAAGGCTGATCAGAGTAAACGAAGACCCGGCCCACCAGGCAAGATCTGCCGCGACATTAAAAGCGAATACGGGTCCCGACATTCAACCCTCTCCGGTTGTAAAGGTGGCCCTGTTTGTGAAACAGGCCGTCAACGTTTATCCCGATGTTCCTTGTAAGCCAAAATCTTCCCGATACTGCGGTGCTCCAGGTATCGCTGCGAAGAATTCCTATTCCCGGCCCAAGATTTTCGTGTTCACGCCCGATGGAAAAAGTAGCTCCTATGGTGTTTGACCTCTCGCCAAAGTAACGGTTGTACTGTACGCGATGTGTAGGCGCGGTCCCGGCATTGGTCAGATTCGTGACGTAAAGCGTGTATGCGATCCGGTTGCTTGTCCAGTATTTTTCCAGAAGGCCGTAGACGCTCGTCGCTTTGACGCCGTCATATGAGGTATAGCGACCGCCGACATGGGCAACGTAACCTCTACCCATGTCTCGCTCCACTTCGCCCATTGCCGAAAACTTTCCGACGTATTTGAAGGTCGGACTGTACATTCCTTCGGCGGTCACGGCCATTTTTTTGCCAAATCTTCGGTAAATGCCGCCAATGAACTCCTGATCGCGCTCTGATCTTCGCTCGCTCGCGCGGTAGGTACCCCAAATGATCTGTCGTCGGCCCGAACGCCGTTCAAATGAGAACATTGCCGTCCGCCAGGTGCCCAGATCCCGTGAAAGTCTGTCCTGCGAATACTGCAGCAATACTTCATAGCTGGTGATCTCACTTGTCTCAGTGGTTTCCTCCGAATGTTCACGTTCATCCGGCCGCGTATCGTTCTGGCCGGCGACTGCGGTCGCAAGAAGGATATAAATGAGTGCGAAATGGGCAAATTTCATGGTAGTAGGCGGGCCGGGATCGGATCAGACGAGAAGGCGATTCATTCTGACCATGAGCTCGCCGGGTTTGAAGGGCTTGGTAACATAGTCGTTCGCTCCTGCTTCAAACGCTCTTACGATCGAATCTTCGCTTGAACGCGAGGTGATCATTATCACCGGGACTTTGCTCCAATCCTTTTTGGAACGGATGTTAGAAAGAACTTCAAAACCGTCCGCGAACGGCATCATTATGTCGAGGAAGACCATCCTTGGCGGCTTTACCGTGGCAAGGGTCTCAATGGCGACGCGCCCATCCGGCAGGATCTCCACTTCAAAACCACGCTGAACCAACCAATGACGCAGAAGCCTGGCGATCGTTTGGTCGTCCTCAACTATGAACACAAGATTGCTGGGCCGGGGGACAATTTTCCTCTTCGCCATACAGTAATAGATGACTTATCATTCAATGGACTTAAAATATTTTGGGGAGTTCGAACCCGAAAGAGAGCGCGGGTCCAGGGTGGGATTTGGGAGGAAGTTATTATATTGACATAGTTTAAGAAAAAAATAAACAGGTTTGAACAATTTTTAATGAAAACGGTGTTGACCAAAAACTTTGAGGAGGCTGCCGAGTTCGTAAAACGGGGCGGCGTTGCTGCATTTCCGACCGAAACGGTTTATGGCCTGGCAGCGCGGTTGTCCGAGCCAGAGGCGATAAGAAAGTTGTTCGAGGCAAAGACAAGGCCCGCCGACAATCCGCTTATTGCCCACATCGGGTCGATCGAGCAATTAGGTTTGGTCGCAGGCCCGATAAATGCCAACGCACAGAAGCTTATCGATGCGTTCTTCCCGGGGCCACTCACGGTGGTACTGAAGAAGTTGCCCGGGGTGCCGGAAATAGCAACTGCTGGGCTCGACACGATAGGCGTAAGAATGCCCGACAATGAACTTGCTCGGAAATTCATACTTGCCTGCGGAGGGGCTGTCGTTGCCCCGTCAGCCAATCTTTCGGGCAGGCCCAGCCCGACAACTTGGCAGGCGGTGCTTGAGGACATGGATGGGCGGATCGAGTGCATTCTGCTAGGTGAGGCGACACGCATCGGGCTGGAATCGACCGTAGTCGATTGCACGGAGGACGTGCCGGTCGTGTTAAGAAAAGGAGCCATTTCACTTGAGCAGCTCCGGACGACGGTCCCGGAGGCTCGCGACGCGGGAAGCGACACAACCCACGAGGTCCGCAGTCCCGGGCTTCGGCATAGGCATTACTCGCCGCGGGCACAAGTCGTGTTGGTTTTCCCCGATGTCCGCATTCCGAACGACAGATCAGCGGCCTTTATAGGGCTCGATAAACCAGATACTGAATTTGCCCTCGTCCGCGTCGCCGGGTCGATCACCGAATACGCACGCGAGGTGTTTGAATTTTTTCGCGAGTGTGACCGAGCGGGTGTCGAGACAATCTATTGCCAGGCTGTCGGCGAAGAAGGCATCGGCGCCGCCTTGATGGACAGGCTCCGGAGGGCTGCGGCAGATTAGAGCATACGAACGACCGCGATGGCATATTCTCCACTTTCGGCAATTATCTCACAGGTTAGGAGGGGCGATGACCGAAGAAAATGAACGTGTTCCCTACGCAAGATCACTAGCAGTTCACGATCGACCGAAGTGCCGAGAAAAGCGGCCACTTCCTCAACATCATTCAATCTTTTTTGGGTGCCATCAGGGAAACGCAGCAAACGGCCGGCTGCATAAAACTCTGCATTATGCGAAATGGTCATAAACCCGGCGACCGGAGTTGAGGGCGGGACCCGCCGGTCGGCTGCGGAGATCAGATCTTTGACCGAGTCCTTCTTGGCAAAATGCGGCAAGGCGAATTGGATCACTATCACGATAACGACCAGCGTAACCAAGGCGAGAGCTTTAACGCTCGCGGCTCTAAGCTCCGAACCCAAGGAGAAACGATAGGCCGCAAGTCCCGCCAAGATCAGCGCGGGAGGCACGGCCGGCAAGATGTAACCGGGAAGTTTTGATCCGGAAAACGAAAAAAACACGAGCGGCACCGACATCCAAGCAAAGGCAAAGATAGCAAGGGGAGATCTGGCCATTGCAGAGCCACCCGTTTCTAGCCCGGTTCCAGGTTCATCTGAGCCATCTTGAAATTCTCGCTGCTTTCGTGGAACAAAAGCCTTAAGAGTTCGCCACAGTTCCGCAAGAAAGAACGGCAGCCATGGTATGGTCATCAGCGGCAAGACCCAGAAAAAGAAATGAAAAGGCTGCGGATGGCGGTATTTGTTAGACGTATATCGCTGAAAGTGGTGCTGGACGAAGAACTCGTCGATAAACTCCCAGCCGTGCCTTAGGTACATCGGCAAGTACCAGCTTGCGGCAACGGCCATCGCCAAAGGCAGGCCCCAGGCCGGACTCAGAAGAAGAGCTTTGGAGGGAGATCTCCAGCGCAGAACGTGATAGAAGCCGACGATCGCGAAAGGAAATACGAAACCTACCAAGCCCTTCGCAAGAACCGCGACCCCGATAAAGAAATAAAACGCGGCGAGTCCCCAAATGCGCTGTATTTCCCCGTTGCCTGCCCGGTCGAAGACAAAAAAGCCGGTCATCGCTGCGGCGATCGGGAACGTAAGAATGATATCGAAGCTCGCACCCCGGGAAAATACGATCAGCCCAAGAGCGGACGCCGCCACCAAGGCAAGATATTTTTCCGGCTCGGGCTTAGTATTGGCTGTTTTGTTTGAGCCGTAGGCAGCCTTTCCGAGGATCCAGGCGCAAATCACCGTCCCGAGGCCAAAAATTGCGGAACCGAAGCGAGCCGAAAATTCACTGACACCAAAAATGCTGTACGAGGTCTTTTGAAGCCAGTAAAGGAGAGCCGGTTTTTCGAACCAGTGAAAGCCGCCGAGCGTGGGCGTGACCCAGTCGGATCTCTGCCACATTTCCCGTGCGACCTGTGCATAGCGGGGTTCGTCGGGCCCGAGCAGCGGCACCGTCAACCCGAAAAAGTACACGAAAACCGCAAGAACGGCGAAACTAGCCCAGAAATATCGCGAATTGAGGAACGACGAAACGACTTTCATCTTTGTTATTTACAGCGGCTTGGCTGAAAATACAAAGTATTACTAAATTTCATCTAAGGTTCAAACGATGGGAGTAGACACCATGCTTCGAGCCGCGGCGGTCGGGGTCGGCTCGCTGGGACGGCATCACGCAAGAAACTATTCCGAACTTGCGGCAGAAGGCCGCCTGGAATATGTAGGCGCGTGCGATCTGGATAAAAAGACCGCGGAAAAGATCGCTACCGAACACGGCGGGGCAGCTTTTACCGATTGGCGGGAACTACTTGCAAAGGTCGATCTGGTCTCGATCGCGACACCGACCGAGACACATTGCGAGATAGCCTGCGCCTTTTTGGAAAGCGGGACGCACGTACTGGTGGAAAAACCGATCGCACTTTCGCTTGAAGAAGCGGATGCGATGATCGCCGCTGCCGAGTCCTCCGGCCGGAAGTTGATGGTCGGTCAGCTCGAACGATTTAACCCGGCGATGGTCGCACTTCGCCCGCACGTTACTGACCCGCTCTATTTTGAGATACACCGGGTCTCACCATTTCCGAACCGCTCGCTTGATGTGGATGTTGTGCTCGATGTGATGATCCACGATCTCGACGCAGTTCAATGGATGGTAGGTGAAGACGTCAAGGTAAGTGAGATCAGGGCGGTCGGGATCCCGGTGATCTCCGACAAAGTGGATGCGGCCAATGCGCGTATCGAATTTGAGAACGGGGCCGTTGCCAATATCACTGCTTCCCGTATTGGAACCGAAAAGATAAGAAAAACGCGATTTTACCAATCGAATGCCTATGTTGTTCTCGATTACGCAACCAAATTCGCGTCGCTTACCACACTTGCTCCGGGTGCGGCACATCCGCTGCTGGGAATTTCTATAGATAGATTGGAGGTCAGGGACATAGAGCCGCTTCGTGCAGAGATAGCATCGTTTCTCGATTGTATTGAGAATGATCTGGTGCCGGAGGTGACGGGGCATGACGGCCGCCGGGCACTTGCATTGGCGATCGGCGTGCTTGAGCGGATCGAAAGACATGTGCGCCGGCTTGGTGTGGGTAAAAAAAGCCAATAGCCGCCCGAGGACGGCTATTCGCTTTGTGAAAAAAGGGAGTGCTATGCGGCGGCTTCGCTTGATTGCTCTTGGACCGCCCCCTCCTGCAGCGACCTAAGCCACTCCTGAGTTTTCTTAAGCCTCTTTGCCCCGTCTTTGCGGTCCATTATCACCTTTTCAAGATGTTTGAACGCATCGGGCATCTCCCATTTTGTTCTCAGTTCGTCAAGAAAAGGTTCGATCTTTGCGAAAACGAGGATGTGTTCACCGACCGTGTCGTTGAACATATCGGCGTCGATGGCTTTGTGTCTGACGAGTGCCGCAGCCATGTCCCAGTATGAAGTTACCATCCGCAGATATGCGCCGACTTCGGGATCCATCATCGTGGCTTCAAACTCCTCAGCACTCTTCGGGTTGAACGAGAACATCCAATCGCGGGCTTTGCGCATAACTTCCTCCCGCCTAAGGTCGTATAATTTAAGTATCAGATCGGCAGATTTAGCCTTGCTCACAGCGTTTACCTCCAAGAAAATGTGTTTCCGAAGTCTATGCTTATACTGCCGGTCGTGTCAATCGACCCTGGATGTGCATGATGTCCGTTTAACATTTTCGATCAACGGTTTAGACTTTATTACATGAACGAACGGCTCTCGGAATTCTTACAGGAGCGTATCGACGCAGGGGATTTTCCCTCGGCGGTATATCTCGTCGCGGAAAAGGGCGAGATCATTTTTCAGGATGCTCTAGGTTACGCAGTCGTTGAGCCGGAACGGATATCTGCAAGGCTCGATACGGTCTATGACCTCGCAAGCCTTACGAAGCCGTTGGTGACCGGGGTGCTCGCCGCACGAATGACCGAGTCTTGCGAGATCGAGTTAGGTCAAACAGTTGAGAATTATTTTGAGGAGTTCCGGGTACCTGCTGCTTGCGAAGGTGCTCGGGGTACCTCGGTCGTTGAATTGGCTGCTCATGGTACGTTGTTTCAGGCATGGCGGCCCTTTTACTTGTTGGTTGAAGACCGCGATGCAATCTTAGCGGAAATCGTTCGAACCCCGATATTGCTAAACAAACCTTCGGTCGTTTACAGCGATCTTAATTTTTTGATATTGACATTTTTGATTGAGCGGTTGCGGGGCCAACTGATCGACCGAATCGCGGACGAAGAGGTCATTCGACCACTTGGGTTGTCTGACACATTATTCAATCCCCTTTCGGAAGTGCTGTTCACGAGAATTGCGGCTTCGGAATTCGGCAATTCTTACGAAAAACAGACATGTATCGATCAAGGCCATCTGCGGCTCGATCTGGAATCGTATTTTCGTCCTTGGCAGATATGGGGCGAGGTTCACGACGGCAACGCTTATTTTATGGGTGGTGTGGCGGGCCATGCCGGGCTTTTTTCCACCGCCGAAGAGGTCTTTAAGATAGCTTTGCAGTTTTTACCGGATCATACAAAGCTTTTGAAGCCGGAGACCTGCGGGCTTTTCCGCACGAATTTTACAAAGGGTATGAACGAAGACCGGTCGTTCGCGTTTCAGCTCGCGTCAACAAAGGACTCGACCGCAGGCACGAAGATGCCGCCCGAAAGCTTTGGACACAATGGATTTACAGGCACATCGCTCTGGATCGACCCTGTAAACGAAAGAATTTTCGTCCTGCTGACAAACAGGACCCATGTTCATCCACTTCCATTTGTGAATATAAACTCCGTCAGGCGGCGTTTTCACGATATTGCTATCGAAGAACTCGAATAGTGCTAATATGTTGCGAACACGATGGAAACGCCGAACTCCAAAAATGGGTCGGTGACTGCTGAATTGGTAAAGCCTTCATTTGGAGAGGCCTTTAAGTTTTGGCTAAAGCTGGGTTTTATCTCGTTCGGCGGCCCCGCCGGGCAGATCGCGATAATGCACCGCGAGCTTGTCGATCGCAGGCAATGGATCGGCGAAGAAAAGTTTCTGCACGCCTTGAATTTCTGCATGCTGCTGCCCGGACCCGAAGCGCAGCAGCTTGCGGCCTATAACGGCTGGCGGCTTCACGGCATAAAGGGCGGCATTGCGGCGGGGGCACTGTTTGTTTTGCCTTCGATCTTTTTCCTTCTTGCGCTTTCATTTATTTATGCAAAATACGGAAACGTTGGCCCGGTGGCGGCGGTTCTGAATGGGTTTAAACCGGTCGTTGTTGCGATAGTTGTCGAGGCAATTGTGAAGATCGGGCGTCGTTCTTTAAGGTCGAAAACCCATATCATCACGGCGGTTGCTGCGTTTTTTCTGCTTCATTTTTTGAATGTTCCGTTTCCTTTGATAGTGCTCGGAGCGGCCATCTTCGGATTCGCATGGAGCCGGCATTCTTCGTCATCTGCCGTGGTAGAGCAGACAAACGGCGTTCATTGGTCGCGGCCTTTGAAGATGCTAGCGGTGTTTGCGGGGATCTGGCTTGCGCCTTTTCTATCGGCCATCGCGGTTTTCGGGCGCGAAAGCATCGCCGTAAAGCTTTATTTATTTTTTACACAAGCGGCTTTTGTGACATTCGGCGGAGCCTATGCGGTTCTTGCCTATGTAAATCAAGCAGCGGTTGGCAGCGGGTGGATAACGGCCGAACAAGCCGTTGACGGGCTGGCTCTTGCCGAAACAACGCCGGGCCCGCTGATAATGGTGTTGCAATTCATCGGTTTTATGACCGGATGGCAGAATTACGGTACATTCGACCAATCGTTCTTCGCAGTCGTATGCGCGTTTCTTACAACGTTTGCCACGTTTTTACCTTCTTTTTTGTTCATTTTCGCCCTCGCTCCATATGTTGAAAATCTTCATTCGAATAAAAAGCTCACTGGAGCCTTGAGTTTTGTCACTGCCGCGGTAGTTGGCGTAATTCTCAATCTGGCAATAGTGTTCGGTTCCGCGGTGATGTTTTCAGAAGCCGGAATTGATTGGCTGACACTCATAGTTGCTGCTGCGGCATTTGCTGCACTTTCCTTTCTGAAGCTCAATGTTTTGCCTGTTGTTGCGGCAGGCGGCTTTATAGGGTTAGCACGCTTTCTTCTCTTAGGCTGATTTTTCTGGCATCCCGCCGAGCCCCTTTATAATCAAACGCGCATACTTTCCCCAATTCGAACTCTTTGGCCAGGAGAGATGATAATGAAAAAGTTCGCTTTGGCGTTTGCCGCGATCGCCATGGTTGGGGTTACAGTTTTGGGGCAATCTAACCGGGCCTCCCGCCCCCGAGTGGTACCCACGCCGACACCCGCCCCGACGATAATTTATGACAACGATGAGGTTGTGGAGGCCTCCCAACGGGCACAAAGGCCGCCCGTATTGCAGGGCGACCCGCGTTCAACCTCCCGAGCCGTACCTTCGCCAACCCCGCCAAGTGATGACGACAATGATGTTATCCGTGTGGAGACAAATCTAGTAACTCTGCCAGTGACTGTGCTGGACAGGAACGGCAGGTTCATTTCGGGGCTTTCGCAAAGGGATTTCAGGGTGTTTGAGAATGGGGTCGAACAGCAGTTAGGATACTTCCAGTCCGTTGAGCAACCTTTCACGGTGGCGCTAATGATCGACGTTAGCCCCTCCACTGCATTCCAAATGGTAGACATTCAAAATGCGGCCATTGCATTTGTCGAACAACTTCGCCCGGAGGACCGCGTGATGGTGATCGCATTTGACCAGAGAGTGCAGGTACTGGCCCGGCCCACTAACGACAGGAACCTCCTTCGTGAGGCGATCAGGAGAACTCGCGAGGGCAACGGCACGAGTCTTTACGCCGCGATGGATCAAGTGATCTTGCGAGAACTGGCACAGTTCCAGGGCCGAAAGGCCGTCGTACTATTCACGGACGGGGTTGACACAACGTCGCGCAGGGCCACCTTCGAATCTTCACTGCGGAACGCTGAGGAAACGGATGTTATGGTCTATCCGATACGCTACGACACACTTAGAGATTACGGAGCGCGCAGCGGCGGTGTTTATCGAGGGCCTGGAACCCGGCAGACAACTATCGGCGGCATATTGGGAGTTATCTTGGGCGGCGGCAATGTGCAGATAGGCAGAGGCGGCGGCGGTGCGGCCGGAACCAGTCCCGCCGAGTATGCCCGCGGAAGGCAGTATTTGGAATCTCTTGCGCGAAACAGCGGGGGCCGTTCGTTCGAGGCAGACTCACTTTACAATTTGGAAGCTTCATTCTCGGGTATCGCAGAGGAGCTGCGGCAGCAGTATTCTATCGGCTATTACCCAGAAGAGGTCGGCCAACCCGGTGATCGAAAGCAAATAACCATAAGGGTCAATCGTCCTAATGTAGTTGTCAGAGCACGGAACAGCTATGTGGTCGGAGCACGGAACTCGCAGCTTGCAGGCAATTAAGACGTTTGATCATTAGTCGGGAGTGCATCGGTTTCGGCATGTGGTAGCATCAAAGGGGAAAATATCGGAAAAGATGCGTCTCCGAAGTGCTCATTTGTTTGCGGTGATGGCCCTGATGTTATCAGTTTTCGGGGCCTCGTCGATGTTTTCCCAGTCGCGCCGAGCTCCTTTACCGACCCGGCAAAACGATAACCCGATCTCGCAGCCGGCTCCCGCCCCCCAAAACACTCCGCCTGAAACTGAGGAAAGCGAGGTAATTGCGGTCAGCACACGGCTCGTTACCATCCCGGTTCGGGTGTTGGATCGGAACGGACGCTTCGTAGCCGGGATCAAGCCCGAAAGTTTCAAGGTGTTCGAGGAAAATGTCGAGCAGAGAATAGAACATTTCTCTACGGCGGCACAGCCATTTACCGTCGCCCTCGTATTGGACATGAGCTTTTCGGCCAAGTTCAAGGCCGAGCAAATACAGGCAGCGGCGATCTCCTTTATCAACCAGTTGAGACCGGAAGACCGTGTCCTGGTGGTTTCCTTTGCAGAGGATGTGCATATCCACTGTCCGCCGACGAACGACCGGAAGGAGATCTATCGGGCTATCCGTGCGACCCGTATAGAAACGGGGACAAGTCTTTACGACGCAGTCGATTCGACCATGAATTCGCTGCTGCGGGGGATCGAAGGCAGAAAAGCGATCGTGCTTTTCACCGACGGTGTCGATACGTCCAGCCGCGTTTCAAATGACTTCGCCAATCTGCGCGACGCACTCGAACTCGATGCGCTGATCTATCCCATTCATTACGATACGTTCGCGGAAGTTCAGGCGATGAAAAATAGTTCGGCAACGATAAGTACGGAACAGGGACGTCCACGAACGCCACCGATCGCTCCGTCCGGTACGATCCCGTTCCCGATACCGATCCCCGTTGTCGGAACACCGAGCGACCGCGGCACCACTCGCGAAGAATACGACCATGGAGAGCGTTATCTGTATGACCTGGCTGCGAGAACGGGCGGAACCCTTTTCCGCGCGGACACGCTGGGCAACCTCGACCGGGCCTTTAGCCGCATCGCTAGCGAGCTCCGAGAATATTACAGCCTTGCCTATTATCCCTCAGAGGAGGCGACCGCCGGAAAACCTCGACGGATCAGGGTAAGGGTTGACCGTCCTAACGTGGCAGTTCGGGCACGCGCAAGCTATACCGTAGCGGATGCCAAGGAGAGAGAGTGACAGGTGGCGCGGCTAAACGATCGTGCCGTCTGCAATTACGGAGTTTTTGGGGACGATTATTATTCCCTCGCGAATGAAGTAAGAACCGTCAGGTGCGTCATGGTTTTCTGCCCCGCTCTCGTTCAATAGCCGCACATCGTTCCCTATCCGGACATTCTTGTCGATTATTGCCTTTCGAATGTGCGTGTTCTTCCCGATCCCGACATGTGGGGTCGATCGCTCCACATTTTCGCGGATCTCCTCAATAGATTCGTAAAGATCTGAACCCATTATTATCGAATTCTCGATCACTGCGCCCTTGTCGATGCGGCTGCGGAGGCCGATTATCGAATTAACTGCCCGGATACCGTTGAGGATACAACCTTCGCTGACCATCGAATTGTCCACGTCGCAATCATGAATCTTTGACGGCGGCAGATACCGGCTTCGCGTATAGATCGGCGCATCGGTATTGAAGAAGTTGAATTTGGGCAGCGGCGACGCAAGATCGAGATTTGCCTCATAAAAGGCCCGTATCGTTCCGATGTCTTCCCAGTAATCGTTGAACAAATGGGCCTGGACATTGCAATCGTCGATGGCCGCGGGGATTATCTCGCCGCCGAAGTCCATTGCAGATCCGTGCTTTTTCAGCAGCTCGATGAGTTTCTCATAATCGAATACGTAGATACCCATCGACGCAAGGAACGGCCTTTTTTGAGCTTCCTCGGCGGATAGCGAGAATTGCATGGTATCAACCCTCATTTCGGCGAGGGCTTCACCCTTTGGTTTCTCGCGGAACTGAATTATCCGTCCGTTCTCGTCGGTCTTGAGCAATCCGAAACCCTCGGCATCGTCTGGTTTTGCTGGTATCACAGAGATAGTAACGTCTGCGTTCGTTTCGAAATGACGAGCCAGAAACCGGCGATAATCCATCCGGTAAAGATGGTCGCCGGACAATATTAAAAGTGACCGCACGCGCCAATCCCTCAGATGCGGCAGGATCTGCCGAACGGCGTCCGCTGTCCCCTGAAACCATCCCGGGCTGTCCCTACGCTGCTCCGCCGCGAGTATCTCCACAAAGCCCGTTGAAAAATTCGAGAAGCGGTAGGTTTGTGAGATATGCCGATTGAGCGAGGCCGAATTGTACTGCGTCAGGACAAAGATCTGGGTGATCCCGGAGTTGATGCAGTTCGATACGGGCACATCGATCAGGCGATATTTGCCGCCGAGCGGGACGGCAGGCTTCGAGCGTTCGCGGGTGAGCGGAAAGAGACGGCTTCCGGCCCCCCCGCCCAAGATCACAGCTACGACGTTATCGTTCTGGGCCATATTGCATATTGTAATTACAATTCCTAGAAAGCAAAACGGAAAGTAATGTAAAATATAAACTTATCGGCAGGGTTTTTCATCAGAGCTTGATATCGGCCTTATCTGTTGATCTATGTGGTATTGGACAAAAGTACTTTTTCTGATCTTTATGGGCGCCATCGGCGTGTGGCTCGCCTATGAACTTCTTACGTTTCCGAGCATTTCTGCGTTAAGGACGGAGAATCCTGTTACCACATCGATGATCGAACATCGCCTTTCCGAGGCGAGGGCCGAAGGTAAAGAGGGCAAAAAGTACATGATCTGGATGCCCATAGGCCAGATCTCGCCACATCTTCAACGTGCGGTGTTGGCAGGCGAGGACGCGCGGTTTTTCGAGCATAATGGATTTGACTGGGAGGCGATCCAAAAGGCCTGGGACGAGGCCGTCCGCGAAGGCGAGAAAGAAGCGAAAGAATCAGGCGACTTTGACCCGAACAGTTGGATCCCGACAATGCCGAGCTTTAAGCGAGGCGCTTCGACGGTAACACAACAGCTTGGAAAGAACCTTTACCTTTCCGAGGACCGAAACTTTCTTCGAAAAGGAAGGGAGGCCGTCTATACTTATTTCCTCGAACGGGAACTCTCAAAGAAACGAATTCTTGAACTTTACCTCAACGTTATCGAATGGGGAGACGGGATCTACGGGGCCGAGGCCGCATCGAGACATTATTTCAGGAAATCGGCTTCAAACCTGACACGGGAAGAGGCTGCATTTCTTGCCGCAATGGTTCCGAGCCCACTTAACGTGTTCAACCCTCAGAAGAACCGCAAACGGGTGGTCCGCCGACAACGTGTCCTTCTTAAGTACATGAACTCCATCAAATTGGCATACTGAAGTCCCGGAGCGCCAAGTGACGAATGTGAAGATCACGACGCGCCCTTGGCAGGGAACAACTTCGTCCCACCAACGTTCCTCCGAGTCAATAAGGATATTCGCTTGCCGCCCGGGCCATGAACGTCTCAATGTCCGCGATCGACCGGGGAAGGGCCCTATTCATCCACTCGACGCCGTTCGGGGTCACCAGCATAACGTCCTCAATCCTTACACCGATACCCTTGTATCTTTCGAAGACCGGGCCGACCTTTTCCTTGAACTCCCTATTTTCCGGTGTATCTGATAACCACTCCAGAGCATCGGGACGCAGATAAATACCGGGTTCGTTTGTGAAGACCATACCGGGAGCGAGCGGCGTCGAGTAATCACCTACGTCGTGTACGTTCATCCCTAACCAATGGCCCAGCCCGTGCATGAACCATCGTCGAAACTGCTGCCCGTCTTTTTTGGTGATCAGGCCAAGTTCGAAGAGGCCCTCCTCGATGACGCGGTTCGCTTCGAGCTGTAGCGCGGCAAAACGCACTCCCGGCCTGGTCATTTTTGCTACCGCATCCTGAGCGTCATAGACGATCTGGTAGATCTCAGCCTGCTCCTTCGAAAATCTTCCGTTGACCGGAAATGTGCGGGTTATATCGGCAGTATAATGCTCATATTCCGCACCGACGTCCATCAAGAGCAGGTCGCCTGAACGAACCTGCCCCTTAGGAAGTTGGTAATGAAGAGTTGTCGCATTTGGCCCGCATCCGACAATGGAGGGATATCCCCAATAATCCGCGTTTCGCCGGCGAAAAGTGTACTCGACCTCCGCCTGTACCTCGTATTCCCACTTCGCCCGTTGGACCATTGCCTGCGACCGCATATGGGCTTCGATAGAGATATCTACGGCATGCTGCATCAACCTGATCTCGTAGGGCGATTTGATGAGCCTCAACTCTGCGAAGATCGGCCTTGCGTTCTTTTCGCTTCGCCCCGACAACAGATTTCGAAACTCGTGTTCCTGTCGAAACTCGCGCATCGCATTCCTATCGCCGGGCCCTTCGGGCACCAACAGATAGATATGGTCAAGTTCGGTGTTGATAGACGCGCTCGTGGAGCTTGATGAAAAGGATGTCTTTCCCGTGACCGCCTTTATGAACGCGTCTCTTTCCGCAATAGGGATAATGTTCCGAAGGCCCGAGATGGTCGATGCCTCTTCGTTGGAATACATTCGCCCCTCCCAGGTTTCGTACACCGGATTTCTGGCCGGCAGGAACAGATATTCTTCGACCACACCCTGATTTTTGGTCATTACGAAGGTCGCATTTTGCTGTTTTAGCCCGGTGAGATATACAAGATTATTTTCCTGACGATAGACGTAGTTCACCGAGTTTGAATAGATCTTCGGCTCGGCAGAAAAAAGTATCAGAATGCTTCTGTCTTCCATTCGGTCAGCCACAGCGGCCCGCCGTTTAGCGAGTTCGGCCTGGCGCTCGGCATCCGAGAACACCGGGGCGGGCGGTGTGATGCGAATGGCCCTTGCCGATGTCTCAGCGGCAGGCTGCGAAAAGACCGCCGCGGCAAGTCCGGAAAGTACGAAGGCGACAATGATCACCCAAATAACTACTTTTTTCATTTGAATACCTCAATTTCGATGTCTTTAGTTGAAACGTTGCCAAAAAGATCCTTTACGAAGATCCTGAGCAAATGCTCGCCGGCGTCGAGTGCCGACGGGTCGATGAATCCCTCTCCGAAACGCTCACCGTCAACGTAATTTGTAGCTATGAAGTTAAACAACGTCGGTCCGGTCGCACCCGAACGGCTTCCGCGGGCATAAACGTATTTCACCGCGTCGTGCGGGGGCATCTTTTCAAACGAGATGTTCCATTGCTCGGGCCCCTCGCGGATATTGCCGGTACGGGACAGAGTATAGCCTATCTTGTATGGAGCTAAGCGTCGCCGTTCAGCATTCCCATCCTTGCGGTCATAAGCTGCAACCACGATCCTTGTCTTGCCCCTCAAAATGATACGGCCCGTGCCGTCTTTAGTTTCTATTTCTGTCCATGACTCATCGTAGAACCTTACATTTTCGATGACGGGAGGGATACCGTCCGAGACGCCCGGCAGTACAAGCGCGTCAAGAGCATTCATTTCAGCACCGGGCCGCCCGGCGATCAGATGGACGTGGTTCATCGAATTCAGGGTGCCGATAGGCTCTCCGGCAAGGAATCTGGTTCCGCGAGGGACTCGTACACCGGCGGGTTTGTCGTTTTCAAAATAGAATTGAAATCTTGGATCTCCAAATGTCTTCCCTCCTGAATCACGGCCCAGTCGGATATGTACATAACCGATGGTCGGCATCCGTATCAACTCGCGTGATGTACCAAAATTCTCGGCTGCCGCCGGGTCGAGTACCTTTTCGTTACGGATAAAACGGGCGGTTTCGCCATAACCTCCCGGAATGTCGAGGCCATTATGAAACCATGCCTCGGAGTCGTCATTTATGATCTCCCCCCTTATTTCGCCGAGAGTTCCTGCGATCTCGCGAGTGCGTTCGGGTGGGTCGTATGGCCATCGTCCGGGCTGAAGCTCTCGAAACTCTTCGGCTGTAAACCGCGGCGGCTCTTCGGGTAAGGCCAATGTTTCCGGCGAGCTTTTTTCTGTCCCCCCGATCTCGCGGACCAGTCCGTTGTCGCTGTCGGCGACGTAGATCTCGCCGCGTGGCCCTACGGCGATCCCCGACGGGCGGTTAAAACGGCTCGCAGCCGGAACGCCGTTGCGAGATCCGCGCCTTCCGCCGGAAATGGTCTCGACGAACGGAAGGCTTCTGCGTCCGATCGCTCGAATAGCATTGCCGTCCGCTACATAGACGGCACCGTCAGCATCTGCCGCGACGGCCGTTGGCGACAGAAACGACGAATTGCCGGGCGATCCATCTCGCAAGGCGGAGGAGCCGTCGCCAGCAAGTGTCCAAACTCGCCCGTCCGGTTCGACGACGCGGACCCGGCGGTTTCCCGAATCCGCGACCAGCAATCGTCCATCGTGCCAAATGGTGATCCCAAGCGGGGTGTCGAACATTGCCGAACCGCCGATGCCGTCCGCAAAGCCTTTGCCGCCGCCTGCCAGCGTCCGAACATTCCCGTTTTCGATGATGCGGATGCGGTCGTTATACGTGTCGGAGACGAAGATCCTTTCCTGGTCGTCAACGGCGATCCCTACAGGCCCGTTGAACAATGCCGCTCCCGCTTCGCCGTCCGCAAAACCACGCTCGCCGTCCTTTCCCGCGACCGGCTCCGGAGCTTTGGTCGGCTCTATCCGCTTTATAGTGTTCGAGCCAGTGTCAGCAACATAAACGGCCCCGTGCGGGTCGACCGCGATACCCGAAGGCGTATCGAGCCCCGTTATGGTGCGCAGCTCGGCATCGCCTTTCACAAAATAGACGATCTGTCCGTTCTGGCCGTCCGAAACGTAGATGGTGTCCCCATGAGAAGCGATACCGAATGGTTCCGCAAGTTTGTCTTCAAAATTGAACGTGGTGGTGACGCGTTCGAGAGCTGTTTTTTCTTTTGCTGTCGAACATCCTGTCACAGCCATGGCTGCCGCAAGCAAGGAGATCCAGAATACTTTCAGATGAGGTTTATTCTTTGAAGTAGATATCACGAAATAAAAACTTTGCTACCGTGTCGCGTAGTCTGTTACTATCTTCCTACAACACTATTAGCATCATCAAGGGAGGAAACAGACTCATGCTTTCATTACAGGACCTGCTCGGCCAGGATCGGGGAAACACTGCACTCAACGATATCAGCAACACGGTCGGAGCAGAACCGTCGCTTGTAAACTCTGCGATCCAGATGGCTTTGCCTGCAATAATCGGCGGATTGGCCAGGAATGCGGCCGATCCTCAGGGTGCTCAGAGCCTTGACACGGCGCTTACCCGTGACCACGACGGCAGCATTTTCAACAACCTCGGCGGTCTCGGAGGCATGATCCTCGGACAGCTGCAGACGCCCGACCCGACACCAAAACAGCTTGATGCCGGCGGCATCCTGAACCACATTCTTGGTACGAATCAGGCGCCGGTCGTCGAACAGGTCAGCAGCAACACCGGCCTCAATATGGGCCAGGTCGCTCAGATCCTGATGATGGTGGCCCCGCTCGTGATGGGCTACCTCGGCCAGCAAAAACGCCAGCAGAACGTAGGCGCGGATGGCCTCGGTGGGCTTCTCGGCGGCCTGCTCAGCAATGCTCAGGCAGCCCCCGCTTCGTCAGGTAACGCAATGCTCGATATGGCCACCTCGGCGCTCGACAGAAACAACGACGGGAGCGTGGTGGACGATATTGCCTCAATGGCTCTCAGCTACTTAACGAAACGCTGATGTCCGGCGGATCAGCGACCTTTTTGATTGACTTCCTGAAGAACGGAGGCTAATCTAACTCTTTAAGACGTGGTGAGTTATTGCGACTTGCGGCCACGTAAAATAATCGGCTAAACAGCAACGAGTTTGGAATTTCAGAAAGACTCTGTGCTTGTTTGGCACGGGGTCTTTTGAATTGCGAATGACGAATTTCGAATGTCGAACGGCGAAGCGGGAGATGTAACAAGTTATGCGGGAACATGATCTGCTGGCACGGACGAAAAAATTTGCGCTTCGGATCATTAAGCTGGTAGATGCACTCCCGAAAACGCTGGCTGGCAGGACGGTAGGCGGACAGTTGATACGATGTGGAACTTCTGTTTCTGCAAATTACCGAGCCGCCTGCCGTGGCCGCTCGAAGGCTGAGTTTATCGCAAAACTTGGAATCGTAGAATAAGAAGCCGACGAGTCCTGCCATTGGCTTGAAATTATAATTGAAGCCGAGCTAATGGACGAACGTCTAGTTCGCGAACTGCTTATTGAGGCTAACGAGATCACGGCAATAATGGCGGCTTCGAAAAAGACCGCACGAGGAAGGAAATAACGAATTCGACATTCGCACTTCGAAATTCGCAAATCAACCATGAAAGGCTTTTTGGAGTTATTAAATGAACGCGTTGTCGTCTTTGACGGTGCGATGGGGACTTTTCTGCAATCGTTGAATCTGACGATCGACGAATGGGGCGGGCCGGAATTTGAGAACTGCTCGGAAAATCTGCTCTATACGCGGCCGGACGCGATCGAAGCAGTGCACACGGCGTTCTTGGAAGCGGGCTGCGACGTTATCGAAACGAACAGCTTTGGCGGCAGCGAGGTCGTGCTGCAGGAATTCGGAATCGCGGAAAAGACCTATGACGTAAATCACCGTGCAGCGGCATTGGCAAAACGTATCGCGGCTGATTTTTCCACCCCGGACAGGCCGAGATTTGTCGCCGGTTCGATCGGCCCCGGCACAAAACTGCCTACGCTCGGACATATCACTTACCGTGACTTGAAAAAAGCTTATGTCGAGCAGGTGCGCGGCCTTATCGATGGCGGATCCGACATCCTGATCGTCGAGACCTGTCAGGATCTTTTGCAGACCAAAGCCGCTCTTTCGGCAATTTTTGACCTTTTTGCCGAACGAAAGGTGCGCATCCCGGTAATGGCTCAGGTGACCATAGAAACCTTTGGGACCATGCTTAACGGCACCGAGATCGGGGCCGCTCTGACCGCTCTCGAACCGTTCCCGATCGACGTGATCGGAATGAACTGCGGTACCGGCCCGAAGCAAATGGCCGATAGCTTCAAATACCTTTGCGACAATTCGCCTATCCCGGTCTCTGTTTTGCCAAATGCCGGCCTGCCCGAGGTCAAGGACGGCAAGCAGCACTACGATGAGACGCCGGAGAGTTTCGCCGACCAGGTCGAGCATTTTGCCCGCGATCTCGGCGCGAACATCGTCGGCGGCTGCTGCGGCACCACGCCTGAGCATCTTAAGCTCGTCATCGAACGCGTCGGCGGAATGTCGCCAAAAAAACGCGAGGCAAAACTTCAGCCTTCGGCCTCGTCCATCTATTTCCAGCAGCCCTACACGCAGGACGCATCGTTCCTTATCGTCGGCGAACGCGTCAATGCGTCGGGCTCAAAGAAAATGCGCGACCTGCTCGATGCCGAGGACTGGGACGGGCTTGTAAATCTGGCCAAATCACAGGAGAAAGAGGGGGCCCACATCCTGGACGTCAACGTCGATTTTGTCGGCCGCGACGGAGTGGCCGATATGCACGAGCTTGCCTCGCGGCTTGTTACAAACGTCAAGATCCCGCTGATGTTCGATTCGACCGAGTGGGAAAAGATGGAAGCCGGGCTTGAACACGCGGGCGGCAAATCCATCTTGAATTCGACGAATTACGAGGACGGCGAAGAACGTTTTCTAAAAGTGCTCGGCCTCGCAAAAGAACACGGAGCCGCGGTGGTCATCGGCCTGATCGATGAGGACGGAATGGCCCGGACAGCTGAAAACAAACTGAAGATCGCACGCCGGGCGTTCAAACAGGCGACAGAGTTCGGCATACCCGGCCACGACATCTTCTTTGATCCGCTCGCTCTGCCGATCTCGACCGGCATCGAAGAAGACCGCAAGAACGCCGAAGAGACCATCAAGGCTATAAAGCAGATCAAGGAAGAGCTGCCGGAGGCCAACCAGATACTCGGTGTTTCAAATATCTCGTTCGGTCTCAGCCCGGCGGCGCGCGTCGTTTTGAACTCGGTGTTCTTGCATGATTGCGTTGAAGCCGGGATGAACTCCGCTATCGTCAACGCGTCAAAGATACTGCCGCTCATGCGTTTTACCGAGCACGAGATCGAGACCGCCCGCGATCTGATCTTTGACAGGCGAAAATTTGACGGCGGCATCTGTACTTACGATCCGCTGACCGAATTTACGAAACTATTTGAAGGCAAGACCGCCGCGTCGATCAAGCCGGACATTTCGAATCTCCCGGTCGAAGAGCGTCTCAAAGAACACATCATCGAAGGCGAAAAGATCGGGCTCGAGGATTCGCTAAAAGAGGCTCTGGAAAAATATCCGCCGCTCGACATTATCAATAACATCCTCCTTGACGGGATGAAGGTCGTCGGCGATCTTTTCGGCTCGGGCCAGATGCAGCTTCCATTTGTGCTGCAATCTGCCGAAGCGATGAAAGCTGCCGTGAAGTTTCTCGAACCTTTTATGGAAAGGGTCGAGGGCTCGAACAAGGGTGTGATGGTGCTCGCGACCGTCAAGGGCGACGTCCACGACATCGGCAAGAATCTTGTCGATATCATCCTGACAAACAACGGCTACAAGGTCGTAAATCTAGGCATCAAGCAGCCGATCGATGACATACTCCGTGCTTGGGAAGAGACAAAATGCGACGCCATCGGCATGAGCGGCCTGCTGGTGAAATCGACCCTGATAATGCGCGACAACCTTGAGATAATGAACGAACGCGGCATCAACGTGCCCGTTATACTTGGCGGCGCCGCGCTCAATCGTCGCTATGTCGATAACGACCTGATCCCGCTTTACAACGGTAAGCTTTACTATGCTCGCGACGCCTTTGACGGGCTTCACGCGATGGACGAGCTGACACAAGTGAGCAGTGAGCAGGGAGCGGGGAGCAGTCCGGAGCTTTCGCTGGCCGCAACGGCATCAAGTGCGACCTCGATGGACGCTGATGAACCGCTCACTGCTGACGGCTCACAGCTCACTGATGAGGATCTGGTCGGCGAGGATGCCAAACTCGGCCAGCAAGCCGCTCGTGTTTCCTCGCGTTCAAGCGGTGATACGGCCCACACGACGCGCTCGGAGATCTCAGCCGATGTTGAGATCCCGAAAGCTCCGTTCTACGGTTCGAAAGTGGTCGAGATAACCGACCTGACCAAGGTTTTTGCCTTTATAAACGAAACGGCGCTTTTCAAGGGCCAGTGGCAGTTCAAACAGGGGCGAAAGACGCCCGAGGAATACAGGGCCATCCTGGAGGAAACCGTCTATCCAAAATTTGCCGAGATCAAGGCACAGGCGATCCGTGAAAAGCTGCTTGAAGCAAAGCTGGTATATGGTTATTTTCCGTGTGCGTCGGATGGCAACGATCTTGTTATCTTTCAGGATGACGAAAAGACCGAGAGGATCCGCTTTACGTTCCCTCGCCAGCCTGTCGAACAGCGAGGCGGCAAGAATCTTTGTCTTGCAGACTATTTCGCTCCCGTCGGTTCCGGCAGGATCGATGTTGTCGCATTCGATCTGGTGACGATGGGGCGAAAGGCGAGCGAACATTCCGCCAAGCTGTTCAGATCTGACAACTATCAGGATTACCTGCTTTTCCACGGCTTATCCGTTGAATCCGCCGAAGCCCTGGCCGAGATGTGGCACAAACGCATCCGCGAGGAACTGGGCATAGACGGAGCCGACGCACCTGAGCTAGCGAAGCTTTTTCATCAGGGCTATCAGGGCTCGCGTTACAGCTTTGGCTACCCGGCCTGCCCCAACATCGAAGACCAGACAAAGCTCTTTCAACTACTCGAACCGGACCGCATCGGCGTCGAACTGACGGACGAGTTTATGCTCGAACCCGAACAATCGACCTCTGCGATCATCGTCCACCACCCAGAGGCGAAGTATTTTAATATCGAATAAAACTGCACTAACGGGCTTGTGAGGCTATGCTATAGTATGCTTATGAACATAGAACTTGTGTTGCCATTAGACAAGATGACCGTGGCCGAGAAGATGGATGTCATTGACCGCATCATGGACGATCTTTCACGTAATGCCTCGTCGGTTCCGGAGATCGAATGGCACGGCGAAGTGCTGAAGCAGCGTGCAGAAAACCTAAGAATTGGTAACGACCGATTCATCAGTCTTGAAGAAGCCGAACAACGGATCCGCGAAAAGACTGGGCGTAAATGAAGATCGTTGTTACCGAATCGGCCTCTGATGATATTGCCGATGGCTATCTGTTTTACGAAAAGCAATCACGCGGACTCGGTGATTATTTTGAATCCTCGATACTTAGCGATTTACGTTCTCTTATTATCTACTCAGGTATTCACGAAGTACATTTTGGGATCTATTACAGAAAGATCTCCAGACATTTCCCTTACGCTATTTATTACACGGTTGAAGATGAACTGATCCAGGTACACGCCATTATAGACACCCGCCGAAACCCTGCATGGATAGAAGACAAATTGGTTGATAATTAGCGTTCTATGCGGCCTGCGGGCGGTATTGAACTGATCACAAATGGCCTGCGGCGACCATCGTCCACCACCCCGAGGCGAAGTATTTTAATATCGACTGACTTTGATTCCGAGCAGATCGTAAGAGACGACCTTTGCGAACTCGCAAATTCGGCATTTGCGCTATAAGATATCTTTTTCTCACGTTCAGTTTTTGATAACAACTACTTATGACAAAGACGATTTTTGTGGCCGGTTCCGGAGGGATCGGCGAGGCAGCGGCGCTCTTGCTGCGCGAATGGTGCGAGTTTGAAACGACGATCATTTTGGGCGATATTAGCGAGGACAATCTGGCAAAGGCAAAAGCCTTTGTAACCGATAGTTCGGAAAAGCAGTCGCCCGTGGAAACGGTACTAATGCCAAAGAATGGAGCGAGCGATGAGCTTAAAGCCGCTTTCGAGCGATCAGGCGTTTTGCTCGATTGTACTCCTGGCGGCCAGGCTCCGCGAATGGCAGCGTATGCAAAAGACTTCAAGATGCACTACGCGAACCTGACCGAATACGTTGCCGAGACCGATGCGATAATCGAACTTGCAAAAGGTGCCGAGACCGGATTTGTGCTTCAGACGGGGCTTGCACCGGGTTTTATAAATGTCCTTGCAATGAAGCTTTACGGCGAATTTATCGAGAAGCACAGAAACGAAAATGTCGAACGCGTTGCAATGAAGGTAGGAGCATTAACGGCTCACGCACACGCGCCGCATTTTTATGGTTTCACGTGGTCGCCGATCGGGGTCGCGACCGAATACGTAAAGAATTCGCGCGTCATTCGCGATCATAAGATAACCGAGCGGCCCGCACTCTCTGCCCGCGAGACCATTGTGATCGGTGCGCGCACCTACGAGGCCGATCTTACCTCCGGCGGTGCCGCCGACCTGCCGGATTTTTTTGAGGGGAAGGCAGTTCAACTTGATTATAAAACGCTTCGATACCCGGGCCATTATGCCTGGGTCGAGTCGGTAGAAAAAAAACTTGCCAAGGACGAGCATCTTGCCGAGAATCTAGAAAAAGTAATGCTCGAACAGGTTCCGTCGGTCGAGGACGATCTTGTTCTGGTGCATGCATCGGTCGATGGATTTGATTCCCGAGGGCGTCGCCGAATGGTGGAGAAGGCCTATTTTGTCGAACCGCTTGAGATAAACGGAAAACGGCTTCGTGCCATCCAGACCACCACCGCGGCGCCGCTTTGCGAATCAGCGATGATGTTGTTGAGCGGTGACTATAGAGGGGTGGTTCTTCAGAGCAGGATCGATCCCGAAACGTTCATGAACGGGACGTTCGTTTCCCGAATTTATCAATGAGGATCGTCTGCATCTCAGACACCCACAATTGCAACGAGCAGATCAATGTTCCGGATGGCGATCTGCTCATTCATTCCGGGGATGCGACGATAAATGGCAGCAGTGCTGAAATAGCCGCATTCGACGCATGGTTCTCATCGCTACCGCATAAGCACAAGATTTTCGTAGCCGGCAACCATGATTGGCTGTTCGAGCGTGATAACGCGCTTGCCCGCTCGATGCTTGATGACAGCGTCGTCTATCTGCAGGATTCTTCGGTTGAGATCGATGGCTTAAAGATATACGGCAGCCCTTGGCAGCCTCGCTTTTTCGACTGGGCTTTCAACCTGATGCGGGGTCCCGAGCTTGCTGAAAAATGGCGGCTTATACCGAACGATATCGATATCCTCATAACCCACGGCCCGCCAAAAGGTATTCTCGATGAGGTCCCGCGAAATTGGGGCATTGAGAATACGGGCTGTGAAGAGTTGCGAAAACGAATGGAACAGATCGCAGGTTCGGGGCGGATAAAGCTCCATGTTTTTGGCCATATTCACTGCGGCTATGGAACGCACGACGAATTCGGTGTCAAATTTGTGAATGCCTCGACCTGCGATGAGCAATACAGACCGACGCAGCCTCCGATAGTTTTCGATCTTTGATCCCGATTTCTTCAATACCTTTTCTTAAAATGCTAAACTGCCGTTTTCGTTTATGGCAG
The DNA here is from genome assembly GCA_937859595.1 of uncultured Acidobacteriota bacterium. Lineage (GTDB taxonomy): Bacteria > Acidobacteriota > Blastocatellia > Pyrinomonadales > Pyrinomonadaceae > OLB17. The sequence goes on along the minus strand of CALMAH010000043.1, from coordinate 12,214 downwards.
AGAGTCCGAACGATCAGATCCAGACCGAGCAGACGCCATCTCAGATCCGGCCGTTCAGGCCGACGGAGGATGAGCTTGCCGTGCTAAACGCCGTGGAGCGGGCCGGTTTTCATCTCACCAGGAGAATGAACTTCGGCACGTGGAAGCGGCTCTGGACGTTCAGTCAGCGCCACATCGGTTCGCTGTGGATCTACCTCGCGACCTACAACCTGATGAATGTATTCGGCATTGAGAATGTCGAAGACGCAGACCACGAACGTCCCCTTTTACTCGTTGCCAATCACCGCTCATTCTTTGATATGTACACAGTTTCGAGCGTTCTTTTTCGCCGGACAAAACGCCCAATGGAGCTTTACTTCCCGGTTCGGGCAAAGTTCTTCTACACGAGCCCTGCGGGATGGTTCGTAAATCTTATAATGGGCTGGTGGTCAATGTATCCCCCCTTTTTCCGGGAAGAGAAAGAAGCGGCAAAAAGGGAATTCGACAAATACTCTCTTCGGGAATTGACCCGTATCTGCGCCGAGGGCCGCGGACACATTATTGGGTTCCACCCGGAGGGAAAGCGAAATCTGAACGATGACCCTTATTCGCTCTTGCCGGCACAGCCGGGAATCGGCAAGGTTATATATGCAGCGAGGCCGCAGGTGATCCCGGTCTTTATCTCAGGGCTTGGTAATGATCTCCCGCGACAGATTCTAGGCAACTGGCGCGGAGGCGAGAAAATACGCATCTGGTTCGGTGAAGAGATCGATCTGAACGAATATTACAAAAAGCAGGACAGGCTAAGGACCCACAAAGAGATCGCCGATCATCTAATGGAGAAGATCGGCGAATTGGGAGCAAAAGACAGGGAACTGGTTGGAAGAAGCTGATCACCAGCCTTCTATCTGCGAGAACTGATCTTTCCAGCGTTGCTGCGGGATGAGTTTCGGCGTCAGGTTCCCAAAAAGATTAAAGTTCTCAAAAAACTGTTGCCATGCTTTCGCAGGTGGGGGAAGGTAACGACAAAGACGGCCAAACCCTTGAAACATTGAATCGAATGCAGCAGCAGCTCCATTTGGGTCATCATAGATCAGACGTTCGTCACTGAGTGCAACCGCCGCCGCATGGATCTTACCGACAGCCTTTATGTCCAGGCAGATGTCTTGTACCTTTTCAAGCGATTCACCTACCTTTCCGAGGCCTTTATTAGCTTCGCTAAGCTTTTCGAAAACTCCTGATTTACCTTGCGCGATGGTTCCAACATAAAGTGCCTGATCAATTCGTTTCTTGCTGAGTTGGACGGCTGCCTTAATTTCCTCAAGATCCGTATTTGCAGCACATCCTCCGGCTTTCTTCTTTATCGTCATCCACGCGGACACGAATTTTTCACTCCATTCTGACATATTGACTCCACTTTTCGTTTATCCGCAAAAATGCGGATGATACGAGGCTGGCTAGGCCCCGGTTGATCTTGATTTGGGGATTTTTCAGAAAAAGAGTATCACACGTGCAGTTTATGTGCGACGTGCTAATGGAAAGAATATTCGGAGCGACTGTCTTGCATTCGGAAACACATTCCGTCGGGCGGATGCAAGCAGACCGTATCATTCATAACTCAGTGCTTCAACAGCGTCGAGCCTAGCCGCGCGAAGTGCAGGGTAGAGTGCCCCGAGGGCGCCGCCGAGAAGTCCAACAATAAGGGTCGTGATCACAACTGCAGCGCTTATCTCAACCTCCAACGTGGTCACAAGGTTGAGTCCGTAACGAAGCACGAACGTGGCCATCACGCCGATGATTATGCCAACGAGGCTTATCATCAATGCCTCGAGAGCGATGATCCAGGCTATCTTCATATTGCTCATCCCAAGCGATTTCATTATGCCGATCTGACGGGTGCGTTCGGTCACGGTCGTGTACATTGTAAGCAGTATCACAAGGGCGCTTATGCCGGCGGCTATCCCAATAAAGACATTCAAGAACACATTCATTGCCGGCAGCCCGGCCATGTAGAGCTCTTCCAGGTCGGAAAGTCGAATGACCTGGTGGTTTGGAAACCGCTCCTGCAACCGCTGGCCGACCATATCCACCGTCGCATCGGGTTCTATCGAGATCAGGACCGATGTCACCTTGCCCTCGCCGCCAAGCTGTTTCTGCATCGTTGAGAGCGGTATCTTTATTCTCGGACCGCCGGCGGGTTCGTAGGTTCCGACGACCGTGAACTCGCGTTCATAAAGCGGGATCTTGTCGCCCACCTTGAGTCCTTTCTGTCTTTGCCAGGCTGTGTCGATGATCGCCTCGTCGGTGCCGTCAATGAACGGACGGCCCTCAACGATCCGAAGTCCGGAAATGGCCTTATACGGCTCAAAGTTGACGCCGTCAATCGTGCGTTTTCCGGTATTGTTATCCGGAGCATCGACCGAATTTTGTCCTATTGCCAAGGCCTCGCGGACCCCTTCCACTGACCGGATGTCGTCAGCCATGGTCTCAGGCAGCCGGAACGCATCTGTCCCGCCGATGCCTATCGAGCCCGAAGCGCTCAATCGGAGTTCTGCACCGACGTTCGCATCGCGGTTCGCCTGTTCGCGAATGGTCCCGTTGGCGAGTCCAACCGTGAAAACGATCAGCAATACTCCGATGGCAATGCCCACAACGCTCACGAGCGTTCGTGCCGGACGATGCAGCATGTTTGAGAAGATCAAGCTATCCATTGTCTATTGAGGCTTCATTACCGTAACCGATGTATTAGCGTTGGTGGCGGCAACCTGATTTTGGCCGGCTGGCCCTCCCGGACGCTCCTCTGGCGGAAGCCAGCCCGTTTTTCGGAGAAGTTCGATCGCATAGCTGATCGGTACGGCCATGTTTACGGCGGTGTTCTCGGTAAAGACACCGAAATTTACCCCGATAACTTTTCCGGTCTGCCCAAAAAGCGGTGCACCCGAGCCACCTTCGGCGGTTCTCGCGTCGTGAACGATCCGGCGAGTGTCCAGATCGGTTATCGCCCCCTGAGTGGTGAGAGGTGCTATCTTTCGAGACTGGGCCAGGAACTGGATCAGTGCCTGTCGCGAATTACCGAATCGGCGGTTGATCGAATTCGCCTCTTCGTCGTCAACCATTGCCAGCAATCGGTCGGGGCCGCTCGGATACCCCATGGTCACGACGGTCTTTCCGATGGTTGAGGCTTCAGAGTCGGTCTCAAGAGGTATGACGGGCAGATCCTCCGGCAACTGGCCCTTTTCGATCGAGGCTACGGCAAGATCCTCGCGTGAACTTGTCTGGAGAACTCGCAATGGAAACGGCTGCGGAAGGTTTGGGAAGTAGATCTCGAGCCTTTTGATCCTTGCCCGGCCATTTGAGTTGCGCATCATTGTCTTTACGATGTCGTCTTCTGTCCAAGGCTGGAGCACATGGCGATTCGTGACGATATATCCATCGCCTACATGAAACCCCGTGCCGATAAAGTCATATTCTACCGGGCTTCCACTTCCCTCTGTGGTCAGGACCCCGAAGGGGTTCGCCGACATCGGGACCTCTCCTTCGGAGGGGGGTTCGTAGGGGCTTGGCTGAATAGCGTAAGGGTCCTGATAGCGAAGCACACGGCCCGACGAACGGTCGACCAGATCGTAAACGCCGACGATAAGACAGATCGCGTTTCCATATTCCACGCGTAGGTTCGGTGCCAACGAGACCGTCTTCATCAGGTCGCGATTCGTCTTGTCGAGTTCGCCGAGCTGATGGCTGGTCTGGCCGAGTTGATTTTCGAGGCGGGAGATCATTTCTCTCTGATCTTCGGCTTGCCTACGCGCCTGGGCCAGTTCCGAACTGACCGCGTAGCCGAGATAGAGGATCCCCGACAAAAAGCCGATCGCCAATACAAGCACTATCGCCTTCGTCGTCCAGCTTATCTCACGAGAGAGCTCACGAACGAATTCGCGCAGGAAGGCTTTAGCGTCGTCACGCTGTGGAGTGGCCGCAGCGTCGAGGGCGGCTTCGGAAATAAAGGGGGCTATGTATGGATCTGCACGTTTTGTCGCGATAAGCGACGGCTTTTCTTCGAGCGCAAAAAAGCCGAGTGAGATGTCTGTTTCGGGAATATCGATCACGTCTCCATCGGCGATGGCTATGAAACGTCGGATCGGCTTTCCGTTTACGGTAAGCCCGATCGCGGCGTCAAAATCGGTTATCCTGAATACACCTTCGGTGTTCTCCAGCTGGAGCCAAACGCCGGTCGAATCAAGCTGTTTGGTGTGGATCTGAAGATCACACGTCTCATCAGAGCCTATTCTTAGGAACTCTTCAGAAAAAAACTCAGTGCGCTTTTCCGAGCCGACCGAGATATGAATGATAATGCCTAATGCCATTTCCGGGTAAACCGCAGTTTACGGGGTAATTTTACCACAATCGCAAGTCTCTTCGATGCAATCCGGGCGGCAAACGTGGCAAAATATCATCAATGGCCAAACCGAAGTTCATTGAAGACCGGGAACAACTGGAAAAGCTGGCGCCGATGCTGAAAGCACCGATAAAGCGACAGATATTTGTCTGTACGGGCAAATCGTGTGCGGCGGTCGGCGGGAAAGAGGTGATGGCCGAGTTCGATCGCATCCTCTGCGAAAAAGGCCTGCGTCAAGGCAAAGAGTCAAAAGGCCGTAACCCGATGGGCGAATGTGTCCTTACAGAATGCGGCTCTATCGGCTTCTGCTCCATCGGCACCGCCGTTATGGTCTATCCCGACGGCACATTGTACGGCCAAGTCCAACCGGAAGATGTGGCGGAGATCGTGGATAGGCATCTTGAGAAGGGAAAGGCTGTTGAGAGATTGGCGTTGATGGAACTTGACTGAACTTGACGGACGTGACTGACAACCGTCTTCGCGTCGCCAAACAGTATCAACCAAAAAGCTCCCCTCCTTACGAAGGAGGGGTGGCAGTTTCATCGTTTTTTGATGAAACTGACGGGGTGGTTTTTACGTTGCGAACGGACCGATGCGGAGCGAACGCGGTGAAGTTGACCGGTGGCCCGAATCTGAAATTTGAGCGAATCACATCAAGAACCCATTCGGTTTCTTCGAAGACCTCACGATTTTCAAACCTCACCACGCTAATGCCTCTTGATTTTAACCAAGCTGTCCTTTCGCGGTCTTCGGCGGCTCCCTCACCGGAGAAATGTCGGGCGCCATCAAGCTCGATCGCAAGCTTTTCCGAGGCACAATAGAAGTCAAGGATGTAATTGCCGACAGAATGTTGACGGACAAACTTTCGCCCTTCGAGCTTTGAGCCTTTTACGAGTTTCCAAAACGCAGCTTCGGCCGGGGTCAGGTTCTTGCGTAGTTCACGGCGGAATTCGCCCAAGTGTGGAAGCGAGTGAATGTCGGTGTTTCGGCGCTTTTTGTTACTCATCATTGCTGATCGGCCGTCTAAGAACCACCCCGTCATCCCGATAAAAAACATCGGGATGACACCCCTCCTTGGTAAGGAGGGGAGCTTTTTCTTGTCCCAGATTATCCGCGCATCGCTGTCAGTATCTCATCCACCACCTTCTTCGCATCCCCAAACAGCATCAGCGTGTTCTCTTTGTAGAACAGCGGGTTATCGACGCCGGCGTAGCCTGAGGCCATAGAGCGTTTCATGACTATGGTGTCGCGGGCCTCCCAGACGTGGAGGACGGGCATGCCGGCGATCGGGCTGTTGGGGTCGTCCATCGCAGAGGGGTTTACGATGTCATTAGCGCCGATGACCCAGGAGACGTCGGTCCCGCTGAATTCGTCGTTCACCTCTTCCATCTCGAACACGATGTCGTACGGGATGTTGGCCTCTGCGAGCAGTACGTTCATATGTCCGGGAAGTCGGCCGGCAACGGGATGGATGGCAAATTTGACCTCCGTTCCGCCATCTTTCAGGATCTTTACAACCTCGGCCAACGAATGCTGGGCCTGTGCCACCGCCAGCCCGTAGCCGGGAACGATAATGATCTTTTTTGCCTGCTGGAGCATCGCCGCGGCGTTTTCAGCATCGACCGACCGCACCTCGCCCGCCGGCTGCCCATCGGCAGAAGCGACGGTCCCGCTCTCGGTGCCAAACCCGCCGAGCATTACATTAAAGAACGAACGGTTCATCCCTCGGCACATTATGTAGCTGAGTATCGCACCGCTTGACCCGACGAGTGCGCCGGTAATGATCAGCAGGTCGTTTGAGAGCATAAAGCCCGCCGCGGCCGCCGCCCAGCCGGAATAGCTGTTGAGCATCGAGACAACGACCGGCATATCCGCACCGCCGATCGCCATTACAAAATGTGCTCCCAAAACAAAAGTGATGATCGTAGCGGCAAGCAGAAACCCCTGTCCACTCGTCCCGGGTGCCATCACGAAAAACACACCAAGGACAACGGTCGCGATAAGCATCGCAAGATTGATCAAATGCCTGGCCGGCAGCAGCAGCGGGCGGCCCGTGATCGAACCCTGCAGCTTGCCAAACGCTATGACCGAACCCGTGAACGTAACGGCTCCGATACAGGCTCCGATGAAAATTTCCACGAGGGTGATCGTGCGTTCATCTGGCACAATGCCCTTATCGCTGAGATACATCGCAAAGCCGACCAACACCGCCGCCAGCCCGACAAAGCTGTGCAGGATGGCGACAAGCTGCGGCATGGCCGTCATTTGTACGCGCGATGCGACAAAGGCTCCGATAACCGCCGCCGGAATGAACATTGCTATCAATGTCGGGTAACCGCCCGGATCCATCGCGGCGACCGTCGCAGCCAGTGCTATGGCCATCCCGATGATCCCGTACCAATTACCCCGCCGGGCCGTCTCCTGCTTGGACAAACCGCCAAGGCTCAAAATAAACAACGCACTCGCGGCGATGTATGCAATTGTAATAAGGCTGGTTTTCATTTAAGAGATCAGGACAAAGCTAGAAAAGATGCAAAATCGTCGTTCATAAATCTTCCTATCAATTCGACCTCACGTCTAATCAATCGTTCAACATCCCGTGTCGAACAATTCCCAAGTCGAATCCAAATCACTTTAGGCGGAAATCCGAACACGAGACTTCGGTCGTGCATATCAGCGTCTTTGGAAACTATTATAAAATCGTGTTCGACTGCGTACAGCCATACTTCCGGATCATCAGCCGTCTTCATTCCAACATTTCGAACATGAGTCGAATCGGGAAAAACATCAGCCAAACGTTCGGCAAGTTTGTGCGATAGATTTTCGTCAAAAAGAAGTTTCATGCGGCAAGCGGAACTTCCATTAACCTTCGTTCACGATCTGCCGCAAAGGCAATTGCCGCTTTAAGGTCTTCCTTCGTTAGATCAGGAAAATCAGACAGTATCTCGTCCTCCGTCATATCCGAAGCCAGATATTCGAGAACTTCGTATACTGTTATCCGAAGCCCGCGAATACAAGGTTTCCCGCCGCGTTTATTTGGTTCTATGGTGATGTATTTTCGGTAATCCATAGTTGAAAGTATATTTGTAAAGTAGCTAATCCTTCAATGAGCTCTCACTATTCGCCGGCGATCGATACAAACAACGCACTCGCGGCGATGTATGCAATTGTTATAAGGCTGGTTTTCATTTAACGGATAAATTTCGCCTAGATCTACTTCCTAAACATCGCCAGCATCCTGTTCGTCACCAAAAATCCGCCTGTGATATTGATGGCGGCGATGAGGACGGCTATGGCTCCCAGGATCGTGGTCAGGTTCAGTTCGGTGCCGGTGAGTTGCAGCATACCGCCGACGATGATAATGCCGCTGATGGCGTTGGTAACGGACATAAGCGGGGTATGGAGCGCCGGTTTTACATTCCAGATCACCTGCCAGCCGACGAAGATCGCCAGCATAAACACCGTGAAGTGCGACAGTTTTTTCTCAGGGGCCGCAATGCCGATCGCGATCAGAGCCACACCCGCCAACACAAGCCACAACGGGTTCGCTCCCTTTTCTTCCGTGGCGGCGTGAGCAGCTGCCGCTGCCGGCGTACTCTTTGTCGGGACACCCGGTTCGGGCGGCGGCGGCTGTTCTTTTACGGGTGCGGGCCAGAGCATCTTCCCTTCGTGCAGTACGATCGCGCCGCGGATGACTTCGTCGTTGAGGTCAACGTTAAGCTGCCGGCCCGTTCCGATACTGTCTCCGTCGGCCGAAGCCTCGCCTCCCGCCGACACAGGCGGTTCTGACAGCTCATCGAGAAACGCTGTGACGCAAGCACCGTACAGCTGGCTCGACATCGACGCCATCCGCGACGGCAGATCGGTATAGCCGATTATCGTCACACCCTTATGTGTGACGACATTACCCGGTTCGGTCAGGACACAGTTGCCGCCCTGTTCGGCCGCCAGATCAACGATCACCGAGCCGGGTTTCATCGACTCGACCATTCCCTGTGTTATCAGCTTCGGAGCGGGCTTGCCGGGTATCAATGCCGTCGTGATGATGATATCGACCTGCATCGCCTGTTGGGCAAACAGCGCCATTTCGGCTTTCAAAAAACTGTCGGACATCTCTTTGGCATATCCGCCTTTGCCCTCGCCCTCTTCTTTTATATCGAGTTCGAGGAACTCCGCACCCATCGAGGCGACCTGATCTTTCGTAGCCGAACGCGGGTCAAAAGCCCTTACGATAGCACCAAGCCCGCGAGCCGCACCGATCGCCGAAAGCCCCGCAACGCCGGCACCGATGACAAGCACTTTGGCCGGATCGATCTTGCCCGCCGCGGTTATTTGGCCCGTAAAGAAGCGAGGGAAGTGGGCGGCGGCCTCAACCACGGCGCGATAGCCGGCGATATTCGCCATTGCCGAGAGCGTGTCCATCTTCTGTGCCCGCGTTATCCGAGGTACGCTGTCCATAGCAAAGACCGTGGCCTTCTTTTTCGCCATCCTGTCAACGAGTTCGCGGTTCTGTCCCGGCCATAAAAAACCGACCAGCCATCCGCCCTCGCGCATCAGTTCCACCTCGTCGTTCTCCGGCGGCCGCACCTTCATCACGATGTCAGAATCCGACCATAATTTGGCGGCGTCGGAGACGATCGAAGCTCCGGCCTCTTTATATTCGGCGTCAAGAGCATCTATCGCCTCTCCGGCGCCTGCCTGGACGTTGACGTCAAAGCCAAGTTTCTTAAGCTTTAATATCGTTTGCGGGGTCGCGGCGACACGGCGTTCGCCCGGATGGATCTCTTTAGGGATTCCGATAGTTGGCATAATTTGAAGCTAGTATATTGGGAAACAGAGTTTCAGTAAATCGCCGGTGCAGCGATCAAAGGAAAAGTTATTTCGAACTTGGGCAAAACGACGGCCGGGTTCAGAGGACCTGGACGGTGATCATGACCATCGGGCTGTCCCCGGCGAGCCGCACATACGAGATCCAGAAACCGTCGTCCGGGTATTCGACCCTCTTGAACATCCCTCCGTCCTCACGGGCGGGTATGTCGCTTCCGACGATCTGCTTTGGCGTCGGGGCCTTTGAAAGATCACCGGAATACATGATCGTCATTGCCCGGACCTTCATTTCCTCGTCGTAGAATATCCGAGCGGTTTCGCCGTTTTCGGGCTCGAACATGTCTTCCGTGTCAGATTGGTCGCGGGTGCGGCCGAGAATTTGACGAACCTCGCTGGCCGTCATCCCCAGCTTAACGCCGCGATAATCCGTAAACACAGGCTTATCGGCCCCCGGAGCGGCATATGAGGGGGTCGCGGGGGTAAACTCACGGCAGATGCCTTCGGTCAGAAGGCCTGAGAGAAGAAAGACGGCAATGATCAGGACGTATCTCATAGCTTCTCCTTTTTCGGCGTGATCTCATCCGAAATTGCGGAGCCGCTTCTAGATGCAGGGTCGGGCTTTGTGGCGGCCCTCGTGATACGGATGTTTCGAGAGGATTATATACGGCTTCGCGGTCTGCGTAAACAGCGCCCGCTAGCAGATGCTACTGCCCCTCCAGTATCGACTTCAGCGAGGCCAGGCCCTCCTCATAGTCTTTCCCTATGGCTTCTTCGATATTTATCACAAGCATCAGAACGTTCATCGGGCGGGGAGCGGAGCCTTTCATCCCCCAGGTGACCTTGGTCTGTGTTTCGCCGACGGCGTCCGTGACTATATAGGATTCCGACACCGATTCGAACGGCTCCTTGAACCTTAGCTCGGTCTCGATCCGTTCGCCCTCCGCCACACGCTTTATCTCCTGTTCGCCGACGCCGGATTCCACTTCGCCCTTCCAAGAGACGACAAAGCCGGGTTCGCCGTCCGTCCCGCGAAATTCCTGATGCATCGTCGGCTCTCGTTTGAACCACGGGCCCCATTCGTTCTGGTTCCTGATATGCCGGACGTATTCAAAGACCTCGGATCGGGGTTTATTGATAGTGACCTCGCGCTCCACCGCAAACTCGGTCGGTGCGACAATAATGCCGACCGCAAGAGCTCCGATCACCAGCAAGATGACAACACCAAACGCGATAAGGATCTTCTTGATCATAACGCTCTCCTTATTATAGTGATTTCGCCGGCAATATAGACGAAAACCGCGAAATATCAAAACCGGCCGGGCCCCAAAGGGCATAGATTCAATAACCCGGAGCAAGGCCGAAGACCTCCACTCGGGGAACAATGTTCCCGGAAAGTCTGCGGAGCCGACGCGATATTCGTAGCCCACGGTGCTAACCGTGGGAACCGCCGCCCATCACGGCCATGAACCGTTGAAAACGGCAGCATTGTTCAGTCCCACAAATATCGCTCGTCGTAATCGACGCCATTCTTATTCAACAACGAAACAAACTCCGTTTTGAGATCAAATCCTTTATGATGTCGTTCCTGATCCCGGATGTATTTGGCAACTGCGTCGGCATTTGATCGCGACACGCTGAAGGCTCCGAATCCCTTTTGCCACGCAAACTTCTTTCCGAATCGCTCTTTGACCCAACGCGATGAATTTGCTTTAAGAAATCGCATCGCGTCGGAAATCGAGACATTAGGCGGTAGTAAAACAAACAGGTGAACGTGATCGCTCATGCCGTTAATAATGATCGGCTTGCCTTTTAGCTCTTTGACAAGGCCGCCCATGTAGGCAAAAAGCTCACGTTTCATTTCTGATGTGATCAGCGGCAGGAAACCCTGTGTGCTGAACACAATGTGAGTCAATAAGTTTGTGTGCGTATGCGACATAGGTTTGAAGTATGCCGCCGTCTTTGACGGCTTGAATTGTTTGTGGTTTTGATTCCCACAGTTTGCACTGTGGGCTACAAATATACCACCGTCTGCGACGGTTACTGAGGAATGGCCTTCAGAAATCGCGATGCGGGTTACAAATATACACCCGTCCGCGACGGTTATTGAGGAATCTCCTTCAGAAATCGCGATGCGGGTACAAATAATTCACCATCTCCGACGACAGTCTGAAGTCGGCGGAGCCGACGCGATATTTGTAGCCCACGGTGCTAACCGTGGGAACCGCCGCCCATCAAGGTCGTGAGCCGTTGAAAACGGCGGCATAATTTAACGGGAACATATGTTACCGTCTGCGACGGTTATTGAGGGATCTCCTTCAGAAATCATGATGTGGGCCGCAAATATACCACCATCTCCGACGACAGTCTGAAGTCTGCGGAGCCGACGCGATATTTGTAGCCCACGGTGCTAACCGTGGGGACCGTCGCCCATCACGGCCATGAACCGCTGAAAACGGCGGCATAATTCTGTTGACCGCATTACGCCGTTAATGTAACATTCACCTCAAATTCACTAACACCCGATGAACACTCTCTACTACGGCGACGATCTGAACATCCTGCGGGAATACATCGCGGACGAGTCCGTGAGACCCAATCGGGTTCTGGCCCTCGATATTTCGATCTCAATTCTCAATTCTCATCTCTCACTTAAGTGCCTCCATTCCGCGAAGCGGCACATAGCCACGCCGTTTACGGCGTGGGACACGACCACAAACAGAACCCCAGCCCGCTTTAGCGGGCGACAGATCTCAGCCCGATCATCGAGCCAAGCCGCGTTATTGCTCGCTGCTTTTTGACATCTGACCCCTCAATTCCGCATTCGGCATTCCGCATTCCGCATTCTGCTTTCTCATTTCTCACTTCTCACTTCTCACTTCTCATTTATCACTTATCACTTATCACTTATCACTTATCATTTCGTGCAAATCGTGCATATCGTGCAAATCGCGCAGATCACGCTTGGCCGATGTTCTTAAATAAAGGAAAATAGCCCGCGTGAGGCTCAGTTCGATA
>CALMAH010000042.1:0-47500 GCA_937859595.1 uncultured Acidobacteriota bacterium | reverse complement strand
CCCTCGGATCTGAGTAAGAGTGTCATCCTTTCGCTCTTCTGCTTGGCCAGAGACCTCGATCAACCCAATCGTGGCAAACACCGCGACCAAACCAAGAAAACTTGACTTCGTCGATTTTTGTAAACAATTCATGACGACACCCCTATAAATATTCACATGCTAATAAAGCATTACGGCCAAGACATCCCTAAAGCCAAGCTCCTTTCCTTAAATAGAAATCGCTAAGTTACCCAGTCGATAGCCAAAACGAACCGACTTGCCCAGATGACCCAAAGGACTTGCACTTTTCCGCGAAAGACCTCCATGTCGGAAATGTGCGAATTGGCTACGGATAGCGCCGAAACGTAGACAGGGAGCACTAATGCCACTCAATAACCTCGACGGTTCTCTCAATATACATTGGGTTCCCCCCTCCTCCACAGCCACCACACAAATATTCACAGTACCAAACGGTGTAATCTTGATACGTTACGCTTGACGCACCTTGAAAATGGCAACCACAGCCAACGGAGCTACCCGGAGGACAAACCTCGGCCCTTACTACAGTGGTTCTAAGTTGGAAAAGGCTAAAGCTGATTAAAGTGGCTAAGACTATTGTCGAAAATACCTTCCAAGTTACTTTGTACATGTTTTACTCCTCCTAATTATGGTGTTTGCGGGAACTATGAAGCATTTGTTCTCGTCAAATCCAAGCTAATGATTTTAAAGGCTTACATTGCATCAGCAACAAGAGCCGAAATGTCAAAATATTCTTCCACACTTGATTTTGTCTCTGAGTTGAATGCCCCTACCCAGATTTTTTCAACCTTTCCTGCCTTGTCAATCACAAGTGTCGTTGCCGTCACGAAAAGCTTGTACGCCTCTTTAGTGTTAGTATCAAGATCTACAAACGTCTCTATCTTTAGATCACGAAAAGACATAAATTCAACACCTTCGGATCCATCCCCCAAATTTATTCCAAAAACTCGGTATCGAAGTTTCGCGGATGAGGTAAGAGTAATGATGTGACTTTTCGCTCGGACAAAAACATGCGGTTGCTTACCGCGTACTGGTTGATGACCCAAAACCGCATGAGGTAGCTCGCCACTCTGTGACGAATTTCCCGTCCTTTACCGCCGGCAAAAATAAGGTTTCACGTATCCAAAGGATGCAGCGCTGGTCCAGATCCGAACGAAGCCCCGAAACGAGATCTATCTCACCGACAGAGCCTTCGGCGGCATATTCAACCGAAAGTTCAACGTTTCCGTTTCTTGAGCTAAAACCTCGGGGAAACGGGGCGGGAGGCGGCAAATGCAAAATAAGAGGCGGCCGGTCCTCTAGTGGTACGCGGTAGGACTTTTCCATCCCTTCCACAAGCAGCAAGACAAACTGGCGGGTTGAGCGTGTGTCCCCTTTTCGGTAAAGACCGTTGCCGGCCGTGCGCAGCCGCTCCCACCACTCGCATTCCTCCGGTGTACACTCTTCGGTTGCTTTGGGTATCTCAACAAAGGTCTTAAGGACAAGTGACGTACCGACCGCCTTCCTGATCGATGTAGGCTCCTGGGCAGGAGCGATTCCAACGTAAACGAGGGCAAAAAGTAAACAAATTCCAAGACGCTGCCAAAATCCCTTTCCTTTCGAAACACAAAACCGCTTGATTTTCATAATCCCTCCCATCAACGATAAAGGCGGATTCGGATTCTCCGGTTCCGAATCCGCATGCATCCTCAATCTATTATCACAGTGTGATCCCGTTCAATGTAGAAGTGATGACCACCCCCGCCGGAATCCGAACAATTACATCCGTATGTGCAATATCTAACAATGTAACTTCCTTCCTGCACATCAATATGGTACAGGTAGTCACACATACAATTCGACAGTCCAAACGGATCCGTCGGACAAGCATTCGCTGCGTCAGCTGACACGTTTAGTTGCTCTACGCTTAATCCAAGAGAAACAGCCAACATCAATATCCCAACTGTCCTCAATATGCTTCTTCTCATGTTGTTTCCTCCTATTGGTTGATTGAGTTAACACTGTCAAGAAGCCGTTCAGGGCTAATGTTAACCGACGTTTCTTGACCATTCAAATTCGGCATATCGACAAGTGATATTCCGAAATAACGCTCGACATCTTTTCTCGTTTCAGAGTTAAATGCACCAAGCCAAACCTTTTCAACGACCCCGTTCTCATTAATCACTATTGTCAATGGCGTGAAAAAGAGTTTGTATTCTTCCTTTGTTGATGTCTCCAGATCACTAAGCATTTCCAGATTCAAACCATGTGAGGTTAAGAACTGATTCCCTTCTTCCATGCCTCCCAGATTTAGGCCGTATTTCCTAAAACTATGCGAATCCACGCTATCTATAATCGATATCCAGTCAGGTAAGATCAGTTCACACGCCTTACACGATGGCGAAAACACGAAGAAAACTGTCTTTGACTCCGGTGAAAAAGTTACCTGTATTTGTTTACCCGACAAGTCGGTTGCTGAGAGTGGAGCAACCGATTGACCTGGTAGAAGCGGCTCAGCCTGCCTTTGAGAAATAATTGACTTTAACTCTCGATTTTGCTTAAGCAAGAGAAAATTAGCTAGGCAAAGACCGAGAATAAGTGCAGCGATTAAGCCGTTCGTAATCAACCGAAAGGCACGTGGGGGGCGGGGGGGGGTGAGAACTTATTTGCCATGGGATATTGCAGAAATCAAATTTTCGACATTATATATCACTTTTGTCGCCTGTCAAGGTTTTTTTACAAAAAGGATGGAGCGGGCGACGAGGATCGAACTCGCAACTTTCAGCTTGGGAAGCTGACACTCTACCATTGAGTTACGCCCGCTGGTGAGGCAGATTATTGCACAGGAAATATATAATATTCAAGAAAGATATCCCGCTCCCTGTGGTCCACAAACCCGTCCTTAATTCCGCGAAGCCTTGAATTACCACGCCATTTATGGCGTGGAACAGATTGCCCCCAACTCAACCCCAGCCCGCTTTAGCGGGCGACATTTCCCGGCCCGATCATCCCGCCAAGCCGCAAACCCCTGCGCATCTCAACCAGGCTATTTTTTTGACGCGGATCAACCGAGAGAACCGAAGCGGGGTCTGGCCGTCGATACTACGATCCCATTTCTCACTTCTCACTTCTCACTTCTCATTTCTCACCTTTCATTTCGCGCAAATCGCGCAAATCGCGCATATCGCGCAGATCACCATTGGCCGGCCTTCCCGGAAATAGGAAAATAGCCCGCGTGAGGCTCAGTTCGATATTTGATGTTTGAAAACCGAAGAGTGTATCACAATGATACACTTCATCGTCCCACTTAACAGACGCGCATTTTGCAAAATGGGACGATTCTGAGGATCAAAGGCAAAAACGGTGGCCGTTCCACATAAAGTGTTCCTTATTTTGCTAGATGGAACGATTTTTCGCCGCAAGCCGAATCGGGTCACCATTTAACCCGTTCCACTTTGTACACTTTTCTGCAAAAAGTGGAACGATTTTGCCAAAAACCACGACGTTTGCCCCTTTGTCTCACTTAAGCCGCAGTCGTTTTTCTTTAGTGAGACGATTTTCCGCCGCAAACTTAAGCAGCATAGGCACTTAACCCGTCTCACTTTGGACATTTTAATGCACAAAATGAGACGATTTTCGAGAAATGAATACAAAAAGCGAGGAAATTTGGTACATTCGGCGAACCCGGCGGTTCCCCCGGTGAACGCGCGTTCCCCAGCCGGTGAACCCAACCGCTGATTTAGGGAGTTATTTGAAAGCCTCTGGTTAATGAAAAACAGCGTGGCTATGCTCCGATATTTGCTTGGCGATACCCTAGCTGCCTTTTACGGAAAGCAGGAGGTCGATGACCTCGCGGACTGCTCCCTCACCGCCTTTCATTTTGGTGATGTATCTTGCCGCGGCCTTTGCCTCGTCAACCGCATCGGCAACAGCAACCGGCAGGCCGACACGCCCCATCAGGCCAATATCACCTATGTCATCGCCAACATAGGCAACGCGCCGGGACTCGATCCCTGTCTCGGAAAGGATCTTTTCAAGATCATTGATCTTGTCTTCCGATGCCGTTACAACGTAATCCATCCCGAGTTCTTTCGCCCGGGTTTCAACGATCCCGCCGGAATCGCGGCCGGAAATTATGCCCGACCGGTAACCGGCCTCGTGCCAAAGCACGATACCCTGTCCGTCGCGAACGTGAAATGCCTTCATCGCTTCGCCCTCGGCAGAAAAATACAACCGCCCGTCCGTCAGCACCCCGTCGCAGTCAAACAACAGGAGATCTATCCGCCGGGCGATCTCCAGTTCATCGGCATTCAATTCCATGTGCGATCACCTGACCTCAAAGATCTCGACACCGGCAAGTCTCCAGGAATTGCCGCTCCGAACCAGCCGATAGACCACCAACCCGAATTCGGGGTCGCGGGTCAGCAGCCTTACGTTGAGACTTACTTCGACCAGTGCCGTATTTGCGTCAAACATATCTACGTGGGCGACGCTTGTCGTCCATGTCGTGGCCTGACCCGAAATGCCGCTAACGTAGCGGTTGACCTCACCCGGAAGTGCCAGGGCCTCAAGCTCGGCCTTTCTGTTAGAAACCGCGGCGCGGTCAAACTGTGTAAAATAGGTTCTGATCGATTCTTCAACGCCCGAGCTGGACGAGATCCTGTTGCGGAGATTGCGAGCTTGAAGGCTGGCACCATATTCGGCGTCGGCTCGGATCGCGGCGACCGTGTGCGGCAGGGCCTCCGAGCTGCGGCCCGTCCTTATCATCACATCGGCAAGTCCCACGTTCGCCCATGCGACCGACCGGGCGGTAGGCAACTGCTCTTCGAGCACCTGGCGAAATTCCCTTTCGGCCTCGGTTACCTTGTTTTGCGCCAGCAACGAACGTGCAAGCAGTACCCGGACATCATCAAATCGCGGGAACTCTCTCAGCACGGTGTTCGCCAGCGTTTCCGCATCGACAAATCGCTGCCGGTCAAATTCCCGGCGGACGGCCAGCAGCGGATCGCTCTCTGTTATGACTTGAGGTGCAACGTCGTCCGAATAATCCGATTGCGGATAGTTCTTCTCCGGATCTATTTCAACCTTTACGATCTTTCCGCTCGTCCTAAAGATGATCTCGCCAAAGCTCTGAGCACGAATTGTCGCGGGCGCAGTAATGGTCTCGCCGTTCTCGAGCGTCGCCATCACATCCACAGTCACGTCTATCGGACCGGTGTTGCGCAGTGCAACCTTTGCCTCCCCGCCGCTCACCTGGGGCAGACCGGCCATCAGATTCATATCCGTGACCTGATCAAGCATGAAGTCAACGAACGGCTTGTGGTCATTAAATAAAGCGCGCAGTTCTGCCATTCGTACGGTCGAGCCGGCCAGCCCTCTTCGGATCCTTTTTATGAACTCGTCCCGGCCCACTTTTCGTTCCAGCAGACGCCAGAACATCGCCCCCTTATTGGGTACTGCGGCAAAATAATAATCATCGATCGGCGAGATAGTATTAAGTGGGCCGTCCCTTCGAGAAACCGCTCCATATGCGGTCCTCTGTCTCAACCTTTCGACGGCAGCGATGTCGTCGCCAAACTTGCTCTCGAGAAAACGAGTGGCAATGAATCGTGCCAGCCCCTCGCGGATGACGCCGTTCCCGTCATCTGTAACATTGATCTTGTCGCCCAGCCAGAGCCGGGCCATCGCTTCGGCGACGGTCATCGTCGTGAGTGAATCGATCCGGTCGCGTCGGAACACGCTCTCATCCAAAAGCACGGTTCCCCCGGTTGCAAATCCGGCTCCGCGACGGACAGCGACTATCTTGATCGGGGCCTCGGGAACATCGCCGAGAAAGGTCGCGGCAAAGCTTCTTGCATCCAAAGCAAGTCTTGCCAACTCAGCAGCACGATCTGGCGCCTCCGCGCCGGGATCCTTTGGGAGATGAAAAGTGACGCCGGAATGTTCGGACACGTCCCACCTACCTGCTACAAAGAACGGCTGGCCATGCAAACCGTTCTCATGTGCGCCGGCATCCTCCTTCCCGGCAGTTATCACCGAAAGTCCCGCCGGCGCAGACACCCGGATCCGGAACGGAGCGAAATCTGCTCCACGAGCAAAGTACCAACTGTTTGGGGTCGGATACCAAAAGGACATGGGCAAAAATTGTGCCCCATTCGGTCCGATCGAGCTGAGGCCTGAATTGTCCGTAATATTCAGGCTGTATTCAACTTCGGCACTTAACACCGATCCCGCCGGAACAGAGGGAACCCGTATCGCCACACGCTGGAGACTTGTACCACCCAGCCGCTCCTCCCCTTTGGTAAAGCCGACGGATGAGTCATTTATCCTCACCGACGAGACCTGCGCGTTCTGATTGATACGAAGTGTAAGGCTGGTGGCGGGCTGTCCTGCAATATTGCGAACCTCAAGCCGAGCACGGGACGTAACGCTTCGCTCCGTCGCTGTCTGCGGCAAAGTGACCTCGATATCGTATCTTACGACCTGCCACGTAGCCGCGATACGCGTTTCCGGGGTCTGGGTATATAGGGTTACAACGCCGCCGAACAGCAGGGCAAAAAGAAACATTGAACAATTGGTTTTCAGGCACGCGGACAGCCGCAAGATAGGTTCAATTCTCATTTATCAGTTGGTGAATACTTTTCAGTTTTCCGAGCAGAGGCTCCAGACGTTCGAGCGGCAATTGATTCGGCCCGTCGCTCGGCGCCCTCGCCGGGTTGTCATGAACCTCCATAAAAACTACATCGACGCCGCAAGCGACACCGGCACGTGCAAAGTGTTCGATGTATTCGGCCTGTCCATCAGTTGCTTTTCCGAGCCCGCCGGGCAATTGCAGGCTATGCGTCACGTCAAAAACCACGGGCACACCGAATGATCGCATGATCGGAAACGATCGGAGATCGACCACAAGGTTGTTATAACCAAAGCTCGCTCCGCGTTCGGTCAGCAGGATCTTTTCACAACCAGCCGCCTGGAGCTTTTCGACAATATTTTTTGCGTCCCATGGGGCCAGAAATTGCCCCTTTTTTACATTTACGGCCTTTCCGGTCTTTGCGGCCGCGATCAGCAGATCGGTCTGCCTACAGAGAAACGCGGGTATTTGGAGTATGTCAGCGACCCGGGCCGCTACCTCGGCCTGCCACGGTTCGTGGATGTCTGTAATGACCGGAACCCCGACCTCTTCCTTAACGCGTCGCAAAATATCGAGTCCCGATTCCATGCCTTCACCGCGAAAGCTCTCGAGAGAACTTCTGTTCGCCTTGTCGAACGAAGACTTATATACAAAGCCGACACCGACACGCTCGCAGATCCCTTTTATCGAACCCGCCATCATCGAGGCGTGCTCATAAGATTCAACGACACACGGGCCCAGGATGAACGCCAAGTCACCCCCGCCGAAACCAACTTCTCCGATCTCAAACGACTCCATTAATGATCACGCTACACGTCGCAAAACGACAGTCCGGTTTCTATTGACCCCTCAGTTTTAACTTAAGACACGTTGTATTCCCTATATTAATCATTGTCATTATTCTTCAGCCGCCATCTCTGCCCGTTCAGGTATCTCGACCGACTTGTCGCTTGTTACATCGTGCTCCAGATTTTCGCTCTTCAGCCTGTTCTCCCAAGCAGCACGGACAAACGAAACGAACAATGGATGGGCCGCCAGTGGTTTTGACTTATATTCCGGGTGAAACTGGCAACCGATAAAAAAGGGATGTATATCGCGCGGCAGTTCCACGATCTCGACAAATTTCTTATCGGGGGAGATCCCGCTAAATACCAACCCTTCGCGTTCCAGCACGTCTCTAAATTCAGGATTGAATTCGTATCGATGCCTGTGGCGCTCGCTGATGCTCTTCGCTCCACCATAGACCTCGTTTGCGAGAGATCCCTCCTTAAGTTCACAGTCCCACGCCCCGAGCCGCATCGTTCCGCCCAGTTCGTCCACGCCGACCAGATCGCGGAGCTTAAAGATGATCGGAAAGGGCGTTTGCTCGTTAAACTCGGTAGAGTCAGCGTCCTTTAGCCCGCACACATCCCTGGCAAATTCGACACACGCCGTCTGCATTCCGAGACAGATGCCAAAATAGGGCGTTCCCGAGCGTCTTGCGTATCTAATAGCCCTCAACATGCCAGAGATGCCGCGCTTGCCGAAGCCGCCGGGGACGAGTATCGCATCATAATCCTGCAATTCGTTCTCGAAATTGTCTTTTACGAGATCTTCCGATTCTATCCAGCTTACGTTCACGCGAAGGTCGTTCGCAACACCGGCGTGGGTCAATGCCTCGCGAAGTGACTTGTACGAATCCTCCAGCTCGACATACTTCCCGACGATCGCTATCTTCACGGCTCCGCCGCTCGGTTCCTTTATTGTCGCGACCAGCTCTCTCCATCGCTTGAGGTCGGCATTAGGGAAACGTTCGGAAAGGTCAAGATCATTGACGATCAGGTCGTCGAGCCCTTGCTCGTGGAACGCAAGCGGGACTTCGTAGATCGTCGGGACATCGAGTGCGGAAATGACCGCGTTTTCCTGAACATTACAGAAAAGCGCGATCTTCCGCCGCAGGTCCAGCGATAGCGGACGGTCGGAACGGCAAAGCAAAATGTCGGGCGCGATGCCGATCTCGCGAAGCTCGCGAACGCTGTGCTGGGTGGGTTTTGTCTTAAGCTCGCCCGCCGCGGCAATGTAGGGCACCAGTGTAACGTGGACGAAAATGGCATTTCGCCGCCCTTCTTCATTACCCATCTGGCGAATCGCCTCCATAAAGGGCAAGGATTCAATATCGCCGACCGTCCCGCCGATCTCGACGATCAGCACATCGGGCTCATGTTCAATGGCTACGGCCCTTACCGCTTCCTTTATTTCGTCAGTGATATGGGGGATCACCTGGATAGTCTTGCCCAGATAATCGCCGCGACGTTCCTTTTCAATGACGGAAAGGTAAATGCGTCCGCTGGTCCAATTATTTGCTTGAGATAGTTTCGCACTCGTAAAACGCTCATAGTGTCCGAGGTCGAGATCGGTCTCCGCTCCATCGTCTGTGACAAAAACCTCACCGTGCTGAAACGGCGACATCGTCCCCGGATCGACATTTATATACGGATCGAGCTTCATCATCTGGACCTTCATCCCGCGTGCCTCCAGCAGACACCCGAGGCTGGAGGCCGCCAGGCCCTTGCCTAAACTTGAAACCACACCGCCTGTTACGAAGATATATTTCGTCATGATCAGCTATTCTTTCTCCAACATATCACTCTTCATTCGCCGCGCCACTAACTTTTCCTTCCCGTTTTTTCTTATGGTGCAGCCCGTCTTTCATTTGCATCACGGTCTCTTTGCCCTTCGCGGCTGCCGGATCAAGTATTCCCTGTAGCGCGTTAACGCTGGCCCCGATCGTCGAGTAACTCTCTGCCGCGTTCCGTTCAAACTCCTCCTCGGTACGAGTCGCCGGCTTAGCCAAGCGCTTGAGTCCGACTGCCGCACCGAACGCGACCAGTACGAAGAATAATAACCCGATCCAATCCGACATCATGAAACTCCGCCGTCAGACGACCGTCCCGCGGCCTTGCCTCGGGATTCGATCACGGCTCTAACCACCTCGAGGTCCTCCGGCGTATCAACACCGATCGAAGCCTCGGCAGCCGGAACCACAAAAATGTGCGTTGCGTTTTCCAATGCTCTAAGTTGTTCAAGCATCTCACATTTTTCGAGCCGGGTCTGCTCTAACCGGGTAAATTCGATCAGAAATTCCCGTCTGTAAACATATAGCCCAACGTGCTTTTTAAAGCGCCGGAGTAGATCCGGCTCGGCGGCGACGGCCAATTCGAGCGAACGGTGCTCGATCGCAGCCCCGCGAAGATACGGGATCGGCGACCGCGAAAAATAAACCGCCCGGCCTTTGTCATTTAGTACGACCTTAACGACATTCGCATCGAATAGATCGTTCGCCGAAACTATCGGCTCGAATACTGTAACAATGTCGGGTGGTTGAGGACCGCTTTGCTCCAGCATAGCACTCACCGCCCGGTCGATAGTTACCGGAGAAATGACCGGCTCGTCACCCTGAACGTTTACGATCACGGTGCGCTCCGGAAGCGACTGGGCAACCTCAGCAATGCGGTCGCTGCCAGAGTTATGTTCTGCACGAGTGAGAACCGCCTCGTGGCCGGCGGCCGTCACAACGTTGCGTATCCGCTCATCGTCTGTAGCGACGATCACTCGTGAAACCGTCCGTGCTTCATTGGCACGATCTGCGGTATGGAGGATCAGAGGTTTGCCTGCGATCTCGCGCAGCATCTTCCCGGGCAATCTGGATGAAGCATACCTTGCCGGGATCACCGCAATGACGTCTTGTTTAGGGATATTTCCGTGTGGCTCCACGGAACTTTAGGTTATTACGAAACTCTGCCGATAGCAAGAGAGAATGCCAATAATTTGGAAAGTTGGGAAAGGTTGATTAAACTTCGACTGTGGAAACCCAAATCGGATCGACCCAAACAGCCCATCAGAACAACGCTACATTTAAAAGTGATCGCCCTGTCTCGCCCGATGAACCGAGGTGGGGTGTCCCGACCGCACTGTCGATCTGGGTAGCCAGTGTAGCGGCGATCCTGCTCTTTCCGTTCCTGTTTGTCGTGATCTATGCTCTAGCCACCGGGATGGACTTGGGCGACCGCGGCGAGCTTACGATTTTCGCAACCAAGGATCCAACGGGTGTTTTTGTCCAGTTGCTGGGAGCCATTCCGGCGCATCTGCTCACGCTTGCTCTTGCACTGGCGGTTGTGACAGGGATGGGTAAATACCGGTTCACAGACGCGGTCGGCTGGCACAACGGATGGGTCCGTATTTGGCATTACGCCGCCTTTACGGTAGGATTTTGGATCCTCGCAATTCTTGTACTCAGCTTTTTCCCCGAGAAAGAGGACGAGATCACGCGGATCATAAAAAGCTCTCGCCCGGCTCTCTATCTTTTGTCGGCGATCGCTGTGATCACGGCTCCAATAGTTGAAGAACTTGTATATCGAGGGATGATCTTTTCTGCATTCCTAAAACGGTACGGCATGGCTACGGCGGTACTTGTAGCAACAGTTCTTTTCACTGTGGTCCACATACCGCAATATTTGGAGAATCCGGCAAAGATATTCGTCCTTCTCCTCTTGAGTCTCTTGCTTACGCTGCTCCGGGCGAGTACCGGCAGCCTTCTGCCGAGCGTTATTCTCCACGCGATCATCAATGGTACGCAGACGGCATTTCTCCTTCTGGAACCCTATGTGATCGGGACGGCACCGGAAGAAAACCTGATCAACCTTTTCAAATAAAAACGGGACCGGATGGCCCCGTTAATTTACTTCATTCCGATCCACCTAAGGTCGTCGGCCCCGTCCGGCCGAACCGGCAGAGTCAGACTTCGGCGGCAATGCCACTGGCGGTGAAAAAACCGGAGGAGCCGAAACCGGCGGACCGGTCATTGGCGGAAAATTGGGCGACGTCCGTCTGCCGGTGTTCGAGCTTCCGCTTTCCATTTTTATATATGGTGGAGCAGATGTCGCCGCGGAACGACGAGGAGTTTGAGACGGGCCCTGATCGGCCTTAGGTGGCATAGTGCCCGGCTGAGTTGACGGCTGCCTCGGCCGCGGGTTCGAATAGTAGATCTCCCAAGGGAGTCGGTATGACCATATGTCATATCCATACCAGAACCCGTACGGCGAACGCCATCCCCGGCCGAACGGCAGGAAGCACCAGCCGCCTCGATAGGGGTTGAAGACCCATAGGCCGAACGAATCCCACAGATTCCAGTGGTCGCTATAGAAGGCATTCATGAGCGGCTCACGGAAGTCTCTTGGTCGAAGAGACGATGTCATCCTGACAAGTTCTCGTGACCTCTGCCTGCTCCACTCCTCAAGGCCGTCTGTGTCGCGTCGGTTCGTCCTCGCGATCGCGACATCGTCACCATCGAGCGTCGCCACACGGCCGCCGCGAACCGTGGTAGTTTCGCCGCCGTCTTTCACTTGAGCCCTGCCTCTGATAACAACGATCGAATCGGTATTGTCACCGGCATTTATACGATAAACTCCCGAGTCGATCAGTTTGAATGCGTTCCCATCGAGTTCTACGTCAACTACAAAATCATTACTCGCAAATACTTCGAAGATCACGCTTCCCGAGTGGATCCGCACTTTGAGGTCATCGAGTGAGGTCGACACGAATTCAAATACCGAGTTTGGCCCCATGCGGAGATAAGAGCCCGGATTGAGAAGTATCTCAGCCCGTCCGTCCACTCCCGTGCTGACGCGGTCTCCGACCTCTACCCTCATCCCCTTGACCAGCAGCCCGGAGGTGCCGTCGGTACGCATGACGGTAACCTCACCTTCAATAAGGTTGGTCCCGCCCGCCTTCGCCGAGATCACATACTTATCACCTAACGCCGATGTGATCGACGATTGCGCAGCCAATGGCACAGCGACAAATGCTGCGATCGCCATGCACAACACTATTCGGAACTCGCTTTTCATATTAATTATAACTCCCACATCGACCAACGTATCCGCAAAAACGGGAAGAGTATATTCTTAAACTTAAACCCATTCCGCAAGAAAATCAATGTTTTTACGTCAATAGGATGGGAATCGGCCGGCGAAAGTTGTGTGGATCTTTCCGAACAACCAATTCCCGGCCGTCGTAATCAAAGGAATGTCCGCAGATCTTTACCTCTGCAGGCCCGACCGGAGCCTTATGGCAACTTTCAAAGATCCGACAATGTGTTTTGCACCGCTGGAGGTTATTGACCGGCTACTTGAGATCCGTCGCGATCTTGGTTTCGCGGAAACGGTTTATCTTGAACGAGTTGACCAACTTACGGACATTCTGGACGCCTACGGCTTTGATATTTACGCTTTCTCGATAAGAAATGAAAGGTTGAAGTACGGTGATTACCGGACACCGGTCGTCCCCGGTGGCGACATACATCACACTTCGCTGCTTGCACACTAGATCGATTGAGATCCAACTGAATGGGCCCGGAAGAAGTTTTGAGCGATCGAACCCTTCCGGGTTCATTTTTTATCGGGGTTGTTCAGATTGCCTTGACGATGAAAAGTGTGCCGTCATCGTCCAGAAACTTACGCTGGGTAAAATCCGCAACATCCTTACGAATGGTGTCGATCATCTGCTTTGCCGGGAATTGCATACTTCGAATGATGCTCTGTGCGAACCTTTCTTGTCCAAACTCCTCACCCGCTTCATTTGCCGCTTCCGTGAGACCATCGGTGTAAATTACCATCACCTGGCCACGATCAAAACGGATAAAGTGCTGATGATATTGCGCGTCCTTAAACATACCCAGCGGGACGTTCCCGTATTCAACGTAACGGTACGACCCGTCCGAATTAATGAGAAGCGGTGGATTGTGGCCCGCATTTGTGAACACGAACGTTCGGTTCGTGCCGTCCAGAATGCCGTAAATTGCGGTAATGAACTGATGGTCCTCGGTAGAATCCCATAGAAGATTGTTCACCTTTGACATCGCAATATGCGGGGCATAGCCGATCTGTACCCCGGCGCGAAGAGACGCACGAAGAAACGACATCAGTAGGGCCGCCGGAATGCCTTTGCCTACTGCATCCGCCACGATAATGCCTATCTGGTCCTCAAAGATCTTCACCCAGTCGTAATAGTCGCCCGAAACCTCTTCGGTCGGAAAAATATAAGCGCTGATGTCGAAATTCTGGAATTCGGGGTCATGGTTCGGCAACAACTCAAGCTGAACCTGCCGAGCGATCTCAAGCTGGGCTTCGATCCGCTTCTTTTCGATCGCCTGTTCCTGGAGCTTGGCCTTTTCGATGATGATCGCAACGTGAGAGGCAAGCAGCAGCAGTACAGAGAGGTCGTCCTCATCATAGGCGTCAAGATCATCGCTCTCCAGATCGAATGCCCCTATGACTCGGTCGTTTGAGATTATCGGGGCGACCATCTCCGAACGCGTGCGTTTGCGGGCGGCGAAATAACGCTCGTCTGTGCTGACGTCAGGCGAGATTATCGGCTCGCCGGTCTGCGCGACATGGCCGATAAAACCTTCCCCCATTCTCAGTTTGGGCTCGACGAGCTCAAAGCTGATCTCGTAACCGCGAATGACCTTTGATCTAAAGATATAAGGATTGTCGGGGTCTGCGTTCTGTTCGATCACGTAGATACCCGCCGCGTCAAATGGGAGGATGGAGGATAGCGTGTCCATGATGAGGTTCAGCACCTCTTCAAGATCGGTCGAGCGGCTGATCTTGTTCGTGATATCAAGCAGCATCCGCAGCTTGTCCACGGTGGAAAGCTTTGTATCAGGCTTAGAAGTGCTCGGCTGTATCGATTCCATTTTTCACGAATTTGTCAGGTGATTCCTTTTGTGGGCCTCCCAAAGCCTTGAGACCTTGATACGATATTCCACCAGAGCGCGGCTTACGCCGAAATGCCGAGCTATCTGTGCCGTCGAGCGTCCCGAACCGACCATTCTACATAATGCGGTGTAGGGAACAAGCGCTGCCGCACCGGTTGCGTAGGCCTCCTCTTCGATCGCGGCGTCGTAGTCGCGGGCCACGACCTTGCCGTCTTTCGTCTTCCGCGTTGTTTGCAGCCGGCTCGGTTTATGGCCCAGAAATACGTGACATATCTCTTCCATCAGCGTCGCATTCTGCCGGTTTCGACCATGCGTCGGATTGAGAACGATCAGCTTTGAGCCATCCGGAAGCGGTCTTGATGCGGCACCGCCCGACCACTTATCCTTAGCGTCGCCGAGCAGGTGTTCGACCGTCTCGGGGCTTAGGCCCGCGATCTCGTCAAACGAGACCACAACGAGCTTTGCGTATTTTGCCAGTTTATGCGGATCGAGCGGCTGAGTATTGCTACGCAACCCGGCGAACTCACGAAGCCCGAGGGCCCTGATCTCATGGTGGCGTCCCTTTTGGGTAGGCGGAAGTTCATCTGGCAGTTCCACAGATAAGAACGAAAATCGAGCGGTTTCGGACAAAAGAGGTGCTGCACAGCCGAGTCGGTCCGACTGCACGTCGTACATCTAAACGACCTTGAATTCCGAATCTACATCCTCGTCAGAGAGCGCGACCCTGTAATTTTTCGATTGCTTTTGTTTGGTGATAAGGAGGTCGTCCTTTGTCTTCAGAAGATCGGCGCGGTTGTAGACCGAGATCTCAAAATTGTAGCCGTGAGTGATGGCGTCCTTCGGACACGCCTCGACGCAATATCCGCAGAAAATACAGCGGCCGTAATCAATATTGTAAACTTTGGCGTAACGCTCATCTCGGCCTATCCTCTCGGAATATGGCCTCGGGTCGTCCTCCGCCTCAATGTAAATGCAATCTGAAGGGCACGCTGCGGCACAAAGATAACAAGCGACACATTTTTCCTTTCCGTTCTCGTCCACGTGGAGCAGGTGCTGGCCGCGATAGCGCGGCTGGACGGTAACAGGCTCGTCCGGATATTGTACGGTCCATTTCTCACGTGGTATCTCGGACAGCGTCCGTCGCATACCTTTCAAAATGGAGGTCGTAGATCTCAAAACTTCAGCGATCAAAGACATGTTTACCCCTTACTTGTCGTCGTTAACTAAGTTAACTAAAAGTCTGATCCTGCCAAATGCCAGATCAGAATGCTCCTCCGGTACTCTGCATCAAAAGCTCCAGGCCTCCAAAGAACAGAAGGAATATCCAATATCCTATACTAAAGAGTAACCCAAGCAGGCCCAAAAGAAGGCCGAACATGGCAATACCTTTTCCGCCATAGTTTGCAGGATCCTTCGAGGCCCTCCCGCGCGCCATGAAACCAGTTATGATCGCAATGAGGCTAGGCAAAAAGATCCCACAGCAAAGAGTCACCCCAAGAATTCCCGAAACCAGCGAAACGATTGCCAACATTTTGCTCTGGCCCGCACCGGCGCCTTCAACGGGCGGTTCGAACGGCGTATTTTGCCCGATCTCCTTGCCTTCCCAACTTGCGTCCGGTGCTGCCGGAGGGGTCCATTCGGCCTGGGCGATCGGAGCCGGGGCCTGAGGTTCCTGAGCAACCTGCCCACCGATAAAAGGCGGGGGGGTCGGTTCAGGCTCCGCAAACTGCGGCGGTTCCGGATTGGGCGTCATCGCTCCCATCGGAGCAGATTGATCTCCGAACGGCGACGGGATCGGCGGCGTAGTGTGCTGGAACGGATCACCCTGTAGTTCACTCGAGAAGGGCGACGACGCAGGTTCTGAACTTGGCGGAGGCTCAGCCGGTGGGACCGCTAAAGGTGAAGCGGGCGGCGGCGTCGGATCAATGAATTTTGGAGGAGCCGGAGTGGGTACCGTCTCCTCAGCCGAAGCAGCGGGTTCGGCGGCGGGCGGAATTTCTTCGACCCGCGCGTCAGCCTTCGCCATTTCAGCCCGGATCTCAGCCTCCGAGACGATCTGCGTCTTGTTAGCGTCCTGTTCCGCCGGAAGTTCGAGAACATCGTCGCCGGTAACCGGGACGGACGGAGCAGGAGGCTCGGGTTGTGCCGGTTCTTTTGGGATCGCCGCAAAGATCTCGCCGGGTTTTGCCACCATCGTCTTGTACGGATCGATTTCCTCGACCGCGTCAACTAGCGGCGTTCCGTCCGCCTGGCAAAACCTCAGGTTGTCGTCAAATGTCTTCTCGCAGGTTGGGCAACGTTTCATAACTGTTTCGAGTGCGGGCTTTGTCCCGTACCTCTCCCGGAAAGGTATGTAAAAAAGTAAACCTGTTCGCAAGCGGCAGTGTCCCGGCTAAGAACCGGGCCGCTCAACTTCGTCGGCATTATAGGCAAAAGCCGGAAAACCGAACAAAAACTCTGTCCCTTTATACCCCTAGCCCTAAACTAATTCAAGTTTGCTAAAGAAATAGGCGATCTCAATGGCGGCATTATCGTCCGAATCGGATCCGTGAACGGCATTTTCGCCAATAGACGAGGCGAAATCCTTGCGGATCGTGCCCTCGGCGGCCTCAGCGGGATTTGTAGCTCCCATAAGCTCGCGCCAGGCAGGAACCGCGTTCTCTTTCTCTAAAGCGAGCACAACGCAAGGCCCGCTGGACATAAAGTCGCAAAGCTCATCAAAAAATCCCTTGCCTGCGTGAACTGCGTAAAAGCCTTCCGCTTGCTTCCTGGTCTGATGTACCAGCTTCATCCCGCGGATCTTAAACCCCGCGCCCAAAATGCGCGAGATGATCTGTCCCTGCTTCCCCGCCCGAACCGCATCGGGCTTGATAATTCCAAATGTTAAATTGCTCATTAATTGTAGTTTCTCTTAGTTTGTTTGATTTAAATTATAACCCTCTGTGACTCTGTGTGACTTATACGTCGAAAAGGACTTACAAAACTCCCGTATTATGCCGCTGCTCCGGTGCCCAGAACCTCAGCGACTGCCGAACCGATATCCGCCGGAGATTCAACTACGCGGATGCCGGCTTCGGTCAGGGCTTTCATTTTTTCAGCAGCCGTGCCCTTGCCGCCCGAGATGATCGCGCCGGCGTGGCCCATACGGCGTCCGGGGGGTGCCGTCTGACCGGCAATGAACGCGACGATCGGCTTCGTGACATTTTCTTTCGCATAGGCTGCCGCTTCTTCTTCGGCGCTTCCACCGATCTCTCCGATCATTACGATAGCGTCGGTTTCGCCGTCTTCCTGAAACAGCTTCAGAGCATCCGTGTGCGAAGTACCGATTATCGGGTCGCCGCCGATACCGATGGCTGTCGATTGGCCGAGCCCAAGCGCCGTAAGCTGTCCGACCGCCTCGTAAGTTAAGGTCCCGGAACGCGAGACTACGCCAATGCGGCCTTCTTTGTGAATGTGCCCGGGCATTATGCCGATCTTGCACTTACCGGGCGAGATTATGCCGGGGCAGTTCGGCCCGATCATCCGCGTCGCCCGCGTCGAAAGATATTCGTTCGCCTTCACCATATCCGCGACCGGAATACCTTCCGTTATGCAAACAACCAACGGCAGCCCTGCGTCCGCTGCTTCCATTATCGCATCAGCGGCAAATGCCGGCGGAACGTAGATCACTGATGCATTAGCACCGGTTTCTTTGACCGCTTCAGCAACAGTATTAAATACCGGCACACCTTCGTGGGTCGTTCCGCCTTTTCCGGGCGTAACGCCGCCAACGACATTCGTCCCATATTCGCGCATCTGCAGCATGTGAAAAGTGCCTTCTTTTCCCGTAATGCCCTGAACGATCAGGCGTGTGTTCTTATCGACTAAAACTGCCAAAATGCAATTCTCCTATTCGGCTAAACTGAATAAAACAAGTGAAAAGTATAACACGACCAACGATTTGCCACGCAAACCGTTAGCACATCTACCATTGCCGCGATCGAAAAAAGGGCATCGCCGAAACAGATCGACGACACCCCGGGTCTTGCGTTCAACAGAACATTCCGCTAGTTGCGTACCGGATTCTCCATGTAGTAGATAGCCATGGGTTTGCCGTTCTCGTTTTTGTACATCGAGACGGACATCACATTCTCAGGCAACTTATCGGTGCCGCACGTTCCCTTTTGCGATGCACGATAGATCAACATCGTTAGATCTTTCGAGATCTCCATTGCTTTCATCGGGCCGGTTGAAACAGATTCGACCTTACACGGCGGATCAAAGGCCCCTTTAAGATAAGCTTCGCGATCGAGAGCACCGGCTCGGCCATTGCCGAAAAATTTGTCAGAGATCGACTCTTCAAAGGCTTTGCGATCCTGAGATTTCCAGGTGTCCCACAGCTTTTTCTCAACAGCAGCGATGGCTTCCGGGGCAGCCTTGAGGCTGGCAAGCTCAGCAGCCTTGTCGTATGTTGCAGAGGGTGGGCCATAATCACCCTTTGCGTCGGCCGCAGGAACTTCCTGATAATATATCGCCTTCCACGCGTCGTCTTCTCTGCCATATAGAACTGAGACATTGAGCGGGCTTGGCCCGACTATTTTGTCGCAGGTGATCGGACCGGTTGCCTTGAAGGTCAACAGTGCGATGCCGTCGCCGAGTTCGGTAACTGCTTCGTCGCTGAAGGCCATATCTCCCATCTCGCATTTATGGCTCGTCCAGCTTTTTAACGCCGCCGCCCGGTCGGACGCACCATTGTAGCCGACATTCACGAAATTGGATGCCATATACCCTTCGAGGCCCTTCTCGTTCCGCTCGGCCCAGTCTTTCCAGGCCTGGTTCTCAATTTCCATAAGAGCTTCTTTGGTCGGAGCAGCGACCTTGGGTGCGGTATTCGCGTTTGAGGCGTTCGCATTGGCCGCCGGTTTGTTGTCCGCGGCTCCGTTGCACGCTGCCATCAGCGCGAAAGTGGCGATCGAGAATATCAACTTAATTCTCATTTTCATTTTTTTCTCCTTTTCCGAGGTCAAATATCTGAATTGAACCTGACAATCAAATTGCCCGGCTGACTGGCGAGAGGAAACTGCTCAGTGCTCGAACTATGACACTCATTTGCCTTAAAAGCAACGACATAAGGCCGCATAAACAATGACCGCGGGACAGCACGTTTTGCCCTCGCCAAAAACAAAAGAATGATCTGAACAGCCGACCTGGGTGCCGGGTCCCAAACCAGCAGAAATGGGCGATCAGATCCGCGCCTGGTCGCCCAGCTGATAAAATAAATAAACATTGTTTACTATAGACAAACGCACACAAACCTGCTACTTTGATTATGGGAACCTTGCTCGGCCTCGTAGCCGTTTATCCGCCCTTTGTCCCTCCAACCCGACTCACCGGAGGCGACCATTTCTACATCGAGGACCTTTACCAATGACAACAAAAATCAACCGAAGATCCGCTTTGCGCTCGCTGCGTCTCATAGCACTTTCTTTCGTTCTGTTCGTCCTTTCGCTCTCGAATGCGAGCGGGCAGACAACTACATTTGCCCAGTTTTTCGAAGTGTTTGGAACGAACGATTTCGTTTTCACGAATAATGGTACAAGTGGTGAATTTTCACAGATACCGGGCGGTGTACCGGTCTTCTTTCTATACCAGAACATCTTAGGCCTGCCACCGTCTATTTCGGGCATCCAAAGTGCTCATCTGTTTATATCGACGACCACAACCTCGCCCGGCTTTTCCGGCAGCGGTGTCGTAAGCCAGCCATTAAATCAGTCGGTTACGATCCAGGTGATCCGTGACACGCCGGCACCCGAAGGCGTCGGCGGCGGATCGCGGACCAACCTCTTGACCGCAGTTTTCCTGCCAAATTCTCAGACGCCTGCTCTGGTTGGGTCTGACGGCGGAAACGCGGCATCGCTGTCGGCAACCACTCCAGACCATACTGTGATATTTACCTCTCATTTTCTTTCGTTCGCGGCCACCACGCAGCGGAACCTTGCTTTTAGCTTTTCGTCCATAACCCCAAGTTTCTCGCTCGGCGCCGGCGGTTTCCTCGTAAGTAACGTAAGCGCAGGTTCCGGAACATTTGCATCGAGCCCGGTACCGGTCTATACCGTTCCTTCGTCTGCAAGCGTTACCGTTTCCGGACGGATCGTCACACCTAGCGGACGGGGATTGGCAAATGCCGAGGTGCTGTTGCTCGATCAGGACGGCCAGGCACACGTTTTCCGCACCGGCAGCTTTGGCCACTTCCAATTTGAAGGCCTCACCAGCGGCCAGAGTGTCGCCATAGGCGTTCGTTCGCGGCAATATAACTTCGATCCGGTCTTCTTAACATTGGACGACAGTGTCAGCGACCTGGTTATTTCTCCCGTCACAAACAGCGTGAAATAACGGCGACTGGCCGATCAACTTGAAAAGACGGCTCTCGGGCCGTCTTTTTTTATTTATGAATGAACTTTTATTGCCGATGATACGTTAAAACGTTTGTTCTTCCGGAACAGGACTTAGGCGGCCATGCGGCCTGCACTGTTTCCGGCACCGCCGAAATGAAACAGCTCTACTCATTTTATTCCGATGCTTTTTGGATCGCGATCAAGTCCATACTTGAGCACAAGCTGCGCGCGTTGCTTACGCTGATCGGCATTATCATCGGCGTAGCGGCGGTGGTCGTGGTCGGAGCGTCGATCAGCGGCCTGAGGACCTATGTTGTGGAAACCGCGACGAAGATCATCGGCGCGAACAATTTCATGATCACCCGGATGGCGAACATAGGCAACATGGACGAGGCCGAATACGAACGCCGAAACCGTAGGAACAAGGACGTTACTTGGGAAGAATATCTCTACGTACGCGACAATTGCCGGCTATGCACCCACGTCGGGGCGAACATCTTCGCCGGAGCCGATCTGGACCAGGACGGGATCGAAATGCCGTCGGTCCGTATGCTCGGTGTCACGGATAACATTTACGAGATCGAGTTCAAAACGCTTTCGGACGGTCGATTTATGACCCGCGAAGAGGTCGCCCAGAGCTCGCGAGTGGCGGTTATCGGCCACGATGTAAAGGAGCGCTTTTTTCCCTATACCACAGCCATTGGCAAACAACTGAGGATACGCGGTGTGCCGGTGACCATTCTTGGCGTTGAGGCATCGAGGGGATCCTTTATGGGAGATTCGCAGGATCGCCACGTCTATATACCCATATCGCTTCACCAGCAGATCTTCAACCGTTCTGGAGGGTTGCAGATAAGGGGAATGACTCTCCTGGAGGAAGATTTCAAGCCCGCTATCGAAGAAGCCCGGTTGCTCCTTCGGAATAAACGAAAGTTGATCGGAAGCGAAGAAGACACTTTTTCACTGGTAAATGTTGACGAATTTGGGAACCAAATGGACCAGCTCACCGGTGCGATAGCCGCGGTTGTGATACCGATCACGATGATCATTCTTGTGGTCGGCGGCATCGTTGTGATGAACATTATGCTCGTGTCCGTGACAGAACGAACGTTCGAGGTCGGGCTGCGCAAGGCCATTGGTGCAACGCGAAAGCAGATCATGGTTCAGTTCCTTATAGAATCCGCCGCTTTATGCGTAGTCGGCGGCATACTTGGGCTTTTACTCGCGACGGGCGCGACTCAGTTGGTGGGTTTCCTGCTGGGAATGACGATGACGATAACACCTGGTTATGTGATCCTGGCTGTTGGGGTGTCAAGCATTATCGGCATTGTCGCCGGGCTTTATCCGGCGTGGAAAGCATCGCGGCTGGATCCGATAGTTGCTTTGACCAAATCTTAGATCGTCTGACCGATGCAGTAATGAAAAGTTTATGAGAGTCTCTGCCTCACTACCTATCGAAGTATTGAAGATGGCATACGACAGCATCGCGTCGCACAAGTTCCGCTCGATGCTGACGGTGATGGGTATTGTTGTCGGCGTGGTGACGGCGATCGTCGTTTCGACCATCCTGACGGGTATGCGGCAGAGCATAATATCCATCGTCGAGGAATATGGAACGAACAATATCTATGTGTTTCACTTCTCCACCGGCATCGGGCCGCGAAACCGGGACGAGCGCAACCGCAAACCGCTGACCGAAGCGGACGCGATGGCCATCCTGACACAGTCATCTACGGTCGAAGATGTCGCTCTGGTAGCGCCGAGCATCGGATCCTGGGGCAGCGGATTTGACGACAATCTTGTTTACGAGGGAAAGAATTATCGCTGGGCTCTAACCGATGGTGTAAGCGCAAACTATATGACTATCGCCAACGTCGTAGTAAAACACGGGCGTTGGCTGACGGAATCTGATGATTTCCAAAGACGGCGGGTGCTGGTCGTCGGGGTCAATACCGTCGAGGCACTTTTCAATGGCGACGGCGAAGAAGCGGTCGGCAAGACGGTGCGGATGAACGGAGCTAGCTGGGAGATCATCGGTGTCATTGAGAAGCGAAAGGCAGGCTTCTTCGGCGAGAACGAAGAGGATCGAAAGATCTTTTTGCCTTTTCGCACTGCCCGAAAAGAAGCTCCGACCCGCGACGCCCTGCTTCATATCGTCCAGGCAAAACCGGCCCAACTCAACGAAGCGGTCCTTGAGGTCGAGGGGATACTCCGTCAACGCCGCGACGTAAAATTTGGCGACCCCAACAATTTCGACATAAAGACCGCTGATAATTTTATCGCTCAGTTTGACGGCATTATCGGCGGAGTGGGGATCGCGGCGATCGTCATTTCTATGCTCGGCCTTCTTGTGGGCGGTATTGGGGTAATGAACATAATGTTGGTATCCGTGACCGAACGGACGAAAGAGATAGGAATTCGCAAGGCGATAGGGGCGACACGCGGGGCCATAGTGTTTCAATTTCTTGCCGAAGCGATGTCGATGACGCTGTTTGGCGGATTGATCGGGGTGGTTATCGCACTCGGCATTAGCAATCTGATCATCTTCCTGATCCCATCGATACCGGCACAGATCCAGCCTTGGATGATCGCAGTTTCGCTATTTGTTTCTGTGGGGATCGGCCTGGTGTTTGGTGTGCTGCCGGCAAGAAAGGCGGCCAAGCTCGACCCCATCGAATGTCTCCGCTACGAATAGCGATATACGAGATCTTAAGAAGATCCGTGAGGCAGGTTCGATCTTGTCTCCAGGTTCTTGGCAAACTTTGCGTGGGCATTTCTGATGATCTCTCGCCCGAGCCGCAAGCTCGCAAAGTCAAATCCTTGATGTCGATCGGGCATCCAGACACATTGAGGAAATTTGAATGCCGCGATCAGTCACACTTGACCCTTCTTTTTGGAAGATCGATGCCCCGAAGTTCCCCGTTTCTCGTCCCCTCGATGCGGGCAAACATTCCGTCCGAGCCCTCTCGTCTGTAAATGATCCGCTGAGGGAAATCATGCTCGAGATTTTCGAAGACGAACTCGCCCTCTGCCGCCTTCACTAGCTTGAACACCGTTTCCTCTCGGTTTTGGGAAGGTTTCGCAATGTAGCTGATCGCATCGCCTTCCTGCTCGATCCTCAGGTATTCGAACATCGCTGTGCGGTCGCCTGCCAGCGTCCGGCCCATTCCGATGATCGTTCCTCCGGCGGGACGCATCCATTGTTCGGTGATGGTCATATTTCGCTGGGTCACGCTCATTTCCCAGCAGCCCGCCATCCAGGCAAAACTCTCGAGTTTTACATCCTTCAACTGTCCGGCCGCCGTGAACGTGCCGAGCATTAGAGCGGCTATTGCCAGACACATTTTTGATAAAGATGGTCGCATGATTTGTTTCTCCCTTTCTGTTGTCGCAGGCGAAGTTCGCCCGGAGTTTCTCATCGAGAATAGATCAATGCTGTATCGGGTGTGTTGTAAAATTCCGACAACCTGACTATTCGCTTGAGACAAAGATCTCAGAGAGCTGATTATCGGAATTCATATAACCGCCGGGCGACGTGCCGGCAAACGCTGCGAATTCACGATTCATATGGGGCTGATCGTAGTAGCCGCACTCCAGAGCGGCGAAGGCGAGGTCACAGCCGGGGTTCCCATCCAACAGACGTAAGAGGCCTTGGAATCTGCGGACACGTGCAAACATCTTCGGCGTCAAAC
Source organism: uncultured Acidobacteriota bacterium (assembly GCA_937859595.1). Taxonomy (GTDB): domain Bacteria; phylum Acidobacteriota; class Blastocatellia; order Pyrinomonadales; family Pyrinomonadaceae; genus OLB17. The sequence goes on along the minus strand of CALMAH010000042.1, from coordinate 23,050 downwards.
CCACACGCTCGAGAAATCGGCGTTCGAGCCGCCGTTCGCTCCATCCGATCTCGGCGGCAAGAACGCCGATTCGAACAAGGCCCTTACTCTCGACTATCCGCCCTACGGCGAACTTGAATTCGAGATCGTCCGACCGGGTGGCTTCGACCCGTGCGGCCAGAAAGTCCTCGAAAAATGTGATCCGCTCCCAAAACGAGTTCGCCTCGGCCAAACGTTCATAGAGTAGCGGTTCATCGATCGCCCACAGATCGGAAAGGGCGGTGATGCGGTCGGATGAATCGCGGAGCGGTACACCCAACAGGCCGTATGCACCTGTCGGGAGGAATTTGACGCCGAAAAGATCGACGTCGCCCGAGGGGCCGATCGTGATGTGTCGCGTCATTTGGCCCGCGAGAATGGCGCGGGGCTGTAGGTCGATCGAACCGTCGTCGCGCAATATCCTGAATCGGTCGGAAAGATTAAAGACTATCTCCGGCGAGCCGTCCGGCAAGACGGGATCCATTCCGCCCGATTCCGTCGCGCCCGCCGTCAGTGCCCAAAAACACTTTATCCGGCCGGAAAACCTCAGAGAGGGTGGCGATTCAAGAAAGTTCACCTTCAAAGCTCCATTCGCTGCAAATATTCAGGCACGACAACGTTCCAGCCAAATCGCTCGCGGATGTGGCCCGCCATAGCCTCGGATGCTTCAGGCTCGCCATGGGTCGTAAATACAGTGCGCGGCGTGGTGTCTAGACCCTCAAGCCACTTAAGAACGGCTTTCCAGTCCGCGTGGGCCGAGAAGCCCTCTACCTTTTCTACCCGGCATCTTACCGGCACCCACTGTTTCATTATCTTTACTTCGGATTCACCGTCCTGCACACGGCGTCCGGTGGTACCCGCTGCCTGAAATCCTACGAAAACCACCGTAGCGTTCTCGTCCGGCAAGATGCGCATCGCGTGATGCAGTACACGCCCGCCGGACATCATTCCGGAGGATGAAATTATGATCCGTGCGCCGCGTTTATCATTGAGTTTTTTTGATTCGTCCCTAGTTGACGCTGTGGTCATCGACGCGGTCTTTAGCGGATGACGTTTTTGCATAAGGATCGAGGCATATTCTTCGTCGTGTTCCTCGGTCCAGCGGTTATAGACCTGCGTCGCCTGGGCCGCCATCGGTGAATCCACGGCCACCGGCAATATCGGGATACGTCCGTCGTCCTCCAGTTCGCGGATCAGATAAAGGACCTCTTGAGTGCGGCCGACAGCGAAAGCGGGGATCAAGACAGGCCCGTCGCGTTCAGCCGCCTCATTTATAATCCGGGCCATCTGGTCCGCTGAACTTACGTCACCGTGGAGACGATTGCCGTAGGTAGATTCAACCATCAGGTATTCGCAATCTGGGGGAGGGGCAGGGTCTTTTACGATCGGCTGGTCATAGTGGCCCAGATCGCCGGAGAAAAGAAACCGCAGGACACCGCCGGAGGGCCCGGCCCCGTCGATCTCCAGCAGAACGAGGCTGGCACCCATGATGTGCCCCGCCACAAGAAAACGTGCCCGCACACCGTCGCACACCTCGACCGGCTTTCCGTCGTTTGGAACCGTTCTAAGCAGTTCCAACGTTGCCCGGGCGTCCGCCTCGTCATAGAGCGGAAGCGCAGGCGTGTGAGCGGTCAGGCCGTGCCGATTACGATAATCGGCCTCTTCTTGCTGGAGCCGGGCGGAATCCGGAAGCAGGATCCGCATAAGATCGCCGGTGCCTTTCGATGCAAAGACGGGGCCGCTAAAGCCCAGCTTTACAACTCGCGGGAGATACCCGGTGTGATCGATATGCGCGTGAGTGATTATGACCGCGTCGAGCGAACGCGGATCGAACGGTGGCGGCTCCCAGTTTCGCTCGCGCAACTCTTTCAGTCCCTGGAACAACCCGCATTCAACGAGTACTCGTTTGTCGCCCGCCTCGACCAGATACTTTGAACCCGTGACCGAGCCGACTCCGCCGAAAAAACTTATGGAAGCCATACCGCACGAATGTAGCACATTTGTCGGACGAGTGCAGAGCCAGACGGGATAGCCCAGGGCTCTTCAATTTACGTATTCTTTATCAACAAAAAAGAGCTGTGCAGGGGCTTCGGCCTTTGATTCCTGTTTCTTTGTTCTGGCAGCCTGTACTAGTTCCTCTGCGGTTTCACCGTCACCGGGAAAGCTCGCCGACCCGAAATGTAGCCATAGCCGTATCGTTTCGTGCTCGGAGACCTGGAAAGCGGCCGATGCCAGGCCTGACCTTATCCTTTCGATCACCTCTTTCGCGGTCGCCTCCCCCGCTGTTGGCAAGACAATGGCAAATTCGTCGCCTGCGGCTCGCGAGAGGAAATCCATCTTTCGGAGGCTTTTCCTTATCGTTTCGCCGGCGAACTTCAATACCCGGTCGCCGGTCGTGTGGCCGAACGCACGATTCGCCTCCTCAAATCCTTTGATGTCGGCCATTAGCACCGAGAGCGGACGTTCATCGCCAAAACGAAGCGATTCGGCGACTTGGTTTTCTAGCACCATGAAAAATGCCCTCTCGTTTGGAAGGTCCGTAAGAGGATCGGTCAATGCACCTGAAAGCGAACGCTCGACCGCCCGTGCGCCGAGGAAAAGCGGCGAGATCCTCTCGGCAATAGCCTCCATCGTTACGCGAAGATCGTCGCGACGATCGATCGGTTCAGCGAATACCAACTGCATCACACCGAACACTTCGCCCTCATGCTTTAGTGGAAGAGCCGCCGAGGCTTTCGCATTGGCGAACCCTGCCCGACCTAGCGCAAAGCGCTCTATACTGAGGTCGCCGTCGATCTCGATCTCACCGGATAGAAATGCCATTCCGGAAATACCAACACCAACCTCTATCTCACTAAACGTCTCCGGTTCGGCATCCGCTCCGTCAACATATTTTACGGACAGCCTGGTGCTGTCGGCGTTTGGCACCAGCAGCAACGAAGCCGAATTAGGAACGATATCGCGGACCCTGGCTGAAACGAGGCGGAACGTATCTGCTGGATTGAGCGAAGAACCAAAAAAGACCCCTGCCTCTTCAAGTGAGGTCATCGGGTCTACCGCTTCTGCAGGTGCGGCTGATCGACGGGTACTCACTGCACTGCTCCGCTCGGCATCCCAGAATCGATAGTACGCCCAGCCGCAAATGGCGGCATAGACGCCTGAGATCGAAGCGAGCCAGGCGGTCTTCATCCCCATTGACATATCGGATACGGCAACCACGAAAGTAAGCGCCGGAGCCATCAATCCAAAGAGGATCAGAAGTTTATGTGCAAGATGAAAGCGAGGTTCCATACCGGTAAGGGCGACGACCGGGAATTTGTCAGGATGTGCAATACGAAAGAGCCGGAACGGAATTGCGTGAGAGAGGGCCCGGCAAACCCTACACTCTGAAGATAACTTTTTCGAGAGGCTCAAGTCAACGATTGATTAATGGCGGCGGCAAATAGAACGGCATTGACAAGACCGTTGTCAGTAGATGCAGAGCACGAGATCCAGATCACAGTTTTTTGGGACATGCCCTTTGCCTGCATTGGGCATTTTGGGCGATTTTGCGGCGAAAAAAAGTTAGGCTGGAATCTCGGTTTTTCGTCTTTTCGGGGTTGACTATCTCAATTTTGCTTACTATATTGTCCAATGTTCCATTCAACTTTCGTTGGGACACGGGTTTAAGAAAGATAGACCCGGGTAAATATAGGTTAAATTTAATCTTTGAAGAAGACAGGAGAATCAAGTAAATGAAGAAACTTATTGCACTTTCAACCCTTTTGGCTTTGGGTGCTCTTGGAATGGCTTGCGGTGATGCCGCTGCCCCGAACAACGCTGCGGCGAACGCAAACCAGGCGATCGCTAACGCAATGAATGAGGCTAAGAAGGCTGCTGACGACGCTGCGAACGCTGCGAAGGACGCCGCAAACCAGATCAGCAACGCTACTAACCAGGCTGTTAATGCAACCAAGGAAGCCGCTAACACCGCTTCGAATGCTGCGAATGCTGACAAGAAGGACGACGATAAGAAAGAAGACGACAAGAAGTAACTTTCTTTAGACTTTCTTAACGTTAAGACAGTGAAAGAGGCAGGCTTTTGGGCCCGCCTCTTTTCTCTTTTTGTTTGGAGTTAAGTCATACCTGCCCGCCTGCAAGAACACGCCGGAGGCCGCCTGTGTCGGAAACCGGCAAACCGCAAACGAAATTCTCGCAAACAAAAGCGGTCGGCCTCCCGTCGCGAAGTTCCCTGCCGTTAAGTAAAGGGACCTCTTCGGCATCGCGAGCTGGATTGTCAGAAAGTGCGACGACCTTGCCGGGTAGATATTCTTTCCAAAGCTCTTTTTCCAGAGCATTGCCGCGCGGGCCGATGATCGCAACCTCACGAGTAGGAACAAGGCTGAATTCGACTACACCAAGCGCCCGGCCAAATCCGCTCGGAAACCTTCGGATCTGCCCCACCGCGAGACGCAATACAGTCGTGGCATATCGCTCATATCTCTCGTCGCCGGTCAGACGAGCGAGCCGCAGCAGAAGGTCCGCGGCGACCGAGTTTCCTGAAGGAGTGGCATTGTCAGTTAGGTCCTTGTTTCTGACGATCAGCTCTTCATGGTCGTTCGATGTAAAGAAGAACCCGCCTGTGGACTCGTCCCAAAACTCGGCTATCATCGTCTCCGCCAGTTTCCGTGCCTCAGCAAAATACCTGACTTCGCCCGAGACCTGATAAAGCTCCAAGAGCCCGTCTGCAAGATTCGCGTAGTCCTCGATGTATCCGTTCAGCTTGGCTGTTCCGTCCTTCCATGTTCGAAGTACCCGGTCTCCGGAAACTAGATTCGCAAGCAGGAAGTCGGCATTCCGCTTTGCTATACCCAGATATTCCTCGTTGTCCAGGATGGCCGCCGCCTCGGCAAATGTCGCCAGCATAAGTCCGTTCCAGGCCGTCAGCACTTTCTCGTCCCGAAACGGTTTTATTCGTTTCTCACGTTCCGCAAAGAGCGTTCGCTTAGAATCGGCGAGGCTCTCTCGAAGTACATCCGCTTCGGTGTCAAGCGCCTCCGCGACATCTTCTAAGCTGTGTTTGATGTTCAAAATGCTGCGGCCTTCAAAGTTCCCCTCCTCGCTAATGTCGTAGTACAGACAAAACGCCCGCGCCGCTTCCTCGCCAAGTATCGACACAATCTCCTCCGGGCTCCAGACAAAGAATTTCCCCTCTTCGCCTTCGCTGTCCGCGTCCTGAGTTGAATAGAAGCCGCCTTCAGTGCCGGTCATTTCACGCAGGACATAATCGAGGGTTTCTGTGGCGATGTCCTTGAACAGGTCTTCGCTCGTTATCTGATAAAGATGCAGATAGACGCGTATAAGCTGAGCATTGTCATATAGCATCTTCTCAAAATGAGGCACCAGCCAAACGGCATCCACCGAATAGCGGTGAAAACCTCCGCCGATCTGATCGTAGATGCCGCCGCGGGCCATCTTTTCGGCCGTAAGTTTGACCATGTTCAGCGCATTCTCATTACCTGTTCGCTTCCAGTATCTGAGAAGGAACTCCATCGACATCGCCGCCGGAAATTTCGGCGCACCTCCAAAACCGCCGTTCCGGGCATCGAAAGAGCGCTCAAAACTGGAAAATGCTGCGTCCGCCAGTTCTTCGCTGACACTTTCGGCCCCGGACCCGGCCATGCCCACCCTACGCAATTCGCCGAGGATGTCGTTTGCTGAATGAAGAAGTTCTTCACGCCGTTCTGACCAAGCCTCGGAGATGCTGTGTAGTATCTGCGTCCAGCTTGGCATCCCATATCTGGGCGACGGCGGAAAATATGTGCCGCCAAAGAAAGGAAGTTTTTCGGGCGTGAGGAAAACATTCATAGGCCAGCCGCCTCGCCCGGTCGTCAACTGCACAAAGGTCATATAGATCTGATCAACGTCCGGTCGCTCCTCCATATCGACCTTAATGTTGACGAAATTCTCGTTCATCAACTTTGCAGCAGCCTCGTCCTCGAACGATTCGTGCTCCATTACGTGACACCAGTGGCACGCCGAATAACCAATGCTGACCAGCACCGGCTTGTCCTCGGCCTTTGCCCGTTCAAATGCCTCATCACCCCACGGGTACCAGTCCACCGGATTATGGGCGTGCTGTTGCAAATAGGGGCTGCTCTCGTCGATCAGCCTGTTCGTATGTTTTTTCTCGCTTTGCATTTCGATACACCTCTACTGATCGGCCGTCATACCTCGGCCGCGAGATCTCGCCCTTGACGCCGCGCCTACTGACAGCGGTTCTGGTCCTTGATGAAAAATCGCTGCCCGTTGAGGCCGATCTCACCTGAGGACTCTCTCGCAGATATCTGATATTCCGAGGTTCCGCCATTCTGAAACCGCAGAATAAGCCGAGACCCATCCGGGCTTATCGACCATGATCCGCTCGCTGCGCCTGAACCCGCGAGGCTGGCAACGCTGCCGCCGCCAGATGAGAGCCCGCTCTGGTTTGTTGACTGATAGAATGTGCCCGAGGCGCAGAGTATGATCTCTTTCCGCTCGGAATATCCGCTTGCCGTATATAGATAGATCAGATGCTTTCCGCTCAATCGCGCCCTTGCCTGGCCGGCAGCCGGGGAGACCTGCGGGCGTGCGAACCTGATACTTGCGGCGATATCCACGCCCGCTTTCAGATTGGCCTCGGCATCCTTTTCGTCACTTAAGGCAGCAACCACTACCCCGCCGCCGTGGGGCGAGAACATCACGAAGGTGTCAACCACCAGCACGCCCTCCGGCATTCTTCTCGCAGCCCTGAAATGGTTCCCGCCCTGTATCTCACGCGGCTCGCTTACAAGCTGGAGTCCGTCCTGAGCAAGATCGGCGTCATCCGCGAACGAAGCAAAGTTTTGATAGCTATGGCCCTTCACCACTACTACGATCGTCTTCGCAGGGTTGACCAGAGCAAACCCTTCAGCGTTCGATTCGCTGTTCCAGCCTCCCGGCAACAAGAGATCATAGCCGTCCGTTTTATGAGTAAGCCGTCTTTCGCCGGTTTGGGCAAGACCCGACGACGCAATAACCAACATCATTAAGCATGCAGAGAACGCAAGTTTCATATTTTCTCCTCCAAACAAGATACCCACAGAAACCATCTGAAAGATGGCAAAAAGAAAAAGTGTCTGAGCTAACGCCGCAGTTGACGAGGCCGCTGTGGCCGGGGCACGACGACGGGAGAATTCGCTTTTCCCGGGCGGGGCAAAAGATGCCTGTGCAAATGGACTGGGCCGCGTTTTACGGGTATTCTAACGAAAAACCGGTGGAACGAACAATGGAAGCGCCTTTTTCGATCATCGACAGGGCTGCGTCGGCTGGGCGCGGGGACACGCGCGGAACCGGTTCCGAGGGCGAAAAGCTTGCTGCGGGGTTGCTCGAAAAGAACGGCTACCTGCTGGTCATGGCAAATTTCAAAGCACCGATCGGACGAAACCGCAACGGCGCACAGGTGACTGGTGAGATAGACCTGATAGCGTTGGATGGCGAGACGCTTTGCTTCGTTGAGGTAAAGACCCGAAGCAGCCGTGATTTTGGCGGGCCTCTGACGGCGGTGGACAATCAGAAACAACGGCAGATCACCCGCACCGCCCGCGTTTATCGCAGGATTTTCGGCGTGTTCGACGTACCACATCGCTTCGATGTCGTCACGGTCGTGTTGTCCGCTAAGGGAACGCCGGAGATCGAGCTCATCCGCGGTTTCTGGACAGAGGCGAAGTTCCGTAAGCAGTCATGGACCAGCGACAACGCCGGCTACGGCTATTGATCGTCGCTTCCGGGGCCTTTGGCGTCGCCATCTCGCCCTTGAGACTCGTCCCGAAACATCGGAGGGAACCGCAGGGTAATTTCTTACGTATTCAGGAATTCAGATAGAGGATAAATTTATGAAGAAAGTGATCGTCGTCTTTTTCCTTTCCTTTTTTGTTATTACGTCCGCTGTCGTTGTGAGCGGCCAGCTGCCGCCACTCATCGACCGTGAGATTTTCTTTGACAATCCCGAATATGCCGGGGCACAAATATCGCCCGACGGCAAATATATCTCATTTATCAAACCCTTTGAGGGAACGATGAATGTCTGGGTTAAGGGTATCAAGGAGCCTTTCACCGCCGCGCGGCCGTTGACCAACGACAAGCGCCCCGTGCGAGGATATTTCTGGTCGCGTGACGGTAAATTCATACTGTTTGTTCAGGATATCGGCGGCGATGAGAATTTCAATGTTTACGCCGTCGATCCGGCAGCAAAGCCGGCCGAAGGTTCGCCCGTGCCCGCTGCCCGAAACATCACTGCCGGCACAAAGATACGGGCCTTTATAAATCATGTGCCCGAATCCGATCCCGATGTAATATACGTCGGCATAAACGACCGTGACCCCGCTTGGCACGATCTCTATAAGATCAAGATATCTACTGGCGAACGAACTCTGATAAACGAGAACCGGGACAGGCTTCAGGACAGGCTCTTTGACAACACCGATAAACTTCGGCTGGCGGTTCGCTCCGCCCAAAACGGCGACACTGAAATTTTACGGGTCGAAGAGGACGGCAAAACAACAAAGATCTATGACTGCAACGCATTCGAGACCTGCTCCCTGATCCGTTTTCACAAGGACAACAGACGCGTCTATATGCAGACGAACAAAGGCGATGTCGATCTGATCGGGCTTGTGCTGATGGACGTTGCCACCGGCAAAATAGAAAAAGTGGAAAGCGACCCCCTGGGCAAGGCCGATCTTAGTGGAGTATCTATCTCGACCGTCACAAAAGAGATAGTCGCCACCTCATATTACGACGACCGGCTTCGGACCTATTGGAAGGACAAAAAATTCCAGGCAGATCACGACTACATCAAAAAGAGACTCGGTGACCGCGAGATCGGCTTTAATTCTTCGACCAGTGACGAATCGAAGTGGATCGTCTCCACATTCAGCGATGTCGATCCTGGCACGGTCTGGCTCTTCGACCGCAGATCAAGAGATCTGACCACGCTCTATCAGATCCGCGAAAAACTGGATCGCAAGGCACTTGCACCGATGACGTCCATTCGCTACAAATCGTCGGACGGCCTCGAGATACAGGCATATCTGACTCTGCCGAAGGGAGTGCCGGCAAAGAACCTCCCGCTTGTCGTAAATCCGCACGGCGGCCCGTGGGCACGTAACGTATGGGGATATAACACCTATGCTCAATTCCTGGCAAATCGCGGCTATGCGGTGCTGCAGCCCAATTTCCGTGCATCTACCGGCTTCGGCAAGAGATTTCTCAATGCCGGCAACAATGAATGGGGCGAAAAGATGCAGGACGACATTACCTGGGGCGTGAAGCACCTGGTAGATCAGGGCATTGTAGATGCCAAGCGGGTTGGAATAATGGGCGGCAGCTACGGTGGTTACGCGGCCCTCGCAGGAGTCACATTTACACCGGACGTTTACGCCGCTTCGGTGGCCATCGTCCCGCCGTCGAATCTGCAAACACTGCTCGATTCGATACCGCCCTATTGGGAAGCTATCCGCGAAACGTTTTACAAGCGAATGGGCGACCCGCGAACACCCGAAGGTCTTGCCCAGATGCAGCGGCAATCGCCACATTCCCACGCAGACAAGATCAAGACGCCGCTGATGGTAGTTCAAGGTGCGAACGACCCGCGTGTAAAACAGCGTGAATCTGACCAGATAGTCGTCGCCCTTCGCGATCGCAACTACCCGGTCGAATATATCCTGGCACCGGACGAAGGCCACGGTTTTGCACGTCCGGTCAACAACATGGCCATGATCGCCGCTGCCGAGAAATTCCTTGCCAAACATCTCGGCGGCCGCTATCAGGAATCTATGACGCCCGAAGTGGCAAAGAGGCTAAAGGAGATCACCGTCGATCCTAAAGATGTGGTCATCCGTGACCCAAACGATCCAACCGGTAGTGGTTCTGGAAGTGCGAAACTTGCCGACCTCAACGGCAAATGGTCGATGGCCGTAGATACCGGCGGACAGATCATCGATCTTGCCGTTGAATTCAAGCAGAATGGTTCAACGTTCATCGGCTCGATGGCTTCGTCGGTTGGCGGCGGGACTATCCAGGATGGAAAGATCGCCGGTGAAAAGGTCTCCGGCACACTTCAGGCCGATGTCCAGGGCAGCCCGACTACTATAGAACTTATCGGCACTGTCAACGGCGACAAAATGACCGGCACACTGGCTGTCCCGGGTTTCGGAACACTCTCATTCACCGCCATCCGGAACAAATAGTAACTGAGCAAAGAAAAAAGAGCCCGGAGAGATATGTTTCCGGGCTTCGTTTTTGTTCTAACTGAGTTATTTGATTTCCCATGTTGTGCCGAACGTAAACGAGCGTCCTCTGGCCGGAGCAAATACAAATTGCTCACTGTAATGGCGGTTCAGGATATTCGAGATACCCATGTTTACTGAGAACGTGAACTTCTCGCGTCGAAAATGATACCCCCCCGACAGATTGTGAGTAACAAATCCCGGCTCCGGCCCGCCATTGCCTCCCTGGTTAACGGGCAGCAGAAACGCAGGTGAAAGCCGCCTTTGCGTAACCACGATCCGCGTTAGGTAATCGACGTAATAGTTCTTCAGAAAATTTTGCCATCGGAAGCCGGCGTTCGTCCTGAAGGGGCTGATTATGTCGAGCGGGACATCGGCATCCAGGTCATCGCCGCGCAGGTAGCTGAAGTTGCCGTATGGCGTCAGATAACCGAGGCTTATCTTGATAGGCACTTCGATGTCAGCCTCGAAACCCTGTATCCTCGCCCGTCTCAGGTTCTGTGTCTGGAAGACCGGTATCGGGTTCTGAGGCGATTGTCCCGGCAGCGTGATCGGCACTCCATTCCTGTCAAGGGCTGTCTGCGTTGCAAGAAAATTCTCGTAATAGTTATTGAAATATGTCGCCGAGGCTGAAAACCTGCTGTTCCTGAATCTCACTCCCGTGTCGAAATTGATGCCTGATTCAGGTACCAAGGTCGGATTCCCTACCAGAAATCCTCCAACCGAGCCAAAATCGGTAAAGAAACGCTCGAAGATATTCGGTGTCCTGAACGACCGGCCCACGCGGGCAAAAAGCGTAACGTTTCTATCTACTGTAAAAACCGCTCCTGCGTCTCCGGTTAACGCTGTGTTCGCTACTCCGAGCCCGTCCGTCAGTCCTGTCAACCCAAGGTCCTCTATCTGATCCTGGGTGAGCGAAGCCGGAAGTCCGAATTCCGCTGTTGGCTGGGCCTGTGTGCGAAATCGGTCAACCCTCAGCCCGCCGATCAACTTCATGCGATTTGCGATCCGAAACTCCCCTTGCGCAAACGCGGCAACATTCGACAGCGTCGCATCCGGCACACTTCTGCTGGTCGATGTGTTCCGGTTGGGATTGGTCGGCGTGGTCGAGGTTATCAGCAGCCTGCGGTCATCATTCTCATCGCGGAAAAAACTCGTGCCGACGATCAGATTTACACGGCTGCCAAATGCCCAGTCCGTTTGCAGGTCATAGCCGAATGTTTGCGTGTTCGTTATGGTCTCGCTGAACTGATATTGCCCGGGAAAGAAAGGCGGCACGGGCGGCACGATAAGAATATTCGTAAAGTTTCGATCCTGCTTTTGAAAATAACCAGTGGCCGAAACCCGAACAAGCTCATTTGTCAGGGCCGCCGAATCCCAGCGACCGCTGAACTTGTCACGGTTCGAGAAAGGAAAGAATCCGTTGAACACGCCAACCAGCGTAGGCGAGCCGATGTTCGCTGCCCTGCGGCGTTCGTAGTTGAACTTGAGCGTGTTCGAATCGTTGAGAAAAAACCGGGTGGTCGCCTGCGTGTTGCCGCCGTGCGACTGAGAATTGAGCACTTCGCCTTCCGGCGTTACACCGTCGATCTCCGTCCCATTCAGAACTCCAGTCCTGTAATTGCCAAACCGCTCCAATGATTGAGCCAGGCGAAATGCAAAGAACCTGCTTGAGCCTGTAACCGCGAGATTTCCCCGGCGGCCGCGTTCATTGGAAGAAAAAAATGTGTCCAAAGCGGCTCCGAATCGAAATCCGGCATCTCGCCTCGGTGGTGTGTCTTTTGTAATGATGTTTATCGTTCCGGCGAGGGCATCAGTGCCGTAAAGAACCGATCCGCTGCCGCGCACGACCTCGACTGATTCGATCTGTGACGATTCGACCAGTCCGATCTCGATGCCGGATTGTCCCGTGGAAGTCCTCGAATTGTTCAGCCTTTCGCCATCGACCAGAATAAGCACGCGGTTGCTGTCCAGGCCGCGAATTCGCGGGCGCACCTGAAATGCTCCCTCATTTACGGTCGATGTGCCTGGCAGCGTTCGAAATACGTCGCCGATCGTGTTTATGCCCCTGCGATCCAGCTCTTCGCGCCCAACGACGCTCACCGGCACCGCCGTTTCCGATGTTGTAACCTGTGTCCGTTCGGCTGTGACGGTGACGGCTTCTGAAATGGTGCCGGCTGAAAGCACGAGATCTATCGACGTTGTGCCCTCATTGACCACCGCTGCCTGATTTGCAGGAGCAAATCCGCGTGCATCGACCGATATTCGAAATTCGCCGGCAGGGATGTTGTCGAAAGTCACGCTGCCGTCTTGCTGCGTCTGGGCCGTTCTGGAAAGGATGTTACGACCCGACAAAGTGACTGCCGCACCGGGTATCTGACCACCATTCGCATCGGTAACCGAAATGGTCACCCGCGATGAGGTCTGAGAAAAACCGGCCGCCGCCGTTGCCGCAAAGATAAATAAAAAAATAGCGGCACGCTTGATAAGAGAACTGCCGCCGGGAAAGTTGAGATCGTTCATAGTTAGCCTCGCTTGATATTGCATAGTCCGGCTAACTGGCTTAAAATCAAATAGTTCGCCAGCCTCCGGGTTGTCGTTCATAATGTGGGGGTGCATCACCGTTCTGTCAGGTTCGTGGATGCATCCCTCTCGTTTTTGCAAGCAACACCTTTGAAATAGTGTCTAGTTCGCTAATATACCCCTCTAATATCGAATTAAAGAATAAAGCGAGTTTAATAATAGCTTTTATCTTCTATTAGTCTTGCTAATTTAATGTTTTGTCTGCCTCGAAGCCTCAAAAAATGTCCTGAAGGATTCGAATGTCTCTTTGGCCCCCTCGATCATCTCATTTTCATGGCCGTTCGATTCGGCATAAGCCGTAATGACCGCTCCGAAATCTTTCCACATAGGCCCAGTAGCCGGTCCGTAGCCGTAGAAGAACGAACCTCCGTTTTCCGGCGTGATACCCAAATGCGTCGAAAGGTGACGACTGATTATCTGGCCGCCGAGCGTGGCACCCTCCAGAACGTACACTGTCCCGAACGCTTTCGCCGGCCCGTCAAAAACCGGTATCTCCGGTCTTGGCCCGTTCTCTTTTTGGGCTTCGTGCAACAGGCCAAGCACAGCCAGATCGCGTTCTAGAGAAGGCAGCTTTCTGCGCGACTCCACATCAAAACCATTTGAAAGCAGTTCTCCGGCCGGAAGCGCAGGTTCGATGGCAAGATAATACCGATAGAATTTTTCCAGCAGGGCCCCGTAATCATCCATCGAAAATGTGCTGTTCATCACATCCACCACATTTTCCAGAGCTTCATGCTGTTCGCGCGTCGCTTCCTTCAGTTTTGCTAATATCACTCTTTACCTGCTCCTGTTATTTTTGCAAATGAAACCCATTTTCAATAAAGTATGCGATAGCAACCCTGCTGTCAAGACAAGGCCCTTATCCGCAGATCAACGCTGGCTTCGCGGCTGCGAAGCGTCGGTCAGGACGACAAAATCACCGAGGCCGGCGTGTTTTGCTTTATCAAAATTACTAAAATCCTCTTCGTAGCGAATTGTTATCACAACTGATCTTGCATTAGGACTGTATCTTTCAAGGTGTTCGACCGTTCCAAGACGGCTTTCGGTATGAAAGCCACCGTTCAGATGGATCACCAGCGATCCCCTGTTTTGTTTGAGGCTTTCAGATATCCAATAGGCCATCGAGGCGTCCCAGAGCGTCTGAGAATAGAGGATCGTACTTGGGGCCTGGCCTGGTTCATGGATTCGGCCCATTAGCGCATTGAACTTCCTCGCGTAGGCCTCGGAGGGTTCGCCAAACGGCAGCGGCGGAAGCCATTTTTTTGCCTCGGGGGAAAGTTTTTCAACGGATTCCTTTCCAAGCCGCGAGACCATGTTTACATATCGGCGGGGGGCATTCGCAGCTATCACTTCCAGCTTTTTCTCGCGTGCCAATTCGACCAAGGGGCGATAGTCGGCCTTATAGTTGCCCCACGGCCGCGAGCTTCGCAGAAAATGGTCTTCTGTGATATGGCCGGCGAGATATTCGTCCAGCACGACCTGAACATCGCGTTCGAACATCTCCAGTGAGAGCGTAACCTTGCGTTTTTCGCCAAAGCGGCCGATCGCAGCCTCAAACACCTCGAACTGGAAGGCGTGCGCCACCGAATCGTCGTGAAACTCGCCAAGAAAGAGAACATCTGCCGACGCTGCGGCCGTCATCAGATCGTCAAACGTCGCGGGTTTCCCCTTGGCGTCAAAGATCGAATATTTCTTTTCGGCAGATTGAGCGAACGACATCGAGACGAGGAGGACAATGGCCGCAAGGGCCTGAAGAGACTTTCCCATATCCTGCAAGATTAGCAAACAACCCCGACCGGAAAAAGCGGACGGGACCACCCCTCTCTTTATTAGAGAGGCGGCCCCGTCCGGCATGTGCCCTTACGGGCGGTTATGGTTGAGCCAGGAAGTTCAGATTCCCGATGTCGTTGGTCAGGAAGACCTGAACGCTCGGATTCGTGAACGTAAATGACCTTGCCTCTGCAGTGACCGTGTAGGTCACCCCTGTCGGAAGATCAACGAACCAGTAATAGCCGAATCCGTTCGTCCTCGCTACTATCGGCGTCCCGAGCCCGCCTCCGCTCAGGGTGATGGTCGCATATTGGATCGGCGTACCATTTGCCCTTAGCGCACGGCCTATGATCGTGGCACTTGCGGGCAGCGAAGGCTCCTGCAGCTCGCCGACCGACCAGAGCGAAAACTCGGTCACATCGTTAACCGGACCGGCAACGTTTGTGCCTGTGTTATAGCAGGGGCCACCTGCACACATGTTCGTGAAGCCCCGGTAAACGCGATAATCTGACGCATCGCCGTTCACATCTGCCGCAGGAACCGTAAACGTCAGGTTCGCGGTCAGGTCGCCGGTTTCGGTCAACGACCAGTGCCTCGCCGCGGTCCTCGCCGGGTCAAAACCCGAAGGAACGGTGCTGAAGGCCTCGGCGGTCAATGTTGAAGGGCTTGTGCCGACAGCAGTTACCGTGGCCGTGGTCGGTGAATAGACGCCTCGGCCCACGTGGAAGGTATAGGTACCTGGAGCGGAGAACGGGCGGGCAAGCCGGCCTTCGACAAAGCCCGTCGTGCGTGTAACGGTCGCCCCGGAATGGATCAGCGTATTGCCTCCGCCTCCGAAAACAGTCGACTCGGTGCGTATCACCCCGTTGGTCAGGGCAAGAATTCCGCTGACTGTAAGGTCGCCGCCCTCAATGGTGAGCACGTGGGTAGGATCGTTATTGTCGTGCACCAAGTTAGTGATCGTCCGGTTCGCCGGTATCTCCGCCCCGGTCGAACGCTGATTTACCGTGCGGAGATAACTTATGTTCAATCCACCGGTACCGAGATCGAACACCGGTGACGTATCAAACACTCCGGCATCGGTCGGCGCTCCCGCAGACGTATTGCCGAACTGTATATTGTTCAACGAAGCGTCATTGTTGCCGACCGTCAGCTTATTCGTATTCGTGATCCCACCGACAAACAGGATTATCCGGCGGACAACTATATTCTGAACGCCCGGATCTATGACCACCCCACCATTTTGAGCCTCGAAACTCGTCATCGGTGCGGTAACGGTCCCGCTGCCTGAGTAGGTCTGCACGGCATCCGCCCTGAAGAAGATGAACCGCGACCCTGTCGCATTGTGGGTGATCGTACCGTTGTTTACCAGTTGCAGCCCGTTGAAGAGGAATACAGCTGTACCGAAATTCAGCGTCGCCCCGGAATTTACAAGGATATCCCGTGTAATATTGTTCCAGACCGAAGCGGCACCAAACGTGACATTATGGCCGGGTACCGAGTTATCGATCACCAGATTTGGCACAACCCCCTGGATGCTGAAATTGCCGGGAGCCGCGGTCAGATCGTTGCCTATCTGCAGCGTTCCGCCCGTGATCGAAGCGGTTCCGCCCGAGGTCGCCGCCGAACCTGACTGCATTCGATAGTCGCGTGGGCCCGACGCAGCAGTGCTCGGATTTTGGATCACGATAGATCCGCCCGAGATCGCTACGAAAGAACCGGCCGCCGTTCCCATGTCAAAACCGGCCTGCGTCGTCGAAGCGTGGCCTACCGTCTGAACCGTTACCGTCCCACCAGTTTGGTTGTAGGTTATCACCTGAGTGGTGGACGAGACGCCAAAGCGGCCGGTCGAGTTCACCGCCCCTCCCTCGACCAGGACGTTTGCACCGGTCGTAAAATGTAGTGAATTGCCCGATCCGGTTCCTACGTTGAAAGTACCGTCCGAGATACGAAAGGCCCCGGCCCATGTCGGCGTGCCCCCCTGCCCGGTCACCGTATAGTTAGGATTATCGAGCCAGAAACCGCCATTGGCCCCGACCGAATAGCTCGCTCCGCCGGCAAACGTGCGGTGCGAGCCGGTGAACGTACCCGAGACCTTCAGCGTACCCGAGGTGAGGGTAAGGAAATTGGAGGCCGCCGTGTCGGTCTCGCTCCCTGCCACGCTGAAGTTGGCCGGGAAAAGATCTACCATTACGTCGCGCGACGCTTTATTCAGCGTCACCGTGCGGACATCGGTCGTTGCACCGCTGCCAAAGAACGACGCATCGAACTCGCCGGTAAAGGTGATGCCGGCTCCGGCGGTATTGGCGTTCGTGCTGAAGTCCAGGACGCCGTTGTTCTCGACCGAACTGCCGACCGAGAGCACATGGCCGGTTACGGCCCCCGAGTTTGCCGAACGGAACGTACCCGAAGGATTGACGATGACGTTTTCCGTAACCGTCAGGGTCCTTGCCGTGTCGGCTTCGAATTGGAGCAGTGCCCCCGGAATGCCGAATTTTCCAATGCTGTCGCTTCGGCCGGCCGGAGGAGGCGTACCGACATTTATCCTGTAAGCGGTCCCGTTAGCATCGATCGTAACAGTAGCCCCATCAACGATCGTTGCGATGTCAGAAGCGGTCGGGACAACGCCGCCGACCCATGTTGACGGTTCGGACCAGGGGCCGCCGGATGCAACAGAATTGATGGAGCCCGCTGCGTTCGTCGTTTGCGAACCGCTCAGAGCCCCGCTTCCGGCACCTTCGGAAATTGCCCTGACGCGATAAAAGTAGGTCGAGGACGCAAACAGCCCGGTGTCCGCAAAAGATTCGGCATTTGCCGCGAGCGACGCCCGGAGGCTGTAGTTGACCCCGTCGATTGAACGCTCGATCTCATACCCGGTCTCGTTCGTAGCGTTGTCTGTCCAGTTCACCGTCAGCCCTGTGGCCGAAATATCGGTGAAGTTCATACCGGTCGGTGCGGCCGGTATATTTGGCGCAAACGTGTATTTTGTCCCCGCCGGGATCGCGTCAAGCTGAGAAAAGTTGTGTACATCATACGAGACCGTTCCGGCCGCCGTGGTCACACTGGCAAAGTTGCTCGCGGCACCGGCCTGGAGCCCGATAGTATATCCGCCGTCGGTGGCGGAGGCCGCCGGGATCGCCCCGTAAACGAATTCGATAACGCCGGTGGTCTCATGGAGCCACATCTGGAAAGTGCCGTTGCCAACCGCACCTGTGCAAGTTCCCGCCCGTGTGATCTTCATATTGAACCATTCGACCACGAGAGTGCGGTTCGGGGCGTCGCCTATCACCTTGTAATGGACACGGCCGTCCGAACCCGTGCAGAGATCGTCAAAATATGGCGCGATCTTCGGTTCATTCGTCGCCGTGGCAAACCCGGTACCGTTGTTAAAGACCGTAGTAACGGCCAGCGGCCCGAGCCGTGCCAGCCCGTTGGCATTTACGGAAAACTGTGTATGGTTGACACCGTCGTAGCGAAAGACAAAGCCGATCGGCGTAACGGGAGAGGCCGTATCGTCCAGGGAGGGGCCGACAAGCTGTGTGGTCCCCTCGGACATATCCACCAGAACGCCGCTGCCCACCGAAAATGGATAGGTGGCTGCCGTGATCAGCCGGTTAAAGTGGCCTCGGTCTTTTTCTTCTTTGTAAAAAAGGGTTTCGTCCTCTTTTGGAGGCTCGGCCATTTCCGCTTCGGCACGGGCCATCTCTGCCCGCTGGGCCATTGCCGGGAAGGCAAAGATCGCCAGCACCAGCACCGGCAACACCAACAACACAAGTTTCTTCATCGTTTCCTCCTAAAAATTGAATGGATCTATATCCGAAATTTTGACAGCTTTCGTCTCTTTCCGGGCCCCGGTGTCCAAAGCGTAGGCGGCAGGCCCGCGTGAGGTTTCCGGCCGCATACAGCTAGGCTGTATCGATACCCAAAGAGCGGCATCCGGCCTGAACCTGTCCGGCATCTGCCGTTGCTGCAAGGGTGCCGGACGCAAAAGAGATCTGATAAGAATGTGGAAAGAGTATCGGCAAGAACGCCGATTTTGTCAAGGAAATAGTTCCGGGGCGGTGCCGCCGGCCTAGGGCAGTGCGGTAAAGACGATCTCGCCTATCTTGTCATCGAGCATAATCACACGGACAGGCTCGGCAAAGACGAACCGCCGCGAGGCCACGCTTATCAAATAGGTATGCCCGGCCGGAACGCCTTCGATCCGGAAAAAGCCAAAGCCGTTTGTGATGGCGGTCAACGGGGCAGAAAGCGTGCCGCCCTCTATCCGTATTGACGTATTGGCGATGCCGCGTCCGTCAGCCGTCGTCACCCGCCCTTCGATATTGAGGTTTGCCGAGGTAGGCCCGGCAGACAGCGGAATTACGGAGAAGTCGTCGATACTGATGGCGTGGTCGCTTCCGCTATCGTCAATGTCTGCCCAACGGAGCATTATCTCTTCGCCGACGGGGATATTGACCGAGAGGACTGCGTTAAGTTCGATACGGTTCCCTTTTGCATTGCCGTCGATGGCTCCGACAGTGCCGCCAAAGGTCGGAGTGGTGAAGTCGAGGCTGGTAAAGGCCGTATAGTCTCCGGTGAGGATATCGGTGATCGAGGCCGCCTGCCGATATTCGAAGGAAAGGGTTTGCGGGCTGGCATTGGAATTACGCCACTGCTCCCCGGTGTATGTGACCTCAAGCGAGGTTATCGGGTTTTTCGTATCGTTGCGAAGCCTGACGCCGTAATAGATCGTTCCCGTCGTTCCCGAAGCCAGGCTGCCTAAAGCCCTTTCGGTAGAAGCCGCCGCACCAAGGCTATACATAGCTCCGGTAGTTGAGGAACCCGTCCCTGCATTGTAGGCGGTCCTGTTGGAATACCAACCGACCAGAGTAACGTTGTCCGTCCACGCATTACCCGTCCCGCTGTTTGCGAGAGTGTCAAAATCCTGCGTGTAAGGAACATCGACGGCGGTAATATTGATCTGGCCCTGCACAAGCCCGCAAAAGAGAACGACGTAGAAAACGAACAAACTGATCCTCATAAAAGCACTCCGGTTCGACACAAAGGCCGAAAGCTAGGTTGTTACCGAATGGTATAAAGTATAAACAACCACACAATTTCCGCAAGTGTTTTCTTTTTCCGGGCAAAAACCTATTGCCGACAGGTTCCCGTTAATGTAACATTCCTCTCAAATCATTCTTTTGCCCATGAACACTCTCTACTACGGCGACAACCTGAAGATACTGCGGGACGAAATAGATCCAGAGTCCGTTGACCTGATCTACCTTGACCCGCCGTTTAACTCGAACCGCAATTACAACGTTTTGTTCAAGGATGAGAGCGGAACCGACTCGCAATCGCAGATAACCGCGTTCGAAGACACCTGGCGGTGGGGACCTGAGACCGAACGTGTCTATCACGAACTAATAAACGAACCAGATCAGGTTGGCCGAATGATCGAATCCTTTCGCGGCTTCATCGGCACAAACCAGATGATGGCCTATCTCGTTATGATGGCCGTCCGATTAAAAGAACTCCACCGCGTTCTAAAGCCGACGGGCTCGCTCTATCTCCATTGCGACCCAACCGCCAGCCATTATCTGAAGATTCTGCTTGATACGATCTTTGGAGCCGAGAACTTCGTGAACGAAATTGTCTGGAAGCGCGCCGATACCGTTAAAGGAAACTTTGGCCAGGGAACAAAGCGTTACGACACCAACACGGATTCAATTTTCTTGTATGCGCGAAATTCGCAAAACGCGGAACGAACTTTTAATACGCAGTTCAAGCCGTACAGCGAAGAATATATTAAGGCTTTCTACAAATATACTGAGCCCGATACGGGAAGGGTCTATAGATTAATCAGCATGACGGGTCCGGGCGATGATGCGAAGGGCAACCCACGGTACGAGGTATTAGGTGTTACGCGATATTGGAGATATTCGCGAGAGCGTATGGATCAATTGATTGCTGACGGAATGGTTGTTCAGACTAAACCTGGAAATGTGCCTCAGCGAAAGCAGTATCTGGATCAAGGAAAGGGCGTTGCAGTTCAAACGCTCTGGGACGATATGCCAGCACTGCATTCTCAGTCTGCGGAACGGCTCGGTTATCCAACACAAAAGCCTGTTGCGCTTCTTGAGCGGATAATTTCGACTTCTTCTGATGAGGGTGATGTTGTTCTTGATCCTTTTTGTGGATGCGGGACGACGATCGCGGCGGCGCAGAAGTTGAATCGGCAATGGATAGGCATCGACATTACGCATCTATCGGTCGGACTGCAGAAACTTCGGCTCAGAAATTCGTTCGGCCTGATCGCAGGCAAGGACTACACGGTCGTTGGACAGCCAACAAGCATTGGTGGAGCGAGGAAGTTGGCAAAAGAAAATCCCTATGGCTTTCAATGGTGGGTTCTGCCTCTCATCGGTGCAAAGGCGTTTGGTTCCGAGACCGGCAAGAAGGTCGGCAAGAAAGGCGCAGACGGGGGCATCGATGGGTTGATCGTCTTTACCGACGACAACTCGGGCAAGGCAAAGAAAGTTATCGTCTCGGTAAAAGGCGGCGGCGTCAATGTTTCGCAAGTTCGTGACCTGATCGGCACCGTGGAGCGAGAGAAGGCCGCTATCGGTATCTTCCTGACGCTCGAACGACCGACAAAGCCGATGTTAAAGGAGGCCGTCGAAGCCGGTTTTTACCACGCCCCAGCCCACCAGAAGCCGTTTCCCCGAATCCAGATAATTACCGTCGAAGACATCCTCGCGGGCAAACAGCCTGAACTCCCGATGAACATCGACACGTTCAGAAAAGCAGGGAAAATAGTTAAGGACGCTAGGTTGCAAGGGAGTCTAAGCTTTGATTCGTTTCAAGAGGAGGAATCCGAGTAATGCCACAATGGAAAGACAAGATTGAACAGCACGGCGTTTATAAGGCCATTGAAACAATTATCTCCGATATAGATGATCTAGACCCCTTAGAGGATAAAGAATCCGCCGCAAACTTGAAGAGAGTTCGCGAGATTCTTGAGAGAACACTAAAGATCTTGACAGGCGGCAATCCGTACTTCAAATCTCGCTCAACGCTAGACTCTATTGAGTCCAACCTGACAAGTTTAACGACTAGCCTTGGGGAAGTAGTCACTCATTCCACAAACCCCGAATTGCTTGCCACCTATTTTGAGCAGATGGAACCGCATCTTAGTCAAATATTGAACTATGCTGGTCAAATCCGAGCGGTAGCTTCGCCGATCTCTGAGAATTCGGCAATCGAAAAGGTGGGATCTATCCGATTAAATGCCCTGGCGCAAACAAACAAAATCAGGAAGGAGGTCAACGAGGAAATAAAGGAGGTTCGCACGTCCCTTATAGACATCGATGAAAAACTACAAGGGCTTGTAGCTGATATTGCTGCCGAAAAGGCCCGAGCCGACTCCCTAATTAACCAGTTTCAGGCCGATTTTAACGCCGGACAGAAGCAACGTGACGCTGAGTTTTCGGAAAAACTCAAAAAAGAATATTCCAAGGAAGTTAGTAACGTAATTAGCGGACTGAAAAGCGAGGTGAATCGTCTCGTTGCTAGCACCGAAAATACAGTTAGGCAATGGGCTGTCAAAAATGAAGAGCTTATGGCGACTCTTGAGGGTCACATTGAAAAAGCGGGTCTAACAGCTCAGACAATCGCAGCTACGATACTAAAAGCAGGCTACGAAGAAACCGCCGAGAAACAAAAGGACGATGCAACCTTTTGGTCCCGTGTGACAATTGGAGTCTCTGTAATTATGGTCGTATTCGTCGGTGTAATGCTCGTTCAAAGTCTTATCGTAGACAAGCCATTCTCGCCCGAAAGTATACTTCCAAAGGCTTTATTTACCGCTGTTCTGGTCGGCGTTGCGCGCTGGTCGGCAAAACTTGAGCGCCGGCACTCTGAGGCGTCTAGGAGTTATGAGGAATTGTCACTCGAGTTAAGTACGATTGCTCCCTTTATAGCCACACTTCCCGAAGAGCTACAACGAGAGATCACGAAACAACTTGTTCCCAATTACTTCGTAGGTCGCAGGTTTCCTAATAATCGTGATGCAGAGGATGCCTCAGAATCGTTTTCTTCGCCTTCTCAATCTGTCAGTGAGACGATTAAGCGTCTCGTCTCAACAAAAGAATAAAATGCCGAATAGTGAACATGCATTCGACGTTGCGAGGCGTATAGACCAGCACGAGGATCGAAGGTCTGTTAATGGAATGGTCTTCTTCATCGCTCTTACGATCGGATTCTTGCGAGTTCTTGGCTAATTTTCGGGAAATGCCCGTAAATACTCGCTTCTGGGAGGTTTTTGGCGGGTCAAGAGGCCTTTTCTGGCGCTGAAATTGGGCCTGCGGACGGTCTTCGCGGGTTGCCTTTTGGTCGGCGGCAGTTGCCTT
>CALMAH010000041.1 GCA_937859595.1 uncultured Acidobacteriota bacterium | reverse complement strand
TTTCCAACATCAGAGTACATCCGCCACCGTTTAATTCATCATCCCATCTCCTTTTGCAGCAAATTGTTTGGGTAAGTAGGCCTGCCACGAATTGGGATTGCGTTTGATCGATCCATAGATGGACCTCCAAAACTCATTCTCGGCATTGACCACGGCTTTAGTCTCCGCAGCGGTTCCGCTGAGGCCTTTTAAGGTATCTCTAAATGCCTTGGTCGCGGTTTGCAGGGTATCCGCGAACCACGCCCGCATTTCCGCTTCTGTTTCCGAAGGCAGCCGTTCCAGTAGCATGTGAAAACGCAACTCCATCTGCGACCAATAAGATTCTTGGGCCGGAAACG
Source organism: uncultured Acidobacteriota bacterium (assembly GCA_937859595.1). Lineage (GTDB taxonomy): Bacteria > Acidobacteriota > Blastocatellia > Pyrinomonadales > Pyrinomonadaceae > OLB17. The sequence continues at coordinate 39,069 of CALMAH010000041.1, read as the reverse complement.
CCTCCGTTTTGTTCTTTCGCTTGTCATCGGCGCGCTCCGCCAATGTGTGAATCAACACTCTAACTCCCGCCCGCAGTGCTTTACCTATTTCTTCTGTGAATTCAAGGCATTTTTGAAGGGATGCGAGAAGATCATCTTCGGACAAGTACACAAGTGGCAAGGGCAATCGTTCATGTGTCCAGAGGACAATGTTTGCAGCCTTGCCGACCTCTGTAGCGATTCCAAAAACGGCTAATGAATAGCGTCTCTGCGCCTCGATCTGACCCTCATCACGGGCCAGCATGAGTTTCGAAGGAATCGACAATACCGCGGCCTGCTTCGTGCTACTATCGGATTTTCTCAACAAAGTATGACTGTCTCTCCAAACGGCTCTTTCAGGACTGATGCCTTGGGCCCTCCAACCCGTTTTCTCATCGCTCGTGTACACCTTAAAGGGGTCAAAGAGATTATCGCCAATTAGCTTAAAGTTTTGCTGAATTTGGCATTTGGAAACTGCCGTGCCATCACGTTCCGGAAAGAGCCGAATTCTTCGACTTTGCCACGTCAGATAGTCCAAATACCCCAACGGTAGTGTGCCGGCATGATCTTCCTCACCAGCCTCGTCGAGACTGGACCGTTCCCAGAAAGGCATATCCAAACTCCGCCCGCCTTCCTCCTGGACAGGGATCGGTTTGTCGCCAGAGTAGGGAACTAAATTTAGAGCTAATGTCTCAAAAAGACTGTTTCCCACATTAAGTAAGGTAAGGCCACGGATAGTCGTTGAATCGCTAAAATAGAATGGATGGCTTTTCCCAAATCCGATCGAGAACCCCTGACGGGCAATAAGATATCGGGTGACCACTGATGTCGGATACGAGGTCACCTTTGTCTCGAAACTGTGATCGAACAGTGTAGCGTTATTGCCGCCAGCCTTTTCTTGCATCAGTATTTCGATTGGAACAACATCGGCTTCCAACCCCTTCGCCTTCAATACTGAGTTATATTGATAGAAGGGACGTGTCTCATCGAAGAGATTGAACCGATGATGCCATTCGGCGAAATAATTACTAATTGTCGCCGCATCCCAACAACCATTGCTCCAAAGTGTCTTCCATTCCTCAAAGTTTTTCGGGCCGAAATTTCGATGGAGGATGGCGAGCAAGAATCTGTAAAGAGAGATTACGACCAAGGGGGAATCATCCACTACCTCGCTGATCTCATGAGCATTGACCAATGTTTTGGTGAGACTTAACTCCTGCAATGTACCGTTTGGCATTCGGCACGGTATCCAAGGTTCCTCGGTAAGGTTAAACTTATTCACTTTGTTCTCCTTTGGTTTGATAGACGACTCCCAGCTCTGGATCGAGACAAATAAGTGTTTTTCCGATCTTGAAACAGTTCGTTTCGTCGAGAATGATGAGCCGATGGTGCCGTAGTAAAGATGACGCTTTCCAGGACTCAACGCTGAACTCGGGGTTTCCTAATAACTCACGAGTCACGTTGAAATGTGACAGCTTTACCTCTTGGTTGAGCAGATATTTCTTGCCGTCATCGCTCGGACGCTTTTCGAGATCGATCCCTTGGGCTTCCGCTTTGGTTAATACGACCACAGCTACGCTCGGTCTCTCCTGATCTCGCGTCAACGCCCTAAGCGTTGCGTGTTTATTCGGATCATCCTCATCTAACTGAAAATCGAACGAGTCGAAGAAATCATCCTCATTAGTCTCAGCGATGCGAACCGCCTTGGCCTTAAATTCTTTTTCTCTTCGTTTTTTCTCCAACAGTTTTAGACTGAGATCCCAGACGCTCTTACACTGCTGGTCCACGCACTCATGCTCCTTGACATAAGTCGCCTCTATTAGTTCTTCGATCTCGTCGGGGATCTTGATAGCTGATTTGTTATACAGGTTTAACCAAGTCCGAAGGAGAATATGTCTGTCGTAAACATAACCGCTATCGCCGAAGTCCGGTTCGCCACGCTCGGTGATGGCCAATTTGCCATCAGCATCAAGCGGCGGCCGAAGTATCCAGATCAAAGCTTTCGATTCACGGGTACGTTCATTGATGAAAGTCGGTGCGCGATCGCTTCTCTGGTGGCGCTGGAGCCGTCCAGCACGCTGAAGAATAAGGTCAGCCGGAGCAAGGTCAGTAATCATCAGGTCGAAGTCGAGGTCGAGCGATTGCTCGATTATCTGGGTGGAAACAAGCACGGCCATATAAGGTCTGCAAACCTCATACTCGACCTTTTTGCCGTTCTCGGTCAGCAGCACTTTCGAGCATTGTTTACCAAAGCGAGCTAGGACACGTTTCTCGCGTTCCTGTCTATCAATAAAGCGGTAACGCGCATGCAGAAGATCGAGTTTCGGCCGACCATCGCTTGCTATACCATCGAAAAACGGATCCGCTTTCAGCAATTGATAGACATCCTGTGCTCGGCGGACAGTATTGCAGATGATCGCCGCACAGCCGCCGCCGGCTAACTTTTCCTTCAACTGCGCGACAAAATTCTTATTGTCGTGGAACTCCAGGCTTAAAGTCCTCACATTCTGCGGATCGGTTTGAAGCCCTACCACGCGAAACTGATCGTCCGGCATTCCCGAAAATGCGTAGGAAATACGCGGATAAACGTCCTCTTCCTCTGCCAATACCGGCACCTCGCCATCCTTGGATCTCGGTCCAAGTCCTTTTAGATATGCATTTATAAGCTCGGTGCGGCGTTGCTTTGGCAAAGTGGCACTCAGGATGATAACTGGCGAGCCGAGTGCTCCAAGCCATTCGAGAAGACGGCCGAGAAGCGTGGACATGTATGCATCGTAAGCGTGGACCTCGTCGATGATGATCGTTTTGTGAGCGAGTCCAAAGAGTCTGACAAATACGTGTTTGGTTTGAAGAGCTGCAAATAGTATCTGGTCTATGGTTCCAACTCCAAAGGGTGCTAAAAGGCCGCGTTTTTTGTATGTGAACCATTCGGCGGCTCCGACATTGGAATTTGTCTCTCCGAATCTCTCGTTTTCGCCATAGACGTTACGGATCTTTCTGAAATTCTTGATGTTCTCTGAAAATTCATCTGAGAGCGATGCATGTCCGTGTTGAAGCATCAGATTTACAAAAGATCCGGACTCTTCAAAACGACTTTCGAGGAAAGCCGAGACACGGCCAAACATCTGGTCGCTGGTCGCTTGTGTTGGGAGAGCGAAATAGATGCCACGTGTCCCAAGCGTGGCATTCAAGTGATCAGCGAGGTACATCGCCGCCTCGGTCTTTCCTTCGCCCATCAAGGCTTCGATCACGAAAATACCCGGGCCGGAAACCTCTCCAGCGATGTCGATCGCTTTCTGCTGCAGGTCGCGTTTGCTTGTGATCTCAGGGAAGAGCTTGTCGAAGTTTTTTACTGATGTGTTCTTTGGCCAGTTATTCCAACCGAGGGCATTGATCGCGTCAGAAGCATGTTTTCTCGAACTTTTGATATATTCTGCGAGATCCAGATCAATCGGTTTTGTCGAGTCATCGATGCGACATTTGAAATGGTCCGTATTCGATCCGATCCAGTCAGAGACGGAAACAAACCCGGCAAATACCATCGACGTAGAATTGTCGAGTGATCTGCGATCGAAATTGAGTCCGTCAAACGACACATCGAACAGAGAAAACAGAACCTCGACAAGCTCCTTTCTTGCCCGATCCCAGGCCTCATTGCCCAATGATTCGCTGACCTTATAACTGTCGATCCGGGCAAAATCACTGCTTGTTGCAAAAATGCCGTGATGCCCGCCAATTATCTCAGCGATCAGTTTCGCAAATGGAAAGTCGAAACCATATTCTGAACACAGAATTTCCGGAAGCGTTATTGCAGTTACATAGCCGTGCGGCACCTTGTGAGCTTCCTGAATGGAATCGCAATCGCAATCGGTCCCGACGTACAATGCGCTCAACCGTTTGGTCTGATCGCCATCGCCACGAAACTTTCCCCGCAAAGCGAACGGCGGTGAGCACTTTCCGAGATCATGGAGTCCGGCGAAAGCTGAGATGATCTTTCCTGCTCGTTCAAGATCATTTTCAAGCCCAAAAGGCTTTGCCAATCGCATCCTTGTCACGTTTGGAAGCACATTATCCCATATCTCCAAAGCGACACAGGCAACATCGATCAAATGGCAGATCAACGGGTGAAAAGCGTCCGGGGAATTGACCGGATCATGGCTCGTCTTTGCCCAAAATGCCTGAATTGCCGGGATCTTCTTTGTCGTTCTGATCATTTGTGTGCTTTCAGAGTATCGCCGGCCTTTTGTCTGATCAGCGACCTGAGTTCATTCGGCTTAATGACCCTGAAATGTCCTGCATACGTCATACAAAAACGTGCAACGGCGCTAAGTCCGTTCTTACCTATTCGAAATGATAACTTTAACTCCCCGTTCTCAAGTTCCTCTCGTTCTTCGTTTGGATGGAAATTCCTTCGTTCTCTTATCCACTGAGCCTGAAAAGAATCGAATACGATCTCTACACTGACCGGGCGGCCGCCGCGCGTCATCTGAAACCCGTCGGCCAGGTATTTATTCGAATCCCAATTTGCAGGTTTGGTGAACCATCTGCCTGTCGCAGTGTATTCACGGATGCGACTGAGTTGAAAATCCCTCATCCCTTTTCGTAAATGATCAAAAGCGATCAGGTACCAATCGCCGGCGAAATTATGTAGACAATAAGGTTCGATCGTGCGCCGCGAGAGTTTTTGCGAATGCGGTGAATAATACTCTATTTCCAAGATCTCTGATTCAATACAGGCTCGAGCAAGCCGAGAAAGGGTTGCTGGTTTTACAGTTGAGGCGGGAACTCCTTGATAGGAAACCGCCCCAAGCAGCTCAGAAAGGCTGACCGACACCTCTTCGGGCAAGTGTGCCGCGAGTTTCGCAGTCGCCGATTTCACAAGCACTGCTTCATTAGAGTGTCCGATAAACCGAAGAACCCGTTCTGCGAGAAAAAAGGCAAGCATTTCGCCTTCCGTCATCTTTTGGACCGGCAGCGTCCAGCCGGGCTCCTCAAAAATAAACCCGCGCTGTCGTCGGTCATACTTCACCGGAGCTGATAGGAGGTTTCTCATTACCGCTATATCACGTTTAACAGTTCTAGGGGTAACGTCCAGTATCTCGGCCAAAACGCCCAAGGAAGGATGTCGGCCTGCAGATATCTCCCGATGGATCCGTTGCAATCTAGCCATCGCCCGCAGATGGACACGGTCAGTTTTGTGAGAGGTCTCTCTAATAGGCTTGTTCATTGGACTTAAAACGATACCACACTAAAGGGGACAAGCAACGTCCCCGCACAGAGAGGATCCGAATTCTATGTTTCCGAGAAGGAAGGTCGATTTTGTGCCGGATCTTAATAGCTCTTACATTGAGATCAAGAGCCAGAGAGTCGCGGTCAAGAAAACATCTTAATTTCACATCAAGAAAAGTTCTATGCGAACTCGACGGTTGGTGTTAGAGTAGCAGGACATCAAAAGGGGTTCCGTTTCCGTGTAATGTTTTGCGCGGGTTTCTCATATCAGGTTGAACAAAGTTCTTGGTTCGACTGCGGAGGCTTCCATGTCTTTTTTCACGCATCTCTACCTGTATCGATACCCGATACTCTTTGCGATCCTTCTTGTTTTTCTTACGACTTTCGGCCTGTGGAATGAGGAAATTCGGCGTTATGTAGCCGGTCTTTTCGATCTGCGTTCTTTCTGGCCAATGGCTTGGGCAACTTGGTTCGTCTGCCTTTATTGCTGGTCGTTGTTGACGATCCTGCGGATCACTATGCTCTACGGGCCCGAGCGGAATGGACTTAGGGAATCAGCTGTATCTAGCTTCGCGCGATCTGAAAAGGCGGGCATCATTTTCTTTTTCAGTGGACTCGTGATGCCGGTCTTCTTCTTCAGGGCTGTCCTTTTCGATGTGGCGAATGAACGAAACAGCGGGCAGATATTCGGGGCGCTCACCGGAATTCTCGCCGCGTTAGTGGTCATCTTTGTTTCGGACCTCATTCAGAGGGTCTATCACGAGATGTACCCACCACCCAGCGGAAAACTGACCCATTTGATAATTCCTTTTGACACACCACTCACTAAATTGCTTGGAAAACCGCTTTGGGTCAAAAGGATCTTCAGCGGCCGTTTGTTTACTGCTTTAGACCAATATTTGAGGTGGATGAGAGCGAAGGGGGATCATTGGGGCGTCGGGTACTTCCCGAGAAAGCCAGTGGGAGATGATAAGGAAAAGTCAGTTTCGATCTATCCGGGCCATGTACTTGCGATCGTCACTTTCCTTGTTTATTTCCTGATCTACATCATCGGTTTTTTCTATTGGACATATGGCGTGACCGCAGATCCCTCAAGATGGACGTTTGGGGTTACGGCGATCTCCTATCTTTTTCTGCTTCTCACATTGCTTGTTTGGGCGTTTGGCGGAATTGGTTTCTTTTTCGATAGGTATCGCTTTCCGCCTCTTCTTGTGTTCCTAATTTTCTTATTCCTTGTAAGTCCCGATCATAGATACAACACAACCAAGCGCGACGTAGACGATGATGACAACCGTCCAACACCTAACAAACTGTTCGAAAAACGAATCGAGGAAGGAGTTCCGTTTGTGATCGCAGTCGCCGCAAACGGAGGAGGCATTCAGGCTGCCGCCTGGACGACCGAGGTGCTTACGCAGCTAGACTCGATCTGTTTGGAAGTCGAAGGATTCAACCGGCCATGCCGAGAGGCAATGCTTGTCGTAAGTGGGGTTTCGGGTGGCAGTGTTGGCTCAATGTTCTTTATGGAAGCCTTTGATCACGAAGCGGATTCGCCTTCCGCTGCTGAACGTTTGGGGCGAATAAGGGCCAACGCTCGTGCATCGAGCTTGGACTTCGTTGCAGGGGGAATGGTCTTTAACGATCTTCCGCGAAACCTTATAATTGGATCCTCGTTGCTTGTTTCCGAGGACCGCGGAACTCAACTCGTGAGAGGATGGATGTACAATATGCAGAAAAATGGCGGCCGGCCCTTGAGTGTTCCCGAAGACCGAATGTTATCAGAATGGCATTCCGGCGGTTCACGGCCGGCATTCATCTTTAACTCCACCACAGTCGAAAGCGGTCATCGCATTCTGTTTTCAACCGCTAAGATGGATCCAATGGGAACTAACGTGCCAGATGCTATGACGTTTGATGAGTTCGCCGATGATGGTACCGATATTTCTGTCACTGACGCTGTTAGACTTTCTGCAGCGTTCCCGGTAGTCTCGCCCGCGGCAAAGATGCGCAATCCAAAGTGTGACGTCCATCATTACCATATGGTAGATGGCGGGTATGTCGAGAACTTTGGGCTTCTCAGCGTCCGCGATTTTCTCGATCAGGCATTGCCGCGAGACAAAACCGGCACTCGTCCTAAATTGCTGGTTATTCGAATAGTCGGGAATTCGGAATATCACTCCGATAAAGCCAGAGAAGACAGGAAAGGAATGTTCTCTATGGCCTGGTATGAACAAACTTTGGCACCGGCAATCACATATTTCAGCGTTAACAGCATCCTTCAGCACAGCCGCGACGCCGTCGCAGTAAGGGAGATCTTCTCGCGAGCGGGATCAGCCGGTTATATTGACGGTGTAGACTTCAAGGCGGTCACATTTGAGTTTCCGCGGTTCAACAGACCCGAACCTCGTTCCTGGCATTTGACAAGAGACCAGTTGGACGACATTGACGAGGCGAGTAAGAAACATTTCAGCGACTGCGGGCGTCCGAAGCACTGCAAGGCACTGAACGAAATCCGGCAATTCATCGGTGTAAACCCGACAAATCGGCTCGAAGAAAAATAGGCATTGACTTCGAAAATCCACTTATGATAGTGTTTCGAAATCAAACGGCAGAACGGTTCGCGGCGGGAGCTCGTTGCTACAGATCGGTCAGCCGACGTTTGCTTCCTCATCAACTTGCGAACTTGCCGTTTTTGGGCTTGGGTTGGTGATGTTAAGGCTCTCCTTCAATCAAGTTTCCTTTGTTCTTGAGGCTTCCACACAGGTCCCAAGCAGTATTTGGCGCGTATTCGGCACCCGGTTGTTTCCGGGAGCACGATATGTCGTCGTGTTATTAGGATTCGGCCGTTTGCGGGCAGTTTCAGCGCTGCGGCCGTTTCGTTTGGACAGATGCGTCCAAACGTTGTCGTGGGTCAAAACATGAACCGACCGGTAACGCGAATTACCGGCCGGTTGTCTGGCTCACTTGTTCGGAACGGAAAGGTCCGAAGCTGCGAGACCGAACAACCGCATCTTACCCCTTTCCGTTTCATCTAATCAAGTAAACGATCGTTGATTCAGGCGTGATACTTGCGCTCTGGAGGTCGCACTGACGAAAGTCGGGCGACGACAAACAAACTTATCAATAGGAGGTAATACAAATGTCGCAAAGTTGGAAGACCTTCCTCGAAGGAAGGATAGCCCAGGAGGAAGGAAACAACGAACGTGCTTTGGAGGCATATAATGCTGCGCTATCTGAAGATCCAAACAATGTTCATTTTCTCAGGGCAAAGGCGGCGGCGCAGGCCGCATTAAATGACGGTGATGGGGCACGTTAATCAAGGATAGCTTCATCATATGCTGCACTGGCAGGGAGTTTGGTTGGTGAGAACGATAAGCCAACCGCGTGGCTCTCGGGTTTAAAAAACATTCTGGGACAGGTTGATCGCCCGTCCGGGGGATCCCCGAGTGTGTCAGTAGTCTGGTGATCAATCTCTTTTCAGCCTTGGCGGTGCGATCTGCACCGCCAAGCATTCAATACTTATGCGTCGAATCATAGGAAAGCACACCATTGCAGACGTCTATGGGACGTCGCGATCTCTGCTTTCTGATAAAGCCAAGCTGAAAGAGATCATTGCGGATGCCCTTGCTGAGGAACGATTCAACATCTTGAGTATCGTGGGGCATAAGTTCTCGACTGAAGGAGAAGGGGTTACTCTCTTGGTCCTGCTTGCAGAATCCCATGCCTCGATCCACACCTATCCGGAGTTTAACTTTGCTTCCCTCGACGTCTATTCGTGCGGAGACCAAGATCCGGAGTCGGTCGTGCGCGCGATCTGTAAGAAGCTGGGAGTCTCCTTCAGCAGAGAGTTTTCAGTAAGTAGAGTATGTCAAGCAAGCAGTAGAGCCGGTAATGACCTCGAAGGGAGCATTTTCGTAGGCCTTGAGAACTATGACCACGGAGACCTCGACGCTACGACCAGGTTCCACTTTCGTGAGATAGGAGAGGCGATCTGGGGAAGCTATATCTCAGATAACATCACTGGCGGAGTGTTTCAGGGCAGGCGAGAGCGAAACAGAGATATCAATTTGAGTTGGCAGCATGTCTCAAGCGAACACGGCTTGGTCTTTGGTACGTCCAGGGCCCGAATGCAAAAGGACCGAGACGGACGGCGAATCATATTCGAAGATTGGAGGGTGCTAAGCGAACGGCCGGAAAGGGCAGGCAGGTCGCGGCTTATAGAGATATGAACTATCCAAGATTACTATCTGGAGAGAGTCGAAAATTTGACGAATTCTTGCCTGTTTACAACTGGTATTATCCGGCGTCTGTCGATTCAAATGACGCGCTCGGCATCCATCAAGTGGGAGACTACTTGGACCGCCACTTGATAGATACACCCGCGTCTCGTGCCATCTATGTCCATATCCCTTTCTGCGAGACGATCTGTTCCTTTTGCCCGTTCTCTCGAGGTAGATACAAGGCTTCGGAACAGATCGATATGTACTGCGACGCCCTGATATCTGAGATCCGCATCAAATCCAGGATAGAGGCCCTAACGAAGGTTCCAATTCGCGCGATCTTTTTTGGCGGCGGTACTCCGTCATTGATGGGTGCTCGAAACCTACGGCGAGTCATCACAACGCTCACAGAAAGTTTCGATCTTTCGTCCCTTGAAGAATTCTCGTTTGAAATGGAAGTGAAAAGCGTGGATGAGGAAATAGTTCATGCCGCGTTTGAATGCGGCGTTACTCATCCGAGGTTTGGCCTTCAGACATTTGATCCAAGACTTAGAGAACTTTACGGCCTTACAGCCTCGCTCGATCAGATCTACCGAGCTGCCGAACTGCTCAGAACACAGTTTCCATTCCCGTCCTTCGACATACTGTATGGTTCGCCGGGGCAGACCATTGAAGAGTTCGAGGCCGATATCGACGAAGCCGTTTCACTCGGGATCGCGAACATTGATTTCTACCCGTTGAACAATTTTTCGGTTCAGAAGGCTCTCTACAACTACGCAACAGCAAATGGTCTCGGGTCGGTCACCGGCGAAATGAAGTTTGAGATGAACCAGTTACTTCGTAGCCGGATCGCGAAATATGGCTATCATCCGCACAACGGACACGGGTATTTTAAGTGCTGGCCGGATGATCCGAACTTCTCTCAGGTCGTCTCTGACGAATACTCCTTTGTTTATCACGAACACGTTTATGGTGAGCCAGATGCCGATTTTATTGGCTTTGGCAACAGCGCGATATCCGTTCTACCGGGAGTTGTATTGGTAAACGCCAAAAGCAGGGAAATCTATGCGGATTCGTATGGACAAGCTGGAGAACCTAACGTGAGCTCCGCGTCTTTTTGCGATTCGCTTTGGCAAGCTAGGACAGTGTCCATGTGCTTGGCCTATCACGGCAAGACCAGGAAGGATTCGTGTGACTGGAATATCGTTCCGGCAGAGACCATACAAGCCTTGATCAATTTGATCAATGAGGATCTCGTCATTGAAAACGAAAAAGAGTTTGCTTTAACTCGAAATGGGTGGAATTGGTATGCAAATGTAATGTTTCACTTGCTTCCGAGTAGAGAAAAACAGGCATTATTCGAGCATTTACAGTCAAGACTAGCGATGCGTCCATGGGTCGCATCTTTCGTAGGAATAAAGGCGCGAACGGCTTCGCGGCCGACAATGAAGACGGCATAGATCTAACCGCGTGCAGAAAAATCTTGACATTGGAAATCTATCTATGCTAACTTCCATACACCAAACGCTAAATGGGTTCGCCGCGAGAGTGCCCGGCGATGAACGTAAGCCGATAGAGGCTCTTATAGAACAAGACCCGCGAACCCGCTCTTTTTTGCAAGTTAAATGCAATAGTGAAGTATCATTGCTCCTACAGACCCAAAATTGATTTGCTTGCGGTTTCCACAACAGTCCCAAGCAGATATCGTTCCGCCCCGATCGGTACCTTGCACCGATCCACTATCCCAACCAACATAAACCAATTCCGGCTCACTTCGCCATCCCCCGGCGCCGTTGGCTTACCTCATTTTGCTGTTTATGTGATTTGAAAACGTGAACCGAAATTGAATGACCCGGCCGGTAACGCCAATTACCAACCGGGCCGACGGTTCACTCTACGGAACGGAAAGTCCCGAGATGCGACACCAAACACTCCGCATCTTATAATTTTCCGTTCCAAAACACAATCAGCTTCGTTGACCCGGGGAAACGGCAAAGGCTCTGCCTTTATCGTCAACCTGAAGAGGCTTTGAACACCGAGAGAGATCGTTATGTCCAAAAAGAAGGTTAAGTCCGCAAACATCAAGCCGAGAGAGCTCGGCAACCCGACGAACGACGCTGCCCGGCCGGGACGAATATCGAAGGCGTTCGCCTATCTTTGGCAAAGGCTGTGGCTGACAGCGGTGATCGCACTGGTCTCGATGGGCGTGCTTGGTTCGGGGCTAAAATATATGGAGGAAGACGCTCGGCGGCAGAACGTACTTGCTCCGAAGGACCGTTCTTTACTGTCGGCGGTCAATCCTTTTGTGACGAGCCCGAGTCCGAGCCCGACGCCGCAGCTCTCAAAAGAGTATATCTACGCGGGGTCACGGCTTTTGGCTGTTGAGGATGCGAACGCAAATGCCGCTCCGCCGGCCGATCTCGCGGTGTGGCGGCCATCGACGGGAGTTTGGTGGGTGCTCGGGGGGCCGGGTTCGCAACAGACCTCGTTTCAATGGGGCGGCGGGAGCGACATACCGGTGCCGGGCGATTATGACGGCGACGGGAAGACGGACTTTGCGATCTTCCGGCCATCGAACGGGCAATGGTGGATATTCAGATCGTCCGACGATACTTATTACAGCTTTGAGTTCGGGACAAGTGGCGATGTACCGGTAGTGGCGGACTACGACGGCGACGGGAAAAGCGACGCGGCTCTCGCCCGGGCAAACTCATCCACAAACGAGACCTACTGGTATATATTCAGAAGCTCGGACAGTAATATCTCGACGCATCAGTTTGGGCTTGACACGGATGTCCCCGCCCCGGCCGACTATGACGGAGACGGGAAAGCCGACATCACGGTCTTCCGTGCCTCGAACACGACCTTTTACACATTCCGCAGCACCGACGAGGTCACTCAGTACCTCGACATAGCCTCGACCGGCACGCCGGTTCCGGCAGATTACGACGGGAACGGCAAAGCAAACTACGCCATCCGCACGGGCAGCGACTGGAAGATATTCACCGCCTTTCCGAACATCGTCACCGGCACGGGCGGCCCGCAGAGTTACGAATCGGTCTCGACCGTCTCGTTCCAGCAATCCGGCGACATCCCCGTCCATAACGACTACGACGGAGACGGCATTGTCGATATAGCCGTCTGGCGCGACTCGAACGGCACATGGTACATTCGCCAATCCTCAAGACTCGGCCAGCAGGACGAACTCCGGACCCAGCAATGGGGCAGCTCCGGCGACATCCCCGTCCCGGCGTATTACCGGAGGTAACAGGATTGTTCCAGTTTTACGGAAATTACGAATCATGAGGTATGTAACAAGGGCGTCATTTTATTTGGCATAGCGAGGTCTGAAATGAAAAATACTGGCTTTAAATTGCTTCCGATCCAACCTAACAACGGTTTACTATTCGCAGTTGGTTTGCTCCTCAACATTATCATAGTCGGGCTTGTCTCCGCTCAAGGCAATAACCACGATCCGAGTAATCCAGGCCGCGGAATCGTTGGCGGATCGTCTTATTCGATTTCGGAAGTCGAGAATATCAACTTAACCAATGGTAATGTGATGTTTCATTTTCCGCTTGCTTCCTTACCTCCGGGCCGCACCGGGCTTAGTGGCTCGATCGGTTTGATGTATAACAGCAAGCTTTACGATACTTCGATCGAGCAGATTCCCGACCATAATCAGGAGATCAAGGACCAGAACATGGTCGTTACTAGTCAGGACGGTGGTTGGCGATTAGTAAATTCGCTGAACTTTCAATATCGCGTCATTAGCAGATTCGCCTTCTCTCCAATGGTTGACTGCTCATCGGGCGCTTATGATTATGGCAAGAATGCGTCTATCTGGAAGGTCCAAGTTGTTTTCCCCGACGGTAATGCCAAAGAATTTAGGCCGGTCGGACATTCAGACTATTACGAAGACGGGTATTTCAGGATCTCGCCTAATGGTTGGGAATCGTGGGCAAACTATCAGTCGATTCCTGATCCCCCTTCACATTCTTGCAATTTAGGTGAAACTCAGTTCACTACCGACTCAATGGTCTATTACAGCACCGATGGTAGCTTTCTCAGGCTGGTGGTCGATCATGATCCGAATCCCAACAACAAGTCAGGGGCGTCAAATTCCTGGACCCTCTATTTTCCCGACGGGAGTTTCTATCAGAGTTCGACTGGCCGGCTGACTGATAGATATGGAGAGTATCTTCAGAATGTAAGTTTCACCCATAACCAAAAACAGGCAAACGGTATAGAGGATTCTATGGGGCGAAGGATTTTCTACACACCGGGGGACTACTCGACCGAGACAGACGTATTTCTCAGCGGTTTTTCTGGCCAGGAACTAAAGTGGACGATCCGATGGAAGGATATACACGTGAAGAAGGAGTATGAGACCACTGGAGCAGAAGGGCTACAGAATCGGGGTGGCACTTCATATCAGACTTTGTGGGCCGGTTTCCAAGTGGTTCACGAGCTTCAGTTACCTGCTCAACTTGGGAATCAGAAGTATGTTTTCGGATACAACGGTAGCGATACTCCACTTGGTTCATCGGAAGAATCCGAAGGTTGGGGAGAAATCTCATCCCTCCAGCTTCCCTCGGGTGCGGTTTTCGAGTACGAATATAAATGGGATGGCCCACCGGAACTTTGGACACCCAGAACTCATGAGGTCCTCGGTAACTTTGTGAAGAAAAAGATCAGGACACACGAATCTCAGTACGATGGAAGCAGTCCTATAGTTTCTGATGTTTGGCACTACACCATTGGAAAGACAGGGTCAACTATTACGTCACCGGACGGTTCCACAATGTTGCAACTGCATGGTGACACGTCACGAGTCGGTCAATACAATGGGCTCATTCATAAGATAGAGAACTCCAACGGAACAAAAATTGAAAAGCTATGGGGATTTAACATTCCATCGGCATATGTTAACGGTTCGGGACGCCAGGTAAATTCATTTGTTACGGCTGAGTTTACCTCTATCAAGGATAATAACGGAAATTACGTGCTCACTGCGATAAAGGAATTTTCACAGGACAAGAACGGAAACACGATCTTGGTTAAGGAATATGACCATATACCGTATGCCAACGTTCCACGCAATGGAAATGGCGAGATTACCGGTGTTCCGGGAGGGATCACACCATCAAGAGTTTCTGCCACCACCTTTCACAATCCAACGCCCGTCTGGACGGACACGACAACCAACTCAACTTATGCGTATTGGAATTTTAATAATATCAAAGGAGTAACAGCTTCATCTGAGGTCCGCGATAGCGTTGGACAGATCGTTTCAAAAACCGAGATCACCTATGATAATCCATCAACCACCGCAAACCCGACACTAACGCGGGTTTGGGATTCGACAAAGGGTTCGGTTTCGGATCCGCTGACGACGGGAAATTCCATATCTACGTCTGCCGAATACGATCAATACGGCAACGTTACCAAGACGATTGACGCGAGGGGCGTCGAGACGGTCATTACCTATGGGAATGTTGCCGGGCCGAGCGGGAATGTGACGGGGCTTTACCCCACAAAGACAGAGGCGGCGGCAAATTACTCGACGCTAACGCGCACATCGACGGCCGTTTATGATTTCTATACGGGGCTGGTCACATCGGCGAAGGATGAGGACAACGATGTCACGGTCGTGACGGAGTATGACGATCTGGGGCGGCCTGTGAAAGTGAGAAATGCCTATGGGACCGCGCTAGAATCGTGGACGACCAGCGAATATGACGATATAAACCGCCGGGTCGTGGTGCGCTCCGATCTTGAGACAAAGGGCGATGGGAAGAAGGTCGCCATACAGCATTTCGATCAACTGGGACGGGTGCGCCTTTCGCGGACGCTTGAGGATTCATCGACCGAAAGCCCCTACAACGAACAGCACGGCATCAAGGTGCAGACAAGGTATCTGTCGAACGGGTTTACCTGCCCGTGGGACGACGCACAGGGCCCGGACGAGATATGCTCAGGACAACTGACTTCGAATCCCTACCGTGCGAATTATTCCCACGAGGCAACCGGCGAGGAGACAATGGGCTGGACGCTCGGCCTTGCACAGAACACCGGCCGCCACAGCACGGTCACTACATTCTCCGGTGCATCGCTCCCATATCCATTGGGCGGAAATAGTAACTCCACCGGGACCGTCACGACCAATACCGATGCCGAGCGGACGCTCGTCACCGACCAAGCCGGGAAGAGCCGGATAAGCAAGACCAGTGCGCTTGGGCAGTTGGAAGAGGTCTGGGAAGTGCTTGCGGCGAGCGAGACTGGTTCGGAGAGTGTTGCATTCCCTGGTACGAGCATCGCACATGGGTTCAAGACCAGCTACAGCTACGACACGCTCAATAACCTGACGACCGTTAATCAGGGAGCACAGACAAGAACATTTACCTACAGCAGCCTTTCTCGGCTCCTGACGGCGACTAATCCCGAAAGCGGGACTATCAGCTATGTATATGACAATAGTGGCAATCTGACGAGTAAGACAGATGCCAGAAGCATCACAACAACTTACGCATATGACGCCTTGAACCGCGTGACCGACCGGGAGTATTCAGATAACACGCCGGATGTTGAATATGCCTACGGCACGACTGCGCCTAAAGTCGGACTGCTTATCAAGGTAGAATCCTCCGTTTCTGCAACCGAATACACGTCTTTCGACATCTTAGGACGTGTGACGGGGCATAAGCAGACGACCGACGGCGAGGTTTACGTGACCGGTTACAAGTATAATTTGTCAGGAGCTTTGGTCGAGCAGACCTACCCGTCTGGCCGCAAGGTGAAGAACGTTATCGACAACAACGGCTATCTTTCTATGGTTCAGAGTGCGAAGTGTCTGGACGGGACAACCGGAACGAACGCGACCTGCACATCGCAAGCCGGTCTTTGGAACTACGCAAAAAATTTCACCTACAACGCTGCCGGTGCCATGACTTCGATGCAGCTAGGCAACAATCGTTGGGAAAGCACCCAATTCAACAGCCGCTTACAGCCGACACAGATCGGGCTTGGGGTAACCCCCGGAGCGACGAATCTACTCAAGCTGGATTACAGCTACGGTGATTGGAACGGCTCGACGCTCGATGCGACAAAGAATAACGGAAACGTGGCTGGGCAGAATATTACGGTAACGCGGCCTGGGCAGGATGCTCTGATCTTTGATCAGAAGTATGCTTATGACACGCTGAACCGGATAACCTCGGCAGAGGAAAAGACCGATACGACCGTTAACTGGAATCAGACATACACGTTTGACCGTTATGGCAACAGGAACTTTGACGAAAGCCTGACAACCACACTAATAAAGAATTGCGAGGAGTTCAGCCAGCCGGCCGTGTGCGAAGCGGACAGGAAAATATTGAACCCCGAACTCGATCCGGCGAACAACCGGATGGCGGCGGGACAGGGTTGGACTTATGACACAGCCGGGAATGTCATCACTGACGCCGAAGGCAGAACTTTTACCTATGACGCAGAGAATAAACAGATCGAGGTCGAGAACGCTTGGAGCCAGACCATCGGTGAATACTTCTTCGACGGAGACGGCAAGCGCGTGAAGAAGATAGTTCCCGGCACGGGCGAAGTAACGATCTTCGTTTATGATGCCGGAGCAAAACTCATCGGCGAGTATTCGACCATTGTCGAGACGCAGGCCCCGAAGGTTCAATACCTTACAAACGACCATCTCGGCAGCCCGCGAATCAACACCGACCAAAACGGCAATGTCACCTCCCGAACCGACTACATGCCCTATGGCGAAGAAATAATCGGCCTCGGTAACCGCACAGCGAACGAAAACTACGTCACCGACGATGTCCGCCAAGGCTTCACCGGCTATGAAAACGATGCCGAAACTGGCCTAGACTTCGCTCAAGCAAGAATGTATTCAGCTCATTTGGCGCGCTTTACAGCCCCCGACCCGCTGTTAGGCTCCGGACGCATAAATATGCCGCAAAGTTGGAATCGGTATGTATACGTCTTAAACTCGCCCCTGCGTTTCACAGATCCTACTGGATTGTTTGAATGGGACGCCTCGCTTCGAGATAACGAGTCGGATTCCGATGAGGAAAAAAAGAGAAAGGCAGATATACGAGCTAGGATTTTGGCTAACCTTGAACTTGCAAAACAACGGGCTAAAGAAGCCTTGGATGCAGGGCGGATATCGCAAAAAAAGTTCGATAAAATTAACAACGCATTGAATGCGTATGGTACGCCCGATGACAATAATGGCGTTTTCGTGGGTATTAAGAGCAGCTCTGTTCCAACACTAGCCTCGAGAGGCGATACCCGACCGTTTCAAGAATTAAGCTCAGACGATAACAAATTACGTGCTGTTTCACATGTTAGATTTGAGTTTATTGGTATTTTTGAAAACGATGCTGACGTAGCAGTCGTGCACGAAGGCCAGCATATTGTGGATAACAATGAATTTGTAGCGTTTTTCAATTCGCTTCCTTCGAGAGATATCGCCGCAATTATATCCGATCCCCGCACCCCGAGGGAATACGGTCTTGAGAATAACGCATTTCATACGCAATCATACTATTTTGAAGCGTTAGGAGCCGATGATAAGAAATGGGGAACGTGGAACAAAGGCTGGAAGAAAAAGGATGAAACTGAGCAGCAGAAAAAACGACAAGATGCGATTAACAAAACTATCAAATCTGGTTATGGGCTTACTCCTGACTCATATAGCCGCAGCATCGTAAACTATTGTCAGGGATCTGGCTGTAAGTTTTGACGTAGGTACCTATTATGAAAAACAGAAATATTGGTTTTAAAGTCAGTCTGCTAGTAGTCTTGTTATTTGCTTCCGCCTTGCCGGTGTTTGCGTGTTTGTGCAATCCACTTTCCGTATCAGAGCGTGTTCGACTTATGAAGAAGGAAGCAACTGTCATTCTGGTCGGTGAAGTTTCGAGGGTTGTTCCCGAAGATCCGCTTGATCCGGGACGCACCTTGAAAGTGACAATTCAGCCCGAGAAAGTCTGGAAATCTCCAATGCCGTTTCCGAAAGAATACACAGTTTTCACGTCGCACGGATGTGCCGTAAGCTTCCAAACTGGGTCAACTTATCTTGTCTACGCAATTCTCGAAAACGGCCACCTCGTCACTGACGTATGTCTCGGAACCTCTTCAGTCAATCTCAGAAAGCGTGACATAAGAAAGCTCGGAAAACCGATCAAGACCACCGAAGATCGTAAAGGTGATTCTTTCATGAAATTGGGCATCGAGAAACTGAGGTCGCGAATGCGAAACTGTAATTCTTGCGACCACGGACTAGTGTGTAAATTGCCAGACGGTGGCTTTGATGTCTGATCCTGGGTGCGATAGTCGGTTGCTTAATTCGGGATATATTCGATGTCGGATGATTACGTCCTCGACACGTCGAGCAACACTATCGAAGACGGTCAGGGAAGAGTTTTCATCTACGAAGCGGATAATAAACAGATCGAGGTGAAAGACAGCCAGCAGAACATTATCTGGCAGTACCGCTACGACGGAGATGGGCGTAGAATAAAGAAACACGTCCCCTCGACTGGCGAAGTCACGGTGTTCGTCTATAGCGCCGTCGGCCAGCTCGTTGCAGAATATTCAACAGTGCAGACTCAAGACCCGAAAGTCAGCTACACCACCGCCGACCACCTCGGCAGCCCGCGTATCTTAACGGACGAAAACGGCGCCACCCTCTCCCGCCGCGACTTCCACCCCTTCGGCGAAGAGATCCACACATCGGAACGCTCCACCGCCCTCGGCTACCAACCCGACGACATCCGCCAAAAATTCACCTCATACCTACGGGATTCGGAAACAGACCTTGATTTTGCTCAAGCACGAATGTATTCAAGACTGACCGGACGTTTCATTTCACCGGATCCTCTATATTTTCAGGTTACAATGGTACTTGATCCGCAATTGTTTAATCTATATGTCTATGTTAAGAATAATCCCGTACGTCTAATTGACCCCACCGGCGAATCTGTAAGAGTTCGAGGGGAGCACACGATTGCTGCGTTCTTTGAGATGGTTGGTGGTGAAGAAGAATTCGAGAGATACTTCATTCTTGACGGAGATTATATACTGCTAAGAGATGGAGTAGACCTAAGTGAGGCAAATGAGGGAGTTCGTCATCTAGCAGGACTGGTAAATGCCCCGGAAATGTATCTTTTCTATCACGGAAATGATTTCCGAGAGATCGCCGACCTGTTTGACGGAGCACTCAACGAAAAAGGTAATCTTACGAGATATGGACGAACACTTCTAAGGAA
Organism: uncultured Acidobacteriota bacterium; assembly: GCA_937859595.1. Lineage (GTDB taxonomy): Bacteria > Acidobacteriota > Blastocatellia > Pyrinomonadales > Pyrinomonadaceae > OLB17. The sequence goes on along the minus strand of CALMAH010000041.1, from coordinate 19,322 downwards.
GTTTGAGGGAAGGACAAGGAGGCAAAGGCCACATATAGGTAGTATCGTCGCTGTTGATGGAAGGCGTGCAATTCAACCAGGATCGATTGATGGAACTCCGTTATTCGCGATAATTGCCTTAAACTCTGACATACCCATAATTCAGACAGATATTGGCACGGGCGATTCCCAAAATCGGATGCTTGAGAGCTTTTCAGCCGGTGGAGGAATAATTGCACCTTCGGCACAGATTAGCGGAATAGGTCTGAGGGTAAGTGCTGCGAGCTACTTCATACACGAAGGAGCGGAGGCCCAGACTTTTAAGCGAATCGGTTTCGAGGACTTTCAAGGAAAACCTAATTACAGAAGAGCCCACCGTGAAGCGATGAGAATTGAAGCTCGGATCCGTGAGGATATTAAGCTAACAGGCGGATTTGCGGGCGGTGCCGTAGCAAGGGGACAGTAGTTTGTTTGAGACCGAAAAGAAGTGTTGCGATTGAAAACGGATTGCTCGAAGGGAGATTGTTATGTACAGAAGAAATGTAGTCAAGGTGTTTGTCGTCAGTCTTGTACTCTGCACCATTTACACGAACGGCTTTGGTCAAGACAAAAAAGATCAGGACATAAAAGAACTGTGGGTGACAAGGGTCCAAGCCGAAACCAACACCGGTCTTCTGATCACACTTTGGGTTAAAAATTGGGAGATAAGGGTTGGTGAAGATCTACCAATTCTGATATCGATCAGAAATAATGGAAGCGAGCCGATCTATTTTGTAAGAAAAGAGGATTCTAAGATCATCAATGATCGTGGTGATGTGCTTATTCCATCTTCCGTACCGATCCCCGAAGACAGAGGAAGAAAATACGATTATTCGTTTCACAGGATCAGACCAGGTGAAGAATATTCGGGTCAATTTATAATTCCGCACAACCTAATTCAAGAGGAGTATGATCTCAATATTACAACGGGACTAGGTTTTGTAAATGACATAACTGGTCTTGATAGGAAACAAAAATATGGCGATGACCCGGATGCGTTGCGGGGCACTTTATTTCGCCGTATTGAAGTTGTTGGGATCGGGGAATTGCGAGTTCTTGTGCGTAAGGAATGATTTGTAATCAAGAAACCCTTAGCTACTTTTTTGTATTGGGAAGATGAAAATAATCTGATCTTCACTGCAGAATAGAACAGGATTTCGCGTCGTAAAAATCATTTTGGACATTAACGGCTATCTTTCCATGGTGCAAAGCCGAAAATCCGCAAACCACGGCTATTGGAACTACGCCCAACATTTCTCTTACAACGCAGCCGGTGCCGTGACCTCAATGCAGCTAGGCAACAATCGATGGGAAAGCACCCAATTCAACAGCCGTTTACAGCCGACACAGATCGCACTAGGAGTAACTCCGAGCGCAACAAATCTCCTGAAACTCAATTATAGTTATGGTTCGGATGACAATAACGGGAATGTCCTGAGCCAGACGATCACAGTTCCGACAGTCGGCCAGTCGGATGGGTTTGTCGCGAATCAGAACTACGAGTATGACAGCCTCAATCGGTTAAAATCAGCCGAAGAGATCATCGACAGCCAGACGAGTTGGAAACAGGTGTTTACGTTCGACCGCTACGGCAACCGGAATTTCGATGAGGCGAACACGACGACACTTCCGAAAGACTGCACGGAATCCGGAAATCCGGTCGTTTGTGAAGCGATCCGGCCGATTGTGAATCCCTCGGTCAACACAGCCAACAACCGTCTGAACGGCTACGCCTTCGACCCTGCGGGTAACACAACCGTCGATGCCGAAGGCCGCCAATTCACTTACGACGCCGAAAACAAACAGGTCAAAGTAAAAGACTCGCAGAACCAGACAATCGGCGAGTATTTTTACGACGGCAACGGACTTAGAATCAAGAAATTTGTACCCTTAACTAGCGACTCTACGGTGTATGTCTATGATATCGACGGAAAAGTGATTGCTGAGTATTCGACCCAGCTTTCGCACACTCCGCAGGTTAGCTATCTGACCCACGATCATTTGGGTTCTCCGCGAATTCTGACTGATGAGAACGGCAATACTATCTCTCGCAGAGATTTTCGACCCTATGGAGAGGAGATAATTCGGGCCGGGTACGGTCAGGATTCTGTTCAAGAGAAGTTCGCCACGTATGAACGCGACGAGGAGACGAACCTAGATTTCGCACAGGAGCGGATGTATGGCAATTCGCATGGCCGCTTCACTTCTCCCGACCCAACGCTCCTAAGCGTCAATGGTTTCAACCCTCAGTCGTGGAATCGGTATGTCTATGTACTGAATAATCCACTCAAGTTCAGTGACCCGCTTGGACTTTGGGAAATCGAGTATGAAGTTATTTATAAGAAAAATAAGGATGGTACCGACAGGCTCGATAAAAAAGGAAGGCAAATTGTTGATTATGTTATAGTAACTGCGCGTAAGAGCAAAGAAGGCGATAACGCGGCGAGTCTCGCTAAACAACTTGGCTTGACCGGAAAAGATGCTGAGAGATTCATAAGTAAAGTTGGAGACGGAGACAACATAAGACTTTCAGGTACAGGGGGCTTAGTTGGCCGAGTCTTCGGAGCCGTTGAAGATGGATTAGCTAGGCAGGAGCAATTCAAGATTGAAAATCCGAATGCTCCTGATACTCAAGGGCCAACAGGTGACGATTGTTCTGAAACGGCCTGTAGGGTTGGCTATCCTGGTGCTCTTCCGCCCAATATGCCGGGCGTTGAATTCGATGTTCAGTCCGCGGATGCCTTAATCCAGCAGAGAGGGTCGAGATCAATTCAGGAAGGGGAGCTCAGGGTGGGTGACATTGTTAGATGGGCAAAAGACAAATCCCCCACGCACTTCGCAAACTTTATCTTTAGAAATGACAACGGAGAACCTACAGTTTTCAGCAAGAGCGGAGCAAAGGGTCCGTTTGAAATAAGGCCTATAAACGGACCAGGGAGCATTACCACAAGGTATGGCTCGGTTTATGGCACAGTTCAAGGTATTGGCAAGAAAGATACTGGTTATTACCGTCCGTAATTAAGGAGAGAAAGAGAAATGAGGGTTTTAATTATAACCGTACTGGGTTTTGTTCTGACCGTTAATTCCCTTTTGTCTAGTAATAGGACTGAGAAGTTAGAGGAATTCGACATGACAAAAAAGGAATATCTTTCGTTAACCGGGGAGATCACGGAAATGAAGGTTTCCGAATTATCAGATGAAGTTGTGATTGACTTTATCGCGCGATTAAGGCTGAAGAATATGGGCAAACGTCCAATTCTCTTTTTTAGAGAATATCTTGCCTTTACCGGGAGTGAGTTGGCTGGGAGTCCAGACGGTTTTGGCGCGAAACGAATTGCTTCGAGTTATCAGGGTTATGACCTAATGGCATGCAGCCAAACGCTCAAGGACTGGGTAAATGCAAGAAACAGACTTGATCAAGTCATTCCGTCAGATGAAGAAATTCTTGTGTTGTCGCCGGGAGAAGAAAAGACCTTTGATGCGGTCATCCCACCGTTGAGAATTCCGATTCACCCTGAACGATCAGAGGTCAAAGCAGACAGGGCGCGTAAAAGCTGGGAAATGATTCGAAGCTCTCCAAAAATCTGGGTCAGAATTATTGCCGATTCCTATCCGAGTGCCGGTTTGGAGCCTGATTGTCATGGCAGTTCTTTTGGAAATGAACTTAGGAAGCGTTGGGATCAACACGGCTATCTGTGGCTGGATCAGATTCTTTCCGAGCCAATACCCTTTAAGTTGGGATCGGTAAGTGAAAATGAGGGCCAATCTTAGAAATGAGATGAACATCTGACGGGGCATAAGCAGACTACGGACGGCGAGGATTACGTGACCGATTACACGTATAATTTATCAGGGGCTTTGGTCGAGCAGACCTACCCGTCGGGCCGCAAGGTGAAGAATGTAATCGACAACAACGGCTATCTTTCCATGGTCCAAAGCCGTAAGTCCGAGAACCACGGCTATTGGAACTACGCACAGCATTTCACCTACAACGCCGCCGGAGCGGTAACGTCCATGCAATTAGGCAACAATCGCTGGGAAAGCACCATATTCAACAGTCGCTTACAGCCAACTCAAATTGCACTTGGAACGGTTCAGAATGGAACCGACAAATTGAAGCTCGAATATGGTTACGGAACCACTGCGAACAATGGTAACGTGCTGTCACAGAAAATAACCGTGAAGCGTCCGAGCCAGTCCGATCTGGTTTTCGATCAGCTATACACTTACGATTCTTTGAACCGGATAACCTCGGCGGAGGAAAAGACCGGAACGACCGTCAACTGGAACCAGACCTATACATTTGACCGCTACGGGAACAGGAACTTCAATGAGAACTTGACGACGACTTTGCCAAAAGGATGTTTGGATGGAAGCAATCCGGTGATGTGCGAGGCTGACCGAGAGATTTTCAACCCTGATCTTAACCCTGCGAATAACCGAATGGCGGCGGGACAGGGTTGGGCTTATGACACAGCCGGGAATGTCATCACTGATGCCGAGGGAAGGCAGTTTTCTTACGACGCTGAAAACAAGCAAAAAGAAGTAAAAGACTCACTGAACCAAACCATCGGACAATACTTCTTCGACGGCGACGGCAAGCGGGTGAAGAAGTATGTTCCATCAACCGGCGAGGTTACGGTTTTTGTTTACAACGCGGGCGGCAGTTTAGTCGCTGAGTATTCGACCATTGTCGAAACGCAAAACCCCAAGGTTCAATACCTGACCGCTGACCATCTCGGCTCGCCACGTATAAACACGGACCAGAACGGCAACGTCACGTCCCGCACCGACTACATGCCCTACGGCGAGGAGATTATCGGCCTCGGCGGCCGCTCGCCTAACGACAACTATGTCAAAAACAATGTTCGGCAGGGTTTTACAGGGTATGAGACCGATACCGAAACCGGCCTCGAATTCGCGCAGGCAAGAGTTTATTCGAATCAAATCGGACGATTTCATTCCCCTGATCCGTTAGGTGACAGTGCTGATTTACGTAAGCCTCAAAGCATAAATCGTTATGTTTATGTCTTAAATAGCCCTTTAGTTTTGGTCGATCCAACTGGGTTGATCTGGGTTAACCCTGCCGGCTGTTCAGGGGAAACATGTCAAGCGACATGGATTGATGATGATGAATGGAACAGTTATTCTGACGAACAGCGAAAGCCGTACGTGGTTGTCACTAAACTAACCTATAATTCAGTCACTGGCTATCAGGTAATTCTTGACCCAAACGGGCCAAGTGAGGCTAATCCTTCTGGCTGGAGGTTTGGAGGACCAAATACCGAAGATGCCGACTTAGGTACTGCAGTTGGAGGCATTGTGGCAAGGAGGGCTGCTGCCGCTGGAACAGCCGCGCTCCTTGATGGCCCATTACCATTTGGAGAAGTGATTGGCGGAGGGATCCTCGTCTTCACAGTTGGAACGGTAATTTATACCGTTGTGATCTATGAGGGACCTCATTCCCTCCCTTCCATTGATCCAAATATTTACGCAAAGAGTCGCGAAAGAAGACTCATCGAACATATCGCGGACACCTTTGGAGTTCCGTATGATCTTCTAAGCGACGAGATTCACGATTACAAGGAAAGTACCGGTCGAGGAGGAGCAGACAACCTAACAAAGGAGCAAATCGAACAAATTGCAAAGGAGATTGCCGATCGACTAAAGGGAAAGGATAACTAGTCTATGCTGAAAACGAAAGCGTCTTTTAGAATTTCTGGAGCGTTAGATCCTGACAAGATCACTCAGCTCCTTGCAATTAGCCCAAGTTACACTCATCGCAAGGGAGAGCCTGATCGGTTTGGTGAAATGATTCGCTCAAACATATGGGTTCTGAAATCCGAGCTGGGAGACGGAAGTTCGCTCGAGGAACAGATTCAGTCACTTTTTGATAAGATGAATCACAAATCGGATGTTATCAAAAACGTAGATGCCAGTTGCAGGCTAGACATTTTTTGTTCGATAACTTCGACGGGCGAATCAGGATTCTCGCTTACGCCGAAATTATTGTCGGTAATTTCGGAACTCAACGTAAATCTCGAAGTGTCGATAATTGCCGCGTAGGGTAACTCAAGAATCATTTCCACTTGGTCGGCCGAGTTCGGTAGCCACGTTTTCGACACGGCCGGTAACACCGTCCGAGACCCGCAGAGCCGACGCTTTACGTATGACGGCGAGAACAAGCAGGTGAAGGTGGAAACGCTTGACACGAACGGCAACTCGGTCTCGACGGTCGGTGAATACTTTTACAACGGCGACGGTCTTCGAATCAAGAAGGTCGTCCCCAGCACCGGCGAAACAACCATCTTTGCGTATGACGCTTCAAATAGACTAGTCGCAGAGTATTCGACGATCATCGAACCGCCTGCGACGGCCAAAACCAGCTATTTGACAACAGACCATCTCGGCAGCCCGAGGATCATAACCGACGCACTCGGCGACGTAACCTCTCGCCGTGATTTTATGCCGTTTGGTGAGGAAATTCTGCGAGCAGTATACGGCTCAGATTCAGTACGTCAGAAGTTCACCGGATACGAACGCGACGACGAAACCGGTTTAGACTTCGCCGAAGCCCGCTATTATTACAACAACCACGGCCGCTTCACCGCCGTTGATCCACTTTTAGCAAGCGGCAAATCCGCCGACCCCCAGACCTTCAACCGTTACGCCTACACGATGAATAGGCCGTTGATACTCACGGATCCGACGGGACTCGATCCCTTTTGCCAAGCAGATGGACGAGGTTGTGGCAATTTGCCGCAGAATTATAGAGATGAGCCGTCGACGATTACAGTTGATTTGAACATTGTGTACAACTCTGATCAATTTACTCGTGAGCAAGTCGAAGCGGCGATGAAACCCCAGTTGAAGGACCTAGCAAACACTTTTGGGCGAATTGCAATTGAGTTCAATGTAACATATACAAGCGGCTCCGTGAACGCGTCGAGAACGGAAATCACCTCAGGTGCTGTACAGGGTGCCCTAAATGTTTTCTACTTCGATGATTCGACTAGAATAAGAAGCTACTCTAGAACTGAAACCGGAAATCGACATATCTTTATTTCTCAGAAAAGAGGGCATGCCGCGATACGAGCAGGTACTCTTTCCCACGAGGTTGGTCATGCTTTCGGCTTGATTGGCGGTTTGACGACATCAGCTGTAAACTTCTTAGGCCCGCGAGGCAACAATATAGTAACCAATACGATCGATAACCTTGTTTCCGATGCGCAGATTGAGGCTGCAAATCTTTGGCTGAGAAATGGCCTCGTCGTTTACGGGAGAAATTGGGTTAACGATTATCGAACTGCCACTGAAACGATAGAAAGTGCGTCCCGTCAGAGGCAAGGAATTGGACCGATCCGTGTCGTGCCAAGAACACCATCGGTGTGGGATTTGTACCGGGATGGTGCAAGGCAAATCGCGGCACAAAGACGGAGGTAAGAAAAATTTAGAATGGATTCATGCGTTTTTATGATTATGCGAGCTATATTTCGAAGTCGAACCGGCTATATATTAAGCGCTCTAAATGTGTCCGCCTTCATTTTTGCGTTTTGGGAGGGAGGGATACCTGAGTCGGGAATTCACCCATTTCACGAACCCGTAATGATCCAGATTTTTCTGCTGCTAAATTTACCTTCATTACTTTTTGCAGGTGTCTTTTTGATTCCGAGTGGCCTTTGGGTCTTTGGACTGCAACCTGATAGCACTAATGCGTGGCTCCAGCAGGCGATATGGCTGGTCGCAATATGGTTTCAATGGCAGATTCTCGGATTCCTGATTGACAAATTTCTATTCGGGCGCTATGCCAACGGTAGTACTGATGTTTCAAATAGCCATTAAGTCTGTCGAAGAACCTGTGTGTGGAAGATCAGAGTCAGACTTACAAAAAAAGAAGAAGTATAGGTTTAGACTTTCAACATCGCAATACTCTAGATGATGGGCTAGCATCTCGGGATGGCGAGGAGAGTGCGGGTCGAGGTCGGCCGCCAAACGGATGGGGTCATCTATGAAGTTACCCCCTAAGTCAAGCTCACCTTGGCGGTCGCACCGTTTGGGGTATCGTGAGTATTCACATTTTGTTTTGGCAAGAACCAACCCGCCTTCTTTTGTAATTGGTTAGATTTACTTTCGATCCGCACCGCCGTTATTAGGCGAGTGCCATCATCTATTCGTGCACAGTTGATACTGGCTACATGAAACTAGATCGGCTCATTTCCGGTTCTTTGGTTGGAAATGGCTGGCCGAGCCATCAAGCCGTCAGAGACTGAGAATCGCTTCTTACCTCTCCTGACCCCTCGCACAGGCCAACTTCGCCCCGCCGATCGCAAACTGCTCGTAGCTGATATCGTCACGAAGCATGACATAACAGTTAATGAGTAGCTTGCGGGCCGCTGCAACTTTTGCTTTCGGGCGGCCGCGCCGACGGCTAACCTGTAAATAGTGTGCCTTGATCCGGGGATCGCGGCACGCCTGAGCAGCTTGACCGAGCAAATTGCGCATGAGCCGTGAGCCATGCTTGCTGATCGAGCCGATCCGCCTCTTCTCACCGGAGCTTTTCTCCAGCGGGTCGAGTCCTACGAACGCCACTACTTCCTCTTTACGACGAAAGCGGCGAACGTCACCGAGCGTATGAGTGAGTGCCAGAGCGGTTACTACTCCGACGCCCGGATGTGTCATCAGAAGCTTCGTCCTTACGTCCCTTTCCGCCTCTTCCGCGAGTTTCACATCGAAGCCCGCTATCTCCCTCGACAGTTCGTTGTAAAGAGATAGCCGCGACCCGACGATGAGCTGCTCCATGTCCGTCGAGACCGAATCGACAAGTTCCTTCTGTCTTTTTAGTGTCTGTAGCCGAAACTTATCAAGTCCTTCGCTGCGGGCGAACGCCTGCATCGTATTTGCGATCGATGTCCGCTTCTTTACCAGAAAATGTCGGTGATCGAGCATCCAGAGCATCTCACGGCGCTGCTCACTCCTCGGCGTGATCCGTGGGAACTGGTCATTAACCAGGAGATCCAGGATCGTCTCTGCATCGCGAAAGTCGTGCTTGTGCCTCGACAACGCAGCTCGCCTGATCAGCCTCGGATCATCTATCTGCAACTTGGCTCTGTTTTCAAAGAGCAACTTTTCAAACCACCAGGTGCAGCCCGTCGCCTCTACTCCAACAACCGCCTCGTCTCCAAACTTGCGGTAAAAAGCCTTCAGCGACTGCTTGTCCGAATGCAGAAACTGCCGGTACCGCACCTCTCCACCCCTCTCGTCGCAATAAGCCACCGTCTGCTCGTATGAGTGAAAATCAACCCCGATGTATACTGTCATTGTTGATTCCATCGGGTCGGTTTCGTGTCAAAACTCAGAGTATTTTCTAACACTTGACTCCCATGGAATCAACTTCATAACATCAAGCCGCACAATGCGCTGTGCGGCCTGAAGCCGTTGTAATCACCCTTGAACGCCTGGACCTTCTCGGTCGCGTCTTCCATTGACATGAACCACTTGATGTTCAGGCATTCGTCGCTGAAGCTGCCATTGAACGGTTCGAACTACCTGATCTGGTTTGTCTTGACCAGACCTGCACTTCAAACCCTTCAATCCAACCCCGCCAAAATATCCTGATTAGCAGCGATCTGCATTGCCCGCCGCTCGTAGTCGAATGTTCGGCGGTTCTCGGCCGTTTTTCTCCAGATGTAATATCGCAGTCCGCCTTTTATGATCACGCCGCAGAGCGTGCCGGCCGGGGCGTCCATCGGCACAAGCCCGAGATCCCCGTAGGTCGCATTGACAGGAGCATTGTCGTTCACAACTACATTGCGAAGATGCGGCCCGGTCAGCGTAGCCTCGACCTCTGCTCTTATCGCCGCGTTGCCGGATGAGACCACTCCCCCGATCCCGCCCGGTGATGTCCGCTGCCCATGCGATGGGGGGGGGGCGACGGGAACTGAGACAAAAGTGCCTGATGCTGGAGGAATGCGGATACTTGCCCCCGCTGATCTCAAGCCTAGAAACGCCTCCTGATCCCGCTCCGGATGCCTCCGATAGGCATCGATAAGATCCGCATCGGTTGAGAAAGCCATCAACGATTGCCCAGGAAACGAATTTGCAATGGATTGCTCCCAAAGTTTCGAAGCTCCAATTGAATACACTAGAGGATACGGGTTAGGGGCAAAGAGCCCCGCCCTAATTGCGGTTTCGGGTAGAACTTAAAAGGCATCGATGTCTTCCCGTGAACTCGCCTTTCTTCCGCGGTAGACCTAGTGGGGCAGGCCAAGTGAACCGTCAGAACAAGTCCTGATTAGTACAGCTAAGGCATTAACGAAAATCTCCATTCAAAGTAAAGTCCGCCCAAAAATATGGTTCATTCATGTTGCTCGACTTGTTCTTGATCATTTCCAGCGATGCATTTTGTAGAGCTTCTGCGGATGAATAGCCCTGATTGTAGTATTTGTAGAATGCCTTTGTGAAGACCTCGGTCAATTTGTCGTTCGCCTCCCACTGAGCGGAAATGACAGTCGTTGCTCCCGCACCCATCATTCCCCATGCAAGACTCACAAGACCCTCGCCGCTTAGAACGTTGTTTGTATCGCAGGAAGCGAGGAAAACAAGACTCCCTTTTTTTAGTTTGATGTTCAACAAGTCTTCGACCGTCAACCGGCCACTTTCCTTCCCGGCTCCTTTGAACCCTAAGAAGGAGTCTAAAGGTTGGTCATTATCTACCTGTGCGTGCATCGAAAAATGCAGAATATCAGCCTTATCAGAAAGCCGTCGAAAATCTCCAACGGTTGCGTTAAATACTGGACTTGAACCGAAAAAACCCGCAATGCTGGTTGCCTCGGCATTTACATACTTCAGAAATTGATTGTTGAACGATGCATTGGCGAAGGCATGCATAGTGCGACGAACGGGTTTGGGAGACTTTAGTTGTTCGAAAAGTATTGAAACCGAAGGGGCATAACTGACGATCTTGTCTTCGATCAGATACTTTTCTCCGTCTGGGCTTAGGGCCTGAAATGGGACCTTCCAAAGATGCTTGTCGGGAACGATAACCAAATGCTTCGCCGACACTAAAAGTGGCTTAAGTAATTTGTCGAAGAGCGCTTTGCCATCGCGCTTGAAGAACACTCGATTCCTGATCTTTCTGTGAGCACTCTCAATATCTGCCGCGATCTCGTCCTCATCAACTTGAAGTTCAATTGACCTTACTGAGCGGCCTTTTTCCCATACAAATGCCACCAGCTTTTTGTCCGATCCAATAAAATAAGATATCACCGCCGCATCCTCTAGGCCCCGAATCTCATCCATCTTGCTAAGTTCGGTCTTGGTTAGGTCGAATGGAGGCAACGCCGTCGTGATCGATCGTTCAAGTCTGTCTAAGTCCCCCGCGACGCCCGGGTTACGGATAAACTCGGTTGAAAGCGTTGTTAATCGCTGACGTAGTTCGGGCGAGATTTCGGGCCGGGTTCTCGTCTGTGCATTATCGATTCGGTCTTTCAGAATACGAGCTTTAAGATAGTCGCTAGACTCCAGGGCCTGTTGCGGTTTATCCAAATGGAATTGAGTTAGTAATCGATAAGCTTTGTGATACGTCTCCAGTAAACCCAAAGACAATGATTGGTCTTCCGAGACTCGGATTTCCTCAATCAAACCAACGGATTTTCTTGTAAATTCGAGGGCTGCAGTCTTTCGGTTGGTTTGAAAATTCGCGTTCGCAAGTGAGAGATAGATTCGGGGAAGGTCGTCACGAAAATTCCCCTTCAATGTTAAATCAAGTAAATGACTGTTCAGATCGAGTACCGTGTTCCAGTCCTTATCGTTCTCGGCAATTAATATCTTCCAGCTTGGAATCAGAAACTCGGAGGTTTTCTCCATTTGCTTTAGTTCGTTGAATATCGCGGTTGATGCCTGTTTGTCTCCACGAAATCCGTGAATAACAGCCTTGCCTAGCAAACGTTCGAATAAGTACTCACCGTCGGAGTCCAAGTCGGTCAACCGACGATGATATTCCTCGGCTCTTTCAATATTGTGATCGTAAAGTGCATTCAAAAGTAGGACCGCCAGGAATTTTCGAGCCTGAAAACTACTTCCACTATTCAGTGATGCAGTCAGCCCGTACTCGAACGCGGCGAACGCCCGGCGTTTTTGGCCGGCAGCATTCAAAGTCGACCCGTGCTCAAAAAGTGCCTGGCGAAATCTTGCCCTGAAGGGCGTTCCCTCGGATTTGGTGACAAATGCTTGGGAGTACTCAAGGCTTTTCGGGTAATTCAGCTTCGCGGACCATGCCAGGGCTAGAAATCTGTATGTGTCAAGTTTGCCTTCAGAAACGGGTAATCCATCAAAAAGTTGCCCGGCTTTTTCTAACCAAATGATCGCGGAACCATCATACCCCGATTTAAAAAGCACTTTTCCAATTCCCAAATTGTATTCAGCTCTAAGAAGGCGATCCGACGGATCAAACTGAAGTGCCTTGTTCAATTGTTCGAACGCCCGCGAAGTCTTTCGTTCAGATCTGCGTACCTCGGCGATGGCTAGATGAGCAAACGCCAGATCGCGGGGCGCGGCACCATTTACCGTTAGGTACTCGATGGCCTCCGTTAGGGTTGCATCTACTTCCGCGTAGCGGGCCAACGCGATCAAAGCTCGAGCTTTAGTTTCATAGCTCAAACCGACACGTCTAACATCGCCTGCTTTTTTATAGCCGACGATATCGATCTGAGCTTGATCTATGGCACTTACTGAATCTCCATTCCAAAGAGATAATTGAGCCTTTGTCCCAGCGATAGGCTTACCTTTGATCTGTGCCCAAACATCGGTGACGGACAGCGAGAAAAGCAACAAGCCGGTCATCACAAACCAGCTTGTTGTCAAAGTAATCGGAGTATACATATTTTAGCTAGCTGGCGGACGGCAATCGCCATCGCCGTTGCGTTCTTCGGGTCTACAGCTCCCACACACTCTTAGGGGGCAGTTGTCATCACGGAAGAAACCGTTACCGCTGATAAACGAAATGACCGCACTGACCGCCTGATTAACGAGTGGGGAAAGAACACCCGTTGTTACGGAGGTTCCAGCGAAGATGTTTACTGCCATAATGGATGACAGTATCGTTGCAAAAATTACTGACCGAAGTTTTTTCATTCATTTTCTCCTATTTTCGATTTGAGTTTTAAGAAATTTATAGATCGAGGCGAACACATATCTTCCGCCGAAACCGTGGCCGCCTTCGGTAGAATAGATGTACCAGACGTCTGTGCCTTGCTTTTGCAGTTGATTCTTAAGATCAACCACGTTGTTTTCCGGGATGCGCCCATCCCGCTTACCCCGTGTTAATAGCAAGGGGATCTTGTTCCAACGGTCCGCATTGTTAAGGGGTGACAATGCGTCCAAACTGACCATCAACTTTTCGTCATCCGGGTTGCCATATTCGGTCTTCGCAAAATCATCGATCCATGACTGCGAAAGGTATCCTCGTATAGAGACAATCGGGGATTCTGCAATCACACCCTTGACCCTTGAAGGCTCCTGCATTGCGGCAGACAGTACAACGAATCCTCCATAGCTCTCACCCCTTAAAAAGATTTGTCCGGGATCCAGATCGCCTTGTTTTTCTATCCAATCGATCAAAGCCCGAATGTCTTTTATCGCATCCCCTCGCTTCTCCCGATCATCAGCGTCCATGAACTCGCTACCGAACCCGGAAGAGCCTCGAATATTCGTATGAATTATTGCTACTCCGAGCTGAGACGCTAGGCGAATGTCATTAGAGTTGAAAACGGGACGGGCGAGAATCTGTGGCCCGCCGTGAACACGAATTAAAACCGGGAGACGAGTGGGGCCTTTCCGAGGTCGAACCATGAAACCCGAGATCTCTCTCTTATCGAAGGATTTCCACTTGATGATCTCCGGAGGAGTCACCTTTCCATCCAGTTCGGGAGGCAGCCGTTCTTTTGTCCAGTCGGTTATAGTGCCATTTTCAAAGTTGAAGGATTGGATCGAAGCAGGTTTCCCGTTGTTCTCCAAGGTGTAGACGATTTCCCGACTGCCAAGCCATCGAGTGTTCCAGATAACAAACGACCCTTTGATAAAGCGGGGTATCTCTTTTCCTAATTTGCCCTTGGCGAACTTGAAAATTCTTAGGTCGTCTACACCATCGCGAGTTTCCTGGACCAGAATATAGTCGGACGCGGGTGAGATCTTGAGGTCCTGGGTATTCGTCAGATTCTTGGGCAGATCGAGCGGCTTAGCTCGCCCGCTCTTTAGATCGAAAGAAATTACGCAGGCTCGTCTCTTGCAGCGGTCGTTTCCGTCGGAAATATAAACGATATGTTCGCCGGCAAAGCCGCCCTTTGGGGAGTTGCCCTTTTCCTCTATCGTAACGAGGGCATTCGCTGCAATGTCATATAAATAAAGGGATTGATTCGACGACGACTTCCAGTGCTTGAGTAATATGCGCCCGTCCGCAGAGTCAAGCACATACCAAATCCCCTTGAGATCTACATTGAAACACCTCTCTGTAAACGATATGGACTCACAAAGCTTTGTCACCTTTAATTCGTAATCGATCTTTGAGTAATGGAGGAAACCGCCTGCTTTACTCCAAACAGCGGATTCGATCGACTCATCTTTTCCGGTTAGCGTCGTTGCTTTACTGACAGTTCGTTTTTCAAGGTCATAAATATAGAGCTGAAAATTCTCCTGATCTTCGTGGTCCGAGGTGAATAAAAACGAACCGCCATCCGGATGAAATCGAACGGAGTTCGGAACACCTTTCTCGGTCAGCTTGATTGGCCTAGATAAAGCTGAATCAAGCAAATAGACATTGTTTGTTTCGTCAGTGACCAGCAATCGCCGATTTTTCTGGTCGGCGTCCCAAATCAGGTTGCTCTTGATGGATATTGGATCGAAGAACAGATGGTCCACCTCGGATTTCTTGATCGTAGGGATTCCTTCAACTTTATAGGAATCCGGGACCGGGAATACATCGCCATTCTGCGACAGAACCGGCAACACAAAAGAGAGCATCAGGGACACATTCACAACGTACTTGAAAGCCGCCCTCTTTATATGGACCCGTGTCTTTCTGCTTATCTTCAACATTAACCTCCCCTCTCTACTACTGGTTTGCCAGGCAACGCGTTTCTGACCTTGCGTTGCTTTTGAGTACTTTTTGATTTGACTGAAAATCCCTGGCGGAGAACTTCAGAGCATCAACACTCAGGGTCTGACCGTTCTCAAGAGTAATAACAATTTTCAATCTATAATCCTTATTCGGATCAAGCACTTTCTTCAATGTATAGGACGAACCGGTCTCAGTTTCGAATTCATCTAACAGGATCTGATCGTCGTCGGAAACGTAAATATGATATTTTGCGGCATTCGGAATGCTCCCCCACCTAAGCACCAAGTCACCTTCTTCAGATCCGAGCTGCATTTCGAATGTTCTTTGAGCACCGCATTTTGATGTCGTACCCCTGGTCGAGGCAATATTTGCATTAACTCCCCGCTGCACCGTCTTACCGCTATTGGGGTCGGTTCTTGGAATTTGTTTTGGGCGAAGGTTACTCCGTCCCGGCAATTTTCCGTCTGAGGATATACGTGCGGGCGGCTGAGTCTGAACGTCATCGCCTGCACTGTCATTAGGCAGTACGATTCTGGGTTCTTCATTCTGTTGGTTAGGTCCGAATAATGGATCTTCAATTTCGATCGATCGAGCAATGTCGCTTTCGACACTGGATTCTTGCGAAACTGTCAAGAGAATCAATAAGGTTATGCCCAATATGACGAGCAGTGAACCAGTGCCCCAGACCATGGTGCTAGGTTTACCAACAAGTTCAACGAACTCTTGAAAGTATGATTGTACCGAAGCAACGGGCTGGTCATACTTTGAACGTACGGAGTCTTGTTCGCTCAGCACAGCCGTCCAGAGTTGCTTTGGATTCGGCATGGGAAGCAACCCTCGGCAATTTGCACATCCGAGCAAGTGTCGTCCGACTTCGTGCGATTCGCATTCAGAAAGCGTACGGGCACTGAAGGCCGCAATTTGGAGGTCTGTTAAATGTTCCGATGGGTTCATTTTCTGATCAGTCCTTCGAGCTTCCCCCGGGCCTCGTATCTTGCCTTCTTGACCGAACCTGCCGTTGCCGGCCTTATCGAGCGGCCTTCCGTTTCTCTTGCGATCTGAGCATCTGTCAACGGTAGTTGGTCGCGGATCTCGCACCAACGGTCCTCATTGAACTGCAAAGCCTCTGCCAGATCCGTTTCCGCAATTCCGCTCTGCAGCAAATAAATGATCAATTCCTGTGAGTGAAGCAGCAACGCCCGTCGCTGTCGCAATGACAAACTGCAAATTCCTTGCCACACCTGATGAATGAGAGAAAAAACCACGATCTCGGTTTGTCCCTCAACATTGGGCTCCTCGATCTCCGAGATCATCTCGAGCGGGACGATCGCCGCATTCTTTTCGCTCGAGTAATGACGGTTGACTTCGTTAAAGGCCGTTCGCGCTGCGAAAGAGTTCCACTCCTCGCCGGTCATTTTCTCGCTTTTTTCATTGTGGTTTGAGCGCCATCGCCATAGCCGTAGAGCTACTTCCTGTACTAGATCTGAAATGTTCGTAGGATCCAGCCGCGATCGGCGACGGTCGACAATTCGGTGAACGATCGGCAAAGCGGCAAGAAACGAATTCTCGGAAGAATGTATATCGGGCGTGGCTGAGGAAGTCTGCTCTTCCTCAGCCACGCCCCGTTGGGGTAGTTCTTCTAAAAGAGAATCGTTCATTCAGTGTTTTAGCGAATTACTCCTTTCGAGGTTGTTCCCATCGTATAGGACCTCTCGGCTCGTATAATCTGTTCTCCTTTCGCAGACTATCCCGCAGTGCCTGTCATCGGAAAACGCTCTCTTTGACAAAGGTAACCTCATGCCTGGGGCTGGGGCTTTATTTCTCTATGCAATTTTCGGCTATGACTTTTCGCGAAATCGTCTGCAGGAAAACGCGGCCGGGATCAAACTGGTTGTATTTGAATTTTGCATTAGAAAAACAAAATTAGTCAAATGTTGGTAACTGTTATCGAATATAGAGATTTCGCTCACTTCGCAAGTCGCGTTTCTCTCGATCTTCGTTTCCTTGGTCAAACATGGCATGCAAGACCCATACCGCACAGCCCATTCACGAACTTAGCCCGTGGTCGTAAGGACATTTGTCGTCAGGCAAACGGATCGAACCGGGATATTGGTTCAATTTTGAGTCTTCTGGTGCGCAAATAAACCAGCCTGGTGCAAAAATGAACCACTTAGTTCGGTCTCCGGACGACCCAGCCTTGCATCGTCGTTTCGGGCAAAGCAACAACATGCGAAGATCACTGTAATTCTTTCCATGCCTGAAATTCGCTCGGGCGAACTTTGTATCGAGCGACATTTCCATCGTGCAGGCTGATGATCTCGTTTTCGATCAGGTTGAAGAGGGCATCACGATCGGCGTCGGGGATATTTTGCTGATCGATCAGGTCACGTATCTTCTGTACAATTTGTCCACTTCCAGCTTTTTCGAGGATTATCGTGCGAACGATCTCCTGGACCGACTCGCGGTATTGAAGTTTCAGCAGATTGGGCTCTCCCAAAGACTGCTGGACCGCCGAGTATCTTTGAGAAGACCTTGTATAAGCCCAGATGTAGAGATCCCGGATCAAGCTGACATCGGTCCTTTCGTAAACGCCAAGGAGGGCGCTTACATACGCGTCCGGGTCTACGTCCGTGAACGAGAGAGGTTTGAGGTTCGCCTTAACCAAAGGAATGTTTGCCACGAGGCGTGCCGTCCTTTTGTTCACGTCTTCAAACGCCTGCATGTAAGACAAATGAACGATCGAGAACATCGACTGCTCGAACGGGTCTTCTATTGCGTTTAGTTTCTCGACAAACAGATCGAAGCATTCCTGCAGGATCTGAGGATTATCGAGCGGAAGATATGTGGATCCCCAGATCTCCACGATCAGAGACCGCAAGCGTCCGGATGACGCGGGGTTTCCCAGGAGATTCTCTGATAACAGCGCGTGGATGCTTCGGATCTCCTGGGAAGTAATATGGCCCTCATCGGCCGATTCTACTATGTACTCGATGGCCGCCTTGTGGTTGAGGATCATCTGGGCTTCGGATGCATCCTTTCCGGCCGCCGCCTCACCGAGTTCGATCAACCGCTTGGTCTCAAGCAGGGAGTAGGTATTCCCCTCGAGCCGGCTCGAATTCCAGGAAAGATCGATCAAGAGGCGGTTCAGGATATTTCGGGCATATGTGCCCGCGGGGCGCTCCTTTGGTTCTGCCCGTCCGGTTGCGAAAAGGGCCTCCCGCTGAGGTTCCGATAAGTAAAAGGTCCGGTTCGGTTCGTAAGAGAGCAGAAATTCCTGATCATAACCGACCGGGGTTCGTACCGCGACATCTTGAGATACGTACTCGAGGAGGGCCCTCGACTCCGGGGAAAGTTCCATTTTGGTAAAAGGAATACCCTCCTCCCCGGACGATTCCTTGGCTTTCTCAGGTGCGAAATTCTCTGTTGTTTCTCCGCTTTGATCGAAGAGAACGTAGCTTCTGGCAGGCCCTTGACCTTGCGAGATTATCAGCTTACGATCTTGCAGTGAACTAAGGGCCCGGCGAATCGCTCTGCGTTCTGTTTCGCTGAGTTCGGCTATTCCTCTTGCTTTCGCGATCTCGCGAACGCTGACCTCCGAGACGTCGTTCAGCAACCTCAATATAAAATCCTCGATCTCAACCTTCTTTGTCGGCACACTTCTCCTTCTTGACAGATAGGACCCTTCCCCCTGGTTCTATCCGATCCTTTCCAGTATGCATCGAATCCGCCTCAAAAACAACGCTATTGGGACAGAAACTGTCCCTATCAGGTAATAAAGGGACAATAACTGTCCGTAAAAGAGTTAATAGGGTACTATCTGTCCCATTAAAACTTCGATCGTTGATATCCGTGCCATAAACCGTTGACCTCGCGCCCGTTGTTGGCGGAACCGTTATGTTGGTCTTGCGACAATTTCACTTGTCCGCTCAGTGCGCCCTTGGTTAAGTTTATCCAGCTCTCGTCTTTATTGTTCCGCACGCCTTTAACCGGGATCGAGTGAACGGCTCGCTTCGCTCTCACCAATTCCACGGTAGATCTACCTGCTGATACCCAAACAAAGCCGAAAAATAAGGCTGTCGGTACGTAATGAATCGACAGCTCTTGCAAGGTGTCGTTTCGGATCAAGATCGATCGAAGAAGGAGATGGGATGATGAATTAAACGGTGGCGGATGTACTCTGATGTTGGAAAAG
>CALMAH010000040.1 GCA_937859595.1 uncultured Acidobacteriota bacterium | reverse complement strand
TTTTAATGCAAAAAGTGGAACGATTCCTGGCATCCGCCTGCAAAAAGTGGGGAAATTTAGTACATCCGTCCCATCCCGGCGGCTCACCTCGTCTCAATTCCGAGCTGCGGATCACCAGGCAAACCAGTTGAGGGCCCACCTGATCTATGGGGCGACCGATTCCCTAAACCGGCAGTTCAGGGTAAGAAAACCACTGCAGCGGGGTCGCCGGCATTGTAGCTCTTGCTGGCGGGGATATGGATCAGGGCCTCGGCCTGGGCAAATCCGATCAGGTCGGATGAACCGTGCCAGCGAAGGGGGAGGGCGAGCAGATTGCCTTTTGCATCGGTTGCAAGGCGAGCGGGAAGATAAGTTTCGCGTTCGCGGGTGCCTTTGGCCTCGCTTTCGAGCAGGGCGGTGCCGGAGGGCAGGCCGACGTCATTCGCAGATTGCATTATCAATAGCGCCCGCCGCACAAAAAGATAAAACGTTACCGCAGCCGAAACGGGGTTGCCGGGAAGCCCGAAAATAATGGTCTTTTTTCGGCGGGCAAAAACTGTCGGTTTGCCGGGTTTTAGGCGGACGCGGTCAAAAAAGATCTCGGCACCGAGTTCCGCAAAGGCCTTTTTCGTAAGATCATATTTTCCTACGGAAACGCCTCCGGTCGTGATAAGAAGATCACAGGTTCCGGCCGCGGCCGCGATCCTTGCCTTTAGCTCGTCGAGGTCGTCGCCGGCACCCGGCAGCACGGTCGGGAGGGCTCCTTCCCGGCGGCAAAGCTCGGCAAGCATAGTTGAGTTCGAGTTGCGGATCTGGTCGGGTTTGGGTTTGCGGGCTATATCGACGATCTCGGAACCGGTCGAGAGAATGGCGACGCGTGGCCGCTTGCTCACTTTTAATCGGGCATAACCGAAAGCTGCGGGGACGGCGATGGCGTTCGGTTCGAGCCTCTCGCCTTTTTTCATTACGCGTTCGCCTTTCTTGACCTCGCTGCCTTTTCTTACGATATATCGGCCTTTTTCTGTGGGGTCGGTGAGCGTGACGACGTTTCCGGCTTCGCTCGTAAGCTCGACCTTTTGCACCGCGTCGGCCCCATCGGGAACCGGCGCCCCGGTCATTATCCTAACGGCCTCGCCCTTTTTCAGCTTGCCCCGCCAACCCTTTCCGGCGGCCGATTCGCCGACGAGCTTTAATGTGACCGGGGCATCTTTCGTGTCCCCGGCCCTTACGGCATAGCCGTCCATTTGCGAACGGTCGAACGGCGGGAGATCGCTGTCCGCAAAAATATCCTCGGCCAGAATACGCCCGGAGGCCTTATCAATGCCGACTCTTTCGGCCCCCAACGTCGAAACGTTTCGGTCGATGAGTTCGATCGCTTTTGAAACAGGGATCATTTGATGATGTAGATCTCGGTTTGGCGAGGGCGGATGAATTCGTAGCCGCGGTCGGTCATTACGGCGTCGTCTTCGGCCATCATTGTTACTTTTTGGCCGCCCCATTCGGGTACGGTGGTCGAAGTGTTGAGTTCGATCGACATATATGAACCGGGGAGGATTCGATTGCCGCCGCCGCCGATGTTTCCGCGAAAATCGATGGAGGGTCCAAGGCCGTGGCCGTGAACGCCAATGGGATGGGAGTAGATCATGGCATCAAGCCCCCGGCGTTTGGCCTCGGCCATTGTTTTTTCATAGACCTCGGTTCCGGTCATGCCGGCACGTGCGATGCCGACGAGAATATCCTGGAGGATGTTTGTGTTCTTCATCGCCACTTTTAGCCCCGCCGGGGCATCGCCTTCGCCCTCGTTCAAAACGTAGGCGTGTTTCTGCCAGTCCGTGCTGAGGCCCATATAATTGATGCCGAAATCAACGTGGATAAGATCTCCGCGTCGAATGACCTCGTCCTCCTTCGCAGTGCCGAGAAACGGGCCGCTCGTCTCGGTTAGGGCGGCACGCCGCTGAATGCGAAGATCGGGCTGGAACCAAACCGAAAGGCCGAGTTTGTTCACCCGGTCAAGCAGCCAAAAACGGACATCGCCGACGGTGGTCTTGCCGGGTGTGATCACCTCATTTGAAAACGCACGGCGGGTCAAGATGTCTGTAACGGTAACGGCATCGCGGTAATATTGGAGTTCGTCGGGAATACGCGTATCGAAGAATTCGGTAAGAAGATCTGCTGCGGAAACGAACTTCTTCTCGTTCTCAGCGCCGAGCGATTCGGCAAGAAAACGATAAGAATCGTAAGAGAGCCCGCTTTGCTGGCCACGGCTGCCGCCGATGTTAAGGGCTATGGTAGCGGGTTTTCGCTCATCAACGATCTTACGCAATTCTTCGCCGAACTTATCTCGAGCGGGCATAACGAAGCGATAGTGTTTTCTGAGCCGCTCTTCGTCGTAACGGACCATCGCGATACGTTCGATACGCTCGCCGCGGTCGATAAAGATAAAGATATCTCGCCGGCCGACGATCGGGATAGGAGGAACTATGTGTTCGGTAACCGGATCGTTGTTGAACTCTTCGTTCACCACGATCCACATCTCGACCCCATGCCGCTTCATCATCGGCAACAACTTCGACCCCAATCGAACCATCAGCCACCGCTCCCGAACATCCATTTGCTCACGCTGGGCGATAAGTTCGGGCATTTTGCGGACCGATTCGTCGGAACTGTCTTGGGCGACGGCTGATCCGAAGAACACGAAAAGGAGGAGAAATGCTGCGGCGATATGAATGCGAATTTCCATAAATCTAGATTAGAAGGAATGTAAATAGTAGGTCAGTTTGATCCTAACTCGTCATACCAATTAGCCAAAAGAACAGGTTCCACAGACAGAGAAGAACCAGAAGCCCCGCAAAGATCGCCGCAGTAACTTTCAAGAGTATCGTAACTGAATTTTGCTTCTGGCCATCCATACTCGAGAAGATTGAATCCCCCAAAGCGGCCCTGTTTCGTGTTAATTATATGAAATGATAGACTGCTTACTTGGTTGTCAGGAAGATTTTATCACACATAAATCATAAGAGAGGATCGGTAGATTCGTGATCAATTTTGAACTAACAGAAAAGCATATTCAGTTGCAAAACGGGATGGGCATAGCCCGGCAATCAACATTCGCACATTTATTCTGGTCTAAGACACTTTGCCTAAGAGTTTGCGTGATCAGGATGAAGCCAACTCTCCCCAAGATGAAGGACCTGGGACGCTTGCATCTAAAATCCGCTGGTTTACTTCGGCGACGAAAGAACTGATCTCATCAACGCTTTCAAAGGCGCGCTTTGGAATAACGTAAACAGGCCCAAGGCGTATTGTAATTAGAACATAATTATCAGTTTCTCTGACAGAATCGACACCTCTCCACGCGCTAAATCCTCGATTTACATCGGTACTTTCTGTAAAGCCGGCTTCATCGATCTCGATCACGTGCTCACAAAACACGCCGTTAATTCCGGGACTCTCAGTTGCTTTATTGACACTGCGTTTTGCCACACGGCCCATGACCACTCGTATGAGAAAAATGACAACCATCCAGATCAGTCCCTTTATGAGCAGACTGGGGCCAATATCAGGCACACGTATTGACGGGTCATTAAGAAAAACGAACGCAACAAGCAGGGCCATGTCGGAAATCATAAAGAAGAAACCCAAAACAGAAACGATGGTTACCTGAACCTTATAAAAATCCGTTCCTTTATGAGATTCCGTCGAAATTGGAATTACATCATCGGGAGTGAGTTCATATCGTATTTGCATAAGTCTAGTGTCAGTAAGAGAAGTTAGAGTTGTCGAAAGGCATTTGGCGAGATCGCCGGGTAATGACGAATGGATGCCGTGTTCGTGATTGAACCGCTTCCATAAAGGGCTTGTCGTAGCGAAGGCGGTCGTTCTTAGCCTTTGCATTACCCCTTAAGTCGTTACCGACTTAACGCATCCTTGAGTTAGTTAAATACCCAGAATGGACGGCTTAGCCGAATGAATTGCCAAGTGATATTATATCCTTTTCATCATTAGAGTTGGAGATATCTTGTGATCAATTTTGAACTAACAGAAGAGCATATTCAGTTGCAGAACACGGTTCGTGAGTTTTGCGCGGGTGAGGTTGCGCCGTATATCAAGGAATGGGACGAAAAGGCCCATTTTGAGCGGAGCGTTTTTGACAAGATGGCCGATCTGGGCCTGCTTGGCGTTTGCATACCGGAACAATACGGCGGTGCGGGGTTTGACTACATCTCGCTGGGGCTGGTTTGCGAAGAGCTTGAGGCTTGCGATACTTTCCTGCGGGTGGCGATGAGCGTCCACGTCGGGCTCAACAGCCTGAGCGTTTATTCGTGGGGCACGGAAGAACAAAAGCAAAAATATCTGGTGCCGCAGGCAAAAGGCGAAAAGCTCGCCACCTTCGGCCTGACCGAACCAAATGCCGGCTCCGACGTTGTCGGTATGCGTTCCCACGCCAAACGCGACGGCGACGACTGGATCTTGAATGGCGAAAAGATGTGGATCTCGCTGGGTGACGTTGCCGATCATTTTCTCTTCTTCTGCTGGACCGACCTGGAAAAGCAAAAGGTCCGCGACCACAGCGGCATCTCGTGCTTTATCGTCGAACGTTCGATGCCCGGTTTCTCCAGCGGAACGCTCCACGGCAAACTTGGCATAAAGGCCGGGAACACAGGCTATTTTTCCTTGCAGGACGTCCGCGTTCCTAAAGAGAATATGCTGGGGCGGGAAGGCGAAGGGTTTAAGATCGCGATGTTCTCGCTTGAAAACGGTCGTTATACCGTGGCCTCGGGTGCGACCGGCGTTATCCGTGCATCTCGCGATGCATCTGTCGCCTATGCCAACACCCGTGAGGTCCAGGGCCAGACGATCGGCAATTTCCAACTTGTAAAGCAAAAGATCGCCGAGATGGAGGCCGATTACCAGATGTCTCATTTGCTCTGGCTGAAATGCGGATATCTCAAAAATGTGGGTAAGCCTTCCGCCAAGGCCGCGAGTCTGGCCAAGTGGCAGGCGACGATCCGCTCCGAAAAGGCCGCTTCCATGGCCATCGAGATACACGGCGCAAATGGCTACACTAACGATTACCCGGTCGAGCGATACCTTAGAAATTGCAAGGCCGCCGTCATCTACGAAGGCACACGCGACATCCACACCCTGATGCAGGCCGATTGGGCGCTGGGCCTCAAAAAGGAAAGACTGGCCCGCGTCATCCTTCCTCCCTTTGGATCTGAGGATGCAGAAGGCAAATCAAGCTAAGAAGACCCATCCCGATCGAATGATCAGCCCCGGCAGCGGTGCAGTCTACTGCCTCAGTGGATTATCGCTGCCGCGGGGCCATCGGAACGTGGTCTACGTGTGCTTTAAAAATTCTAAGATATATTTGCGTTTCTCTGGGTATTAAGTTCGTCCAACCCGCACCGCCTCGAGTGATATACCCCGCTAGTCGTGCCGGATTTGAATTGTATCCCGCCGCCATCAATTGCTCTTGGGTCGCAATCCCCTCAAGCAAAGCACCCGAGATCGCTGCCCTCCGCCGCAGGTCTTCCCACGTCCACTGCTTATACAAGAGCATCGCCTGCGCGGCGTTAGCGTGGTCACGCATTCCCTCTACGAAATCAGGGTTTAAAGGCACCTGAGAGAAATGGTTCCTGACCATTCGATAGGTTGACGGAATCATCTGGATCATTCCACCGGCGCCGGCAGAGCTAACCGCATAACGGTATGTCTGCCCTTCATTTAGAGCATAAAGTGTGTATATATCACGGAAGATGCTGTCGTGTGGCTCATTCCTGAATCTCCAATGATCGACATGTTCTACGGCAACTAGCCGTTCAGCAATGTCTACAACTTTCGGCTCTATTCTTATACCTAGCCCGGTTAATCGCTCGCGGGCCAGTTCCAGCACATTGCGAACATAGACCTGTCCAGCGTTCACCACTTCTGGGGTCCCAAGTCCGGGGTGAGAGGACATATAGTAGGCCGTCTCAAGATACCGACCCCGTTCCACACGCGGATATTGGACCAAGATCGGAAGGTGACTCCCTCCGGTGCTGTCTGTGATCGTAACCGGAGTGTTCACCCCATTTCCTCGGATAGTCTTTACGACCAGCGACCGCCCCTTTTCTGACGTAAGTACCTTATCGGCAGCCGTCGAAAGAAATGCTTCTTTCGTCATTACAACGAAATCTAACTCGTTCGTATCCCAATCGTGAAAGACCAATCTAACTATCTCAATGCCTTCGTACTGGGAACCAACAGCGGAGGTAGAGACCGGTCTGGACTGAAGTTGCCTTCGTGCTTCTGCTATCTTCGCCTTAATCTCTCTAAAAGAAAGGGTACGATCAGTTTCATTCCTGCGACCCTCTTTGGACACGCTTGTGACGCTCTGATCTCTGGCTGCCGTTTCATTCGAGCGTTCAACGATCCGTTCGCGCCCCACGATAATTGGTGTTGGGCGAGGTTTGATCGCAGACGGCTCGTTCGAGCTTGAGGCGTTTTCGCTTACGATAACTCTTACTGGCCTGCGTTCCGGCTCGGGTGAGGGGGTCTGTGCCAGGGCCGTTGTGGTGAGTGCTGTGAGAAAAACGATACTTACTACGTGTTTGGTCATCTGTTTTCTTGAGTCATGTTTTCGGAGAGTAAATCGAAATGGGTGTTTAAGCAGGATACGGTGAACCTGCCAAATAATAGATTCACCTATGTCCGGTTTGGTTGTCAAACGGAAAACGATCCGTTATCGCTAACACAATAATATCTTATGGCAATTTGTGTATTTGTCAATCGTCTAATTTAGAGTATAACTTTAATAATTGGTTCGTATGCAGTTTAACAAAATGGATTTAGCAGACTTGAGACTTTTCGGGACAGACGGAATTCGCGCTCGGGCGGGTGAGTTTCCTCTGGACGATTCAACGGTTTTTACGATAGGGGCAGCACTTGGCAAGGTTTTTTCTGAACTTTTGGAAAGATCTCCCCGATTCGTGATCGGCCGGGACACCCGAGAGTCCGGAGATCAAATAAGATCAGCGGTTTGTACCGGTGCCGCTTCGTCAGGCGCCGAATGCGAGGATGCTGGGGTGATCACCACTCCGGGAGTCGCCTACATCACAAACCGATTCGATTTCGACGCCGGCATTGTTGTCAGCGCTTCTCACAACCCATTCGAAGACAACGGGTTGAAGTTTTTTTTGCCATCCGGGAAAAAGCTGGACGAAAAATATGAGCGCCAAATTGAAAGGCATGTCTTTTCAAGCGATCAGGCAGTTGACCTAACGCGATCGCGGTACGTTGAGAACTCGGACAATCAGGATCGGTTCGCGGATTCGTATCTGGCCCATCTTTTGGACCGCTTTGATGGGAGTTCTCTTGAGAATTTAAGGATCGCGGTCGATTGTGCTAACGGGGCGGCATTTCAACTAGCGCCAGAGCTTCTGGCACGACTCGGTGCGAATGTCGTTCTAACTAATGCAGATCCGAACGGGCGGAACATAAATCTTGATTGCGGGTCGCTTCACCTTGAAAAACTTCAAAAGGCGGTCGTCGATTCCCGAGCAGATATCGGGGTAGCATTTGACGGAGACGCCGACCGGGTCTTATTTGTAGATGAATCAGGGGAGATAGTCGATGGGGACGCAACCGTTTGGATTATCGCAAAACAGCTATTGTCGGAAGGAAAGCTTGTCAATCGAAAAGTTGTCGCTACGGTCATGAGCAATATCGGACTCGAGATTGCGTTGGCGGGCATTGGAGTCGATCTGATGCGTGTTAACGTCGGCGACAAGTATGTATTAGAGGCGCTTCTAGACTCTGAAGCGGAACTTGGCGGTGAGCAATCCGGCCACATTATCATTCCAGAGATCGGCCTCGTAGGAGACGGATTGATGACTATGGTTTACGTGCTGCGGGCGATGAGATCCACTGGTTTGAAATTGAGCAAACTGGCATCCGGATTCGTGCGGTATCCGCAGGTATTGCTCAATGTTTCGGTTGCCGAAAAACGGCCGTTCGAACTAGTGGAGCGGATCGCGACCGAAAAGGCGGCAGTCGAGGCTGAGCTTCGCGGGTCGGGTAGGCTTCTGCTTCGCTATTCAGGCACCGAGAATCTTGCACGCGTAATGATCGAGGGCAAGGATCAGGCGACGATAGAAAGGCAAGCGCACAGGCTTGGTGCAGTTATACAAAACGAACTGGGCTCGGTGGCCGGTTGACCGTATAATCCCGTCATGCCCCTAACTGTACCGGTCAAACTTCCCCGCCCAGACACTCGATACGACATCAAATTGGGTACGCAACTGCTTTCTCAAGTCGCGAGCAGTTTATCGGACGTTGGCAAGGTCGCGATTATTTCGGATCACCGGGTTTTCGGATTATACGGCTCTGAGGTCTGCACAGCATTGCAGGCCTCAAGAATAGATTATTCGGTGGACCTGATCCCTCGGGGCGAGTCGGCCAAGAGTTTTCGTACACTCAGGAAGATCCTCGCTGCTTTCTCTGCCTACGGTATCAACCGCAGCGATGCTGTAATCGCCCTTGGTGGCGGGGTCGTTGGGGACCTTGCGGGATTCGCCGCGTCGATCCACCTAAGAGGTGTTCGCTGTTTCCAGATCCCGACCACACTGCTATCCGTTATCGATTCCTCCGTTGGCGGAAAGACCGGGATCAATACCGAGTTTGGAAAGAATCTTGTGGGCACGTTCCACCAGCCGGCCGGTGTGATCGCAGATATTACAACTCTCGCCACTCTTCCAAGACGTGAGATCATGGCGGGGTTCATGGAGGCCGCAAAACACGCTGCAATTGCCGGCACCGGTCTTTTGAGGCTCACCGCAGAGCTTGCCGACATATATGGCAGCCTCGGCTCCAAAATGTTTCGCCACGAGCCCTGCCTCGCCACCGTAGAAAAGATCCTTGCCGAGCATATTCGATTCAAAGTTAAAGTGGTGAGAGCCGACGAGACCGAGGACGTTCGATCGTCCGCGCGTCTCTCAAGAAAGATCTTGAATTTTGGACATACATATGGGCATGCACTGGAAAGGGCTACGAACTACCGGCTTTTGAAACACGGCGAGGCTGTCGGCTGGGGGCTCCTTTTTGCCGGTGAGCTCTCAAAAAAGCTTGAACTATTAGATGCGCATGAGTTAAACTTGTTGGACGATGTTGTGCATCGGTTTGGCCGATTGCCGGACATCGCCCACGTGCCAGTAGCCGATATTTTAGACGCTCTTGCCCATGACAAAAAGTCCGGAACATCTGGGCTTCAATGGATATTGCTAAGCGGAATCGGTCATCCCACGATTTTTTCGGGAAGCCGGATATCCAAGAAACTCCTGATCGAAACCCATAGATCGATACTTAAAAAACGCCTCGAACGTTAGCAATTGAGGGAAACTATCATGAAAGACCGAGAAACCGTTATTCGTTCTGAAAAAGGCAGTGCCGGGATAAAGGCTCTGCTTGTCATCCTGGTACTCGTTGTGATCGGAAATGCAGGGATCAACTATATCCCGATCGCGTATGAAGGCGCGAACTTTCGCCAGGAAATGGACACCGCGGTTGTAAAGGGCCTGGCGACGTCGGGCCAGATGAAGCCCATGGACGTCGTTCGCAACCACGTTGAAAAGGCGGCCGCGGACAACAATGTGCCTCCGGATGCCATAATCGAGATCAAGCCGATGGGCACTGTCATAACAGCTCATGTGGTCTACACCAAGGAAGTTAACCTGCTTCCGTTTGGGATCTATAAATACAAATACAACTTTAACCACCGAGCGGCGCCGACCGGCTATTTGACCAAGCAATAGGCCCGCTTAGGCGGCGGCCAGTGCTTCACGGATCTTTGCGGGCTGGATCTGTATAAGCGGAGCCGGAGCATCGGCAAGCCATGTTGTAGGACAAACGCCGCAGGTTGTACATTTTTCAACGGCAGGGCACGGCAGGCTCGAACGAGCCTCTCGTGCCTTTTGATGTTCGGTCTTCAAGAACTCAAAGGAAAGCCCGGTGTCGACGACCGACCACGGCAGGAACTCGTCATAGTTCCGAGCCCTGGACGTGTGAAAAGCTGCATCGATCTCAGTCTCACGAAGAGTCCG
This sequence comes from uncultured Acidobacteriota bacterium, assembly GCA_937859595.1. GTDB lineage: Bacteria > Acidobacteriota > Blastocatellia > Pyrinomonadales > Pyrinomonadaceae > OLB17. The sequence continues at coordinate 1,852 of CALMAH010000040.1, read as the reverse complement.
GTTTATGTCCCCTCCGAGCTGAGCAGCACGGTCGATCACCTGCGCGATCGATCGGTCACCGGATGAGAAGAGAGCCTGTTCGTGGGCGATCCTTGCAGACATGAATCTGACCTTCACGTTCGGGATCTTTGAAAGTCCTTTGCTGACGTATTTTATCCGGCGCTTGAGTTCTTTCTCATCACAAATGGGGTCCCATTGGAGCGGGGTGTTCGGCTTCGGAACGAAGCCATTCAGTGAGGGGATGATCGTACCGGCCCTGCCGATCTGTTTACCGGCTTCCAACATTCGGTCCTTGATCCGCTCGACAAGCGAGAACATTTCGTTCAGGTCTTCATCTGTTTCGGTCGGCAGGCCGACCATCATATACAGCTTGATCGTAAGCATCCCCCTGTCGAAAACAGCCCCACAAATATCGACTATCTCGTCATTTGTAAGGTTCTTGTTTATAACCCGGCGAAGCCTGTCCGAGCCTGTTTCCGGGGCAACGGCTATCTGCTGATCCCGTGACTCGACCAGCGCATCAAGCAGCTCTTCAGATATCTGATCCAGCCGGAGCGAAGAGACAGAGATGCGATAGTCCATCGCTCTAAGCTCGCTAAGGATCGTCGAGATCTCAGGATGGTCACAAACGGCGGTGGACACAAGCCCTATCTTGTTCGTCCTATCTCGCCATTCGGCGGCCTTTGCGAGGATATCTTTTGCAGGCACGACACGCGGCGGATAATAGTTGTAACCTGCCCAGCAAAAACGGCAGCCCTGCGAACAGCCCCTTGAGATCTCGACCAAGAGCCGGTCCCCCATCTCGGCATTCGGCGACCAAACCGAGGTTGAAGGACAAAAGGTGTCCTGATCTACAAGGAAAGCTGCAAGCTGCTCGTCTCCGCGGCGAAGAGCCCTTCTGAGTGTGCCCTCTTTTGGGTTCACCGCAGCCAGTGCCCGACCTACTCGACGCGGTATGCCTTCAAATTTCGGCAGATAGTCAAATATCGTCCCGTCGTCGTTATAGATCACGTCATAGAATGAAGGGACATAGAATCCTCGCCCGATGCGAGCCAGAGACAGCAATATCTCGTCTTTCGTCTCGTTTTCAAGGATCGCGTCAATTAGCTGGTACGCCAGGACCTCGCCCTCTCCGACCGCGACGATATCGGTGAAATCGGCTATCGGCTCCGGATTTAGAAAGGAAGCTGCTCCGCCCATTACAACCAGCGGATGATCCTCTCCTCGCTCCTTAGCCCAGACCGGAATGCCAGAAAGCTGAAGCATCCGAGCCATGTTCAGATAATCCGTTTCGAACGAGATCGAAAATGCCACGAGATCGAAATCACGTACCGGCCGTTGGGTTTCAAGCGAGAGCAGCGGTGTTCGGGAGCGTTCATATTCCCTCAACTCATCAAATTCCGGAAGAAAAACGCGCTCGCATGTAACATCCGGAATACTGTTGAACAGTTCATACATAGTGTGCAGACCAAGATTTGCCATCCCGATCGAGTGGGTATTCGGGTAGCAGAGGGCGATCCGGAGGGCCGAGCCGTGTTTGACCACGTAACCTCTCTCGGATGCTAGTTTTCTCTGATGCCTTTCTATGATGCGTCTGCTCATATCAATCTAAACCAATAGGGTAACAGGTTGGCTGATGCCCGGACAACCCTCTTGACGCGAGAAACCGGCCGGCAAAGTCCGGGGTTCTGCGTCGAGACGGATCGGGGCGAATTGAGACGTGGTGAGACGTCGGGTTGGGACGGATGTACCAGATTTCCCCAACTTTTTGTATCCATTTACCTATATTTGTCTCAATTTGTGCATTAAAATGTCCAAAGTGAGACAGGTTAAGTGCCTATGCTGCTTGCGT
>CALMAH010000039.1 GCA_937859595.1 uncultured Acidobacteriota bacterium | reverse complement strand
TCGTCCCAATATTCACGTGCGGCTTACTACGGTCGAATTTCTCTTTGCTCATCTTTTCTCCTCAAGTTTTGAGTTCCAGATCTAACTGGCTTCTTGTTGTCGAATGCCGCCTAATAGCGGCCCTCCAAACTAACTACTGGCTCCCTTTACCTTTGCAATGATCTCCTCTGCAACGTTCCGAGGGGCCTCCGAGTAACGTTCAAAGTGCATCGATGATGTAGCCCGGCCCTGGGTCGCAGACCTGAGATCGGTCGTGTAACCGAACATCTCCGACAGCGGAACAAACGCCGTAACCACCGAGACGTTCCCCGGCCTTGGCTCCATTTTCTCGATCTGCCCGCGACGACGATTAAGGTCGCCGTTAACAGCGCCCATATATTCCTCGGGTGTTACCACCTCAACCCTCATGATCGGTTCGAGCAAGATCGGCTTGGCCTTTTTCAACGCATCCTGGAATGCCAAAGACCCGGCAATGTGGAAGGAGCGCTCGTCCGAATCCACCTCGTGATAGGAACCGAAAACGAGGCTCGCCTTAATATCGACCATCTCGTAACCGGCAAGAAAGCCGCGACGCATTGCGTCACGTATGCCCTCGGAAACAGGCTTAATAAACTGCCGTGGAATAGCTCCGCCGGTGATCTTGTCCTCGAAAACAAAGCCTTCACCCGGTGCCGGTTCGATCTCAAGCTCAACGTGGCCGAACTGGCCGCGTCCGCCGGACTGCTTCTTGAAGATCTCCTTTCCGGGGGCAGGGGCTGTGATAGTCTCGCGATAGGCCACCTGCGGCTTGCCGACGTTTGCCTCAACGCCGAACTCACGCTTCATGCGGTCGACGATGATCTCCAAATGGAGCTCCCCCATACCCGCAATAATGGTCTGGCCGGTCTCATGATCGGTCGAAACCTGGAACGAGGGGTCTTCCTGTGCCAGTCGGTTCAGCGCGACACCCATCTTGTCCTGGTCTGCACGGGTTTTCGGCTCGACGGCGACGCGGACGACCGGATCGGGAAATTCCATCGATTCGAGGATGATCTGTTTCGTCTCGTCGGAGATGGTGTCGCCCGTGGTAACGTTCTTCATGCCCCCAATAGCGACGATCTCGCCGGCGCTTGCGGATTCTACGTCCTCACGCTTGTTCGCGTGCATCAACATAAGACGGCCGACCCGCTCCTTGGCGTTCTTGATCGTATTGTAAACGTATGAGCCTGAATTTACGGTGCCGGAATAGATGCGAACAAAAGCAAGTTGTCCGAGATGCTTGTCCGCCATCAGCTTGAACACGAGACCCGAAAACGGCTCTTTCGGATCGGCTTTTCGCGTTTCCACCTCGTCTGTCTTCGGGTTTACGCCTTCGATCGCGGCGATATCGAGCGGGCTGGGGAGATAGTCGATCACAGCATCAAGGAGCGTCTGGACGCCCTTGTTCTTAAATGCTGAGCCGGTGACCACGGGTACGATCTTAAGCTCAAGGGTTCCCTTTCGAAGGCCCCTTCTGATCTCATCTTCGGAGATCTCTTCACCCTCGAGGTATTTCACCATCAGATCGTCGTCGATAGCTGAGACAGCCTCGACAAGCTTTTCACGCCATTCTCCGGCCTTCTCTACGAGATCGGCAGGAATATCGACGGTTTCGAACTGGGCGCCTTTTGTCTCGTCTTTCCAAACAAGGCCCTTCATCGCGATGAGGTCAATAACGCCTTTAAGATGCTCTTCCTCGCCGATCGGCAGCTGCAGCGCGACGGCATTGGCCCCGAGACGGTTGAGAATGGATTCGAAAGAACGCTCGAATGACGCACCAGCGCGATCAAGTTTGTTAATAAAACAGATCCTGGGGACGCGATACTTGTCCGCCTGTCGCCAGACGGTCTCGGACTGAGGCTCGACGCCGGCGACACCGTCAAAAACAGCAACCGCCCCGTCAAGAACACGGAGCGAGCGTTCAACCTCCATCGTAAAATCGACGTGGCCGGGCGTATCAATGATGTTAATGCGATGCTCGACGTTATTACGTTTCCAGAAACAGGTGGTGGCGGCAGATGTGATCGTGATGCCCCTCTCCTGTTCCTGCTCCATCCAGTCCATCGTCGCGGTGCCCTCATGGACCTCGCCGATCTTGTGCGAAACACCGGTATAGAACAAGACACGCTCGGTGGTCGTGGTCTTCCCCGCATCGATGTGTGCCATGATGCCGATGTTCCTAAATTTGTCTAAACTTATGTTAGCCATATTTCCAGTGACGAGTTAACAATGGCAAATGAAGAACGAAAACTCGTCGTTTGCCTCTCGTCCCTATTCACTAAAACCTGTAATGGGCGAATGCCTTGTTCGCCTCGGCCATACGGTGGACGTCGTCCTTCTTCTTTACCGCGCCGCCGCGTCCGCTGGTCGAATCAAGCAGTTCACCGACAAGCCGGTCAACCATGGTCTTTTCGCTGCGATTTCGCGAATTGCCGACGATCCAGCGAATTGCAAGCGTATTCCGCCTGTCCTTGCTTACTTCGAGCGGCACCTGGTAGGTGGCACCGCCGATACGGCGGGATTTGACCTCCAGCGTGGGAGCAACGTTCTCGACCGCTTTCTTGAAGACCTTAAGCGGCTCTTCGCCGGTCTTTTCAGCTATCTTGTCCATCGCGCCGTAAAAGATACTCTCGGCGACAGATTTCTTGCCCTGCCACATCATTCCGTTGATGAATTTGGTCACGAGCGTGCTGCCGTAGATAGGATCCGGCAAAACCTCTCTTTTTTCTGCAACTCTTCTTCTCGCCATATTTCCTCAAATTGCAGCGGCACTTTCGAAATTCGATTGCCTACCGCTGCGGCCTACCGCCCACTATTTCGTCCCTTTCGGCCTCTTAGCTCCATACTTTGAGCGTCCCTGGTTTCGGTTCGCGACCCCCGAGGCGTCCAGCGTTCCGCGGATCACGTGATAACGAACACCCGGAAGGTCCTTTACACGGCCTCCACGGATTAGCACGATCGAGTGCTCCTGCAGATTGTGGCCGATACCCGGTATATAAGTAGTAACCTCGATCTGGTTGGTCAGCCTTACACGGGCCACCTTTCGCAGGGCCGAGTTCGGCTTTTTGGGTGTCTGAGTATAAACACGCGTGCAAACGCCGCGCTTCTGCGGATTTCCCTGCAGAGCCGGGCTCGCTGTTTTGTACTTGACCCTTTCGCGTCCTTTACGAACTAACTGATTAATAGTCGGCATCTCTTATCTCTTCTTTTTTTCCCGTTCCAGATTCTCCGGAACCACTTACCTCTATTTAAAACGGCAATAATCGCCCCTCACCTGACTCTTGCCGAAACCAGTTCGGCAGTTAGCTCAAGCAGCTCTACGCTGATCGACTTTTTAAGCTAAAACTCTTAACCCGAAAGCTGTGCTTTGCTGTAGCGTGGTAAAGGTAAGAAAAGCCGATCCTTGCGGGTGAGGCTCTTAAAGGAACGCTCCGCTTTTGGCTTTGTAAGTACCCAGGTGCCGTTGGCTCGGCTCCCTTTACGCTACAATTCGTGTCTCAGCTTTCAAACATCTGCCCTGCGTTCGACCACGAACAGCTAAGACAGCCCAGACCGTCAAAGTCCGAAACTCTAGATATTATGATTTTGGCTAATTGGTGTCAAGCCACGGGACGGAGATCTGCGGCCTGAGACCGAATGTTTTGTTACAGAATCGATCTCTGGCCTCCCAACGCACAAAAACCAGCAACTCAGCGAGAGCGTTCAGCCGGCACGACCGGGCCGATCTTGACGAAGGAATCAGGTCGGGATACGCGAATCCGAAGACGCGGCGACCGCAGATCGCTGCCTGTCTCAGCGTTCGCCGAAGATGCCGGTTCAGACCGATAGGTCACCTCGTATGCGGTCCTTAGCTGCAGTACTATGTCGTCGTAGGCCGTCTGTATCTGGGAAAGCTGTGTGATCGGATAATAGACGCCGCCGGAGGCCTCTGCGAGCCGACGGCCTTCGGCATTGGCCTTTGATGTCAGCGTCAGATGGCGGTTACGGAGCGGGTCGATATCCTGAAACCCGCTGGCAGCCGAAGCCGCGATCAAGGTGGAGGGCACATAAAGCGGGTAGATCAACGCTCCGCTCTCCTCGACCGCCCCTATAAGTGATTCGAACGGCAAGAAAGACCGGTTATCGTCGCCGTCTGTGAGCACGACTATGGCGGTCCGCTCACCGCGCAATGGGCGAAGGCTTTCGGAGATCACATAGCCCAACGCGTCATAATATGCGGTCGCCCCGCCCGCATCAAAACTATCCAGGCTCTCGGAGAGCATATTCCGATCTGTCGAAAAACCGGCGAGGACCTTAATGTCCTCATTAAAGATGACGATCGAGATGCGGTCGTCGTCCTCAACGGTATCAACAAACGCCCTGGCGGCCTTCCGAATAAAATTAACGTAATTCTCGATGCTTCCGGAGACATCGAGCAGCAAGACCAGATTGACGGGAGCGTTCATCTGACGCACCGAAAGCACCTCCCGCCGACGGCCGTCCTCGAGAACTTCGAACTCCGTTGGGGCAAGATCAGCAACAGCCCGATTCTGGACATCTGTGACCGTAACCGTTGCCCGCATTATTGATGTGGCTGCAACATTCGCCGGGCCGGACGCCCGCGTCAATTGCGGCTCGCGGGCCATTGGCGGCAGCGTTCTCTCGTAATCGCCAAAGTATTTCGGGGCTGCGCGGCGAATGGCGTCCATCATCACGCGGTCCCCGCTTCGGATCATTGCCCTTGCGGCCTCGGTCAGCGGACGTTCGCGGAGATCGCCCATTACTTCATCAGGCGGCACGTTCAGAATGACGATCCCTCGGGCAGTGGATGTGGTTAGATTTATGCTTCGGGGTTCGTCGCCGGTGGTTTCCGATCTGTGTCGGCCGCTTATCTCAAAACGGCCGGCAGACCTTTCGCGAACACGCTCCAACGGGAAATCAGCGACGGTTCGCGGACGAGACGCCGTCCAGTTGAGCGTATATCGGAGATCGTCTTCCGGCAGATCAACTGCGATCGTGCCTGTGTCCGTCTCCGCACTGACAGATGCAAAATTGCCGGTGACGCGAATCTCGCCTTCGGTCGTTCTCGCAAAGATACTCGCACGCTCGGGAAGCTCGATGGTGAGGTCGATACGTTTCCGGGGCGAGGCGGGAACAACATCGATCCGCATCCGCCGCCGAACGACCGAGCTGACGATCTCATTGGCGGCGACACCGTCTTCGGCAGAAGTTCGAATGCGTGCTATCTGCTCATTCGCGGACCTGGCGATCACCTCAATACGACCGAACATGTTGACTATCTCGATCTGCTGACCCTCAGCAAGAGGGACTTCGACATTCGACCGCTGAGCCGATCCGCTTGCTGCGAACAGGCAAAGAACGGCAGCAAAAATGAAGGATAAATGACGGAAAAACTGCATTGTCAAGGCTTGCTGGTCGAGGTCCCCCTGCCGGATTGGATGAGACGCTGGCGAACCCGCTCTTGCCATTTCTTTCTTGGCTGGTCCGCCTCTTCAAACTTCTCTAGCAGATCTTTGAGCGATTCGCCGCCCGCCTGCCGGGTCTTTATGTATAGAAGGGCAACGATGATCGCCGTGAACGACGTGGCAAAGATCTGGAACGGCAAGAGAATGAACTGCGAAATGGTCTCGACGATTATGTCCCGTATGCTCTTGCGGTCATCGTTACCGTTGTTCGTGGTCTCGACGACGCGCCGGCCGCCCAATCCGATGCTAATTTTTTTCTCAGGCTCGGTTACGGCCGGAGCTTCATCCTCCGATCCTGGTTCGGTCGAAGCGGTCGATTCGATGGTGACCGCAGGCTTTCGCTCGTTCGGATCGAGCGCCCTTGCGGTCATACCCAAAGTAAACTGTACGACCGCCGCAAAGACGCCCGGAATCAAAAACATTATGATAACGGCCGCAAACGATGTGACGGCAGATCGGCGGACCAAAAGAACGGACCTGCGAAGCGCCTGCATCACGGTGGCCCCCTCCATCATTACGACAGGCACCGTGAGCATGAACGCCACGCTCGCGACCACAAATGTCGTGACCCCGGCAAGCGCCCCAATACCGGCCGAGATGCCGCCCACGGTACCGCTCATACCCACCGTGTACCAGAAAACTAGCATTGCAAAACCAAAGGCGATCGCGGCTGAGGCCACAGCGCCGCCGAGGGCAAAAAGCGTGGTCATGATGCCGGCCCCGGCAAACCGCTTCCATTTCTTCTTTGACTCCCGAAGAGCTGAACGAATACGTATCGGACGCAGCGGAACCGCAAACGTGTGAATTACTACCCATGTTACGGTACCGGTGATCAGGGTCGCGCAAAAGGCCGTCGCAAGCGTCAGTCCAGCAGCGGATATCCCAACCGCGAGATTACCTGCAGTTACGCTGATCATCTCAGTCGCGGTCAAAAACCTTGTAATGATCAACGCGACCGTAAATATGATAACCGGAATATAAAACAGCGTCGAAAGAAGCAAGAACTTCGAAATGTGCTCGGTGTAGATCATTCCCGCACGGCGAAGCAGACCCGCAATGCCCTCCGAGCGTGCCCGAAGTCCGCTCGCAAAAGCCTCAGCGGTCTGCGGCCGGTTATCGGGGTCTTTTGAAAGGGCACTCTGAATAACACGCTTTAGCTTTCTCCGGACGTTCTTCACCCGAAGCGGAGGTGGCTGCTGCTCGCGATGTGCATCCATCACGGCGGTAAAATCGCCGGAAAAGGGAGGCGATCCCGACAACATCTGATAGGCGATAACGCCGAGGCTGTAAACGTCGGAGCGAGCATCGAGTTTTTCACCTCGACACTGCTCTGGCGACATATAGAGAGGGGTGCCGAGCACAGCTCCCGCCCGCGTCAGGTCAGAGGTTTCAGAGATCGCCGTCTTTTCAGATGCAGACCCACCGGATCCCGCAGCGGATGGCCCATGATCGGAGATCGGAGAAATGATCTTCGTCTTTACGCCATCGCTCTCAGTGGATGGCATCAACATCGTCCCTGCCTCGTTATTTGCCTGATCGGGCGAGCCTGTAGCCGGGCCCGATATCAAGGTCGCGACGTCCTTGTCTGCGGCCATGGTGGCATCGGGCAAGGCAAGTGTCTCGGACCCGCCGTCCGCAATTGTGTCGCTTCGGATGCCGTCCGCGGAGGTCGCGCGGACCGCGTCTGCAAGGCTGGGCATCGGCGGCGTCAGATGGATCGCATCATCGGAATTGTTATTGCCCGGTGTTTCGAGCTTGGCGATTCCAAAATCGAGAACTTTTACGGTATAGCCGCCGCGCTGGTTGGGTTCGAGCCAGATGTTGTCCGGCTTGAGATCACGATGGATGATCCCCTGACCATGAGCCTCGTGAACTGCAGAACAGACCTGCTCCAGAATGTCGAGAGTCCATCCGACAGGCAGATTCCGCTCTTCTTCGAGTATTTCACCGAGCGTACAGCCGTCGAGATATTCCATCACTAGATAGGCGACTCGGCCCTGAGGAGTGTCCGCAAATCCAAAATCCGTTACGTCAACCACGTTTGGATGCCTAAGCCTTCCCGCAGCCTTTGCCTCACGTCGAAACCGCTCGACAAACTCCGGTCTCTGCATGAACTGTGGCGCGATGACCTTTACGGCCACCGGTCGCTCGGTGCCGAGGTGGGTAGCCAGATAGACCGTCCCCATGCCGCCTCGTCCGAGCTCGCGCTCTATCCTGTATTTTCCGTCAAGCGTTTGCCCGACCGGGTCCGCAATATGCATTTCTTGTCTCGCTTATTATTACGGGCGCAAATGAGACCAACGAGCGTCGGCCCCGGATGCGCTTGAAAACGCGATTATAGTTCAAACAAAGCTGTGCATAAAGGAAAATCCTCCGAATCTAACCCGCATGAGATCATCCGAGACCGGTTTTTTTTGTTGCATCGCGAGTTGAATTCCGTTACTTTATACGCACATCGCCAGAGAAGTGTTTCATATATGGTACGTGATTGCATAAATGCGTCACGCATGATATCCTGTTTGGCGGTAAACAATATATTGATCCAAGGAGACTTCGCATCGATGAGTATCGACAAAAGCAAGGCGATCGAATCTGCACTGCTGCAGATAGAAAAGAAATTTGGCAAGGGATCGATAATGCGGCTCGGCGAGCGGCCCCACGAAGAGGTAGGGGCTATTTCTACGAACTGCCTGAGCCTCGATGCTGCGATCGGTGTCGGGGGGATGCCGCGCGGACGGATCGTCGAGATCTACGGCCCGGAAAGTTCCGGTAAGACGACGCTCGCGCTTCAGGTAGTGGCCTCGGCCCAGCGGGCGGGCGGGATCGCGGCGTATATCGACGCGGAGCACGCGATGGACCCGGACTATGCGAACAAGCTTGGCGTCAACATCGATGACCTGCTGATATCGCAGCCCGATTCGGGCGAACAGGCGCTTGAGATCGCCGAGACACTGGTCCGTTCAAACAGCGTTGACGTGATCGTTATTGATTCCGTGGCGGCGCTGGTGCCGCGAGCCGAACTCGACGGCGAGATGGGAGATTCGCTCCCCGGGCTACAGGCCAGGCTGATGTCACAGGCACTGAGAAAGATAACGGCAATTGTCTCGAATTCGCGCACAACCTTTATCTTTATCAATCAGCTTAGGGAAAAGATCGGGGTGTTCTTTGGTTCACCGGAAACGACAACGGGTGGAAAGGCCCTCAAGTTTTACGCGAGCGTCCGGCTGGACATACGCCGGATCGGGGCGATCAAGGAAGGCGACAAGGTAGTGGGCAACCGCACCCGTGTAAAGGTGGTCAAGAACAAATGTGCTCCGCCCTTTCGCGAGACAGAGTTTGACATCATGTACGGCGAAGGCATCTCACGCGAGGGCGACCTGATCGATCTGGCGACGGCAAATAACGTGGTCGAAAAGAGCGGCGCCTGGTTCTCTTATAAAGGTGAGCGGCTTGGGCAGGGCCGGGAGAACGTTAAGAACATGCTCAAGGAAAACACCGACCTGCGCGACCGGATAGAAGACGAGGTTAAGGCTGTACTGGGGTTTGCAAAGGCCGAGGCAGCCCCGGCCTGATCGTCGGGGCTATGGCTTCACGTTGGAATTGCCGTTCGTGTTTGCCCGGCCTCGCTGTGCTTCCATCATTTTCTTGATCTCTTCGGGTGAAGGGATGCCGGGCGTCGGCGTCTGTCCGGGCTTGACCGGCTTGCCGAGCGTTGCCGGGTCGGGGATACCGGGAGTCGGAGTAGCCCCAATTGGCACTTTGTTCGCTTCGCCGGGTGCCGGAATGCCCGGTGTGGTCTCGGCTGACGGTTTGATCGGCTCGCCGCTGAATTCGGGCGGCAGGTCCGCAGGGTCCAATTTCTTGACCGAATTGCTCGCCGCGTTCTGATTCTCCGCTTCCGAGCTGCCGCAGGCAGCCAAAGCGGCCATTGAAATACACAACAATAGAAATAAGAAAGCTCTTGTCATATCCCGTTGATCGTATTGATCTCCGCCGTTTAAAATCATTGTGCCGGCTTGAATGTTGCGTCCCCGGGGGGCAGCGACGGCCTTCAAACCGGCACCGGAAGGGTTAGTAACCTTATAACGGAAGGTCGGGTGCGGGATGTGAGCCCGCGACCGCTAAACCGTAATTATAGTCGGCGGGAGTGTTTTGTCAAGCGAGTTTAACCGCGTTATTCAGGGCCTTCCCGACCTTTCAGACGAACGTCCGAAACGGTTTGACACACCCGGATTCCTAAAATAAACTAATGGTTTCGCCGGTCGGAAGACATAGCGAGGCCAGGTAGCTCAGTTGGTAGAGCAGCGGACTGAAAATCCGCGTGTCGGCGGTTCGATCCCGTCCCTGGCCACCAAAGAACAGATCTAACGGGCCTGCTCGGTTGCGGGCCTTTTTCCTTTCGGTAACCTGGTGAACGAACACTACGGATCTCGCAGCTCTCGAGCACCTCACTTCTTGTCCGTATTTTCCGTTTCGGCAGATCTTACCTCAACATTGAACCGCTCGAATTCTCCAAACGCCGAGACCGACCGTGCATTGACCCGGGAGCCCGGTGACAACTGATCGTCGGTTCGTCTGACCACCTTTCTGTCCAAGATGGGCGAGTAGGTTTCCCATATCATTTTCGCAGGAACATTTATGTCGAACCGGCTTTGCCTAAAAGTTACATTCCTGAACAAAAAGCAAAACGGTTCGGAAAAGCGCTCGGAGATCAACATTACCCGCTCTTCGAGCCTAAACAGCTGATGGTTCTCTTTCGAGACCCACATTCGCCCCGAAAGAACCGCTTCACGGACCTTGAGTTCGGAAGGGGCATTGATCTCAAATGCGATATCCGGTGTCTGTTTCACCTGACGATAATCTATGATCAATACGTCATGGCCATCTGCCGATTCGGACCCCGAAACCGTGAACTCAAGAAATGGAGCTAGGTTGGCCGATGTGACGATAAGCGGGGATAAAATGTAACCATAGTAACGGATACCGATAACATGGCGAAGATTTTCGCTCTGGAGCTGCTGAAGTTCGCTCTTGCTGGAGGTAGCTTTCGAGAGCTTTGAAAGAAAACTAAGTGCCCTGCGGTCGCTGTTCCTGATCGGCCTCCCGTCAACCTTGCGTACGATCAAATATTCCTGAACTGCACCGTCAACCCTCGATTCCAGCACGACCAGGTCTGATTCGACCGTCCTCATTATTGTTCGACGTTCGCGTCGATCGAACAGTTCGTCGACCCTGGTTTCCGTCGCGGTCAGATCCCTGAAAAGCTCGGTATATCGTTTAGCCTGTTCGTCGACCTTGTCCAGAAAACTCCGGAGCTCATCGTCAGACATCTCCTGAGCCGAAACGGACAGGAGCGGGAACAGTAGCAGAAACGCCAATGTGATCAGAATGAAACAACGAGATCGCATAGGTCTTTGAAATGCGAACGAGCCCTATCAGCGACAAAGCCGCGGGCCTGGTAAAGAAATGGGTCGGGAGAAGATCTGGTGGAGATGAGGGGGATCGAACCCCTGACCTCGGCATTGCGAACGCCGCGCTCTCCCAGCTGAGCTACATCCCCAATTGAAGAGATAGTTTAGGATTGAAGATCGATAATTTCAAGATATCCGCTGCAGCTCCCGAGCTCGGAAACTCAACACGGATCCCTGTAAATTCAATTTACGGCATCGGCCGGAAGCAGGGAGCCTTTCGGGTCCGAGGCGTAGGCAAATCCGTCCTCTATCTTGCCGATCATTGCGTGAAAATGTATCTCGTCGCCCGAGACCACGACCACCGAATCACCGGGGCTTACTTTTTTGTCGTCCACCTTAAAACGAATCGCTGTTGCATTGCCGTTCTCGTTTGCAACGGCCTCGTACTCAAATGTTTTTGCGTCAAAACTTAGTGTCTGTGAAAATGAGACTTCCATTATTTTTCTCCGATATGCTTTCAGTCTATTCCTGCCGCAGCCGAAAGTCCAAAGCGATGGCGTCGTGGTCGGAGAGCGGAGTGCCGCTTTCGTCCGTCAGATCGCCTATTGTCCTGGCCGCATCTTTGGCTGCGGGCTCGATCTCCCTGCCCGCAAACCAGTCCAGCCTGACCGAAACGCGTCCGCCCACGCGGTTCGCCGCCCAGAAGATGAACGGAAAGCACCATTCCGGCACCCAGTCGCGCAGATTTGTGTTCTTTTCGATACTACCGACGTCGTAATGGAGCGTGCCAACGCCGAACTCGTTCAATTTCCTGTATTCGTAACCGCGTGTTTCAAGCTCGGAGAAAAGTCTGCGTTCGAAGTAGCGGTCGGGATGGGGATAGTGGTTCTTTACGATGTTCTTGACGCCCATCATCACCCGCCGCCAATAACCCAATATGGCTCGACTAGCGTTCTGTGCGTTAAAGGTGGTCGTGTTCCAGTCGCCGCCGATCAGCGTAGGCATTGGCGGCAGAGTTTCCAGATGGTCCAATATTATCCGCATCTGCCGACGCCTGTGTTCGCGAGAGCAATGCACGTCGAGATGGACGGTAACGGCGCGGAACGCACCCGCCGGATGCTCGATATCGGCGATCAGAGCACGCAGCCAGCCGAGCCGTTTCTCCTTGCCCCACATCTTGTCCTTTCCGTTCGGCAGCGGCACGGCGTGGATGTTTCGCATCGGCCATTTTGAAAACATCGCCAGGCCATGTATCGACCTGGTATTCTCGCCCTCGACCATCGCCTCGACGCCGCTTCCCTTCTGCAGTGCGATATAGACCGGTGCGAACGCATAATTAAGCCGCAATTCGCGTGCGATCTCCTGAGCTACAAAACGGTTCCCGCTCCGCGCCATCCCGTGGTCAAGCTCGGTCAAAAGCAATACATCTTTATCCCGCAGATGTTCGTGACGCTTTAACGCATCGACAATACCGTCGAAAACGCATCCCCGCTCAATGTTCCACGCCAACGCCTTGACCGGCTCGTCTTCCGCTCCGGCCCGCTGCCTACCCTGATCTGTCGCCTCTCCCAGCTCCGCAAACTCCTCCGCCACGATCAGGTTCATTATCCGGTCATATTCCGGCTTGATGACCGAAAAGATCTCCGACTCCTCCAGCTCCGCCGTCGATCCGAACCCGAGCAGCTCGTGAAAATGCCGTTCAAGATCGTGCTCCAAATGTTCCGGCGTTTGTACCTCTGAGTAATATGACGGGGTCATAAAAAGAATTAGGATAGCGAAACGAATGGTCAGGAAACAAATTCAAATGAACTCAAGTCCCTCCCAAAGGAACCTTTTGGTGTTTGTTGCATCTAATCAGATAGTCCAGAATGTTGTGATCACATTAAGTTGATGAGCAGACATATTGTCACGAACCTTTTATTTTTCATTGTTGGATTCCTTCTTTTTGCGCAAATCCTGCCCGCTCAAGATGCGCCATTTCAGTTTGGCCATCGTGGCAGCATATTGAGAATTAAATTCAGTCCAAGTGGCTCGATGCTATTGTCATATTCATCGGGAAATCAGGACCTTTGTCTTTGGGATGTCCGGAGCGGAAAACTGCTGTGGAAACGGCCCATTTCCTTTATCCAAAAGGCCGATGAATATTACACCCTAAACAGCCTTGCATGGAGTCCTGACGAAAGCCTTATTGCGACTGGGAGCGCCAATGGCACAGTTCAGTTGTGGAACACAAAGACCGGTAATTTTCTTTGGCGTGCAGATGTGCATCAGAATGATATTACTGCGATTAAATTCAGCCCCGATGGCAAAACGATCGCAACCACAGCCTTATCTGACAAATCTGCACTTGTAAAGCTCATTCGGGTCTCGGACGGAAAAACTACACAGATATATGAGGGGAATCCCTGTGCGGGGATCGCAATTGCTTTTGACGAACAAGCTGGAAAATTAAGAATGGGGAATCTGGATGGAAACGTAACCGAATGGAATCTGGTTTCGGGCAAACAGACCGATGACCCGGTGCGATCCTGCCAGCTAATGCGAACTTATGATTGGGAGACTTCATTCAGCGACGACCTTAGTTTAGCTATTAAACGAACCGGAGAGTCCGAAGTAACACTCAAAAATACCCGTAGCGGAGAGCACCTAAGATCGCTAACCATCCGTGATTCCAGAATTAGATCGACAATCAGCAAAGACCGCAAGAAAGCTGTCGTAAGCAAATATGGCGGCTTTAGCTACATCGACCTCAATTCGTTTGAAACGGCCGAACTCGACGGTTGTGTTAGCGGCAATGTATTTGACCTGGATCATAACGGCGGTTTGTTTGCACAAAGCTGCGACGGACATAATACGTCGATCAAGATAACAGACATCTCAAAGGGCAAGTCATGGTTTTTGGACGGACACCCAAGTTATATCCATGCGATCTCTTACAGCCCGGATGGTAAGGTCCTGGCGTTCGCGGGCAATGACCGAAATATTTACCTTCTTGACCCGGCGAATCGAGCACCTCTCAAGACACTTTCAGGACACGATGACAGGGTGACCGCCATTGCCTTCAGCCCGGAGGGTAATAAATTGCTCTCCGGTGACGGACACAGCGTGATCAAACTGTGGGATACGTCTTCAGGTAAACTCCTGAATTCTGTCAAAGCAAGTGACAGGAGGGATGATGTTGAGAAAATCGAATTTACAAAGGATGGAAATGCATTTCTGGTCCTTATCAATGGCTCCTTGAGTCTCTGGGACGCCACTTCGTTAAAGCCCAGAATACTGGTGAAAACTGCGGACGGCTACGAATCGACAGGTGGATATATGACCTTCGGTTACTCGAGTGTTCCCATTAATTCCGCTGCATTCAGCGCTGACGGAGGTAAGGTGATCACGGGACATGCAGACGGAACCATTCGCCTATGGGATCCCGATACGGGCAAAGAGTTAAATAAATTCAAGATCGCTCAGGATGTCTCGTTTGTATTCCCGGCCCCTGACGGCAAAAAGATCGTCGCGATAATTGAAAACGAAAAGCGTGAAAAGAACATTCAATTGATCGAAATGCTGACTGGTAAGGTTCTTGGTCGTTCCTCAGAAATAGAGATCACATATCTTGAAAAGGCCGCGATCAGTCAGGATGGGAATTTCTTGGCAGCCGTAGGCAACATAGGTGATATCGAAATATGGAATGTGCGTGATCTGAGTCGTGTCTACGAACTCGACCATGAGTTATCTGGAGATGATGCGGTCGCTTTCAGCTCAGATTCCAAAACCTTTTTTATCGGCGGAAAGAATCAGAATTTGTTGCTATACGATACTGCGAGCGGAAAAAAGCTTTGGCAATTAATACCTCCCTTTCAACCCGGCGATGCCGAACAGAGGCTTGCGGACGAAAAGAGGTCACGAATCGCGGCGCTGACAGAGATCAAGCGTAATCGTGAAAAACAAGCGGCTATTGACCGGGAACTCTTTCGTGAAAAAGTATATGTCGCTTTTTCCCATTTTGGCGATATGTCAGACCCTGGCGAGAAGCGATTGGTCGAGCCTAACGAACTAAACGAAAGCAAAATAAGAAAGAGACCAGAAGATGCAAATGCGGTGTGGCTTCGGTTGTATAACGACTCTCCACTACCGATTGCCGTCCCGACACAAAGCATGTCGATCCCGAACAGAGATTGCTTTCATCTATTCCCTGACGGGCAAAAGATGCTTGGGTTTTGTGATGATCGTGAGGTCTCTATCCGGTTTGGCGTGAAAGACAGGAATGATGAATGGGTGCCGTATGGGTACCATTTCGGGTCGGTGGGAACAGTACTGCCGGGCAAATATATCACCTTTCCGGTACCTCTGAAGATCCTCCAAGAGGAACATACCATCCTCTTTAGCTTCGTCTTTCAGAACGTTAGGGCAAGCGAAAATGAAAGAAGTTGGGACTATGGTGAAAAGATAGAACTACATTTCAATAAGAATATCTTGCCGAAATAAACAAAATTCCATTCGAATCCGTACAACGGCCTTTGGTAAGAACTAGTCATCATACCGTTCCTTCGCCGGGGCGACGGCGAGGAAGTCGTCTGAGATCCGTTGGGTATAGGTATCCAGCAGCTCCAGTACGCGTTCGCGTTTTGGCGAGTGAAAGATCAGGCCGACGTGTTTGGGCTTGTTGACCCGATAGACAATCTCCGGATCGGTGTAGTGCGAGGTGTCCGGGTGGTCTTCTTTTGCCAGGGCCAGGGCGACGCCCGCATATTCCTTTCTGATCTTTGGCGGCTCGTACGGGTGTTCTTCGTCTGCCATCGAGAGCTTTGCCCATTCGCGCCAGAGGTTGTATCCGCAGGCGTGCTCCAGCACATTGGCGATATATGCTCCGCCCACGCGGCATGCCACTTCCAGCAGATAAAACTCCCCATCCTCGCGGCTCTGCAGAAATTCGCCGTGCGTCACACCGCTCTCGTATTTGAAGGCCTTCATGAGCCGGCGGTTCAGCTTTTCCAGTTCCTTTCGCTCCTTCGAACCGTATTCGACTATCGAGGTCGTGAACACGCCGCCATAGTGGGTGATAGAAAATGGCGGCTTTCCATATTGGCTGACCCCCGCCCCTATCACCTTTCCGCCGCTGACCACCGAATCCACGTGAAAAACGTCTCCCTCAACGAATCTTTCGATAAGAAATTGTGAGGGATGGTCGCGCCAGTTGTTGCGGTTGTCGAGATCGTTAAGCACGCCCCACACTTCTTCGCGGGTCTCGCATTTGCGGATGCCGAATGCCGAGACCTCATGCCGCGGTTTTACGATCCATGGAGCCGGAACGCGGTCAAGAAAGGCGTTGATGTCGTCCGGCTTGAGCGGGCAGATATATTCGGGACAGGCGATGCCGCCCTCACTGGCGATGTTCCGCATCGCATATTTGTCGCGAAAACGCACCACGTGGGAATATGTCATCCCGCCGAGCTGGAGATGTTCGCGGGTGCGCGCCGCCGTCACCACGTCAAATTCGTCCAGCCCCACCACACGGTCGATGCGGCGTTCGCCGGCAATGTTCGTCACCGCCCTGACATAGTCGTCGATACCGGCATTGTCTTCGACCGTCTTTACATCATTTAGCGCGGTCCATGCCCACGGCTCGTCGAGCAGCTTTTTTCGCGTGACCAGCGTTACGCGCCAATCCGCATTATGACACTCTTCGAGAAACTCGTTCCCTTTTTGCTCGCTGGCGATACAGACGATATGTCGTTTCATAAGATACGCGGAGGTGAGATCACTTTCGCAGATAGCTGTCGATGCTCCAATCGCCCGAACCCTTGAGCAAAAAGGCAAGAGCTATGAAAAAGAACAGGAACGCCTTTTCCTGTGCGGCAAAGGGGTCATTGAGATGAACACCTACCAACGCAACAAACATCGTCACGGCGATAAAAAAGCTGGAAACACGCGTCAAAAGTCCCAAGGCAAGCAGTATCCCGCCGCCAAACTCCGACATGGCCGCGGCCCACGCAAAAAATGTCGGCATCGGGAAACCCATCTGCTCTGTTCGGCCGATAAGCCCCTCGGCGGGTGGTATCTTACTGATACCGTGCCCGAAAGCCAGAGCTATCCCGGCAAATATCCTTAGCAGCGCCAGTCCCGCATTTGCCGCGAATGACATACCGCTCTCGCCACCGAAAAGAAGTTTGTTCAGCATCACATATCCCCCCGAATGATTTTATTTTGTGGTAAAAGAATGGCACAATTCATATTCAAAGACAATTGCCGAAAAGCTCGTATTTGCGGCCCCTTGTCGGCTTTAAGATAAAGAAAAAAGGAGATTTAGATGGGCGAGATAGATCTGGCAGTATTGGTGAGCCATCTGGTGATGTTCCTGGTGGTGCTGCTGCTGGCCGTCTCGGTCCATGAGGCGGGCCACGCCTGGATGTCGATGAAATATGGCGACGACACGGCCTTTATGCTCGGCCGCGTAACGCTCAACCCTGTGGCCCACACCGACCCCATCGGTACCCTGCTGATCCCGATACTTGCCTTCACATTCGGGGCCGTCGGCGGTGCGCTGGCCACTGTTCCGCTGATCGGCTGGGGCAAACCGACACCCGTAAACCCGCGAAACTGGACCAATTACAAACAGGCCAACGTCATGGTCTCCATCGCCGGGATCGGTGCGAACATCATCGTCGCCACGATCGGCTTCATCATATTTAAAACGCTGCTCGAGACCGGTGCGATACACGGCGGTAATGCAAACTCGGGCCTGATACAGCCGCTCGTTATATTTCTCAACTACCTGATAATGCTCAACGTCTCGCTGGCCGTATTCAATCTGCTTCCGTTTCCGCCGCTGGACGGCAGCAAGGTGCTCTCGACATTTATGCCGGACAGCTTTCAGCCGATCTTCGATATGCTCGAACAATTTGGCTTTATCATCCTCCTCCTGCTGGTCTATATGGGCGTTATCGGTCTGATAATCCGGCCTTTTTACAGGCTTGTACAGTTTCTGCTTTTCACTCCCTGGTTCTAGCTTATGCCGCTGGTCTTTGCTATCGATGGGTTTCGCTTCTTTTTCTATTCGAACGAGGGCGATCCGCGAGAACCGGTGCACATCCACGTCAGGAAGGAGCGAAGCCTCGCAAAGTTCTGGCTTCATCCCGAAACGACGCTTGCCGATTCGTACGGCTTTTCGGCAAAGGAGCTTAACAAAATCCGTAAGATTATCGATAATAGAAAACTTGAGATCGAGGAAGCATGGAATGAGCACTTTAACTCTTGAACCGATGGCCACCTCCTTGTCGTTCGACGCCGACAACATGTGGGTACAGTTGTCGGACGGACGGCAATTGGGAATTCCGCTCGCCTATTTCCCGCGGCTTGCGGCCGCAACTCCGTCTCAGCGCAAGAACTACCTCATCAGCGGTGGCGGTGCCGGTTTGCATTGGGAAGAACTCGACGAGGACATCTCGGTCTCCGCTCTGCTAGCGGGAAGGATGGACCGCACCTCAGGGGCTAAAGATCCGGTAAAGCAAGCCGCCTGATCCGGCCTTCCGAATATTTCAGATGAAAAAACGAATTTTCAGCGGAGCTCAGCCTACGGGGCATCTCCACATCGGCAATTATCTGGGTGCACTAAAGAACTGGGTCGCGCTGCAGGACGAGTACGAGGCTTTTTACTGCATCGTAAATCTCCACGCGATAACGCTGCCGCAGGACCCGAAGACACTGAGGCAAAAGACGCTCGACCTGGCACGCATCTATCTCGCGGCGGGCGTCGATCCCGAACGCTCGACCATCTTCATACAGTCCGACGTACCCGAACACGCCGAACTCGCCTGGACGCTTTCCTGCATCGCACGCATGGGCGAACTCGAACGGATGACGCAGTTCAAGGATAAAGCGAAAACACTTGAACAACTCGTGGCCGAGAACACCTTAGAGTCCCTGATCCGACCGCCACGCGAGGATCATTTGGAACAGATTCTAGGAGGGAAATATTCTCTTTCGGCCAACCGCCAACGGGCGGGCGTCGGGCTTTTCACATACCCGATCCTGATGGCCTCGGACATCCTGCTTTACCAGACCGATCTCGTTCCCGTGGGGCAGGACCAGAAGCAGCATCTCGAACTCACCCGCGACCTTGCCGAACGCTTTAACCGCGACTATGGCGAGACGTTCAGGCTGCCCGAGCCTTATATCCCAAAAGCAGGCGCGAGCATAAAATCGCTCCAGGACCCCGAAAAGAAGATGTCGAAATCGGACGAGAACGCCAACGGATCGATCTTTCTGCTCGACGACGCCGACACCGTCACGAAAAAGATAAAACGCGCCGTCACCGACAGCGGCACCGCCATCGAATTTGACGAAACCCGCCCCGCCATACACAACCTGCTGACCATCTATCAGCTTTTGACCGGCAAGACCGACAAGGAATGCGTCGCCCATTTCGCGGGGAAAGGCTACGGCCAGTTCAAGGCCGAACTCGCCGAGGCCACCGTCGAATTTCTCCGCCCCTTCCAGGAACGCGTCAAACAATACGACGACGAAACGCTCCTCAACATCCTAAAACCTGGCGCCGAAAAAGCCCGCACCATCGCCTCCGCGACTCTAAGTTCGGCCTATGAAAGATTGGGGATCAGATAATTTTAATAAGTACTTTTTTCGGTTATATTTGAAAAGTTTTTTTGAGCCCGCCCGGATGATATTCTTCGGGCAAGCTGTTTCGTAAAAAAGGAACAAGGTTCACTATTCCTCTAACGATCTGTGTTGCGATACCGGAACATCTCGGCTTCGCGTGTGTCTAAAGATAAATGGAGTATCTGCTAACCAAAACGAAATTTAAGTCCTTCAGCATTCTAGTCTTTGTGTTGGCCGTTAGCGGAGCTTTTTCGATCTCTGCTTCGACTCCGTCCCAAACCGAGGTCAATTCCTCAATTCTCCTTCCAGTCAAAGTTAACGGTAAATGGGGCTATATAAATGAGAAAGGGAAAATAGTAATAAAGCCACGTTTCGCTGTCGCTCGCAACTTTTTCGAAGGGCGTGCGGCGGTCCGGGGTGACGACTCTTGGTTCTATTATATTGATGAATCAGGAAATCGTATTTCAGCGGACCAGTACTTTCGATTCGCTGACGATTTCTCGGAAGGTTTGGCAATGGTCCAGGGCGAAAGCACCTACGACAAGATAGGATTCATTGATAAGACTGGAAGATTCGTTATCGAACCTATATTTGACGGTTTCGACGGCAAACCTCTTTGGGGCTTTACCGATGGGCTTTCTATCGTTTCCAGTAACGGCAAATTGGGATATATCGATCGCACTGGCAAATTTGTAATTCAACCGCAATATGACAGAGCCTCACATTTCTCGGAAGGCTTGGCGGTTGTTATAAAAGGCGGTAAGTATCTGTTCATCGACCGTGAGGGAATTGTGAAGATCGATGATAGTTACGCAACTGCCTTTGGCTTTTCCGAAGGCTTTGCTTCCATCTCATATGATCGACAAAAGTTTGGAGCGATCGATAAGTCTGGAAAAATCGTAATTGAGCAAAGATTTGATTGGCTGAGTAGTTTTTCCGAAGGTCTGGCAGCGGCAAACATTGGGATGGCCTGGCACGGACATCAAAAATCAGGTGGCAAATGGGGATTTGTCGATAAAACTGGAAGTACTATTATCGAAATGAAATATGACACTGTTAACCCCTTCTCAGAGGGCTTGGCTCCGGTCCGTATAAACGGAAAATGGGGATTCATTGACAAAACGGGTGCTACCCGTATAAGGCTTCAGTTTGACTGGGCAGAACAGTTTGAAATGGGTATCTCGAAAGTAACTATTAATGAGAAGATCGGCTACATTGACAGATCTGGTAAGTATATTTGGAAACCCCGCAAATAGAGGAAATATATGGGAGTCAGACCAAAAATAACCATCTACGAAAAACCTACGTGTACGACATGCCGGAATCTGGCCGTTTTGTTGAAGGAAAACGGCATCGATTATGACAAGCAGAATTACTTCGTCGAGCCGCTGACTGCCGACGACATCAAAAAGCTGCTGAAGAAGCTGAAAATTCCGGCGTTCGGGCTGCTGCGGACGAAGGAAAAAGAGTTTAAGGAACGCGGATTCGCGCCGGACACGCTGGAGAGCGAGATAATCGAGGCGATCGTCGCGAATCCCGGCCTTCTCAATCGCCCGATAGTCGTCGCCGGCGACCGTGCCATCATCGCCCGCCCGATTGAAAAGGCCCTCGAGCTGGTCGATACAAAATAGCCGCAAAGGCCTCTGAGTCATCGGCTAAAGGGTCGTCGCGAAGTCACCTTAGTTGAATCCGTTGCATCTCCGCAACCAAAACGCTTTCACACTCTGCGGTCTCTGTGCCCTCTGTGGTAAAAAATAGCTATGAGCTATACGAATGGGAACGGCAACGGGCACTACCCTACGCCAAAAAATGTGCTCGGCGGCGAGCTTGAGCTCTGCTGTTCGGACCCGATGACCGGGTTTTACCGCGACGGACATTGCCGCACCGGCGTTGACGACACGGGCCGCCACACCGTCTGCATCCGCGCGACCGACGACTTTCTGGCTTTTTCTAAGGCTGTCGGCAACGATCTTTCCACGCCGATGCCCCAATACTCCTTCCCGGGGCTAAAGGAGGGTGACAAGTGGTGTCTGTGTATGCTGCGTTGGAAAGAGGCTCTCGAACACGATATGGCTCCGCAGGTCTACCTGCGGGCCACTCACGAACACGCGCTTACGGTGATCTCGCTCGACGACCTGAAACGCTACGCGGCGGACGACGATTCATAGATGTGAAATGATAGATGATAATTGAGAAGTGATGGTCTTGGGGTAGGAATGTTCGGGCTTAGATCCACGGTCAGTACGCATTTATCAACGATCAGCGATAAACATACATTCATAGAGAGCTTTGAAAAACCATCGAACGTTTGCATTGGCTGTATTTGAGTCTGCAAAGCAGACGTAATATTTGTAGCCCCATGTGAAGCGAAGCGGAACGTGGGGTTTGATGCAGCAAGTCTTCAGAGCCTGTGAAACAGGCGACATAAACGTATTTTCACGGGTCTTATGCCGCGTGTTTCACACGCTCCTTTCGTTTGTGCCGCTGCACCCCACGTTCCGTTTCGCTTCGCTCCACTTTACGCGGGGCTAGAGGTATGCCGTCTGCTCCGCAGACTGGTTGACTCTTACTTCGAGATATGAGGTTTTTCGAAGAACTCTCATCATGGGCCTTTTATATGCAGTTAGCCGCTTGCTGTTAGCCGTTAACTTATAGCTGTTTGCTGATAGCCGTTTGCGATCAAATCAAATTTGTCCCGGATCGAAGATCAACACACATTCACACACTATCGGCACCCTTCTGCATCATCGATTTTCTCTCATTTCTCATTTCTCATTTATCATCTATCATCTATTTCGTGAACACCGTCGAACATCTCCGCCAGCAATTTGCCTATAACGACTGGGCGAACCGCCGCATCATCGTCGCGCTCAAAACGGCCGATTCCGACCGCTGCCGCCGGACGCTGGCCCACCTTCTGACCACCGAACAGGAATATTACGAAAGACTCTACGGGAAGGATTCGACCGGGTTCGACTTCTGGCCCGATCTCTCGCTCGAAGACTGCGGCACGCTCGCCCGCGAGGCCGCCGAATGCTACGAGCTGCTCCTTCGCCGCTTTGACGAAGAGGGCCTCGACCTTCGCGCCCGCTACCGCTCAAGCGAGGGCATCCCCTACGAAAATACGTTTCGCGAACTGCTCACCCACGTCCTCTTTCATTCCGCCATCCATCGCGGAAATATCATCGCCCGCCTCCGCGACGAAGGCCACGAACCGCCCGCCACGGATTATGTTATCTATTTGAGAGAGACGAAATATATCTAGGCCGGCAAACTGTTAAGACATCTTTGGGTGAAAGACCTCTGTCAATTCACCCGGCCTGATCGATTCAAGCGCGACCAAGATCGCATCGATCATTTCAATGTGTGTCACGAGCCGATTGTCAGGTGCGCGAAGCACAAGAATGGAGATCTTGCGTCCCTCGATGTTCTGTTGGTTCTTGATGCTGGAATCTGCGGTAAGCAGTAGATCGAATCCGTTTTCTTCAGCAAGCAGGAGCAATTCTCCATTCGACGCGTCCGACCAGCCCGCTTCATATGTGGTTTGACATTCATAGGCGGTCAAACGGCTCTTTAAGCGGCGGTCAAGGTTGTGGTCAAGCAGGATCTTCAATGCGAACCTACGTCCTTTACAAGTGATTCTTCGGCCATCTTTAACACAGCTACCGCCTGCTCACGTGTGACGGGCGGAAATCCTTCAAGAAAATCCTCCAGCGTGTCGCCGCCTTCGATATAGTCGAAAAGGTTCTTTATCGGTACGCGAGTGCCCGCAAAAACGGGCGTACCGCTCACTTTATCCGGATCTATCTCTATCAGGTTCCGCTTCATACGGCCATTTTAGCGCTTAGTCGACAAGGAATCTAATTATTTCCTTTTGTCTCTTTGTCTCGGTAAGTTAAAATCCCTTATCGATGCAGCAAGCTCCTGAGCATTACACGTTTGACTTTGAGACCGAGACGGCCGAGATATTGGGCGATTCGCGCGATGAGCTTAAGATCCGCATAGGCGAATTTGCCGGCCCGCTCGATCTGCTGCTTTTTCTGATCCGCCAGGAACAGGCGAATATTTTTGATATCCCCGTCGCAAAGATAACCGACGAATATCTCAACTACATCCGGCTGATGAAGAGCCTCGATATCGCCGTGGCCGCAGATTTTCTCGTTATGGCGGCGCAGCTTATCGAGATAAAGTCGCGGATGCTGCTCCCGCGCGACCCCGCAGCGGCCGAAGAGGACGAGATCGAAGACCCGAGGCAGGAGCTTATCGATCGTCTGCTCGAATACGAAAAGTTCAAGTCCGCCGCCCAGATGCTCTATGAACGCACAACCATCGAGCAGGCCGTTTTCACCCGCGGGCCCATCGAGACCGACGACAATAACGCAGAGATCAGCGCCACCGTCTTTGACCTGATAACCGTTTTTCAAAAAGTGCTCGCCCGTCAGAAAGATGAGATCGCTTTGGAGATCGAACGGGAAGAGATCACGCTGGCGGATATGATAAAAAATATTCGCTGCCGTATAACAGAAACCGGCGAGATCAGTATGCTGTCTTTTTTCGAGGAGATGCACACCCGCCGCGAACTCGTCACCGCGTTCATCGCCGTGCTCGAGATAGTCAGGGCCGAAAGCGTAAAACTTATACAAAAAGCAACCTTCGGCGATATAGTTTTGAAGAAGGTGTAGAACGATCAGATCCAGATGTCAGAAACCGCAGCCCAACCGACCGAAACATCATCCGCCAGAAGCACGTCCGAACTTATGGCCGCCGTCGAGGCCCTTATCTTTGTTGCGGACGAGCCGATCACCACGCGTTCGTTGGCCGAGATACTCGGCGAAGGCCGCGAAAGCGTCCAGGCCGCAGTAGAGGCTCTCCGCGATGAATATGAAGAACGCGAAAGCGGGCTTCAGATACGCGAGATCGCCGGCGGATGGCAGCTCGCCACCCGCATCGAGCTTCACGAGATAATAAGACAGTTCCTGAAGACCAAACCTTCTGCAAAGCTCTCGCTGGCCGCCCTCGAAACGCTTTCCGTCATCGCCTATAAGCAGCCCGTAACGATCCCGGAGATCCTCGAGATCCGCGGCGTCCAGTCCGCATCCGCCATCAAGACGCTGCTCGAAAAACGCCTCATTGTCACCAAAGGCCACAAGGAGACCGTCGGCCGCCCGATGCTCTACGGCACGTCAAAGGAATTCCTGATCCAGTTCGGGCTCAAGGACCTTTCCGATCTCCCAAGCATCGAAGATTTTGAGGATCTTGTGTCATGAAAGCCTGGGAGGATCACGGGCGGCTCTATGTCAAGGAAGCACCCGGATGTCTCTGGTTTCTTGGAGCGTTATTTATTCTTGTCGGCTTGCCGTTCGTGTATGGTTCGCTGGGCGGCTTTGTGAACAAGGACGAGGTCCCGTTTATCGCCCGAGTGCTAGGCACCGTACTGGGTCTTGTTGCGATCGGTACAGGCATTTGGATAATTTTCCGGGCTCCGGTCACGATCATTGTTGCCGACTCTATCTCCGGAACTATCACGCTCTCCCGCCGTGGCATCTTCCGATGGACAAAGGAAGTTTACCCGTTATCCGAGATCGGCAAGTTTGTGCTGATCGAGGAAACTGACAGCGAGGGCGACCCGATCTGGTCACTCGGAGTTGAGTTTGTTAATGGTCGCACCGAAGCGGTCTCGTCGCTGCAAAGCCATAGCGAAGCTTACAAGAGATCGTTTGTGTTTGAGGGCAATCAGTATTTGGGAAAGGCCCTTCCCGGTTTTACCGATGAAGATTGATGTGAGCAGATCATCCAGGGAATAGTATATGGAACGTCTTCAAAAATTGATCTCCCAGGCCGGAATTGCCTCCCGCCGAGCGGCAGAAGAACTTATCCGAAGCGGCGAGGTCTTCCTCAACGGCAAGGTCGTCACCGAGCTCGGCACAAAGGCCGACCCCGAACGAGATCACATAAAGGTTCGCGGCAAGCTTATCAACCCGCTTCTTACCGCACGGGCCAAAGCGTATATTTTGGTGAATAAACCGAAGGGCTATCTTTCCAGCGTCGCCGACCCCGAGGGACGTAAGCTCGTCACCGATCTTGTAAAAGGCTACGGCCGCCTCCATCCCGTCGGCCGTCTCGACTACAACACCGAGGGGCTGATCATCCTTACAAACGACGGCGAGTTCACAAATAAGGTTGCCGCATCGAAAAAGATCCCGAAAGTTTATCTGGTAAAGGTAAAGGGCATCCCCACCGATGTCGCCATCCGAAAGCTCGCCCGCGGCGTGCGGCTGGACGACGGTTTCCGCACCGCCCCGGCCGACATCAAAACGCTAAAACCCACGCAGAAGAACGGCTGGTATGAGGTAACGCTCTACGAAGGCCACAATCAGCAGATACGCAAGATGTTCGATTCTGTCGGGCACTCGGTCGTGAAACTGCGGAGGGTCGCCATCGGCGGCGTCACCGATCATGGCTTGGCTGTTGGGAAATACAGAAAACTGACCGACGCGGAGATCCGCTCACTTATGCCAAAACCGAAGGAAAGTTGATCAGCGGACTAGCGCTCTGTGCTCGACCAAAAGACATCTGTCCTGCACCACCTTTATCCCGGCCTCGGCAAATCGCCTTGCCGCCTCGTCGTGCCTGATGCCCAGTTGAAACCAGACCGAGTGCGGCCTTGCGGCCAATATCTCATCGATATGCTGCGGTATGTCGTTTGGCATCCTGAAGACGTTGACCATGTCTATCGGCCCGGGTATGTCCGACAGCCTTCGAAATACCGGCTTCCCTAATATCTCGCTTATTTCCGGATAATATACGGGCAGCGGCACTATCTCGTACCCGTTTTCCTGCATATATTTCGGGACATAGTACGCGGGCTGGTCTGCCCTGCTTTCCGGCTTGATACCCAAAACTACGATCTTTTTGGTTTCACGAAGCAGCGTCGAGATACTGCTGTCGTCGTCTATCAGGTTTGGGTCGCTTTCCATCCGTTATGATTTTACAGCCCTCCAAAATTCTTTTCAAAACCTCTTCTCGATATTGGCCGATGCTTGTCGCCATATCATCATTTATGTCAATATAATAATTATTTATAGAGCAATTATGGATTTTGAACTCAACGAAGAACAACAACAGATAAAATACAGCGTACGCGAATTTGCCGAAAGCGAGATCCGTCCAAATGTAATGGAATGGGACGAATCACAGCATTTCCCCGTCGAACTCCGTCCAAAGCTCGCCGAACTCGGGCTGATGGGCGTCATATTTCCAGAAAAGTACGGTGGCGCCGGGATGGGATACGTCGAATACGCGACGATCATCGAAGAGCTCGGCCGCGTATGCGGGTCGGTCGGGCT
Organism: uncultured Acidobacteriota bacterium; assembly: GCA_937859595.1. Taxonomy (GTDB): domain Bacteria; phylum Acidobacteriota; class Blastocatellia; order Pyrinomonadales; family Pyrinomonadaceae; genus OLB17. The sequence goes on along the minus strand of CALMAH010000039.1, from coordinate 9,318 downwards.
TTCGGTCGCGGCTCATAATTCGCTCTGCTCGAACCATATCTTCACTTTCGGAACCGAAGATCAGAAGCAGAAATATCTGATTCCGCTTGCACAGGGCGAATCGTTCGGCGCATGGGGCCTTACGGAATCGCAGGCTGGCTCGGATGCCTCGGGCACTCGAACGAATGCTATCCGTTCGAATGGCGGCTGGAAAGTGAACGGCTCAAAGAATTTCATCACCCACGCCATCGCCTGCGACACCCTGGTCGCCGTGGCCGTTACCGATAAGGAAAAGGGCAACCGCGGCATCTCGGCATTTATCTTCGACAAGTCGATGGAGGGGTTCCGCTCTGATAAAAAGGAAAACAAGCTCGGCATGCGCGCCTCTGAGACGGCTTCGGTCGTCTTCGAGGATTGCTACGTCCCGGACGAGAACCTGCTCGGCAGCGAAGGCGAGGGCTTTCTCCAGGCGATGAAGGTCCTCGACGGCGGGCGTATCTCGATCGCTGCTCTCTCTGTAGGTATCGCACAGGGAGCCTACGAAGCCGCCGTGAAATATGCCAAGGAACGCCAGCAGTTTGGCCGCCCGATCGCCGAGTTCCAGGCCATTCAGTTCAAGCTTGCCGATATGGCTACGCAGATCGAATGTGCCCGCCTCCTGACGCTCCAGGCCGCCGCGGCGAAGGACGCTGATAAACCCGTCACGCAAAGATCGGCTATGGCAAAACTCTATGCCTCCGAGGTCGCTGTCCGCGTCGCTGAAGAGTCTATTCAGATACACGGCGGCTATGGATACACGAAAGATTACCCCGCTGAGAAATACTGGCGCGACGCCAAGCTCTGCACCATCGGCGAAGGAACCAGCGAGATCCAGCGAATGGTGATCGCAAAACATCTGCTTCGGGCCTGAGCGGGACTGCCGGGAAGGTACGTCTGGATCCGATGCTCTGCCAAAAGCTGCCTTGCGCGAAACAGATCTACGTTTCATGTTGCATCAATGCAACACATGTGATAGTATCGTTCCCCTCAAGATCAAAAACATGAAATCAGGAGCACCAAAATGAGTACAAGTACCGCCATTGGAACTAACAATATCGCGTCGGCACTGATCGCCGAAATGGAACACGAAGCGGCGACTGCCCGTAAATGCCTTGAACGCATACCCGCTGAAAAGTTTGACTGGAAGCCGCATGAAAAGTCGATGTCCTTCGGCAAGCTCGCCTCGCACGTCGCCGAGATGTTCGGCTGGACGCCGGTGACGCTTCAGCAGCCGGAGCTGGATTTTGCAAAGTTCGACTACAAACCGTTTGAACCGGCGACAACCGAGGACCTGGTCGAGTTTCTCGATAAGAACGTGGCAGAAGCCATTGATGTCCTCCGGAACACCCCCGACGAGGTTTTTATGGAAGATTGGACAATGCGGAACGGAGACACGATCTACTTCACATTGCCCAAGGTCGCAACTATGCGCTCGTTCGTTATGAACCATATCGTCCACCATCGCGGGCAGCTGACCGTCTATATGCGGCTTAATGACATCGCAGTTCCCTCTATCTACGGCCCGTCTGCGGATGAAGGCCAGATGTAGGTCCTCGGCATGGCCATCTTTCCACGGCGGGTAATGCAGATGCTCGCCGTTTTTCATTTGCGAAGAAAAAATGAGAAAATCCTACCCATGTGCAGGTCGCTTGTTTTTTGTCTGATGTTCTCGTTAACGGCCCTCTCCGGTTTGGCTCAGACCGACCTTCCCACATTTTCCAAATTTCCGGCTAAAACGGAGCAGGCAAGAGCACGTTCGGTGGTCATCGCCAGTGATCCGCAGGCTCGAATGTATCGCACACGCTTGAGAGAGGCCTTCCGCAGAGGCCCTAATTTCGCTGGCCGTTATATATTGGCTACGTGGGGTTGCGGAACAGGATGCATTTCCGGTGCCATCATCGATGGACGCACCGGCCGGGTCTATTGGCCGGAAGAATTGGTCGCCTTTGGTGTTGGTTACACCGATGCGACGTTTCCTGAGAACCCTCTTGAATTTCGACGTAATAGCCGCTTGCTCATATTACGAGGCATACCGGGAATGAATGAAGCAGAGGACGAGTCGGCGGCCGATAAACCCTCCGGCGACCACTATTTCGAATGGCAGGACGGAAAGCTTAAGCTGTTGCGATTCGTTCCAAAGCCGGACTAGCTGATGTTACAAGGCGATCTTATTGAAAGGGTCCTGGCCGGCGAACCGCGTGCAGTTGCACGGGCGATATCGTTGGTCGAGGACACAGGCCCGGGAGCGTCCGGGCTGATGAAGGCTATATTCCCGCATACCGGAAAGGCCCTCGTTGTCGGCATCACGGGTGCGCCCGGGGCCGGTAAATCCTCGCTGGTCGATAAACTTGCTCTCCACTATAAAGATCATGGCGAGAAGATCGGCATCATCGCTGTAGATCCTTCAAGCCCTTTTTCGGGCGGTGCCATACTTGGTGATCGGATCAGGATGTCGGCTCTCGGGACGGACAAGAATGTCTTCATCCGTTCGATGGCGACCCGCGGCAATCTCGGCGGCCTTTCGCGGTCCACAGTGGATGCCGTCGCCATCCTGGACGCGGCCGGCTTTGACAAGGTGATAGTCGAAACGGTCGGCGTCGGCCAGGACGAGGTCGAGATCGTAAAGGCGGCAGACGTTTCGGTTGTCGTTTTGGTTCCCGGCATGGGAGACGATATACAGGCGATCAAAGCCGGTATCATGGAGATCGGCGACGTTTTCGTTATCAACAAGGCAGACCGCGAAGGCGTTATCCGGACACAAAAGGAACTCGAGGCACTGCTTTCGCTTGCACACCGCCCCGATATGTGGGATCCGCCGATAGTAAAGACCGTGGCTACGGAAAGCAAGGGCATCGAGGATCTTTCGGCGGCTATCGAGCGTTATGCTGCTTTCAATGCCTCCGAGCACCGATCCGCGAAGATCAGAAAACGGGCGATCGCCAAATGGCGGCTGCTGGAGCTGCTGCGCGAGCGCCTGCTGGCCGACCTGCTCTCGGGAAATGGGGCCGGCGAGCGTCTTGAAGGCCTTTCACGCGACGTCGCCGAGAAAAAGTTAGATCCTTATTCGGCGGTCGAAAGTTTGCTAAGCGGCGCGAAACAGTAGGACCGCCCCAGGTGAAGTAAGTGGAATATAGATCCGGACCGCGAAAGTACCGAACATGACTATGAAGATCGATCATCTTGGCATCGCAACAAAGGACATTGCCGAAGCTCTCAAATTCTGGGAAGATGCGCTCGGAATGTCGAGCGTCCACACCGAAGTGGTCGAAGATCAAAAGGTGCGGGTTGCGATGCTCCCTATTGGCGAAAGCCGCATCGAACTGCTTGAGCCAACATCGGACGATTCACCTATCTCGAAGTTTCTCGAAAAGCGGGGCGGCGGCATACATCACATCGCAGTTGAGGTTGACGACATCGAGGCGTCGCTCGCCAGATTAAAGCAAAATAATATTCGGCTGATCGACGAAAAACCGCGGATCGGAGCCGAAGGATGCCTGGTCGCGTTTGTTCATCCGGGTTCGACAAATGGGGTCCTTTTGGAATTGGTGCAAACCGAGAAAAACCCGCCCGCATCCTAGTTCATCACACATCGTTTTGTTATGATGGTGGTTTGGCATTTTTCCCGTTCTGCATTAGCAGAGCGGGCATCTTAAACGTGAGGTTCGAACATTGAGTAATTTAACAAAAGCCCTGATCCTGGTCTTGGTCGTTGTGGGTATCGGCGCGGGACTCGTGCTATGGAAAAACAAGGTCGCACTAAAGGCCGGCGGCGATTTCAGCGGTATCTCGCAGGAAGAGATCAATGTCCTGATCGCGGACGTGGCAAAACAAAATCCCATTGCCCTTAAACGTCTTGGTGAGGACGAAAAGGCACGCAAAGAGCAGCTCGAGAACCTGAAACAGTTGCTGGCTTTTGCCAGCCAGGCCCAGCAGGAAGGCATCGCTCTCAAACAGCCATATCGTCAGGAGTTGGTAAATATCCGTCAAGAGGTCACGGCCACGACCTATGACAAAGAACTTAATGCCGACAAGGGGCCGATGCCGCCATTCGGCTTTATCCAGGAAGATCAGGTGAAGGCCTTCTGGTCCGGAGACGACCAGTCCGATCGCGGGTTTTTCGACCGCGTGAAAGATACGATCGGGCTGGGTAAGCGTGATAACGAACTGGCGTTTCAGAGATTTCTCGACACCAAGGTGACGCTGCTCAAAGAAGCTAACCCCGCAATGAAAGACCGTGAGATCTCGGAAGAAGAGATGGAGCAGGCAAAGGATTTCTTTGCGCGGATGAGCATTTATGACCAGGAGTACAACGACAAACTCGGTCGCGGAGAAATATCGGACGATCTTCGAAATCGTGTAAATCTGCAAGTTAAATTGCAGCAAGCTCAGTTCCTTGCTCGAATCTATTCGGAAAACGTTGCCGAGAAGGTAAAGGTGACGGACGAGGACATCGACAAATATATAGCGGAAAACCCGGAATACGACGTCACAGAAAAGCGAAACAAGGCAGAGGAGATCCTCGCCCGCGCTAAGGGAGGAGAAGATTTTGCCTCGCTGGCAAACGAGTTCAGCGACGATCCCGGGAACGACATGGGGGAAGAGGGCAAGAAGCGAGGCGGTCTTTATGAAAAGGTCCGTGTCGGCCAGATGGTAAAACCCTTTGAGGAAGCTTCGCTCGCATTGGAACCCGGCCAGGTTTCGCCGAATCTGGTAGAAAGCGATTTTGGCTTTCATATCATTAAGCTCGAAAAAAAGGAAGAGACCGAAGGTGAGGACGGTGAAAAACAGCAGACCTATGATGTCCGCCACGTCCTTATTTCTACCGGTGTCAAGGACGATTCGAATCCGTTTGGCCGCGAGGTCCCCATCCGCAACTTTGTCCGTCAAAAGCTTGAGGAAGAGAGGCGTGATAAGCTGATAAATGACATAGTCGCGAGGCACAACATTCAGATCCCTGAAGACTTTCAGGTGCCTGAGATCACTGAGGAACAGATCCAGGAATCATTGAAGAATCGACAGCAGCCGGGTATTCCGCTGCCCGACGGGCACAGCATTGATGACGGGCATGGGCATTAATGGAATTTGGTGGCTTTCGAATTGAGATAATTCCGGATACGGAATTTTGGTTGGACGGAGGGGCGATGTTCGGTGTCGTCCCTCGCGTTCTTTGGGAGCGAGTTTGTCCGCCGGACGAACTCAATCGGATCAAACAGCAGATGAACTGTGTATTTATCGACACCGGCAATGAAAAGGTGCTGATAGAAACCGGTATCGGTGAAAAATGGACCGAGAAGGAAACGAAGATCTACGGCATCCGCCGCGAACGGCCTTTTGCCAGAACGCTTTTTGAGAAAACAGGCTGCCGCCCGGAGGACATAACCATCGTTATCAACACCCACCTCCACTTCGACCACGCTGGCGGAAACACTATTCTTGAACACTCCCCTCCTTACGAAGGAGGGGTGGACGCCGTTTCGGCGGACGGGGTGGTTCTCCCCAGATCAGCTGCCCCCCAATTCCCAAACGCTCGTTATCTCGTTTCCAAACGCGAACTCGATCACGCCGAATCGCCTCACGAACGCGACCGGGCAAGCTATCTGCCGGAAAACTGGCGGCCTATGCAGGAAACCGGCCAGCTTGAAACGATGCCGGACGAATACGAACCGGTTCCCGGCCTCAAACTCCAAACCATCCGCGGGCACTCCGAAACGATGCAGACCTGGCGGCTCGACCGCGACGGCAAAACGCTCTACGGCTTTGCCGACCTCATCCCGACCCACCACCACCTTCCGCTGCCGTGGATCATGGGCTACGACCTCTACCCGACCGAAACTCTGGCATTCAAAAAAGAAACACTTCCCCAAGCGGTTAAAGAAAACTGGATGTGTCTGTTTTATCACGATTTTGAGTCCCCGATTTGTCGTTTGATTGAGAATAATGGAAAAATAAAAGCTGTCGAATTGGATGGGTAAATTCGAGATTATCATTTATTGGAGTAAAGAGGATGAGGCCTTTATTGCCGAAGTCCCCGAACTACCGGGCTGCATGGCTGATGGATCCACTTATCAAGAGGCCCTTGCGAACGCGGAGGTGATCGTCCGTGAATGGATCGAGACCGCACGTGAGATCGGTCGGACAATTCCCGAACCGAAAGGCCGACTAGTTTTCGCTTAATTAAATGGAACAAGTAACAATTGGAATAATCGGGGGCTCCGGGCTTTACCAGATGCCAGAGTTGGAAAATGTTCGTGAGCAGGTGGTGGAGACGCCGTTCGGCTCGCCGTCGGATGCGTTCATCATTGGCGAGCTTGATGGTGTAACGGTAGCCTTTCTGCCGCGGCACGCTCGCGGGCATAAGTTCACGCCGACGGAGGTGCCCTACCGGGCGAACATCTACGCGATGAAGCTCTTGGGCGTGGAATATATCCTTTCGGTTTCGGCGGTCGGCTCGCTGCAGGAGCAATATGCCCCGACCGACATGGTCATCCCGAGCCAGTTCTTTGACCGGACGCGTGCCCGGGCGAAGGAATCGACCTTCTTCGGCGAAGGCATCGTCGGCCACGTAACGTTTGCACATCCCGTCTGCAATGAACTCGGCGATATCCTCGAAGCCTCGTGCAACGAGGTCGGCGTAAAGGTCCACCGCGGCGGCACCTATCTCTGCATGGAAGGCCCGGCCTTCTCGACCAAGGCCGAATCGATGGTCTATCGCCAATGGGGCATGGACATCATCGGCATGACGAATTTGCAGGAGGCAAAGCTTGCCCGCGAGGCCGAGATCGCCTATGCGACGCTCGCCTTGGTCACGGACTACGACTGCTGGCACGAAGGCCACGACGACGTCACGATCGATATGGTCGTCGAATACCTGAACAAGAACGTCCGCAACGCCCAGCTTATACTGAAAGATGCCGTCAAACGCGTTGCCGCCAAGGAAACGCCCAATCAATTCGCCGGTGCTACGAAAAACGCGATCTTTACGCAGCCAGACCACTGGCCCGAGAAAACGGCGAAGAAGCTTGAGGCAATCATCGGGAAATATCGAGCATCAAACTAGATCAGACGAGAATCATGTACAAGAATCTAACGATCGCTTTCGCCCTTACAATGCTGCTAACGGCCGGCGTTGCCGCTCAACGGAACATCGAGCAGGCTATTGACCATGACCCGCTGCTCGAGGCCGACGCGAAGCTCAATCTCGACGTTGCTTGGCAGGCCTTCGGGCCTGCACGCAGGGCTTATAAACAGGTGTTGCTTCGATTTGAGGAGACCCTGGCTGCCTATCCTGAATTTTCAAAAATGGACGAGTTTCTTTATCTCGCCGGGATGAGCAGCTATTACCTTTCGCGCAATGAAGGACGACAAAAAGTGGATCTCACGATCGCGCGTGAACGCGAACGCTATAACCCTGAAAAACTTCGCGAGGATGCTGAAGCGTATTTGACCATGATGCTGGAAAGGAATCCTGACAGCCGCTATCGGACAAACGCCGAACGTGTACTCAAGGAACTAAAGGACGCACACCCTCCGGGTTCATAACACGTATTGTTTGAGACAAAATGGCGAGCCGGCCCGGCCGTCAACAACCCGCGGAAAGCACTCTATAATTGAGTCTCAGAGATCTGATTTTGGGGCTTCTTCTTATTTTGCGACCACATCGCAGCCGATTTACCATGCCACCTTATCGAACGGAACCCATTTATTGTGCTAAACTGTGCTCATAGTCGAGATCTGTTATGACCACATCACGAGCACAATTTGATGCAGACCGTTTCGACGACCCGGGATCGGTATCGCTGACACTAACCTCGCAAAATCCGCACGAAGTTGCGTGCCAATACTGTAATCGGCCGCTGTTCATCGATGACGAAACGCTTGCGTCAGTAAACCGCCAGATCGAACGAGGCCTCGACGAGCCCGCGTTCACATGCGACGACTGTCGAACCGCTGAAGGCGAGATAGCCCATTCGTAAACCGCTAGGTAAGCCGATCCAGCAAAACAAAAAACCCGCTCAACAACTGAACGGGCTTTTCTATTTGAATCCGGCGACTTCCTACTTTCCCACAACTGAAAGCTGCAGTATCATCGGCTCCAACAGGCTTAACTTCCGTGTTCGGGATGGGAACGGGTGTGACCCTGTCGATACAATCACCGGAAAAATGGTTAGCAGTGGGCAGAGGGCTGTCGGCAGATTACTGCACCTGCCTACTGCTGCTGCCGATCGCCGACCTAATGCCGACATCTGCCTAAAACTTTTCAAAACTTGATATCTGAAAACTGAATATATGCAGTATTTCCTACGAGCTGCTTGAACTGAAAAATTTGCTTGTCAACAAATTTTATGGTCAAGCCTTGGGACAATTAGTACTGGTCAACTAAATACATTACTGCACTTACATCTCCAGCCTATCAACCTGGTGGTCTTCCAGGAGTCTCACGGGCAGAACTAATCTCAGGTCTGGCTTCACGCTTAGATGCATTCAGCGTTTATCCATGCTCCACATAGCTACCGAGCGCTACCGCTGGCGCGATAACTCGTACACTAGAGGTGGATCCATCCCGGTCCTCTCGTACTAAGGACAGATTCCTTCAATTCTGCTACGCCCACACCAGATAGGGACCGAACTGTCTCGCGACGTTCTGAACCCAGCTCACGTACCACTTTAATCGGCGAACAGCCGAACCCTTGGGACCTTCTTCAGCCCCAGGATGTGATGAGCCGACATCGAGGTGCCAAACCCTGCCGTCGATGTGAACTCTTGGGCAGGATCAGCCTGTTATCCCCGGCGTACCTTTTATCCGTTGAGCGACGGCCCTTCCATATGGAACCGCCGGATCACTAACTCCTACTTTCGTACCTGCTCGACGTGTATGTCTCGCAGTCAAGCTGGCTTATGCGTTTACACTCTTCGGCTGATTTCCAAACAGCCTGAGCCAACCTTCGAGCGCCTCCGTTACTCTTTAGGAGGCGACCGCCCCAGTCAAACTACCCGCCTGATAATGTCCCTGAACCGGATAACGGTTCGAGGTTAGAGTCCAGACATGCAAAGGGTGGTATCTCACCGATGGCTCCGCCAAGCCCAAAAGCCTGACATCAAAGCCTCCCACCTATGCTGCGCATTACATGCCCGAAATCACTATCAAGTTGTAGTCAAGGTGCACGGGGTCTTTCCGTCTAGATGCGGGAAACCGGCATCTTCACCGGTACTACAAGTTCGCTGTGTCCCTCGTTAAGACAGCTTCCAGATCGTTACGCCATTCGTGCAGGTCGGAACTTACCCGACAAGGAATTTCGCTAC
>CALMAH010000038.1 GCA_937859595.1 uncultured Acidobacteriota bacterium | reverse complement strand
CTGTCTCACTTTGGACATTTTAATGCACAAAATGAGACAAATATCGGTAAAAGAACACAAAAAATGGGGAAATTTGGTACATCCGTCCCAACCCAGCGTCTCACCTCGTCTCAATTCTGCGACGGGGTTCACTCGGGGAACGATGCGGGGAACCTTTTCTACGAACCGTCTCAACTGCGAGGACAACAGCAGCTTTTTTGCTATGAATTTGCGTTCAAGGAAACAAAGGGTCGGGATCGGAGCGGTGTTTACCCGATCAGTGATCCAATTTCTGTTGAAATCGGGAACATTCCCACGACATCGGTGTCTAATCCCAAAAAGGAGGATATTGAGATGCCGAGAGCCGAAATGAACGTCACGCCGCTGATAGATATACTGTTGGTCCTGCTTATCATCTTTATGGTGATCACGCCTGTAAGCCCCGCCAGCTTTAAAGCTAAAATACCGGCCGAACCCAAAAACACCAAAGGGGTCGAACCCCACCCCGACACGCTGATAGTTTCTATCGGGAACGACCTCTCGCTTTCTCTCAATACCGAGGCTCTCAATGCCTCCGCCAATGACACCGGAGGTCTTGTGAAAAGGCTCGCCGAGGTTTTTCGCCTCCGAGATGAAAATGGAAAGTCGGTGGACGGAGTTGTTGACGGGCATCGGGAGCGGACAGTTTTTATAAGTGCACCGCGACAGGTCTCATATGGAGATGTCGTACGGGTTCTCGACGCCGTCAAGCTTTCCGGGGCCGAGCCCATCAGTTTCCAGATAGACCAGCAACGGTATTGATACAACGCAAAGCTGCCAGCCGCAGTCCAATTTATGTTATAATTTCGGTGTCCGGGTAGGTATTTTGCCGGGCCTCACACGCTCTCTCGATTCGGGCAGCAATCCCAGATGACCAACTATTACGATATTCTCAAGACCTCGCAGAAGGCGACGAACAGTGAGATCAAATCGGCTTACCGTAGGCTCGCCCGCAAGCTTCATCCCGATAAGAACAACGGCTCCGAGGAGACGGCAAGGGCATTTGCGGCGATCGCCGAAGCGTATGAGGTCCTTGGAAACCCCAGAGAGCGTGCGCGGTATGACAAGAAGCTGCTCCGCGCTCGTTTCGAATCCGCTCAGAACGGCGATTCCGTGTTCACATCGTCCAACAGCCACGCCCGCCGCTGGCGCCAGTTGGTCTATGAGCATCGCTATAACGAGATCATCGATCGGATGATAGCCGCGGAAAGGCGCGAAGCTATGGAGTTGCAGAGGCTTATTTTTCCACTGGTCGCGTTGTTCGTATCGATCTTTCTCGTGACGATCTCAAAACCGCAGGTCTTCGTTAATTCGGCGGTCATCGGAAAGATCGTTCTCGTTTCGCTGTTTGTTGCGGGTGTTATTCATCTTTACGGCCGAATACGTGATGGGATTGAGCGTTTTACCTATCACGAGGACGAACTCCACGATTCGATATTTGAGGAATCGGAGCCGGCGACCAAGCCTTACTCAAGGCTCACCGTTTTTGGTATCTTACTGGCGGGCACGGCAGGGAGTTTTATCGGCGGTTTGCTGATCGGCAGCCATGTGAACGTCGTCTCGGTGCTTGTACCGACCATGTTCGCAAACACACTCCAGCCTGAGTTCATCTTTTATCCGCCCATCTTTGTGCTGATCGTCGACCTGATCTATTCGTTCGCGGTGCGGGTTGAGGCCTGATGGGACGCTTGACTTGCATCGGCCCATTGGCTAGAATCTGAGGTTTCCCTGGATTGTCGTTTGTCTGGGAATTATTGTAAAAAATGGCTAATCATAAATCGGCAGAAAAAAGGATACGGCAGAATGCCAAGCGAAACGCGATAAACCGGAGCAACCGGAGCCGACTTCGCACACAGGTCAAGAAGTTGCGAGCGGCACTCGCTGCGGCAGACAAGGCTCAGAGCACGGAGCTTCTGAACCCGACGGTCTCCATCATCGATAAAATGGTGAACAAGGGGATCCTGCACAGGAACACCGCTGCTCGCTACAAGTCGCGGCTGACCCGTCACATCGCGGAACTTGGCTAGTCCAAGATCTTCCTCCTCAAACTATGGGAGACAGGCTTACAGCAGCCTGTTTCCCTTTTTGTTTGCTCCGCCTACCCGTGTTCCCCGGCAAAACGCGTGAAAGCAGCCTGATTCTGCTATGCTAGGGACGTCGCAAATGGCTATCCCGGCAGACACACCGATACTCGAACTTTACCGCGAGCCGGCCGTACACCTGTCCTCCACGTTGGCCCGCAAACTGGCCGTTGCTCTCGCAGCCTACTCCGGACGGCCGGCTGAAGATGTGACCATCAATGATCTCCTTTCCTACTACCCCGCTCGATACGAGGACCGGTCGAATTTCCTTCCGATAGACGAGCTTTCCGATGGCCTTGAGGCATCGGTTGAACTTATGATCCGGTCTTCCGGTGCTGTGCGGGTGGGAAAGAACCGCGACCCGCGAAAGCCCCCCCTTTACATTTTTGAGCTTACAGGCGGGGACCGCGAAAGGGTAAGAAAGCCCGTCGTCGTGATGTGGTTCATTTCCGGGAAGAGAGCAGCACCCATTATCGAACATTACAGCCAACGCTTTGCCCGTGGTGTTTCTATCGTTGTACACGGGAAATGGTCATGGGACGAGCGAAGGAGCACATTTCTTTTGAAGGTTGCCAAACCCGAGGAGATCGAAATACTTCCCGAAGGCTTGAACGACGACGATCTGTTGAAAAACGCAGAACCGGTCGTTGAAGAAACTGACGTGAAGACATCAGCCGAAGATCGCGGTCTAGCGATGGACCAGCCCACGCCGGAATTCGCGACGATCCACACAGCCAGGAACGTTCCCGTCTATCGAAAGCTCGGCCCGTTCTTGACAAAACGGTTGCGTGAGATCATTCATTCTGTCCTGAACGTAGTCGATCTTGCGGGATTGCCTGATCCGCTTCCCGCAAAAACGCTCGAACGGAATAGGATCTTATCCCGCGGCGAAGCGGTCAGGAGAATTCATTTTCCGGAAGAGAAGGAGCGGATCTCGGACTACGAACTTTTTCGGAGTGAGGCCCACAGGCGGTTGATCTTTGAAGAGTTCTTCTGGTTATCGTTCGGCCTGCAATTGCTTCGCGGCGAGCGGAAGAAGGAAGCTAAGGGTGCGATCGTCGAAATAAATGATTTGGTTAAAAAGCGGATCGCCGCACTTCTTCCCTTTCGACTTACTAACGCCCAGCGCCGCGTAGTGAAGCAGATCTTCGACGACATGACCTCTGACGAACCGATGAACCGCCTGATACAGGGCGATGTCGGCAGCGGCAAGACCGTTCTAGCCTTTATAGCGATATTTGCGGCGATCGAAAACGGCTATCAAACGACTTTGATGGCCCCAACCGAAATACTTGCCGAACAACACTTTCGTAACGCCGAGCGTTTTTTTGAAGACACCGGTTACAGGGTTGCGCTGCTGACCGGTTCCATGCGGGCGGCTCAAAAGCGTAAAGCGTACGAAGCACTGCGAAGCGGCCAAATACATCTCCTAATTGGCACCCACGCCGTTATCCAGGAGGCGGTTGAATTTGAAAACCTAGGCCTGGCCGTGATCGACGAACAGCATCGGTTCGGCGTGCTTCAGCGGGCCGCTTTGAAGGGGCTCGGGTTCAACCCCGACGTGCTCGTAATGACCGCGACCCCGATCCCCCGCTCGCTGGCAATGACGGTCTATGGGGATCTGGACGTTTCAGTTATCGATGAGCTCCCGCCCGGCCGCACCCCCGTAAAGACGGTTGTTGTCGGCGAGGATAAGCGTGTCGGGGTCTACAAGGGGATCGAACGCGAACTGAAGCTCGGCCGCCAGGCATATGTTGTTTATCCGTTGGTCGAGGAATCCGAGAAACTTGACCTTAAGGCCGCGACCGAGATGTTTATCGAGCTACGCGACCGCATTTTCCGCCATCGCCGGGTGGGGCTAATGCACGGCAGGCTAAAGGCGAACGAAAAGGAAGCGATTATGCGTTCCTTCGTAGAGGGTGAGCTGGATATTTTGGTTTCCACAACCGTGATCGAGGTTGGCGTCGATGTCCCGAACGCTTCCATCATGGTTATCGAACATGCAGAGCGGTTCGGGCTTTCACAGCTCCATCAACTTCGCGGACGTGTCGGCCGCGGCGCCGAGCAGAGCTACTGCGTGCTGATGACGGGTGACAAAAAAACGGCCGTTGCAAAGGAACGGCTCGGCATAATGGAGGAAACCGGCGATGGTTTCAAGATCGCCGAGAAAGACCTCGAACTTCGCGGCGAAGGTGAGATACTCGGCACCCGCCAATCCGGGATCCATGTGTTCAAGCTGGCCAATATCGTCCGGGACATAGAGATACTTGAGGCAGCCCGTCGTGAAGCCGAATTGCTGCTTGCCGAGAAACCGCCGACAAAGGAGACAAAAGAACTCATCCGTTGCGTCAGGAACGATTCAAAATACCGGCTCTCTGGGATAGGATAGAGTCATGCGAATTATCGCGGGCACATACGGGGGCCGTGTGCTAAAGAGCCCGGCGGACAACAAAACTCGGCCAACCTCCGACAGGCTTCGCGAGTCGCTCTTCAATATTCTGGCCCCTCTTATCAGCGGCGATATGCGGTTTTTGGACCTTTGTGCCGGAACCGGGGCCGTCGGCATCGAGGCCATTTCGCGCGGTGCTGCACATTCAACATTTGTTGACCGCTCTCGGCGGTCCTGTGCTCTTATCGAGGAAAATCTAGACATACTAGAGATCCCGGAGAGCCAAACCGAAGTGCTGGCGCTTTCGGCCGAAAATTTCACCGGCCGCAGCCACGAGACCGGATGGGACATTGTGTTTTTTGACCCTCCCTATGCAATGAACTATTCGCCGGTGTTGCACGAGTTTGGCCGAGCCGCCAGCCCAATGCTGAACGAACACGGAAAATTGATCGTGGAGCACCATGCAAAATCGGAGCTGCCGGACGCCGTCGGACACCTCAGACGTTGGCGGATATTGAAACAGGGGGAGACCCGGCTCAGTTTCTATGAACGAAACTAGTTATCTTTGTGCGGCCTTTCGGCTGCGGTCTTTGGATCCGGCCCAAAATCGGCAACTAGGTGAATGTACGGAGACCGGAATGTGCCGAAGCACTCGACAGGAATGAAGAGCATCGTTTGGGTCATCCTGTGCTTGATCTGGGGCACCACGTGGATATTCATAAAGATCGGGCTTGAGGACCTGCCCCCGATAACCTTCGCCGTTGCCCGTTTTGTGTTGGCGGCGATGATGCTGCTTCCTATAATTTACATCCTCAAAACGCCCTGGCCGCAAAATTGGGCACAGTGGCGGCTTATGGCGTTTACCGGCCTGCTTCAGTTCACTATCAATTACAGTACGGTATTTTGGAGCGAGCAATACATCACATCCGGCCTCGCAGCCGTTTTGCAGGCGACCATAACGGTTTTTGGCCTCGCGCTGGCATGGATATTTCTGCCCGCCGAACGGATAACCCCGCTAAAGATAATCGCAGTGCTGATCGGGATCGGCGGCGTGGCGGTGATCTTTGTTGACCAATTGCGCGTAGAAAGCACGTTAGCATTTGTCGGCTCGGTCGCCATTGTCGTCGGTGCCTACTGTGCCGCACAGGCGTCGATACTGGTCAAGGCACGGGCCGTGGGCATTAATCCGGCCGTGATCGTATTTACACAGATGGTTTGCGGACTGCCGCCCTTGATCGTATATGCACTCGTGGCGGAAGGTTCTCCTTTTGTCCACAACTGGGGACTCCGTGCGGTGGGCTCGGTGCTCTACCTTTCGATCGCTGGGACGGTCGCGGCCTTTTGGCTTTATTACTGGCTCTTGGCTAGAATCGAATCAACGCAGGCAATGATGATCTCGTTGGTAACGCCATTGATCGCTGTTGTTGTTGGGAACATTTTTCTTGGCGAAAAGCTGCCACCGCAGACGATGGTCGGAGGTTTGCTGATCCTGAGCAGCATCGGGCTTATTGTCATCAGAAAACGTTCGGAAAAGAAATAGCTAGAAACTGGCCAGGACTGATTAGTTTCTTTCTTGTTTTTCTGCCGGACATCGATGAACGACAAAACTATGCATTTCCGATTTACAACCGCTGGCGAATCGCACGGGCCAGCCCTTGTCACGATAGTCGAGGGTGTGCCGGCAGGTCTGCCGATCGACAAATCGGCCATCGACCGCGAACTTTGGCGACGTCAGCAGGGCTATGGCCGAGGAGGGCGGATGAAGATCGAATCAGATACGGTTCGGATCTTGTCAGGTGTCCGCCACGGAAGATCATTGGGCTCGCCGATCGCTCTTCTTATCGAGAACAAGGATTTCGTTCATTGGAAAGATGTGATGTCGGCCGAGCCTCTAACGAAAGAACCACAAAATCCGCGAACGGTAACTCGGCCGCGGCCCGGCCACGCCGACCTTGCTGGCGGGCAAAAATATCAGGCCAGAGATCTCCGCGACATCCTCGAACGTGCATCCGCACGCGAGACCGCTTCGCGTGTGGCCGCCGGTGCTGTCGCGAAACAGTTGCTTGCAATTTTTGGTATTGAGTTACGCAGCCATGTGGTCAAACTCGGGGCCGTTCCTGCGTCGCCGCTTGCAGCTACATGGGAGGCCATCTGTGAGATACCTGAAGATTCCCTGATCAACTGTGCGGATCCGCTCGCTGAGGCACAGATCATCATGCATATCGATGAAACCAAGAAAAATGGCGACACACTGGGCGGTATTTTTGAGGTCGTAGCACGTGGAGTCCCGGTCGGACTAGGCTCACATACCTCGTGGGAGGACAAGCTCGATGGCCGGATCGCCCGTGCGGTAATGTCTATTCACGCCGTCAAAGCTGTCGAGATCGGTAGTGGTGTAGCGAACGCAGGATTGCCGGGCTCCGAAGTCCATGACGAGATATTCTGGAAGGATAAAGATCGCGGGTCGGATACATCCTCCGGATTCGCGAGACGAACGAACCGGGCCGGGGGACTTGAAGGTGGGATAACCAACGGCGAGGAACTTCGCGTTCGCGGGTATATGAAACCGATATCGACCCTAAGAAAGCCGCTGGAATCGGTCGATGTAGACACGAAGGAATCCAGTCTTGCAGCGTTTGAACGCTCGGACATCACGGCGGTTCCCGCAGCCGGTGTCATCGGAGAATCGATGATCGCGATAGTACTGGCAAACTCCATGCGGGAAAAATTCGGCGGCGATTCGCTCGACGAAATGACCCGAAATTATTCCGCCTATATGGATTCTGTCGAAGCCTTCTGATCTCGTCTCACGAGCTTGAGGTCGTGTTTGTCGCCCGCTGTTTAATTTGCTTAAATATCAGTTTGCGTTCGCTTGGCATGGGTAGCATATGCACAGTACTTTTTTAACAGCTCTCGAAAAATATTCTGAATCGGACTGGATTTCGGTGATAGAGTCGATCTCCGCGGACATTCATGAAGTTGACCGGGTCGCGACTCAGGTCTGGTTTCGTTTTTATCCTCTCGACCTGGTGCGGCATCTGGAATCGGCGGAAGATCTCGCCCAGTCTATGAGAGGAATCGCAATGGAAGGTGACTTTGGACTCCTCGACAAGATCGATACGTCGCACCGCTTTCTTTACGGCAATCGATTTTGGCCGCAAACGAAGGCGGCGGTCGTCGCAAGGGCAAGTGACGACGCCCCGGCCGGGGATCTTGCGGACGAGATACGGTCGATAGCAAAGGTGGTGGCATCCGACGCAAAAACAACGGAGGACCTAACGCTCGGCATCGCAGCGGTCGGGCTGATGACGCTGGTTCAAACCGGCTTCGACGAACTGAGGGCCGCACCCGGGATCGTTCAGAATCCGACCGGCATTATGTCCAGATCGCCCAACGAGATCGTGACGGAACGAGCCAAGGACGATTCGCAGGGGCTTCTTGGATTCCTCCGTACAGTGGACAAGCAGTTTTCCGTAACCTTTACGGCGTTTGCGTCAGAAGGTAAATTCAAGATCATAAACGAAGAAGAGATCGCTTCAGCGTCGCAAAAGGACCACTCCAGGGACTGGCAATCACTCGACTCCCGATGCTGGGACGGGCCGGTCCCGATCGAATGCACGTCGGCTTCGTGCGGGACGTGCTGGGTAGGTGTGATTGGCGGACCGGAAAAACTCTCGTCGCCATCGTCGCGTGAACGAAAGCAGATGAAGGTCTTTGGCTATAACCAGCCTGAGATAGAGAAGCCTTTTCTGCGGCTTGCCTGTCAGGCTAAAGCGACCGGAAATGTAACCATTGTCATTCCGCCATGGAATGCTGTCTTTGGAAAGAAGATCCGAGGCAACGTAGAGGACGCCGAACTGGAACCCGCGACCACATCGGCAAAGAAACTTCGCGATACGATCGCGTCGGCCGTTTCGGGCGACTAGGCAAAGGCTCCGAAGGAAGGAAAAGTGGACCAGGATTGACCCGTGTCTGAAAACAAGGCACCAATTTCTCCCGTTCTTCTGGTGGTCATCGCTGTGCTTCTCTGGAGCACGGGCGGCCTTTTTATAAAGCTGACGACGCTGGATGCGTTCTCGGTAAACCTAGGCCGGTCATTCTTTGCTGCGTTGGTAGTCACCCTGTTCACTTACAAGAAAGGGCTGGCCCCAGACCGTTACACACTGGTTGCGTCAATGCTATATGCGGCAACGCTAACTTCCTTTGTATATTCAACAAAAAACACAACGGCGGCAAACGCGATCTTTCTGCAATACACCGCGCCCGTCTATGTACTCATCCTGGCCCCGTTCATAATTCGCGAGGCGTTTCATATTCGCGATCTCGTGACCGTAGTGCTTTGTGTAGGCGGGATGTCGCTCTTTTTTCTCAATAATGTGTCCTCGGCTACGGCACCAGATCCATTCGCAGGAAACGTCGCGGGGCTGGTCTCCGGCCTTTGCTTCGGCCTTTATTTCATAATGCTCCGGCATCCACGGGTACTTCAGCGGAATCCGGCGGTATCGGTCTTCTACGGAAACATTATCATCGTTTTGGTGATGGTTCCCTTTGTCGCATCATCTCCTCCCGCGGCAATAACGACCAACGACCTTCTGGCACTGACGTTTTTGGGAGTTTTTCAGATCGGGATAGCCTACATACTGTTCACAAAAGGAGTCGCGGCCGGTGTTCGTCCGCTTGACGCCAGCATAATCGGCTTCCTTGAGCCGCTTATCAACCCCATCTGGGTGCTGCTTTTTATTGGCGAGGTCCCGACATTATGGGCGGTAGCGGGTGGAATCATCATACTGACCGCGGTCGCTCTGCACACCGTGCGGCAGTACACCCGTCGAATTACACCTATAACCGCCAGTGAATGATCTGAGCACGAACGTTCTAATTGGTCATACCAGTTTATGTTGATATCTTTTACGCTCGGGTTAACTTTTGTCTTTATCTTATGATAATCTTGCAAAATACTTTCAAGATTGGACGTTTATTGACCGTATAATCAATACGAAACTTTAGAAATTGACTACCGTACCAACGGGCACTTTGTTATGGCTAAATACACCATTCCAGAAAACATCAAGAACGAAGAACTCAAACGCTGGGTCACCGACATGGCCGAGCTTTGTGAACCGGATGCAATACACCTCTGCGACGGATCGAAGGAAGAATACGACCGGCTCTGCCAGGAGATGGTAGACGCGGGAACTTTCATCCGGTTGAACCCCGAAAAGCGCCCGAACAGTTTTTTGGCACGGTCGCATCCCTCGGACGTAGCTCGTGTAGAGGATCGCACCTACATTTGCTCGCTTTCAAAGGGTGATGCCGGACCAACCAATAACTGGATGGCGCCGAAGGAAATGAAGGCGATACTTACGCCGAAATTCAGGGGTTCGATGCACGGACGGACGATGTACGTAATACCGTTCTGCATGGGTCCGATAGGTTCGCCCATATCCCAATTCGGTGTTCAGCTTTCTGACTCGCCCTATGTTGCGGTGAATATGCGGATAATGACAAGAATGGGTACGCAGGCCCTTGACGCTCTCGGCGACGGTGAATTTGTCCATTGCCTCCATTCCGTTGGGATGCCGCTTCACGAGGGCCAGCCCGACGTTGCATGGCCGTGTTCACCTGATCCTAAGGATAAGTACATTGTGCATTTTCCGGAGGAACGGTCGATCGTCTCATACGGTTCTGGATACGGCGGAAATGCACTTTTGGGCAAAAAATGTCTTGCGCTTCGGATCGCATCAACGCTCGGCCGTGAACAAGGCTGGCTCGCAGAACACATGTTGATCGTAGGTGTTAGATCGCCCAGCGGTCAAAAGGATTACGTCTGTGCGGCTTTTCCGTCAGCCTGTGGAAAGACGAATTTCGCAATGCTCATCCCGCCGAAAGAATTTCGCGAAGAGGGCTGGGAGATCACCACGGTAGGCGACGATATCGCATGGATCAAACCGGACGAACACGGAAAACTGCACGCCATCAATCCTGAAGCCGGTTTCTTCGGCGTGGCCCCCGGCACGAACTACTCGACGAATCCCAATGCGATGGATTCTATCAAGGAGAACACGATATTTACGAATGTCGCTCTGACCGACGACGGAGACGTTTGGTGGGAAGGAATGGACGGCGATCCGCCCGCCCACGCGATCGACTGGCAGGGCAACGCATGGAGCCCGGGCAGCGAAACCCCGGCCGCCCATCCCAACGCGCGATTCACGGCTCCGATCACGCAATGTCCGGTTGTGGACGAACATTTTGACAACCCCAAAGGCGTGCCCGTTTCGGCATTTATCTACGGAGGCCGCCGAAACACGGTTGTGCCGCTTATCCAGCAATCGTTTAACTGGGCTTTTGGCGTATACATGGCCGCAACGATGGGTTCTGAAATGACAGCAGCCGCGTTCGGAAACATTGGTGAGGTTCGCAGAGATCCCTTCGCGATGCTCCCGTTTGCCGGCTACCACATGGGCGATTATTTTTCACATTGGCTGGATCTCGGCAGGAATATACCCGAACCGCCGCGTATCTTCTCGGTCAACTGGTTCCGTAAGGATGAGAACGGTAAATTCCTCTGGCCGGGTTTTGGCGAGAATATGCGGGTTCTTAAGTGGGTCGTCGAACGTTCTCATGGAAAATCCAAAGGCATCGAGACGCCGCTCGGTTGGATGCCGCGTTACGAAGATATGGATTGGAGGGGGCTCGACTTCAGCCGAGAGGATTTCGAAAAGGTAATGAAGCTCGACCGCGATATGTGGATCAAAGAGATCTCAACCCACGACGATCTTTTCTTCAAGCTCTATGACCGATTGCCAAAGGAAATGACCTTTATCCGCGAACTGCTGGTTTCTAACCTTTGGCGGTCACCGGAACTCGGGCTCGCCGCGCCGCGGCCCGAAGCCGCCGAGGCTACAAAGGCCGTCGGCAAGGCTGAGTAACGGACTAAATCAAATGGTTTTCTGGGGTCCGGAGGCAGATCTGCCGCCGGGCCTTTTTTAGTAATTCTTTGAAATATCGTTCTGGAAATCGGATTCGGGCTGTTCTAAAATTAAAAAATGATCCAGCGTATTGTGTTCACGACAATGTTGTTATCGCTCGCGCTCGCATGCGGCGAAGCTGTGCAGGTAAATGAAATAGTCGATGCACGGATAAACGATGTCGAGGCCACGGGGCAGGACCAGTTTCGTCGCGAGCGTGAGGCGATGGTCGAGACCCAGATACGCGAACGCGGGATCACAGATGGAAACGTCCTGCGGGCGATGCGCAGGGTTCCGCGACATCGTTTCGTCCCGGATCAGCTTGCCAGGGAAGCATATAGGGATTCGCCCCTGCCGATCGGGCTTGGCCAGACTATCTCGCAGCCGTACATTGTGGCGTATATGACGGAGATCGCAAGGGTGTCGAAGAAGTCGAAAGTGCTTGAGATCGGGACCGGTTCAGGGTATCAGGCAGCAATACTTGGTGAGATCGCGCGTGAGGTCTACACCATCGAGATAGTCCCGGAGCTTGCGAAGCGTTCCGCTAGGCTTCTGGACGAGCTCGGCTACGATAACGTCAAGGTAAAGCATGGAAACGGGTATCTGGGCTGGCCGGAACATGCTCCGTTCGATGCGATCGTGGTTACCGCAGCTCCCCCCGAGGTGCCGCAGGCCCTTGTGGAACAGCTCGCAGTCGGCGGACGGATGGTAATACCTGTCGGCACCGATCATCAGGAAATGATGATCATCACAAGAAACCGGCGAGGTGTAACCGAAAGAAGAACGATCCCCGTGAGATTTGTTCCGATGACAGGGAAACCGACGCCTGAATAGATCTCCGGGACTTCCTAAATTGATCAACAACATATCACTTTTCGTCTTAAAGATTGTGACTTCAGAAAATGAAACGAACGCCGGCATGGAGATCACGCTTCGGGAAATAACTGCCAAGACCGTTAGGGACTTTTGTGACATCAGGGTTCACTCGGATCAGGCTGCCTATGTCGCCTCGAACGCCGAATCTATTGCCCAGGCTTACTTTCACCCCGAAGCATGGTTTCGCGGGATCTATGCCGGAGACGAGCCAGTTGGTTTCGTGATGATCGAAGACTGGACGCAAGTGTCCGGATCCGACCCTAACGAGCCGATCTGCCTTTGGCGATTTATGATGGATCAGCGCTATCAGGGTCTCGGATATGGTAAGAGAGCCCTTGAACTTGTGGTCGATCATATCCGCTCACGTGACAAGCTCGGTTACTTTCTGACATCTTGCGTTGAGGGGGAGCACTCACCTAAGCCCTTTTACCTGAAATTTGGATTTTTTGAGACCGGCGAGATCCTGGAAGGCGAGACCATACTCCGGTATGACCTTGAAAAGGAATGAAGTACTTCCACCTATGCGAACACTTCAGGTATAATCACATTTAAGCGCCCTGGGGCAAACATTTGCCGGTTTTGGCAATCTAAATTACGAAGATCTGTAAAGAACTATGAACGAATACACTACCTCATTTGGCAATTCAGCAGCGGATGCACTGCCGGCCCAACGTGCTGAGTTCATCCGCAAAACCTATCTTTTGCTTGCCGCCGCGATATTGGCGTTTATCGCGGTCGAAGTATTTCTCTTCGCCAGCGGAGCGGCCCATCTGATCGCTAACGTTATATTCAGTGGCGGGGGAATGGGCTGGCTGGTCGTGCTCGGGTTATTTATGGGCGTATCGTTCCTTGCAAACCGTTGGGCTTTGTCAGATGCGTCCAATATTACCCAGTATCTGGGTTTGGGGATCTTCGTCATTGCTGAAGCAATAATCTTTGTGCCGCTACTTTTTATCGCCACTTACTATGCAAACGATGGATCGCTAATTCTCAAAGCCGGGGTCACGACACTCGGGCTGTTCCTGGGCCTTACGGCCACTGTGTTCATTACTCGCGCCGATTTTTCTTGGCTCGGGCCCATCGTTGCGATCGGCGGCTTTGCTGCCCTGGGATTCATCGTGGCAAGCATTCTGTTCGGGTTCTCGTTGGGCAGCCTCTTCGCATTTGTCATGGTCGCCTTTGCCGGGACCGCGATACTTTACAACACCTCCCAGGTACTGCATCAATACAACACGAGGCAACATGTCGCCGCCGCCTTGACACTATTTGCCGGCATCGCATTGCTTTTCTGGTATATCCTGACGATCTTCAGTTCGCGGGACTAGCGAGCTCCTGGCGTTCGTTTAGTTTCAGAGTTCACATCCGATTGTGCTACGATACACGGCACGGGATGTGAACTCTTCTTTCTTGGGGGTGATCGATCTGATCATGAAACATCTATTCTCAATCGCTCTCGGATTGATCCTTGTGGTCGGCGCTTTGGGTCAGACACCCGCGGCGCCAACCACGCACCTGAAGATCGGGGACGAAGCTCCCGATTTCTCGCTCAACGACACTGCCGGAAAACCTATAAAACTTAGTGATTTTCGCGGCAAAAAGAATGTCGTACTTGCCTTTTATGTTCTCGCCTTTACGGGCGGCTGAGCGCAGGAACTTAAGGCGTATCAGTCTGATATCGCAAAATTCGAAGAAACAGAAACGCAGATCTTGGGCATTTCGATGGACAGCTTTGCCTCGAACCGCGAGTTCGGCAAGCAGCTTGGTGTCACCTTTCCGCTCTTAAGTGATTGGCGGCGTGAGGTCACGAAGGCTTATGGGCTTTATAATGAGCAATCCGGTTACGGAAACCGCGGGACGTTCGTTGTCGATAAGGAAGGAAAGATCCGACACATCGAGGTCGGTCGTTCGGCGATAGATCCGACCGGTGCTCTTCAGGCCTGCGATCTGCTGACCCAGCGGGAGATGGCACGTCCGAAAAAACCCGAGCAGCCGTAGGGCTTCCGCATAGCGACATTACAGCCGTCCATTGGAGGGGTACGACGCCGGCCGTTGCTTACTCCTCCAGAGGCTCGGCTCGGAGCGTTCCGTCGGCGTCTTTCATGAGGACCTCGATCCGCCTCTCCGCCTTTGTCAGACGGTCGCGGCAGTCCCGCGAAAGCTTGACACCCTTTTCGAAAAGCTCGAGACTGGCCTCTAACGAAAGGTCACCCTCCTCAAGTTGGTGAACTATCTTTTCCAGCTCGTTTATCGATTCCTCAAAAGACTTTGGCATATCACCTCTTGATCATGTGAAATTCATCTAACGGAGCAGGTCCTCTGCCCGCTTTATAAAGCTGTCCAGCCCTTCTACACCGAGTGACTCGGCAGCCTTTTTCAGATCGCCGTCGGCGGCCAGCCCAATTATCTGCTGCCCGATCGACTCGGCGATCCGACGCGAGAGAACCTCATCACGCACACTCGAGATCCGCCATACGTCCCCATGCCTCCGCATCGAGAACTCGAAATCGTGTGCGGGAAGACGCGAACGCACATTTGCCACATCGCCTTCAATTGATATCTCAAGATAACGATCAGCCGTTAGGACCAGCGCGGCAAACGGCACATCGAAGAGCGGTTCTGCCTCGCGCTTCAGAAGCCCGGGCAGTTCGGCTTTGACCCTCTGCTTTATACCCGGCAGCAATGGCGATGTCAGCAGCGCGATCTTGGACAGCATCCCTTTGGGAAGGCCTCTTCCGTACAGTTCGGCGGCCTGTCCTATCACTTGGGGGACCATGTTTTCAACGACAGAATCGGTGTCCACCAATTCGTTGAGCTTCTCCTCATCGCCTTCCCTTGCGGCGTCGATCAGAAGTGCTAGGGAATACTGCGGGGTGGTCGAAAGATGGCTCCAATATAGCCACCCTCCGACGATAAGAGCGCAGGCTGCAAACGTGAGAATCACCGTGCCGATAAATAGCCATCGCTTCAATCCTCTACCCCCGGAATTCATCTCAAAAGTCACCCGTCCCGTTTGATGAGCCTGGCCTCCGCCTCGATACGTCCGCGTGCCAGCCGGATCGACAACGAACTGCCGACTGACGCTTCGGAAGCATCCCGGAGTATGCGGCCGTCGTTCAATTGTGTTATCGAATATCCACGATCCAAAACCCGCAACGGTGACATCGAATCAAGCCTTGCCATCGAGTTATCAACAGAATGCTCTCGGGCACGAACACCTGACATTGCAGCTACGGACATCTTTTGCTCGACCAATGCGAGCCGGCGAACCGTTTGACCGACGCGTTGGCTCAGTTCCGTCGGCGATAGGCGTGAAGCAACCTCCCCGGCCGCATCCGCGACAGATCGTAGTTTTGCTCGGACGACGTTGAACGCGCCAGCCATCATCTGTTCCACGCCATAATTGAGTTCCCGAAGCCGGGCGGGAAATTCAACAAATACGGGGGCCATTGCAAGCGATTGGAGCTCCGTCCTGGCCGAAAGCAGGAGTATCTCCGAGGATCTGATCATACGTGCGGACAACTGCGTCACATAGTTAACGATCTCAACCTCGGCCTTGGCGACCAATTCAGCTGCTGCGGACGGCGTCGGAGCTCGCAGATCGGCTGCCAGATCTGCGATCGTTATGTCGACCTCGTGGCCGACAGCAGATATCACAGGGATCTCAGAACTTCGAATAACCCTTGCCACCCGCTCTTCGTTAAAGGCCCAAAGGTCTTCAGCCGAACCACCCCCGCGACCAACGATCAACACGTCTATCCTTCGTTGCTCGCCCATTCGGCGGTTATATTCGTTGGCTCTTTCAATCGCGGCGGCGATCTGGTCACCGGCCCTTTCACCTTGAACAAGGGTCGGCACCAACAAAATGTCGATCGAACGAGCTCGGCGATCCATTATCGTGAGGATGTCGTGCAGCGCGGCCCCCTTTGGGGAGGTTATCAATCCGACCCGCTTAGGAAACTGCGGGAGTGGCCGTTTTCTCTCAAGGTCGAACAGGCCTTCGGCAGCAAGTCGGGATTTGATCTGTTCAAACGCAACGGCCAATGCACCTTCGCCAACGGGTTCGAGCGATTCGACGATGATCTGATATTCGCCACGGGCTTCATACGTCGTCACACGGCCCCTAACGCGAACTTTCAATCCATCCGATGGCTTGAATCTGATACGAAAATTTTGCCCCTTAAAACAGACTGCCCTTATTGTCGACGAGCCGTCCGTAAGCGAGAAATACCAATGACCTGAAGCCGCAGCGTGGAAACCGGTGATCTCGCCCTCAACCCAGATGTTGGAAAAAGCCCTCTCAAGCGTCGTTTTGATCTCAGCGTTAAGCTCGGATACCGACGAAGGGCCGCGTTGGCCGTCTGCGAAAAGAGTCGATAATAGAGGGGATTCCATAAAGGAGCAAGGCCAACCGTAACCAGACCGGATCAATGGCGTCAGAACATTATCACATTACCGCTTCCAATAATTCCTTATCTTGATATCAAGCATTGGGAAGGCACAATATTCGACGCTTCTGCCCGACTCTCGCAGTTTCTGGACCATGGGGATCGCCGCATCGGCGTTCCGGGTATGGACAACAATGGTTGCCGCCCGGTGAAGCTCTTTGCGTACGTTAAGCCATTCCGCGATCGCGTATCCGGTATTTGCGTAGTCATTATGGTCATTCGATTCGTAATGATGCGGAAGCAGATCGTGATCAAGAAAGATTGCGTCGAATCGCCCCTTTTCAAGAACCTGTTTTGCTTCGTCAACGCTCGTCGCGATCTCGAGACGGTCACCGGAGAACCTCTTTTCAAACCATTGATGTCTTCGTTCGTCATCGTCGAGCAGAAACACGCTGATGGGCGTCCTCGGCACTTCGGGTTCAGATAAACCAAGTTTTATCAGGAGATTACGAAAAAGTCCCATATTCGTTCGGTTCTAACGTTTAAAGATATCATAAACGCCGCACAAGCAGCATTCCGCCTTGCCAGGTTGAAGTGGTATAATCCTCGAACCGCTAGGCCATTTAGCAAAACCAAAACGCGTAATTTGGAACCAATGAAACCCGAAGAAGCACCGGAAAAACCTAATGGATCCGCTAATCGTAAGGAGGCAGACACTCGTGACTCCGCGAACGGAGCTGTCGAGGCGGGAGCCTGCAGCAAATGTTTCGGTTCGGGGATGGAGATCGTAGCCGGCCAAGGAGCCCGGCCGTGCGACTGCCGGAAACAACGTATCGCAGGAAATCCGTTCGCGAAGGTGAGAGTTCCCAGGCGATATCTTGGGTGTCATTTCAACAGCTACAAGCCGGAGCACCCGTCTCAAACCGCGGCACAACGTTTCGCGATGCAGTTCACGAACGAATATCCCGCTGTTTCAAAAGGTCTTCTGATCATGGGGCCGGTCGGGGTCGGCAAGACCCACCTTGCGGTATCGATATTGAAGGGCCTTACGGAACGTGGTTTCTCGCCGCTTTTCTATGAGTTCGGCGCACTTTTGAAGGAGATCCAGGATTCATACAACAGTAATACACAAACGTCTGAACTCAGTGTTCTTTTGCCCGTTTTGAACGCGGAGGTGCTTGTGCTGGATGAACTGGGCGCCTCCAAACCGACAGACTGGGTCCGGGACACAATGGCCCATATCATTAACACACGATACAATGACGACCGCCCGACCATCTTTACCACAAACTATCTGGACGCACGCTCTGGTACAGAGGAAACGCTCGAAGACAGGATCGGTGTCAGGCTGCGATCACGGCTGTTCGAAATGTGCAAGACCATCAATATCGATGGGGGCGACTATCGACGCCGGCTTCACTCCGGGCGAAGATCATGAACCAACCGCCTTTCTCCTTCGTTCATAAAGAAAATACGAAAACCGATATCCCAGAAGAGCGAAGAGGAAAATGCCCGCTGCGGAAGGGTATAAAATGTCGGATTTGACCAGCATCCAAAAGTGGATCACACCAAGGATCGCAATGAGGTATGTCAAGCGATGGAGCCGGGACCAGTTCCTCCCGCCAAGACGCCTTACCCATCCGCCAGTTGAGGTCAGAGCCAAAGGCAAGAGCATAAGGAATGCCGCCATTCCGAAATAAATGAACGGACGTTGGACCATATCGCCAGCGATCGCAGATGTATCGAGCCCCTTGTCAAAGATTGCGTATGCGCTTGCATGAAGCACGGCATAAAAGAATGAGAAGAGCCCTAACATACGTCGGTGTTTAGCGATCTGATTCGATCCGGTCAGTTTTCGCAGCGGCGTCACGGAGAGGGTCAACAGCAGAAACATTAGCGTCAAAAGGCCTGTGGCCCGAAGATAGAACTCCAAGGGATTTGCCCCGAGGTTTCCCCTAGCGCCGTCGATGAGGATAAACGCCAGCGGGACAAGCGAATTAGTCCCAATAAGAACGCGAAGAAACCCTACGCTTAGCACCTCATTTTCGACCTTTTGCACTTTGTTCACCCAATAAATCGGAAAATTTATCTATCGTCGCGGCGGCCGGTGCATCTGAACGAATCCACAATTTTCTATACCGCCTGCTTAGCCCTGCGTGACCTTCAGAACCTAAGAAACTCCTGTAGCTCAATGAGAAAAAAGTGATTCCTAATGCTGCCATGATTCTGCTATATTATTCTACCCAAATATTTTTCGATATCGATCGATCGGTCCGGGCTAAGTCAAGGGTATAGCAAAATCTGGCCTGCTCTCCATATGGAACATTTATTCATTCTGGGCTTGATCGCTTTGGCACTCGTGCTTTTTGCCTGGGAGGTCGTCCGCCCCGATGTAGTCGCATTGGGGGTCACACTAGTGCTCCTCCTGTCAGGAACTGTAACACTCGAGGAGGGGTTCTCCGGCTTTAGCAATCCGGCGGTCATCACGGTCATTGCAATGTTCATTTTGAGCTACGGGCTAGTGAGGACCGGGGTCGCGGATATCGTTGCCAACACGATCTTGAGGGTCGGGGGCGAGAACCCCGTTTTGTTGACGCTCGCGATAATGATCGCGGTCGGGACGATGTCGGCGGTTATGAACAACATCGGCGCCGTTGCCGTGTTGCTTCCGGCACTTTTTGTGATCGCCCGACGATCAAAATATCCTGTAACAAAGCTGCTTATCCCTTTGTCGTTCGGTTCGCTTATGGGCGGGCTCACTACGCTGATCGGTACTCCGCCAAATCTTCTCGTTTCCATAGCTCTCGAAAACCAAGGATTCAGGGGATTTCGAATGTTCGACTTTTTACCAACCGGTTTGGCGGTGATGGCTGCGGGAGCTCTCTACATGACGTTTATCGGGCGTCACCTCCTACCCGAACGCAAAGTTGCAAATAATCTCACACGCGAATACCAGCTCGAAGACTATCTTACCGAGGTGGTCATTCCCGAAGATTCGTTCCTGGCAGGCAAAACCATCCGCTCGTCGGGACTCTTCACTAAGTTTGGGTTGACGGTGCTCCGCATAACACGTCGTTTAGGCCAAGCAAACATAAATATAGCCCCCGAACCGGACGAAGTACTGCAGGCCGAGGATCGGTTGATCGTCGAAGGCGACGTGATGGAGATGCTCCGCGACCGCGAAGTTAGCCCATTGAAGATATACGCGGACCGCAAGTTCAACGACAAGATGCTTACCGACGAGAACGTTCAGTTGGCTGAGGTCGCGATCGCCCCGAACGCGATGATATTGGGACAATCGATCGAGCAGGGCTATATCCGAAGGCACTACGGCGTTCTCGTTCTGGCACTTCGTCGGCGCGGCGAGACACTAAAGGAGCGATTCATATCCGTCCCACTCGAAGTCGGAGACGTGCTGCTGGTTCAGGGTTCGCCCGAAACGCTGGACGAGCTTGCCCGCAGCCACGATTTTCTTGTCGTCAATAGGCTCGAACATGGCACGCGTAAATCAAGGAAGGCTCCTTTTGCCCTTGCAATAATGACCGTTTCGATCATGTTAGCCGGAACCGGATTTCTGCACATATCGACGGCGGCCATGCTCGGAGTATTTCTAATGGTTGCGACCGGATGCGTCCGGCCGCAGGATATGTACCACGAGGTCGAATGGCGCGTGATCTTCCTTATCGCCTTTATGATGCCGTTAGGCATCGCGATGGATGAAAAGCACACGGGCACGGCCAAATGGCTTGCGGACGCCATTGTCGCGGCCGCCGGCGACTATGGCCCCCTGGCCCTCCTGGGTTGTCTGATACTCTTTACAACGCTGATAACCGAGGTTATGTCAAACGCTGCTGCCGCTGTGCTCTTGGCCCCTATCGGCATCGCCGTGGCCGTTGGCGCGGGTTATGAGCCGTACCCGTTCCTAATGGGAATCGCCATCGGAGCCTCAACCACTTTTCTGACGCCCATCGGCCACCAAGCAAACGTACTGGTTTACGGTGTCGGAAATTACAGATTCTCAGACTTTGCCAGGACCGGGCTGCTCTTAAACCTTTTGATATTCGCGATCGCGATGGTTCTGATCCCGATGGTCTGGCCCTTTGCACCGATTGGCAATTGAACGGGTCACTCAGAAATACTTCTTGAGGTCCATTCCTTCGTAAAGATAGGCCACCTCGTCTGCGTAGCCATTGAAAAGTAGGGTCTCTCTTCTCGTAAACTCTCCGATCCGGCGCTCCGTCCGCTGTGACCACCTCGGGTGGTCCACCTCAGGATTTACGTTCGAGTAGAAAGCGTATTCGCGGGGTGACGCCTTGCTCCAGGTCGTAGCGGGCTCGTCCTCGGTAAACGTTATCCGCGCGATCGATTTAATGCTCTTAAATCCGTATTTCCAAGGGACGACCAGGCGTATCGGGGCTCCATTCTGATTGGGTATCGGTTTTCCGTAAAGTCCGGTTGCGAGTATCGTCAACGGATGCATCGCTTCATCAAGCCTGAGGCCTTCGACATACGGAAAATCGATCCCTGCACGAAATGAGGACCGCATTATGGCTGGGTCATAATGCGATTCGAAGGCAATATAACGGGCCGCGGCTAACGGCTCGACCATCTCAATGAGCGACCTCAAGGGGAAACCTGTCCACGGAATCACCATCGACCAACCCTCCACGCACCGGAACCGATAAACACGCTCGTCCTGAGGAAGGGCCAAAAGTTCCTCGATCTCGAAAATTCGGGGAACCTTAACCAGCCCGCCTACCGTCACGTTCCACGGCCGGGTCTTAAGGCCCCGAGCGCGAACACCGACATCAGTTTTTCCGGACGAGAACTCGTAGAAATTATTGTAATTTGTGATCTCGTCAAATGAGTTTGGACGATCCGAGCCGCCAAATGCCGGTACCGCCGACATATCCCGATCGATCGGCGAACTCGGGTTCAAATATCTGTAACCGATCCCCGTCCCCAAAACCGAACCGGCGAGCAGCGCCATTCTGACAAAGTTCCTCCGATTCAAATAAACCGGTTCGGGGGTTATCTCATGGTTTGCTTGGTTTTCGTTACTTTTGTTCATCGCTACCAATTAGGATCTTCGCAGACGGGTTAGAAAACGATTCGATCTTACTGGCGTCAGTCAGATACCACCTTGGTTCAAGTTTCTGTTCCTCTGATCAACTCCTGCAGATCGATAAGCGTATGCACCGATCTGCGCGTTACCATTCTTACACCGTGTAGAAAGCATAGGATCGGAGAATTGTAGAGACCAAAATGCCATGCACGATGGCATTTGTTCAAGATCCGGGTCCGAAACCTCTCATACTTTTGACCGCGGATAAATTTTTTTTAACAATACGCTTCTTTTTTTAACATTTTGTGTTACAATGTTTTTGGCTTTTCGCCTATTCCCCGCTCCCTCTTTCCTGAACTATGCCCGCTTCTACCGAAATTCTCAACGACGGACGTTACCGTATTGAACAACAGATCCCGATCAACGGGCAAACTGCAGTTTATGAAGCCTATGACACGGTGAACGACTCGAACGTAATTGTAAAAGAGATCGTTATTCCGATGGGCAAGGTTGTGCCCGCGGCCCAGCAGGGTCAACTACAAAACACGTTTGCGGAACAGGCCAGGAAACTGACGGAAGTGCGACACGATTCCCTTCATCATGTCAGCGACTATTTCTCTGACGTTGGGCGGCAATATCTTGTCCTGGAATCGCTCGACGGTGACGTATTGGGCGATGCACTCGAGTCCGCCGGGGTCGGCTTTGATCTCGCAGATGTATTGCGTTGGGCCGATGAACTGCTTGACGCGCTTAATTACCTGCATAATCTCGTGCCGCCGATCGTTCACCAGAACATCCGTCCACGCCATATCAGGCTGACATCAGACAACAGGATAAAATTGCTCGCATTTGGATCGGCCGATGCGAACGGCATTGGCGTCAACACGAATTTATCAGGCCAATTGCTCGAAGCCGAGATCAGCTATTCGGCCCTTGAACAGATCTGGGGTGATCTGGATCCAGCCTCCCAGAAGGTCATAAGCAACAGTTTTGATGAGGCAAACAGCCGGGCTCTTACCGAACCGCTCACTCCCGGTGCAGACATATATTCGCTCGGTGCAACACTATACCACCTGCTCACAGGCCGGAAACCGGTGGACGCACTTGAACGTGCGATCGAGATACTTGAGGGCAAGCCCGATCCGCTCAAGCCGATAAGCGAGCTCGTCCCAGACATCCCTCCTGAGATCTGCGATGTGATAAGGAGAGCGATGGAGATCAAGCTCTCAGACCGCTACGACTCAGCCGCGATAATGCGTCAGGTGCTTAAAACCGCTCAGATCCGCGCAAAGGAACGCGAAGAGGAAGAGGAACGCGAAATGGCAGAAGCAGCGGAAGTGCTGCGTGCCGCTGAACTTTTGAAGCAGGCCGAAGTCAAGCAACTTCTCGAGAAGAAGCAGCAAGAGATCGAAGAAGAGCAGCGCCGTCAGGCAGCACTACTTGAGCAAAAGCTCCGTGAGGCCGAGGAGCAGCGTATCGCTGCCGAACAGCGTGCCGCCGAAATGGAACGACTGCTAAGGGAGCAAGCCGCAAACTCGGCACCGCAGCCGGCAGAAGAGGATCTGCTTCTGGATATCGAACCGCTTCACGCGTCCAATCCGCCTCAGGATATCTTAACCAATGGTGCCGCAGAAGAAGTGATACTTTCCGAATTGGTCGATGTGCTTTTACCGGAAACACCGGAAACCAGGGAACACGCTCTTCATGCCTCCATCGAACCGAACCCGCCGGTGGAAGCCGCCAGGATCGAAGATCGGGCAGTCGAGAACGTTGAACCCGTCACGGATGCGGTCTATCAGGTTGATATCGAAACGTCCTTCGCGGAAGAGCACGATTCCGAAGACGGAGTGATCGAGAAAGAGGAAAGATACGAGGCCGAAACGCCGGTCGAATTGTCTCCGAATGAAGAGGAAATGTCCGAGATCCTCCCTGCTGGCGTTAGCATTACCGGGTCTGAAGCTGGATCAAATGCATATGAATCGTTAGAAGAGGACTACGCGTACGAAGTCCCGCGTTCGCCTGTTCTTTCAATGCCGATGATCGCGGGGGCTGTAGGGTTGGTGCTTTGTTTCGTTGTTATCGCAGGCTGGTTCGTTATGGGCTCGTCTGATCAGACCAGCCAGACCCCGCCGTCGCCGGCGGCTGTGATGACAAGCGAAGATGCCGAAATCAGACATGAGGCGACAAACGAACCCGCGCAAGTAGAAAGTGGAGACCCCGCGAAAGTCGCTGGCCAGGAAACGTCAGATGAAGTGGAAAGTGTCGTGGTATCGAGCACTGACCAAACGGCGCCGCAACGGACGCCGACGGTAAGACCGACCCCCCAACGAACGCCTCAGGCCAGGGACGAAGCCCCGAAACCAACACCTGAGCGAAGACGCGCGGTGACCGTTGATGATCTGATCAACGACAACTGATCCGGAACTTAACCCATCGACGCCTGTTGAACGTCAAGAAAAACTGCCATGAAATCCGAAACCACCCCCAAAAACGCATTCTCACTACGAATTGTCCGCAGCCTCGTGATATTAGCGGTCGTCGCCTCTGCGATGGCAAGCTCGCTGCACGCCCAAACACCGCAGCTTAGTTTGGCTGATCTTATAATTGGCCTTCGGTCACAAAAGGTAACGCTGCCTGAGCGAAATCGCATCCTTGCCGAGGCGGTGATCGAGCGAGGGATCACTTTTGTAGCGACCCCGGAGATCGAAGCCGAACTAAAGGCGACCGGAGCCTCTGATGAGTTGATCGCGGCCATTCGGACCAAAAGCTTGGCAGTTGAGGTCAGACCGGAACCCGAGCCGGATCTGGATTTCTATCACAGGCGGGCCATCGAGAACTCGGCAAAGGGCGAATTCGAGCTTGCTCTCGCCGATTTTGATAAGGCCGCGGAATTGAAGGCCGATGACCCAATGGTGCTGATCGGACGGGGCCGGACCTATTTTAATTTGAAGGCCTATGACCGCTCGGTTGCCGATTTTGACCGTGCGATAGAGCTCAGCCCGCGTGAGTCGTCAGCGTTTTATAATCGCGGCGTCTCATACGAAAGAATGGGCCAGATGGAAAAGGCGAAAGCCGATTACAAGACCGCAGTAGAACTCGACGAGAGCAACGAACCGGCAAAGGCCAGCCTCAAACGGATCTTGGACGCTGAGGCAGCTGCCGAAGCAAAACGGCGAGAAGCCGAAAGGCTCAATGCCGAGCGCAAACGGGCCGACGCGGAAGCCGCCAAGAATGTCGAACCAGCGGTACCGGAATTCATTAGTGTTGGTGTTCTTTCAAGCGAGCGAGCGGTACGAATGGTAATGCCGGTCTATTCCAACATCGCACGGCGATCAAATATTGAGGGTAGAGTGGCTGTCGAGGTCGAACTTGACGAACAGGGTAATGTTGTAGCGGCAAAGGCAATCTCCGGGCCGAAGATGCTCCAGGACGCAGCCGAAGAAGCCGCACGAAAATCTCGTTTCCATCCTGCTGAATTCAACGGACAGCCGATAAAAGCGAAAGGAACTATAGTCTATAACTTTAGTCTTAGGCCCGGACGAGAATAGGCACTCGTCAAGTAAGGCCGGTTTATGGAGCGTTTCCTACAACGGAGACGCTCTTTTTCAATAGGCGGCCCCGACCGGGGTAGCTGTGCTTGAACCGCTCGCCTCCAGGGCGATCTTAACGCCGACGCTGGCCCCGATACGTGTCGCCCCGGCCTCTACCATTTGACGGGCATCATCAATCCCTTTCACGCCGCCAGAAGCTTTCACGCCAAGTTCTTTCCCGACCGTTCGTCGCATTAAGGCGATATCAGCCGCCGTTGCACCGCTCTTTGCAAACCCTGTTGACGTTTTTACAAAATCAGCACGAGCGTTCTTTGCTGCAATACAGGCCCGGATCTTTTCCTCATCGCTCAAAAGCGCTGTCTCGATGATGACCTTGCAGATGATACCGTGCTGGTGGGCCACCGAAACCACCGCCCTAATGTCGTCCTCCACGGCACACACATCGCCAGATCTGAGAGCTCCGATATTTATCACCATATCCACTTCACGGGCACCGTCGAAGATGGCCCGCCGGGCCTCATAGGCCTTTACATCCGGGAAGGTCGCTCCGAGCGGAAATCCTATCACCGTGCAAACGGGCACACCGCTCCCCTTGAGAAGATCTGCCGCACGACGCACCCACGTCGGATTCACACAGACAGAAGCGAAACCGAATTTTGCCGCCTCATCGCAGAGGTTCCGGATATCGGTTTCGGAGGCGTCGGGCTTCAAGAGCGTGTGGTCGATAAGGCTTGCCCAGTCCCTAGCGGTCGCCGATTCACCAAGAACGATTCCGATCCGTTCGGCACCGGCATCAACGATCCGTTCGACATCGGCACGGCAAAAGGTTGGTGATCGCTCCGACCCAAGGCGGGAAAGAACAAGGTCGGTGATCTGCTCGACAAGTAGTTCGTAATTGTGGTTGCCGCTCATCGGTTTTGGGTTCAACTATCGGCGATACTGCCGGTCCATGTCGTCGATCTTCACGACACGCCTGCGGTGCCTAGGCTCGCTTATCTCGGTTGTAATAAATGCTTCTACTATCTGACGAAGTTCCTCGACCGAGTTCTGCCCGCTACCCAGTGTTAATATATTTGCCCCGTTGTGTTCTCGGGCATTTCGCGCAAGAGTTACAGAATAGCATGCCGCGGCACGCACCTTTGGCACCTTGTTAGCCGCCATCGCGCTGCCGATTCCAGCTCCGTCGATGAGTATTCCTATTTCGGCATGGCCGGAACCAACGCTCATAGCCACCTCGTGAGCAATATCCGGGTAATCAACAGGATCAGGCGAATTCGTCCCAAAGTCTCTTACGTTGAGGCCCATGTCGGAAAGAAATATCTTTAGTGTTTCCTTCGCCTCAAAACCGCCATGATCGGAGCCTAGGGCCACCGACCGAACAAGTATCCGGGATTCTCTAGTGGGACGCTCGACCAGCTCGATCCGCCGGTCACTGATAATGTCCCGCGCTAGCGGAGTAAATTTAACACCAGTCGACACGCGTAATCGGGCGCCTTCGTTCAGCCCTCGCAGTTCATCTTCGGTGATCAGGCTCTTCGCGGACTCGTCCCGGTCAAACTTTCTTTCTGCCTTTTCCCTTAAAGAATTGACCAGCAGATGCTCTGGTCCCGACGATTCTGGGGCGGCAGACTGACTGTTGCTGTCGAGAACAGAGCGGACTAATTCCTTGATGCTCTCTCTCGAAACATTGAGCTTATCGGACATTCTATGCTTCACTAGGCTTCAAACTTGAAAACATTCGGCCTCTTGAATAGTATTTCTAAAATCTTTTCCGTTCAACCGAAGGTGCCGACGAAATTTCGGCAGCGTTCGTAAAAAAACCTGTATGACCGAATTCTCAAATCCGAATCTTAAGGTCCTTTTCGATACTGACGATATCTCAGCTCGCGTTGCCAAGCTTGGGGCCGAGATCACGGCGGATCATGCCGGGCGCGATCTCGTACTGGTCGGCGTGTTAAAAGGGTCATGCATTTTTATGGCGGACCTGATGCGAACCATTGACCTGCCGCTCAAGATCGACTTCATGGCGGTCTCCAGCTATAAGGATGGGACGACCTCTACCGGCGATGTTGAGATCCTGAAGGATCTAAGCAGTTCGATACGCGGAAAAGACGTTCTCGTGATCGAGGACATCGTCGATACGGGCTTGACACTGACGCGTCTTTTGGAGATCCTCGGAACCCGCGGGGCCAATTCCATTAAGCTCGCAACGTTTTTGGACAAACCCGCGCCTCGGATCAACAAGGACCTGAAGATCGACTACACAGGCTTTGTTATCCCAAATGAGTTCGTGGTTGGCTACGGGTTGGACGCCGCCGGCCGCTACCGGAACCTTCCTTTTATCGCGGTGGTCCTCGACCCGAACGATGCGTGACCGGGATCTATAAATCCCTAAACCGACGGGTCAAATCTCTTCCTGCTTGCCAAAAGGCCCTTGCTCAGGTAAAACAACGCAACAAGATGAAATCCGAATGCGAATAGGTCTCGGAAACCGATAGTGATGATCGCATCAATGGCGTAAAGAAAGATGCCGACAACGAATATCCTATCGTTGCCGCCACGCGCAAGATAGCCGAACAATGCGAAAACCCCGGCGATCGCAATACTGAACACCAGGCCTGCAGGATCTATCGGCGCAAGCGAATGGGCCCTGAACGCCTCGTCCACCATTCTGGTCGCGCCAAGCCCGAAAAGCGAATCAGGAAGACTGGCGAACGTGACCACGAGTGAATTAATAGCAGCCAAGGCAGCGATCCAGAAGAACCAGTTCGCTCCGCGACGCATGTCGGCGACCTTTATCTGGAGTGAGGTCGGCTGAATAGAGCTTTCCATTAGTCTCCTCCTTGAGTTTCTATTCCTAAGTGGATCGCCCTCATACTAGCACAAATTCGCGTCCTTGGTGCATTTTTCCGGCCCCTACCTCTTTTGAAATTAGTCTTGTTTTAACGGATCCGCCCTCATTCTGGCGGGACATTTGCCCGGTTTTGCCAGGCCGAGATCCTGGCTGCCGACGTGTCCGGCCCCAAAGCGTTGCCGGAAACCTGTTCGTACTCCGGGTCGCGGCCCCGATTCTCGCTCGCAACATTGACGTCACGGACCCGTTTCGCTATAATCTGGTGTTTTCGGCACGGCCCGAAGGGCCTGTACGTACGGAGAGTAAGCGAGATGAGCATTGCAATAATAAGAACAGGTGGAAAGCAGTTCTCGGTGGAAAGCGGCCAGGTGCTTCGCGTGCCCTCCCTTTCGGCGGACGAGGGTGCGAAGGTCGATATCGAGGCGCTCGTTGTCGGTGCCGGAAAAGACGCCAAGATCGGCAGTTCTACCGTAAAGGCAACAGTTGTCGGCCACGGTCGCGGTGAGAAGGTTATCGTTTTTAAGAAAAAGCGCAGGAAACAGTACAAACGAAAACAGGGGCACCGCCAGGGCTATACAGAGATCAAGATCGAAAAAATATAAGAGCTATTCCGGGCGCGAGGAGTTGGTAAAGCCGGGAGGTAATTGAATTATGGCACATAAGAAAGGAGTCGGATCATCACGCAACGGCCGAGATTCAGCGGCACAAAGGCTCGGCCTGAAGAAATTTGGCGGAGAACATGTTTTGGGTGGCAACATACTCGCGCGGCAGCGTGGAACGAAGTGGAAGCCCGGGAAAAACGTGGGTAGGGGTAAGGACGACACGCTCTTTTCGCTGATCGAAGGCTACGTCAAATTCGAAGATAAGGGCCGCAAAGGCAAATTTATCAGCGTTTACGCTGATGGTGCCCCGGAGCTGCAGGTAAAAGCTGCATAGTTCCGACAGATTAACCAATTTAATTCGACAATTATTTCGGTGGTTTGAATAAAAAATTCGGCCACCGAATTTTTTTTTCTTATACTTTTCAGCGGAATTTCCACAGGCCTCATTTGATCGTATTTCGTCAAACTTTCCTCAAACTGCCGCTGTTACTGAACTGCGAATTTTTTCCACAAAGTTTTCCACATCATACTTGTGAACTTTTCCACAATGCTGCTCCGGAATATCCTCCAAATAGAGCAAATACCTAAAGTACTTTCTACTTGACTTCTTAATATTCGGGTGTAAGATGGTCACATAGTCAATCACTTAAGGGTGCTTGACCGGCTCAGGGAGAGGCGAGCGGAAGCGGTGACGCACTGTTCGAGAACGATGGCAAGCGGAAAGACTATCGTTATTAACGCCCTGAACCGAAGCCGAAAGGCTTGCTAGCAGGGACTTCGGTCTTTGTGAGTTGGTCGGATAAAAACGATCAACGCCTTCAGGAAATGATCAGCCTGTAAGGTGCCATGCCGCTCATTGCGAAAGCGATGAGCCTCGTTGCCGGGAACGTAACCGGCGGTGGAGGAAAAGCCACCAAAACAAAAACCTAACGGCACTTGTCACTTCGAGTGAAACATGAAGCGAAAGCCACATGGGTGCTGACCGGAGAAGGGCTCCCCGCTGAGACGCTCCGGGATACAAATAAGCAACCGGTCCGTGTACATGGTAAGGTTGCGACCCTTTCCAAGCACTTCGGTGTTTGAAGCGGGTTAACAAAGGCGATAGTTCAAGAAATTGAACGGTCGCCTTTGTTGCATTTGCACTCGTAATTCCGGCGGGTCTGTCATTTACCTATTGGGAAACAACTCGTAAGATATCATTTGTGTTCATAGACCGGGTAAGGATAAAGGTAAAAGCGGGTAACGGCGGAAACGGGGTTACCGCATTTCGCCGCGAGAAATTTGTTCCGCGGGGCGGCCCGTCCGGGGGTGACGGTGGCCGCGGCGGCAATGTTTTCCTCGAATCGGATGAGGGCCTTAACACCCTGCTGCACCTTAGATACAACCCGGAACACAAAGCCGAACGGGGGCGTCACGGCGAGGGATCCAACAGGCATGGCAAGAACGGTGCGGACGCTGTGGTCAAAGTTCCGGTAGGAACCATGGTCCACGATGCGGAGACCGGCGAAATGCTGTTTGATTTCACAGGACCGGGCCAATCCTATCTCGCCGCAAAGGGCGGAAAAGGCGGTTGGGGTAATGCCCACTTTGCCACCCCGACCCGCCGAGCTCCAAAATTTCACTATACGGGCCGGGCCGGCGAAGAACGCGAGCTTCAACTAGAATTGAAACTGATCGCTGACGTTGGGCTGGTAGGGTTTCCGAACGCCGGCAAATCAACGCTGATCAGCGTTATCTCGGCCGCTAAACCAAAGATCGCAGACTATCCCTTTACGACACTTGAGCCCAATCTTGGAGTCGTCGACCTAGGTAATTTCAAGACGTTCGTTGTCGCTGATATTCCGGGACTGATCGAAGGTGCATCAGAAGGCGCCGGGCTTGGCGACCGATTTCTGAGACACATAGAGAGAACACGCCTGATACTTCATCTCGTTGATGTATCGTCCGCGTCCGGACGCGACCCTGTGTCGGACTACGGCGTAATAAATCAGGAGCTTGAGGCCTACGGGTTTAGGCCCGGAGAGCGCGAGCAGATCGTCGTGGCGACCAAGGTCGATGCCTTGGACGATCCCGATCGACTTGAGTCACTGAGAGAACAAGCCCGCAAGGATAGCCGCGAATTCATTGAGATCTCGTCTTCAACGAACAAGAATATTCGCGAGCTGATCTCGCTGGTAGCGAAACGACTTTCTGAATCCGATCGACGGGCTGTTTCGGGGTGACCTATGTCCAGAATTGCTTTTTTCGGCGGCACATTTGACCCGGTCCACTCCGGGCACGTTTTGATCGCGAACACTTTGGTCGAGCAATTTGCGCTGGACCGATTTGTTTTCATCCCGGCGTTTCATGCACCTCATAAACCGGACCGCCCGCCGACCTCCGCCTTTCACCGATATGCGATGCTCTGTCTAGCGACGGCCGGGAACGACAGGGTCTATGTCTCGACGCTTGAAATTGAAAAGGGCGAGCGGCGTTTTACGATCGACACGCTTTCCGAACTTGAAGCCGAGTTCGATGCGTGTGAACGATTTTTCGTGATGGGTTCGGATTCATGGGCTGATATTCGAACATGGCGAAATTGGGAACAGGTACTGCTCTCGGTCAACCATATAGTCGTCAGCCGGCCGGGTTTCGCTC
Source organism: uncultured Acidobacteriota bacterium (assembly GCA_937859595.1). Classification (GTDB taxonomy): domain Bacteria; phylum Acidobacteriota; class Blastocatellia; order Pyrinomonadales; family Pyrinomonadaceae; genus OLB17. The sequence goes on along the minus strand of CALMAH010000038.1, from coordinate 124,845 downwards.
TCTCGATTGAACATATAACCGAGCCAATAAGAAAACGCATAGTGGATGTCGGCTCCAACGACGCGGCATCGGCACAACCGCCTAAGGGACAGAAGTATGGGATCTATTTTACGAATGCTGCTAATTTCGATGTTTCTGCGACTGGAGTTCGTGCTGACCTCACCGATGGAAGACTGGATCGGATAGCGGATGTTCCCTCCGAAGTTGCAAAATACATTGAAAAATACGACCTTTATATCTGATGGAAGAAACGCAGGAACGTTCGCTTAGACGCGAAACCGCAAAGATAGAGATCACTTCAGCACAAACACCTTTTGGCGAATTGGACCCAAATGTAAGGCTTGCGATCGAATGTGCCGCTGAAAAAAAAGCGATAAATATCGTCGGCCTCGATCTTCGTGAGATCGCGAGTTTTACGGAATACTTTCTGATCGCGAGCGGAGCTAACCAACGTCAGGTTCAGGCAATATCCGACGAAATAAATGAGCAGCTCAAGAAACAATTGGGCTCACGTCCGATCAGAATAGAGGGATATACAGGCGGTGAATGGATCCTGATGGACTATGGAGACTTTGTCTTTCACATCTTCGATCGTGACGCCAGAGACTTTTACGACCTTGAGCGCCTTTGGCGCGACGGGCGTCGTATCGAAATCCCTGCTGAACTTCTGCTGACTTAGATCGGCCTGCTTCGCTTATAGACTTTCCTGATGAAATTCCGCTTTATCTGGATCGGAAAGACCAAGCATACTCAATGGCGTGAGTTGCAGAACGAATACTTTGCGCGTGTATCCAGGTTTGTAAGAGCCGAGCTAGTCGAGTTAAGGGAAAGCCGTCCGACCGGAAACGTTCAAGTCGAAGGCGAGAGCATTCTCGGAAAGATCGAAAATAAAGACCTTGTCGTAGTTTTGGATATCGGCGGGCGGCCCTTTTCTTCGCATGAATTGGCGAATGAACTAACTAATTGGCAGAATCGGGGCGTCCCTGTCGTCAGCTTCGTTATCGGAGGGGTCAACGGTCTGTCTGCTGAGGTTGCACAAAGGGCTGATTTGAGGTTATCCTTATCGTTTCTAACTTTTACGCACGAGATGACACGCGTTATCCTGCTAGAGCAATTATATCGGGCGTATTCGATATTAAATGGTTTCCCCTATCAGAAATGAGTAAAGTCAACCTCAAAGAGATCAAGAAAAAACTGCTTGCCGAAAAGGAACTGTTGACCGAAAAGCTTCATGGAAATGATCTTTCGATCGATGATTCTGAAACGCCGGACCCGGTCGATCTTGCAGTCCGCAATTATTCCAAGAATGTGATGCTTGCTGTCTCCGAAAATGAAAGCAGACAATTATCACTGATCGACGAAGCTCTCGTTCGCATCGACGACGCCGAGTACGGAAATTGTCTTAATTGCGAGAAGCCGATAAATCCGAAACGACTATCGGCCATCCCGTGGGCCAGATACTGTCTTGACTGTCAGGAACTTGTCGAACAAGGCTTACTCGACGAGGAATGATGAATTAAGTATTCCATGCTGCAATTGCTGACGGATCCACTACTTTCGTTGGTCTTTCCTCAGCAATGCTCGTTATGTCCTTCTATCGTTGACAGGACTGAAGACGGCATCGTCTGTTCGGCCTGCTGGTCGACTGCCAAAACGTTTACCGGCCTCGAAACTATCTGCGTCAAATGCGGAGCCTTTCTCTCTTCGTCTGAACCTCTATTTGATGTTTTCTGTCACGCCTGCTCTGACCATTTTTACGAAACCGCGCGTGCGGTCGCACCCTATGAAGGGGCGTTCGCCAAAACCATCCTGCATCTGAAAAATCGGCCGGTCCTGCCCGCTAGGGTCGCTGACTTGGTCGCTTGGCATTTCCGGGAACATTTCATTGACGAGACCACGTTAATAGTACCGGTACCGCTTTCCCGACAGCGAATGCGGGAAAGAGGTTTCAATCAGGCAGAGGTGATCGCAAAGGCCCTAGCGGCCCGCACCTCCCTGCCAACAGACGGCCTGAGCCTGATCCGCCGGTCCCACACAGCGATGCATCGTGCGGGAATGGACACTAAAGCCCGCCAAATGTCCGTAAAGAACGCGTTCGAGATAAAGCGACCGCGAAGGGTGGCAGGCCATTCGATCTTGCTAGTGGACGATGTGCTCACATCGGGGGCGACGGCGTCGGCATGTGCGAAAGCCCTAAAGCAAAAAGGCGCGGACCGCGTGAATGTACTTACGCTTGCCCGCGCCGGCTGAACGGCATTATGTCCATTTGGCCCTATGGAGCATCATACGCCGGTATCGGAAGGTCTGTACTGGCACCGAACTGGACCGCAAAGAGAATGCCGTTCGAACTTTGAAGTACGTACCAGACCCCCGTAGATGGACGATAGACGGCAATATCGTCCCGGAAATCACCATCATAATCCCCTACCACCGGAATATCGCCCTCCGTGCCCCATGCGTGGATCTGCACGCCGGAGTCTGAACTCCGGAGAATATACCAAAGTCCCGTCGACGGCCGGAAAACTGCGAAGTCGTTCTTCATATCACCGTCGAAATCTCCCTGAGCAGGAATGTCACCCTGGCTGCCGAACTGGACCGCGCCAAAAGAACCATTCGAACTGTTCAATCGGTACCAGACACCGGTCGAAGGACGCCAAACCGCAACGTCATACCAGCCGTCGCCATCCCAATCCCCCGGAGTCGGGATGTCACCCTCGCTGCCGAATTGGAGGATGGTGAGTTCCAGATCTCGCGAGCGAAGTATGTACCAGATTCCCGTCGACGGCCGGAAAAGCGCGAAATCGGCCTTTCCGTCACCGTCATAGTCTCCAACGGCCGGAATGTCACCGGCACTTCCGAAAGGAACGATAAGCGGCGTATTGGTACTGCTTTGAAAGATATACCAAACGCCCGTGCTCGGCCGGAAAACGGCGATATCGGCGATACCGTCGCCATCCCAGTCCTTCGTCACGGGGATGTCCCCTTCGGTCCCAAATTGCCGCACGGTCGCCGAGGCCGCTCCGCTGTTCAATACGAACCAGAGGCCATCTGACGGCCTGAAAACACCGACATCCGTTTTGAGGTCACCGTCAAAATCAGCTGACGTCCTATTTCCCAGCACTTTGTCAACAGTCCCGCCGAGACCCACAACGTAGAGTTCTCCGTCTTCATCCTCGCCAAACGATGCGATGTTCCGAGGGGTGTCAACCATTAGTGTCTGCTGACCGTTCTCCCACTTCCAGATCTCGCCGGTACAATAGTCCCCGTAGATGTACGTTCCAACGTTGAGAGCATTTTGCACACCGCGATAAACATATCCGCCGGTTATGGAACATCGACCTGCGCCTTGACTGTATTGCAAGATCGGCATTATGTAATTACCCGGGTTACAGAGGCCGGGGTCGATGCCCGTACATTGGGTGCCCTCATAAACCCGCCAACCATAGTTGCCGCCCAGCGTTATCAACGAGACTTCTTCGATCGCATTTTGCCCGACATCACCCGCATAAAGCTGGTTGGCACCTCCGCGGTCGAACGACCATCGCCATGGATTACGAACCCCGATCGCATATATCTCATCGAGCCCATTCACTCCTACGTAAGGATTATCAGGCGGGACCGTATAAGGCGGGTTCGTGTCCACCCCGGAGACATCCGGAGTTATCCTGAGGAACTTGCCGTGCAGATCGTTGATGTTCTGTGCCCTGTTCCCCGGATCGTTACCGGAGCCGCCGTCTCCCATTCCGACATATAGGTTGTATTCCCCGGGTCTATCTTCCCTAAACCCGATCATCCCACCGTTATGGTTCGAGAACGGCTGGGGAATGGTCATCAATATTCTCTCGCTGTTCGTATCGCCTACAGTATTGTTGTTTATGGCCCGGAATCTTGAGATAACCGTCGCCCCATCGGTTTGTCGAGTGTAGTTCACGAAAAAGAAGCTGTTCGTTGCGAATTCCGGGTGAAAGGCAAGGCCGAGAAGCCCGCGTTCGCCACCCGAGAGCACACGGGCCGTTATATTCATGAAATTGGTCGTGCTATTTGAGGCTGGTGCAGCAACCTTGATAATGCCACCCCGTTCGACGATGAAGACGCGGCGGGTGCCGTCCATAGCGTTCGTGACCAGCAATGGCGACGACAGTCCGGTAAAGAAGTTTTGCCTGAGGCGAAACGGAGGCCCCGGGGCGGTCTGTGCAATGGCGCTGAGCATTCCCCCCAGCAATAGGGCCACAACTACGATGAAAAGCTTCGATTTTTTCATTTATCTACCTCTGTGAAACTGTACAAATGCCAAATTCGCCGTCCATGCCGAGCCGCCTTCTATGCGTTGAGCCCAATCGTCGCTTGGTTTCAGTAAGGGACGCATTGCATTAACGGGCCGCAACCCGAACATCTAGACATCTCGACCAATTCCTCAGAACGAGGAACCGAAAGAATCCGAAAGGTGGGCAAGGTAAGTATATCTATGCGTGGCAGGCATTTGCAATACGTTTAGGTTTTGTAGCGCTTTCGTTTTTGATCCCCGTCTTTTTCCATGCCAATATTTTGCAATCGGATCGTGACATCTGCGGTCATTGTGGCGTCGGACACCATTCCTCGCTGCAAATAAAAATATCCTGCGGCGGCGATCATAGCAGCATTATCCGTAGAAAGGTGGGGCGACGAAATATAAACCGGAATTCCCAGCCTATCGCCTACAGCGTAAGCGGCCTCACGAAGTACTTTATTGCATGCGACGCCACCGGCGACAATTAGCGTCTTTGGGCTCCGCAAGCGAGCCTCTTTCTCGAACGTATCAACAAGTGCTCCAACGACCTCGGCTTGAAAACTAGCAGCTACATCTGAAATGGCCTTTGACCAAATTTCCTTACCCTGTTCCTTCGTGGGCATTTCGGCGAGGTGTCTGACCACTGCCGTTTTCAGCCCGCTAAAACTGAAATCCGGTTTTCCATCGGAGATCTTCGCCCTCGGGAACCTGATCTTTTGGGGGTCGCCGGTCTTGGCAAGCTTCTCTATAGCCGGCCCGCCAGGATAGCCAAGGTCTAACATCTTGGCAACCTTGTCGAAAGCTTCGCCGGCGGCATCATCCCGGGTGCGGGACACAAGTTCGTACTGGCCTTCTTCGGGAATGTAAAAAAGATTTGTATGGCCGCCCGAAACTATGAGAGCCATTGCCGGATATCGAACGGGCGGATTGTCAAAAACGATCGAGTAAACATGCCCTTCGATATGATTTACACCAACCAGTGGAATGCCGAGGCCGAACGTCAGTGCCTTTGCGTAGGAAACACCTACCAGCAGCGAGCCGACCAAGCCCGGGCCTTGGGTTACGGCCACAGCATCGACCTCACCGATCGCGACCCCGGCTCTCTTCAGGGCCTCCGCTACTACCGGTTCTATTTTTAAGAGATGTTCTCGGGATGCAAGTTCGGGCACTACTCCGCCAAATCGCGAGTGTAGGTCAATCTGCGAAGCGACAACGGACGAAAGAATCTCTCGGCCGTCGCGCACAAGTGCGGCGGCCGTTTCGTCACAGGAACTCTCGATGCCCAACACTAACACAGACAAGATCTTCGCAAAACTCATGCTTGCCGAACATTGTCCAGCAAACAAACGAAACTAGGGCACAGCGCGCTCCTTATCGGTCGGTGTCGGCGTAGGGACCGCGGCCGGATCCGGCGCCGTGGTCCACGTAATGAAGCCGCCCAGAAACAGGACCAAAAGTATCAGTATGAACGCCAGAATACTAAGAAACGCCCATCGGAAACCTCGGTGGGCCTTTGCCACGTCCTCGCGAACGACCTTCTCCTCTCCGTCTTTATGAATTACGTCCTTTGACATAGACTCTCTCCCCAGATCGATCGGAAACGCTTTATTCTAAAATAGTTCAGAAATCTGTGCTCGGCAAATCTGAAGACGCGACAGTCAATAGGGTGAGAGTTATGAAAGTAGTCATGGCAATACTTCAAGCTCAGAATCGTATGCCTGCCCTAGATCAGCTCATTTCCATTCGTCAAGCCATTTCTTCATTTGCTCGATCTCTTCAGACTGTGACCTAATTATCCCATTTGCGAATCGTTTCAGAATGTCGCGGTCGGTCGAGAACGGGGTGCCGTGTTTTCCTAGAAGAGCTTCTGACATCGTCAGAGCCCCTTCGTGATGGGGGATCATCTGGACAAGAAATTCGCGATCGAAATCTTTACCGCGCAGCGAGCCCAGCTTTTTCATATCCATAGGCTCCATTCCCTCGCGCATTCCCGGGTAATCCATGTTGATCGCCGGCTTTGCGTCCTTGAACCACTCATTTCTCCACTGTTTCATACCGGTGATCTCGCGTTCCTGATCGGCGATGATCGCTGCCGCAAGTTTCTTAAGCTCGGGCCTTTCCGCCTGTGTCTCGGCCATTTTTGCCATGTCAACCGCCCCCTGATGATGGGCGATCATAGTATCGATGAACTGAAGGTCGGCGGGAGCTTCGGCAGCTCCGGGCGAACTCTCCATCGCCGAATGGTCATGGGACGAATGATCCATCGTGGAGTGGTCATGGGCGGTGAGGTCGTGGCCGGAATGATCATGACCGTCGTGTTCTGAATGCCCTCCGCAGGCGATCGCCGCCGCAACGAATAATATCAATAAAAAGTGTTTCATATAGCAAATATTCTTCCCTATTGATCGTTCTCCGAAATTAGTGTTGCTACCTGAGCGAGTAGAACCTCCAGCTCGGTCGATGTTCCGGCGTTAACGCCTGTTTGGTCAATATCGCCCTTACCATCTCTACCGGGATCGATCCCTCTTTGAGTATGGCATCGTGGAATGCCCGGTCGGTCATCTTGCCGTTACCGACGAGATCACGATGAAGTTGATAGAACTGCAACCCGCCGATCATATACGCTATCTGGTAAAGTGGCCCATAATCGCCGGAGAAAGACCGCCTTACCTCTGCCAACGCATTTTCGCGTTCGTGGCCGACCTTGTCCACAAGGAGGTCGACACATTCCTGCGGCGTCATCTTTTCGAGATGGAAGTTCAGCGAAAAAATGATCCGAGCAGCCCGGTGAGATCGCCAGAACAAAGCCCCGATCTTGTCCTCCGGCGTCTTCACAAACCCTCTGTCCCATAACAGAAATTCCCAGTAGAGTGCCCATCCCTCGCCCCAGAACGGCGTTCTAAAGGGCATTCGGTATGTCCGATATCGCCGATTCATGAATTGCTGCATATGGTGACCTGGAATAAGCTCATGATGAGTGACGGCACGTGCAAAATGCGGATTGTTTCCGCGCAGCGACATCATCTTCTGCTCATGCGTCATCGTATCCGTAGGGTATGCAACCAGAATTGTCTCACCGCCAAGAAAGAACGGCGCGACCAATTGTCGTTCCGGCGACATCATCTCCATCCGCCATGTCTCTTCGGCCTCCTTCGGCACGGTCAGCAGATCGTTCTTCTTTACATAATCTATCGCCTCGAGGGCAAAATCGCGGATCAGTTCAGGCTGTTTGCCCGGCTCAACATATTTCTGCTTAACAGCCTCGATGGCCTTCATATAATCGTCGCCAAAGCCCATCTCGCGCGAAGCTTTTCTCAGCTCGGCCTGGCACCATTCAAACTCCCTGTTCGCGATCTCGACCAGTTCCTCCGGCGTGTAAGGGATCATCTCGAACTGAAGCTCGTTTATCAGGGCCTCGCGGCCTATCGGGTCGCCGATGATGGTAGTCCGGTCGTCCGGTGCAATGCCGACAAGCCTGTTCGATACGTACTCTGAATATTTCTGAAGAGCCTGTTCTACGGCTTCATATGGCTTCTTATTCCACCAGGAAAACTGTGGATCGTAGCCATTGTGGTAATTGAACCAATTTCTCAATGTGGAACGCAGCGAGGCGATGGTTCGCACAGCCCGATATGCGACCGTACGTTTCGGTTTGTCCGTACCACCGCTCTCAAATCCTTTTTGCGTCTCGCCGATCTGCCGGGCAAGTGCGTCGAGCCTGGCAGCCGTCTGCTCTGCATTTATCGCCTCAAGCCGACGCCTTTGATCTTCAAGATCGCTAATAACTCGTGCGAAAGGAATGATCGCAGCCATCTCCTCGATCTGTACCGCTCGACGGTCAAGCTCCTGCAATTCGCGCCGCAAATGATATTGGAAGAGTATATGATCGACCTGTTCATGATGCTCCAGCCGGGCAAAATCCATTCGCCCGAGATCCGCCAAACGCTCCGAATAGAGCCGGCGAAAGCGATCCCGCCGCGCCTCCGACGTCTCCGCTGAATACCAGCGATTAAGAGCCCCTCGGTCCTGCTCGTAATGCTCGATAGCCTGCCTCAGCCTCGACGACTGTTCGGAAACAGGTATCTGGGCAAATGCGACAAAGTGACCGATGAAAATACAAAACAGAAGTATGGTCGGATTTTTCATACAGGTGTCCAATGGAGAAAGTACTCAAGAATGTCCAAGACAAATGTTCATGAGCCATTGAGCTGTGTTCAGAAAATGGCCTTTTTCGTTACCACATTAAATCGGCAAGAAAACTCTCGCCTGCCTGCAATTTGAGACCGAAATTCTCTGCAACGGTCTGTCCGATATCCGCAAGCGAACCGCGTGTGCCGAGATCGACGCCCGCTTTTGCATTTTTGCCGTAAACAAGCAGCGGGACATATTCGCGTGTATGGTCACTGCCCGGGAAGGTGGGGTCGTTGCCGTGGTCAGCGGTCAGGATCAGAAGATCGTCGTCCCGCATAGCATTAAAGATCTCCGGCAGGCGGCGGTCGAAGTGTTCCAGGGCCTTTGCGTAGCCTTCCGGATCGCGGCGATGGCCGTAAAGCATATCGAAATCGACAAGATTACTGAAGATGAGACCAGCGGAGTCCGCCTCAAGGGCATTTACGGTCTGGTCGATCACCTGATCGTTGTTTTTGCCGGTCAGCTCCTCGGTCACTCCGACAGAATCATAGATAGAAGCGATCTTGCCAATACAAACAACGTCCAGACCCGCATCTTTTAACAGCGGCAGCAGATTTTCGGCCGGAGGCGGCACGGCATAATCGTGACGATTTTCTGTCCTCCAGAAATCGGCAGCATTGTTTCCCAGAAACGGCCGGGCGATCACCCGTCCTACCTTGTGCTCACCGTCCAATATCCGTCGGGCTGTTTCGCATATTTCGTAAAGGCGGTCAATTAGCACGACCTCTTCGTGGGCCGCGATCTGAAATACCGAATCAGCCGAGGTGTAAACTATCGGCTTTCCCGTGCGAACATGTTCTTCGCCCAATTCCTTGATGATCTCCGTGCCGCTGGCGGGAACATTGCCGATTATTCCCGGAACACCTGTCTGAGCTACAAATTCGTTTATGATCCTGTCGGGAAAACCGTCCGGAAATGTCGGAAACGCCTTTTCAAGGATTATTCCCGCCATTTCCCAATGCCCGGTCGTGGTGTCCTTGCCGTTCGATCTCAATGCGCATTTGCCATAGGAACCAATCGGCTCCGCCGCAGCTGGCACACCATCAAGCGGTCTGATATTTCCCAGCCCAAGCCGCTCAAGATCTGGCACATTTACCTTTCGGCCTTTGAAAACATTGCCGAGAGTGTCTGCCCCTGCGTCGCCCCATTCGGCGGCATCCGGCATCGCTCCGATACCGGCCGAATCCAGAACTATCAGACAAATACGGTTGAATTTGGACTCCATAATGTAATTCTATGGGAATACTTCTCGTTTTTAAATCCAGCGGGGCAGACTGCTTTATCGTGCCGTATATCCCTCTCGTGCCCTCACCTGTGCCCCGTCCGGCAGCCCTTTCACCTCGACGCGGATACTGCGAAATCTCCCGTCCCTCGCTTCATTCGAGGTGTAATACCCAAGACCATAATTTGTCCCTATCTCCGCGGCGACACTGCGAAATGCATTACGCGCTTCTGAAAGGTCACCTACCGGAAAGACCTTCCCACCGGATGACCGAGCAAGTTGTGCCATTTCCTTGTCGGCCAGGTCATAAAGTGCCTTACTTACCGCCAGACGTTCAAATTCGCCGAGTTGGCAGAAATTTGCGGCCTGCTCCGTATTCTTCGCACCTATCAGACGGTAATACCGGCGAATCTGTGCCATCGAAAAGCGGATCGCGGTCTGGCAGTCCCCCAACAACTCGGATTCAAAAAAACCTCGCGTGTCCACTTTGATGAAATATGTGATCAATCCCTCGCCCTCGATCCTTGTCATTGCCTCTTCGAAGTCAGTAAGGCTGGTCGAATCAACCCCATCGGTCAATGCAACTAAAGCCCGCCGTCCGCGAAACTCTTTTTCGGGCTCGCCTGAAAAGACCTTATCCATTATTTCGATCAGACTGTCATAATACGGCGTTCCATTGCCAAGCGACACTGCCTGAAGAGCAGTCTTCAATCGGGACCGATCATCTGTTAACCGGGTATGGATCTGCGGAGAGGGCTGTTTGCCGGGTGAACTTTCAAAGGCAATTATAGATACCCTGTCTCCCGGTCGGAGCGATTCTATGAATAATTGGGCCGAACGTTTTATCAGTTCAAGATCACCCCGCGTAGAACCCGACGTGTCAAGCAAAAGGGCGACCTCGAAAGGGGCGGAAGTTGTCGAAAAATCAGTTATCTCCTGCTGTTTGCCGTCCTCATAAACAGTAAAGTTCGATCTTTTCAGATCGAGTATTGGCTTTCCCGCTCTGTCGATCACGGTAACCGGGACATTTATAAGCTCTGTCTCGATCCTGATAACTTCGTTCTCTTCCGCAGGAGTAGGACTTGGCGTCTGACCGACAATATCAAGGCACAGCACGAATATGAGAGCAACGGCAAAAAGTAAGGGTAGGAATAAAGCTTTAAATAACATCGGTCGATCGTTCAGATATCGTAAAGTCTATCAGATAAATCGACCAGGTTTAATATTAAATGAGGCCATGCAAAATGCTCCGGTACGGAGCATACCAGTATGGCGAGCAAAAATGGCGCTCCCAAAAAGATGACCGCGTTCCGACAAGCAGGGTCTGTGCCAGATCCAAATGTTATCTCTTTCGTGCGATCTTCGGCCAAATACTGTCCAATGCCCGACGCAAGCGCTTTTCGACCTAGATCCCGTCTTCATTTATCTGGGAATTTCACAGCTCCTTTAGGGCAATGGAAACACTCTCGGGTTCGTCAAAGCCAGCGAGCACCTTGTGCGACGGATATTGCCAAAAATGGGAGTCGTCAGCGAATTCTAATTTTTTACAAAAGATCGGTACTGTCTCCACTTCTCCCACTCCCATGATTTTAGTGAGCGATGTCGCCGTCCTTGAATAGAAAATGCCTTAGATATTTGTCTATCTTCGGGTCGCGCCGGCGGATCCATTCCAGCACCATCGCGGCGTGTTCCTTTTCTTCGTCGCGGTTGTGGATCAGTATTTCCTTGAGCTCTACATCCTGGCAAACATCAATTCTTTGATTGTACCAGTCAACAGCCTCTAGTTCCTCCATCAACGAAATGATGGCCCTGTGCATATCCCGCGTTTCATCAGACAACTCTTCGTAGGGTTCGTGATAACCTTCGTTTGCCATTTAGTTTTCTCCTTCAGGTTTCGTATTTGGCTCAACTTTATTGCCCCTGCGCCGCGACCCGGCGCCGCAAGATCCCCGTAGTCAGGTATCAAATCCTAGTCTCGGCAAGATAACGAGCTGCAGCAAAAGCCATCCGCCGACGATCGCCAATACAATAAGCAAATTTTCCATAGCCTTCCTTTATGTTAACAATGTCTCTCGAAATATCATGTAGATGCCCATCACCAACACGAACCATCCAAAGCCTCGCTTAAGTCTATATCCATCAATGAACTTCGTCAGCCAAGTCCCAATAAAGATGCCGCTTACTGACGATGCCGTGAAAAGCAGCAAAAAAGGCCAGTCGATCTCAACTCCGGCATGAATGTCACCGGTAAAGCCAAGAAGCGATTTCATTGCGATAATGAACAGCGAGGTGCCGATCGCAACCTTCATCTCGAGCCCAGCCAGAAGCACCAGTGCCGGTATGATCAGGAATCCGCCGCCGGCACCGACCAACCCGGTCAGGACTCCGACCCCGATCCCCTCAAGAAGCACCAGGCCGTAATGATGCGAATGGGTCGTTTTTCCAGCTTCCAACAGTTCGTTAGCTTTGCCGGGACCGCGGATCATCGAAAGCGACGTCGCGACCATAAGCGCCGCGAAAAGCAGTAAGATACCAGTCCCCTTGGAGACAGCCAGGCTCCAGAGACTCAACTCTGCCGGTATCGAGGGGAGGATCCAGGCACGCGTCGAGTACACGGCCACAATAGACGGGATGCCAAAGAGAATGGCGGTCTTTATATCAACCAGCCTTCTGAAGGTGTTCTGAACACCCCCGACCAGCGCAGTCGACCCAACCACAAAGAGTGAATAGGCCGTTGCCAATACAGGGTCAACACCCGCCATATAGACGAGCACGGGCACCGTCAAAATGCTGCCCCCGGCCCCGATAAGTCCAAGCGAGATGCCGATCGCCGCCGCGAAAATGTAAGCAAGAATCTCCATTAGAAACGAGTAGGCGACCCTTTCGAGTCGCCTTTCGACCAAGGACTACAAGGCCGCGCACGCTGTGGATGAGACCGCGGTCGGTAGTTCCGCCTCAGTCCAGGCGTTCGTGCCGCCCGTTACGTTATAGATCTCCTTGAAACCGGCGTTCTCGAGTATGCTGGTCCCGAGGCTCGAACGATAACCGCTCTGGCATATGACATAGGTCGGAAGCTCTGGGTTGAGCATATCGATCTCACGTGAGAGCCTGTCGAGCGGAATATTGACTGTGCCTTCGGCGTGGCCGTTTGCGTGTTCGGCCGGCCGGCGGACATCGACGAACTGAGCCCCTTTAAGCGAGATCGCTTCCTTCGCCTTATCGACAGTTATCTGCTCGACCTTCTTCTTCTCCGCAGCGAAATCTTCGATCAGGATGAAGCCCTTTGTCGTTTCGATTCCGACGCGGGCGAGCCGCATAAACGCCTCATCGACCTGTTCTTCGTTTTCAGCGACTATTGCCACCGGCGTTCCGATCGGTATAAGCGTGCCTGCCCAGGACGCAAACTGCCCGCCGAGGCCGATGTTTATCGAATTTGGAACGTGCCCTGTCCCGTATTCAGTATTCCGCCTAACATCAACGACGATGCCGTCAAACTCAAGGATCTCGTCGGTCGATAGCTTTTCAGGCTTTGGCAGATCTTCCAGCGATGCCGAACCCTTAAGATTCTGCGCCGCGCTCACCGGAAAATAGGCCGGAACTTCGGGCTGGTCTGATGCGACCACCTTGATGAACTCTTTTTTGCTCATCGGCTTCAGCGCGTAGTTGAACTTTCGCTGCTCGCCGAGCGTTGACCAGGTTTCCTTTGACAGCGATTTACCACACAGCGATCCTGCCCCATGTGCCGGATATACTTCCGTTTCATCCGGAAGCGGCAGGATCTTTTCGTGGAGCGAATCATAGAGCATCGCCCCCATCTGCTCGGCGGTAAAGCCCTTTGATCCGATCAGGTCCGGCCTGCCGACATCTCCGATAAATAGCGTGTCGCCTGTGAACATCTTCATCGGCTCGTCCGGCGCCTCGGTGTTTCGCGCAAGTATCGTTATCCCCTCAGGCGTATGCCCGGGCGTTTCCAAAAACTTAAGCTCTATCTTGCCAAGCATCAGCGTATCGCCGTCCTTGACCTTAAGAGTGGGAAACTCTGTATTCGCCCGCTGACCGTAAATGATCTCGGCTCCGGTTCTTTCTGCAAGTTCCAAATGGCCGCTGACGAAATCCGCGTGCGAGTGGGTCTCGATCACGTATTTGATCTTCTGTCTGTTCGCGTCGGCCTCATCTATGTACTGTTGAACGTCGCGCTGCGGGTCGATGATCGCAGCTTCTTCGCCAGAGCCGATATAGTACGAAGCGTGTGCCAAACATCCCAAATAAAACTGTTTGAATCTCATCTTCTTCTCCTCTTGTTACTATCCTTAAGCCACTCTTTTGTTCCAGGGCATCTTTGCAATCAGCAGGCCCATGCCGCACCAATCAATCACTGCAGTGAACGCCAGGCCGAACCCCACAAACCCCGCGAGCGCAATAAAATACGGATGCACGATCAGACTTAGCATGACGCCGGTAAACACCAGCAGTCCGGCCGTGAAGCGCACTTGGCGCTCTATTGACCATGGTGCATATTCGTCGCGCTCGATCGGCAGTGCCTCTTTTTTCCAAGCCTCGATCCCGCCTACGACGTTGATGACGTTCTTGAAGCCAAGGGCCTTCAACCTCGCCTGGGCCTCGGCCGAACGACGGCCAGTACGGCACATTACGTAAATGGGCTTTGAATGATCGAGTTCCCCGTGCCGCCTTTCGATCTCACCCAACGGAAGACACGAAGCCCCCGATATCCTCCCACCGGCAAACTCCATCTCTTCCCGCACATCCACAAGATGGATCTCCCCGTTTTCCAACTGTTCCTTTAGCCCAACCACTGTACATTCACTCATTTTTTCTTTTCTCCTTAGGTCAACGAAAAGACCTCAACTTGTTTTCTCAATCGCTCCTCCAATGAATCGCAAACCACTTCGCAGAGCTTGAAGATGCTCTCATCCGCGATCGAGTAGTACGCGACATTTCCACGCTGTTCTCGACGCAAGACACCGGCGTCTGCAAGCACCCTCAGGTGTTTGCTCACATTCGGCTGGCTCGTCCGCACGCTCCGCGTTAGCTCAGAAACCGAAAGCTCTCCGTTGCGAAGCAGATTTACTAGGTGAAGCCGGACAGGCTCTGACAAGACACGAAACCTTTCGGCTACCAACTCAAGCATCAGCGGTGAAAATTCCTTCTCCATATATATCACTCTATGCCTATGCAGTTATATTGTCAAGCCAAAAATTGCGTCAGTCAGCATGTTCTTGCCGACTGACGCGCAGAGTTACTCTAGACGTATTTGGCGACGACCTTGGCGATAGCCTCTTTTGAGACCATCCCCACGATACGCTCCTGCTCCTGGCCGCCTTTGAAAAGGATCAAGGTCGGAATACCGCGAATGCCGAATCGGTCGGTAACGCCCGGATTCTCATCAACGTTCATCTTAAACACACCCGCCTTACCTTCGTATTCCTCGGCAACGGCCTCTATCGAAGGAGCGATCATACGGCAGGGACCGCACCACTCTGCCCAAAAATCGACAAGCGCGGGCTTGTCAGAGTTCATCACATCTTTCTCGAAATCACTGTCTGTAACAGCTTTAGCAAAATTTCCCATTTCATTCTCCTGATATTAAAGGCTTAATAATAACTTGCCTGGATCTCTTCTCAAAATCTGAACCGTGTTCAACGACCGGAGATCACCCGCGGTCCAGACGAACGAGAAGAAGTGTAACAATAGCAGTTACAAATGTCAAGTACTCCTTCATCTGTGACTACCGATACGAACGGCGATCTTTCCGAAATGCTCACCGGATCTCATCCGAACGAGCGCCGCTGCAATTTCTTCAAACTCGTACACCTTATCCAAAACCGGAGCCATCTGATTTGCTGAGATGGCTCGGTTCATTTCAAGGAACATCCTTTTTGAACCAACATAGATGCCCTGGAGTCGGATCGATTTCATGAAGACCGAAACGGCGTCAAATCCGGTTCCACCGCTCAACGCGCCGATCAGAGCAATGTGCCCACCAAGCCGAACGGAGCGGATCGACCGTGGAAGCGTATCCGCTCCGCCGACCTCGACAACGTGATCCACCCCCGGCCCATTCGTTAACTCGAGCACTTTTTCTTCCCAAGCTTCGAATTGCATATAATTGATCGTCTCGTCAGCACCGAGATCCTTCAATCTCACGGCCTTCGCGTCACTGCTTGTTGTGGCGATCACCCTTGCACCGAACATCTTCGCGAATTGGACGGCGAACAGCGAAACCCCGCCGGTGCCCAGCGTGAGAACCGTGTCGCCGGCCTTAAGTTTTCCTGATTCGACGAGGGCGTTCCAAGCTGTAAGTGCAGCACATGGAAGTGTTGCCGCTTCCTCATACGACAGGTGGTCGGGTATCCGCACAATGGAATCTGCCGAAAACACACCAAATTCCCGCATCACTCCGTCCCAGAACGGCCCGGCTCCGAGCGAGGTTCGCCTTATCTCTGCAGATGGATCGCCATCAAACCACCGCTGGGCGAATATTGGCATTACGCGATCTCCCACCGACCATTGATGGACGCCGCTCCCGACTGCGTCGATCTCCCCGGCGCCGTCAGAGAGGGGTATTGCGGGTAGTTTCATTCGCGGATTGTAAGTTCCCTCCGCTACCATCAGGTCGCGTCGATTTACGGAGGCGGCGTGAAACTTTATCAGTACCTCGCCCGGGCCCGGTTCGGACACTGGACGATCAACGATCGCCAGGCCGTCAAGGCCGAATTTTTGGATTTCGATAGCCTTCATCAAAAAAAGAAGCGGGATCCGGCGGGATGTATGCTCAAGACAGGAAGAGAGCCTGTTACAGCCGGCCGAACCCCTGAGATCTATTGCCCCTTTCGCGGCGCCTTGAGGTTAAGGCGCATGAGCACCCGATCACGTATCAGGTCATCCGCCTTTCCGGAATAGACAATGCCGAAATCTTTTCTGTTGAACGAAAATTCCGATACGACCTCCACGTCAGCATCGTTTACCCTTATGGTCGCAGGGAATTCGATCGATCTTCTAACACTTCTAAGTTCGAGGTCTCCGGTCACGGCATAAGTATCCTCACCTGCGGTTCGGTCGCGTTCGATCTTTGTGAGCCTGAAATGGGACTTCGGATAACTAGCGATCTCGAAAAAATCCTGTGTTCTCAGATGCTCCGTTAGACGCTCGTCGTCCGTAAATACCGACGCCATATCGATCTCGACCGTTACCGTACTTCCCTCAACCATACCGTCAACCAGATCAATGGTCCCGATAAAGCGCGAAAAGCCCCCGTCATGCTTTCCCGTTACCTTTGAGCCCACGAACTCGATCCTTGAATTTTCCGGTGAGATAGCAAGAGCCTCACCTTTCACCCCGGTTTCAGCTTCACTCAACGCAATGGTTCGCGCATTAGTCGCATCGTCGGTGTTCGTCTCAGTTAGCTTCGCCGACGGCTTGTTATCAGCAGGGTCTTCGCAGGCCAAAACCAAAGAAAGGGCCGTAAACAAAATTACTAGTCCAAAGGTTCTCATTTATTGTTCCTTGATCTAAGGTCCATCGTTTCAAATAGTTTTGGAAGCACCGGACAAATTTCAGACTGAACTACGGTTAGCCCCCTTCGTTACCGATGTGTCCGCCGTTTACTCCACTCCGGCCGCCACGCTGCTCACGTGACTTCGCCAATAATGTGAGGCATCAAGTTCCATATTCAACTAGATCGCACATATTCTTGAGCGTGTATCGTGAAAGTTTTTCCTCGATCCCCTTGTCGATCTCTTTCTGCAAATTGCACAGAACAGATTCAATATTTCGGCCGACCGGACAATCCTGGTTTGGCGATCGAGGGTGGAGAGCGAACACCTCGCCCTTGGCCACGGCCTTGTATATCTCGGAAAGCGTGATGTCTGCTGGGCGACGCGCCAATCGCGTACCGCCGTGGGCACCCGTTTGCGAAATGACAAGATCAGCCTGGCCAAGTTGGCCGATAAGGCGGCGAATCACAACCGGATTCGTATTAACACTTTCGGCGATCAACTCCGATTTCAGATTGTTCTTCCCCGACCGCGCCAGCATTGAAAGCACGTGGATCGCGATCGCGAATTGACTATTTGCCGCCATAACTGTAACCAGTATCGTTACAGTTTGAATGATTGTCAAGGCGGGAGAATTCGCAGGTTAGAAAAGTGCTTCGACCTCTCGCAGCGATTCGTCAGAAACAACGCGAAAGATCCGAGCGGGAAGTTCCCTCGGGAGTGACCGTGCAGATAGCGGATCGCATATTACGAATGCTACATTTCGCAGGGCATCTTCCCAGTCCGCGTCGTTCCGCGAACGAACGATCAGCTGCCCGGGTTCGACCTTTGCGGCAAGCAGCATTATCCGGGAAAGGGTCAGGAACCCGTCCCAACCGGATAGCACTCCGATCGACCTGTCGGGATCAGGCCGCGTCTCGCCTGTCATCGATTCGGCCACCGAGCGGCCGGTAAGGAACACACAGCGTTCGCCGTTGGTAAGCAAAGGCTCAAGGTGACGCCGTTCGTCGAACATCGCGACAATAAGGCCATTCCCATTCGAGCCGTTCGCCCTGAATTCTTCAAGCGCCATGCATTCTACCGAAAATCCGGCCGCCTGGAGCTCACATCGGAGAATGTCGCGAAGCCCTCGGTCAGATTCTACAAGGAGGACACGTCGAGCGGTGTCTTCCCTATTCTTTCCCAGGAGGGTGGAGATCTCCTCGGACTCGATCCCATGAGCACGGGCCCACGCAACGAGTTCCTCGACCTTACGACGCAAAAGAAAGTGTATGTCGGCAGTCTGCTGGTCGCCGCCGGTTACGAAGTATCCGCTGCCCGGACGGAACTCCAGCATCCCTTCCTCAACCAACGCTCGATAAGCCGAGGCTACCGTATTCGCGTGGACCCCGAAACGACGGGCGATCTCCTGTGTGCTCGGAACTCGGTCGCCCGGCAGAAGATCACCGGCCGCTACGGCAAGCTCTATTTGAGTCGAAAGCTGCTCTCGGACCGGGACCTCGGCATTTTTTGTGAGCCATAGCTTCATCGTCGCCAATACGAAGGGCCGAGTCCCAACACAGGTCCCGGCCCTAAAGTAACGAAAACGGAGGCTGAATTGCCAAATGGCCTACTTAACTGGGACCCTTATCTCCCGGCCCGCGCCCAACACAGAATTGGTCAAAAGCCCGTTGAGCTTTGCGACCTCAGCAGGCTCGGCACCGTGGCGGGTTGCTAATCTTGCAACCGTGTCGCCTGCCTGTGCCTTAACGACTCGGAAATTTGATTGGGGCTGATTAGCTGCCGCCTGTGAGGTCGGCCTTGCGTAGTTCGTCGCCTGAACTCGGCCGGCGTTCGTCGGTGTTACCGGGACAAAGACCTTACCCCGCGGAGTACGCATGCCCGGGTTCGCCGCCATCAGATCGGCAACGCTGACCCCGGTACGGTTCGAAATGGATTGCCACGTCTCACCCTGCACGGAATTCGCGATATTGGTGTTGTTTATCCGCGTTGCAGGCATTCTTCTGAAGACCGCCACCACTTCATTGGCCTTGCCAGCCGGGATATTTACGATGTACGGCTCTGGTGGGGTGATATTCGTTCGGAGATGCGGGTTGAGATATCTGATGTACTGGACAGTTGTGTCCGCCGCCTGAGCGATCAGGCTGAGATTGGTTGACGCCGGCACCCTTATCCGGTCATATCGCAGCGGCGGGGCCGGCCTTACATGTCCAAATCCATACTGATGCGGGTTATTCGCGATCAGTATCGTGGCGAGAATGTTCGGGACATAGTTTCTTGTCTCTCGTGGAAGGTAAGGGTACGCAGCCCAGAAATTGGAAACACCGGCACGGCGGATCGCACGGTCAACGTTGCCCTCTCCGCAGTTATAGGCCGCCATCGCAAGTTCCCAATTACCGCCGTAGCGGTTCGCTAAAAAACGGAGATATCGGGCGGAGGCTCGGGTCGCTTCATCAAAGCTATTGCGCTCGTCAACGTGTGCGGTCCTCCTTAACCCGAATCGGGCTCCCGTTCCCGGAATGAACTGCCATAAACCCGAGGCCGAGGCCCAGGACATTGCCGTAGGTTTCCACGCACTTTCAACTTGACCCAGCCAGGCAACGTTCTCCGGAACCCCCTCCTCGCGAAAGATCCTACGAGCCATGCCCATAAACATCCCGGAGCGGTATAGGCCGACTTCCATCGTTCTGCGCCCTCTTCCCCGGTAATAATTAATGTACTGCTGGATCATCGGATGAACCTGGAACGAAAAGCCCAGCGACCTGTTCTCAACCGCACTTTGTATGTACTGATATTGCAGCTGAGCCACGGGATTGCCTTCGATGTCCAGCTCTTCGGGCGTGAGCTCCAATCGGGAAAGTTCATCGAGTGGCGATGCTTCAAACTCCTGACTGTTGAAGCCAACGAGATCATCATTGGGCCGTACATCCGCCGACTCGTTCGCAGCAACGGCCCTGGATGTTTCCGATGGCCGTTTCGGAACTATTTTTGCGACCACGGAATCCGCAAGTTTCAAGTCCTCCGCATTCCATTGCCACCCGCAGGTCGCCGCCAACGCTCCTATCTGGGGAACATTGCTCTCAGATGGGAATTCTATCCGGAAAACAGTCTCAAGAAGCTGCGAGTAGCAAGCCTGGAGACGTTGGTCCGATTGGATGTTTATGGCCGAAAAAAGGAATGCCTCAACCGAACGGTCAAACTTTTCCGCGGATTCGGACCGGCGATTCTCGTTGAGGTCAAACAGGCCCTCACGAAACCGTTTGCCAGCATCGTCGATGATCCTGTTGATGGCGTCTTGGGTCGTTCGAACCTGAGCGGTCTGAGAATAGGCGGCAGAACCAAAAAGTAAAATTATCGAGAAAAATAACGTAAAACCTTTGTAAATATTTGTATTCATTAAACTTATTCTACTGTTTCTTTTTGGGGCGACCTTCTGTTTGGCCTTAGACCTCGGTATCCAAGTGCGGTCGCTTGCAATTAGCTAACGCCGTCAGGCAAATAAAGTTCCAATGGCCATTGGTTTACAAAAGGCAAACCACCTCGAAAGTAACATAACGGCCGCCTGCGGTCAACGTAATTTAGGGGCCAAAATGTCGGGGTTGGCTGGACGATCCAGGCTATTGCAGCACGTCGACTAGCCCGGTCGGGCCCCCTCTGCAACCCGCTTTTGTTTTCCTTCCCGCAGTGCGGCCGCAAGAACCTCATGGACATTTTCTACAAAGACAAATGAGAGGCCCTTGAGCACTTCTTCGCTCATCTCTTCAAGATCGCGCCGGTTCGGTTCAGGGAGGATCACCGTTTTTATCTTTGCCCGGCGGGCCGCGAGCAATTTTTCTTTGACTCCGCCGATCGGCAACACGTTGCCCCTAAGCGTGATCTCGCCGGTCATAGCCACATCCTTTCTGATGGGACGCTGTGCCAACACAGACACCATAGCTGTCGCCATACCAATGCCCGCACTAGGCCCATCCTTTGGAATTGCTCCCTCAGGTAGATGAATGTGGATATCGAATTCCTCGAAAACGCCGTCGGCAATGCCGAGTTCGCCCGCTCTGGCCTTTGCGTAGGTGTACGCGGCCTGGGCCGACTCCTGCATCACCTCTCCCAACTGTCCGGTTAGCACTAGTTTGCCCTTCCCTTTTGTCTTCAGCGCCTCTATGAAGAGTATGTCGCCGCCCACGGCTGTCCAGGCAAGGCCGGTAACGGTTCCTATCTGGTCTTTCTTTAAGGCTCCTTCGGAAAAGATCCGCGGCGTCCTCAGAAATTCCTTCAGATTTTCTGCTGTTACGCGGACGGGCGTGAAATCGTCACCGTCCTCAGCCTTTCGGCGGGCTACCTTGCGGCATATTTTCCCTATCTCACGCTCCAACTGCCGAAGCCCGGCCTCGCGGGTATATTCGCTGATCGCCAGCCCGATAGCCTTCTTATCAATCTTCACGTCCGCTCGTACAAGCCCATTTTCTTCTATTTGCTTTGGGATCAAGTGGCGTCTTGCGATCTCCAGTTTCTCGCCCTCTGTGTAACCCGCGAGTTGGATGACCTCCATCCGGTCGCGTAACGCCGGTTGGATCGTGTCCAAAACGTTTGCCGTGGTCATGAACATAACGTTCGAGAGATCGAACGGTACGTTCAGGTAATTGTCCCGAAACGAACCGTTCTGTTCCGGATCAAGCACCTCCAGCAAAGCGCTCGATGGGTCGCCACGAAAATCAGCGCCTACCTTGTCGATCTCATCGAGCATTATCAACGGGTTGTTTGTCTTTGCCTGCTGGATCGCCTGAACTATGCGGCCGGGCATGGCCCCGACATATGTCCGCCGATGGCCGCGTATCTCGGCTTCGTCGTGAAGCCCGCCAAGGCTTAGCCGAACGAACTTTCTGTTCAATGCACGAGCAACCGAACGTCCAAGCGACGTCTTGCCGACACCGGGTGGGCCGACGAGGCAAAGTATCGAACCCTTCGGCTTTTCCATTAGCTTTCTTACGGCGAGAGCCTCAACGATGCGTTCCTTTACCCGCTCGAGTCCATAATGGTCTTCGTCAAGTATTCGCTCGGCCTTACTAAGGTTTAGATTATCCTTTGACTGTTTTGACCAGGGCAATTCGGTCATGATGTCCAGCCAGTTGCGAAGCGTTGCCGTTTCTGCGGTGTCCGGGTGCATCCGTTCGAGCTTCTTTAACTGGCGGAGTGCTTCTTCCTCGGCATTTTCCGGCATCTTTGCCTTGAGGATCTTCTCGCGATATTGCTCCACTTCTTCGAAGAGTTCATTGCCCTCGCCGAGTTCGGACTGTATAGCCTTTAGCTGCTGGCGAAGGAAATACTCCCGCTGTGAACGGTCAATGTCCGCTCTTGCCTGGGTGTTGATCTCTTGTTGGACCACCAACACGTCCAGTTCCTTGCTGAGCAGGTCGTTGACCCTTCGGAGGCGCAAGACCGGGTCTGCAATGTCGAGGACACTCTGGGCGTCCTCAACCTTGAGTTCCAGATTAGAGGCCGAAAGGTCAGCGAGCCGTCCCGCATCGTCAAGATTGGCGATTATAGCGAGAACCTCGGGCGAAATGTTCTTACCCATGCTCGCCGCCCGTTCCATCGAACCGCGCACGTTTCGGATGAGGGCTTCGACCTCAAGCGAATTCTCCGGAGCCAGCGGTTCGGAAACAGGAGTGATCTCGGCCTTTACATGATCTCCCGACGAATCTATCGAATCGATCTGCGTCCGCGAGAGCCCCTGAATTAGTATCCGTATGCGGCCGTCAGGGAGCTTCAACATCCGCATGATTATCGCAACGGTCCCGACCTGATACAGATCTTCCTGTGCGGGATCTTCCTTATTCACATCCTTTTGCGAAACAAGGACTATCATTCGATTGTCTTTTAATGCTTCCTCAACCGCCCTTATCGACTTGTCCCGCGAAACAAAAAGCGGAACGATCATAAAGGGATAGATGACAATATCTCTCAAGGGGAGCGCAGGGAGCACCGATGGTATGTGCATCATCGGCTCTACGATCTCACCGCCACCGAGCGAAATCGGGAAATCTTCGATCTCAACCATAAATAAAGATGTTACGGATTATGCGGCCAAAGAGCAAAGAAGCGCCTAATCCCATGATTAGGAGTCTAGCCCACAACACGAGAGAATCCCGTTCACTTCTTTTTCTTCTTCTTTGCGTTTGTTTGCGGGGTGGTTTCGCGAGAACGGACCAGGTCTTTTAGCTCGGTCATAAACGCGGACACATCCTCGAATTCGAGATAAACGGAAGCAAATCGTACGTATGCGACCTTGTCCAACGCTTTAAGCCGCCGCATTATCAATTTACCGATCTCGCTTGTAGGTATCTCGCGATCGAGCGAATCCTGGAGTTTACGTTCAGCGTCGTCAACTATCGCTTCAAGCTGGCCCGTCGAGATCGGGCGCTTTTCACAGGCGCGCAACAGCCCCGACATTATTTTGTTTCGGTCGAAATTTTCTCGTTTACCATCTTTCTTGACGACCATGTATGGGATCTGGTCGATCCTTTCGTACGAAGTGAATCTTCGGCCGCAGCCTATGCACTCACGACGCCGCCGGATGGAATCGCCGTCCTTTGCTTCGCGAGAATCAACTACCTTATCTTCCAGATGTCCGCAGAATGGGCAACGCATAATTTATTCGGCGATCGGGAGTTTGCCGTTGTCCGGTGCTTCAGATTCAATTTCCTCGACCGCGTGTTCACTTGACAGCAGGCTTCGAAACCGTTCAATGCTGATATCACCGTGGATAAAGTAATATAAGCCGAAAACCAGCGCGGGGGCAAAGTAGACCAGATGTAATGCGATCGAGACCGCCGCCGCATCTTCTGTGCGGATACCCGGCATCAAGAATAGAATACTCCCGGCGGTCGCCGTGTGAAATGCCCCTGCCGCCCCGCCCGGAGTCGGCACCACGGAACTGACAACGGCAAATCCCATGATGAAAAGCGAATCGCTGAAAGTGATCGGGATATCAAACGCAAGTATGACGAACCATGTCGGCAGCGAGATCGCCAGCCAAAGCGTCAGGGTCCAAAACGATACCAGGGCGGTTTCGCGCCAGTCCTTCAATATGGCAAGTGCTGCGGCCAACTGTTTCAGGATGCTTAGAATTATCCGCCGAAATTTGTCCGGCACCCATTTACGATCGGTAGCCCGCATCGCAAGGGAGATGAACTTTCCGGCATACATTTGATAAAAATAGAGAAATACAAAACCCAGGATCACGCCACCAAGCATCAGGTACCCGACAATAAATACATAGTCGAACTCGGCCTCTCTTCCAGGTGGAACCGCGAACCAAAGAAGATTAAGGGAGAAAAGGAGAACCAGCGCTGCAAGATCAAATATTCGTTCCAGGCCCAGCGTGACGAGTGCAGCCGAGGGCCTGACACGGCGGTCTCGCATCGGCAGCCACATCGGCCTAACGATCTCGCCCGCCCGCCCTATAAGAAAAATGGCCGAGAAACCGACCGTTGTGGTCGCGAAGAGTTCCTTCAGGCTGGATTCCGTGATCGGCTTCAGGAGGACTTTCCAGCGTATCGCCCGCAGGAAATATCCGGCACAGATGACGAACACGGAAAGCGCAAGATAATAAGGATCGGCGCGCCGAAGACTCCCGCGAACCTCCTGCCAATCGAGATCCTTGCCGAAGTACCAAAGTATCAGCACCGCGATGATCGCAAGGACCACAAATTTTAACTGCTTGGACAAATTATTGATGCCGGCTCCTGCTGTTTTTAGCAAAAATGATAATTTACCTGAATCGAACGCGTGAATCCATTCGGTAATATGGCAAAAGCACGTATTATTCCCAATAGTTGCCAAAAAAGAGACAAAACGAAGATTTTTTCGAGCTAAATTCGGAAAAGTAAAGATTCTGTGATGAAATCGTCAATAGGGTGAAGTCATTCTGCCGATAGTTGAGTTATTTATGGAACCTGCCAGCGGCGGATTTCGTAGGAAATCTTTGACAAGGCGGGCTTTGATGGGCTTCGGCCGCCGAATGGCGGTTACTCGATCTCGGAGACAAGCATTTGGAAGCGATAAAAGCAGCTACAAATTTCGACGGTGTAGAACTTGTCCGCCGGGCCCGCTCAGGTGACGGGGTCGCGTGGGAGGAGATAGTTACGGCCTATTCGCGGAAGATATTTAATCTGGCGTATAGGTTCACATCTAATCCGGATGCGGCAGAAGACCTTACTCAGGAGGTCTTTATCCGTATCTACAGGACGCTGGATCAATATGATCCGAAACAGGGGGACTTGTCGAATTGGTTGATGCGGCTGGCCCGCAATTTGATAATTGATGACTACCGGCACAGGCAGCGAAATCCGCAGAATTCTATGGCAGACGCTGTTGACGACCATCAGTATCATTTGCGTGCTGTCGGGAATTCGGCCCACAAACAGCTTGAACGCCGGGAATTGGCAGTTCAGGTTCAGCAAGGGATCGATAAGTTGCCTCCGGATCTAAAAACATGTGTCATTCTTCGCGACATCGAAGAATTGAGCTATCAGGAAATAGTTGATGTATTGCAGATACCTGAGGGAACCGTTAAGTCGCGGATAAACCGCGGGAGAATTGAATTGGCAAAGATCTTGCGGAGAATGAGAGTTGTGACCGTTTAGGCGAACGATACCGGACGTGCAAAAGCACTCATATTTACGCGTCACAGATCAAGTAAAGGTTGAAATGTCGGATCGAAATTTAACAATCATGAGCTGCGGTGACTTCGAGGACTCCCTCTCGGACTACCTTGAGAAAGCTCTTGATCCCATCAAGAACCGGGCAGCGGCGACCCATGCTATAGAATGCCCGTTGTGCCATTCGCTTCTGAATGACGTAAAGCAATCCATCTCTATCTGCCAGACGATCTCTGAATCGGATCCGCAGCTTACGCGGCTTGAGGCAAAGATACTCGCAAGCACACTGCCCGAAGCCGGGCTGGGTTGTGTAGAGTTTGAAGAGCATTTAACAGATTATCTCGACGGGTTTTTGCCGGCCAACGTATTCCACCGTTGGGAACGCCATGCGGCGCTTTGCGGCGAATGCTCCGATCTTCCGGGCACTGTTGTCAGATCGTTGGCGGCAATAGTCTCGATGAAACTGGATGAGTTGCCGGTACCGCAGGGATTGAACGAGCGTATTTTGCAGCAGACCATTGGAACGTTGGGAGTGACGGCGGTTCAGCCTTCATGGAACGCAAGGATTGCCGAGTGGTTCCGTGGCCTGAGAGTGCCGATCTCGGTTCCCCAGCTTGCCCCTGTTGCTATGATGGCGATGTTCGCATTCCTTTTCATCAGCCAGTCCGTATCGACTGATGGCTCGTTAACCGACATTTACGCAAAGACGTTTCACGTTGCGGAGCAAACCTATCGGCAGAGCGCGGAAGCATTTGGAACCGCAAGGCCGTCCGCTGTAGAGGATTGATAATGAATTGTGCTTATCACAGTCATAATGTCGCTGTCGTTCAGTGTAACGGATGCGGGCGGGCGCTGTGCCCGGCGTGCGACCATCGGATCAAGGGCTTCCCCTATTGTCAGGACTGTATTGTTCAAGGCATCGACTATCTCCGGCAGCATAATCAGAGCGATTATGTCCCCTTCGTCAAAAAACGAACTTCGCCGTTTTTTGCGACGATCCTTTCGATGATCCTGCCTGGGCTTGGTGCGGCGTACAACGGACAAACCGTTAAGGCATTGGTCTATTTTGCCGTTTTCGTCGGGCTTTTTCAGATGGCCGTGCTAACCGGCGGGGCTCCTCTTTTCGTCTTCGGTTTCATAGGAATGTGGTTCTTTTCTGCGCTCGATGCCTGGCGAACGGCCCAAATGATACGCTCCGGTCTGACCCCCGACGTGGCCGAGGATATCTTCGTAAAAAGATTTGCCGGCAATCCAAAGCTGTGGGGGATCGTTCTGACAGTGCTTGGCGGGGCATTTATACTGCAAAGTTTCTTGCCGATACGCGACATTATGCGTGGGCTCGTACCTGCACTTCTGATCGGCCTGGGCATCTACATTCTCCGCGACTACATCTTTAAGACCGGCGACAGGCCAGGATCGAATTTTGACACCGTCCGGCCTGCCCCACTCTTTGTGTCGGCCAGAAGTGAAACGTCCGGCCCGAACGACAGTTATTCGGCACGGAACACAGGAGATTTCGGCAGGGAACGCGGTTCCTGGCGCGACCGTTGAGCTTGCAATGCCGGTGGCCGCCATATTAAGGTTTAATCGGGACTGTCAGGAAGAAAGACAGTTTTTCAAGGAGTTTTTGTTATGCCGTTTTGGTTAAAGGCCTCAAGCCTGGTGGGAAGTATAATGGTACTGATCGCCTTGGCGATCGCGTTCCTCAAACAGCTAATTGCCTTCATAGGATTTCTTACCTTCGCATTCAAGATCGCGATCGTTCTCTTGTTCATTGCCGTTATCGGCGGCGTAGGGTTCCTCATCCTAAGGAGCATGAACGACAGAAAGCGCTCCAGCGACTAGGCTTCGGCGGTATTTTTGTAATATACTGAGAAGCGTTAGAAGGCTCGACCCCGCTTGCCTTTGCCCTGCCTAATGTTTATCATCAACTCTATTATATTAGTTTCTTGCCCGTGGCACCCTGTATGTCCACTTCGACACGGGCCCAAACAGCAGTAAGCAGTACCCAGGTTTCGCGTTAGTCGCTCGCGGCTATTCTTGCGTGATTCCGCATATCGGGACGATGGATTCCCGATACGAGATCAACAAAAGGGGCTTAAAGGCATAATGCAGAAAGACGCAAAGCACTTTACATTTAATATATCAATACCAAAAAGGACAGGAATTTATATTCGCCGAGTACAGATCTCGAAACGACTTGTACAGAACGGTTTATTGAGCATCGCAATCGTATTGGGCCTATCAACATTCGGAACTGGTTTATACGGGATCTTATTTTCATCAAACGAAACACACACCCTCGCCGGCATAGAACCAAAGAACGTACCCCAGATCACACAGTCTATTTCGACAAAGCCCGTCGCATTTAACTATTCACGGCCGCGTGCCTCTAGCGAGATGGCACAGAACGCGGGCGGCCCGATGCTGTCCGAGATATCCTCAGAAGATAGCGAGATCGAAAATCAACTCCGCATCATAGAGACCACCAGCGATCCGGCATATATCCCGAACATCTGGGCCCATATCGGCAAGATCAACAACGAATTCGGTTTTCGTCGAAATCCATTTGGCGGCCGCACGTATGAATTTCATGCCGGAATGGACATAAACGGCGAGCGTGGCGACACGATCATCGCTCCCGCGGCCGGCAAGATAATAAAGGCCGGCTGGCAGGGCGGCTACGGCAACATGGTCGAGATAGACCACGGCAACGGACTAACGACCCGCTACGGGCATATGTCAAAGGTCGAGGCGGCCGTTGGCGACACCGTCTCTCGCGGGCAATTGATCGGCTATGTCGGCTCTACAGGCCGCTCGACAGGCCCGCATCTTCATTACGAACTCAGGTTAAATGACCGTCCGATAAATCCGCGACGTTTTCTGCCGCCGGAACCGCTCGAGATCGCAAGAAATTAAAGAAAACTTAGAACGTATCACCGCAGGCGACGGCCGAAAGGCTGCTCGCCTGTTTTGCTGACTGGTGAAACCGGCAATGACGGGCTATACTTTCGCCATTTGAGAGCATCAAAGCATCTCACATGAGAACATTATTTATGTATAGAAAACCATCCTTTTCCGCTTCGCTCCTTTTGGCATTTGCCATCGTTTTCGCAGCCTTTCAACCTGCCTTTGCACGCGATGAAGGGATGTTCACACCGGACCGCATCGCTTCGCTCGGCCTGCAGAAGCGCGGAATGAAAATAAAGCCCGAAGATATCTACAACCCACGCGGCGGCGGGCTGACCGAGGCCGTCATCCGGCTTAACATGGCCGGCGGCGGCGGATGTACCGCCGAATTCGTTTCCGCAAGCGGGCTGATATTGACAAATCATCACTGCGTGCTAGACGGTTTGGTAACAGCCTCTTCGCCGGAGCTCGATCTTGTGGAAGACGGATTCAAGGCCGACGACCGCAGCGGCGAGATACATGCCGAAGGGTTTTCGATAAACATAACGGAACGCATAGAGGACGTTACAGCCCGCGTGCTGCAGGGCATGGAAAAGCTCGACGGCCAGGAGCGCTCAGCTGCGATCACAGAGCGCATAAAAGAGCTGGAAGCGGCCGAGAACGAAAAGGCGGGGGACGACTCCATCGTTCGTATCTACACGCTCAACAACGGCTTTTTCTATTACCTCTATCAAACACGTGAGATAAAAGACATTCGGATGGTCTATGCCCCGCCGCGGAACATCGGCGTTTTTGGCGGCGACCCGGACAACTTTCAATGGACACGCCACACGGGCGATTTTGCCTTCCTGCGTGCATACGTGGCTCCGGACGGCGGCACGGCCGAACATTCGGCCTCGAACGTTCCCTACAAACCGAAGCGCTTTCTCACGATGAACATCGGCGGCCTAAAAGAGAACGACTTTGTCTTCGTGCTCGGCTATCCGGGCGGCACCACGCGCTATCGCGAATCGCAATCGATAGAGTTCGCCCGCGACGCCAACTTCCCTTTTCTAGCTTCGTGGCTGGCAGCACGCGCGGACGCGCTGCGGCTGGTGAGCGAGACAGATGAGGAAAAGCGGATCGCCCTGCAGTCCGACATCGCTAATTTCGACAACGCCAGAACGGTCTATGACGGCGGCCGGTGGCGGCTGCGTCGTTCGCAGGTGGTGGAAAAGCGGCTTGCCGAGGAGGAACGGTTTAGATCCTGGGTCGCCGCAAACCCCGCCCGCCAGCAGAGATACGGCACCGTATTGCAGGAACTTGCCGAGCTCTCCGCCGAATCCAACCGCTATGCCCAGCGCGACGTCGTCATCCGCCGCTTCCCCGAACCCGGGATGGCCATAATGTCGCAGATCGTCTTCGCCACGCTCGAGACAATGGGCAGCGAACCTCTCTCCGATGATGAGCTAAAAGAAAAGCGTGCAGAGGTGGAAAAGGCGATTGCCGGCCGCGAGCCGATCTACGAACGCGAGATGCTTAAATACTTTTTCCGTGCCTTTGCGGAACTCCCCGAGGGGCAGAAGTTTGCCTGGGCCGAGGAACGCTTTGGCAAGTTCGAGGGCCGCGAGCGCCGCCTGGCCGAAGAGAAGTTTGCCGCCGGGATAGCGGAAGGCGACTATTGGAACATCGACACCATAATGGCTCTCTACGGCCCGCAAACGACCGAATACCGCCCCGAGCGCGACGACCCGCGTTCGCTGGCGATCGCCTTTATTACCGAGCGGCGGGCCGCCGAACAGCGTGCTCAGAAATTTGCCTCGCAGATATTCCGGCTCCGTCTGCTCTACGAACAGGGCATGGCCGAGATGAAAGGCATCACGCCCTATCCGGACGCAAATTTTACCCAGCGCTTCTCCTACGGCAATGTCAAAGGCTACAGCTCGCGCGAGGCCGAATACCGCTCGCCGTTTACGACCATAAAGGGAATGTTCGAAAAGGACACCGGAATCAACCCGTTTGATATGCCGGACAGCCTAAAACGGCTCCAGGCGGCACGCGACTTTGGCCGTTTTGGCGAAGGCGACAGCGTGGTCGTCAACTTTATCTCGACCAACGACATCATCGGTGGAAACTCCGGCAGCCCGATAATGAACGCCAACGGCGAACAGGTCGGCATCTGTTTTGACGGCAATTATGAGGGGCTCGGAAACGACTTTTACTACGACCCCGACAAGAACCGCACCATCTCCGTGGATATCCGTTTTGTGCTGTTTGTAACGGAAAAGGTCGGCAACGCCGGCTGGATACTCGACGAGATGCGTATCGTCGGCGGGCCCCGGGCCCGTGCGGCGGGAAGATGACCTCAGCCGGCAACGCACAGCAGTCCGGCAGATAGCCAACAAAAGCAGGCCGCATGTGAACAAAAAAAGGCCGTCTCGCGCGAAGCATACGCGGGACGGCCCTTTTGCTTTCTATGACACGTGGCTAGATCTTTGTCGAGATCTCGTCGATGTCCGAAAATTGCCCGACCGGGCTGTTGTTTAGCACAAACCGGCAGCGGATCTGAACGGCACGCGGCACGTTTTGCGCATTGGCGGGGACAATGATCTCGGCGGGCGAATTGTAGAACTTGCCCATGTTGGCCCAATTCTCTTCACCGTCCAGCTTCATATGCACTTCGATCCCCTGTGTCTTACCCCTGACAAACGCGACCTTGACAATGCCGCCGGGCAGGGCCTTTAGCTTCGGGTTTGGCTGCATATCGTCCGGCGAGACGGACCCGCTCTGTGAGGGGATGATGCCGAGCGCGGCGCCCTCTTCCTCGGAATAGCTCGGTGCCACGCGGATGCGCTCCACCAGCCGGACAAGCCGCTCGAATATCCCCGGCAGCACCACCGGCACCAGCCCGAACACCGGCGGATCGGGCAGTTCGGCCGCCGGATCGCCGTCGTCCCCCTCGGTTATCCGCCGCCGATAGGCCGTCATCGCCGCCGAAAAGGCATCGACCGTTACCGCATTGGCCGCCAGCCACTGGAACGCCGCATTGTCCTCGTCCACCGCCGTCACATCCGCAGCCGTAAACCCCAGCCCGGTCGCCAACGCCGCAAACTGATCGCGAAAATTCTGAAACCACGCCGCCCGCTCCTGCAGATTGCTCGAAAACCACGTTCTTGAAGGTACCATTTGTCTTCCTCCTGTATTTTTGTATTTTTTGATGGGCCCGGACGGGAATGCACAACCGTGCTCGCGTCCGGGCCGGAAGCCTAGAAAGACATTGGGGAGAAATACGATCTATGGGAATTTCGTGGTCGTCAGGTTGGTTTTGAGTAAACCCCGAAACGGGGCTGCATAGTTAGACCCAAATTACCTGCCGACCGCGTTTCCAAAGAAACGTAGATCGCCTTTGAGTCCAACTAAGCAGCGAGATTATATCCGATGTTGGAAAATTATTGCAAGAACTTTTTTCACATTCGAGAGATTTTTTTTCAGAAGTAGATCTCTACGCTTCCGGAGCCGATATGCACGCCGGAAATCGGCTTGGGAACACTTCTCAAGGGCTTGGGAACGCTACTCAAAGGCTTGGGAACGCTTCTCAAAGGCTCGGGAACACTTCTCAAAGGCTTGGGAACACTTCTCAAGAGCTTGGGAACACTTCTCAAGGACTTGGGAACACTTCTCAAGGGCTTGGGAACGCTACTCAAGAGCTTGGGAACGCTACTCAAGGGCTCGGGAACACTTCTCAAGGACTTGGGAACACTTCTCAAGGGCTTGGGAACACTCCTCAAGGGCTTGAGAACACTTCTCAAGAGCTTGGGAACACTTCCCAAAGGCTTGGGAACACTTCCCACGGGCTTTGTCAGCCCACCTCCCGCCGCCCAAAACCACCCCAAACCCCCATATTTACAGGCTTTTCCGCAATACCGCCCCCCAGCCGCGTAATTTTACACACCCAAAAGCCTTTGCCGCCCCCCTTCCGAGGCCGAACCGGTGCCGAACCGCCTCCCGAACCGCCCCCCAACCCCACATCATGCTCAACAAACGGCACACTCATACGCTTCCCGACACGTCACTCGTCAGTCATCCCGCCCACTCCTGATCTCCTATCAGTTCCTTCAACCCCGCAATACGGTCGATCGCGTTCTCTAGCCTTTCAAGCTTTCTCGGAGCGCCGAAATAATTCTTCACCGACTTTCGCCGCCCCTCCCATTCAAAACTGGTGACCGTCGTAGGCAGACAAGTTATCTCCGCCGTGTAAACACTCTTCAACGAAAAATAATCCGCCTTTTCAAACGCCCGGATCAACTCTCGCACCTTCGCTTCAGATATCCTGTGCCGCCGCACGCCCACAACCTCTACAAACATCTCCCCGACATAAACCACGGTCCCATCCGAATAGATCTCCGCCGAATAAACCGGACACGTCCCAAGACACGGCCCCCGACTGATCGTTACCAACGGCCTTGTTTCGGCCATCTCTCGGTTCTTTGTCATACGCATCGAAACTCTACCG
The DNA here is from genome assembly GCA_937859595.1 of uncultured Acidobacteriota bacterium. Classification (GTDB taxonomy): domain Bacteria; phylum Acidobacteriota; class Blastocatellia; order Pyrinomonadales; family Pyrinomonadaceae; genus OLB17. Next base: position 91,592 of record CALMAH010000038.1, on the reverse strand, counting down.
AATACCCAAACCGTGTTCGGCAGCTATCAGGCCACACGTTTATCGTACAGATGCTTCTGAAACCCAATGAATGCGGACCGGATTTCCGCGAAATTAGGCCTCCTAACCACGAAAGATCGCCAACTATCGCCACCCTAACAACACAATATCACGCCCAACCCCCATATTTACAGGCTTTTCAGCAATATCGCCGCGGGGGTCGCGTAATCCTACGCGCCGAAAACCCTTCGCCGCCCCGCTTCCGCACCCGACCCGCACCCCAACCGCACCCCAAACCCCGCGCCCGAACCGCCAACCACCGAAAAACGACCACCCTACGCCCACCCGCAGCACAAAACCGCCGCCCGTTCCCATCAACGGCTGACTACTGACTGCTGAAAGCCGACCGCTGATTGCTATCAACTGTCCGCTATCCGCCTTCCCTCCATTTAGGGCATTTTAGTGTTTCGTGGTTCCTTCTTCTCTTTATTCCTTATCCTTCTATCTTTTAATTCGCCTTTGCGCCCCTATTTGCGGAATGGCTCTGTCTTTCCATCCCGATTCGCTCAAAAACCTGGTGCACCAGTCGCCGTACCCGGACCGTTTGGCCGAACAGGCAGACACGCGACCGGCAGGGACTATTTCCTCAGACCGGCCTTGTCTCGTAAAGGTGTTTCTGAAAGTTGATGAAGGTCGATCTTATCCTGGCGACATCGCCTAGAATATTAACTCCATCTTCGAGCGAGTCATATTTGAGTTGATGCAGTTGCGGGAGCTTTCCATCGTCGAGTTCGTCAACGCCCGATTCTACGTACTTCGAAAGGACAAAGTCGACGAATTCCTGCTGTTCGCGCTTTAAAAGGTCAAAAATACCAGATCAAGCACTTAACCGCCGAATTTACGCCCTTTTCAACCGCAACGCGAAACCCTGAGTAGCCGTGAACAAATTATCCAAACTCACTTCAGTTTGATAGTTTCAACGCTTAATTGATAAATTGTTAAATCGATTCTATCTCATATTGGGCCCTCAGGAGCTGAAACGTTGAATATTTTTATTGACACAAATATTTACCTCGATTTCTTTGATTTCTCTAATGAGGATTTGGAGGAACTTAGGAAAATCGATGTTCTTATTAAATCGCGCAAAATCCAGTTGCTGGTAACCGATCAGGTGATCTCAGAGTTTCGAAGGAATCGTGACAGTAAGATCGCTAATACTATTATTGAATTCAGAAAAAAGGACTTTCCGCCCTTTCCGCAACTAATTAAAGGCTACGACGAGTATAGCGACCTAATTTCGGGAAAAAAAGATTACGAGAAAGCAAAGAATCAACTCTTGAGCCGAATCGAAGAGGATATGCGAGCGCGGAATTTGGTTGCGGACCAGGTGATTGAGCAAATCTTTAGTTCAGCCGAACTGATTGCAACCACCAGTCTGGCATTCAGTAACGCGAGAGTCCGCCGTGATGTAGGGAATCCCCCTGGAAAACGGACGGATCCTCTAGGCGACGAGATTAACTGGGAACTACTTCTGGCTAGAGTAAGAGATAGCCCGTTCGTAAACGAGTATCTAGATTCGAATTATAATCTTCATCTCATTTCGTACGACCAAGACTGGGAGAGCGGGTTTCGGGATCAAACCGCTCATCAATTTCTCCGCGATGAATGGACATCCAAGGTCGGCGGTGAAATGTTTCTTTATAAACGAATATCTTCTTTCCTCCAAGAACACTTCCCTCAAATTCTGCTCGCGAGTGAACTTGAAAAACAATTATTAATCAATGATCTAGCGGGAAGTGGGACTTTTGCTCAGACCCATGGAACGATCCGCACGCTTTCAAAAATCGATAGCTTTGACGTAAATGATGCAAATGATCTCATCGATGCTTATATTAACAATTCTCAAGTCAACTGGATAATAGCGGACGACGATGTATGTGATTTTCTCATTGGTCTACTCGAAAATCATGTGAATGAGATTGACGAAGAAAAACGCGAAGCGCTACTTACTTTTATTGAGACGGAAACCTCCGACCGGCACTGGAAAGACCGGCGGGCTCAATTGCTTACTTTGTTGAAGACGGACGGTGCGTTGTGACCCGCTACCCGCCCATCACTCCCAGACGCACGCAGTGTCCGACTGAAATCCGTTCACTTTGAGTTGAAATCGATCTTCGATCGACTTCAGATACTCAAGGCTTTCGTTCGTTCTAATGCTGACATATATACTGTGAAGTTTTTCGGTGCCTTTGGCACCATGAAGCGCTGCCTTATTTATCGCGTCGATGATATGAGTGTCGTATTGTCCGAAGCCGAATCCAAAAACTATAAGTGATCCTCGGATCTGTTCCAAAGCATCATAACAAAAGGACAGATAGCGATTATGTCGGATATGTACCATCTTTTGTTGGGCTGTTCCTGCTGTTACAAATATCGGGTAATCCTCGTCGTCTATCCGCTCCTTAACTTTTTCGAGAAGGTAATGGGCATTGTCGTATTCTTCTTTTTCGATTTCTGTACCAGTATCAAAAATGTGCAGGGCGCCGTGCAAATAAAACACATTTTGATGGTCACTGTTGAGACCCCATCTAAGTTCGGAATACTCGGGCTCGTCTTCCCAAACGCCAGGATTGAGTGGTTCACGGCCGAATCCATCTTTATTGTCTAAACCGTTTCTCATTAAGACCCAGTAAAGCAGAAGATCATAATTTGTCGTGAAGATAGTACCGCCGCTTCCGAGGAAGCCCGAAAGAAACTGAGCGCACTTTGCGCTTTTTTCCCGTGAAATTTTGAATACATGCTCGGGATGGAGCTCTTTGACAGCATTTAGGAGGCTCCGCTTCAGGGAGTCGCTGGCGTCGGCAATCCGTTGGATGAGTTGCGAATCGGCTCCGAAAACCCTAGCGATTTCTGAAAAGCTCTCCAGTTGCTGCATTACCTGTTCAAAGTTCTTTGTATTCACGGCCGTAAAAAGATCCTTCAAAAGCTGATCCTCTAGGTTATCGACAAACTGCGCGAGTGCATTATACGAAAAGATGTCTCTGTCGTAAGCCATGCTAAAGCCATTCCCAACCAAGAGATGTCTCGGCCGATTCTTCTTTCGCAAATATTCAACAATCTCCTCGTAAGATGGAAGTTCGTCGACGGAATTGTATTCACTTATAGGCTGCATCTTGGTTTAAACAGTAAGGACCTTCGTTGATTCTTCGCCGTATTGGCTGATTACTCTTACGGCGATCTTTTGGCCTTCGTTTTTTATTTTTATTGGGTGCGAAGTGTGGCCGTAGATTCGGTCAAAGGCTTCTTCGTCTATTTCTATCTTTAGGGTTTTCTCGGCGCGTTTGCGGGTTTTGTCTTTGGCCAGTGTGTCGAGGCCTTTTTTCCATTTGGCGAACTCGTCTTTGTCGCCGCCACAGAAGAAGACCTGCCGGACGATAAAGTTCGATCCGTCGTAATTGTCGTCCACCATCCAGTAGGCGATATCGTGAAGATCGCGGGCTTTAACTTCGTCCTTGATAGGGTCGTAGATATCGAGGCCTCTGATCTCGACCTGCATAAAGCTCCCCTTCTGGATAGGAGGGGTGTCAGCCGCTTCGCCTGACGGGGTGGTAGATTCTGACACGAGCACAATATCCGGTTCGCCTATGGTCACGAAAGAGGCGGCGGACTTAGCCGGTTTTTTCTTTAGGCCTTCCTGTAAAAGATCATCATGGATGCGGGCGCGGGTTACTTCGAAATTACCCATTGATGTCGTATGCGTGCCGCCCTCTATGTCGCTCTCAAAACTAAATCCGAGAATTACAAGCCATTGGGCATCTCCGCGGGATTGGCATTCCCGGATCGCTTCATTAACGGCTTTCTTGCTGACTGTGCCGAACTTCGGGCCGATGTGGAAATAGGCTTTCTTTTCTCCGACGCCGTTCTGATAAAAACCTTCGGCGTGAAGGCGTTCGCCGGCAAGTATTTCGACGCGGGAGAACATTACCTGCTCATCTTTGCGGCCATTCTTGATTCCGGTAGCAAGCAGATGGTCTTTGATGATCTGCTCAAAGCTCTCGCCGCTGACCATTGTTTCTTCGGCTATTTCTTCGGGCAAGACAGGTTCAAAATTTTGCAAAGTCTCGACCGTAAAAGGCCCGCTGACCCGCATTCTCTTTGTGTCTATCTCCGGTTTGTCATAGAGCGTCTCGGTCGCGGGCGGCTCGTCATTCGCGAGGGACTTCAAGGTAATGTGAGGAACTGTCTTGTAAACAAATCCTTGCCGAATATCCTTTGCCGTCTCGTCGTAAAGTTTGTAGTACGGCAGCGTTGCAGTCATCAGACGCGTCTTGGCGATGTTTAATGCGATTCGGCTTGTGTCAATCGTAATCCAGCGACGCCCGAATTGCTCCGAAACAACGGCAGTTGTTCCACTTCCACAAGTCGGGTCAAATACCAAATCACCTGGATCTGTTGTCATGAGAATACACCGCTGGAGGACCTTTAAAGTAGTCTGAACGACGTAGAGCTTTTCAATTGCAAATGTACTCTGGAGCGTGTCATTCCAAACGTTGTCGAAAGTTACCAGAGGGAAGTCGTTTTCCTTTCGTATGTAGGCCAGCGTATTTTTGACTCCTATAAGACGGCCTGTTTCAGCCAATTTGTTTAACCCCTTCTGATGAGTCTTCCAATGCGTTCCCTTTGCGGGGCGGTATTCCTTGCCTTCAAAAACAAACGGCTGCGAGCCCTTTTCAGATTCACCAGACGACATAAGACTCGAAGTGCTGAACCTAAAGTCGTGATCCACAATGATGTTTCCCGCATCATCGAAGTCGCTCTTTTTTAGACGCCGGTATGTTCCATTTGTTTCCTTAATCCAGCTATATGCGCTTGCGGTCTTGTCGGGCGGGCGGTCTAAATATAGAGTTCGGTACTTCACTGATTCCTTGGCTTTCGCATACCAGAGAAGGAAATCGTAGGTCGAATCGATCAGTTCCGAGCCGAAACCGGTAGTCTTTTTGAATGGAATTAATCCACAGAAGTTACCACTTCCAAAAACCTCATCCATCACGTTCCTAACCAAATGTACATTCTCATCGGATATCTGGACAAAACAGCTTCCGCTTTCGGTTAGGAGTTCTTTTGCTATCAGCAGCCGGTCGCGGATGTATGAAAGATAGGAATGAATACCGAGTTCCCATGTATCCCGAAATGCCTTGATGACCTCGGGTTCTCCGGTCAGGTGATCGTCGCTTCCGTCTTTCACATCTCGATTATTTAGCTTGATCTGCCAGTTAGATCCGTATTTGATCCCATAGGGCGGATCGACATAGATCATTTGGACCTTTCCGGCCATTCCTTCTCTTTCCAGAAGGCTCGCCATTACCAAATGGCTGTCGCCTTGAATTAGGCGATTTCTCCATTTGTCACTATGTTCGTAATATCCCGCAACTTTCTCCAGATCGTCACGTTCGATCATGTCCTTGAAAGCTTCGGGTATCTCGCCAAAGATATCGCCCTGCGGGTCCTCTGTGTCCTCGGTTATTCGGTAAAGATTTCTGATCAGCGTTTCCGGCTCAATATGTTCGTGGCGATAAAGCGAACGAATATCTACACGCAAAAGCTCTTCGCGGTCGTCATTCCCGTATTTGTTCATCCAGAACAATTCCGGGTCCTGCCCGCGGGTCACGACCGGATTAACGGGAAGCTCAAGAGTCCTTTTCCCTTGCCGAACATGCGGATTCGCATCCTCAAACCCCGCCTCTTCCTTGCTGGGAATATATGCCCGCTTCTCTTCCTTATGCTCAATGCTGTCGATCTTCTTGGTCATAATTCGCTTTGCACGAGAATCAAATCTTACTTGATCAATTGAGCAAATCTGCTTGTCATCAATTTAGTTCTTTCTTCAAAAAACTCGCCAAAATTCTCAAGGCTAAGATCAACGTCGGGGATGTAGTTCCTTTCCATATATGCTCGTCTCGCATCTTTATCAGGATAAGCCTCTTCGAGCCAGTCCTTGAATTCCTTGTTGGATTTTTCCATATTAGGAATCCCCTCGAGAAGTTGAAGATTTGCGAGGTAGTCAACGTTCTCCATAAACACATCGGCGTCTGGTTCGCTTATTCCTCGATTAAGGAGGTTCTTTCTTTTGAACAGGCTCTTCGGGAAGATATGGTCAACGTGAAATTTGTTCTTAAAGTCGAGGGTCGGGTAAAAGACCGCCAGGGTAGAAAAGGTGTATTGGCTTCCGTAATAATGATCGAAAAGGGCAGAAATATCATCGTCAGTGAAAACGATAGATTTATTTTTTCCCTTGAACTCATCAACTATCGCATCGATCGGGAAGGCTCCGGAATCCCTTTGCAGTATCTGACGGATCGGTCTAAGAACCGTGTCCGGCTGACCGCCAAACGCGCGTTTTAAGAGTGATGCGATCAACCATTTGCGGATGTTTTGGCGGTCGCTCAGAAAATTCGCCGACTCAACAAAGTTGGGCGGGTTTCCTTTTTTCAACAAATAATAAGCGATCGGTATGAGTGCGTAATTGGAGCTCAGCGTTTCGCGTGTATATCCGAAGGATTCAACGAGGTTAACCGCCAGTCTGATAGCATCGCACATCGTCCCCCAATTTTCCTCGATGGTCCGCATATTGGCGTTGTTAAAATTGTTAACCTTGAATTGGATGTTTGGCAGGTCAGAAAGCACTAAGGCGGACTTCAGTACGAAATCCTGACTAAATCGAAATCCAGTCCCCTGATCGGAAATTTCCTCGACAAAATTAGTGATCTCTTCGCGAGCATCCAGCTTGTTCCAACTTGCAGATGCAATCGATAGCAATAGGTCTGCGTAGCTTAGTTGGGTTCCGCCGCTGTTCACGCGTACAAAGATGTTCAGCACCTTATCAAGATCACCATTCTTTTCGAGGAAAAAATTGATTACCGGGCGGTCGTTAACAAGAGAGTAGAACTTGAAAAGAGTGTCGTTCGCAAATTGGGCCTTTTCAGGGTCAGCGGTTTGCGAGATCTCCCTCATCAAAAATGAACCGATGTCGCCGTGGCTCTTAAACGTGAATATATCGCTGGCCCTAAACCAAAAGAAGTTCTCAGGGTCGTCGGTACGGTTCTCCCTAGCCTCTTCCTCGGTCATGAAATAAAAATCATACGCAAGTTCAAGATCGTTTTCATCTTCTGTGTAGCCTTTCAGAAGATTCAAATGCAGAAAGCGTTTGGGAAACGCCTTGTCGTTGTCCCATCGCTTAGACTTTTCTTTCTCAGCGTAAGAACCAAAAAGGCCGATATAAAGGGACGTAAGCCGCTGCTGACCGTCGAGAATGCCCGTAATATCCGAGTCGCTGATCGGATCCGCCTTGGCGTTGTTTCGGTTGTCACGTTCGTGATAATCCTTGATGAATTCATAGAACGTGAAGTCGTTGAGACGTTCGCGATCAACATGCCAAAAGAGAAATGACCCGATGGGATAGTCTCGCATCAAGGAATCAAAAAGCCTTTCGATCTGCCCAGAATTCCAAACGAGCTTTCTCTGGATAGAAGGAAGTAGGTATTTCCTTCTCCGAATATTATCGACGGCTTCTTTAATGGTTATTGGGGTTTGAAATGCCATTCTGTTAGATTGTCGTTATTTCTTGTAGAATCTCATTCTTGAAATCCCGTATATCATCCCGGATCTCAATGTAGCGCCATTCATCCATTCCGTGTTTTTCTCGGACGGCATTAACCGCCGGAATCCATCTGTTCTCGGTGTACCATTTCTTTTCGGCCTTATGTTTCTTGTTTGAGCCTGTAACTTCGAGGATAAGATTTATGGGTTTTCCGTCTTTGCCGTTCGCTCGAATAATAAAATCAGGATAATAGCCCGCTTCTTCGCCGTCCTTGATATATGGTATTCGGAATTCTAGAAAGCTGTTCTTTACGTAGCTGATGATCTCCATTTCATCAAGAGCTTTCGCGGCGATACCTTCCCAACCGCTGTCTTCGACGACGTAATTCACATGAGACTTCGCCGTTTCCCAGACCGGCTTTGTTGTTACGCCGCGAACATGCCGGGTGCTCCCAAATGGATTGTAGTGGTTCAGAACGGGCCGAATAAATTCAGAATTGTTCTCATGCGTGTTTATCGCTCGTACGATGTGAGACGCAATGGTTTTACCGTCGAGAAAGAACAAAAGCTTGCGATAATCCCTTCCTGCAATTCCTATTACCTTCACCCGCTCGTTGTACCAGCGAGTTACGATTCCTTTTAGGTCGCCGAAGTAACGGAATTGCGGATTGCCGTCGTCGTCCGAGTATTTGTGGCGGATCACTTCCTTTGTGATCCAGTAGATAAGTTCTCCTTCGCGGCGTTCGAGAACCTGTTCGATGCCCATCTTGATCTCAGTAGGAGAGATTGCATTTCCCATGATCGTTTCTACGGGAATTTTAGTCCCGTCTATTTCAAATGGTTCGAGGTCATCGAAATTTGCTTCGAGTTTGTTTCCAGCAGTGTCTATTCGATAGCCATCTACGTTCGGGAAAGTGATCTCTAGTTCTTCTTTTTCCTTTAGCGCTTTGATCTGAGTTGTCTCAACCGGATTCGGAGCCGGTGCAGCTTTTCCGCCTTTGAACAGCTTGAACGGTATCCCGATAATATGTGCGTATTCCGGAGGGAATTTCTGAGATACGATCTTCCTCTTATCCTCCGTCGGTTCGCCGTCCTTATCATAGCCTTGAAGAATGTAGCTCACACGGCGAAGAGCACGACCCGCAACCTGTTCGCAAAGAAGCTGCGAACCAAATGCTCGCACGCCAACGATGTGCGTAACAGTGTTGGCGTCCCAACCCTCGGTGAGCATCGAAACGGAGACAACACATCGAATATCCTGTCCCAACTTTCCTTGTTGTCCGACCGTGTTTACGACCTCGCGGAGTATTTGGGCATCCGATATATTTTCCGCACTTCCTTGCCCGTGAACCCGCGTATAATCCTTGCGAAACTCTTTGATCTCTTCAACAAATATCTTCTTGAAGTCGTCATTGATCTGGTCAGAATTCTCTAATGCGTCGCTGTCAATGAGTAGAGTCGGTGGCCTCTTTTTTGGCCTTCCGTTCTGGTCGTAGTTGCTGAACTGCTCTTTCGCTCCCGGTACGGTCTGAATTTCACCGTCGCCATTGTGAAACTCATACCCGGCAAGATATTTGTAGACCTCTTTAGAAACGGTCGTATTATTACAAACGACGATAAAAACCGGCGGTGGCGTGAAGAGATCGCGCCTAGCCTCAAGCCTTTGCCTTTCACCTTTCGCGTAATCTATGTAGTTCCTGTAGAACATATCGAAGGCAGAAAGGAGTTGCGGCGGAAGCTTTGGTGGAGCTTCTGAAAGAATCACGCCTTCTTGATTAGCTTGTGCTCTCGTTCTTCTCTGTCCTTTTCTGGGGAATGCATTTTTATCTAGTTCAACTATCCGGGTGTAGAGATTCGCCAAAAACGGTTGGTCAAGGTCTTGTGTGTTATCGCTCTCCGAAAGGAACGGGATCTTAACAAGGCCTGCCTCGATAGCCTCGATCAACCCAAAGTCAGTTACGACCCAGGGGAACAAACTGTAAGGTTCATATCCCGATCCGTTTAGATAGTAGGGGGTCGCGGAAAGATCATAAACGCTGTGCACCTTGTAGCGTTTCGCGACCTCTCTCAAGCCGGTAAACCAGACCGCTGCGCGTTCATTTTCGTTTATCTCTTCGTTGTCGGTGGTCTTCTTGTCCGTTTTAGGAAGATAGCAGTGGTGAGCCTCATCGTTTAGCACTAAGAGACGGCTTCCGGGTTTGAATTTATCGAGTATGCGCTTTACGACTAGGCCGAAATCCTCTTTGTTTTCGCCTATTAGCTTATTTCCATGAACATCGGTCTTTCCGTCGAACGGACTCTTTTTGTTTCCCTGGAGCGTCTTCGGCAAAAAAGAGTGATAGTTCGTAATCACAAGTCGCGCATTAAGATTCTGGATACTATCTTGAAGACTTGGCGGTACGAGATGTCTTTGATGATAGTAATCCTCGAGTTCAAATTCACGAAGGTTTCGTGTGTCGACGAAAAGTACCCCTAAGCGATCCTTAATGGTTACGCCGGGTGCAATAATAAGAAAGTAGTCTGCAAAGCGAACATCGTTCTTGTATTCCCGGCGATTGGCGAAGTGGTAAAGTACCAACGTCGCCATGACCACAGTTTTACCTGTTCCGGTCGCCATTTTGAAGGCGACGCGTGGCAATTGGTCTTCGGCTCGATCACCGACCGTCAATTGTGAATCGCGCAAAATTCTAAGGATGTTGTGGCCGGCATTGGATCGTTCGGCAACCTCGTTAAGCCATATCGCAGTCTCAACAGCTTCACGCTGCGCAAAGAAAAGGCGTTGCCAGGTCTCTCGATCACGGTCGTTGAACCAATAATGGAGCAATTCGCTTGTTACGCGTGTTGTTTCCGGATATCCGTTGGACCGCCAAGCCCCGACTTCTTTCCGTATCAGATTGATAATATGCTTTTCCGCGTCGATCTCGGGCTCAATCGGGAAAGCGAGCTTCTTTTGTCTTCCCTTTTTCGTTGGATTGGGTTGTCTTTCGGAGTTTGGATCAAATACTCGGCGGCCTTTCCGCACATCCTCATAATTCAGGGAATTGTCGGAAGTTTGACCATAGTGTAGCCGAGGCTCGTCGTATGGGTTGTTTAGTATTGGGTTATCGCTCATGGGAACTTCTCGAACGACACAAAATATATCCCAAACTTCTGTTTCTGCAAAACGCTTCACCGAACATCTGCATTGGTTCAGAACGAGGCTTTTCGTCGGGGACTACTGTAAAGGCAAAACGAAAACTATTAGGCGGCTCTTGAGGATTTGAATCCAAAATTTTAGTTTAGGTATTTTTTTTGTTACTGCTGGCCGGGATCTTCGATAAAGGATTGCCTTATTCACAGCTTTCCGTTTGGGGGCGCGAGGCCCCGTCGGAAAGTTGTGTGACCGCCGTTGGCGGGGATGTCCTTACTACGCGGGGTGGCTCGGCTTTGACCCGGGTTTATGGTCGAAGTGGAGGACTTTCCTATCTCGCTTGGGGTGTGTCGGGCGGTCTCGCCGGGTCGATCAGCGGTGAAATGTGCAAAAGGCTTTTGGTTCGCGGCCTTCTACAAATGTCCGCGATTCGCGTACCGGGCAGTTTGATGTGGCCCTTAGTGCCGATAGCGGACAGACCGTGACTGCCACTCCGCGGGGGCGATTGACTTCGTGTGGGTGGCGTGGGCATAATTGCGCGGGCCTGATGAGAACATCAACTATATACAAGACGGCTGTTTTGGCGAGCGTTATATTGGCGTTTGCATTGGCGGGGGCGGGGTGCGGCGATCCGGCAGACGGGCGACGGACGGCGGAAGATACGCGGGCCGAGAACCGTGCCGCTGCGGAACCCGCCGCGACCGACGCGCCGCCCGAGGCCGCCGGTTCGCGTGTAGATGCGGGAGCCCTGGGGTCAAAAGCGGCCCGCGAGCTTTGTTACGAGACCGATACGGGCGACTTTCCCGTCCTGCGGAGCCAGACCTTTGCTCTCGAATTCGAACCCTTTAAGGGCACCTGTTTTGTCACGGTCCACAACCCCGAGTACGACGACCCGCCGATGGAATCCGAATTTGCCATCTATCGCGGCAATAAACGCATCTACGAATTTCCCGAACCCTTTAACGGCGTCACGGCCGGCTGCTGGGTAGAGGCCGTCGCGTTCCAGGACCTCAATGGCGATGGCCTGATCGACATCATCGTGGTCGGCAAATGCCCCGCAAAGACGGCTCCCTATCAGGAAAATATGGTCTATGCCAACACCGGCAAGGGGTTTTCCACCAATCTCGACGCCAACTACCGCCTCTCGGAAATGAAGACGGTCCGGGCGGTGGCCGATCACGTCCGCGACAACCAGATAGCCTTCTTCAAATAGCCGATGCTTCCTATTGTCATCGTTAATCCCAAGTCGGCCGCAGGTTCGACCCGCGACAAATGGTCCGGCGTGGCCGCCGATCTGCGTGCCCATTTCGGCGCGTTTCGCGTTGCGTTCACAAAAGGCCCGGGCGACGGCATCGAGCTAGCCCGTCGCCATGCCGAAGAGGGCTCAGAGTTCATAATTGCCTGTGGCGGCGACGGTACGATAAATGAGGTTGCAAATGGGATACTGGCTTCGGGCTCGGATGCCGAACTCGGCATCTTCCCTTCCGGTACGGGCGGCGATCTCCGTCGCACTATCGGACTGCCGACCACGCCGCGTGAGATCGCCCGGGCCCTCCGCAACGGCGAGACCAGACGCATCGATGTCGGCAAGGTCTCATTTATCGGCAACGACGGCCTGCCCGCCGAACGCTATTTCCTAAATGTCAGCAGCTTTGGGCTGGCGGCCTCTATCATCGAACGCGTCAAGGGCACCACGTCGCTCGATTGGCTCCCGCTCGATACCGTTCGCGGCCGCGCGAGCTTTGCACTTTCGACATTGCAGGAGGTGGTCGGCATCGGAGCGACACGCGTCCGGGTAAAGATAGACGACGGCGAAGAAACCCCGCTCGAGACCGTGAATTTCTGCGTCGCCAATGCACGTTACTTTGGCGGCGGCATGATGATCGCCCCTGAGGCAAAGCTTGCCGATGGCCTCCTCGACGTGGTGAACATCGGGGATATAAAGACGGCAAAGATCATTCTCAATGCCTATACGCTCTATCGCGGCACGCACCTAGACCTGCCCGAGGTAAAGAGCAAGCTTGCCCGCCGGATAGAGGCACGCCCCTTTAATGACTCCGATATCGTCCATATCGAAATGGACGGCGAACTCCCCGGCCGCCTTCCCGCCGTTTACGAGGTCGTCCCCGGGGCCCTGCGGCTTCGGGTCCCGGCTGTAGCCTAATAGCAGGGAGATTATTTCCTTGATTTTTTCTGTACGGATTTGCTAACCTAATTCAAATTTTATTGCCGAAGTTTTTTTCGATGAGAAAAAAACACGGGGGAACCAGATGCTTTGCCGATGCAAAGCCGGGGCTAATCTGCAGCAGCAGAGAAAGATTCTTCGCTTCCAGCCCGTCAGCTAACCTCGTAGGCGTAACGAAGAAGGACATTGATCGAAACCTCAAGAGGTTGTGGGCACTGTGCTTCACAACCTCTTCGTGTCTCAGCGATGCCTTCTGTTGATCACAAATAGGAGGTGTCAGATCTTGAAGAGAATAACAATAGTCGGCGGCGGAGCTAGCGGAACGCTCCTCGCCATCCAGCTTCTGAGGAATAGCGGCGGTGAACCGATCACCATCGACCTTATCGAAAAACACAAAAGCGTCGGCCGCGGCGTCGCGTATTCAACCGAGTCCCCCTTCCATCTTTTGAACGTCCCGGCTGCCAAGATGAGCGCTTTTCCAAAGGAGCCGGGCCACTTCCACGATTGGCTCATAGCTGGCGGGTTTGAATATGCCCCGACGGATTTTGTACCCCGTGCCCTTTTCGGGAAATATCTTAGAGAGTTGTTGGACATTACCTCGAAGACATTCGGCAGCTATGCAACGCTGGATCTCGTGGATGATGAGGTTGTTGACCTAACGCCCGACATCTCGTCTGCGTATGTAACGCTTGCTTCGGGCGAGGTGATACAGACATCTCGTGTGGTGTTAGCGTTCGGGAATTTTTTGCCGCCCCATCCGACTGTCCCTGACCTAAAGTTCATTTCCCATCCGAAATATATTCATAACGTATGGGATCCGCAGGCATACGAACGCATATCTGACACAGATGAGATATTGATCATCGGTACCGGGCTCTCGATGGTCGATGTTGCGTTGCGGCTCTACACCGATGGGCATAAAGGCAGGATATCAGCGATCTCAACACGCGGCCTGTTGCCCGCCGTACACAAGCTTGGGTATGAATACCCCAGCTTCATAGGCGAGCTAAACGGTTCAAAACGCATTACCGAGATCTTTACCTGTGTTCGCCGCCATATCGACCACGCTTCTTCAAATGGAAGCGACTGGCGTGCCGTTATCGACTCCGTCCGCCCGCATACCCAGGCTCTTTGGCTCGGATTGCCGACAAGCGAAAAGCGTTATTTTATGCAGCACCTAAGCCGTTACTGGAATGCGGCTCGTCACAGAATGGCGCCCGGAGCGGCCTCGGTGATCGACGAAATGCAAGAGAGCGGCAGGCTTCGGATACTGAAAGGCAGGCTTCGGAACATCACACATGACGGCGACAAATTCCTCGTCAATCACGTTATCGACGGCGATATTAACTACCTGGAGTCGGATGCGATCTTCAATTGTATCGGGTCGCAGGCAAATTTTCGTCACGTAGAAAGCAGGCTTATACAAAGTCTTCTCCGCAAAGGCGCTATCAGATGCGATGAACTCTCGCTCGGGCTCGATGCCACACCCGACGGGGTCTTATTAGACTCTATGGGCCGCCCATCGCCGGCACTGCGAACCTTGGGAACTGCCCTGAAGGGGATCCTTTGGGAGTCGACCGCAATACCTGAGATAAGGCAGCAGGCTGAGGCTCTCGCGGCCCAACTTCTTTCGGAGGACTGATATGGACGCACCGGTCTTTGACGGAAACCTGAGAAAAAATATAGTTCGTGTGCCCGATGTGATCAGCGAGGCGAGTGGTATCACAATACTCGGCCGTACTTTAAGATCGTTCATCTTTTCAACCGATGTGGCGATCATCCGCAATACGAATGCTGATGCAATAATGGCCGTCTATCCGTTCACCCCGCAGCCGATCATCAGCCACGCCCTGATACTTGCTTCGGATAAACCCGTATTCTGCGGTATCGGCGGCGGCACTACCGCCGGTCAGAGATGTGTTGAGATCGGGATCGACGCGGAGTTTCAGGGGGCACTCGGTGTAGTTCTCAATCAGCCGACAAAGAATGAACTTATCACTCGGGTTAAGAGTGTGCTTGAGATCCCTATCATCGTAACCGTCGTTTCCACAGAAGAGAATATACGCGAGAGGATAGGTGCGGGTGTTGATATATTCAATGTTTCCGGTGCCGCTGAGACGCCAAAGATCGTCCGCAAGATACGTGAGCTAGCCCCGAGTTTCCCGATCATTGCCACAGGCGGCAGAAGTGATGATACGATCCGGGAGGTCATCGAACTCGGCGCGAACGCTGTCTCATACACTCCGCCTTCCACCAGCGAACTTTTCAGGCCGCTTATGAGTAAATATCGCGACGTTGCGCCGTGATTGCTTATTTCGTTATTCCTGTTATCCTAGCCCAAAGCCTATTACCGAAAGCCTGATTCTCATTCTTCGTCCCTTCTATGGCGGATTCATATCTCAACCGATTGGTATCGTCCTTCGAATCGCGAAGCGGCCGCACGGCGATGCGCATCGTCGGCGACGATGCCCATGTTTACACGTTCGGCGAGTCGCTTAGGATGATCCGCTCGGTCGCTTACCGCATCGGCCAAGAAAACGTCGAGTTCGGCGACCGCGTCGTCGTGATGGGAGAGAATCACCCGTCGTGGGCCATTGCGTATCTCGCAACACTCTATCGCGGGGCAGTTTGTGTACCCATCGATCCTCACGGCGAGATCGAGACCGTCACAAATTTTTTTGATAATTCTGAGGCCAAACTGGCGTTTATCGACTCTGCCCAAACCGATCGCTTCAAACAGATCGAGGAAAAGCTGGGCCGCCACATCCCGGCAGTGGTCTGGGAGACGAATGGGGACAAGACGCCGATCGGCTCGAACGGCTTTCAACCATTCGCCGAATGGGCCTCGACTGATATTCCCGCGGGTTTCGACAAAGAACTGCCGAAGGCCGCCGGCGACGACATCGCTTTGCTGATCTATACAAGCGGAACGACCGGCACACCCAAAGGCGTGCCCCTCACCCACGCAAACATCGTCGCTGAACTAGACGGCATAAACCACATTCTCGAACTTTCGGACAAAGAGCGGATCCTAAGCCTGCTGCCTCTTTTCCATGCCTATTTGCAGATCGTAAATCTCTGGGTCGCGACGACCTATGGCTGTGAGGTCGGTTACCTGAAAGAACTCTCGCCCGCCGAACTCGGCAACGCCATGAAAGAGTTCAAGCCGACCATCCTCACCACCGTACCGCGTCTCTGGTACCTATTTCACAAGAAGATCTTTGACGCTGTCGAGGAAAGATCCGCACCCGTACGCGGCCTGTTTCGCGGAATGCTGGCAACAAATGGGGCGCTACGCGATACCACCGGGCTAAATCTTGGGCCCCGAATGTTCGGCAAGGTTCACGAGTCGTTCGGCGGTGAATTGCGAATGGCGATCTCGGCCGGCTCGCGATTTGATGAAGATGTCGCACGTGATTTTCATAAGCTCGGATTCACTATCCTGCAGGGCTACGGCCTAACCGAAACAAGCGGTGCCGCTACCGCGACCTACGTTGAGGACAATCGCGTCGGCTCCGTTGGCAAACCGCTGGCTGGTGCCGAGGTAATGATAGATTCGCCCGATGCCGAAGGGGTCGGTGAGGTGCTTATCCGTGGAGCGATGGTCTTTTCCGGCTATTACAAAAATCCCGAGGTCACCCGCGAGGTGTTTACCGAGGACGGGTGGTTCCGCTCCGGAGACCTTGGCAAGTTCGATCGCGATGGCCATCTCTACATCGTCGGTCGCGCAAAAGATGTCATCGTCCTGCCCTCGGGAAAGAACGTTCACCCCGAAGACCTCGAAGTCCACTATTTGAAAACGCCATACGTCGAGGAAATGGCCGTCATCGGCGTCCGCGACGAGGCAGAAGCTCGGTCCGGTGCCGAAAAGCTGGTAGCGGTGGTCGTTCCGGATTTTGAATATCTCGAACAGGTCAACATCGCCAATTCCCGCGAGATCATCCGTTATACGCTCGACGACCTTGGCCGCGAGCTTCCCGAGTATCAGCGGGTGCGCGATTACATCATCCGCTCAGAACCTCTGCCCAGGACCGCAACTCGAAAAATAAAACGTTTCGAATTGAAAAAACAGATCGAGAGCGGAACACTCGACGGCACATTCAATGAGAAGAAGGTGTGGACATTTTCTGCCGTTGACCGCGAGTTCCAGGCTATGCCCGCTGCCGTCGCCGTGACTGCAGCGGTTCTCAAGAACGCGAAAGAGGCTCCGGAGATCCATCCGGATATGAATCTTGAGCTCGATCTCGGACTCGATTCGCTGGCCCGGGCTGAGACATTTGCCGCTCTCGAACAGGCTTTCGGCAAGGAGATAACTGCTGAGCAGGCCGCCTCGGCGCTTACTATTCGCCGCGTAACTGAACTTTTCGCCGGCGCGAACGGACGTCTGGAAAGCGGGGACGTGCCTGTCACGGCTGACCTCGACTGGTCAAAGATCATCCGCGGGGCAGGCAACAATTTGCCTGAGCTAAAAAGCATTCTTCGCCGAAGTGTACTTTTCGCGGTCTTTGCATTTTGTGTCTTTCGCTGCTTTTATCTGTTTTGCCGCGTCTTTATGAGGCTCGAAGTAACGGGCCGCGATCGCCTCATTTCGATGGCGGACATGGCCGCCGACTCGAAGTCCTCGTTCCTTATCTGCCCCAACCATCAGAGCTACATCGATGCATTCGTCATCTGCTCGACCTACCCCTTTCGAGTTTTTCGCAACATCTTTCATGTCGGGACGAGCGGCATCTTTAAGGGCCGAATAATGGAATTTGTGGCAAAGATGTTGTTCGTCGTTCCCGTGGACCCCGACACACAACTGATGCGGGCGATGAAGGCGGGTGCGATGGGCCTTAGGGCGGGCAAGATATTGAACATCTATCCCGAGGGTGAACGCTCCTACGACGGCAGGCTCCACGAGTTCAAAAAGGGCGCCGCGATCCTGGCGACCGAGCTTGAGATGCCGATCCTTCCTGTTGCACTTGACGGTGCTCAGAACGTCTGGCCGCGAGGCACCTGGCGTATCCGTCCCGCAAAGGTCAAGGTCAGCTTCGGCGAGCCGATCGTTCCTGCCGAGATCGACGCGCGAAGCCGCACAGGGGCCTACGCCGCACTGACCGCGCGTCTGAAAGGCGAAATAGAGGGCATGATCGATGAGTTTAGGGCTTAGTACCTTTCCGGCTCGCTTCACCCGAACAAGCCGAGCCCCATCTTCACCGCTAGTGTATTTTCGATTTCGGGTTTAGACTGAAGACATGCCGGGAACATCTATTTTGATCGGAAGATTGCTTGTAGTTTTGGGTATAGCGGGTTACGGTTATGGCTTATTCGCCGGAACGGCCAGTGTCACGGCTCTGATTCCGGCGTTTTTCGGTATCGTTATCTTGGCCCTGGGTCATCTGGCTAAGGCAAAGGAAAACCTCCGCAAACATCTGATGCATGCCGCGGTCCTGGTCGCACTGCTTGGTTTTATTGCGGTCGCCGCCAGGTTAGCACCGCGCATTTCGTCTATTGAGATGAGCGTGGCCGTGGTCTCGCAGTTGCTGATGGCTCTACTCTGCCTCGCTTTCGTGATCATGGCCGTACGGTCGTTCATCGCGGCCCGGAGCGAGGGTTAGCCGCCTTTGTTCTTGTCCGTCGCCGGCTTGCAGTTCAGCGAAATATCCACCACGAGGCCGTCTTCGTCATTTCGAGCAGAAATGTTGCCTTCATGGGCAGCTATTGCCTGTCTTGCGATCGCAAGGCCCAGGCCTGTTCCACCGCTTCCGCGATCTCTGGCCTCGTCAACACGGTAAAAAGGCCTGAACAGGTTGGAAAGCTCCGCCTCCGGCACCCCTCCCCCATGATCTTTTATACGGACATTTGCCGTGCCGTTCGTCCGGGTTAGAAATACCTCGACCGCAGTGCCTTCTCTCGTGTAGCGAACCGCGTTTCTGAGCACGTTGTCAACAGCACTCTGGAGCAGCCCCTCGCTTCCGACCACACGGCAATCGTCTGCTTTGACCAGCTTGACGGACCTCCCCTTGGCGTTCGCCTCGAAATCCGCGTCGGATACCACTTGCTCGACAAGCGAGCGGAGGTTAAGTTCGCGGCGGTCGAAATCCTTTGCTCCCGTCTCCAACCGTGACAGCGTCAGCAACCGGGAGATCATCTCGTTCAACTTGTTCGATTCGCCTTCGATCCGATCGAGAAGCGGGTTCATTTCGCTTCCGGCCTTTTTCTTTGCAATTTCGAGAGCTACATTGAGACGCGAGAGCGGCGAGCGAAGTTCGTGTGAAATGTCGCGGGAGAGTCGCTTTTGCGAGAGAATAAGCGATTCGATCCTCTCGGTCATTTCGTCAAAGTCCCTGGCCAGAGCCGAGATCTCATCACGGCGGTTCCCTACCTCGTCCGCGACACGGGTCGAAAGATCGCCGTCGGCTATCCGCTGCGTCGCCCTTCTAAGCTTGCCGATCGGGGAGGACAGATATCTCGCAAGTGCCCAACAGAGAAGAAAGGCCGTAAGCAGCAGCCCCGCATAGCGAAGATATCTTAGCGGCGATTCGCCAAAAAAGGGAGTGATCCGCGGCCGTTCCCAGCGAATGATCAAAACAAAACGCTCGCCATCGTCAAATGTCAGCCGCCGAGCAGACAACGCAGTTTCGGGATAGTTCTCGATCTCAACATCGTCGCTCGCCAGTGTCTTTGCCACCAGATCCTTATAATTGTCCGCATTTACGCCTTTCGAAAGGTAAAGCCGGCCGCTTTCGCCGATGAGGTCCACCTCCCCAATATTCTCATGCCGTCGAATGCGTTCCAGAAATTCGTTTAGCCCGGCGTCTCCCTGGCTTCGCTGTATCTGGACCGCGGTTTCCGCATACGTGATCGTCTGGTTGCGGACGGAGACCCGCCATCTGCTGACAACAGGCTCGGTCTGAACGGTCCAATTCAGGAAGAGCATCACGCCGATCATCAACGCGATCGCCGCAAGGAACCAAAGAAAGATCTTTAGAAAAAGATTCATACCACTGTATAGATGTATCCGACCGACCTTACGGTCTTAATTCTTTCGCTGTTATCGTCGCGGCTGCCCAGTTTTTTCCTGAGATTGCTGATGTGCATGTCGAGGCTGCGGTCATATGGCGACAGTTCCCGTTCGAGAACAGTCTCGCTCAGATCCTCTTTTTTTACTATGCTTCCCGCTTTCTTCAACAGGGCGGTGAGCAGGTCGAACTCAACGGATGTCAGAAAGACGTCCTTCCCGCCGAGCTTTACCGAACGCGCCGCCGGAGCAAGCTCAAGATCTCCCACAACGATCTTTTCCGGGATCGTACTTTCCCCGTCTTCGGGCTGGGTGCGGCGAAGTATCGCCCTCAGCCTTGCCACCAACTCACGCGGGTTGAACGGCTTTGGAAGATAATCGTCGGCCCCCGTTTCGAGTCCGACGATCCTTTCGGTCTCTTCGCCCCGCGCTGTCAGCATCAGTACAGGCAGGCTCGACTCCTTTCGGAGATTTCTCAGCACTTCGAAACCGTTCATCTTCGGCAGCATCACGTCTAGAATGGCCATTTCATGGTCACCGGAGGCGGCCCGCTTAAGACCACTCTCGCCGTCGTGCACCGCCTCTGTCTCAAAGCCTTCGACGGTCAGATACTCTGACACCAGGTCGCAAAGCTCTTCATCGTCATCGATTATAAGGACCTTGTTCATATTCCGTAGCTATATTACGTCAAAACCTGGGCAGGCGCATCGGGTTTTACAATTCTTTACGTTACCTAACGTAATCACTACATTCGCTGGGCCATTTCTTTCGTCTAAGTGTATGAACGCGGCATGGGCCGCCTGGATTTTTACAAAGGGAGTAAAGAAATGAAAAAAATAGTTGCAATTATGATGGCGGTCGTATTGGTCGCAATGGGTGCCATCTTCGTGATCGGCCAGACCAGCGAAGGTCCGAAACGCGAAGGATGGGGCGGAAAGAAAGGGATGAAGCGCGGCGGCAAGATGCATCGCGGCGGCGGGATGATGTTTCGTGGGCTTGACCTGACAGATGCTCAGAAGGAGCAGATAAAGGCTTTTCGTGAAGCTAGCAAGCCGGCGTTGCAGCCCCTGATGGAGGCGATGAAGATCAATCGCCAGAACCTCCGCGAGGCACGAGCCAACAACGCTGACGAGGCAACCGTTAACGCACTGTTGGCAGAGCGCAGGCAGTTCTCAGTGCAGATGAGGGCCTTCCGTCAGTCGATGCACCAGCAAACGCTTGCCATCCTAACAGATGAGCAGAAAGCGAAATTGCAGGAAATGAAACAGAAGCGCACCGAGCGGTTCCAGAACCGAGGACAAGGCCGCCGGGGTGGAAAAGGCAACGGCGAGACACAACTCTAAACTCTCCCCACTACAAGGGGGTAAAGGCTTCGCGGCATTATCGCGGAGCCTTTTTTACTTTTAGTTCAACTCTCTCCCGGGACCACCTCACCTCCAACCATCGTAAACACGACACGTCCGGCGTCATCTATTGCGACCAGATCGGCACGTTTGCCTACTTCGACCGCGCCGCATATATCAAGAAGTCCAAGAAGCCGCGCCGGATTTCTTGAAGCCATAACCTCAATCTCCGCCGGTGAAAACCCAAGGGACAGCAGCTGACGGAATCCGTCTGTCAGAGTCGCGACCGAACCGGCAATGCTTCCGCGTTCATTGCAGGTCTGTCCGCCTTTAACGCTCACCTTTTCACCCCAAAGAGTGAATTCACCGTCGCCAAGGCCGGTCGGGGCGACCGAATCGGAGATCAGGCAAACCTCATCCAAGCCTTTAGCACGACAGGCGAACTTGAGCATCGTCGGTACGACGTGGATCCCGTCCGGAATGATGTCAAAGGTCAACCCAGGCTTTGTTAATGCCCATCCGGCGACCCCGATCTCGCGATGGTGTATACCGCTCATTGCGTTAAAGAAATGCGTCACGTGTCGCGCACCGGCCTCAAATGCCGCATTAAGCGTTGCCAGTTCTGCGCTGGTGTGTCCAATGGCCGCTATCCATCCCTGCCGCACTAATTCTTTTACTATCTCAATGCCGCCATCGATCTCCGGCGCCAGCGTGGTCATGTGAATGCCATTTTTCAATCGCGGAAGATCAATTAGATCGCTTCCCGTATATGACGGATCCGGCCTCGGCCGGGAGGCGGTAGAAGAACCACCCCATTTCTTGAAATATTCCGGGCGAAGAGCTCCGCACATCTTCTCATTCGCAAATACACCTTCGTAATGCACCCCAACGGCCCTTGCCACAGGCCTTTCCTCCTGGAGCACCATCAGCCGATCTATCTCAGAGATGATCCGTTCGTAATTTTCGTCAGTATCGGGCACGAGCGTCGGCATCCATGTGGTAACACCGTTCCGCGCAAGAAATGCGGCAACCTGAAAAAGCTCTTCCGCGCTAGCCGAATTTACATCGATACCGACCGCGCCGTGGTTATGAACGTCAACGAAACCCGCCAAAACGTGCGCACCTTGGGCGTCGATCGCGTCGCCCGCGTCGTCTATACCTCCGATCTTTGCTATCGTTCCTTTCTCTATATACAGAGATCTGATAGCTCCGGCCCGGTCACCGCCCGGCATCTTCGCATTCTTTACCCACAGACCCATACGCAAATGATACTAAATAAAAAAAGCCCGCGAAGCCATCTGGCATTACGCGGGCATGGGTAGCTGATCGGCCAACTAAAAGGAGAACTTTGCTCCGAGCTGGATGACACGCGGGTCACGGTAGGAAATAACCTGCCCAAATGTCGAGCTTCCGTTGCCTCCCTGAGAGACCGGCTGGGTGGTTTCGCTCCATACAACCGTGCTAAGCCCCCTTGCGTTCGTAAAGTTAAAGATATTGAACGCCTCGCCACGCAGTTGCAGCCTGTAACGCTCGCCAAAGCGGATGTTCTTTGAAAGTGTAAAGTCAACACGCTTTGTCGAGGGGCCTTCGATTATGTTCACGCCGCCATTTCCCACTACGTTTGCGATCGGGTTGTTGTTGTTGATCGGCGTCACCTGAAAACAGGACGTATTGAACCACTGTTGCGGTGTTCGCGGCCCGTTATTAGGATTACAGGTCACATTCGGCCGCGCCACGGTCAATGCGGTCGGGATAAGACCGATACCGGCCGGGTCGAATCCAGAGACGGTCGGCGTAAAGCCCAGTCCGGTCTGATAGGTCACTATGCCTGAAGCCTGCCATCCGCCAAGGACCTTGCCGGCAAAGCCCTGCTGAGTGCGGAAAAACGGGAGTTCATAAACATAGTTAATTGTGAGTACATGCCGACGGTCGAGAGCGGCCCTGCCTTTCTCACTTCCAATGTCAAACGAATCCTGAGGAGCATTCGAACGATCAGTTCGATTGTCAGTCAGGTTCTTTGACCATGTATAGGCGAGATTTAGCTGCGAACCGTCGTTGAACCGGTGCTGTCCTGAGACCTGCATGCTGTGGTAGCTGGAGTTAAACTTCGGCTGTATCGTCGCTATCGAACGATATCCACGGTAAGGGCGTATCTGATCCAATATCACAGATTGGGCGGTTGTAAAGAACGCCTGATTCGGCTGTTGGCATGCAACTGTCGGCGTGGTAGAAGCGCCTACGGCACACTGTGAATTAAGAGCAACACCGGGCCTGATAGAGTTCAGGCCAAATCCGCCGATCAGATTTGTTCCCTTTGAACCGTAATACCCGACCGAAAACAGAGTGCGCCGCATCAATTGCCGCTGAACATCGAACGACCAATGCTGCATATACGGCGTCTTCCAGTTCGCCTGCACCGCGCGGACACTTGCCGTGGTGTTTGCGGCGATCACCGCACATCCCGTCGGGACCGGATTGTCCAGGCTCGTGCCGATTACCTGACAGTTTTGCTGATAAGGAGGATTTGTGGCAATGTTCTGGAGAAAGATACCGTTCAGTATCTGTTCGTGATAGATGCCGTATCCGGTCCTCACCGACGTCCTGCCGTCCTTGAAGGGATCCCATGCCAAACCGACCCTTGGTGCAAAGTCGTTCTTCGGCACCTTGACAACAAATTTGCCCCACGGTGAAAGCTGCGGATTGCAATTCGGGAACGGAACCACGTTTTGAGAATTAACGATTATCCCTTCACAAAAATTACCTGTCCCCGGAACCCGGTTACCGGCGCCGGTGACAAGCGGGGCGTTTGCCGGGTTATAAAGCTCGGGCACAAAGTTGCTCAGCCTGCCGTTCTTGTCCCAGGGTGAGCCGAAAAATGAATACCTGACGCCGAAGTAGAGCGTCAGATTTCTTCGAGTTCTCCACTCGTCCTGGGCGAACCACTCAAAGGTCTTTTGTCTCAGATCGGCCGTGTAGTCAAAGCTGGCCTGAGTAAAGGTAACGTTGGTTCCCATCAGGAAATTTGCCCAGAGCTGCTGTGTGGTATTGCCGCCAGGAGCGATCACGTTTGTGGTCCCACCCGGGGTGTTGAACCCGGAAAAGAGCCCTTCGTTGTTCCCGCCAAGGGCGTTCTCGTTCTTACGATACTTTGAATAGATGGCGCCGAACTTCATCGTGTGGCTTCCGACGATGTAAGTCATACTGCCGCCAAGATTTCCCTTCCACGAAAAGTTGTCATATGGGCCAAAGCTCTGAAGGGCGCTGAAGCCGTTTCCGCTAATGGTCGGGACGCGGTCGCGTGTGACCGGATAGGCCATCGGCGGGGCTATCGGTGAACGGTCCAAGGCAAGAAGCCCGATGTTCTTGCTTAGAATTGCCCCGTAGCCGAATGTGTAGCGTCCCTCAAAAATGAGGTTGGGCGAAGCCGCCCATGTTAGCTGTGCCGTGTGGGTTCGGCCCGGTGAATCGGTCGATGTGGTCGAAACTCCCGGCAGTCCGGAGCCTGACGAGAATAGCGAGTTGGCATCGGTCGTCGGAATAGAATCATTCTGAAACCGGTAGGAGATCGAGACCTTATCGTTGAACGAATGATCTATCTTGAATATCTCTTGTCTAAACTTGGAGATGCCCTCCGTCGGAAAGAAGAGTGTATTCGTACCCGAATTCGGAAGCGGCAGTTGCCTGTAAACAAAGTTGAGGTATTGAAGAGCTACCGGATTGATGTTCTGTAGCGTGCTGTTCGCAGGCTGGACGGTCGTACAGGTCGCTCCGGTCGCCTGCAAACAGATCGGTACGGTAAAGAACGCGTTTCTTTGATCCTGGTTCGGCACGGTCGATTGCAGCGTCGGGAACCGTTTGTCGGTACGCCATTCCTGCGAGAAAAAGAAAAACGTCCGGTCATAACGCTTGAAAAAACCGTCGTTGTCCACGACATTAACAAAATAGACCGGCCCGCCGATCGTCCAGCCGTAATTGTTGTAGCGGAAAGGGCTTCTACGAGCCTTGCCATTCGAATCACGTCCTAGCGGAGGGTTCACAAGGCTATTGACAGCAACGTCATTCGCATTAAATGCCTCGTTTCGGATAAATTCGAAGACGCTGCCGCGAAACTGGGCGGCACCGCTCCGAGTGACGACATTGATCTGCCCGCCGCCGCTCCGGCCCGATTCGGCAGGATAAAGCGAACGAAGCACGCGAAACTCTCCTATCGAGTCCACACTAGGATAGGCCTGGATCGTTAGATTTGAACCTCGGTCGGTCACGTCCGCGCCGTCGACCGTAAATGTATTCTGGCTGGAGCGTGCACCGTTCACCGCGATCGACACGATGTTTGCCTGGCCGGCCGGATTTGTTGTACCAACATAGACCTGGTCCGCCAGATCATTGGTAACGCCCGGGGCCAGCGTAACAAGCTGAACAAAGTTTCGATTGTTTATCGAAAGCTCACGCACCTGATCACCGCCGATAACGGTGCCGCTGGTCGATGAGGTCAGATCGACCGCTACCGGGTCTGCCTCAACGGTCACTACCTCGTCGATGTTCCCCGCCTCAAGTATGATGTCCACCGAACGCCTTTGTCCTATATCGACCTTGACGTCCGTTTTGACGGATCGCTTGAAATTTGGAGCCTCAATGGTGACCGTGTAGGTACTCACCGCTATGTTGGGGACGGAGAACTCGCCTGCGCTGTTCGTAACTACGGTTCGTATTACGATATTGTTCTTCGTCGAGTCCGCGATCGTAACGGTCGCACCCGCTACCATAGCACCCGACGAATCCCTAACGGTACCGACGATCGTACCGGTTATCTCCTGTCCCGCGACACTTCCGCCGAAGACGAACAGAGAAAAGAAAGCGACCGCCGCAAGGGTAATTTTTTTCCTTTCCATAACCTTCCTTCCTGCCTTAAATATTTTAGATCGATAAACCCGAGCCATAAGAAATCTTTACGTTTTTGGAAGTTTATCCAAAATTTCGTTATCGCTCATAACAGTCGATATCCATGAACTTGCGTCAAAGCCCGCAAATACAGGACTCGTTAACTCTGTGTGAACTTTGCCACTTGAAAAGGAGCGAAAACAGCCTCAATAAAGCAAATATGGTGCCCGACGAAGCCGAAAGTCTTCGACGCCGTTTTGACCGGCCGCTTCGATCGCCTGAACGGTTTCGCCGCGTTTGAGAAGTTCGAGGATCTCGCTGTTTACCAACAGCCGCAGATAGCGGTCAACCTGCCAGCTTTCGGGGTAGAGTTTCCTGAGCGCGGCCGCTATTTCAAAGCCGGTACGCACAGAATTGAATGAGGAGCGGTCCGTAATAAGGATATTCACACCGCCGAGTTGTTCGTCCTTGAAAACGGACGCATTAGGTTTGAAATTGATGGGGATAAATCGAACGCCGGCCAAGCCGCGTTCGTTCAGATGTTTGGCCAGCTTCTGCCCGTCAAGCCACGGAGCGCCGATCACCTCAAAGGGCGTGTCCGTCCCACGGCCAACACTAAGATTGGTCGTCTCAAGTAAACCAATGCCGGGATAGAGCGTTGCCTGCGTTAGCGAACGCATATTCGGCGAGGGGTTCACCCACGTCTGCCCCGTTTCGTCGAACCACATCTGTCGCCGCCAGCCTTCCATCTTTATCACGCGAAGGTCGGCCCCGATCTTCCGCTCGGCGTTCATCATTATTCCAAGCTCGCCGATCGACAGCCCGTATCTAACCGGAATGGTATGGGCCGCGATAAACGAAAGCTTGTCTTCCTCGGCAAGCGGCCCTTCTATATCGACGCCGTTGATCGGGTTCGGCCGGTCGAGAACGTAAACCGGGATCTTCGCCTTCGCCGCCTCTTCCATCACATTCTTGAGCGTCGCGGTGTAGGTATAAAAACGGGCGCCGATGTCCTGAATGTCATAAACGATCGCGTCCAGACCCGCAAGCTGCTCCGGCTTTGGCCGACGCATCCCGTCCTTATAAAGTGAATAGACGTGCAGTCCGGTCTTCTCGTCCTTTGTATCGTCGATCTTCTCGGTATCAAGCTCGCCGCGAATGCCGTGCTCCGGCGCAAAGATCGAAACAAGCTCAACATTCTTCGCTTCGTGCAAAATGTCGATGGTCGACTTCCCCGCCAGGTTTCGGCCTGTGTGATTTGTGACTAAGCCGATCTTTTTGCCTTCGAGGTCTGCAAATTTCCGGGATTCCAGGACGTCTATTCCGTTCCTGGTTCCGAAGCGCACCTGGGGAGGCCGCTGCGGAGCAATAAGAATTTCAAGGTTCGAGGACGCTTCCGATAGCTTTTTGCGTTCAACGAATCCTGGGATCTGCGCCGCAACAGCCGCGTTATACTTCGCCTCGGCTTCCCTCCACCGCTCCACCGGCATATCCTCGATCGCCGAGGCAGCTATCGTTGTCACGCGAGCGCGCAGCGGCACCACATCGCCCTTCCCATCCGGATGCACGCGGTTCGACATAAAAACAACAAATGTCTCGGACGTCGGGTCGATCCAGATGCTTGTTCCCGTAAAACCGGTATGCCCAAACGACCCCAGCGGGAAAAGCTCACCGCGATTCGACGAGAACGTGGTGTTCATATCCCAGCCCAAACCACGCGTCGCTCCATCTTCCGCAACAACATACGGCTGCGTCATCCTCGCCACCGTCTGCGCTGAGAGTATTCTTGATTCCGCATTCCGCGTTCCGCGTTCCGCTTTCGGTGCCACCCCGCCGTTTAAAACCATCTGGCAATACCGCGCCAGATCATCCGCCGTCGAAAAAAGCCCCGCGTGTCCAGCGACACCGCCCATGCGAAAAGCCGTCGGGTCGTGCACCTGGCCTCGTAGAACCTCATCGCCACTCGACCCCTGATAGTTGCCGCCAAGGTAGCTTTGTTGCCCTTTCACATTTTCGGTCGGAGCGATTCTGGGTATCCTTTTTTCAGTCTCTACAAAGGCTTCAATGCTTAAATTTCCATCGGGAAGCATGACAAAAAAAGTATTTCTAGCCCGAAGAGGATCAAACAGGTTTCTACTTGCGAAGCCGTGGGAATTTTCTTTCGGACCGTGTCCGCCCCAACCAAGCGAGAATTGTTCAATAATGGCCCCCAGCACAATAAACCCAACATCCGAATAAACAAACCTCGTCCCCGCCGGATTCCGCAGCTTCTCTTTCTTCAAAGCCGCGAGCATCCCTTCCCGGCCTTCCCATTTTTCGCTAAGGTCAAAGCTCGGCCGCAGCCCCGAGGTATGCGTCAACAGCTGCTGAATGGTAACGCGTTTAACCGACTCGTCTTCGATCTCGGGAATGAACCTGCCGACCGTATCAGAAAGCCGCAACTTTCCTTGTTCGACCAGGATCATTATCGAGGTAGCAGTGGCAACGGGCTTCGTCAACGACGCAACGTCAAATATCGTATCCACCGTCATCGGCTCGACCGTCGGCACCAGCGACCGATTCCCAAATGCCTTCCGATAAACGATCTGCCCTTTCCGCCCCACTATCACCACTGCCCCCGGCAGCTTTTTCTCTGCAATGTCCGCCAAAACGATCTGCTCTATCTGATCCAGCTTCGCCGAGTTCATCCCGACCGCTTCGGGCTTTGCGATCGGCAACCCCTGCGCAGAAATACAAACCGCAGATGAGCACAGACAGACGCAGATAAGAAATAGATATCTCAAATCCGACAACGTCGCTTTACACGAACCAAACTTCATAACAACGATATCCCAAATATCCCAGACCTCTTTATCTGTGTTTATCTGCGTCAATTTGTGGTCAGATCACCGCTTCGCTTTAAGCTCTTTCTCACGTTCGGCAAAGCTTTCTTTGCAGAGACGGACAAATTCTTTACCGATCGGTGAGAAATGCCCGCCCCGCAATCGCGCAAGTCCAAGTTCCCACTTTATCTCGGCCCCCTCGATAAACCACGAGATCAGCTTTCCTGCCCGGATGTCCTTTGCTACCGATTTAGCCCCGGCCATGCCGACTCCAAGGCCATTGGCAACCATCTTGTTTATGGCTTCCTGTCGCGAGAGTTCCATTGTAATGTTTGGCCTGACATTCGCCGCAGCAAAAAATTCATCTATCATCCGCCGCGTGTTGCCGCCGCGCTCGCCCAGTATCAAATGTTCGCCGGCAAGTGCCGCCGCACTGATATACCGCTCCTTCGAAAGCGGATGCTTCGGATGTGCAATGGCGACTATCTCGTCCGAAAAGAGCGACTCGGTGCTGATATTCAGGTTCTCGACCGGGAGCGAGACGAACGCGGTGTCCAGTTCGCCGTGCATGAGCTTATCCACCAGCTTCTCGCTTGTCCCCGAGGCCACCGTCAGTTCGCTCTTCGGAAACTTTTCCTTTAGACGGTGCATTATCTCCGGCAGTTGGTTCATCGCGAACGTGCCCGACGCCGAACCGATACGCAGCCGCCCAAATTCCGCACCGGCGACCTCGGCTATCTCGGCAACCGCCGCGTCATGCTCCCGAAGTATTCGCCGTGCCCTTTCGAGCAGGTGTTCGCCTGCCTCGGTCAGGATCACCCGCCGCGGCGTCCTCGTAAAGAGCGGCAGCCCTACCTCTTCTTCAAGCTGGCGGATCTGCATCGAGATCGCTGCCTGTGTCACGTTTACGCGGCGGGCACCTGCCGTAAAGGTCTTCGCCTCTGCTATAGCGAGAAAAGCTTTTAGTTGTCTGATCTCCATTTTGTTCGTCTCCGCGATATGACGGCACCGCAATGGGTACCCTGAGACCTCATCAAATAATCTTATTGATAACATAAAGTCTTCTAAGTTTGTTTATATGTCAAGTTTGAAGCACATTTGTTGTGCGGTTTCTTTTCGTTTCCCGTTATGGCTCGACAGAAAAAAAGGCGTAACGCGGGCTCTGCATTACACCAACTCTACCTCGGTGTGGACGGCGGCGGTACGAAGACGCATATCGCCCTGATGGACGCAACGGGTGCGGTCCGCTCCGAAGGCTTTTCAGGTCCGTCAAATCCGCTTCGGGTCGGCGTCGAAACGGCGGTCTCAAACATCATCAAGGCTATCAGCGAGGCATGTGACCGCGGCGGTCTCTCGCGCGGCGACATTTTGGCGGCCACGCTCGGGCTCGCCGGTGTTCGCCGAGCGGATCTTCGCCAACGTATCCGCGACAGCTTTCTGGAAAGGCTCCGCGTCGGCCACATCGAGGTCGTAACAGACGCCGAGATCGCGCTATATGCCGCCACGGAGGGTAAGCCGGGCCTCGTGGTCATTGCCGGAACAGGCTCGATCTGTCTTGGACGCAACGCAAAAGGAAAAACAGCGATAGCCGGCGGCTGGGGGCCGCTGGCGGGCGACGAAGGCGGCGGTGTCGGTATCGCGCGACTGGCCCTGCAGGCCGTGGCAAAAGCTTCCGATGGACGGGGCATCTCGACCGTTCTCAGCCGTCGAGCCGCCGAATATTTTCGCGCCTCCGGTCCTGAAAACCTCATAGTTGCGATATACTCGCCCCAGGTGGACAACAGCCGCATTGCCGGATTTGCCAGACTCGTCGTCGAATCTGCTCTGGCCAACGACGCCGTTGCGGTCAACATCATTAAGGAAGCGGGTTTTGAACTCGGGCTTGCAGCATGCGCTGTCATCGAAAAGCTCGGGCTGAAACGTTATAAAGTGCCCGTCGGATGCGTCGGAAGCTTGTTTAAGGCAGGCGATGTTCTAAAAGGGCCGATGATCGAGGTTATCCATACGGTCGCCCCAAAAGCTGTCCTGACCGAACCGCTGATGCCGCCCGCCCACGCCGCCGCACTGATGGCTTTGAGAAACGGAAACGGTTCTAATGATGGAGGCTGGCGACGATGTTAATACTTCCCGTTACCGAACACGAGAATCCAAAGACGGCGAACATAGACGAGGTCTCGACGCTCGATGCTCTTCGGTTGATAAATGATGAAGACAAGCTCGTCGCAGAGGCGGTTGAAAAGGTCCTGCCGCAAATTGCCGAGGCTACCGATGAGATCGTCGAACGCCTGAAAAATGGCGGACGGCTTTTCTATGTCGGCACTGGCACGAGCGGGCGGCTCGGCGTTTTGGATGCATCCGAGATACCGCCGACCTATGGCGTCTCCTACGATCTGGTCCAGGGTGTGATCGCCGGGGGATACGACGCTTTATATAAGGCCAGCGAAGCGAGTGAGGACGACCGCGTGGCCGGAGCCGAAGACCTGAAGAAACGTGGCCTTGTCCAAAATGATGCTGTTATAGGCATTGCCGCATCCGGCCGTACGCCATATACCATCGGGGCTGTCGAATACGCCCGGTCAGTCGGCTGCTTCACCGCCTGTATCGTCTGTTCGCCCGATTCAGCTTTGGAAAACGCTGCGGAGCTCGCCATCGTCCCGATCGTCGGGCCAGAAGCCATCACCGGCTCGACGCGAATGAAATCCGGCACCGCAACAAAAATGGTTCTCAACATGATCTCCACCGTCGCAATGATCCGGCTCGGTTACGTCAAAGGCAACCGAATGACAAACGTAAAGCCCTCAAACGAAAAACTCCGCGAACGCAGCCTGCGTATCCTGATGGCGGAAACCGATCTTGATCAAACGGCAGCAAAACGTCTGCTCGACGAAGCCGGCGGCGACCTTCGTGTCGCACTTGTGATGCATAATGCCAGAGTCGATTCTGAATCGGCTAGATCACTACTGCAAGAGGCAAACTTTGTCGTAGAAAATGCAACCCGGCCAGGCTTTCAAGAACCTTAGGAAGAAGATATGACGATTTCGTTGGGCATTGTTCGGCTTAGCTCCCTTTTTGTGGCTTCGTGTATTTTTGCGGTTCCCGTTTTCTCCTGCAGCTTTTATGACCCGCCACTACGAACCAAGTTCCGCCATGCAAAGCAAGTTCTTGTCGGAACGGTTCTGAAAGTCTCCCCGGCAAACATTGACAAAGCTACCCGCGCACGCTTGTCGCATGACAAGACCTTTAGCCTTTATGACCGGCTCGATGCATTAGCAAGCGTTGAGTTCAAGATTACAAAACGGTGGAAGGGTTCAAAAGATGAGGTCGTTGTGTTCGTGGCGCCAAGATCTGAACTCTGCATTTGTTCATCGAGGCTAAGTGAGTTCGATGTCGGCAAGGAGTATCTGATATTTGCATTTCATAGGGATTTTGTTTCGTATTGTGATACCCTTCCGCCAGATGCAGGTTACACAACCGAGACGATGAAACGCCTCGACTCCTTCTGGTTCCGCACATGGGCGCGGGTTTTTCCGTTTTGATGAAAGAATTCGACTCAGAAATACTCAATGCTGCGCTGGAATTTGCGACCGAGTGGGGAGAGAATTTTCGCAAGCCGATCGCCGGCCGAATGAAGGCGAGGTTTCCCGCTCTCGAGGATGATGAGATCGCCAAGATCGAAGCATTCGTCCGAAAAGCGGAGTATAAAATTTACGAATTCGCGGAAATTGAAGAACGCGGTGAGATATCGGAATCCGATATCACCCGGCTTGCGGCCGAGGAATTCCCATGGATGAACGGCGGCCACATAGCCCGGCTAAAGAACATCGGGATGTTTTATGCTCGCAAATAGGCCATTTTATACAACCCGATTTGACCAGCCTACAATTTCACGATAAAAACTTCTTATCGCTTTTCCCGGATCTTTCGCGGCGGCTTATGCATCTGTTCGCCCGATCTGCTCCATTTTAACGTTCTGGACAAAATGGGTTTTTCAGCACTAGATTACGTAATTCTCATTGGTTATCTTATCGGCATCACGGCATTTGGCGTGATGTTCCGAAAAACTCAGAAGTCCGCCACTGATTACTTTGTCGGAAACAAGAACACCCACTGGTTCGTCATCTGCGCGTCGATCGTCGCGACCGAGACCAGCACCCTAACGCTCATCGGCATCCCGGCCATTGCATACGCGATGTATGCCAACCCCGAACAAGGCGGCAATTTCGCCTTTCTGCAGATCGTTTTCGGCTACATCATAGCCCGGTTCATCATCAGCGTTCTTTTCATTCCGGCGTATTACAAGGGCGATCTGCTTACGGCCTATAAACTGCTTGAGAACCGCTTTGGCGGCTCGGTCAAAAATTTTGCCGCATCGCTATTTCTCTTCGTACGTGCGGTCGGCGACGGTGTCAGAACCTTTGCGGCGTCAATTGTCATCGCCGCTGTACTTGCGTTTTCGCTGCCTGATTTTCCACAGCTTGCCGCTGTCTCCATCCTGATCGTCGGCATCCTGACGCTGATCTACACCTATCAGGGCGGGCTGATCGCCGTCCTCTGGACAGACTTGATACAGCTTGTTATCTACGTTTCCGGTGCGATCATCGCGGCCATCGTCATTTGGAACAGCATCCCGGGCGGTTGGGCGGAGATCAGCACAGTTGCGTCCGAAGCGGATAAATTCCGGTTCGTTTCATTCGCTCTCGACTTCACGATTCCCTTTACTTTTTGGGCCGGGCTTATCGGCGGCACCTTTTTGACAACAGCTTCGCACGGAACCGACCAGATGCTCGTCCAGCGCCTGCTTGCATGCAGAAATGAGGGCGATGCGAAAAAAGCCATTATCACTAGCGGATTCGTCATTCTGTTCCAGTTCGCATTGCTTCTGTTCGTTGGCGTCTTACTTTACGTCTTTTACGCACATTTTCCTGTTTCTGACGCCGCGTTGTCTGCTTCAAACTGTGTCGCCGAGAGAAAATGTGACGGCATCTTTCCGAAATTTATCGTCGAGCAGCTTCCGACAGGCGTCGCAGGCCTGATGATCGCTGCATTGACCGCAGCCGCGATGTCCACGCTGTCGAGTTCGCTTAATTCTTTGGCGTCAAGCAGCATATTGGATTTTTACAAACCGCTTATCAACCCCAATGCCGACGAGACAAAGCTCCTAAAACTTTCTCGCTGGCTCACCGCCGTCTGGGGCATCATACTTATCGGTATTGCCTTTTTGTCTCAGGGCGTCGGATCGGTCTTGACGGTTGGGCTGTCGATCGCCTCGCTCATTTACGGCCCTATGCTGGGGGCATTTTTGCTGGGAGTATTGACAAAACGCGCAAACGGAAACGGTGTGATCGCCGGGATGCTTGCGTCTCTGGTCTCAATGGTCTTGATATGGAATTTCACCCCCATCGCCTGGACCTGGTACGTGCTCATAGGCACCTCGATCTGTTTTTCGGTCGGATATCTGGTTAGTCAGGTAACAGGCACCGGACATACGACAGCCGAGGGCGGAAATTAAAGAATTTGTAAGTATTAAAATGGGTTTATTGTCATTTAGAAAATTCTGCTCGATAATTTTGGGCATTACTCTTTTGTTCGGCTCGCTGGTTTTAGCAAATCCGCGATCCGCGATCCGCGATCCGCAATCCGCAATCCGACTTGAGCCGTCAAAAAAGGCCTGGGAATGGGCCGACAAAACGCTAAAAAATATGTCGGTCGATGAAAAGGTCGGCCAGCTCGTCCACGTTGGCGTCAATGCTCGATTTGCCCATCAGGACAGTTTCTTTTTCAAAGACCTCCGGCGGCACGTTACTGAAAACAAGATCGGCGGGATCATTTTCTTTGGCGCTCCGATCTATGAGACCACCCACCTGATAAACCGAATGCAGGAAGCGGCCAGGATACCGCTGCTGATGTCGCTCGACGCCGAGACCGGCATCGGTATGCGGTTTCAGGATGCGACGAATTTTCCCTGGGCGATGGCCGTTACCGCGACCGGCAAACCGGAATTCGCACGCCGAATGGGCGTCATCACCGGCCGCGAGGCACGAGCGATCGGCATCCAGCACGTCTATGCACCGGTTCTGGATGTAAATAATAATGCGGATAATCCGGTGATAAACGTCCGCAGCTTTGGCGAAGATCCGGAAGATGTCGCCAGGTTTGGTATCGCTTTCGCCGAGGGCCTGCAATCGCAAAAAGTGATCGCGACGGCAAAACATTTTCCCGGCCACGGAGATACGAACGTCGATTCGCACCGCGGCCTACCGATAATCGACCTTCCGCGCGAACGGCTGACGTCTTTGGAGCTTGTACCGTTCAAAAGAGCGGTCGATGCCGGCATCGGGTCGATAATGATCGCCCACATCGCCCTTCCGCAGATCGACGGTGAAGAGATCCGCCCGCTCAAGGAATATCAAGGCGGCGACGCCGAACCCGGCACCGAGATCGTAAGCGAAAAAGCGACCGTTCCCGCAACGCTTTCTTACAAAGTGCAGACCGAGATGCTGCGAAACGAGATGGGTTTCAAAGGCCTGATCGTTTCGGACGCGATGTCGATGAGCGGCCTGACGCTCTATTTCACACAGGAAGAAGCAGGTGTCCGCGCCTTTCTTGCAGGAACCGACATACTCGAAAAACCGGCCGATGTCGATGCAATGCTCCGCGGCCTGAAAACCGCCGTCGCCAGCGGCCGCATACCGATGCAGCGGCTTGACGAATCGGTCCGCCGCCAGCTTGCATGGAAATATGAAGTTGGCCTGACCAAACAAAAGATCACGCCGCTCGACCAGATAGACCGCATCGTCAGCGGCCCGGAATCGACAAAACTCACGGACGAGATAGCAGAAAAAGCGATCACTTTAGTAAGACAGGAAAGTGGTGTGCTGCCGCTGATTCGAGATGCAAAGATCGCCGTACTCGGTATTTCAAATGGCTTCGACGGACCTTCGACGATGGCGCCGTTCGCGGGTGCGATGCGGGTCGGCGGGCTGAGATTTTCACAGGCCTACCTTCAGGAAAATTCTCTCGCTGAACAGTCCGAAGCTGCCCGTAAAACCGTCAATGAGGCCGATGTCATTATTGTTGGTCTTTATGGCCGGGTCCGCTCTGGTGCCGCCAACAGCGTCGGGATTCCCGAGAACGGTGCCGCGATCCTCCGCGAGGCCCTGGCATCGAATAAAAAAGTGATCGGCATCAGCTTTGGCAATCCGTACATTCTTTCGTCGTTCCCTGAGATGAAAACATATTTGGTCGCCTACGGCGATATGCCCAGCCTCCAGCGTGCAGCCGCAAAAGGTTTGCTCGGGCAACAAGGATTCACAGGCAAACTTCCGATCACGCTGCCGGGCTTGCACCCGCGCGGTGCAGGAATTCAGATAACAAAATGACCAATTGGCAGATCGAAAATTT
The DNA here is from genome assembly GCA_937859595.1 of uncultured Acidobacteriota bacterium. Taxonomy (GTDB): domain Bacteria; phylum Acidobacteriota; class Blastocatellia; order Pyrinomonadales; family Pyrinomonadaceae; genus OLB17. Next base: position 55,255 of record CALMAH010000038.1, on the reverse strand, counting down.
CCTCAACATTAGAGACGGACGGCTGCACATTGACGGCCACGACGCCGCTGCGCTTGCCCGCGAGCACGGCACTCCGCTGTTTGTTTACAGCGAGCCGCGTATTCGCCACAACATCGCCCGCCTTAAGCAGGTAGGCGACAACGTCAATTGCGGTTTCAAGCTTTGCTACGCTGCGAAAGCGATGTCCACCATGGGTATCTTGCGCGTAATAAATGACGCCGGTTGTGATCTTGAGGTCAATTCCGGCGGCGAGCTGTGGAAGGCTCTCAAGGCAGGCTTCACCGGCGATCAGATCAATTTCAACGGCCTGAGCAAAGAGGTTTGGGAACTGGAAATGGCGATAGAAAATGAGATCTACGCTATTCAGGTCGATTCGCTCTACGAACTTTCGATGATCGAGGAAACGGCAATACGTTTAGGCAGGAAAGCTAATGTCAGCCTGCGGCTCGTGCCGGAAATAGAATCGGCGACCCATTCGGGCCTTCAGACGGCTCTGCTCACCTCAAAATTTGGAATGATGCCCGATGAGGCATTCAGTGCCTTTGCCGAATACAAAGATTCGGAGCACCTGAACCTTCACGGCATCCATCTCCATATCGGCTCGCAAAACCCTTCGTCCGATGTGTATAAGCAAGCTTTTGGGGAAATGTTCGCGGTGCTACTTCGGGTCTATCGCGAGACGGGCGTTCGGCTGCGGCATATAAATCTCGGCGGTGGTTTTCCCGTAAACTATCTCCGCGACCGTTCGCACGCGGGCGAATTTCCACGAGAGCAACTCGAAATGTTCTCTGCCGATTTCGAACCCGCCGAGGCTATCCGCGAGGCATGGATCGCCGTCCGTACGAAAGCCGAAAATGAAAACGCCCTCGACCTGCTCGAAGGCATCACCCTGCTTCTCGAACCCGGCCGCAGCATCATCGCCGACGCCGCCATCTGCCTAACGACGGTCCGCAATCATAAACAACGCCCGCTCTCGGAATCCAAAATCCAAAATCCAAAATCCAAAATCGACGCCGATTTCTGGCTGTTGACAGACGCCGGCTTCAACCTTCTGCTCTCGATGGAAACCTACAAGTGGTACTACCATCTGATCTCCGCCGAGCGGGCGGGCGAACCGCACGAAACACCTTACAAGGTCGCAGGCCCCTTGTGCGACGGCGGCGACGTTTATTTCGATATCGAAGGCCATGGCCGCCTCCCCGATCATCGCCTGCTGCCCGAAAACGTCGAACCCGGCGAGGTCCTGGCTCTGCTAAACTGCGGTGCCTATTCGCTCGCCCAGGCCTCGCAATACAACGCCCGATTTCTGCCGGCGGTCTTACTTACAAAACCCGACGGCTCCGTCCAACTGATAAGAAAACGCGAGACATTCGAAGATCTGAAAGCCAATGATCTCTAGGTCTTCATTACGAGATTTCTAGCCGAATAGACGGTGAGAGTTCCAGCGACGCAGAATATTCAATTTGCAGCAGTCGGCGTGGTTCATCATTTATTCACTTCGACGATACATGCAGGACCCGTGGGCTCACGGGTATAACACTGCCTTAGCTAACGAAGCGTTTTTCTACTCACCATTTTCTAGTTCGATACAGTTTTCCTCGGCTCAAAAAACATTTGCACGGGCGCTTGCTACAAAAGACCGGAGCCTTTCAAGATCGCTGTCGGGGATCTCGAGGCCATACTTATCGATCACCTTTGACATGCCTGTTAGGGCATTGACCCTGTGGACATCGCCTTTCACCTGGCCAAGCGTTTCAAAAAGACCATTGAACGATCTGTTAAACAACCCCTCGAGATCATGTTCGGCCGCACGTGCCGCGATCTCGTTCAAAATGAGCGATCTCAATGAAAACTGTTGTATGTTATCTAAATGATCGGCTGTTTCGTTTAGCAGGGAGATCGCGGCCTCGTTCTCACCGGCATTCGCCATTACATCGCTCATCCCTATGATGGCAAGAGCACGCCGCCCTTCGTCGGGGATGGCGTCAAGGGCCTGGCGGGCGAGTTCGTCGTGGCTCTGCTTTGTCATAATGCGAGCGATCTCGGCAAGCGCCGCCGTCGATTGCTCTTCGTCTTCAATTCCCTCTGCGATCTCTATCGCCCGCTCGCCCCGGTCAAAACCGGCATACTGAGCGGCTATCGAGGCAAAAAGCGCATTTTTCGCCTTGGTGTCGCGTGTCTCGCTTTCGCGCTGAGAGCGGAGGACCTCATACGACTCTTCGAGGGCTTCATAGGCTTCGTCGGCTTCGTCTCTTCGCCAGTAGTCCCTTGCAAAACCCAGCAATGCATTGGCGATCTGCGTTTTGTCCGCTACCATATCCAACGCTCTGTCGGCCAGATCAACGCTTCCGGCATGCATGAACCCCTGCGAAACGGCCGAAAGCAAGGCGTCGCGATGTACGTTGTCCAACCCCTCGCCATATTCCCTCGCCCGGTCGAGCGTCTCTATCGCTTTGTCCTTTCGCCCGGCGTCAACGAATGCAGTGCCGATGTCCGCAAGTGCTCGAATCCGCTCCTCGTCGTGCTCTATTTCAAGAGCAAGCGAAACCGCAGTTTCCAGATATTCGGCCGCTTTCGGCTGGTCCTCTTTTTCCAGCCGCATCGCCGCCATTGCCATCAGCGCAGCCACCGCTGCGGCCGGATAGTCTATCTCAGAAAGAGTGTCCATTGCTGCGGCTTCGTCGCCCGCGTCGGCCTGCCTGACCGCAACGCCGGCAAGGACCTCGTCCGGATGAGTGAGCGAATCGGCTATCTCGCGGGCCTTTTCAAAATCTCCCTTTGACGCCTTTGTCATGGCGATCGCGGCCCTCGCCTGCGCCTGAAGGCCGTATTCCTCGACGGCGTCGGCAAGCTGTATCGCATATTCATCGTCGTCGAGATCGGCACATTTTGCCGCGACCTGGATCAACAGCTTGTCGCGAACGTGCGGATCGTCAACCGCATCCGCAAGCCCGGCGGCCAGATCCACCTCACCACGCGCCAGATACTGCGGCACCACGGCCGACATCGCCTCGTCGCGGTCGTCGCTCGCCGGCATCTGCTCCACCAGATAAGCCGCCGCCGCCAGCAGATCACGCTCGGCATCTTCTATTGAAATAAAATATTGAGACATAAGTACAAAATGAGAGGTGCGAAATGAGAAGTGAGAAACAATTTACCTTTTAGATTTCGAGGTTTTTATTGCGGCAATAAGCATCCGCTGCAGTTCGTCGCATTCATCTAAAAGCGATTCTGCCTGTTTACGCGTCAAGATCGAACTGTCTCGAAGCAGTCTAAGCCAATAGTGGGTTTCAAAGGCCTCTTTATTTGCGATTGAAAGTTTATGTACAAAATCCGATTTCGACTGCCCCTGAAACGCTTCCTCGATATTGGCGCCGATGGAAGTGCCAGAACGCAAAACCTGTTTCGACAATACAAATTCCTTGTGTTCGGTTGCCAGATATTGATACAGCTTTATAATTCGCAATGCAAACGCGTAGGACTTTTCCTTTAGAACGTTCGTCTTCATCAACTATATCTCACTTCTCATTTCACATTTCTCATCTGGCGAAGACTCGCCGAAACGTCTCCGGCATCCAGTCGTCCAGCCGTTCGCCTACGGCGTCCGCGCCGGCAGCACGAAGCTCATCCGCAGAAACCGTATTCGCCACGCCAAGGACCGGCAGATCGGCAGCCTTCCCGGCCTGCACTCCCTGCGGCGAATCTTCGATCACAAGGCAATCGGCATGCACCATCGGCAGCCCGCCCTTTGCAATGCGAGCAAGGTCTATCTGTCTGAAACCTTCACGATAGCAGGCCGGGTCGGGCTTATGCGTATGGATATCCTCCGCCGTCAACACCACTGAAAAATAAGGCCGCAGCCCGCTGAGATCCAAAACCAGATCGATCTCTTCGCGGTTCGCCATGCTTACCACACCGAGATCGAGTTCGGTAGAGGTCTTCCTTACGAAATTCTCTATCCCGTCAAATAGCGGCAAATTTTTCGACACGCTTTCGCGCCATTTCGCCGTCTTTGCGGCCTTTACCGATTCCAGCTCATCATCGGCCAGTTCCTTCCCTGCTTCGGCAAAGACCGACCGGATGAAAGCCACGTCGTTCATCCCCATCCGAGCGTAATAGCCTTCGTCCGTCAGTTCGATACCGTGGGGTTTCATCACCTCGCGATAAGCCTCGCACTGCACCTGCTCGTCATCAATGACCACCCCGTTCCAATCCATTAAAATTGCTTTTATCATAACGTTTTGATTCCCGCCTTTCCGCGGCCCGCCCGCTAATACCGGTTCTCTAAACCAAACAAATTCCCGCGGCCAAGTATCCCCTTCGGATCAAATGCCCGCTTCAATTCTGCCATTTCGTTCAAATACCTCTCGCCCATCGCGACATAAAGATACTTTGCCTTGAGCTTTCCAATGCCGTGCTCTGCCGAAACACAGCCGCCGAGCATGATCGCCTGAGCAATAAACCGCCCGTAAATATGCCGCGAACGCACCGCCTCGGCATCATCTTTCGGCAGCAAGTTCGCGTGAAGGTGACAATCGCCAATATGCCCAAAGATCACGTAGTCAATGCCGCTGGCATCAAGCAATTGCTTCTGATATTTCAAAAAACCTGCAAAGTTCTCATCCGGCACCGCCATATCCGTGCCGATCTTTTTCTTTTTGTTTCTTACGACCCGCTCGTTTACCGCCACCGGCAGCGCATGCCTAAACTCACGCATCCGCTCCCGGTCTTGCTCGGTCGTCGTAAACCAGGAACGCTCAAGGTCGGCATTGTGCTTTTCCAGCAGAGCGTTCCATTGTTCGAGCAAAACGTCTTCCGTTTCCTCAGATGTCTCTTGCTCGAAAAAGATAGCACCGGCCATTCCTTCGGGTGTTTCGGGAAACTTCTCTTTGATGAACGCCAACGCCTGGTCGTCAAAGTACTCAATTAGTGTCGCCTGCAAGTACCAGTCGGCGAAGAACGGGGTCGCACCTTCGGGAACTTGCGGCTGAATTTCGGATTCCAATATGCCAAACGACATTCCTTTCGCTTCCTCAACAAATGCCAAAAGGTTTCGATTGTCCTTAAAGAATACGATACCGCTAAACGATCCTTTCGGCTTATTGATCAATCTCAACTCGATCTCGGTGATCACACCCAGAGTGCCTTCACTTCCTATGAATAGATCGACCGCTTCGGGAATAACTTGGTTATCACCGTTGAAATAGCCGCTGACGTTCTTTCTAACACTCGGCCGCTTGTATGTGGGAATCTTCAAAGCGATAGTCCTGCCACTGTTGGTCGTCAGGTTGAGGGTGCCATCGTTCGAGGCATGATTCGGGCGGGAACGCGACAGCGTTAAAGTGTCGCCGTCGGCGAGAGTTATCTCTAATCGCTGAACAAACTCACGAGTTGCACCATACTTAAAGCTCCTCGCCCCGGAGGCGTTTGTCGCAACGGTTCCTCCGATCTGACAGCTCCATTCGGTCGGGTCCGGCGGATAGAACAAGCCTTCCGCTTCGACAGCTTTCGTAAAGTCCGCCAATACAACGCCCGGCTCGACCACCGCCGTCATTGCCGTTCTGTCTATACTCTTGATCACATTAAGCCGCTCCAGCGAGATCAAATACCCGCCAAAAGGCACTGCCCCGCCGACCGTCCCCGTCCTTGCCCCCGAGATCGTGACAGCCACACCGGCCTCATTCGCCTCACGCAATACCGCCGCGACATCCTCAGCCGTCTCCGGAACAAATAACCGCTCAGCATACCCCCCCGGCATATTGCTCGCATCGGTCAGATAATTTTGCAGGTCCTCTACCTGCGTTTTGACTTGCATTGAGTTATTTTAGCCTAGATTCGAACGAGGGCACATTTGACGTGAGCACAAGCGGCATATCTGCTCTCGGCTAATTTGAACTATTTCGGCAAAATTCGTTCAAGCGTCAAGATGAACTGGTTACCACGAAGCTGCTTTTGGTCAAGCACGAGCACTTTTCCATCAGGATCGAGCAATAGGGTAGAAGGATATTCCTGAATTCTATAGTCGCGTTCGATCAACTGCCTAACGCTATCATTCCGTGCCTGTGTCCACTCCATCCCGTTCTTTTTCATGTAATCTTTGACGAGATCGATATCTTCATCCGTATTTATCGACAAAATATCGAACCCGCGCGATTTGAACCTCTCATAAGCTTCAACGTGAAACGGCGTTTCCCGCAAACAATCAAAACACCACAGACCCCAGAAATCGATCAGAAGGTATTTACCTCGAAACTCCGAAAGCGAACGCGCTTTGCCGTCAAAATCTACAAACTTGAAATCCGGCATCACTTTGCCGACTTCCAACTCGATCTTGAAGTATTCGTCTTTCCCTCGCTCTCTTACAATGATCTCGTTCTTTTTCAGGTCAATACTGGATGTCGACAAATAAATGTCGCCATATCGAAATACAAGTTCTTCGTCCGTGGCATAGGATGTCTCAGCAGAAAACTGCTCATTACGAATAGATCCGTCCCCGTCTACATCTATCCCGAACAGCCCTTTTGTAGTACTCATCTCAGGTGATAATGGATCGAATGGATACTGAAATAGGACAGATTTGCCTTCGACCTCCACCTTTCCAAACGCCAATGTCCAAACTGATTGCTCGAGAAGCCGGGAGGTTTTCGGCAGCTGAGGATGCTCAAAGCCTGCATGAAAACGAATAAAAACCGGAAACGACTTAAAGATATTGTGTTTAATTGGAAGTCTGATGACGGTTTCGAACGCATTACCGCCGTTCGGCTTCAGACGAAACCGCTCATCTGCCCGAATAGTGCCGTCCCTATCCAGGTCGATTCCCAGGAATGTATTTGAAGCCGATTCCTCAACAAGAAAAACGGCACGTTTTCCTTCCGCCAGTGTCTGATCGGTCAACATTCCCGATGTTATATTCGCCGCCCTGCTTAGAGGCGGAACAAATTTCACTGATCGTGCAGAAGTAGCCTCGAAGATCCGCTGATAGATATGAACCATATCAGGGCTTAGCTCAGTTTCAAGTTTTCCTTTGAACTTTCGCAGGTCCTGCGAACTGACCCATACGGACAACAGGAGAATCGCTGTCAGAATTGTGACTAATCGTACGATCATTTTGAAATCGGAAGTCAGATTTTTTAATTATCTCACGGAAAGCTCGCGTTCGCGAAGATATTTCAACTTATCCCTTATCTCCGCCGCCCGTTCAAATTTCAGCTCCTTCGCGGCATTTCGCATATCTGCTTCGAGCTGTGCGATGGTCTCTTTTAGCTGCTTCGGCGAGTATTCCTCCAACCCGTCCATATCCAGCGGAACCTTAAAGTAATCCGCCTCGTACGCCGTAACCAGCGTTGCCTCGATGGGCTTTACGATGGTCGTCGGCGTTATACCGTTCTCGCGATTAAATTCTTCCTGTATCCCCCGCCGCCTGTTGGTCTCGCCCATAGCGTGTTCCATCGAGTTTGTTATCTTGTCCGCATAGAGTATTGCCTTTCCGCCCGCGTTCCTTGCGGCTCGCCCGATCGTCTGTATCAGCGAACGCTCCGACCTCAGAAACCCCTCCTTGTCTGCGTCCAGTATCGCGACCAGCGATACCTCCGGCAGATCCAGCCCCTCTCTTAGCAGGTTTATCCCAACCAGCACATCAAACTCACCCCGCCTGAGGTCGCGAAGTATTTTTATCCTGTCCAGCGTCTCGATATCACTGTGAAGATAAGTTACCCGAACGCCTACCTCGGCAAAATATTCGCTCAGGTTCTCCGCCATCCGCTTTGTCAGCGTCGTGACCAGAACCCGTTCGTTGCGCTCGGCACGCACACGGCATTCTTCGAGTAGGTCGTCTATCTGCCCCTTCACGGGCCGCACCTCCACGACCGGATCAAGCAGCCCCGTCGGCCGTATTATCTGCTCTATCACCTCGCCCTGAGTCTGCTCCAGTTCGTAAGGCCCCGGCGTCGCCGAAACATATATCGTCTGCCCACGACGCTGCTCGAACTCCACAAAATTCAGCGGCCTGTTGTCCTTCGCCGAAGGCAGCCGAAATCCATATTCCACCAGCGTCCCTTTTCGTGATTGATCTCCCTTGAACATCGCCCCCAGCTGCGGGATCGTCTGGTGCGATTCGTCGATCACCATCAGCGCATCTTCCGGCAAATAATCCAACAGTGTCGGCGGCGGCTCACCCGGCTTCTTCCCCGTCAGGTGCCGCGAATAGTTCTCTATCCCGCGGCAAAATCCCATTTCCTTTATCATCTCCAGGTCATACATCGTTCGCTGATGCAGCCGCTGTGCCTCTACCACCTTGCCCTCGCCGATCAGTTTCTCTTCGTGTATATCCAGTTCCGCCCTTATCGTCTGTACCGCACGTTTTATCGTGTCCTTCGACATCACATAGTGCGTCTTCGGATAGATCGGCAATCGCGAGGTATGTTTATGCAGCACCTCGCCGAGCAGCGGATCGATCGTCGCGATCGAATCTATCTCGTCGCCCCAAAATTCCACGCGATATGCCTGGTCCTGATAGCTCGGATAGATCTCCACTACATCGCCCCGCACGCGGAAATTACCCCGGTCAAAATCCACATTCACCCGCTCGTATTGCAACTCGACCAGCCGTTTCAAAAAATCTTCGCGATTTAACTGCATCCCCGGTTCGATGAACATAAGCATCCCGAAATAAGCATCCGGATCCCCAAGCCCGTATATGCACGAGACCGACGCCACCACTATCACATCCCGCCGCTCAAACAACGCCCGCGTCGCCGACAACCTCAATCGGTCTATCTCATCATTTATCGTCGCCTCTTTCTCGATATAAAGATCAGCCGCCGGTACGTATGCCTCCGGCTGATAATAGTCGTAATACGAGACAAAATACTCGACCGCGTTCTCAGGAAAAAATGTCTTGAACTCCTGATAAAGCTGTGCGGCCAGCGTCTTGTTATGGGCCAATACAAGCGTCGGCCGCTGCGTCTGCTGGATCAGGTTCGCTATCGTAAACGTCTTCCCGCTACCGGTTATCCCAAGCAAAACCTGATCGCGCTCGCCCGTGTTCAATCCCTCGACCAACTGCCGGATAGCCTCCGGCTGATCACCCTTCGGCTGATTTTCACTTATGAGACGAAATTGCATAGTTCAAATATACCGCATCGCCTAATCTCTCCCAAATTGGCAACGAAGGTCTTTTCATTACTACTAAGTGTAGTTATGATCACTCCGGCTTAAAACATCGGCGTATGACATTTCGTAATATTCTTGTCCGCGTAGGTTGGGCCTTGGTCATAGTGCTCAGCGCCTATTATCTCTACCGCGCGGTTCTTTACCGGTTTATTACACCTGACCTGCTTGGACCCTCGCTTTTCAACAAAAAGTTATTTTATTTTGGACACCTTATCGCCGCATTGCCGGTGCTTCTTGGCGCTCCGCTTCAATTCTATACAAAGCTTCGCGATAACCGCCCGGAGATACACCGCCTGATAGGCAGGTTGTATGTGATCGGCGCATCATTTGCCGCCTTATCTGCGATCTATCTGGGAGCGACCATCGAATATGAGGGTTCCCGCCTCCCCATCGTTGTCGCCGGTACGCTTTGGCTATTCTTCACGCTTGCCGCATGGCGATGCGCGATAAATGGACGCTTTGTCGAACACAGGCTTTTTATGATCCGCAGCTATGCGTTTGCACTGATCCTGATATGGCTGCGTATCATAGGCGACATACCCGGCGACTATATATTCTTCTATATCCAGGATCAGGCGATACGAGACACCACCCAGGAGTGGATGTCATGGGTCATCCCGCTGCTAGTAGTCGAATTCACCATCTCATGGCTCCCGATGCTCCGAAGTAATAAGTAGGTATAATAAAGGAATGAAACTGGTTGTATTCGTAACAATGGTTCTTCTCAGCATCATGGGCGCCCGTGGACAGCAGTCTCAAGGATGGGATCAAATGTTGAAAGATCCGGATTTTGCCGGGGAAAAGTTTAAGTCTCAAAACCGTGTTGATCATTACGTCACCCACGATTTCTCAACACTATTTACCCCTCGGACGCAATTTTTGGGTTTTATTGGTGATGACTTCCAACGTCTCAAGATCTATTACACATCAATCTCAAGAATCCCGAAAGACCCCCGCGCTTACCGTGTAGATGGAATTTCGATCGTAAAGAGCAATAGGATCACATTCAGCGGTGAGATCAGAATAAACAGGGTCCTTGAATACAAGCAGCATCGTTTGGGTCTAGATGATCGGATGAAAGATATTGGCCATAAGGCTCAAGGTGTGCTTTTCGCTAGTTACAAGTTCGCCGAAGACCGCAAGCAGCCGAACAGTGGCGTCTTTGAAGGTTCAATGGTGTTTTCCTGGTATCTCGATATCGATGGTGTAATGCAGTACGACGATATTGAGTTCCATTCTGATAGTTTTCGGAACAATCAGTATTTAGGCACGTGGACGCAATATGGCAGCTCAATACGCAAAGTCGCAAATTGGGGTGAATACAGGATCCCGTTCTCAGGCGATCTGGACATCGGGGCTGGAGAGTTCTCGCCAAACCCGAAATACTTGGAAAAAGGTTGGCGGGATCGCGAGTTATACTGATTAGGTTGAAGGTTGTTCTAACCACTCATAAAAATCCCGCTTTTCTTCGATCTTTGATACGAATACAAGAAGGCGATCGTGCAGAACATCCCGAATCGTAACTTTGATAAAAGTTCAATCCAAATTCTTATAATTCTTATAATGATAGCCTTATGAAGATCGCAAGATACTGGAAACGAGCGGATATCCGCATAGATTCAAAGGACGGGCGTCCGATGGACGTTGTCGCGTGGGGCTGGTCTGCCGACACACCGGATGAGGCTCAGAAAAAAGCCGACGAGGCCGTTCAGCGGTCTGCCCGGAGGATCGCCTCGGGAGAGGGTTTCCCGGACAGTTATGGATATCCGGATCGCCCTGCCCGTGAGGAGATCATCGAAGAGATAAAGGACGAGAGCGGCGAGACGATCGCCATGATCACCCGCAACAGCTACGGCTCGCTGGTGCTGAATACCTCCCGGTTGATGTTCATCGATATCGACGTGCCAAAACCGGCCTCTCAGGGCTTGATCGGCCTCATCAAGAGCCTTTTCGGCAGCAGCCCGTCGGATCCCTTTGAATCGGCACTCATCCGAATTCGTGAAAAGGCGGCCACGCTGCCCGACCTTACATTCCGTGTATACCGCACTGCTGCCGGTTTTCGCCTTGCCGTCATAAATAAACGCATCGACCCGACAGGCAGCGAAAGCCAAAGCCTCTTATCGGCCTTCGGCTCCGACCCGCTTTACGTCCGCCTCTGTAAAAATCAGGAAAGCTTTCGCGCCCGTCTTACGCCGAAACACTGGCGCTGCCGTGTTGAATCACCACGCGGACGCTACCCGTTCCGCGATCAGGTCGAAGAGGATATGCACCGCCTCTGGATCGAAAACTACAACGCCGCAACCGCAGGTTATGCCGTCTGCCGCTTTGTCGAACAGATCGGCTCACAACCAACGTTCAGCGATTTTCGCCGTTTGATCGAACTCCACGATCGCGAAACCAAAGCGACCTCCTCCACCGACGCTCTTCTCGCTTAGTTGATCTTTGCTGTCAGATCGTAGGTCGATATTTAGCAGACAAAGGATAGCAGCTTTATCTAAGCAGCATCCCTCGGATCTTTGACCGGACCCGAGCGTATTTCTTGTCCAGATGGTCGCCCCTTGCGGCGTAGATTGCGGCTATCACATCATCGTCGTTCGGGCGAAACGCACGCAGCATAACGTGCCTTGCCCTTACTCTTCCTTCGGCATCCACCACGATCACCGCTCGCGTAAAACTGACCGGGTAGATCGGATGTTTGGCATAGGCCCTTGTTGCCGCCCGGCCCTGATCGGCAAGCAGCCTTATCGGCAGCCGATACTTTTTGGCAAACTCTGCGTGTTCGTCCGGCTCGGCGGGCGATATTCCGACGATCTCTGCCTTTGTTTCAAGATAATCACCCCAGCGGTCTCGTAACGAACAAAGTTGCTTCGTGCACATCAGCGTCTCATTCTGCGGATAGAAGAGCAGCACGACCACCTTGCCCATGTGTTCTGAAAGCCGCCAATCTTTCCCCTTTTCGTCCGCAAGCAATAGCTCGGGCATCATATCTCCAACAGACACCACTTTAGACCTAGCGTGTTCCTGAAAATTTCCCATCTCTTGCTTATTTCGTCAGATGATCGATCTGCGATGCATACGTCCCGGCGAGTTCGAAGCGTGAGCTGCGATCATCCTGTGCACTCCGGCGAACGAGTGGGCTAACTTTACGAGAGAAGCGTTTCATAATAAAGTTATCTGATATTCCCTAAACTGTCACCCGTTATGCCGACGGCAACAATACTTTCGGATTCATCTTTTACCGGGCTTCCGCTGGTCCATCGCGGGAAGGTACGCGACGTTTACTTTGTTGACGACGACCATCTTCTGCTTGTCGCCACTGACCGCCTTTCGGCATTTGACTGTATATTGCCGACGCCGATCAAATACAAAGGCGCGGTGTTGACGGCCCTTTCCGCATTCTGGTTTCGCAGGCTTGAAAACATAACCGAACATCATCTCGTTACCATCGAGCTCGACGAGATGCCCGAGCTCGTCCGCCGCCATGAGATACTCCGCGGCCGTTCGATGCTGGTTAAGAGGACCGAGGTCTTCCCTGTGGAATGCGTCGTCCGCGGCTATCTCGAAGGTTCGGGATGGAAAGATTATCAGGCGACCGGCTCTGTCTGCGGCCACGACTTGCCGCCCGGCCTTAAACAGTGTGACAAGCTGCTTGAGCCAATATTCACGCCTGCTACAAAGGCCGCCTCGGGACATGATGAGAACATCACACAGATGGAATTCGTCGGTACTCTGGGGCACGACACAGCGGCGGAGCTAAAGCGGATCTCAAAGGCGATCTACGCCGAAGCGAGCGAGTATGCCCTGACGCGCGGCATCATCATCGCCGATACAAAATTTGAGTTTGGCCGGGACAAGGATGGAAATATTCTTCTTGTCGATGAGGTGCTGACGCCCGATTCATCACGGTTCTGGGATGCCGGTCGATATGAACCGGGCCATGCTCAGCCCTCATTCGACAAACAGTTCGTCCGCGAATTTCTTGAGACGCTCGACTGGGACAAGACACCGCCCGCTCCCCCGTTGCCTGATGAGATCGCCGAAGCCACGTCGGAACGCTATCTCGAAGCATACCGGAAATTGACCGGACAGGAACTTAAGCTCGATTGATCTTTTTTGTTGGCTGACGATGCGTGACCTTATGGACAACCTTATTGACGAGATGCTCGACGGGCATATCCTGCTCAGCGAGGCCATCAGTGAGTTTGAAAAACTCTACATAGAAAAGGCCCTTGCCAGAAACGGCAAGCACCTCTCGCACACCGCAGATGCCCTTGGTATCCACCGAAACACGCTTTCGAAACGGGTCGCCGACTATAAAGCCGCCGCCAAACCAAGAAAGGCCCCAAACGCCAATAAACCTGCGAAAATGAAGCCGGCATCGGCAAAAAAGAAAAAGGCCGTTGCCGCCCGCCGCCGCTAGGCCCGGACTTCTGCAATTTCCAATCACTTGTCGATTTGTAACGGCTTCAAAAAATAGTAAACCCAGATATCTACGGTCTGGGACCATTCATCCTTTACCTGAATCCTGCGATCAGCATTGCGTCACGGACCTCGTATCCACGAGCAACGTAAAGTAGTGTACCGTCAGGCGAAAAGGCGAAGTTGTGTAGCTCACCGCTGGTAAAATCGGTAAGCTGCTGTGGCGGCCCCCCGTCGATAGGCTGGCGCCAGAGGTTTGAAAAGTCTTTTCGCCGGGCCACGTAAACGAGATCGCGGCCGTCCGGCGACCATTTGGCGCCGGGATTGAAAAACGCTACTTTGACGGTATCGAACCTCTTCATGACCTCCCCCGTCTGCGAGTTGACCACGACGATCCGGCCTTCGGCGATACAGGAGATGAATCGGCCGTCAGGCGAAACGTCAGGCGTATGACAGTCGATGTCAGCAAGCACAACGGGTTCGCCACCGTTAGACGACATTCGAAGCAACCTTCGACGGATGTCAGCAGCGTCGTAATCATACGAATCGAATACGATCGATTCCCCGTCTGGTGAGATCGCTGAGTACGCCTGGGTTGTATTAGCGCCCGTCAACTGTTTTATGTTTGATCCGTCTGGGTCGATACGAAACAAATGTGATCGCTTGCCGATCGTAGCCGCAAAAACGAGATAGGTTCCGTCTGGCGAGACCCTGACCTCTTCTACGTGCGGCGGGTCATACGTCAATTGCCGCGGTCTGCTCCCGTCCGGTTCTGCAATGAAAACACTCAGATTCTCCCCGCTGCGCGCTATGTAAACCAGCCGACCGTCCGGCATTGTTGCAAGGCCGGGCCGGCCGTCGGCCTGGCCTTTCGTTATCTGGACCGCGGTGCGGCTGTCGCCGTTCACATTTACTTGCCAGATCTGTGATGAACGGCTGAACGGTACAGCAATTACCTCGTCACGATCGGTCATACCAAGGCTCGCGATCTGATATCGGTTTCCATCACTCGATATTCGATAAGCTTCGCCGGTCTTGACCGATAGGTAAAATAAAGTATCGCGCTTGGTCGAAAGCCCCTCACCAAGTCTTGTACCAATGAAAACCAGTCCGGAACCGTCTCGAGTCCACATCTTTCGATAAACGGTGGTCCAACGGTCGGGCGAAAACAGTTCTGTCCCCTGTGATCTAACATCAATTCGACGTATCTCGAAGGATTCCCGAAGTAGAACGCTGTAGGCTATCGTTTGGCCATCCGGCGACCAAGAAGGATATCCCAGCAACCCCAGTTCCTTTGTATGGGTCAACAACACCCTCTCGTTTTCGCCATTCGAGTTCGCAACTATGAGCGTAGACTCGCCCGTCCCGGACTCGTTCCGAACGAATACCATTTCCTCACCATCCGGTGAGAAGGAAACTGGTGAGTCGATCCGATCCAGTAGCTTTATCGGGGTACCTCCAAGCGTCGGCACACGATATAGCGATGCATGCGAGATATCTATCCCCGACGCAAGAAAATAAACATGCCCGCCATCTTGCGTGAATGTCTTCGCCCCTAAGATCTTGTTCATCGGCTGTGAGATCTCGATCCTACTCGATTCGCCGGTTTGTTGCAGAAAAAGATGAGCCAAGTCGCCGTCCTGTTCGTGATACACGAAATAGTCGCCCTTCGGCGAGATCGTCGCATCTACCGGAGCGGCTCCATTTGTAAGGCGCGTTAGTGTCAGTTCGTGACGGGTTCCGAAGGAAACTTCAGCTGATGAAGAAGACTCGGGCCGGTAATAAAATGCGGCAGCAACTGCGGTAAGTAGCACTGCCGCGATACCCAATACTGCGGTGGTGGCGATAGCTCGCTTGGGCACTGTCGTGTTCGCTGTTTCAATACGATTCAAAGGCTCGCGCGGAGCCGTCACGTCTTCATTTCGGTCGGCAAACTTAAGAACATTGCCTTGCCTCTCGACATCATTTGATCGAACGGTCGTATCGCTTGGAAACTGGACCCCAGGATGCTCATCTTCCCAGACGCGCACTACACCGTTGAAGCGATAGCCACGGCGGCGGTAGGTCTCGATAAACGGTTGGCCATCCGTTCGCGTACCAAGTGTTTTTCTGAGACGGTATAAATATTGGGAAAGATTGGACTCTTCGACTATCGCGTCGCTCCATACGCGATCCATCAGCTCGTTTTTGGTAATTATGGTGCCGCGGTTCTCGATCAGCACGAGAAGCGTCTCGACTGCCTTCGGCGGCAGCGATACCTCGCAATCGCCCCTGTACAACATCAAATTCTCGGCGTCGAGCCGAAATTCTTCAAATCTATAACTTCTGTGTTTAGAACCTTTAGCCACCTCAAAGTTAAATTCAATAAAATTTGAAGTTAAATTCAAAGACATACCCGCAACCTCGCAATATATTCGTGATCACGGGGCAGTGGAACCGACTGGACTTTCGACTTTCGCTAATCGTGAGTTTAGTCGATGTTGTTGGAAAAAGAAAGACAATTTTCGTTGCGACACTACTGCTCCTAAATTTTCGCTTTAGCGTCGGCCGGAAGCTCATTCCGCATATAGATTTGGAGGGAACAAATAATGAGACGATCGCAACGATGGATACTCGTGATAGCTTTTGGTCTGCTTTTCGGAATGACCACGGCCAGTGAACTTCAAGGGCAAACCACGGGGTTCTCGTTTCAAGGAAAGCTTACGGATAACCTGGTCGAAGCCAACGGGCCATATGATCTTACATTCAAGCTGTTCGACCAGCTTGTCAACGGAGATCAGATCGGCCCTGATGTGATCATAAACGATGCGAATGTTGTGAATGGCATTTTTACCGTCGAACTTGATTTCGGCGCCGCGGCGTTCACGACCGGAGAGGCTCGATTCCTGCAGATCGAGGTCCGGCCTGGCGCGTCGAGCGGAGAATATACTATCCTTTCACCCCGACAACAGATAAAGAGCTCCCCGTTTGCGATTAAGGCTCTTGATGCCGATACGGCCACGACCGCCAGCAATGCAGTACAGCTCGGCGGCATTGATGCAAGCGAGTATGTTACCAGTTCGAGCGTTGACGGCACATTCATCAAAAATGCGGCAGCGCCACAACAGACCGCAAATTTTAACATCAGCGGGAACGGATTCTTCGGAGGCCGGATCGGTATCGGCACAACTTCTCCGGCCTCCGGTCTTGAGATCCGAGGCACCGGATTCAACTCGCAGCAGCGGGTCACAGACGCAACATCCGGCAACAGTCTCGTACTACAGAGCGGAGCGGGCGAAAATTTAAAGATAACGGGTTTCAACTACGGCTCGTCCATGGCAGTACCGTTATACCTGAGCACAGACGGGGCCCACACAATTCTTAATTCCGGCGGTGGCAATGTCGGTATCGGTGCGATCCCGAGCGTGAATTTCCGCCTTGACGTATCAGGCGGGCTACGATCTATAACCAGCTCATCAGCAAGCATAGTCTCCCAAACGACGGGTGGGCAAAACGCCTGGGCGAGATTTTATATGCGTACGGCGAACCGAAGTTGGTTTATCGGCACGTCGCAGGCCTTCAACGGAGATCAATTTTATCTGCAGGACGAAACCGCAGGACAATACAGGCTGGTTGTCGCCGCAAACGGCAATGTAGGAATAGGAACCACCAATCCAACCCAGAGATTGAGTGTTGAAGGAACAACACGAACGGGTATCCTGCAGATCACCGGCGGCTCCGACCTGGCGGAACATTTTGAAATGGCGGATACGAATATCATTCCCGGAATGGTTGTCGCAATTGACCCGGCAAATACGGGACGGTTAATTCTCGCCAGGGGCGCATACGATCGACGGGTCGCCGGGATCGTTAGCGGGG
This sequence comes from uncultured Acidobacteriota bacterium, assembly GCA_937859595.1. Taxonomy (GTDB): domain Bacteria; phylum Acidobacteriota; class Blastocatellia; order Pyrinomonadales; family Pyrinomonadaceae; genus OLB17. The sequence continues at coordinate 37,807 of CALMAH010000038.1, read as the reverse complement.
CGAACAACCTTGTACCGGGAATGTTGTTGCCAAACTTGAGCGAAAGCGACGATGTCTTGCCCGTTGCTCTGAGCGGACGGGTTTGGGTCTTCGCGGATGCTACGAGCAAACCGATCCGGCCCGGAGATCTTTTGACGTCCTCCAACACGCCGGGTTACGCGATGAAGGTCAGAGATCACCGACGGGCAAACGGAGCGATCATCGGTAAGGCGATGACTGAACTCAGATCCGGGAAAGGAATGGTCTTGGTTCTGGTCTCGCTCCAATAAACGAGGAATGGTAATGAGAAATCTAACTGGATCGTTCGTAACGCGAATCGTCCTCTGCTGGTTCGCACTCGGTTTTTTGGGTTTGTTGCCCTCAGGCGCTCAATTGGTGCCGCCAATAGAGCAAAATTCAGCAAAGCAAAAACTAGGCCGCCAGATGACTGAAGGCTACAGCCTAATAGATGGCGACATTCAGATGCCGACGTGGTTTGTTGAAGCTGTGCTGAGGGGTGAAACGCCTGATGCCGCGTTATTTCGCGATAACCTGTGGCCAAACGGACTGGTCCCATTCGAATTTGAAACCGCCTGCGCTCCTACTTCAACCTGCACCAACGCGCCGGACAGCGGATGTGTTGCAACCGCCGATCGAACAAGAATGATCGCTGCTATGGCCGAATTGGAGACAGTAGCCAATGTGAATTTTATACAATGTCCATCCAATGATTGCGGAGAGTCCAATCATGTCCTTGTCCGTGATTCGACCAACGACACGACCGCCAGCGAGGAGGACAATTCCTGTAGGGATAATTCAGGTAACAGTTCTCCTGTCGGGATGATAGGCGGTCAGCAGATCCTTAACGTTGTCAGCTGGCCGGCTAGGTTTGTCATTGTTCATGAATTGATGCACGCGCTTGGTTTTTATCACGAGCATCAAAGACCGGACCGAGATACGTATGTGGCCATTCTCTGCTTTAATGTTCGAGGCGGTTGTCAGGGAACCCTATTCAACGAAAACTTTCCAATCCTCAATACGGCTACGATCTACGGCGCATATGATTTCGACTCTGTAATGCACTACGGCCAATGTGCGTTTGCCATTAACCTCAATTGTCCGAATGATTTTTCGCAAACTATCAGCGTAAGAGAGCCTTATACAACGCAATGGCAAAACGCTATCGGACAGACCACGCATTTGAGCGCCTTAGATCAAGCGACCGTTTCATTTCTCTACCCGCAATTGAATTGGCGCTTTCTTGATTGTAGCTTTAGCGGTGCAGGTTCAGACGGTACGTTCCGCCGACCTTACACCACGCTCTCTACCGCACTGGCCAACACGCCCGCAGGGGGAACTCTCTGGGTAAGCGGCCCTTGTCCCACGTTCCCGGCCGGTACCTACAGCAACAATATCACCATCCGCGCAGCACCGAATATCTTGGTTAGATTTGGAGGATAATGGACCGCCAGTTAGCGGTATAATGTGTAGCGTAATCTATGAAAACTCAAGCGATCAAAATGATACTGATCATTGGCGTGCTGGGCATATTGGCCTTTGGTCTCATGGCTCAGAGCGGCGGACAATATGAGATACAGAAAACGACCATTGCGACCGGCGGAGGCGCTGTGAGCGGCGGGCAGTTCAGCGTCTCAATAACAGTCGGACAGACGATAGCGGGGGTAAACTCCACTAATCCACCTTTTGGCCTGAACAGCGGATTTTGGCAGGCCAGTTTCGCGCCGACCTCGGCTCCCGTGTCGGTTTCAGGACGCGTGATGACGCCACGTGGCATCGGCCTAGTAAATGCGACCGTTACGCTGACAAACTCAAGCGGCACTGTCGTGGCAGCTCGGAGTTCAAGCTTTGGTTACTTCCGCTTTGACGACATCACGGCCGGTCAAACATACATATTGTCGGTCAACAGCAGACGCTTTACCTTTGCGTCGCTGGTGATAAACGTAGCTGACCATATAAGCGATCTCGAACTAGTCGCTTTGTACTAGAAACCCTCGGTTACCTGCACCACGTCGCCGACGAGTATCTCGACACCGGGGTTATCAGGGATCAGATTCGTCCCAAACAGGACCGAATTGGGCGTATGGCCGAAGGACTCGTAGGTGTCGGGGAAAACATCCTTTGCCATCCTGAAAGAAGCGAGCGTTTTCAGCGGTTCCTTTCCATCCGTCACGCCGCGGTCCTGGTCTATGGTCGTCATCACACACCGGGCACAAGGCTTGACCACCCGAAAGACCGCTTCACCGATCCGTATCGTAGCCCATTTATCTTCAGCAAACGGCTCGCTTCCCTTTACTACAAGATTCGGCCGGAACCGGTTCATCGGCAGCGGGAGTTTTTCACCGTACTCCTCGTCGCGATAGCGATCGTACAGCCTTTCATTCAATTCCTCCAGCGATCCTTCGCCGATCAGCAGCAGCGGATAGCCGTCCGCAAAACTCACGATATCCTCGCCCGTATCAAATTTGCTGCTTACATGCCGCCTGGTCTTTTCCGGCATCAATACAAGCTGGCAGTTGCGGCCGAGCACCTCGCTGAACCACTCGTTCACCATACCCGCGTAGACCAACCCTACCGGTTCGCTCTTCCAGATCGTTACATTCTGATAATGGCCGCTGTCCGGCTCGGCAGGTATCCGCAGGTCTTCAATACCGTCAGCGCTGACCGTCAGCCCGCTGACATCGACTGCAACTGATATCGCAGCCATCTTAGGCACTTCCCGCTGGGTAAAGAACATCCCGTCCTTATCCGTTAACATCCACCGCCGATCGAACCTCAGCCCGCGTTTTTCCACATGTGAATTTTCGAGCGAAATGCCTTTTAGCGATTTGATCGGGTAAATGTTTATCTCGGAAATTCTCATTTTCAGTTTCCCTAATACGTGATTCTTACAGAAAAACTCTCAAAACGACCTATATCGCATCAACAGCGAGATCAAGAATTCAGCACCTTTGGCATAAATGTGTTGACCCAACTGTTCTTCTTCTCAGCGTAAAGCTTCTTGTCGGTGATCGTTTCCGCCAGCGAAAGTTTGAGATCGTTATATTCCTTCGCTAGCGCGAGGTCACGTCGAAGCACGTCGCGGAATCTCAGTTTCGATTCCCAATCACGCGTCGCCTGCGTGTAAATATGCATCTGGCAATAACGGATCGGCCCTTCGTCGCGGACTGCATAATAATGATCGGTCTCCTCTTCGTACTGCCCTCTATATTCGTAACCCAATTCGACCAGACATCTGACCAGCGGAATCAGCCCAGCTTCATTGCTTAGTATCGCGATATCCAATATCGGCTTCGCATGTATCGTCTCGATCGCTGTGCTGCCAATATGTTCGATCCGGACCCTCACGTCACCAAGACACTGTGAGATCCTTCCCTTCTCGGCAAGAAAATCTTCTTTCCAGTTCGCATCGTGCCGCAAGATCTGCAATTCATCTCTTCGCATTCCATACATAGCTTTTCTTTAAACTTGATAACACCGCACTCATATTTTATGAATAACGACAAGACCCCTTGACAAGTTTAACCATGTTTAGTAAATTAGCACTCTTGGATCATGAGTGCTAAAACAATGATTTCCGGCCGAAGGTCCAAGTCGTTATCTTATTACTAATAAGAATATTTAGAAAGGAGTAAACCACTATGGCAACAACGATCAAGCCACTTCACGACCGCGTAATCCTTAGGCGGATCGAAGACAATGTAAACCAGACTGCCGGCGGGCTCTTTATCCCGGATACGGCAAAGGAGAAACCGCAGGAGGGCGAGGTCATCGCCGCAGGCGACGGAAAATATAAAGAGGACGGCACCCGCCAGACGCTCGACGTTAAGGCTGGCGACCGTGTTCTTTTCGGCAAATACAGCGGTAGCGAGATAAAACTCGACGGTGAGGAATATCTCATCATGCGCGAAGACGAGATCCTCGGCATCATCTCGCGTGCCGGCGAAGCAGCTAACTAGTAAGCCGTAGGCAGTCAGCAGTAAGCAGTTTTTTCTGCTCGCAGCTCGCTGCTCACCGCTCACACGATTTCGACGAAGGAGAAATTTCACATCATGGCAAAACAAGTAATTCACGGAGAAGATTCACGTTCCGCTATCCTGCGCGGTGTAAACCAGCTTGCGGATGCGGTTAAGGTAACGCTTGGCCCCAAGGGGCGCAACGTCGTTATCGACAAGAAATTCGGTTCGCCGACCATCACCAAGGACGGCGTTACCGTTGCAAAGGAAATTGAGCTCAAGGACTCGCTTGAGAATATGGGTGCACAGATGGTCCGCGAAGTGGCCAGCAAGACCAGCGACGTGGCCGGCGACGGCACCACAACCGCTACGGTCCTTGCCCAGGCCATCTTTAAGGAAGGCGTACGCACGGTAGCAGCCGGTGCAAACCCGATGGCGCTCAAGCGCGGCATCGACAAAGCCGTTGTTGAAGTGGTCGGCGAGATCGCAAAGCTCGCAAAACCGGTTTCTGGCGACGCTATCGCTCAGGTCGGCACGGTTTCTGCAAATGGCGACAAGACCATCGGCACCATCATCGCCGAAGCGATGGACAAGGTCGGCAAGGACGGTGTTATCACGGTCGAAGAATCGAAGACCATGGACACCAGCCTTGAGGTTGTTGAAGGTATGCAGTTTGACCGCGGCTATCTCTCGCCGTATTTCGTGACCGATCCGGACCGAATGGAAGCAGCTCTCGACGAGCCGCTTATCCTGATCCACGAAAAGAAGATCTCGAACATGCGCGATCTTCTGCCGATACTCGAACAGGTCGCCAAGATGGGCAAACCACTGCTCATCATCGCTGAGGACGTCGAAGGCGAAGCCCTTGCAACGCTCGTCGTCAACAAACTCCGCGGTACGCTCAATGTGGCAGCCGTTAAAGCTCCCGGCTTTGGAGATCGCCGCAAGGCAATGCTCGAAGACATTGCCATCCTTACCGGCGGCAAGGTCATCTCGGAAGACCTCGGCATCAAGCTCGAAGGCGTCACCGTTGACGATCTCGGCCGTGCTAAAAAGATCACCATCGACAAGGAGAACACCACCATTGTCGAGGGCGCCGGTTCTGCCGAAGCCATCGACGGCCGCGTCAAGACCATCCGCACCCAGATCGAAGAGACCACCTCGGACTACGATCGCGAAAAACTTCAGGAGCGTCTTGCCAAGCTCGTCGGCGGCGTTGCCGTGATCAAGGTCGGTGCTGCGACCGAGACCGAGATGAAAGAAAAGAAGGCACGCGTTGAAGATGCGATGCACGCAACCCGGGCCGCTGTCGAAGAAGGCATCGTGGCTGGCGGCGGTGTAACGCTTGTCCGTGCGGCCAAGGTTCTGGACGGCTTTAAGGCGGAAGGCGACGACGCTGACGAACAGATCGGCGTAAGCATCGTTCGCCGAGCTCTCGAAGAACCGCTTCGCCAGATCGCCGCAAACGCAGGCAAAGAAGGCGCGGTGATCGTCGGCAAGGTTGCCGAGGGCGAGGGTTCATTCGGCTTTAACGCCGCGACCGAGCAGTTCGAAGACCTCGTCGCAGCCGGCGTGATCGACCCCGCAAAGGTCACCCGCTATGCACTGCAGAACGCTGCCTCGATCGCAGGCCTTATGCTCACCACCGAAGCCATGATCGCCGACGCCCCCGAAGAAAAGGGCGGCGACGCGATGGCCGGCATGGGCGGCGGCATGGGCGGAATGGGCATGGGAATGTAACCTGATCTTGGATTTGGGATTGCGGATTTTGGATTTGAAATTCCGCGATCCGATATCCGCATTCCACATTCGATCCGGCCCGCACATAAGTAAGGGTGGAACATATAAAAGGCCCCGGTACATCGCCGGGGCCTTTTTACTGCGTGCTTATCAATTGGTGATGTCTTAATTCGGTCTTCGAGGTTGCTCGTCTATCGGAGCTTGTTCTTTCTCATCCAGCAAGACGGGCGACGAGGAGACCGCTTCCACGTTGTTATGGCCCACTCCGCGGCCTGTCAGGTAAACGTGACGGTGATTTTCAAAGTTCTCAAGCCGCTGGAGCAATTCCCTTTCGTCGAGCCCGACCTTTACCGCGAGCTTTTCCCACCGAAAGCCCTCTTCGTTGTAATTGCACTCGACTATTGAGCCGGACAGCGGCGGGGCAATGAGGAATACTGTCGATTCCATCCTAAGCGTTAATCGGTAGGTGTGCCCGCGTTTTAGAATTGCGGGGAAATTGCCGGGCTTCGATCCCGTGTCGTCAAAATTACGGCCAAATTGTACGGTCTTGAACCGGTGCGTTTCCAGGTCCAGTTCATGGATCTTTTCGACGTGAATATTCTCGCCCGCGGTCATATCACGCAGTATGATCTCGCTTACGATAAGGCTGTTCGATATCCCTCCTGTAAGAATTGCCTGATGGCCGTCCCAATCGACCAGATAGCTGATCACTGAACTAACGGTGCTACCAGCCGTCTCCGGTGTGCTCCCGACCTCGAATTCGTAAAAGATCCGCGACGACGAGATGCCGGTTCCCGCCAGCGGGTTGATTCGCGACCGCGCAAGAGCCCGGATCGTCCGCGTTCCGGTATTGAACGAAGAGATCAACTCGAACGACGTGTTGCCGTTATCGCCGGATGCACCGCCGTCCGCCGGCAACTGGCTTAGCGTATAGAAAGTACCGGGGTGGATCGTTACCTGTCCGTTAACAATGTGAAACGGGAATATCAGAAGCACGGCGAGAAAAATGGGTAGTTTCATCTTCATAGTTGTCTCCTTAATTCGGCCGAATTCGTTTAGCCGAGGGCAATTGGATTGTTGGTGGTGTGCAGGAATAATAGCGCCAATCGATAATGAATTCAAAAAAAATACCTTGATGCCCCCGAATATGCCGATGCCGTCACTTCAAATGATCGGTCTGATCTTTCGGTTTTCCTTGCGATCTGCACATCGGTTCCGCCGCCGAGCAAAACAGAACGCAGGACTGGAACGCAAGCATCCCTGCTTGCAAAACCGCTCGCGGCGTCCGTGTCAGAACCGCCTGCGTAACCCGGCGGCCAGTTCACCAATTTAAAAAGGCCAAGGCACATCCCCGGGCCTTTTTCCTTCAATTTGGGCGGCCATTCGGAGCCGTACTGTCGGTACCATAAATTGCTGCTGAGAAATATTTTTTTCTAGAGCGGTTTCAATTTGAAATTATTGTGCTATTGTATTTCGGACTTATCAGTTCGGAGAATGAAAGGATGTTGCCCATTGGGCCATAACGTCAATAATATCAATGAGATACATGAATCGCTTCGTTCTAGCTACTTTGTGTACCGCTCTGCTTTCGACCTATACACTTGCACAGCCGCAGGATTCCTTCGATATCGCGACCTTTAAGGCCCCGCGTGGCTGGAAAAAGCAGGTTTCCGAGGATGCCATTTTGTTCTCGATCGAGGATAAAGATGAATATTGCCTGATCACGTTGTTCAAGTCCCTTCCATCTCTTGGTAACTCTACCGAGAATTTCAACGCCGCTTGGAATACGATCGTTAAAGAGGCGGTGACCGTAACATCGGCACCACAGATGTTCCCGGCTGACACTAAAGGTGAATGGCAGCTTGCAGGTGGATTCGCCTCGTTCGAAAAGGATGGGTCAAAAGGTGTGGCCTTGCTCTATACAGCCACCGGACACGGCAGAATGGTAAACGCCCTTGTCCTTACGAATACCCAGTCATACGAAGCTGCCGCCACTACATTTCTCGAATCGATCAGTTTCAAGAGATCCGAGGTTCCGGTGCAGCAGCCGTCCAAGGCCGGACCTGCCGCTCCTGCTCGGAAGAGCGCCTTCAAGTTCAATACCTCAAATTTCGACGACGGGTGGACGAGCACCGAGCAGGAAGACTGGGTGGAGGTGGTGAAAGGTCAGATCAAGGTGTTGATCCATTACCCAAGGCAGGGCACGATCTTCCCGGCCGATCCGGAACCGCTGACCAACACCGCATGGGACATCCTTGTCGCTCCGCGATACAGCGATCTGAGGAATTATCGAACGGCCTACATCACCATGCACAACAGGCCTTATCTGGGTATGGGATCTGCGGTCGAGAGAACATCGGGAAGGCGGGTATTCGTCATTCTTTTTCGACAAGGAAATACCGGCTGGATCGAGTTTGTCACGCCTGACAAGAACGCGTTCATTCAGCAATTCCGATTCGACCCAGAGACCATACAGTGGAACAGCGACAGCGACCTGATGAATCCGCTTGCCCAAATGGTGAATTACAACAAGTTCGCCGTCGCCGCAACCGACTTTAGCGGCACGTGGACGAGTGATTTCTCAGGGGTTCAGCAACTATACAACGTCTATACCGGCGATTACGCCGGGATGCATATGAACCAGTCGAAAGAGGAGTTCGTGTTCGGTGCGGGCAACTCTTATAGATGGGAACTGCTCGTGGTAAGCGGGATGGTCGGCAATACAAAATATGCCAATGTGAAGTCAGCCGGAACGTTCACCGTCCCGAATAACTGGCAGATCCGGTTTTCGAAGATCGAGTCGGGCCCGAAGACCTACCACGCCTTTTGGTCGTGTATCAAGGGCGCCCGGCTATTGCACCTGCTCAACGCCGACGCACCGGGAAGCGGGATCTATACGGTGTTCGGAAAAAAATGAACCACTGCCGACGAACAAATATGAGAAGCGACCGGCAAAGCTGGTGATCGAAAACGGCCAGATAGTTAAGAAATAGTGAGCGGTCGATCGATCGAATCCGATCAAACCGCCGCGATAGGTCGGTCAATTCAACTGAATCCGACAATATTCCGAACAATAACCCCTTATGAAGAACGCAAAGCAGCTATTGCCGGTTATTGCAGTGCTCCTATTTGTTTCGCTGTCGTGCGGCTTTCTTAGAGACAAGTTGTCCGATCTTGGAAGCGGATCGGTCAAAGTGGCAAGTATTCCTCCCTTCGATCCGGATGGGCCGATGGTCTCGCCCGGTGCGTATGTGATCCGTCTGATGGCCAAAGACGAACCTCCTCTCGCAGCTCTGGCCGAGGAGGTGGACACTGCCGAACGAAAGATGATGAAACAGATCATCGACGAGAATCGGCCCAAGACCCAAACTGACAGCACTCAAAAGTCTTTCATTGATCGGCCGCCGGAGAGGACAAAAGCAATTGCGAAATCAGAGGAGAGGCCGGTTGCCGCTCATTTAATGTTTCAATCGAGCGAGCTTGCCCTGCCTACAATAGGTGATGGTGCCGTTTTCGGTGGATTCACCGGCCACTTGAAAGGAATGCTCGCCTCGGCACTAACGAACGAAACGTTCAATAAAAAGGAGACCAAGACTGAGCAGGTTGAGGGCGGTACATCGAAAATGAACGTCGAGATCGGTGTCAACCCGGACGGTTCGAGCGTGTTCGAGATCGGGATCGTGACTGAGACCGAGAAGAACGGGATAAAGGCGAGGACCGAGCTAAAGGCAAGGATCGAGGGCCAGGATTGTCCAAACACCGAGGGTCAGGTGCCGATCACCATAAAAATGCGGCTCGCGGGCCAGTCGGGGAGTTCAAGATACGAGCAGGACGTGACCGCGTTCGTCCGTGTCGTTGTTGATGACAATGCCGAAATTGCGAGCCAGACCATAGAAATAACTCAGGCCACGGCGCGAGGTCGAAATGGAAAAAATGTATTCGTCGAAACCGGCGGAACCTACCGCCGTGATCCGGGCCAGAGCGAATCTACCTATTCCAAAGGTCGCCTCATACGAAACTCCGATGGAGCTACACCTGAAGATGTAACTGACGCCATCAATTCAGGGGTCAGCGTGGCCATCGGAGCGGCCAGCGCAGCAATCGCGGCTTCCAAATCGGCGTGGCAAGCAGGTGCCTGCATAAAGATCGAGGCAAAGTCCCCCGGTACGGTCGAGGTAAACTCGTCGACGTCCATTCCGGTGAAGGTACTCCATAAGAAGGACGGATCGGAGGTGGCCGCGAAATTGGATGCTGAGCTTGAGGGCGGAGCTTCGATCGATCCGACATTGATGCCCAAGACGCCGGGGACGCTGATGTATGTTGCACCGGGAGAAACGGGAAAAACGGCGACGCTCAAACTTAAAGCCACATCCCGCCGAGGCATCGCCAAGCTCGATCTGATGGTAAACACCGGCTCAAATGCCTATCGCATCGCTGGCGGGCTCGATGACTGGTACACGAATACGGTTGTCTGTGACATTACAAAGCCGTTCACGCTGACCGGCGGGGGCTTCACGATGAGCTTTTCGGGCGGCGACTCAGGCACATACTCTTATACAGGCCCATTCAACGCAAAGGGCACCGGGACATATGAGATATCGTTCCCAAATGGACGTGAGAAAAGCGGTGAAATGGTCGGCCGAGGCGACGGCACAATAAAGGGTGACAAGATATACGAAGGTTCGGGTACCGAGAACTATTCACTTTACAAGGTTGAAGGACCTTGTGTCGACGGCCCGGTGCAGGAATGAAAGCTCTGCATTCCCGTATTCCGATCATTTTGCGGTCTCTGTATCCCGGATCTACCGGTAGGGGACGTTCGCCAGGCCACATTGCGCAGCGACGAATTTAAGGGGATCGGGAAAGCTACGGCACGCCTTTCGCACACCGAACGGCAAGCCGCCGAGCAAAACAGAACGCAGGTCTGGAACGCAAGCATCCCTGCTTGCCAAACGGTTCGCAACCCCGCTCGCGGCGTCCCCTGTCAGAACCGCCTGCGTAACCCGGCGGCCAGTTCACCAGTTTAAAAAGGCCAAGGCACATCCCCGGGGCCCTTTTTATCAAATCTTGCCATCTATCCTATTCGATGGTACACTGCCGCTGATGCCGTCTGATCTCATTCATTTTGTCGAATCGCCGGGATTCACAAAACGGATCGATAAGTTGGCATCGTTAGACGTCCTCTTCTCGCTGCAGAGCGATCTTGTTAAGGATCCGCTTCTCGGCGATCTGATGGAGGGTTGCGGCGGCGCTCGCAAAGCCCGGGTCGCGGACAAAGGTTCTGGTAAAGGCAAGAGCGGCGGTTTTCGATATGTTTATCTTTACATCGAGATCGCGGGGATCATCTACCTGCTGCATTTTTTCGGTAAGAACGAAAAGGCTGATCTTTCAAAGGCCGAACGTAACGAAGTAGCGAAATTGGTCAGGGAATTAAAGAGGCTGTATGGCAAAAAAGACTGAGACGAACAACGAATTTTTCGAAGAGCTGAAAGCAGGACTGACGGCGGCGATCGAGCACGCTAAAGGCAAACGCAAGGACCTTCGCACCACTACGCTTCCCCGACCGCCGAAAGAACTGTCTGCAAAGGAGATCGTGAAGGTCCGCAGCCAGCTCAACGTCTCGCAGGCGGTCTTTGCCCGGTATCTGAATATCTCGACCAAGACCGTCCAGTCGTGGGAACAGGGCCTCGGAAAACCCAACGGAGCAAGCCTCAAGCTGCTCACGATCGCCAGGAAAAATCCAAAGATCCTGCTGGAAACCTGACCCGACCAAACACAAGCATCCCGATCTACAAGCCCACTTTAGCGGGCGGCAGAAAAAAGGAACCCTGCTGCCTTATAAATGGCTTTTTGACACCCCTTTCCGCCGCCATAAAAAATACAAGATTTTGTATTGACAAGGGTCAACTGACTCAGTATATTGGGTAGCTACCGGATTGTGTTTAACACTCCGAGATCAGTAAAGGTGCCCGCACTCGGGGCGCAGTTCGTTCATCTCTTTTCTCCCGAGCTCACCAACAGCTCGCTTGAAATACCGAAGGCTTCGTCCGGCAACGGGCGAAGCTTTTGTTTTAATCCTCAAATTATTGAGTCTGTATGAAAGAGATAAAAATGATGATGGCGTTTGGGGAAGAGTCTCCAACGAGATTAATCGGACAGTTTTCTGACGAAGACCTAACGGTATTAAGAGAGTATTGCGAACATTCGGCTCGTTTGCGAAACACAGCATTAATAAGGGACGGTCTTTCCGTAAAGGTAAACATGGTTGGACTTGGCGAAGGTGCGTCGAAAGTAGAAACGAGCCGAGGTGAATTGGATCTCGAACTCATGGCTTCGTTTTTGCATCATCTTAGGCCGCTATACCTTGAGAAGGAGCCTGCTTCGTTCAGCAAAGTTGCAACGCTTATTGGTCGTCGATTTTCAGATAGGGCGATGAAGCGGCACCTGAAAGCGATTCGATATACCAAAGATAACAGTCCGTTCAGCGGATTTGGTCAAATCACGTTAGCCGGCGTGACGCTTTGGGATAATAAGACTTTAAAGACTTGGCTCTACGGCTTCGAGTACCATCAGGACCATGAAAAGAAGGAGCACCTAAGAGACGTAGAGAAAGCTTTTGGTAAAGAAGGCATTAGGTCAATATTTGTAGATCAGTTGAGACTCCAGGCAGAAGCCTACTTTCGACTTGAGGAACTCGCACAATTCATAATCGATTTCTAGTCTCTCGATTAAAACTTCGAGAATTAACGGGAGTCGGGTAAGAAAATCTTGCAGGTCTTTTACGGGGCCGATTCAGATCGGTGAGTCCGCAGAGCGGACGGCACATCTTTAGCCCCATGTGGAGCGGAGCGGAACGTGGGGTTCGCCGCACACAAGATATCCGAGCGTGTGAAACACGCGGCATATTTCGCCCGCAAAAGCAGACTTGGATCTGTTGCTGTTCCCGGATGCGGCCAAAAACAGGAAGGGTTCATCGTACGCCTTCCGAACGAAACTCCTGCTTTAAACACGAAGTGGCTCCTTTAGCGATTCGGCTAGAACATCGTCGCTAAAGGAGCCGTGCTCGATTCAGTAGCATTTTTTAGAATCGGCCTTCCAGTAGATCGACGAATTGATCGACGATGTGCCGCATAACCTGAGCCTGCATTTCGGGCTGCGTACCGGCATTCATCGGTTTTCCGCTCCGCACCGAGACCTCGCCGGAATACTTCACTTTTCCGGTTGCGACCTCGACCATTCGAACCGAGACCGTGGCGTGGCCATGGCCGTCAGCGGCCTTTTGCGCGTATTCGCTTACTGTACCGGTGACAACATAGGCAACGCCAAGCTGCTTTCCGAGCTTGACCGCCGCTGCCGTTGAAGCACCGTTGATCGCCGCCAGATCTGCCTGCGAGGCATTTCGCGTGTGCCGCGTATCGTAAACGTTGAACTTACGCGTGTGATTCAGCCTTGCCGAAAGCATCGTCTGCAATCCGCGCTTCGCCTGATCGTTCATTGTTGACGCATTCGGCCCGGGCGTAAACTCGACCACCGCCGTCTTAACTCCCTGCCCCTTCGCCGGCGCCTGAGCAAACGAAACTCCCGCCAACGCCGCCGCCAAAACCAAAACTGCAAATATGTTCTTCATAATTTCTCCCTCTTAAATTCTTTAGCCGCATTCCCCGGCCACCAATGAATGCGTTTGAGATCTCGAAAAACTATCACGGCTGGAAAGAAAAAGCCGATCGTTTAGCGACCGGCGATCGAAAAGTGAACTGTAGATCGGAATTATTTCAGATGCTTCTTAAAGAAATCCAGAGTCCGCTGCCAGGCTTGCTTGGCTGACTCTTCGTCGTAGCGGGGCGTCGTGTCGTTGTGAAAGCCGTGCTGTTTGCCCTCGTACATATAGGATTCAAGATCCTTATTGTGTTTTTTCAGCGCAGCCTCATAGGCCTCGATGCCTTCGTTTATGCGGGGGTCGTTTCCTGCGTAATGAAATTGCAGCGGAGCTGATATCTTCGGCACGTCGTCTATCCCGGCCTGGCGGCCATAGAATGCGACGCCTGCGTCCAGATCTTTGCCGAGCCGGACAGCAAGCTGATTGACCATGCCGCCGCCAAAGCAAAAGCCCACTGCACCAAGTTTTCCGGTGCTCTCCGGGTGCTTCTTGAGCCACATCGCCGAGGCGACAAAATCTTCGGTCATCTTGCGGCCATCTACCTCGCGAAATGCCGCCGCACCCTTTTGTTCGTCGCCGGGATAGCCGCCGACCGAGGTCAGCCCGTCCGGTGCATAGGCCATATATCCCGCCTTTGCCAGCCGCCGCGCGACGTCCTCGATATACGGGTTCAGCCCCCTGTTCTCGTGGATCACCAGCACAGCGGGGTGCTTCGTGCCCTTTGCCGGCCGTGCAAAATAGCCCTTGATCTCGCCGTTGCCCTCGGGAGATTTGACCGTCTCATAACCGGTCTTTATCTCATCGTCGTTCGGGTCGATGGTCTGTGCCCAGGCGTAGTTCGGCCTCAGGCTTTCGAATATCGCCGCAACCGTCAGCCCTCCGACCGCGAACTTCCCGATGCCGTTAAGAAAGGTGCGCCGGTCGATCTCGCCATGCTGATATTCGTGAAAAAGGTCGAGCAGTTCCTGCGGATAATCGTTTGCTGTTTTGCGTTCCATAATTTTTCCTCGGTTCGTAAAGAATACTTGGGGCCGGGGCTGTTTTCAAAGAGAGCCTTGATAAACCATTGATGTTAGCAATTGCCGTCATTGAGTCTGCAAAGCAGACGTAATATTTGTAGCCCCATGTGAAGCGAAGCGGAACGTGGGGTCGGATCAGCAATATAGTCAGAGCCTGTGAAACAGGCGACATAAACATATTTTCACGTGTTTTATGCCGCGTGTTTCACACGCTCCGTTCATTTGTGCCGCTGCACCCCACGTTACGTTTCGCTTCGCTGCACTTCACGTGGGGCTAGAGTTATGCCGTCTGCTTCGCAGACTGGTTGGCCCCTAACTTCCAGATCTAGGGGTTTTCAAAACAACTCTCAATATGAGTACTTGCCTTCACAGCATAGTTCGCGATGGCCTCTTCCTTTGTCGAGCCAAATGCGTATCCCCGGCTTTCTTCCATCCCCGCGAAATCCGGCCCGACCACACAATACTGGCCGCCGTCGAGGAAGATCAGCGTCCCCTGCGGCCCGCGTTCAGCCTCAAGGTCAGGATCTTCGAGCATCGCACGAAACTCGTCCGTCACTTCGCCGCCCGCGTGGCGCTCCAGTTGTCGTCTGTGCTGCCGATCGTGACTATGCCGCCCATCTTGTCGCCATCGACCTTGCCGCTAAAGAAGAGCGTCAGGTCGTTGCCGCCGTAGTTGATGGTATAACTGAACTCGATCTTGTCGCCTTTGATCGTGCCCGTCAGCGGCAGATCGCCAGAAGGACGTTTGACCGTACCCGTCAGCTTTTCGCCGTCAACTTCTAGCACGAACTTCAGCGGACGCGGCCCGCCCGGCGTGTTGAACGAACCGTCCCATTCGCCCGCAACCGACACCTGGGCCTGAACGCTGCCGACCAACAGCCCGATCACCAAAAACGACAGTAGATATGCTTTCCTCATATAAATTTGATCCTGTTTGAACATGATACCGCATCCGGCCGCGATATCGAACCGCTCTTTGTCCGCGTCTCTGCCGCCAACACAGCGGCCCGGCCGGGTCGTTCGGCATTGTCTGCAAACTCCGGCGTTCGGGCTGCTGCGGACGAAGGAAAAAGAGTTTAAGGAACGCGGATTCACGCCGGAAACGCCTGAAAACGAGATAACAGACGCCATCGTCGCCAATCCGGGCCTCCTGAATCGCCCGATAGTCGTTGTCGGCGGCCGTGCGGTAATCGCCCGCCCGATAGAAAGGGCCCCCGCGCTTGTTTCGATAGCAGCCACACGTCAATAAATACGGTGCTTTCAGCACAGACCCGCATCGGAGCGAAAGTGACCGGCCGCGGCCCCGAGATCATCCTCAGTCAATGCTATAAGAGCACTAGCCGATCTGCGATGAGTTGTCGCGTCTACGCAATGCTCTATCGCGGTTACACGATATATCATCATGCTTATATGCTGACTTAATATGTATACAGGTTATATTATTGCGTACACACGATATATGATCACGCTTATGTGATGTTCCATCTCAATTATATGATAATCTCTATCGTTTACCCGATAAGCTTATATGTACACGTTATGTAGCATCACATTTACAAGATGAGTTATAATGTAATTGTCTGAGATCTGACCCGCGCCGCTGAGGCCATTTGATGGGAGGAAATTAGTATGGCAGAACGTGATTTTCCTGTTAAAGAAGGCGATATTAGCCTGCTTCTGAACAGTCTCGCCGAGCGATTGCCGGCGATGGCCGCCAGCCTGGACGTTTCGCCCGAGGAATTGCAGCGCATTCAGGACGACGCGGCAGTTCTTGACTATCTGCGGAAAGTTTCGCTGCAGATCGCGAACACGAAGGAAGCTTTCAGCTCGGCGAAATGGCGCATCATTCGCGGAAAGACCGGCGGTGCAGTTCCGGCGCTCCCCGCGTTCAAGGCCTTGGCGTTTCCGGCGGCGGCTTCGAACGGCATCATCGCGAATGCGAGACGGCTGATCCGGAAAATAAAGGCCGCACCGGGCTATAACGACGCCATCGGCGAGTCGCTCGGGCTTGTCCGGAATGAGGTTGCCCGGCTCGATCCTGACGTGGTTGCTCCGGAGCTTAAGATCAACGTTCTGGCGGGCGGGGCGGTCGAGTTTCGCTATAGGAAGCGTCGCATCCCGGCGTTGCGGATCGATATGAAACGGGGGGAGAGCAAAGCTTGGGAGACGGCCGTCATCGCGACAAACTCGCCGATCGTTCACAGCCTCCCGCCGCTTTCCGACGGGCAGCCCGAGATCCGCCATTACCGCGCGATCTATCTCAAACGGAACGTGCCGTTCGGCAAATACTCGCCGACGTATCAGGTCGTTACAACGCCTTGACGGATCGGCTCCGCGGTCTGCCTGCGAACGCCCGGCATGGGTCAGATGGCGGCTATGAGCAATAAGGACGGAAACGGCAGCGGGCACTACCTGAGGCCGAGGCCAATTCGTGACTGGCGGCGTATGGGTTTATTTCTTAAATCCGGTCGTTAGCGTTGAGCCGACCACGCGTATCCTGGTTACATTGGGCGGCCCCTCGTAACCGCGATGCTCTTCGATCAGGATCACGGCTGCCCGCTTTTCGAAGGGGCTAATCAGCGAACCGGCTATTTCTGCGTTTCGGATAGAATTGACGTCTTTTCTGTGATACCTGTTCCGGCTTATGGTCTTTACACCGTTTCGCTGTGACACCATCCGCACCGTGACCGTTCCGTCCACTTCAAACACACCATCGGTTTCGATGGCAACGGTCACTTCAGGCGTGAGGACATCGTTGTCGAGCCTGATAGCCGGGTGGATCAATTCAAACTTATCGGCCTGCTCGATGCCGTATTGACGAAGCTTTGCGGAATAATCGTTTTGAACCTTGGGCCAGGCAGTATCGAGCGTCTCCGGGATCTCCGGCTCCGCCTCACCGTCGTAGGTCTCTTTCCAAACCACTCTGTCGGTCCTCAGATCCTGAATAAAGATATGGAGAGTAAGACAACCGCATGCTTCGTCAGCCGGGACGACCAGATATGCGAACTTTCCGTCGCGCGACCATCCGATCGGGTAAAACGATGCCGTTATGTATTTCTGGTCTTCCCATCTCACATTCGGGTCGGGTTCGCCGATGCCGGTCAGCTTTAGCCGTTCGGGCTTTTGGAAAGGCTCCGTATTGCCGGATCTTTGAGCCGGGGCCAGATCAACAACGAAGATCAACGCCGCGGTCAAGAGCAGTGTTCTAAGCAAACGATGATTCATCCGGACAGACACCTCCAATAAAGTTGCGGTCATTCCTCGGTTCCCTGCGTTCGCCTCTCGGGCCGCATGTGGGGAAACAATATCACATCGCGGATCGAATGCTTATTTGTCAGCAGCATCACGAGCCGGTCGATGCCGATTCCGATCCCAGCGGCGGGCGGCATTCCGTAGCTAAGGGCGCGGACGTAATCTTCGTCCAAGACCATCGCCTCTTCGTCTCCGCGTTCGCGTTCGCCCATCTGATCGATGAACCGATCATACTGTTCCTTCGGGTCGTTCAGCTCGCTAAACCCATTCGCGACCTCCATCCCGTTTATGAAAAGCTCGAACCGCTCGGCGATCTGCGGGTTCTCGGGCGACGCCTTCGAGAGCGGGGAGATGGACTTTGGGTAATCAACAATGAACGTCGGTTGGAGCAGATGTCTCTCGCACAGGGTTTCGAATAGCTCGCCGATTCTCTTTGCCGACTCGCCATCTCCGAGTACATGGTCGTCGGAAACCTCTACCGTTTCCGCCATCCCGACATAGTCATAGCCCGCCAGGAACTCAACTATCTTCTCGCCGGATGGGTCTGCTTCGCGCAGATCGACATTTGTTGTCTCTTCCTGAAGTTTCTCAACCGTTTTCAACATTCCGTGAAGACAGATCACTATTTTCGGATCATCAAGCATCTCTGCCGTCACAATATTGTTTAGACGATCTGCAATGGCCTGTTTCATCGAAAGCCGCCTGAACGAACCGAGATCTATCTCGTTGCCTTCGTATTCGACCGTCAGCCCGCCCGTCGCTTTCATCACCGACTGCCGCAGCAATTCCTCGCAGAAGTCCATCATCCCGTTCACGTCCATATAGGCACAGTAGAACTCGAGCATTGTGAACTCGGGATTGTGCTTATAGCTGATGCCTTCGTTGCGGAAGTTGCGGTTTAGCTCGTAAACCTTTTCAAAGCCGCCAACGACCAGCCGCTTGAGATAAAGCTCGGGGGCGATGCGGGCGTAAAGGTCGATGTCGAGCGCATTGTGATGCGTCTTGAACGGCTTCGCGGCGGCTCCGGTCGCCTTTGGCGTCAGCATCGGCGTCTCGACCTCGATATAGCCGTGGTCTTCGAGAAAATGGCGGATCGACGAGATAAGCTTTGCACGCCGTTCGAAGACTTCGCGGGTCGTAAGCCCCTCGTGCTCTATTTGGAGGCTCGACGCTATCAGATCGGCATACCGCTGCCGCTGGCGGATCTCGGGATCTGCGATGCCGTGCATCTTGTCGGGCATCGGGAGCATCGCCTTGGCAAGGAATTGCAGCTTCTCAACATGGACCGAAAGCTCGCCCGTGTTGGTTATGAACAGATAGCCCTCAACGCCGATAAAATCGCCATGGTCGAGCAGGCCAAACACTTCCCACGCCCGGCCCTCTTCATCCATCGCCTCGCCGGTTTCGTTATTTATCGCAACGGCGTCCTGCTTGCGAACGTAGATCTGCAAACGCGATATCCCATCGGAAAGATGCACGAACGCCGCCTTTCCCATAACGCGCGGCGGAACGGCCAACCGCCCCGCTATCCTTACGTTGCCGATCGCCTTTAGCCGTTCGTTAAGAGCGTCTTTCGTTTCTGCCTGCGGGCGTTCGCCTTCCTTTAACCCCGCCATCGCTTCCGCGATCTCTGAGGCGATCTCGGCCACGGGCCGGTGGTTTAAGAGGTTGGTTATCGTGTCTTCCTCACCTGAAAGCCGGGTGCGGTCAAACTTGTTCGGGTAAACATTGCCGACCAGTTCGCGAAGCTTCTCCAGGTGCTCGCGCCGTGCTTCGGTCTGGTCGTTCGGTTCGATTATCTCGTCAAATCTGAGGATATCCATAGCTCGTCACAAACTGTCGCTCGAACAACAGATTAAATCAGACTAGGCGTCCCATAAGCAATCTCCCGCGTCGTTTGTGCGGTGTTTCGACTTCAGCCGGGCGAGCAGATCGTTGGGATTTGCCGGTGTTTTGAACTAATATTCAACTAGATCGAACGTAAAGAGAACCTATGCAAGAGTTTCGGGAAACCTATCTCAACCCGCTTTTTGAGCTGCTCAACTATAATCTTTTCGCACTCGGCGAGGCCAGGATCACTCCGCTCAGTATCGTTTACATTCTCATCTTTACCGCCGTCCTGATCTTTATTTCCGCGCGTCTAAGGCAGCTCCTGATCTCGCGGCTGCTGACGCGGACAAAGCTCGATATCGGAGCACAGCAGGCCATCGGCACCGTTACGCGATACATAATTCTTTTCGTCGGCTTTCTGATCATTCTTCAGACGGTCGGCATCGACCTTACCACATTGAATGTACTTGCCGGTGCGGTGGGCATTGGTATCGGCTTTGGCCTGCAGAATATAGCCAATAATTTTATCAGCGGGCTGATCATCATGTTTGAACGGCCGATAAAGGTCGGCGACCGTATAGAGGTCGGCCCCGTCCACGGCAAGGTCGTATCTATCGGCGCACGCAGCACAAGCATACAGACCAACGACAACATCGCTATCATTGTCCCGAACAGCAAATTTATCTCGGAGAATGTCATAAACTGGAGCTTTGGCGACGAGCTTATACGCTTTAAGGTGCCCGTCGGCGTCGGATACGACTCGGATGTGGACCTGGTGTCGCGACTTTTGGTCGAAGCTGCTTCGGAAAACGAGGATGTTGTCGATTCCCCGCCGCCCTCGGTCAGATTTCTCGAGTTCGGCGACCACGCCCTGCTTTTCGAACTTCGTGCGTGGAGCCGGGCAAGGCTCCATCGCCCGGGCCTGTTTCGAAGCAATCTGAATTTCGCTATCCTCAAGAAATTTCGCGAACACGGCATTGAGGTGCCAAATAAACAGCACGATATCCACCTGCGAACCGGAAGGGTCAGTCTTGGAAAGGAAACCTGGGAGATCGACAACCCGAATTTTCCGTGGGCGCCCGAAAAGGGGCAATAGATTCGCCAGAGTTTGAAGCGCTGTGGCACAATTTTCGGTAACGCTTGAGATTGGTCACGCCCCGTGCGTGTTCGTTCTCGGCGGTTTAGTGCGTTTATGTTCGCTGATCCCGCATCGGTTTCTGTTCTCGATGGCCTCATTCGTGAGGTCCGGGCCGGAGCACGCGTGATAACGCTCAGCGGCCTGACGAGCACATCGGCAAAGGCTTATGTGCTTGCGTCCCTCGTTGTGTCAACGGGCCATCGATTTGCCGTGATATCCGGCTCAAACGATGAACTCGATGCCTGGGAGGCCGATCTATCGTTCTGGCTCGCCTATTTTCGCAAACAGGATGGCGGCGGCCCGATCGCGTCGTCAGACGAGATAGACGAGATCATTGCGATACCCGGTTTTGAGACCGACCCCTATTCCGGCGTCTCGCCGCATGCTCAAACGCTCGAACGCCGTGCCCTCGCATTCTGGAAAATGAGCACTTTCAGGCCAAATGTGGCCATTGCCTCGATGAGGGCCGTCATCGGACGCACGGTCGGCAAGGATCGCGTTTCGTCGCTCGGAAACCTTTTGCAGCGGGGCCGGGACACTTTGTTAGAGGACCTGATCGAGGATCTGGAGGCAACCGGCTATGTCCGCGAAGACCCGATTTATAACCTTGGCCAGTTCTCTGTCCGCGGCGGCATTCTCGACGTTTGGTCTCCGGACACGGACGCCCCGTTTCGCGTCGAATTCTTTGGCGACACGGTCGATTCCATTCGCACATTTGACCCAGAGACGCAACTCTCAACCGGCCATCTCGCGTCGGCGTCTATTGCCCCCATGCGCGAATTTCACGTTTCGAACCGGGACTTTATCGAATGGACTGCTGAGGCCCGCGAACATTTCTCGGACGAGAGCTTTTCGCGGGCGCTCAAAGACCGGACCGATTTCGCGGAACACGGTGAAACATTCGCCGGTTGGGAGTTCCTTCTTCCGCTCGCTCGTCCCCTTGACGGCTCAGTCTTCGAATATCTCGACGGCATGATACTGGTCGTTGATGAGCCTTCGATGATCGAACGATCGGCCGAGGGCCTGCTGGACGAGATGGCAAGGCGATCCGCTTATCTTACCGAACATGGCGAGCTGTGTCTGGCGCCGGATAAACTCTTTCTAACATCAGAGGAACTCCGCGATCGGTTTGGATCACATTCGCGTATCGAGCTTCGAGCCCTCGGCAAGACGGCCTCGGAAAATGACGAGGAATTTGCCATTGGCGATGAACCGGCGGTTGATGGCGCGGGACCACTTTTCCTTTTCCCAACGGCCACGTCTTCTGCAGAGTTCGATCTGGTTTCGCGGCCGACGATGAGATTTAGGGGGGACATTTCCAAATTTATCTCCTGTATCAATGCCCCGGGCCGCAGCCCCTCTCAAACAGATCTCTTCGTAGCCTTCACGCCCGGAATGGCCGAACGCCTTGCTGAGATCTTCCGCGAATATCAGATCGATCTTGACCCGAAGAATATTCGTGTCGGTTCTCTTTCAGGTGGATTCGAGATCCCGACGGACGCTTTCACTGTTTGGACCGAACGCGATATCTTCGGCGACACAGATCTCCCAACACGGTCTGCCCCGGCTTCTCGCCCCCAAAGATCACGCCTGGGTGTATTTATCTCAGATTTTCGCGACCTCAAGCACGGTGACTTTGTTGTCCATGTTGACCACGGCATCGGCCGGTTCGAAGGGCTGCAAGCGATCTCCGCTCAGGGGGTCGAGCGGGAGTTCATGCTGCTCGTGTATGCGGACGACGCCAAGCTCTTTGTTCCTGTGGAGCGCCTTGACCTCGTTTCGCGATACGGTTCCGGGGAAACCGCTTCGCCTTCGCTCGACCGGCTGGGCGGCATCGGGTGGCAAAAGACCAAGGCCCGCGCGAAAAGAGCCATGCGCGACATGGCCGATGAACTGCTTAGGCTGTATGCCGAACGCAAGCTTGTAGCGGGCCATGCTTTTTCGGCGGACGCTCCCTGGCAGCATGAGTTTGAGGATGCATTTCCATACGAACTGACCGAAGACCAGGCAAAAGCCATCGAGGACGTGAAGAACGACATGGAAACGCCTCGTCCGATGGATCGGCTGATAATCGGCGATGTCGGCTATGGAAAGACCGAGGTGGCCATGCGTGCGGCATTTAAGGCTGTGATGGATGGACGCCAGGTCGCCGTTCTTGCTCCTACCACGATACTCGCGTACCAGCACTTTGAAACGTTTAGCCGACGCTTTGCCGCATTTCCTGCCAAGGTCGACCTGCTCTCGCGTTTCCGTGGACGCAAGGAACAGAAGGCGGTCGTAGAGGCTGCGGCCAAGGGAGATCTGGACGTCCTCGTCGGCACCCATCGGATTCTCTCCAATGACGTTTCGCTCCCTAAGCTCGGCCTTGTTGTCGTTGATGAGGAACAGCGTTTTGGCGTCGCCCATAAAGAAAGGCTGAAACAACTGAAAAAGAGGGTGGATGTTCTGACGCTTTCTGCCACCCCTATTCCGCGCACGCTAAACATGTCGCTTCTCGGAATGCGGGACATGTCCGTTATCGAAACCCCTCCACGCGACCGGTTAGCAATAAATACTCAGGTCGTTCAGTTTTCTGAGAGCGTGATCCGTTCTGCCATCGACCTCGAACTTGCTCGCAACGGCCAGGTATTTTTCATACACAATCGCGTCGAAACGATCGAGTCAATCGCCGCACTCATTCAGAAGATCGTGCCCAATGCCCGCATAGCCATAGGCCACGGTCAAATGAACGAGAAGGAGATGGAGCAGATAATGCTCGACTTTATCGACTACAGATACGATGTCCTGGTCGCCACGACGATCATCGAAAATGGCATCGATATCCCGCGGGCGAACACGATCATTATCAATCGCTCTGACAATTACGGACTTTCACAGCTTTATCAGCTTCGCGGTAGGGTGGGTCGTTCAAATCGCAGGGCATATGCTTACTTGCTTATTCCCGGCGAGATCGAGTTGACGCCGATAGCGCGCAGGCGGCTCTCGGCCATCCGGGAGTTCTCGGACCTCGGAGCCGGTTTTCGCATTGCCGCCCTCGACCTTGAGCTTCGCGGAGCGGGCAGCATACTCGGCGGCCAGCAATCCGGCCATCTCGAGGCCCTCGGATTTGACCTCTACACCCGAATGCTCGAGCGCACCATTGCCGAACTTCGCGGCGACGAGATCGCCGACGAATCGGGGGTCGCCATCGAGCTCGGCATCGATGTCTCAATTCCACGCGAGTACATTATTGACTCCGGCCAGCGGCTTCGCACCTATAAGCGCATCTCGTCCGCCGGTGATGATCAAGAACTTGGACATATCCGCTCGGAATTGGAGGACCGTTACGGGCGAATGCCGGGTTCTGTCGTCTCTCTTTTGGAGTTTGCCCGGCTCCGGCGCCTCGCCGAGACTCTCGGAATTGTCTCGATAGACCGGAGCGGTGCGGCCGCCGCCGCGAAACTTGCCGAAACCTCGCGCGTTTCGCCCGACAAACTTTTGTCAATCGTCTCCGCCGACGACCGCATAACATTCTCGCCAAATGGCATCCTCCGGTTCCCGATAGATCCGGAGGACGTCATCGCTTCCATCAGAACCGTCTTGGAGAAGATACGGCTATAGGGTCAAAGGAAGTTCCTGTACGCGGAAATATTCTGGAATCCCCGGCAAAAGGAGGTTGATGAGGGAAAATTTCTATGAAAAATGCTAGAATTCTCGTTTTGAATGCACTCCTTTCGGCCCCATGGCGTCTTTTGGTCGTTTTATGGCAAGAAACCAATTTGGGGCGGTATGCATCTCAATAGTTCGTTTTGGCTATCATTTTGTTCTATTTCAGGAGTTTCTGATGTCACGTATCCCTAAACTATTGGCGTTTGTTTTTGCTTTTGCCCTATTTACCGTTCCAGCACTCGCTCAGGAAACCGAGGAGCGTGTGGTTGACGAAGTGGTCGCACAGGTCAATGACGGTGTCATCACGCTCTCGAAGATCCGCCGCGAGATAAAAATGATCGTCGATTCGCGGATAGAACAGGGTCGCTCCCGCGATGAGGCCCAGCGCGAGGTCGAGGAAAAACAGGGCGAACTGATTGCAAATCTCATCAATGAGGAACTTCTTGTACAACGCGCTAAAGAACTCGGAATGGAACGCGAGATCGAAGCCGCCGTCAATGCTCGATTTCTTGAATTAATGCGGTCGAACAATCTTACGACGCTTGATTCCCTATATACGGAAATGCGGAACAGCGGCGTAGACCCTGACATGATCCGTGAAGAGTGGCGAAAACAGGTTACCCGGGAACAGGTTATCCGTCAGGAGGTCCAGCTAAGAGAATATTGGCGGCCGACAAGCCGGGAGCTGCAAGATTACTTCAACAAGAATAAAGAGAAGTTCACCAAGCCTGAGACCGTCACGCTCAGCGAGATATTTCTTTCCTTCGCTGGCCGCACCGAGGCCTCGGTCAGAGAAAAGGCGGCCGATCTGGTCGCTCAGCTTCGCAACGGCGCGGACTTTGTAAAGATGGTCGCCGAAAACTCTGATCGTCAGGGTTCAGCGCAGAACAATGGTCGGGTCGATACGTTCGTCGTTACAGACCTAGATCCGAAAATAGCGAATGCGATCAAGGATCTTAAAGCGGGCCAGTACTCTGAGCCTATCGATATGGACCAGGTCGGGGTCACGATCCTTCGCATCGACGAGCGCACCGCGGCAAGCAGCGAGTCCCATTTCGACGAAAACGCGATACGTTTGGCGATAATGAACGAACGCTATCCTGAGGCTATTAAGAAGTTCATGAGCTCGCTTCGCGAAGATTCATATATCAAGATAAACGACTCTTACCGTCCGTTGGTGGCTCCTATACTTTACGAGGAAGAGCGACGAGGTCGCAGCGGCAACTGATCGGTCGAAAGGTTCCTTGGCCTAAACCGGAGTGGTATTATTTGCCCGCGTCACCCGACTCGC
This sequence comes from uncultured Acidobacteriota bacterium, assembly GCA_937859595.1. Classification (GTDB taxonomy): domain Bacteria; phylum Acidobacteriota; class Blastocatellia; order Pyrinomonadales; family Pyrinomonadaceae; genus OLB17. Next base: position 12,279 of record CALMAH010000038.1, on the reverse strand, counting down.
GGGCTCGTTCGTTCTCCTGTGCGATCGAATAGAGTGCCGATTTAACCTCGAACGGCGTTAGGTCGGGGTGTTCTTCCAGCAGAAGTGCAATGATCGCCGCAATGTGGGGGCATGCAAAACTGTTCCCTGTAAGATTGCGATATCCGCCTCCGGGCCACGTCGTCCGCACATTGACTCCCGGCGCGGTAAGTTCGATAACCTCTCCGTATCGAAACCCAAACTTTCGAGGGTCGGTCTGTTCACTTTTTATCACCGATATCAAAGACGACGAGAATACAGAGGGAAAGCTCGGGTGCGGCAGGTTGTTCGCGGCCGCTACAACTACGCAACCCGCGAGATATGCCCTGTCCAGCAGATCATGAAGCGGTGCAAAGAATTGCGGCTTGGTGGTCCCTAGACTCAAATTAATTACCTGATACCGCTGTTTTATCGCGTACTCAAGCCCGGCAAGAAACGCGTGCCCATCTCCGAGGCCTCCCGAACCAAGTACCTTGACACTGTACACCTCGGCCTCCGGTGCTATGCCGAGAATTATCCCGGCGCAGGCCGTTCCATGGCCCGCCGAATCGCCGGCCACAGACGGGTCAAAGACCACTTTCTTATTCTCCATCCGGGCTTCGACTGAGCCTCTGATCCTGCCGGACAGATCTGGATGCGAGGTATCGATTCCGCTGTCTATCACCGCCACCGAGACACCTCGGCCTGCGGCCGTACGCCAGCCGTTACCAAGCTCGAAATATGTCGACCTCCGCGATCTCGAGGTCACTTCGTCTCCGCCAACAGTGGTCATCAGAAGATAGGGTTCTTTAGCCGAGATAGGATGTCTCACTCTTCGAATCGCTGTACCGAATGATCGATTCGAGCAGTTCCTTGCATATGAGCCTTTCCGGTTCGCCGCGGCCGGCGACCTCCCTGAGCAGCAAGGCAAGCTCCAGCATCTCTCGATGATCAGCGGCATCACGGATCTGGCGAAGCCACGCTCGTACCGCATCAAGGTCAAGATCTTCGTCGGTTTCGATCATCTTCTCGCCGAGGTCGCGAAACAGTTTTGCCGACTCGTATGCACTCACAAGCGACGCAACGGCCTCGCCGCACAGCGCAGCCTTGTCCATTTCCTCCGGACTGAAGGGCTCCCACGGCGGTGCTCCGGGGCGATTGATGTACTCGAGCACACCGATTATCTCGTCGTTGTGCCTTAGCGGGGTCGCAAGGATCATTTGCGTCGAAAATCCCGTTGCCTTGTCAACTTCGGCATAGAAGGCCTCTTCCACACCTACATCAGAGACGGCCATCGGTTGGCCGGACGACATAACAAAACCTGCGATGCCTTTCCCCGCCGGTATCCGCATGTTCATTAGCTGTTCCGCAACGGTCCCGATAGCGGCAAGAAAACGCAGGTCGCCTTCGTCTCCGTCCCTAATGAGCACCGAGGCCTCGCTTGCGTTTAGCGCAGTTGCCGACGCCGAAAGCAGCCTCTCGATCGACCTTGTTAGTGGTTCGACGAGCAAATTGGCTATATCGACCGTCTCGATCAGCCGCTGTATCTTGCTGCTGAGTTCTGGATTTTCGTTCCCTGGCATGCGTAGATTTTCTGACATCTGAGAATTTTAAGCAAATAGGCTGAAAATCCTTCCGATTTTCGGAATCCAACCCTTATTCAGCCTATTAGACGTCAAATCCTTTATACGTCTTTTGTTTTTTGCTCGCGACCGATATTGGTCAGGGCGGGGAGTTAAGCCACTGCAAGTTCGGCAAAGTCAACTTAATGCCAGATCGCTACCGGCCTCGCTCGCCGGCGGTGTCCTTATTGCGGCTCTTTTGATCCCTGGATCGGCACCCGCACAATCCTCTGAGATACCCTTCGTCGATCCGCATTCGACCGATACGTTCAAAATATCTTCCGGATCGTCTTTCTCGGCATCCTCCGGCAAGGAAAAGCAGGGCAACACAGCACGCGCGGCCTCGTCCCCGTTCAGCGGGTTGCTGGACGACATCGCTCAAAGCTTTGAGATAATTGATAAGCACCACGCCGGGACCGCTCCCCGCCCATCGGAAATTGCCGCCGCATCTTCTATCAGGAGCATGCTTCGCTCGCTTGATCCACATTCCAGTTTCTATGACCGTGCCCAGTTCGCGTCGCTAATGGGCGAGCACCGCAGCGAATACTTCGGAACGGGACTTACCATCTCGACCTTTAGGTTGAACGGCCGGCAGGAAACGTTCGTCCTCTACACGACCCCGGGCTCGGCAGCCGAAAGGGCGGGGCTAAACTTCGGGGATAGAATTGTCTCCGTAAACGGCGAGCCGGTACCGGGCCTTGATTCGTTTCGGGTCAGAGAGATGATCAGGGGCCCGCAGGGCACTGAGGCCTCGATCACGATCGAACGTGCCGACACCCTGGCCAAACGGACCGTATCCCTAAAACGTGACCGCCTTCCGCAAAGGACCGTCCCTTATGCGTTCATTTTGTCTGAAGGCGTCGGGTACATCGACATGACCGTCGGATTTAGCTATACAACGGTCACAGAGCTGGACAAGGCCCTAGATTATCTGAAGCTCCGTGGAATGCGGTCTCTGATAATTGACCTGCGAGGAAATTCGGGAGGCATCGTAGATCAGGCGATCACGGTGGCAGAACGTTTTCTGCCTGCCGGCACCGAGATCCTCACCCAAAAGGGTAGATCCGCGCGGGACGACCGCGTCTGGCGTTCTCAAAACCCAACGCCCGTGTCGATGCCGCTCGTACTCCTGGTAGATGGTTCTACCGCCTCGGCCGCTGAGATATTGGCAGGCGCGTTTCAGGACAATGACCGCGCTTTGATCATCGGCGAACGCACATTTGGCAAAGGGCTTGTCCAAAACGTTATTGACCTCCCGGACGGCTCCGGCCTCACCCTTACGGCTGCACGGTACTTTACCCCTTCCGGCAGATCGATCCAGCGAAACTATAGCGATATCGGGCTCTACGATTATTTTACCAAGACCGACAAAGCAGCCCTCATAGCGGATTCCAAGGATGTGCGTCTCACGGTCACGAACCGTAAGGTATTTGGGGGTAACGGGATCGAGCCCGATGTTGCAGCACAACAGACCGAGATCTCGGAGAATATGGCGCCGATCGTTGATCTCGCATTTCTATTCGCCCGCGAACTCGCCTATGGACGTGTCTCCGGCGTGCCCGGCCCCGGGCAGCTTCGTCAGCGGACGATTTTCGGCGATGACCCTGTGGATCAGGAACTGATGGAAAAGTTCTCGGGCTTCGTAAAAAAGAGTTCTGGCTCCCTGTTCACCGAAAATGAGACTATCGCGTCAGATATCGCTCGGAACCAGCTTCGCTATTATCTCATTATGGCCCTTTTCGGTAACGACGCTGCTGCAAAGTCCTTCGCCCAGAATGATCCTCAGGTCGGAGCGGCTGCCTCCAACATCGATGCCGCCGCCCGACTTGCTGCTGATGCACAACGTACTCGAATCCGACAGGCTGCAAAAAAAGGCCCGCTCCCCGGCCAAAGGGGCGGACCGAAATAGAAACAGGAGGTATTAGAAAGAAACGTCAACAACAGCGGGACGTTTGCATCTTTCTGATCCATTCTTCTTGATGCGGCAGCCTTCGATTAAGTTGCCGCTGGGCCAAAAAAAAACTCTGCGACATCATTCGACATCGCAGAGCCTTTCGTTTTACGATCCACCGAAAACCTAGAAATTCAGCTTTCCGGAGAATTGTATCCTTCGTGCACTGTTCGTAACGTCAGCATTGATACGCCCGAAAATGCTCGTTCCGTATCCGGTTTGCGAGAAACCGGCCGGCAACACAGCTGTCGGGAATGAGAAGTTCGGAGTGTTCGTCAGATTTCTTGCATCTACACGAACATCGAAACTCATCCTCTCTGTAAAGCGGAAGTTACGCGAGATGGACATATCGGTTTCCCAGTACTTCGGTCCGATAAAGTAGTTCCTTCCCGTATTTCCAGGCTGGCCCGGATCCGGCTGTGAAAACCGTGCACGGGCGGCGGGATCGAACCACCAGTTCCTCAAGAGAGGATTTGCGGTGTTGTCGAAGTTGCCTTGGACCAAACTGCCGAGATTTCTCGGGCAGCCGTCGCAATTTGCCCACGAACCGCTCGTATTGCTGACCGTATTCAGACCGGCAAACACCGAGAATGGACGACCAGAAGTTAGCCTGACCGTTCCAGCCAACTGCCAACCGCTGATTATGTAGCTGGCGATCGCGTTGTCGGAGTTAAGTTTCTTACCCCGGCCGAACGGCAGCTCTACAACATAGGTACCAAGCACAGAATGCCGTCGATCGAAATCCGACCACGCATAGTTGGCCTTCCGATTAAAGTTATCAAGAGGCGTATTGGCCGCGGTCTGCGTCGTTCCGGTCCCAAGCGTAGTAAACACAGGGTCGAACGACCTGGTGTCCTTCGATACGGCATAGGTGTAACCGACCTGATAGCTGATGCCCTGTCTCATCCTGCGTCGAACAGTGAATTCAAGCCCGTTGTAGAACGAAAAGTCATTGCTATCAACGACGTTCATACCACCGGTGAACTGTGAGAACGGCTGGAAGAAGGAGTCGAACCCGTGGATCCCGAGGATCCTTTGGCCAAGCTGCGCGTTGGTGCAGAGTCCTGCGGTTACATCCGCCGCAACACACACTTTTTGCGATGCCGCGATCGCGAGAGAGGCAACACTACCCTGCGTGATCGCCGTAGCATTCAAGGCCCTGAAACGTGCGGTTCCGCCATTATTCGCAGCATTGCCCGTAAACAGCAGGTTGATCAGCGGGCTGTTATAAGCCGCATTTCCTCTGATCGAATTAAAGGCCTGCAGGAAAGTCTCTCCACCGGCTCCAGGCAGCGTACCGTTCAGGTCAACCTGATTTACGTTGTAGGTCCCGTGAAGATTCGTCGCCTTCTTGCCGATATAATTGACCTCGAAAACATTCGAACCAAAGAACTCACGCTGGAAGCTAAGTGTCCAGTTATGAATACTCGGGAACTTTAGATCCGGATCAATAACGGTCGTTGCCGCCGTGCTGAATGCCTGCGGCGTCCTCAATGCCGCCGGCGAGCTAGTCGGCACCACGGACGGAAGCCCGTCTCGCAGCAATCCGCCGCTCGCTCCAAAGAACGTGTCGGTGCCAAGCGCATTGTTCCCCGGCGTGCTCTGGAAAATGAACGAACTGAACAGGAATGTGGAGATCCTATCCGAAGATTTTCGATAGTTCGCACGAACCGAGGTGCGTCCATCGCCAAAGGGGTCCCATGCAAAACCAAGTGTCGGCAGGATTATGCCGTATCGGTTCTTGAACAGCTTACCTTCCGTCCAGGTTATCGTGTCGGACGGCGTGGCACCCAGGACCACCGAACGATCTGGCACAAGGATCGGCCTTCCGCCGCTAGCTTCGCGCGGATGAAGCCTCATCTCCCACCTGACACCAAGATCGACGGTGAAGTTACGTCGCCATCTCCACGTGTCCTGCAAGTAGAAATCGAGTTCAGGATGATAGGCCTCAAAAAGCCACCGTGTGCCTGCGGGAGCGAAAGCACTAGGATTGCTCGGGTCGCTTACAAATGCCTGTGTGATCTGGCCGACGCGTCCGAGAACGTCATTTATCACGTTCTCAAGCCGGGTGCGGTCCGCTGTGTTGATAGTTGCTGCACCAGTTGGCAGCGGAGTTGGGAAATTCCAGTTGTTGTTGATCAGACGGCTGAAGTTAAAGCTGCCCTCGATACCACCGCCCGCTACACCCGACCTGTCGTCCGTACTGCGGCCCAACCTGATGTTCGCTCCTGCCTTGATAACGTGCGGCGAGAGATCGAATGTCATATTGTCTACGAACTGGAACGTCCTGAATGAACGTGCATTGTAGGTAAATGCCGAGTTGAAATCCGTGGGAAGATTAAAGATGAACTGATGGTTCGGATCTGTGTTCGGATTTGTGAAAGAGAATCCGAAATCGCTGATACCGAAAATAAATTCATTCGTAAATGTCGCTGTTGGGGAAGATCGCCAGTTGATCGCCAGATTTTTCGGCGTACGGAACGTATCTACTCGATAACTGTCGTTGTCCGGAAATCGCGGACGGCCGGCGTTCGCGGCGTCACCGATGGTGTTCTGCTCACCCTGCGACCAGCGTACATAGAGATGGTTCGCGTCGTTAAGACGGAAGTCGAACTTCGTATGGAGATCGTATTGTTCTTCCCGCTGTGGCGAGTTGAATATAAATGCCGCTACGTTCAGCCCGTCGCCCGACGCGCTGAAACTGTTCGGAAGAGGCATCCGGTTGATGTAGGACATCAGAAGCGGATCTAGCGAAATGCCCGTCCCCGCCGGGATGTTGTACGAATCGATACAATTCGTCGTTACCGTAACGCTGCACGGCGGTGCGATCGGATTTCCATTCGCATCAACCACGCCGGGCCCGTTCTGCCCGCCTCGTAGCCATCGATAAACGCCGTTCCGCACTGACTGCGTATAAACCGTTCTTGTCTGGATCAACGCATCTGACGCTCGGAGTATCTGAAGATTTACAAAGAAGAACGCCCTGTCACGGGTCAGCGTTACTGGCCTTTCGTTGCGGCCGAAGGGGTTGAACAGCGGCCCGCCGAACGATCCTCCGAAGATGTGCTGTATAAAGTTCTCTTTATCTGTCTGGTTTACGTTGGCCGCATACCCGCGGGCCAATGCTCCCTTTGTCTGGTAATACTCAAAGATGTTTCCGCGAAACTGGTTCGTACCAGAGCGGGTGACGAGGGTTACCTGGGCGCCGCTGCTTCGGCCTAGTTCGGCCGTAAAACCTGAGGTAACGATCTGAAACTCCTGCAGCGAGTCCGGATTGGTCCTCAGAGGAGTGAAGTTCGAACCGCCCGCGGTCGATTCGTTTATGTCGATGCCGTCCAGCGTAAAGTTGAACGCGCGGTCACGTGATCCATGAATGTGAACCCCGCCGCCCGTGTTCGCACCGGTCGTAATGCCCGGCTGAAAGTTCAGGATGTCCAGCGGATTTCTGCCGCGCGTTCCCACGATCGGCAGGCTCTCTATGGTACGTTGTTCAACTGTACCTCCCAGGTTTCCCGAACTGCTCGTTTGCACAAGTGTCGCGCTCCCCTCGACGGAAACCGTCGCTTCGACGTCGCCTATCTCTAATCGTGCATTTACCGTTGCAGGCTGGTTAACAAGTACCGTGTTTCGGGTGGAAACAAAACGCCTAAAGCCTTCCCTCTCGACCGTGACCGTGTAAGAACCCGGCTGAACCAGGTCGAACACGTAAAGTCCCGTGTTCCCCGTGGTCGTCGTGAGGCTGACATTAGTAGCGTCGTTGGTAAGGATGACCGTTGCTCCGGCTACAACCGCACCGGTGTTGTCGGTCACTGTTCCGACCACACGGGACGTTGTGCCCTGAGCAAATGCCATTACACAGGTGCACAGCATTACCATGGCCATGGTAAGCACCCGTTTCAAAGTTTGATCGCCCATCATATCCTCCAAGTTTAGGTTTTATTAATATAACTAATCCTTATGAAAAAAAGGATTATGTGCGGAAAATATGATGTAAGATAGCACAACTTTAACAAAAGTGTTAATAGAAATGTGCGATTTTTTGTGGAAATTTTCTATCTGACGCTCTCAAGGACCATTCCATTGGCCCCAACGGCCCATCCATAGCGGCGCACCATGAAGAGGCCATACAGGTCCCGGTCCGTCCCGCTCTCTTGTTTCACCCAGGTCCGGCCCTGATCTCCCGATCTCAGGATCGTGCCGTTATGGCCGACTATCCAGCCGTTGTTCGCGTCTGCAAAATCAACCCTCATAAAGGTTTCGGGGAAGTTGTTAGCTACGGTGAGCCAATTGTTGCCCCCGTCCTCGGTGCGAAGGATGGTCCCGCCCTTGCCGACGACGTACCCTACGCGGCTATTCCTGAAGAACACGTTATACAGCGCATGCTTCGTGCCGGAGCGCTGCTGTCGCCATGTGGAACCTCCGTCCGTGGTCGCAAGTATCATCCCCTCGTCGCCGACTATCCATGCCCGTGAACTTCCGTCAAAATGCAGATGAAACAACTCGGCCTTTGACGGAACGATGATCCGCTCCCAGGTTTCGCCTCCGTCTTCGGACCTCAGCACAAGCGAATCGATGACACGCTCGTCTTCATTCAGCACCGAGCCTACGATTATGCCTCGGCGTCGGTCCGCAAACCTGATGCTCAAGAATTCCGGGGTGCCGCGTTCCAGCATTCCGGGCCTTACTATCTCGGTCTCTCGCCATGTGTCGCCCGCGTCTGAGGTAATGAACATCCTCTTTCCGGCGACAAGGTAGCCGTTCCGTTCATTTCGAAAATAGATCTCATTTATATCGGCATCGGTGCCCAGGTCCGCGCGGTTCCACGTACGCCCGCCGTCTGTGGTGGACGCCAAAAAACCCGAATCACCTGCTATCCACCCTTTGCCGGCAGAAGTAAAATAGACTGAGATCAGGTCTCCGGGACACTCGACCTTGCCCGCACGCCAAGCTGACTGGGCAAAAAGTGAACCGGTAAATGTTGTAAATACAAGTGCAAGCGAGAGAATAGAGACCGTCTTAACCACTAAAAAACCTCCGAGTTCGATACAAAAAGGTGACTGCTGTCTACTAGAATAACTTCTTTTCAGACAGAAATCACCTTTTTTGGACGATGCGGTTAACGCGAATTTGCCAAACGGACTTAATTGGTCACTCTATAGACCTTGTCCTGCCAAACGACGACCACGTTTTCACCAAGTGCAAAATATCGGGCAAGTTCCCTTTCCTTTGCAACCAGTCGAAAATACTCGTCGCTTGCGAATCGTATCGAAACCTCTTCCAGCTTTCTCTCTCGTGAGTATGCGGAGTCCACCCAGGCGCCATCTTCAAAAAAGAAGTTGCGGTTGCCGACAAACTGGTTGTTCCCCGACCGCCGGATGAGCACCTGGTTCTCGGCCGATTCATTTTCCCGAGCCGCAAGCGAGATGTTCGATTTTTGGACGTTTTGCTGAACGCTCATCTGTACAGCATCGGCTCCTCGAACCTCGGCCATCCGGCGTTCGGCTCCGGGGGCTATCGTTGCTCGCCCGCTTGCGTCCCGTCGTGTCGCGGCAAAGCTTCCGTCGGTCGCCAGGTAAGAGGTGTAGGGCGTCACGATCCCGTACCTGGTGCCCAAGTCGATCACCTCATCCTTCAATTCTTTCGTCTCGCCGTTTATTCGGATCTCCTCGACCAGCCAGCCAACGCGCCGGCTTGCCCAAAGCCTTGGCAGAAAGTTGTTTTCTGTCGCCCTTATCGGAAATTCGAGGTTGCGATAAGTGAATGTTCTCGTTTCGGCACCCGTCTTGCCGGTCAACCTGATAACGGCATTCCGAATGTCGCTTTCGTTCTTATAACGCCCGATCAGAACCATCTGCATCCCTTTAAAGATGTCGCCCGGGCGGCGCGGGTAGACCATTTCGGCACGCAAGGGCCCAAGATCCAATTCAGGATCGGAGAGCACCGGTGAACTGACTCTGGCAAAGAAATTGGAGACCTTGATCTCGAGGTCCTCTTTCGGCTGCACATAATCCGACACCCCGCCATTTTCGGAACCCAAGCGATCGAGAAGTACTGTGTTTACATCATATCCGAATCCAAAAGGAAAGATCCGGACATCCGCGTTCTTAACTTTGGCGAGATTTGCAAGGATTCGCTCGTTGTTGGTCTCGCCTACCGTCGGAAGCCCGTCCGTCATAAACACAAGCATTTTCGGCCGATCGTTTTGCCCAAAAAGTCTTAGCGATGCGATCAGCGTGTCATTTATATTCGTGCCGCCGGTCGCACGAAGCCTTGAAACGAATTCCTCCCCTCGTCGTTTACCTGACGCATCCGCACGGATCAGTGACGATTCCATAAGGTGCTCCTCGCCGGCAAAATTGACCAACCCGAAGCGGTCTCCGTCGCGAAGTGTCCTTATCCCGAAGAGCAGGGCCGCCTTTGCCTTTTCGATCTTCCCCTCGTCGGCCATTGATCCGCTTGTGTCGAGAACAAATACGATGTCCTTGTCTACGACCTCGCTATCGGAAATATAGTCTCGAGGCGAGAGCATCAGCAGGAAATAGCCGTCCTTTCCAGGCTCACGATAGGTCAAAAGCGACAGGCCCAGATCGTCATTCGACACGCTGTAGAAAAGCTGAAGATCGCTGTCGTTGTCGCGCGTTTCAAATGAGACCGCCGCTGCCGATTCGCCCTTCAACTTTATATCGATATCGTGTGAAGGCGAGTAAATGTTCCTCAATCGCCCCTTTCCGATGATTTCGATCGAACCGGAAACGTTCCCGAACTGCTGACGGGGTGCGGTTGCGTTAGATGTTTCGAAGCCCGGACGCCGATCGCGCCATAGATTACGACCCGTTCCTAAGGGGTATCTATAAGCTATCGTCCCGGAATCAGACTTTAGTATCTGTGAATACTTCAGCTCGATCTTCTTTTCAGAATTCGGAGGGATCGGAAAGATCGAAGCCTGGAGCAGATCATTCCCGGCGTATTCCAAGAGGCCCGGGTCGCGTTGACGACGGACTATCTCGTCGTAGATCCGCCTCGCTTCTTCCCGCGTCAACACTTCTCCGACGTGCCTTTTCCCGTCTTCCCAGATAACGAACTCAACTATTGAAGCATCGGACGGGATCGGGAAAAAATACGTGCCTTCGAGCGTGAACCGCGTATCGTTCCGAAAGACCTGTTCCACGTGGGTCGTTGCCACCTGGCCATTGATCTTCGTGTCCAGCTTGATCGATTTTACCGGCAATGCGGCCGGGAGAGGCACGGGTTGTGGTACAGGCCGAGGCGGCCGGCATGGCCGTACATCACATACTATCGGGACTATAACGCCCTGGCCCAATGCTTCTACGGCGGAAAAAAGCGCTGCCGCGGCAACGCAGAGTAATCCCACAAAGTTTTTATACTTCATCTTTTATCCCCATAACTTAGAAAACCGGACAAGTTTCGCACAGTTGGATACATACCGAACGAAGCCAGAAACAATTTCTTGCAAAAAAAATTTGGAACAAAAATATTTCTGGCGCGTGTAAAAACCGTGATAAAACAACAGAGAATCCACAGTGAGAGGGTATGTTCATTGGGATTACGTCTTTCGAACCGCTGTTTGAAATTGCATTTCTACTGCATTCCCGGCTCGGTGTCTTGGTGTCTGCCGCAAGGAAAGGACGTGAGTGTATCAGACAAGGTCCAAGAGATTGATCACGAAGTTCAAAACATTAAGGCTTGACTTCTGATCTACTCCTCTCAACCTCTCCCATTTGTTTTGCTTTGCTTCGGTCCCTTGGGAAACGCTTGGCCGTCGCGAATTTAAGAATTATCGCGTTTCGTTAACAAAGGAGAATCACCACCATGAAGAACCATCTTTCATGTATCTTGCGCCTGTGTATTGTGACAACTATCTTATTGACTTCGTACGCGTCGTCGTCGTTCGGACAGGAACGTGTGGTTGCTGAATTACCAATCGGAGATTGGACTTTTACAGCAGTGCCTAGTGATAAACAAAGCTCTGATGTGGTGGTATATAGTGTAACAACCGAAGCATACAAAGGACTGGCAGTTACAAAAATCGGCCTGCATAATCGTTCTAACAAAGTTGCAACTTCTGTAAAGTTGCTCTGGCAGCTTTTGAGGGCAGATGATAAAGAAACCGATCAATTTGTTAAAATAAGTAGTGACGAAAGTCCTGTTTTGGGAGTGTCGATCTCACCAGGTGAGCGACGCATCATTGATTTTCCTGTTGTAAAGTTTACTGACATTTTGAAGTCATATTCAAAGGAAGATCAACCTACAGGAAGTTTTAGATTAGAACTGTCAGTAGTCGACGCTTCCTTCGGGAGTTCTGCCAAAGACTTGGGGGATCAGAATGAACCAACTGACATTACAAAAGTGTCGAGCCAAGTTGATACCTCTTATCTGCTTAGATGTCAAAATTCTAATAGCTATACAAGTGCCTTGACACTCGAGAGTATATTTGTCAAAGCATCTTTCAACTTGATTGATTCTGCTTCAGAGCAATGTCAGCATCAAATTTGCCAATGGAATGGGCAAACCAAAGAAGGATGTTTCATGTGTCAGGGATTACCGAATTTCGGCTGCCAGGTTAGTAGTTGTCAAAGTTGTACAAACACTCACTGTGGCTAGTCCGTATCGGAAGCTAAGGCAAACAATACCCCGTTGACGTCCCCCCGAAAAAAGACACCGATTTAAAATAGAGGAAGCCGGGTAATT
>CALMAH010000037.1 GCA_937859595.1 uncultured Acidobacteriota bacterium | reverse complement strand
GAGGAACCCCCCGGAAAAGGCCGCGGCCCCTCTGCCGGTCCGAAGGTTGGAGAAGACAAGGGCCGGCCGGGGGGGGGAGTTCTTCCCCGCCGAAATACTCGCGAATATGGCTTCCGAGATAGCCGCTGCCGCCGGTAACAAGTATCTTCACAGTTAAAAACGCTAGACACGAAGGGTCCAAACAATTAGAATCTTACAGGGCAACTGCCCGAAATCGAAACCCCTCTAATCCTTTGCCGCTCAGGGGAAATGCAAGACCGACAAGCCGTAAAAAAATTTCGCAGCCGGCAGCCGCCGAGAGCCTGGGTCAAGGCGCGCCGCGCAAATGTCGAAAAGATCAGTCCCAGATCCCGGTTTCGCCGGGTGCTTGGCTGGTTCTTTAATGTCTGGACGGCCACGGCCGCAGGTATTTTGCTACTTGCCGGTTTTTTCACTCTTTCATATTTCTGGTTCCTTTTTTCGGATACGATCGATCGCCGCCTTTTGAGCGGCGAGGTCTTTACGCCATCGGCCGGCATCTATTCCGCTCCGAAACGGCTCCGTAAAGGTGACGCGGCCACGCCGGAGGAGATGATCGGATATCTCAAACGTGCCGGTTACATCGAAAAGAGCGACAGGGCAGACCCGGAACGCAGCCGGTATTCGGTGGTCGGGAGCGACCTGCTGATAGAACCCGGATATACGGCGATAATTGACGGCGTAAAGGAATTTCCAAATGTGTCGATCTCATTTGCGAAGGACGGCAAAACGGTCGCAAAGATCAATGATCTGGAAGCCGGCAGAGAGTTGGAGGCAGTAAGGCTCGAGCCCAAAATGCTCAGCACGATAGCCGGCGAGGGCGACGGGCGACGCAAGACCGTAAAGTTTGCGGATCTGCCGCCGCACCTGATAAAAGCGATCACCGTAACGGAAGACCGGGCGTTTTTTGACCATTACGGCGTAAACTTTCGCGGTATCGCCAGAGCGCTCTGGAAGCGTTACGAGGGCGAGGACAACGCGGCGCTTGCAAATCAGGGCGGATCGTCAATTACCCAGCAGCTTGTAAAAAATCTGCTGTTAACGAACGAGCCGACCTACGAGCGAAAGGCCACGGAAGCCTTTATGTCCGTGATCCTGGAAACAAGGCTCAGTAAGGAAGAGATCTTTACGCTCTATGTGAATCAGGTCTATCTGGGCCAGCAGATGGGTGTTTCGATCTACGGTGTCGGCGAGGCGGCGGACGCCTATTTCGGAAAGGACGTTTCTCAGCTGGAGCTTCACGAGGCCGCATTTTTGGCGGGTATACTCCGCAGCCCGAACCGCTATAACCCCTATAAGAACACCGAACGGGTGGAAGAACGCCGCAATCAGGTGCTCGAATCGATGCTGGAGGTCGGGGAGATCTCCTATCAGCAGTACGAGAAAGCGAAGTCAACAAAACTGGAACTCAGACAGATCTCAAGCCGACAGGACCTGCAGGGAATGCCCTATTTCTCACAGCATGTCATCGACGAGCTGCCGAAATTGGTTGCCGACCCGGACGCCCTGCAGCATCTGCGGGTCTATACGTCGATCGACCCGGATCTACAGCGGATCGCCTATGAGATAGTCGCACGGCGGCTGGAAAGGCTGGAAAAACTTTTCAGGAAAAAGCCGACCGGCGGATTGAACGCGGCTCTGGTGGCGATACGCCCCACGACCGGAGAGATAGTCGCGATGGTGGGCGGACGCGACTTTCTGGACAACCAGTTTAACCGGGCGACCAGCGCGATGCGCCAGCCGGGCTCGGTATTTAAGCCTTTTGTTTATGCGGCGGCGATAAACTCGGCATATGAGCCGGCGTCCCGGGTGTTTACAGCGGCGACGGTTTTCAAGGACGAACGAAAGGTCTTTACCTTTGACCGAAACACCTATGCGCCGAGCAACTTTGGCGATTTTTTCACCAATCAGGACCTTACGCTCCGCGATGCGCTGGTCCGCAGCAAAAACACCATTACGGTGGACCTGGCGATGCAGGTAAACGTAGGGCGGGTGATGAATCTCGCCGCACGGGCCGGGATGCCAAGGGTTGAGCGGGCATATCCTTCGATGGCGCTAGGCACGGCCGAGGCGACGCCGCTGCAGGTGGCCACAGCATATACGGCGTTTGCAAATCTGGGCGACCGTGTGCTGCCGATGCCGATAACAAAGGTCACCCGCGGCGACGGCTCGACCCGCGTGGCCCCGACACCGGACAAGCAGAACGTTCTAAGGCCGGACGTCGCCTACATAATGAACGACATTATGAAGGACATCGTAAACCGGGGAACGGCGGCACAGCTGCAGGGTTGGGGGTTCCGAAACCAGAACGGGAAGACAGCCTACGCCGGCAAGACCGGCACCTCGCGCGACGGGTGGTTTGCCGGATTTACTCCCGAACTGGTAACGGTGGTGTATGTCGGTTTTGATAACAACGACGATCTTGGGCTAAAGGGTTCGGATTCGGCAATGCCGATCTGGGCAGATTTTATGAAAGAGGCTCTGGCGCACTATCCCGAATGGAACGGCGACTGGTCGATGCCGCCCGGCGTAAGGCGTGCGGAGATAGACATCCGGTACGGCACGCTGATACGCGAGCTGGACGGACAGGAGACGGCCGCCGCGACGCCGACGCCGACGCCCAAAGAGACGCCAAACGACCCGGCACTCGACGACCCGGCATGGGCCGTGGAAGAAGTGCCGGAACGCGAGGAGATATTCGTGACGGACGTGCCGGCGGAGTTCAGGCGGATAGAGCTTTTTATCAGCGGGACGATACCAAACCGCAAGCTGCTAACAGACGAGCCCTATGACCCGGACGAATATCCGGAAGGCGGCCCCAACGCGGCGGCGACACCGCTAAGCGGCACATGGCAGGACACGATAGACCAGGCCAACAAGGCAGGCTCCGGCGAACCCGGCCCGCCACCCGCCGAACGGCCCGGCGGAGTGGCCGTTACGGTATGTCCGCTATCGGCTCTGAGGGCGACATCAAATTGCCCGGTGCGCGAATCGCGAACATTCGTAGAAGGCCGCGAACCAAAAGCCTTTTGCACATTTCACCGCTGATCGACCCGGCGAGACCACCCCCAACACCTCTGTACACGAAACGCAGGCGGCGTTTTTCGCGCCGGGTCTGTGGATGCGGCTTTGAGACGCTGTGAACCGGAGAAAAAAACAATGCCGGAAACCGAAGCGTGATACTATTGCCGGAACAAATTCGCGTTAAAGTTGACCCAAAAAATGACCGGAGACGATCCGGAAACCACGGAGAAAACGACTATGACAACACAAATGCCCGCTCCTGACCATGATGCTCGAACCATTTCACCGGCGGAACAAGTGATGCAATTGATCGGAGCACCCTTTCTTGCACAGGCAGTTTATTGCGCAACGAAGCTTGGTGTGCCGGACCTGCTCGCGGACGGCCCCAAATCGACGGAATATCTCGCCGTGGCGACCTCGGCACACGAACATGCGCTCTATCGGGTGCTGCGTGCGCTGGCGATGACAGGCATATTTACCGAGACCGCACCGCGTACGTTTGCGAATACGCCGGCGAGCGACCTCCTGCGTGAAGACCATCCGGAGAGTGCGAAATACCTAACGCTCTGGATGAACGAACCCGAACACTGGAAGGTTTACGGCCAGATGATCCACAGCGTAAAGACAGGCGAGACCGCCTGGGAAAAGGTACACGGCGAACCCGCGTTCGAGACGCTTTATGAGACGAACAGGGAGCTTGGGGATATCTTCAATCGGGCGATGACCTCGTTCTCACATCAGACGATACCGGCGATCATCGAGGCGTACGATTTCTCATCGGCGGGGACTATCGCCGACATCGCGGGCGGCCACGGGCATTTGCTTGCCGCGATCCTGAAAGCCAACCCGGGCGTTAAGGGTGTTCTTTTTGAGATACCTTATGTGCTCGAGGGGGCGCCGGCTATGGTCGAAAGCTATGGCGTTGCGGACCGTGTTGAATATGTTGCCGGCGATTTTACCGAGGCGATCCCTGTGACGGCGGATATCTACTTTATGAAGCACATCATCCACGACTGGTACGACGACAAGAACGCGAAGATCCTCGGGAACATAAGGGCGAATGCGCCGGACAACGCAAAAGTGCTGATAATCGATACCGTGATCCCGGAGGGCAACACGGAACACTTTGGCAAGATAATGGATCTCGAAATGCTGGTCTCGCCCGGCGGTATGGAGAGGACCCCGGCAGAGTTTGGATCGCTGCTGGCGCGGGCCGGTTTTAAGATGACGCGGATAATTGAAACGAAAAGCCCGGTCGGTATTGTCGAGGCGGTAAAGGCTTAGGGCTTTGCGGACCGGCGAAAGCTAGTTGGAATTGGGCTAAAGCCCGGTGCTTTTTTTGTATGCCGTTTCCACTGGCTGAAGCTAGTGGTAATTCAGATTTAGTCGGCGTCCACCAGCTGAAGCTAGTGGTAATTCTCTGAGGAAGGCAGGGGGTAATTCGATAGAAGGGATCGGTGATATGTTTCTCGGGCGGTTGTCGCGTGTAGGTTGGAGGAAAGTTACTATGCTGCGATCCGTGAGAATGATATTCGTTTGTCTGTTCCTGCTCGGCCTGTTCTCGGCCGACGCTTCCGTTCTTGCACAGGCGAGAAATGCCTCTGCGGCGAACAGCCGGACGGCGGCCGCAAAATGTTCCGGTGCGTGGACGGGGACGATCCGCTATACGCGGGCTCAATCGATGTCGGACTCGAAGACGGTGGACCGCGTTTCGGGCAGGGGAAGGGACACGACCAGGTCAGAGATGCAGTATCAATATACGGCGAACGTGGGTGTCGTCGGATCGCCGGACGGAGGCAGTTCGAGCCGCGGACGGGCAAGCATCAGCCATCGATTTACCGCCACCGAGACCACAAACGCCGTCGAAAAGAATTCGTGCGACCGTGGAAAGACGTGGCGCGACATGCACGGGACGTTCACCTCACAGACGCAGACCTCCGCCAGCCAGCAGACGGAAGCAAATGTCTCGGTCGGTGTAAATGCCGACGGGACCTACGCGGTCAGCGTGGGGCTGCCGCAGATACAGGGGGAAACCACCGGCCTGCAGACATCCTCTTTTAGCGGCCAATGCACGCCGAAAGAGGGCAAGACGCTGACGATGCCATCGACCCCGACCACGGTTGACGGCAATTCGCTGACCACCGACGGCACGCATCGGATAAACCCCTCCGACCCCAACCGCATCAGCGGCAGCTATACCAGAACGTGGCAGAATGTGACCGAGACCATCAGCTGGAACCTGCAGAAATGCGGTGCCGACCTGCGGATAACGGATCTTCGTTTTGAAGAAATGAAGTTTCCGAACTGGAACGACTGGGCGGAGATCGCCGAACAAAGAGGGACGATCGACGGAAATCTAGTAAAGATAAAAGTAGATGTCCTTAACACCTCGGGCGAGACGAAATATGCGGACATCAAGCTAAAGGAGACCTATAAGGGCGACAAATGGGACGGGGCCAGGCCCGACGGGCTCCTCGAAGGCGGCGAGATCTCCGTGCGGGTCGATCCGGGTGAATCAAGAGAGGTCGAGATGGTGTGGGATTCGTCGGGCTATTCGTGGTACGACGATGGCAGGCCGCGTCTTCTTCAGCGGATAAAGGCCGAGCTCGAGGAAAACGGAAAGAAGACCGACGAGATGACAAAAAATCTCAAGGTCGCGCCAAAGCCCGTTGTGCTGGTGCATGGCCTCTGGAGCAGCTGGCATGCATGGGAGTCGTGGCAGAACATCCTGACGACATCGCACAGCTATGACTGGAAGGCGTTCCCGGTCGGCGAGCGTCCGGACAAGGGTGTGATGAACACCGGCGGCGCTTTTATGTCAACCGGTCCGACGAATTCGATAGCCGAGAACGCCCGTGAGCTTGAGAAATACATCAAATACGCACAGGAGGACCGCAATGCCTGGCACGTGGATATCGTTGCTCACTCGATGGGCGGGCTTATCTCGCGGTATTACATCAGCCAGATAATGCCGACCGATTCGCCAGACGGCCGGCCAAAGGTCGCCCGGCTGATAATGCTCGGGACGCCGAACATGGGTTCGCCGTGTGCGGATGTGATGAATCTGGCGTTCGAGGTGGTCGGCAAACAGGTTGAGGCCGTCCGCCAGCTTCAGCAGGATTACGTGGCCGGTTTCAACCGTATCAATACTGCCCGAAAGGGTGTCAAGTTTTCGGTGCTTGCGGGGGACCCGCTCCCGACGATGTGCAAATCGGTGGTCTGGAACGACGGCGTCGTCTCCGTACCGTCCGCCATCTGGCAGATAAAGGACAATGCACGGTCGAAAAGCCTGCATACCGACCTGACCGGAACGGCGGATTTCTCTTCGTTCGTAAAACCGCGGCTTGCCATCGGGCCCAAGGGCAACCACAATCCCGACCCGCCAGAATTGCCCCAGTTTCCAGGGCATATCTCGCTGCTTCGTACGGACCCGGGTGATGGGTTTGACCCCCGCAGGCGATACTACGGGGCGAGCTACCGGGCAGAGGCGACACCCCGCGAGAGGGCACCGTTTGCGAAATGGGAACACCTCGAACAGGGCGAAACACGAGAGATAGAGATGCCGATAGAGGCGGCTGACGACCTGGGCATGACATTCATGGCGAATTCTGCAATTTCGGTGACGCTGATAGACGCTCGGGGCAACGAAGCGGCCTCGCAGAAAGCCGGATCGCCAGAGTCATTCGGCATATTCCGTTCGATCTATATCGGGCGGAGAACCGAGCCTGGCACCTGGCGGATACGGTTGGAGAACACCGGCACGCTGCCCGCCGCCGCCATGCTGACGAAATGGACGAACGCACGATGACGCTGTTCGAGGCGCTGCATCTTGATGCAAACGTTATTAGAAACACGCATTGAGGGTCTGCAACAAGAACGTAAGGCGAGCCGCTCGAAACAAAAGCAGATAGACGGGACGAACGGGCGCCTACTTCGGGCGTCTGGACCCGAGCTTTTCGGAGAGCAGAGAAAATCTTTGATCTGAGCGAATATGTTCGAGACGAGGATCTACGTTCAGGAAATTGAAGCCGTGGGACGAAGCGGCTTCGGCACGAAAAAGCTGGACAAATGCCTTTTCAGTTTGGCCGAGCGCAAGATAGGCAAGGGCGGCCTCGAACGCATAGGCATACGGATTTGCTCTGATCTCCGGATCGGCGACGGCGGCCTCCAGTTTAGCGAGCCCGTTCTCCGGAGTTGTGCCGAGACGTCCCGCTTGTGCGGCGATCATCTGCCAGCTCGGATGTTCGGGGTCCCCTTTGAAGGCCTCTATCTCTCGATCAAACACCTCGCCTGCTTTTTCCATATCCCCCATGGCGGCAAGCGACCATCGTTTTACCTTTAGCGCCGGAACGAAATCAGGAAATATCGCAAGAGCGGCGTCGCAGTCGGCGATCGCACCTTCGAGATCATCGCCATAGAATTTGACCATCCCAGAGGCAGACAATACCGAAGCTGAGCTTGGGTCAAGTCGGCGGGCGCTTTCGATCTCCTGAAGAGCCTCGGTTCTTTTCCCCGTAGCCGAAAGGAAAAGCGCGAACCAATGGTGAGCCTGTGCAAGCGATGGATTCAACTGCACGGCACGCCGAAACCCGAGCTCGGCCTCCGTTCTTTCGCGGTCCGCATAGAACAGTATGTAGGCGTTTATCGCGTGTGCCTCGGCAAGATCTTCGTCAAACGCCAAAGCTCTTTGGGCATACTCGCGAGCCAGCTTGTAAGAATCGGCGGGCGGGTCCGTGTCGTACAACTGGATCAGCGCATAGGCCTCTGCAATTCCAACGTAGGCCTGAGCGAACTCTCCATCATTGTTGAGGGCTGTCCCAAAGGCCGAGATCGCTTGTCTCAGGTCGGCGGGAGAGCGACGCGAGATAAGGTATTTGCCCATCAAATAGAGTTCATAGGCCCTGGCGTCGCTTGTGTAGCTGCGCTGGACCTGCTGTTTTTCCAGCGGCAGCGGCTCTATATTGAGTCCAGTCCACACCATCTCGGCTATCCGCGATTGGAGGCCGAACAGGTCGCCGTCATCGCTAGCGAACGTTTCCGACCGTATTATCCGTCCGGTTTCCGTGTCGGCAAGTTCGGCCTTTATGCTTGTGCTGCCGTTCTCGGTGATCAGGCTGCCACGGACCACAAAATCCGCCCTGAGATCGCTCCGAAGATCGATCGATCCGCTGGCAGACGCGAAGCGGGCCGTATTCGACGAAAGCACCCTGAGAGCTTTTATATTTCCAAGCCGACCTGTGAGCGCGTCCGCGAGGGCAGATCCGCGGTCGAAGTTCGAACCTTCACTCGAACGGAAGGGAAGAACGATAAGTGTCGGGTTGGGATTTGAAAAGGCCTGGGTTGAGGTCGGGGTATCCGAGACGAGCGGACGGACAATAAAGTGTGCTGCCCCAAGGATCACCGCGATCAAAAACACGGCAGCCCCGGCAAACACACCGGTACGTCCCGGGCGGATCCGCGAGAGCATCGGCAGGGTCTCGGCCGTAGGCAATTGATCGGCGATCAGAGTCGTTTGATCATGGATACCGGTTCTATTTATCTCGACGAGGGCGGGGTTTGGCTGGCCCATCGAGTTCTTGCCCGGGGACATGCGCCGAACCGCTTCGATGATCTTTCTAAATCGCGGTTCGTCATGGACCGGATCAAACGCAGGTTCGCTCGCTGCCCAGTTTAGCCACGCATCATTTGATCCAAGCGATTCTTCGAGAAGATCGAGCACCTGTTCGTTTTGCCCCAGACGAGCATAAACAAGGGCCTTCATATAGGGCGAAACATAGCGACGCCTGGAGAGTTCTCCTAGCTCGGCAAGTATCTCTTCGGCAGCCGAATCGTTTTTCGCCAAGGCATAGCTTTCGGCTTCGCCAAGCCGGGCAAAGATCCCCCGGTCCATCAGTTCGGATGCTTTCCGGCTCTCGGCAAGGGCCTCATCGGTTTCGCCGAGCGACCTAAGCACTTTTGCCAGCCCATAGTGCCCGAGGCCATATCCGGGGAAGGTGGAGACCACTTTTCGATACTGTTCCGCCGCTTCTTCGTATCTGCGGGCGTAGTAGAGCGCCCAGCCTATATTGTGATGAGCAAATGGCGAAAGCGGGTCAAACTCGGTGGCCTGCCTCGCAAAACGAAAGCCCTCATCAAACCTGCCCTGGGTAAACAGGACGATACCGAGCCAGACATAGGCGTTCGAATTTGCCGGGTCAAGTTCCAGCGCCCGCCGAAGCTGCTTTTCTGCTTCAGTTTGGTCGTATCGCCCCGCGTGAATGGAAAAGCCGAGGCTGGAATGAGCGTTAGAGAGTTCCGGGTCAAGCTGAATGGCTTTTCTCGCGGCCTCGATCGCCGGATCAAAACAGTCCTGCGGCGGCAGAACGCCAAGAATGCCCAGCCAGTTGTAATAATCGGCGATCCCGGTATAGGCAAGCGCGTACCTCGGGTCCGCTGCGATCGCGTGGTGGAAATGGATAAATGCGGTCGCCAGGCCCTCTTCGGTAAATTTATTGAAATTGAATCGGCCCTTTAGATAGTGGTCGAAGGCCTCAGGTACGTCGGTTCCGCGCCTTGTGTAATTTTCCAGATCGCCGCTTTCAAGCTGCGGCAGCATGGCTTCGAGGACATGATTCGCCACCGTGTCTTCAAGTGCAAGAACGTCAGTAAGCCTATCGTCGATTGAGGTTGCCCAAATGGCCGCGTTCTCCGAAACGTCAAGAAGCTGGATCGTTACCCGGACACGATCGCCGGCCCGCTTTATATTCCCGTCAAGGATATATTGAACGTTGAGGTCGCGGCCGGCCTGGATCGGGTCGGTCGGGCCCTTGCCGAATCGAAGCACCGAACTTGTCGGCCGTACAATGAATCTTCGGATGCGGCTAAGCCTGGTGATAAGAGCGTCGGCCAACCCGACGCCCAGATAGGTTTCTCCCGAACCGGGGACCGGAGCAAGATCAATGAACGCAAGCGGCAAGACAGCCAGGCGCGTACTCTTTTCAGATATCCTCTGCAGAGGATCGGAGGCCGCTCGCGACCAAACGGAGTAAGGCGGTGCATAGACGGCCCGTCCGGTCAGATACCGCTGAATGTCCTCGACGAGATCGTTGACCGACGCATAACGTTCAGAAGGATCCTTCGCGAGGCACTTCATTACGATGTTATCCAGCGGCCCTTCAAGCTGCTCCTTCAGGTTTTCGACATCCGTATTTCTAGCATCCGCAAGACGCTCGACATCGTTCTCGTAAACGGACAGCATCCTTTCGGGATCGGAAACAGCCACGGATGGGGCAGTGGGTATCTCCTCGCATACCGTTCTCGTTACTTCCGCAATAGTTTTTTTCTTGATCTGAAACGGGCGATGTCCCGAAACAAGTTCGTAAAGCAGAACGCCGAGTGAATATAGGTCGCTGGCGGGGGTGATCTCTCCGCTTTGAAGTTGTTCCGGACTCGCATAGTCGGGGGTCAACATCCGCAGCATCGATGCCGTCGGATTTACGGATTCGTGTATCAGCTCGGAGTCGAGGATCTTGGCGATGCCAAAATCGAGGAGCTTGGGCGCTCCGTGCCGATCGATCAAGACGTTGCCCGGCTTGATGTCCCTGTGGACTATCTGGTGTTCGTGTGCATACGAGACCGCGGAACAAACCTTGACAAAGAGCTCCAGCCGCTCGGTGACCGTGTAGTAATTTGCGTCGCAAAACTCATGAAGCGTCTTGCCGTCGATGTATTCCATCACGAAGAACGGGACCCCGTCCTCCGTCGTTCCTCCGTCCAGCAGGCGAGCAATGTTGGGATGTTCGAACGAGGCGAGGATCTGACGCTCGTGCCGAAACCGACTGATAATGAAGTCGGTGTCCATACCCCGCTTTATCAGCTTTACGGCCACGCGCTGGGTAAACTCGCCGTCTGCCCGTTCGGCAAGGTAGACGGCCCCCATTCCCCCGCGGCCGATCTCTTCCTTAAGCCGAAAAGCCCCGATCTTTTTTCCAACCAACCCGACCTCGGGGCCTTGCAGTTCAGTTTCGTCAAACGAATCTGCGAACACGTTCACTGCCTCAGTATCAAGAAATCGTCCATCTGTCCAAACAGAACGTTCTATAAAATCATCGGAATCGTCGACGGAGGAAAGCAGTCTCCGTACCTCGTCCGCGAGGGCGGCATCACCGCCGCAATTCTTCTCTAGAAACGATTCCCGAACGTCCGCGGGCAGTTCAGTCGCGGCCTGAAACAGTTCTTCCAGCTTTTTCCAGCGTTCCGGTTCCATTCGTTCAGAAGCACACAGCACGGTCAAATGAGAAGTATACGGATAATCGCTCTAACGGTTCGCAAGATCGGTTATTCCAGTCATACTCCTGCAGCGATCAAAGTTGTTGATAAATGTTGTGCAATGTCGTAAGATAATGGTTGCGAAGATCTTCGCGTCCAACCCCCATGCCCCGCGAGATACCAAAGGTCAGTCTAGTTTATTTTGTAATTTTTGTCCTGCTATTGGTGGGCCTGGTCCCGCTTGTTTTGACCGGCTGGTTCCTATCGGAGCGAAGCGGCCGGGAACTGCGCACGGTCGAGAACCGATACCAGATCCAGTTGGTCCAGGAAAAGGCCCGTCAGATCGAGATGTTCGTGCAGCGACATTCGGACCTGGTAGGTGGGCTTACGAGTGCATTCAGCCTCTCAAATGACGCGAACGTGCTCACGTCATCAACCTCAGATGTAAAGCTGGAACAGACGCTGCGGGACAATCCGGAGATAATCGCCCTATACGTAAGGCCAAACAGCGGCGAGCCGCTATCGCTGTATAGGCCCGGAAACATCATCCAGTCAGAGATCGATTCCATCTCAAGCGAAGCGATTGAGAATATCCGGAATGGCTCAGTGGTCCTCGGGTCACCCAAGGTGATCGGCGAAGACGAGATCGTGATACCTATTTCGGCTCCGGCGATCGTCGGCGGGGTCAAGGTCGGTTCGGTCGTATCGATCGTTTCAATGCAGGGACTTGCCCGAAGCGTGGTAGGGATGGAGCCGACCTCGGAAGCACATTTGTGGCGGTCCGGGCTGCCGATAATCTTCGTAGTGGACAACGCCGGAAACATCGTGTTCCATCCGGACAATGCCCTTGTCCGCGAACGCCGGCAGCAGTCACATCTCAAGATAGTCGGAGAATGGAAAGAGGCGAATCTGCAGATACAATCCGGACTTGTACCGTTTACGGCGGAGTATGAGGGCGAGACCCACAACATGATCGGGGCTTATTCCACCGTTGCCGTCAGCCCGGAACTCTCGTTCGGAGTTATAACGATGCAGGACGAGTCAAAAGCCCTTGCGTCGGTAAGTGAGATGAGAACGCAGACCTGGCTGATCAGCCTGGCCTTTGCCTTGCTCGCGCTTCTTGTTGGCTCGATCGGGGCACGTATGCTGACCTCGCCGATACTTAAGCTCTCGTCGGCGGCGGAGCGGATCGCGGGCGGCGATCTTTCGACCCGCGTCGATTCGTCAAACGTTACTGAGATCGGGAAACTGGGCGAATCGTTCAACACGATGAGCGATAAGCTCGAGGAGCATATTGCAAATCTTGCTCGTGCAGCAAAGGAGAACCGCGAACTTTTCGTCGGTACGGTCAAGGCTCTGGCAGCGGCGATCGACGGCAAGGACAAATACACGCGCGGCCATTCGGAAAGGGTGGCTCGGATCTCTGTTGCGATCGGCAAGCAGCTCGATCTGCCCGAGGACGAGCTTGAAGCGTTAAGAATAAGCGCCCTCCTGCACGACATAGGGAAGATAGCGATCGACGACAACATACTGAAAAAGCCTGCGGCTCTAACGGCGGAAGAGTTTGAGATAATGAAGACCCACCCGGTAAAGGGCTACAAAATAATGTCTCAGATACCGGCGATGAAAGACTTTTTGCCCGGAATGTATATGCACCACGAGATGGTGAACGGAGAGGGATATCCGCAAGGCCTGAAAGACGAGCAGATCCCGCTTCAGGCAAAGATCGTCTCGGTTGCCGACACGTTTGACGCGATGACGATAGACCGTCCCTATTCGAAGGGTATGCTGCTGCCCGAGGCTATTTCAAGGATCCGGGAGTTCGTCGGGATACGATACGACGCAAGTGTGGTCGAAGCACTGGTCCGCGGATGCGAAGCCGGCGAGATCGGCCGCGGTGTGGTGCAATTCATGGCCGACCCGGCGAGAGAAAACGAAAAGCAGGTCAATGTCGGCGTAGCCCAAAATCTCGGAGAGCGTCCGCCGGAGGCAGAGATGAGCCGAAGGCCCGCACTTGTCGAACCGGCCGGATCGGTATCAGAAGAGCCGACGCCTGTTCAAATTGAGTCGGGCGATGACTCCGAAGTTCAGGAGGTCGAGGAACCGACGCCCGTTCAACTTGAGTCAAGTTTTTCCGCCGACCTTCCCGAGGACGAGGCACAGGCGCCTGCAGGAACTGAACCGGGCTTTGGCGCCGATGACCGGGGAAATGCGGTTCCTGCGACTACCAGATTTGAATCGAGTTATAATGCCGAAGTTCAGCAAGTCGAAGAACCGACACCTGTTTACATTGAGCTGAGTGAAGATGAAATAATCCTCGACGAACCGCTTGTTTCCGGACCCACTGCCGTAGGATCTCTCGACGACATACTGGATATTCCCGAACTGCAGCCGCCCGACAATGGAAGATCAGACGTTACAAGAAATCTGGCAGGTTGAAGCAGCCGGCAAGATCTATGAGGCTCCGTTTGCCGAACTGCCCGTGTGGATCGCGGAGGGCTCGCTGCTTCCCGACGACAAGGTACGCAAGGGGGATCTGCGCTGGATAGAAGCCAAGCGGGTCCCAAAACTCGTTCCATTTTTTAATGCAAAGGCATCCGGCCAGCCGATGCCGCTAATTGTGTCCGAGCCGGAGCCGGCCCCGGCGGCTGAAACATCCGAACCCAAGGCCGAGCTATCAGGAACGACGGTCAGCACGGCTCATCTAAACGTGTCCGGACCGGCGATAGCTGAAACGCCGCTGGCTATCAAGACGAAACGTACCCCTACGGCAGAGGTCGGCAGCCCGGACAATTGCAGAAGACATACTGACGCACCGGCGAGCTACGCCTGTGATTCGTGCGGCGGAGTATTTTGCAAGGCATGCCCGTCGTCATATGGCGGATCGGTGAAGATCTGTCCGGAGTGCGGCCAGCTGTGCAAGCCGCTGGGCGATCAGTCGGGAAAAGCGGAAAAGAAAAGGTCAGCGGTTGCATTTATTGACCGTCCGTTCGGATTTTCGGATCTTGGAGATGCCTTCGCTCACCCGTTTCGGTTCAGAGCAAGTCTTGTGTTCGGTTCGATCTTGTTCATGGTCTTCACGCTCGGACAGTCGGCCGCATCTTTAGGGAGTTTCTTTCTTGCGGGTGCCGCGCTCATGTGTGTGATGCTTGCCAATATGCTGAGCTTCGGCGTGCTGGCAAACACGGTCAACAACTTTTCACAGGGCGAGCTCGAATCAGATTTTATGCCTTCCTTTGAGGATTTTTCTCTGTGGGAAGATATGCTTCATCCTTTCTTCCTCAGCATCGGCGTTTATCTGACCTCGTTCGGGCCGCTGATGCTCACTGTCGCGATAGGCACATATCTCGTATTTTCGTCGGTCAGTTCACACATCGAAACCATCGAATCAGACCTTCAGCGGATCCCCGGAACGCCCTATTACGCAAGTAACCGGGCCGTCGAACAATCTGAAGAGATAAAGGAACTGCTTGCCGCTCATTCGCAAAAAATAAAGGAACAATCACTGGCGGCGGAAAACGGGTCCCCGATGCCGATGGTAGACGACGAGACCCGCGAACAGGAACTGCTCTGGGAAAAGGTTCAGGAATCGCGGAGGGAACAGTTGGAAGCCACTTTTGGCTCAACCGAGGAGGCCCAGGAACAGGCCGCGGCGGCAATAGTAAGCAGTATCCTGCGTCTGGCCGCGCCGCTGGTGGTTATCGGCGGCATAGCGTTGCTATGGGGGCTATTCTTTTTCCCGGCGGCGTGTCTGGTTGCGGGATATACCAGATCATTTCTGGCCACGATGAACCCGCTGGTCGGGCTTGATACTATCCGGAGGCTCGGGCTTGATTACATAAAACTCTTAATGATGGCCTTCGTGCTGGTCATTGCTTCGATCTTTGTCGGCGCGGTTCTCGCGGTGATCTTCTCGCCGTTCGATATGCCGAGACTAGGCAATATACCCGCAAAGGCCTTTGGAGCGGTCTTTTGGTTCTATCTGACCATCGTATTTTCGTGTCTGCTCGGATATCTGCTTTTCCGTTCTTCGTCGAAGCTCAGGCTGCCCCGCTGACCGGCCCTGTTGACGATCAGCATGCCTAGTAATTGTCGCACGTTGTTAGGCGTGCGATATTTTTTTATACTTGACGTTTTCCAAAGGCTTCATTTTTCGAACTTATATGGCATTGTTCTGGAAACGAAATAAGGAAGATAAATTTTCGACCTCGGTGCTGGGGCTCGACAAGTCCATTGAGGAGCTGAAGGCACAGGAGGAGGCGGTCGAGCGCGAGTTGGGGGTGCGATTTTCGAACGCGATCGCGAAAACCCGCGATTCGATCAACAATAGGCTCGACACGATCTTCGAGGGCCGCAAGCAGATCGACGACCAATTGCTCGACGAGCTGGAGGAGATGTTGATCTCGACCGACATCGGCGTAAGGACGACGATGCAGGTCCTCGAGGCCATCAGAAAAGGTGTTTCGCGGCAGGAAATAAGCGACATAAACGCCTTGAAGGCCGTGATGAAGCGCGAACTGTTGGATATACTTCAGCATTCAAAGGAAACCGGTGTGGCGGACGAGACGGCAGTGGACGTCTCAATAAAGCCCTATGTGTTAATGGTTGTAGGCGTAAACGGTGTAGGGAAAACGACGACGATCGGAAAGCTTGCGCAAAGAATAAAGAACGAAGGGAACGATGTATTGATCTGTGCGGCAGACACATTTCGTGCGGCGGCCTCGGACCAGCTTGAGATATGGGCAGGGCGTGCGGGGGTGCCTATAATTCAGCAAAAACAGGGAACCGACCCGGCGGCGGTCTTGTTTGACGCTCTTCAGTCGGCAAAGTCGAAAAACTCAGATGTCCTGATAGTCGATACGGCGGGAAGGCTTCACAACAAGGCGAACCTGATGGCGGAACTGGAAAAAATGAAACGCATTGCGGGCCGAGAGGTCGAAGGAGCACCGCACGAGACCTTGCTGGTGATCGACGCCGTAACAGGACAGAATGGGCTTGAGCAGGCGCGACAATTCACTAGGGTCGCGAACGTTACCGGCATAGTCCTGACCAAACTGGACGGAACCGCAAAAGGCGGGATAGCCGTGGCGATCGCAAAGGAACTGAATCTCCCGATCCGCTATGTCGGCATCGGCGAGCAGGTTGATGACCTGATGGTATTTGAGGCTGAGAGCTATGTTAACGGTTTGTTTAACTAGTTCGCGATACGGACAGGCCGTAGTCACAGATTGAACGATATACGAGACAAAGACAGGAACCATCTTGCCCGTGCATTAGAGCTTGCCCGCGGCGCCTCGGGCCTGGTCTCGCCGAACCCGTTGGTGGGCTGCGTCATCGTTTCGACGAGGGGCGACGTGGTTGGCGAGGGGGCATACATTGCCGATAATGTGACCCATGCTGAGGTACTTGCGCTCGAACAGGCAGGCGAGCGGGCGCGGGGCGGGACAGCCTATGTCTCGCTGGAGCCGCACGCTCATCATGGGAGGACGCCGCCATGCACAGAAGCACTCATCAATGCCGGGGTCAGGCGTGTGGTATGCCCGATAGAGGATCCGAACCCGCTAGTGTCGGGCAGGGGTTTTGAGCGGCTGAAGGAAGCGGGCATCGAAGTGGCCACGGGCATCCTTGCCGATGAAGCGACAAGGCTAAACGAGAAATTCATCTGCTGGCACAAGAAAGGCCGTCCGTTCGTCCATCTCAAACTGGCGATGTCGCTGGACGGTCGGATATCGCTTAAGGGTAGCGTTTCAACGGCGCTGTCCGGCGAAGAAGCACGCCGCCGGGTTCAGGAGATCAGGCACGAACACGACGCGATCCTGATCGGTGCGACCACGGCCGTGGTTGATAACCCGTCGCTGACCGACCGGAGCGGCCTCCCTCGCCGAAGGCCGCTGGCACGCGTAGTGCTGGACAACAGCCTTCGCCTGCCGGTCGATTCCAAGCTTGCTGCGACCACCGACCAGGCCCCGACAATAGTTATGACAAACTGCATCGACCCGGAATTGACCGCGCGCCTTTCGGATCGCGGCGTTGAGATAATTCCCGTCGATAAAGGGGCTCGCAATCTGGAGGGCGTCCTGGAAGAATTGAAGCGCCGCGAGATCCAGAGCGTTTTGGTCGAAGGCGGAACCGCCGTTGCGGGAGCGTTCGTCGATGCCCGCCTGGTCGACAAGGTGACCTTTATGATCGCGCCCTTGATAGTTGGCGGCAGCGAGGCACCGGCTGCGGTTGGCGGGCGGGGAATTGACGAACTCGCCAAAGCAATGCGGCTCCGCGACACGGCGGTTTTTCAGCACGGCGAAGACATCGAAATAACGGGTTACCCGAAGCCATAATGAGCAAGCCGACCCGCCAAAACCGTTTTGCCAAAAGATCTCTCGGTCAGAATTTCCTAGCCGATCCGAATATCATAAGAAAGATAATCGACTCCTTGGAGCTGTCTGTTAACGACACTGTCGTCGAGATCGGGCCGGGACGCGGGGCGCTAACAGAGCAGCTCGTTGCCTCGGGGGCGAATGTGATCGCGATCGAGCTGGACCGCGAGTTGGTCCCCTGGTTACGGGAAAAGTTCGGAGAGGACGATAACATTCTAATCGTCGAAGCCAACGTGCTTGAGGTGGATCTCGGTTCACTTCTAAACGAGACCTCACACGTTGCGGTCCACGCTCCGCATTCAGCAAAGCTTGTCGGCAATCTGCCCTACTATATCTCAACCTCGATACTCCAGAAACTCATCCGCGAACGTCAGCTTTTTTCACGCCTTGTGCTGATGTTTCAAAAAGAGGTCGTCGAGCGGATCGCGGCAAAGCCGGGCTCGTCCGATCGCGGATATCTCTCGGTACTTGCCGAATCTGCGTTTGAGATCGAGAAGCTGTTCGACGTATCGCCGGGTTC
Organism: uncultured Acidobacteriota bacterium; assembly: GCA_937859595.1. Taxonomy (GTDB): domain Bacteria; phylum Acidobacteriota; class Blastocatellia; order Pyrinomonadales; family Pyrinomonadaceae; genus OLB17. The sequence continues at coordinate 26,668 of CALMAH010000037.1, read as the reverse complement.
GTTTCGTCCGGCCCCTAAGGTATGGAGTTCGGTCGTCCGACTCTTTCCGAAGAACGTGGGCCCACTCGACGACGAAAGATCGCTTCGGCTGCTTTCCGCGGCATTTGCCCAGAAACGCAAGACGATCCTCAATAACCTCAAGGCTTTCTCTCCGGAAGCCGGGACGGCCTTGGCCGATGCCGGTCTTGACCCGTCGCGCCGGGCCGAGAGCTTGACGCTTGAAGAATGGGGCTCGCTGTTCAGCTCCTTTGCCCGATAGAGCCCGGAATGACAGCATTTGTTTAGCCGATCGACGGGTGCGAACTATGCTAAACTATTACCTTTATCTTGAGACCGTAAATTTTTGAAGTGAATAGACTTGAAATAATACCACTCGGCGGCATAGGCGAATTTGGGATGAACTGTATGGGCATCCGTTACGGCGACGAGATGATCGTCGTGGATGCGGGGATGGGATTTCCGGAGGAAACCCCGTTCGGAGTTGACATCTCGATACCGAATTTCGACTTTTTAGAAGAATACCGCGACGACCTGACCGCTATCGTGCTGACACACGGCCACGAAGACCATATCGGCGCGCTTTCCTACATTCTCCGCAAGTTCAACCTCCCGGTATATGCATCGCGGTTTACCCATGCGCTGGCGGAAAAACGGCTGTACGAGTTCGACATGCTCGATGACGTGCTTTTGCATCGCGTCAGACCTAACGATGTGATCGAGATCGGCTCGTTCAAAATAGAGTTTATTCATGCCTCACACTCGCTGGTGGATTGCTTTTCACTTGCCATAAAAACGCCGATCGGCACCGTGATCCATACGGGTGATTACAAGATCGACGACACGCCGGTGATCGGAAAGCCATATGACCTCGAGACGCTTGCAAGATACGGCGACGAGGGCGTGCTAGCGCTGCTCGGCGATTCGACGAATGCGACGGTGCCGGGCAGGACACCCTCGGAACAGGCGGTGATACCGGCATTTCGCGAGATATTTGAGGAGACAAGGGGCCGTCTTTTTGTATCAACGTTTTCGTCATCTCTCCACCGAATTCAGATAATCTTCGACCTCGCACATGAGTATGGCCGAAAGGTCTGTGTGCTTGGGCGTTCGATGATGAGAAATGTGGAGGTTGCCGAAGAGCTCGGCCTGCTTCGCATCAGGGAAGGCGAGCAAATATCGCTCGGGGATGCTCGACGCTTTGATGACGACGAGGTGTGCTATATCGTGACGGGGTCGCAGGGCGAAATGCGGGCGGCTCTTTGGAATATGGCGACCTCAACCTACAAGGGCATCGAGATAGGCAAGGGCGACACGGTAGTGCTCTCCGCACGGATAATTCCCGGCAACGAAAAGAACATCAGCCGGCTGATAGGCCATTTATATAAACGAGGGGCGAACATTATCGAAGAAAAGAGGCGGCTCGTTCACGTTTCGGGGCATGCTTCGCAGGAAGACATACGTATCATGGTCGAAACGGCGAGGCCGAAATTTCTAGTGCCGATCCACGGCGAATACCGGATGCTGTTTCGCCACAAAGAATTTGTCAAAAACCATGTTGCGGGATACGACGACGACAACATTATTTTGATAGAGAACGGCGACGTGCTGGAACTTGATGACTATGGCGCGAGGGTCGTTGAGAAACACGAGCTGCACAAGACATTTATCGACGAGGAATCGCTCGGCGAGATAGAATACGAGATCGTCCGCGAGCGCAAGCGGCTGGCTTATGGCGGGGCGATAACGCTGGTAGTAACGGTGGATACCGCGTCGCATCAACTCGTCGGCGAACCTCATATCACATTCAACGGCGTCGCCGGGCTTGACCTGACCAACGGTTTCGCCGCAGACGCTCGCCGGGCGGTAGCGGAGGCCGTGGGCGAAATGAAACGCGAACAGATCGCGGACCGGGCCGTTTTTCGCGAGAACCTGCGCCTTCACCTTAAGCGGTACGTTCAGAAGAGGATCGGTACAAAGCCGGTGATAGTGACGACCGTGGTTGAGGTATGAACCGGAGAATACTAGAAAGATCCCACGCAGCGATAAATAATGGACTGGAACGGTAAAGTGGTCTTTCTCACCGGAGCGTCGAGCGGGATCGGCGAGGGGTTGGCGTTTGCACTGGCACGAAAGGGAGCGACACTCGGGCTGCTTGCGCGTCGAAAGGATGAGCTGATGCGTATCGCCCGCGAGATAGAGGCCGAAGGCGGGACGGCATGGACGTTTCCGTGCGACGTTACGGACCCGGAATGCGTTCAGGATGCGGCGGACAGCCTAAGGCGTGATTTTGGTCAGATAGATATCCTTATCGCGAATGCCGGTATAGGCGGCAACAACGAGGAGACACGGCGGCTGGAACCCGAAGCTGTAAGACAGGTCGTGGACATAAACCTGCTCGGGGCGGTGAATTCGGTCCATGCCGTGCTGCCGGATATGGTGGAACGCGGTTCGGGGCATCTGGTGGCGATCTCGAGCCTGGCGGGGTTTCGCGGGCTACCGCGTTCGGCTGCCTACTGTGCAAGCAAGGCGGGGATGACCGCCCTTTTTGAAAGCATAAGGCTGGACGTACAGCACAAGGGCATAGACGTTACGATCATCCAGCCCGGGTTCATAAAAACACCGCTGACATCGGGCCGCGATGCAAAAATGCCCTACCTGATGGAACTCGACGACGCGATACCGAAATTTATCTCCGCGATCGAGAAACGAAAAAAGTTCGCCGCTTTCCCCTGGCAGCTAGCCACGCTCGTCCGCTCCGCACTCGTCTTCCCCGCCTTTCTCTACGACCACATCGCCGGCCGGGCAAGATACCGCGAATAGGGAAGCATGCTCTCTTGGTGTCTCAGCCAAGTTCTCGCCTCCGGCATTTAGCAGAAAACTCTAGTTTAGACCTGTGCCCTTGACGGGAAGCTTACGGGTGAGCTTACGCAATTACCCCCGAAACATAGAAACTTCAACGAAGTGTGATCAAAAAGCTGGAAAGAATATCGGCCGCGCGCAAACTTTCCTAAATTCGTTCAAATTGGCGCGAATAATGTTGATTGAGGTCGCGTAATGTCCCTTTTGCGAGCAGTGTCGATAGGCATTGGACAGCAGCAGAGTGGATAACTTCGACCGCATAAGTTCCCTTCCTACTGCATCGGACTTTTAATAGGTGGGTCAGATACCTGTACACTATTTTGTCGAGAAAGTGGCCATAGCAATCAAGAAGTGTTTTCAAATCAACTGAAGCAACGGAGCGATTCTTTGTGCCAACAACTGGGCGCGAGGCCATAAAATCGTTCCGAAGTTGGACTGTATTAATGTTCGGACAGCCATTCGAACCAGTTGTAATCAACCGATTGCTCTTGCCACGTAGACCTTGAAATGAATGACCTCGCAAAAAAAAGAAGAAATCAGCATAAACGTACCACCTTAAGTCACGTTTCAATTGTCTAAACCATGTGTCTATCTCAGCGTTGGCATCAATTTCCACAGGGCAACCTGGACAATTGAATACAAAGACCTCTTTGACGCACTCGGGCTGCCACAAATCGTTCTCCCAACTATATCCCATTGTATATATGACATACGGCAATTGGATCAAGCTATTTGTAAACGAATCGAAATCCCGATCCATGCAAACAATCGATTGCTTCGCATTCGAACGTTGCAACTCACTTACTATCTGCTTCAATATAGATTTACTTCCGACTGCTTTAAATTTACAGCGCTTTGAGGGCAGATAAACACGAAGGACCATCGACCAGAAACGAACATCATCAGAGTGCACATCGTAATTACCCCTTAACACATCGCTAATCCTAGTTGTTGTCCCGCCTTCAACATACACTACCTTGTCCACCCTAAAGAATAAATATTCATTAGCAAGGCCCGATGCGGATCGAGTTATACTCATTTAAGTACATCCTCCATATCGAAGACCTTATTATCGAAAATACTCACAATATCTGGTGAATGGGTTGCGACGACTATTTGGGCATTCTTGTTGACCCTTCGGATGCTGGAAATTAGTAGTTCTTGCCAACGCACATGAAGAGAAAGCTCTGGTTCATCTGCAATGTATACCCAAACATTATCGGTTTGAAGAAGAGCCTCGCCAAGTATTATCAGTAATTGCTTTTCACCAGAAGACAAAAGTGTTACAGGGAACTCCTTGCCGGACTCAGTCTTGACTAGTAATTCATTCTGTTTACCTAAGAGTATTTTTTTTCTTTGGAGCAATTCATTCAGGATTTCCAGAAACCTATCTCGGGGAGCATAAATTCTCTCTAACTCCCTGGTTGAAACCTCCCACTTTTGAACCAAGTCGTGAATACGCCGTATGTAAAGTATGTTTGCGACATCTTCAATTGCGAACTCATTGTTATTGCGGATTTTAGCGATCGAAGCCTTAGTTGCATTGAAATACTCGTCAAGATGATCCTTGTATTCGCTCACGTCTACCTGAAAGCGATTATAGATTTCTTGTAGTGCCGCGTTTTCTTTGGCTAAATCATACGTTTTTCCATCCCAAAGCGTCTTTCGCTCATCTTTTGGCGGTACAATAGACACAAAGAATGTCTTTTGAAACTTCTTCACCTCTTTTTCTGCTTCACCCGACAAGGATCCGAAAAATATCGCAAGCTGCTGTGTCAAATGCATCAACTTTTGATCAACCGTTGATTCAACCCCATGTTCTTCCTTTATAGTCCTAGATAGCTCGGCTCGATTGACAGAAAGCCATCGCACATTAACTAGTTGTCTTAGATGCTGAAGAAGTCCCTTTGAATGGGTAAGTTGGCGAACGCGTTGTTCATAGAGCGACCTCGGCATGTTTCTCAGGCCACGAATCGCGTATTGTTCTTCAAGGTCACTCAAGGAATAGACGGCGGCGGACGTTCCAGCAGTGTCGAAAATTCTGTACTCAATATCAGGAAACAGCTGCTTTCCCTTATTTTTTACAACCTCTACACGCGGTCGCGTTTTGCCCGATTTAAGTTTGATCTCTATTGACCGGAACTCGTATCTATCGAGTGTCTCGAAGTCCGCAGTGAGTACCGCCGCAATCAAATTGATTACCGTAGTTTTTCCGGATCCATTAATGCCAATGAGGAAATTTACGTCCTCATGAAATGTGATCGAAAGGGAATGGTTTCCCCAGAAATCCTCGATCGCGATACTATGCACACTATTCATTTCATAACCTCGATTGAGAAGATTGTATCCGTCTGAAATCAACTTCGGTTTTGCACAATCAGAAGGCTACCTTCAATCAATTTTACTTCCTGCGCGACTATGCCGAACCGCACGTATTTTAAGTATTTTGTAGATTTCTCACGAAAACGCAAATTCTAGCCAAAAAAATACATTGTCGACTGAGTCGCAATTGAAGACGGTGGGGCAGTTGTCGGTTGTCAGTTATCAATGGTCAGTGGTTTTTTGTTAGTTGTCGGTGGTTGGGTGTCTAGGGTTTGGGCGTTGAGAGTGAGGTCGTCGAGGTGTTTGGTGATCTTGTTTGCGGTGATGCAGAGGTCGGCGAAGACGCGTTCGGCGACGGCGTCGTTTCGCGGACTTGAGCCGGCTTTGAAGGAACGATCAGACACGATGACTGGGGGAGGTGTTTGGCGGGTTGGGCGCGGGGTTGGGGTGCGGTCGGGATGCGGTTCGGTCTCGGATGGGGGGGCGGCGAAGGCTTTTCGGTGTGTAAAATTACGCGGCTGGGGGGCGATATTGCGGAAAAGCCCGTAAATACAGGGGTTTGGGCGTGTTATGGTGTCGTTAGGGGGGCGATAGTTGAGGAAATTTCATGGTTAGAAGGCCTAATTTCGCGGAAATATCGGCAACTTAACAGGAAAGTTGCGGAGCTGACCGGGTCATGAGCGGTATTTTCGCGGAAAGTTGCGGAGCTGACCGGGTCATGAGCACTACTTTCGCTGAAAGTTACGGTGCTGACCGGGTCATGAGCGGTATTTTCGCGGACGTTTGCGGCGCTGACCGGGTCACTAGCGGTATTGTCGCGGTAAGTTGGTGATCTTTCGTGGTTAGAAGGCCAACATTCGTTGAAATATCAGCAGATAAACAGGAAAGTTGCCGATCTTACCGCTAGAAATTATCTTGGTCACCGTAGAAATGCCCTTGGTCAGCGTAGAAATGCCGTGGGATAGCGTAGAAATGGCGTTGTCCTGAGCGGGTTCCTTGTCATTTTTCTGTCAATATCCAACATGGTCTTTCGCTATGCCGCACTAAGCGGCAACAAGACCGTCAGATCGCGTTAACACAAATTGTCCGGCGGATTTGCCAAACGCGCGCGGTCGGTTAAAATCGGTGGAGCGAAGCTTTTCCCCAAACTTACCACGCAATGACCTATTTACAGGCGATCATCCTTGGCGTTGTCCAGGGACTAACAGAGTTCATACCGATCAGCTCGACAGCCCATCTCGTTTTCGCAAGCCGATGGACGAATGTGTTCGGCGGTGACCCGCAGCAGATAACCGCGACGATGGCCGTGATACAGCTCGGGACGATAGCGGCGGTATTCGTCTATTTTGCGTCAGACCTGCTTAGCATAACGAACGCATTTATCCGCGACCATTGGGGATTCATTACCCGCAAGCAGCCCGTTCGTCATTCGGGGACCGGAGGCGTCCGGCCCATCTGGCTCTCGCAGGAGGCATGGCTTGGCTGGCTGATAATCATTGGTTCGATACCGATCGGCGTTGTCGGGCTGTGGTTCAAGGACTTTATCGAAGGGCCGAATACGAAGAACCTTTGGGTGATAGCGATAATGCTGATCGCTGTGGCCCTGCTGCTCGGGCTGGCGGAGGTGGTCGGCAGCCAGAGAAAGGAAATGCGCCATTTGAGCCTATGGGATGCGATCGTGGTCGGGGCCTCACAGGTCTTGTCGCTGATGCCGGGGGCCAGCCGCTCAGGCTCTACCATCATGGGCGGGCTCTTTATCGGGCTTACGCGCGAGACGGCGGCCCGCTTCTCGTTTCTATTGTCGATACCGGCCATCACCGCGGCGGGGCTCCTTCAACTCAGGGAGGCGTGGAGCATAATGCCGGACGACGCATGGGGGCCGCTGGTGGTCTCGACCATCGTTTCGGGGATCGTCGGTTATCTCTCGATCTGGTTCCTGCTTGCGTTCCTCAGGAAGAACTCGACGCTGATCTTTATCGTCTACAGGATCGTGCTCGGCACCGTTTTGCTTGTGCTGTTGTGGATGGGCCTGCTCAGCCCCGTGGTGAACATCTAGGAAATGGAGAAGCTCTGGAAAATTGCAAAGCATGACCGGGCGGCCGCGAGCGAACTGGCAGCCTCGCTGGGCATAATGCCGCTTACGGCCGCATTGCTTATCGCCCGCGGATACGGCGACCCGGAAAAAGCACACCGTTTCCTAAATCCTTCAATGGACGATCTACACGAGCCGGAACTTCTGCTCGGTCTGGACAAGGCCGCTGCCCGGATCAGATCGGCCGTCGAACGCCGCGAAAAGATACTTATCTGGGGCGATTATGACGTTGACGGAACCACGGGGACGGTCGTGCTCCGCCGGGCGCTCAAGACGCTCGGGGCGGAGACGGAATATCATATCCCAAACCGTTTTACAGAAGGTTACGGCCTGAACGTCGAGTATCTAAAAGAGGCCCAGCAGCGCGGCTGTTCGCTGGCGATAACGGTCGATTGCGGTATCCGCAGCTTTGAACCGCTCGAGTGGGCCGCCGCGAACGGGCTGGACGTAATCGTTACGGACCACCATCTTTCCGACGAACAGCGCGGCAATCCGCCCGCCGCGGCAGTTGTCAACCCGAACCAGCCCGGATGCCCTTACCCGGATAAGAATCTTGCGGGCGTGGGGGTCGCGTTCAAGCTGGTTCATGCTCTGCTTCGAGATGCGGGGCTTGCACGCGAGGTACCTTCGTTCCTGAAGATCGCTGCCATCGGGACGGTCGCGGACATTATGCAGCTAACAGGCGAGAACCGTGCGATCGTCGCTCTCGGGCTCAGGGACCTGACAAACACGACGAATTTGGGGCTTAAGGCACTAATGGACGTCGCCGATTGCCGGTCCGATATGACCAGCTACCACATCGGCTATCGCATTGCTCCGAGAATAAACGCAGCCGGCCGGATGGATGTTGCCCGCCATGTGGTCGAGCTTTTCGAGGCAGAGGAGCAGGAGGAGGCCCGCAGGCTCGCCGAGCTTCTAGACAGCCGAAACCGTGAGCGACAGCGGATCCAGCAGGAGATAACGGAACTCGCCTTTGAACAGGTGGCGGAACACGGACGTTCTAGGATCGTCGTCGTCGATGGCGAAGGATGGCATCGCGGAGTTATTGGGCTTGCAGCCTCGCGGATCGCCGAGCGGCTAAATCGACCGACGGTCGTGCTGGCCGTGGAGAACGGCGTCGCCCACGGCAGCGCGAGAAGCATCAGGGACTATCATCTGCTTAATGCGCTCGAAAGCTGCTCGGAGCTTTTCGAACAGTTCGGCGGACATGCTGCGGCGGCCGGTATGAAGCTTCGCTCGGAGAATATTCCCGTTCTTCGTCAGTGGCTCCACGAACACGGGATCTCGACGCTTACCGATGAAGATCTCATTCCAGAACTCCGTGTCGACGCACCGGTTTCCACCGATACGCTCTCGCTCGGACTTGTCGACGAACTGAGCCGGCTGGAGCCTTTTGGTGCGGGCAATACGAAGCCCGTTTTTGCGACCAGCGGACTCTTTTTGCGATTTGAGCCGAAGGTGTTGAAGGAAAAACATCTTAAGTTTTATCTTGCCGACGCTTCGGGCAAGCGGTTCGAGGCCGTGTGGTGGGACGGCGTCGACAGGTCAAAGGGGCGAACGTTCACCATAGGCGACCGCATCGAACTAGCTTACACCGCCGAAGCAAATGAATGGCAGGGAAACCGTCGGCTTCAGCTTGTTGTTGCGGATATGAGGGAAGATAATTAGACGGGATGGCGAAGATCGACGCAAAAACTAAAGGAAGATTTGACCTGCGGGCGCGGGTCCCATTCTATTTGCGTGCGGGTTCGCTGCTCTTACTTGTTGTGGCGGTCATTTTGGTCGCGATAGGCTTCTATCGCAATAGCGGGCGGGCAGAGTTTCGAATGAAGGGCTTCCCCGCATCGCTCTCAAAGGATGTAGTGGCCGTTGTCGATGGCTATGAGAGGGTCGAGATGGAGGGCGGACAGATACGTTACGCGATCACCGCTGACCGGGCGACGACCTTTTCCGACCAGCACCAGGAACTTGAGAACATTGACCTTAAGGTCTATCAAGGCCCGGATGGAGAGGCCGTTGCGACGGACGAACAAGCTCCGGACCGCATTACTTCGCGGAAAGCTATCTACATCCCCGGTTCTGACGGCGACTTCACAGTCTATTTTGCGGGAAATGTGAACGTGGAGACTCGCGACGGGCTTGCGGTTACCACGGAGAACATCACCTATCGACGTTCGGCTGAGACGGCAGAGGCAGAAGAGCGGGTCGGCTTTGCCCGCGGGAACCTAAAGGGTAGTTCGTTCGGGGCAATGTTGCGTATAGGGGAAAAGAAGATCGAATTGCTGAGAGAATTTCGGCTGGAATCCGTGTCCGACGGCTCGTCCGCAAGGTCGACGATAAACGCGGGCTACGCCTCTTACGATCAGGCCGAGGAGCGGATAGAACTTCGCGACGGGGTCCACATAGTTAGTGTCTCGCCATCCGGGGCGTCGCAGCAGTTAACGGACATCCGGGGAGTGCGATCTGTCGTTTCTCTTTCGGTTGACGATCTTGGTACGCGAGATGTTGGGCGGGCGGAGCTTTTTGAGCAGGTCGCGATCACATCAGACCAGAAAGGGCGGCCGGGAGTCAACATCAATTCACAGTACGCTAATTTTGAAAAGGCAGCAGACAGGTTTGAACTCGGCGGGGATGTTCGCATTCACATAAAACAGCCGGAGGGGCCGACCGATCTCCGTTCTCGCTCGGCAATTTACGAACGAGGGCAGGGAAACGTTTGGCTGGTCGGCGAGGCTGAGCTTACACAGCCGGGCAACCTGGTCAAGGGCGAGCGGATCCACGCTGTGCTTTATCCGGACCGCGGGCTTCGCCGTGTAAATGTCATCCGAAACGCATTCATGAGGCGTTCGCTGCCGGAAAGGGTAATGGAGATCTCGGGAAACGAACTCAACGCGGAATTCGACACTGCAAGAAATGTGACGAACGCGAACGTGGCCGGTACGGCAAGGGCGGTGATGACACCCGCCAACGCCGCAGAGATAACGCGTGTCACTCTGACCGCTCCGGATGCGATCCGCGTGGGGTTCAAGGCGGCCGGTGTTGTCGACCGGATAAACACCGAAGGCCGGACGACAATAGCTCTAGATTCGCCCGCCAACGCGCCAAACTCCTCGAACAAGAAGGTTACAGCGGACACGGTTCGGGTTTTCTACGCGGCGGATGGGGCACACATTAACAAGGCTGAGGCCGTGGGGAAGGCCGAATTACAGATCGAACCTTTGACGCCATCTGCTGAAAACTTTCACACGGTCGTCACTGCCCCTCGATTTGACTGCGATTTTTATCCCAAAAGCAACAATGCCCGAAGCTGCGAAGCGGGAACGAATTCCCGCATGGTGAGAACGCCGACAGTTCGCCGCGAGGGCCGCGGCCCGCAGACGGTGACATCCACGAAAATGGTCGCGCATTTTCATGAACGGAACCGCGACATCGAACGGCTCGAGGCGGTGGGAAGCGCAAGATTTGTCGAACTAGACAGGAACGCGACCGCGGCGCGTGTCGAAATGACACAGGCCGATCAGGTGATCAGGCTGCGTGGCGGGGAACCCCAAGCTTGGGATAGCCGCGCCAGGATCCGGGCAACCGAGATAGATTGGGACACGAGGAACCGGCGTTCAGCATTTCGAGGCCGCGTCAGTACCACCTACTACAGCCAGCGCCAGACTGCCGGAGCGACACCTTTTCTGAGCGTAGAGCGTCCGGTGTTCATTACCTCTAATTCGGCGGAGATCGACCACTTGGCGGAGATCGCCGTTTATCACGGGAACGCACGGGCGTGGCAGGACAATAATTATGTTCGGGCGGACACGCTGACGATACGCCAGAAGGAGGGAGAAATGTCCGCCGAGGGGTCGGTACAGAGCCTGCTTTATGAGGTGCGAAATATCGGCGGGCGACAGGGCACGTCGCCGGTGCACGCTGCATCGAACCGGATGGCCTTTGACCGAGAGCGGCGAGTGCTGCGATATGACGGCGAGGTCGATATCCGCCAGGGGCCCGACCGCATCCGCAGTGCGGCCACAACGGTATTTCTCTCAGATAGAAATGAGGTGAGCCGAACAGTGATGGAGCGTGACGTGGTCATCACCCAGCCGGGCCGAAAGGCGTCGGGAGACCATGCGCAATACGAGGCGGAGCGCGACATCGTGGTCCTCCGCGGAAGGCCCGCACGCGTTGAAGACACGGTGAGGGGGTTTTCCGAAGGCGCTGAGTTGACGGTTTACCTGTCGGAGGGCCGAGTGGTAGGCGACGGCCGGTCTCAAAGCGATCCTGCGGGACGCACTCGCAGCGTCTATCGTGTTCAGGAATAAAGATTTAAACGACGTGGCAACAAATTTCGAACATCACGCTGAGGCCTCAACCGGCAACGGTTCGGGTGGCGAAGACGCGATCGTCGCGGTATCGCTCAGCAAGAAGTACGGGCGGCGACAGGTCGTTTTCGATGCGAGCCTTAATGTCCACAAGGGCGAGATCGTAGGCCTTTTGGGAGCAAATGGAGCGGGAAAGACGACTACCTTTTATATGATCGCCGGACTGGAGCGATCCGAAGGCGGCAAGGTGATGATCAATGGAGAAGATGTGACACATCTTCCAATGTATCTGCGTGCCCGTCTCGGCTTGGGTTATCTTCCGCAAGAACCTTCGATCTTCAGAAAGCTGACCGCAGAGCAAAATATTCTTGCTATCCTGGAGACCCGTCCTATTTCACGAGAAGAGCGGTTTCAGCGGCTCGAAGAACTCCTCGAGGAGTTTGGTGTCGCCAATGTCCGCAAGACGCGCGGCGATGCATTATCGGGCGGAGAACGCCGAAGGGTCGAAATAGCCCGGTGCCTCGCCTCAGAGCCAAAGTTCATTTTGCTGGATGAGCCGTTCGCCGGCATCGACCCGATCGCCATCGACGATATCAGGGAGATCATCCTCTACCTCAGGGAGCAGGGCATCGGCATTCTCATCACGGATCATAACGTCCGCGAGACCCTCGGGATCACCGATCGAGCATATATCATGGCCGAAGGGAAAATACTTCGTTCGGGAAAACCCGACGAGCTTATAAGCGATCCGGACGTCCGCCGAATCTATCTCGGAGAGCGGTTTTCTCTCTAGGATGCAAATTTCGTTCCTAAACCGCTTTAATCCTTTTATTTTTCATCCTTAACCACTTATAATCAGGTTGAGAGGTGTCCACACATTCCCCCGTTAAGTGTTCAATTCAGGAGTTTTTTATAGATGTCATCGCTAAGGCTGACAACCCAGTTACAGCAAAAAATGATCCTCACGCCACAATTGCGTCAGAGGATCGAAATGCTGCAGATGACAACGCACGAGCTTAGCGAATTGATCGAGCAGGAAATGGTCGCCAACCCGATACTCGAAGAGGTGATGCCCGGCGATGAGGTCCAGGAGATCTCTGAGAACATTCTCGATCAGAATGCGGAAGGGCAGTCGGATGCGCTGAGTAACGGTAGCGGGGAAGCGGGAACAGATATTTCTGGGGAACAGGAACCGTTGGGGCCGGTCGGTGAAACATCGGTGAACGGCAGCGAAGAAATGTCTGCCGGTGACATGGAGTCATTTGACGAGTCCGCGGCAGAACCTTCCGATGCCTTTGAAGAGATAGATTACGGCCGCGAATTCCAGGACTATCTCGACCCCGGTTACCGCACTCAGGAGATAGAATACAAGGACGACACTCCCAGCTTCGAGCAGTTCCTCTCTGATCAAACATCGCTCAGCGACCATCTCGAGTGGCAGCTCTCGATGATGGATATACCCGACGATGTTCGCGAGGCAGCGATCTGCGTAATTGGTAATCTTGACGAAGACGGCCGTCTTCGCGCAACCATTTCAGATATTGCCATGCTTGCACGTTGCTCGCTGGAAAAGGCCGAGCGGGCCCGGCGTATTGTAATGACAATTGAGCCGGTGGGTTGTGGGGCATTTGACGTAAGAGAGTGCCTGATCGCCCAGCTTGAAAGCAAGGGCGAGGCCGAAAGCCTTGCGGCGGTCTTGATCAGAGACCACTTTGAGGATCTTCAGCCGCATAGGCTTCAACACCTTGCCAAAGCAACGGGCCGGGACGTCTATGAACTGGACGAGGAGATCGGCAAGATCCGGGTCTTAGACCCTCATCCCGGCCGCAGGTACACGGCAGAAGATGCCGTTTTCGTTGCGCCGGAGGTTTATATCGAAAAGATCGAGGACGATTACGTAATTTACTTTACAGACGACGGCAGCCCGCGGCTTCGTATCAGTCCGACTTACCATCAGCTGCTTGACAGCGTCGAATCCTCAAAGGAAACGGTCGATTTTATTAAGGAAAAAATGCGATCTGCGGTCGATCTGCTGCGGAATATCGAACATCGGCGTCAGACCATTTACAGGGTTGTGGAATGTATCGTTGAACGCCAACGCGAGTTTTTGGACCATGGGGTCGAACACATTAAGCCGATGATGCTAAAGGATGTTGCGGAAGATATCGGAATGCATCTTTCTACCATCTCGCGTGTGGTCAACCGCAAATATGCTCATACGCCACAGGGCGTGATCGAACTCCGGCGTTTCTTCAGTGAAGGGATGATGAACGAGGACGGCGAGGAAGTCTCGACCCGTATACTGAAACTCAAGATAAAGAAACTGGTTGAAGAAGAGGATTCGAAAAAGCCATTGACTGACGAGCAGATCGTCAAGATCCTCAGCAAAGATGGCGTTAAGCTTTCGAGGCGGACCGTCGCAAAATATCGCGACCAAATGAACATTCCGGGCTCTCGAGAACGCAAGACGGTCATCTGAGACCGATGCAAGGGGCCCGTTTCCATTTGATATTATTTTTGCAAGGAATACGTTATGAAATTTGAATTTACCGGACGGCATATTGAGGTAACCCCGGCCTTGCGTGATCATGTTATGGATCACTTCGGCCGTATAGACCATTTATTCAAAGGAAAGCCGGCAAATGCCCATGTGATAATTGAAGTTGAAAGAGGGCGTCATGTGGCCGAGATCGTGGTCAAATGGCGCAACGACGTGCTAACGGCGAATGCGGCCCACGCAGATATGTATCTTTCGCTTTCACGGGCAATCGACAAGATCGAGCGGCAGGCGCTGAAGTTGAAGAACAAGGTGATCGACAAGTCGCACAAGGCCAAGAAGGTCGGCTCGCTCGCAGCAAAGGGGACTGAGGTAAAGCCGGCACCCGGCTCGCCAAGAATAGTAAAAACGCGCCGATACGCAGTTAAGCCGATGACCGCTGAAGAAGCTGCACTGGAACTAATGGGCCATGAGAACACTTTCCTGGTGTTCAGGAATGCCGATACGGAGCGGACCTCGGTCATCTACGAGAAAAAGAACGGCGATTATGGGCTTATCGAACCTTAGTAACGATGGAGGACCCAAGACAGAACGACACCGCGGCCCTTACCGTAGATGAAATGGTAAGTACAGCACCGCCTGTTTTGAAACTTAAGGTAGTTGCGGGCAAGGAGGGGCTTTCAGCTCGCCGCATAACTTCCGATCGCTTGCAGAAATTCGGTTTGACTTTGTCGGGGACAGGCCGAAAGGCAGTTGCGGGGCGTGTTCAGATGATCGGCGGTTTTGAGACTGCCTTCTTCGAAAAGCTGTCGGAGGTTGAACGGGCCGATCTTCTCAATTCGCTTGACGCAGAAGAAATGCCATGTGTCGTTGTGACCCGTGGGATACAGCCGTTCGGCGAGCTAAGGGAGTTCGCCAGCCGTCACTCGATCCCGCTGCTGACGACCCCGCTTATCAGTTCCAGTGCTACATCACATCTGAGCGAGTTTTTGCAGGATCGGCTTGCGGCCGAGACCTCCCTCCACGGGGTCTTGCTGGAGATAGACGGAGTCGGGGTGTTGATCACGGGCGAGTCGGGGATCGGTAAATCGGAGTGCGCTCTGGACCTGATCGCTCGCGGCCATCGGCTTATCGCAGACGATACCGTGAGGGTCCGCAGGATCGGCAACCGGATAATAGGTACCTCACCGGCGATCATATTCGAACATCTGGAGATCCGCGGTCTCGGGATCGTCAATATCCGCGAGTTGTTTGGCGTTTCGTCTGTCAGTGAGTCGATGACGATAGATCTTTGTATCGAACTCAAACGATGGGAGGAAGCCGGACAGATCGACCGGATCGGTTCGCAGGCGGAAATGGAGACACTCTTGGGGCTAGAGAGGCAGAAATTTGTCCTGCCGGTGCGTCCCGGGCGAAATTTATCAAACCTGACCGAAACGGCGGTAAAGATCTATCTTGCGAGAAAGGGCGGACACAACGCCGCCGAACGTCTCGTTGAAAAGCATTCGAAACAGGTAAGCGGCCAGTGAGGCGAAAGCAGTTTTTGCCAGTTCTCCGAACACGATGAAACAGAAATGGTCTGACAATCCGTCCCACGCTCGGCTGGTCATAATCACGGGGCTAAGCGGTTCCGGCATGAGTTCTGCCACCAACGCGTTCGAGGATCTGGGCTATTTCTGTATCGACAACCTGCCGCTGACGATGCTGGAGACCTTTGCCTCGCTGCTAAAACCGAACGACGAGGGGGTACCCGCCATCGAACGCGCCGCCCTCGTGGTAAACATCCGGGAACGGCAATTTCTAGCCGAGTTTCCATCCGAACTTGCCTCCCTCCAGAAAGAGCAATTACAGCCTTATGTTGTTTTTTTCGAGGCGACGGACGATGTGCTTCAGCGTCGATTTTCGGAGACGCGCCGACCCCATCCTGCGGATTCCGGCAAGGGCCTGTTAAGGGCGATCAAGTCTGAAAGGAAGGAGATGAAAGATATCCGGTCGAAAGCGGACATGATCATCGATACGTCGGAGCACTCGGTCCACACGTTGCGGCGGCTCATTCTCCAAAAATTCAGCAGTTCGGACGAAGCGACTCCGCTTAAGGTGCAGTTGCTTAGTTTTGGCCACAAATATGGAACGCCACGGGATCTGGACCTGATGTTTGACGTCCGGCACTTGCCGAATCCCTATTTCGAACTGTCGCTGCGAAAGCTCTCCGGTGAAGATCCGAAGATAATCAAGTATCTCAAGAAAAGCAGCGATGTAGTCGAGACCATTGACCGATTTGCTGAACTGCTCAATTACCTTTTGCCGTTTTACAAGAAGGAAGGAAAGTCGTATTTGACCATAGGAATAGGTTGTACGGGGGGGCGTCACCGGTCCGTAATGGTCGCAAATGAATTGGTTCGTCGGTTGAAAAAAACCGGCTTTGATATTTCGGTGGTACATCGGGATATGCAAAAATGAACAAATAGGCACTATGAAACGCGTTGGAGGAGTGATCGTATCTCACGGCCAGGTCGCGAATGAGCTTCTTGCGGCGGCTGAGGCCGTAGTGGGCGAACTTAGTCACATAACTGCGGTGTCGATCGGCTGGCATGACGATGTCGAGTTGGCCAAAAGCGAGATCGAACGAGCGATCGAGACCGTCTCAGACGGGTCCGGCGTTCTCGTCTTGACCGATATGTTCGGTGGCACCCCGACCAACATTTCAGCGATGTTCCTTAAAGAAGACAAGGTCGAGATAGTGACCGGGGTCAATCTTCCGATGGTCATCAAACTTGCATCGCATAACGCCGAGGCCCCGCTGTCTGAGATAGCCCGGATGGTCGAAGAACAGGGAAAAAAGTCGATCTATCGGACAGCCGCATTGCTGGAGCCGGTTAAGGGTAAATAGAATGATCGAAGGACGAGTGACAGTCTCCAATACACTCGGCCTTCACGCCAGGGCCGCGGCCCAGCTTGTGAAAACGGCGGCCGAATTTACAAGCAAGATAGTGTTGGAAAGAAGCGATGGAAAGGGTTCCGCAGACGCCAAATCGATCCTTGGAGTGCTCACCCTTTCGGCGCGGTACGGGACGGAATTGATCGTTCGTGTCGAAGGCGAGGATGAGGTGCGTGCGCTTGCCGGCATCATTGAGTTGTTCGGCCGTGGGTTTGGCGAAAATTGAGAAATATGCGTTCTAATGATTTTCCTGGAAGCGGCAAAAAGATCGCGATTCTTGGGTTTCCGCTCGGGTTTGGTGCCGGCACGATGGGCAGCGAGCTCGGTGTCGAAGCGATGCGTTTATCAAGTGTTCGCGGCAGACGTCTGGATGAGCACATTGCGGATCTTGGGTACGAAGTAAGAGATGCCGGCAATGTTGAGGTCGTGCGGCCTACTCGTGTTGCCGCCGAGGGCGAGAATCCCAAGTTTCTTCCTGAACTCGTCGAGTCCTTCCGCAACGCATCCGCAGGCATTCGGTCGATCCTGTCCGAAGGGGCGATGCCCGTGATCCTCGGTGGAGACCACAGCATTGCGATAGGCACCATTTCGGCGATCGCATCATATTTTCGCGAGAACGATGGCGAGATCGGCCTGATCTGGTTTGACGCCCATGCCGACATCAACACACCCGAAACCACGACGTCCGCTAATTCACACGGAATGCCGCTGGCGGCGCTGTTGGGCTATGGAAATGAGAAACTCGTCGGGCTTGAGGGCTATTCACCAAAAATAAACCCGCAGTTTCTGGCCCATGTCGGAGGCCGCGACCTCGATCCCGGAGAAAAACGGACAGTCCACGAACTTGGTCTCAGAGAACGATTTTTCACAATGAGCGATATTGACCGGCGCGGTATCCTTGCCTGCGTCGAGGACGCGATCGATATCGCATCGAAAGCCCCGGGAGGATATGCGGTCACTTTTGATGTTGACGTGATAGATCCAAGGTTTGCCCCGGGTTCGGGCACTTTGGTTCGAGGCGGCCTTACTTATCGTGAAGCCCACCTGGCGCTTGAGGTTATTGCAGAGCGTGGCGGGATGCGTTCTTTTGAGATAGTCGAGGTCAATCCGCTTCTCGATCAATCGAATATAACCGTAAAGCTTGCCTGCGAATTGATACTTTCCGCTCTCGGTAAGACCATTCTCTAACACAACACGGCCTGCCGCTGAGAGCATCTAATTTCCTGAATGAAGATCGGATACGTTTTAGTTCGGGACGAAAGCGTCGCTAGCGGTATGGTGTTTAGGCTGATCATGCAGGACTAGATAGCTGAACATATAGCGGGATCTTTTTAACTTTTTCTTGCGAACTCATTGCGACCTGACGTGAGAAGACAGGAAAGAAGACGTTGATCTCACGCAAAGGCGCCAAGAACGCAATGAAAGTAAAATAATAACAGATATTTACATCGCGGTATCGATTTACGTATCGGTTCGAAAACCAGGGGGTCGTTGCCGGTCGAAAACGCTATAATGAAGATGGCATACGGCTTTGAGTATGAACTCCGACAGACTATTACAGGCCCTATCTTACACGGCGGTGTTTTGCGGTTTTCTTTCGCTATGGACGACCGGCGCGCTGGGAATGGCGGGCGGTCTGCTTTTCGTCGCTCTAGCGGCGGGTGCATGGCTGCTTGAGGGCACCCGTTTCCAGTTGTCTGAACGGATGGGAACGGTACTGATACTTCTTGCGATACCTGTTTTCTATATTCTCTGGCGATATCGCCTCCTGCTTTTCACCGGCACGGGAAGTGAACTCCCGGCAATTCTAGCGCGTCTTATCCTGTCACTCTCGGCGATCAAGCTTCTTCAAAAGAAAACTGATCGCGACTGGATATTCCTTTTCGTTATGGCGTTCTTCCAGGTGCTTCTGGCGGCGGGAATTACCATCAGCGCTACCTATCTCGTAACTTTCGGAGCGTTCGTTTTTGTGATGGTCTCGACCATTATAGTATTCGAAAGCAGAAAAACGGAAGAAAGCGTAAGGGAGGGGCTGAGACATGGGCTGAGACATGGGAGCAACACCGGGCTTGAGAATGAAAACACACGGCCGGGTTTCTTGCGCCTATTGAGGCCTACAGCACTTCTTATAGTTGCGATCACTGCTGTTGCCGCACCCGTCTTTTTTATGCTGCCGCGCGTTGGCGGTGCAGGCATCGGAGGCCAGGGAGGCCTGTCTACTTCTACCGGTTTTTCCGATACGGTCCGGTTGGGGGGTATTGGCACTATCCAGATGAATGATGAAGTTGTAATGCGTGTCAGGCTAGACGAGGACGGGGTGTCGGCCGCTCCGCTGCGTTGGCGCGGCATCGCACTCGACGTCTTCGACAATCTCTCCTGGAGGCAATCAAAGGCCGCAATTCGTGAGGTACGCGAACGAGGAGAACGTGATCTCATCCAGGTTGATTATTTGAGAGGGCAGACCGGCCTGCAGCTTCAGACCGTCTACCTTGAACCGCTGGACACACCTGTGCTTTTCGCATTGCACCGAGCCGTTGCGGTCCAGGGCAACTTCCAGATCCTTTTCAAGGACGCTCATGATTCCCTCTCATTCCCAAGGTCCGGAGAGCGTGTGACCTATAAGGCGGTGTCGGAGACGAGCCTTCCCGAGCTCGATGTATTGAGGGCCGACAGGGCCTATTACCCATTGGAGTTTCAGAACTATTTGCAGCTCCCGAGAGACCTGGATGAACGGATCTTCCGGCTGGCAGAGACCTTAACCGCAGATGCGGCGGATCGATATGAGGCGGCCGCAAACGTCGAACGCTATCTGCAGAATGAATTTGGCTACACGCTTGCGCAGCGAGCCGGAGGCGACCAGCCGCTTGCCGACTTTTTGTTCAATATTCGCGAGGGGCACTGTGAATATTTTGCGACCGCGATGGCGATAATGCTGCGCACGCAGGGCATCGCAACCCGTGTGGTGAACGGATTTCAGGAAGGGGAGTTTAACGAGACCGCCGGGGTCTATGTTGTCCGTCAGCGAGACGCTCATTCTTGGGTCGAGGTCTATTTTCCGGGCGAGGGCGTGTGGGTGCCGTTCGACCCGACCCCGTTCGCCGGACTTACGGGCGGTGCCGGATCGACCGGAATAGTCGCCCGTATGAACAAATATCTCGAAGCTCTTGAGATGTTCTGGATACAGTATTTCGTCGCGTATGACAACCAAGAACAGCGTTCGCTATTCACTACGTTCCGCCGCGGAATTTCGGACTTGAACGATCGAACTTCCTCTTTGTTCCGCGATCTGCAGGATGTTCTGGTCGGCTGGTGGAGGGAGGTTCGAGGGGATAGCGGAGCACGAGCGCGTCTTGTTGCATTAGGTACCGGGATCGGGGTGATCGCGGGTGTTGTGGCTATTTCAATTCTCCTTGTTTGGAGCTATCGACGGATCGTAAGATCAAGGCTTTGGCACTGGCTTTGGCTTAGGCTCTATCGAAGGCACCAAGCGAATGCAGTAGAATTTTACGAACAAATGAACAGAATTCTTGCTGCGAGAGGAATGGTCAGAGAGCCTTTTCAAACCCCTATGGAATTTGCATATTCTGTCGGTTTACCAGAGGTAGTAACGTTGACCAACGCATATCACAGAGTGAGATTTGGGGAAAAGCGGTTATCT
Organism: uncultured Acidobacteriota bacterium; assembly: GCA_937859595.1. Classification (GTDB taxonomy): domain Bacteria; phylum Acidobacteriota; class Blastocatellia; order Pyrinomonadales; family Pyrinomonadaceae; genus OLB17. The sequence continues at coordinate 5,992 of CALMAH010000037.1, read as the reverse complement.
GGGTCTGAGGTTGAGGCAATCGAGCAGAACCTCCGGAGATTAAAAGTAGGTAATTAAATGGCCGGCTCTAGATCGGCATAGAGTTTTCGAATCAGGAGTGTTAACGTATTTGCAAAACTAGAAACGGCCCCGCAATAACGACGTCCAGACCAAACCAACATCGACGGAATCATCAATATTACCCAGAATGTGATCAAGTAAAGCGATCGCCATTTGTAGGCCTCCGGTGAGAAAAAAACCAGCGAATGGACCGACGATCAAAATGGTCCGTAGCTGTTCATTCAAATGTTTTGAGAATATGCCAATGAAAAGGCCGTTGACCACGCCAAATTTGACCGGGCCCAGAAAGCCGACCTGAGCAATGAACAAAACCGCGTTGGTCAAGGAATGGGCGAGATATATCAGAACGATATTTGTTACTATCATTAAACAGGCGACCATTAGGGTTTGAGAATGATATTCATAGACGTATCACTCAAAAGGCTGGTCTTAATGTATTAAGTTGATGAAAAGAGTAGGATTTGTCAGTCTCGGTTGCCCGAAGAATCTTGTAGATTCGGAGGTGATGATGGGCACGCTTGCCGAGGCGGGCTGGGAAATTACTAATAGCGCCGAAGAGGCAGAGACCGTGGTAGTGAATACTTGCGGCTTCATCGAATCGGCAAAGCAGGAGTCGATAGACGCGATCCTTGAGGCAACTGCACTTAAGGCCGGTGGAAAGGCGAAGCGCGTTGTAGTCGCGGGTTGTCTGGTGGAGCGCTACCGGGATGACCTGATGAAAGAGCTGCCGGAGGTGGATGCCTTTATCGGCACAAACGAGGTCACAAGGATACTTGAGGCTGCCGACGATACATTGAAGTTCCGCGAACTTCCACTGATGCCTATCGGCAACAAGACCGCAACTTATCTTTACGACTTCGACACTCCGCGTTTTCGTGCCACCGAATCGCACACTGCGTTTATAAAGATCGCCGAAGGCTGCGACCGCCCCTGTGCGTTTTGCTCTATACCTTCGATGCGAGGCTCGTTTCGGTCGAGGCGGTTTGGCTCGATAATCGAAGAGGCCCGAACTCTTGCAAAACAGGGTGTGAAAGAGGTCGTTCTGATCGCACAAGATTCATCGCGATACGGCGAAGACCTCGGCGAAGTGGATGCTCTCGCGGCACTTATTCGGGCCTTGGGTGAAATAGGGGAACTCGAATGGATACGTGTGATGTATGCCTATCCGACACACATCTCGGATGCGTTTCTTGCCGCGATAGCCGAAACACCGAAGGCCGTAAAGTATCTTGATATGCCGCTGCAGCATGCTTCGAGAAATGTGCTAAAGCTTATGAAACGCGGTGGCACTCGAGAGTCTCTCGAAAGACTCATAGCTCGGGTGCGGGATCGGGTTCCGGGGATAACCATTCGGACAACGTTCATAACAGGATTTCCCGGTGAGACCGAAGAGGATTTTAACGAGCTGATGGTGTTTGTCCGCAATTGCCGTTTCGACAATGTCGGGGTGTTTACGTATTCCGACGAAGAGGGGACTCCAGCATACGACCTGCCAAATAAGGTTGACGCGAAAGTGGCTTTGAAACGTCGAAACCTCCTGATGAAGGAGCAGGCAAAGATCAGCAAACAATTGAACAAGGCCAAGATCGGAAAAACGTTTCCCGTATTGTTTGAGGGGCTTTCTCAGGAGTCAGACCTGCTCTTTCAAGGCAGGTTCCCCGGCCAGGCAAAGGAAATAGACGGGCATATCCTGATAAACGATATGCCCGAGGAGTTGGTGCCAAAGATCGGTTCCGTTTATAACGTTCGAATCACTGAGGCGTTTGAATATGATCTGGTCGGTGAGATCGTATGAGACATTTGAAAACGATCTGTCAGCCCTAGTACCGTTTCGATTTTATTCGGTTAGGCCCTGTTGAACCACATACCGATCGTGCTCATTGCCGATGCACCGAATCCGGCGCCCCAGCCGTTGCAGGGTTGGCTTGCAAAGTTTGCGCTGATGATGCCCGTAGCAGACGTAATGTACATTAACGTATAGCCGTATATCGCGGCTGCACCTGCCATGGTGATGCGTCCGGGGCTGCGATGTAGGTCGTCCAGGCTAAAAGCTCGGTCGCATTCGATCGCCTCAAATGAAATATTCGGGGAGACGGAAGCGTAAGACGCTACGTCGAACAATTTTTCTAGTTTAGGAGCGTCTTTGAGTAGTTTAACCGACTTACCTATCTTTCCCAGGTCTGCCCCGACGCCCATGCCAAGTCCGGTAAACCGACAGCCGAGTGAGACGTTCGCATTTTGGCTTTTGAATAGAAAAAAGAACCAACCACCGGCGACACCGGCTCCGCCCGCAAGGGCACCGATACCGGCTACTTCCCAATCACTAGCTTTTGTGTAGTATCCCATAATATCTTCTCCTCTTCGTGGGAGTTTAGCGTTAATGTGAGTTGTTGTTATTGAACTGCCGTGCCTGAATTCCGGGCCAAGCCTTTAAGGATCAACTTCTCGACTTTCATGATGGGAGCGTGTGCGAGAGTGTCAAACTTTAGGTAGTAGACGAAACAGCATGCGCAAATTTGCGAAGCAGTAACGTGTAGACCCGCGATGTCGGTGACTCATCTGTCTTTCTTCCTGCTGCTGACCCACAAGAACAAAAGCAACAGAGTTACGGGTATCAGGACCAACGCGATGGCTATTATAGCCAGGATCAATTCGAAAGTGCCGAAATTCAGCATATACCTTAACCTCTATCGGCGGTTGTCAAACGGCGATAGGTACACGATGACAATTGCAATGAGAGCCGGCAGGCCCTGGGTGATCAAGATCGACATTTTTACCGTCAGGCCGCCAAAAACACCTGCGATCACGATGCACGCAAGAAAAAAGATCTTCACATCCCGGCGGCCGGCGACAAGACCCCAGATAAGGCCCGCAGCGAGAAAACCATTGTAAAGCCCCTGATTTGCTGCCAAGGTCGCCGACGCGGCGGACACCTCGGGTGTCATGTTAAAGATCGACCTCCCAACCGGATGGTCCCATAAGAACATTTCGAGCACCATGATCGCAAGGTGTTCGAAAGCTACGAGCGCCGTTAGTATCACTCCCGTTCTTCTTAACATAATGGTCTAGGGACAGGACCTGTTAAACTCCCCGTTAGCGATGGCGGCATCATATGCTTTTGATACCGATGGCACCGACAGATGATGTTCGACTAGAACCTAGGAACGCCGTATTGTCGATATATCTCGTTCTCCAACTGGTTAAGAAATCGAGTCGCTCTCTCTCCGATGGTATCGGCGGTCGCCAGGCTCGGACAATTTGAGTAGGAACTCCATGTGCCCCCGCCTGCTGCGATCACTTCTTCAACGAAAGCAACACAATTATTCGGAATGACTCCCCACGTCCAGGTGTCAGCCATGAGATTTTCAAGATAGAGCTTGGCCCCGTCCGGGTCCGGGAGCGAAAGCGGCCGGCGTCTTATCTCGCTCTTGCCTGCTTCTTTCAGATAGCGCCTATAACCGGCATCCGTCATGAATTTCGGACTGCCCCTAAATTGAGCGACATGAAAATAATGCTGACACCTTGTCATGGCGAGCAAGTGGCCGCAGGGGTTCGGGAAGTCTCCGCTCACCGCAACGATCGAAACGATCGAACAGTCCATTTCGACCTGGCCGCAATGCGTCATATATTCGCCGTCGTAACCCATATTTTTCTTCTCCTTCGCAAACAACCAATTTTTATCAGCGTTCCTTGGGGCTTGTCGTTCTATATCCACGCTACGTGATCAAAGAATCATCAGCCGTCCTCATCTACGAGACGAGAGCGTTATCAACAATTGCGGGTCACACGATACAATTCTGACGAAAATACAGTATAATCTCCGAAAACCAGACAGCTTTATTGTCAAATCAATTTCCACAAACCAGTTCTTTCGCGAACGGACGTCGCTGCGTTGCCGTCTGCGTATCACATTAAGGAAACTAGATGATGAAAAAATACACTAGATCGATCGTTGCTGCAATAGTATTGCATTCGCTGTTGCTTGTGGGGACAACCTCCGCCCAACAGCGAGATATTCATGAACGGATCTACGAAGAGGCGACCAAGAATTCCAAGGTCGTTCAGACAGTTCAGATCCTCACAGACGTTTACGGCCCCCGCCTGACCGGATCGCCCCAGCTGAAAGCTGCGGGCGAGTGGGCCGCGAAACAGATGGTTGAATGGGGGCTTGAAAACCCTAGACAGGACCCCTGGGAGTTCGGTTTTCCGGGATGGACGAACGAACGTGCCTATGGCCACATCGTCTCGCCGGTTCAGGATTCGCTGGTTTTCGAGGTTCTCGCCTGGACACCCAGCACTAACGGGTTGGTCAGGAACAAGGCTTTTCATTTTGTGCTGCCTGACAGGCCGACCTAGGAGGAACTTACAGCCTATTTCAACAGCATCCGGAACGACATTCGGGGGAAGATCGTGGTTTACGGCGAGCCCAACAGCGTTCCCGTCAATCTTAATCCTCCGCCAAAACGCATCCCGACCGATGTGATGAAAGATCGCGTCGATCCTCACCGAACACCGACCGGCCCCGGTGGCCCGCAGTTCACGCCGCCCGCACCGCGTTCGGGTGCTCTGCCGTTCGCCGAGATCGTTGACCAGGTAAACAAATTCTTTATGGAGAGCGGCGTTCTTGTTCGTGTCAACGACGCCGGCCGCGAACATGGCCAGATCAGAGCATTCTCGTTCGCACGCGGCGACTATGACGTTACGAAGACGGTCCCGACCGTTGTAATGCGAAACGAAGATTTTGGCCGCATCGTCCGGCTGATGAAGATGGGTCGCGACGTTGAGCTTGAATTCGACATAAGCAACACGACCCATCCCGACGGCCGCACACAATACAACACGATCGCCGAGATCCCCGGCACCGACAAACGCGACGAGGTGATCTATGTCGGCGGCCATCTGGATTCGTGGCACGCGGCGACAGGTGCGACCGACAACGCGACCGGCTGTGCCGTAATGATGGAAGCCGCCCGAATATTGAAGGCCCTTGGCATACAGCCGAGGCGGACCGTCCGCGTCATTCTTTGGTCGGGCGAGGAGCAGGGGCTGCTCGGTTCGCAGGCGTATGTTGCGAAACATTACGGTACGGCGGAAAACCCGACCCCGGCGTGGCATAAGTTCGGCGGCTATTTCAATCACGACACCGGTACCGGCCGGATCCGCGGGATGACGGTCTTCGGACCGCCGGAGACGGCATCGATACTTCGCGAGATCGTCGGGCCTTATTCTTTCATGGGTGTCGAAGGCGTGATCGCTACGCGCAGCCGGAACATCGGCGGTTCGGACCACACTTCGTTCAACAACGCCGGGCTGCCGGGCATCGGCACCCAGCTTGACCCGATCGAATACGGCACACACACATGGCACACCAATCTGGACACCTTCGAACGCATCATCCCCGAAGATCTTCGGCAGGGGGCCATGGTGATCGCCTACGCGGTTTACAAACTCTCCATGCGTGACGAATTGCTGCCCCGTTTTCCGGCGGGCCAGATGCCTGAGGCACCGCGCCGCGGCGAGTAACGAAACTTGAAAAGGCGAAAACGCGATCGGTTGCATTGGTTTGGAACGGGCGGTTGGCGAATACGATCGGCAGCCGCCAATTCCAGCCCAAAGTTAGCGGAATTGCGGTTCGCGTCCCAGAATTGAGACGGATCGGGCGCGAATTGTGACGTGGTGAACCGCCGGGTTGGGAAGGATGTACTATATTTCCACATTTTTTGCATTCTTTTACCGATATTTGTCTCATTTTGTGCATTAAAATGTCCAAAGTGAGACAGGTTAAGTGCCTATGCTGCTTGCGTTTGCGGCGACAAATTGTCTCACTAAAGAAAAACGACGCTGCTTACGTGAGACAAAGGGGCAAGCGGCGTGGTTTTTGGCAAGATCGTTCCACTTTTTGCATTAAAATGTCCAAAGTGGAACGGGTTAA
>CALMAH010000036.1 GCA_937859595.1 uncultured Acidobacteriota bacterium | reverse complement strand
AGACAGTTGCCGCCGACCGGGAGACAGTTGCCGCCGACCGGGAGACAGTTGCCGCCGACCGGGAGACAGTTGCCGGAGAGTCGCCGCGATCAAAAAACGGCAGTTATCCGCAAGTTTCCGCTTGCCGGATTTACGTCCAGCAACGTTTTCACACCAAAAACCTCCCTTATGTTCGCTTCCGTCATTACTTCCGCTGCCTTTCCGGCGGCAAGTATCCTGCCGTGTTTCAGCAGCAGCAATTTATCGGCAAATTCCGCCGCAAGGTTAAGGTCGTGGGTGATCACGATCGCCGAGTGTCCCGCCGTGCTGCACCGTTCGCGGACCAGCCGGAACATCATCGCCTGGTGAGCAAGGTCGAGATTAGCGGTCGGTTCGTCGAGCAGTAATATTTGTGCTTCGGTCGCGAGCGCCCGTGCCAGAACGACCCGCTGCCGCTCGCCGCCGGAAAGCTCGTTCATCAGCCGCGATCCGAAATTTGCAAGGTCGCAAGCCGATAACGCACGTTCGGCAGCGGCCATGTCTTCCGCAGTTTCCCAACCGAAGGCGGCCCCGCGTGCAAAGCGCCCGGCCAGAACGTATTCCAAGACCGTCACGGGAAAACGCGTCTCGGTTTCCTGTGCTACGACCGCGATCCGGGCCGCAACTTGCCGTCGCGAATATGCCGCGAGCGGCTGTTCGTCGAGCAGTATCCCTCCGCTGGCGACCGGGACCATCCCATTAACTGCCTTGATCAGCGTTGTCTTGCCGGCCCCATTCGGTCCGAGCAGAGCGATGATCTCGCCCTCACCAAGCCGGAACGAGATGTCTTTCAGCACTTCACACGGCCCGTATTTGACTGAAATTTCCTTTATCGAAAGCATCTGCACACCAACTAATTAGTAATTGTTCAATTAGTAGTTACTAATCAAGCTTGAGATAGCGTTTTAAGCCCTTCTCATTTATGCCCTTCGCAACAGATAAATGAACAGCGGGGCACCTATCAGCGCCGTTATCGCGCCGACGGGCAGCTCCCTGGGTGCGAGGGCCGTTCTCGCGAGAGTGTCCGCAAGGACAACGAAGACCGCTCCGGCGAGCGCTGACATCGGTACGACCATCCGGTTATCACTTCCGACTGCGAGCCGGACGAGATGCGGAACGATCAGCCCTACATACCCGACCGATCCGCTGGCGGCAACGGCGGTTCCTACCAAAACGCTCGCAGAACCAAAAACGATCATCCGCACGCGGCCGACCTCGACACCGAAATCGAAAGCGTCTCGTTCACCGATCATCATCAGGTTCAGCGCCCTTGCCTGTGAAGAAAGCAGGAGCGTTCCTGCCGTCGCCGCGGCCAGCGTCATATAGAACCCGTCATATGTTGCCTGCGACAGATCGCCCAAAAGCCAGAATGTATAACCGCGAAGCCGCGCCGCGTCGAGCAGGCTGGTCAGAAGAACAATGATCGAGGAAAGAAATGTGGTTACGATTACGCCCGAAAGAACAAGTCGCTCTACGTTCATTCCCGCACGGGTCCGCGCCATCTGGTAAACGGCAAATGTCGCGATGCCGGCTCCCGCAAATGCCATTAGCGGCCTTGCCCCCACAACGCCGTCAAGCAATACGAACGCGAGCAGCGTTCCCAACGCTGCCCCGTTCGAGACGCCAAGAAGATATGGTTCGGCAAGCGGGTTTCTCAGCAGTGCCTGGAGCGAAGCACCTGCCACCGCAAGCGATGCGCCGACACATGCTCCAAGCAGCACGCGCGGCAGGCGAATGTCGAACAATATCACCCGCCCCTGTTCTGTCATGTCAAAGATCGAAATGCTTTCGCTGCCAACCGAGACAGCCAGCACCAGAACCGCCGCCAATGCAGCAATTAAAACAATGAAGGCCGAAATTCTCTTCTGCAATCTGATCCTGCCAAATGCTGTCTGCTTTCAGGTCCGGAGAACTGAAAGTTGGGAACCGGTCATTTCGGTTCTCCGTGATCCTGAGATCTCAGTTTGCTCGCTATCTCCTCGAGAGCGTCAACCAGGCGAGGGCCGGGCCGGGAAAGTATGTCGGCGTTTATCCGATAGACCCTTCGATCAATTACCGCAGGCGACTTTGCGAAAACCGCGTTCGGTTCGCGGTTGTCTTCGCTATCTGAAAGGATCAGCACCTGCGGGTCCAGGGCCATAGCCGTTTCTTTGCTGAGTTTTGGATAGCCACCAGGAACGTCTTTTGTTACCGAAATACCGCCCGCGATCTCAATAGCATCATTTAAGAACGACTCTCGGCCGATGGTGAACAACGGCTCTTTGGATATTTGTACAAAAACCCTTACAGGCTTTCTGATGTACCCGTTTTCCGGAGATGAACGATCATATCGTACCTGATGCCTGATATAGCTGACCCGTCCTGCAAAGGTTGTTGCCCGGGTCTCCGCTGTTTCCTCGGTTCCAAATATTCTGCCAAGCTGAACCAAATGCCGGGGGACATCGTCAATGGACCGCGGATCCATTACAAGGACCGCGATCCGCTGCTGCTCCAGCAAATTCATGAAGGCCTCAAGCTGCGAGGCGGTCGAGACCAAAACTATCTGGGGCTTGAGGGCCACGATCGATTCGATATTCGGGGTTTGAGTGTCCCCGATCTTTCTGATCGGCTCTGTTTCCTTCGGAAAATTGCAATAAGTGGTCACACCGACAAGCCTGTCGCCCGCTCCGGCGGCAAAGACCATCTCCGTGACGCTCGGGGCAAGCGAGACCGCCCGTGTGACCTCGGCAGGGAGAAAGACCTCTCTTCCAAGATCATCGTGGAAGGATCTCAACCCATTTCCCGGCTCGGCCGGCTCAGTGTTCACACAAGCCGCGGCCATAAATGCTACAAGCAAAAAGGAAAGCGATAATAAAGGTGAAACCTTATTGATCCTGCGGTTATTCAGCTTCATTTGACCGGCAGCCCGAAATGCAAACAAAAATGCCCTGCTAACCGTCTCGTTTCACAACGGACGAGAAAAACAGGGCATCGAAGATACCTGATCAGCCGCCGATGTCTTGACGCGAAACATCGCTGGGACGAGAACGTATCCGGACAGGTTCCTGGCTTGATCGAAAAGGCCGATTTACAGTGACGCGATCGCGCGGGATTTGCACCCGACTTCCCTCAACTGCCGAATATCTCCGGCACCCGATACGTATTTCGGTTCGCAAAGAGCAAGTGTCAGATTATTACTTTCGGCTTCGGGTATGTCAACTCTTTCGACCGAAAATGGTCGCCCCGATACCGCCCAGGATCAAGATCCCGGCAAGCAGCAATCGAGCGTCTGCGGACTCGGAAAGTAAGATGATCCCGCCGATCGCGGTAATTAGCGGAACGGCGAGCTGCAGAACGGCGGCCCGTGCCGGCGTGTGGTAACGCAGTGCGGCGTACCAGGTGACATATCCCAAACCGGAAGCAACAGCACCGGAGATCACGGCAAGAACAAGACCCCACGTCGAGACATCGACATAAAAGATGACCGGAAGTGTCGCAAGCGCGGCCATCGGTGCCGAACGAATGAAATTACCGGCCGTGTCAGAAAATGCGTCGGCACTCGAGCGTCCTCGCAACGTGTAGATCCCCCACGCAACACCGGCCAACATCATAAGAAGGGCATTGACAAATGGCGGAGCCGAAAGCCCGGGCAGAACAAGATAGACCAATCCGGCCGTGGCGACGACCAAGCCGCTCCACTCGGCCGCAGACGGGGAATCTCCCCTGAGCACCGAGATGCCAAAGATCGAAAGCTGAACGGCTCCGAAGAGAATAAGAGCGCCGGTCGCGGCAGTCAGGCCCAGATAAGCGAACGAGAACGCAAGGGCATAAGCAAACAGAAAAAATGCCGAAGCCCAGTTTCCTAAATCTCGGACATTTTTCGTCTTACCAGACAGGGCGAGGAGCAGCCAGAGCGTTAGTGCCCCGGACGAAAGCCGCACAAATGTGAACCCGGCGGCATCCGCCTCGCCCGTGCCGAGTGCCATTCGGCAAAGGATGGAATTAAAAGCGAATGCAGTCAATGCAAACGATGTAAGGAAAAGGGCTTTCATCCGGTCGCTTAACGGATTAGAACCGAACGGAAGGTAAATTTCAATTCGATGTGCAAAAGGAAGGGCCAAGGAAAAATTCAGAAGATCTTCAGAAATTCCTCAAGACATTTGCGGAACAAAGGCAATAGGATCTTAATGGGCTCGTGTGAGCCGCAGGAGCCGTTAGTAATATTTATGTATATAATAAGGAGATATGATGTTAGATAGCACCTACAATCAAAAGAAGGCGGAAGCATTTTCCGAGGGCCTTCTCGACGTTCTTAACAAGAGTGCGATCGCTCTTGCCCTAAGCCTAGGCAACCGGACCGGGCTTTTTGAGGCGATGGCCGATCTGCCGGCGTCCACGTCTGAACAGATCGCCAATGCCGCAGGGCTGAACGAACGTTATGTTCGCGAATGGCTTGGGACAATGGTCACGGGCCGCGTCGTCAACTATTTTCCGGAAACGCGAACCTATCAACTCCCTGCCGAGCATGCCGCGTATCTGACAAGCAGCGGGCCCTATAATTTTGCCTCGGCCATGGAATTCATACCGGTGCTTGCAGGGGTGGAGGAAGGGCTGGTGGAAAGTTTTAGGAACGGCGGCGGAGTGCCCTACTCCGAATATCCTCGATTTCACGAGGTAATGGCCGCAGAAAGCGCACAAACGGTGGTCGCGGCCCTGGAACCCCACATACTTCCGCTCGTACCGGGGCTGACGGAGAGGCTCGAAGAGGGCATCGATGTGCTCGACGTTGGATGCGGATCGGGCAAGGCAATGACAATGCTTGCGGCCAAGTTTCCCAATAGCCGGTTCGCGGGTTACGACATCTCCGATGAGGGCATAACAAGGGCAAATGAAGAAGCTGCGGAAAATGGGCTGGCGAACGTGAGGTTCGAGGTGCGAGACGCCGCAAATTTCGGCGACGTCGAGCAATATGACCTGATCACCTCGTTTGACGCTATCCATGACCAGGCAGACCCTGCGGGAATGTTGGCAGCAATTGCAAAGGCGCTACGTCCCGATGGCGTTTATCTGGTGCAGGACATCACCGGATCGTCGCATCTGGAGAAGAACCTCGAACTTCCGGTAGCTCCCTGGCTCTATACGATCTCGCTGACCCATTGCATGACCGTGTCGCTCGCTTCGGGCGGAGCGGGGCTTGGAGCAATGTGGGGTGAAGAGAAGGCGATCGAGATGATGACAGAGGCCGGGTTCAAGAATGTTGAGAAGAAATATCTCGAACATGACTTTATGAACACATATTACATTGCGACGAAGTAGACCCCCAGGCCCACACTCGCATAACAGAACGCGGAAGGAGACTCTAATGAGGGCAATATCTCTTTCCGCGTTATTTTTGTTAGGAGTTCCTTAAATGAAGTGCGGCTCGCATCAATTATTGTCAGATGCCTGAAGGGTAAAATAGGCAACGGCCGGATCGTGATCGGAAAAGCGCTCGGGGCGATCGGGGTCGTTGAAAAATATCTCAGGAAAATCTGCATTGAGGCGGGCATAACCGAAACCCGCAACCTGCCTGCGAAGCGATTCGCTCACCAGGATATGGTCGAGAACCTGGGCATTTCCGTCAAAGACATAAGAATATCGCTGGCCGCGGTCTATCAGGTCAACGAGGTTGACAAGGGGCGGGGTGTAACTTACCGGTGAGAATATCATCACCTCCTCTTTCGAGGCTGGCCTGCCCGAGATGATGCCGGTCACATCGAGTATGCCGTCTGGAAATTGGTAGAAATTAAGATCGCCCAAAACGATCAGCCGTTCCAAAGGATCTGCCTTGAGACGGCCTTCGACGACCGACGACAGGAACTCGGCCTGCAGCCGCTTTTTCGATCTGACGTTGGAGGCCTGGTTCGGGTCGTAATAGCCAAGAAATGAGCGTAGGTGATTAGCTATCAGCGTTACGTAGGTCTGTGAATCGCCTTCGCCGACGGATATCCTTATCATTAACGGCGGACGGTCATTCAGAAAATTGTCATCACCCGTTCGAGCATTTCTGAACCGTTCGTCTTTACCAAGTTGTTCGACCTCGACCACCCGTACTTTCGACGTTTTGACCAAGAAGCCATTGTTGATACCTCGACGGTCGTTGCCCGGAAGAAGGATAGCCTCATATCGCGGATCGTCTCCGCCGCCCGAGCGTGTGTCCTCATTGATCCGGGCCGCAAGACGTTTTAAGCCGGAAAGCGTCTCGGCTTCTGAAACCGCGATAACATCCGGGTTTCGGAGCACGGTTCGAAAGGCGAGGGATATCTTTTTCAAACGGGCCTCGAATCCGTCCTTTGTGGTCACATCCTCGTTCATTCCCGGATCATTGACGTCGTCAAAGAAATTCTCGAGGTTCACGGCCGCCACCGTCAGCTGGCCCGAAACGGGGACAGGCATCGGATTGGGTGTGTTAGAACCTGCCACCGTATGCTTGCTGTCCGGATCGACGAAGATCGTGTAATTGCGAAAGGCATAATGCAATACGCCGGTCAGATCGTCGATCTCGGTCCTTACCGCAACATCTAAGACCGAAGAGCCCGGCTGTGCCGTGCTTTCAACGCGAAACTTTTCAGGATTGCCGTCGAACATCGGAAGCCGGGGAAACTGTGCCCTGAGGCGTTCCTTTTCATCTTGTCTCAGAAAGACATACTCGAAAATATCGAGCCCGGGTTCGCGAAACGGGCGGGGTGTGCCCCGGACGACACCGAAAAAGGTACCGTTGGATCCTGCCCGTGACGCCCTGATATTCACCTGTCCTCCTGTAGGCGAAACCACGGTAAGAGAAACGCGAACCCGCATCCCCTCATAACGTTCGAGTTGGTCTATCTGGTTTGAGGCGAAATCCTTTTCTGTTATTTCGATCGGGTGGGGCAGCGGTTGTGAAGTTGCCAAGACGCGAAGCGCTCCGCGTCCCTGATCAAGGACGATCTCGGTAAGCGGCAAGGTATTCAGATCATTTCGCGGGCGGAATTCTTCTACCGTTCCCGTAACGCTTACCAGGTTTCCGACCATTGCATCTTTCGGCGGCGGTGTGCGAGTGAAAACAAACACTCCCTCGGAGGTCAGCGGGTCGTCGTCCGTTTTGTCGTCTGGGGTTTGAATGAAAAAACCCGTTCGATACAGGGCAGTCACCACGCCCGTTGTCCGGACCTTACGTCCCTGGAGAGGCGAGAAATTTCCGCTCCCTTGAATTTCCGCGATCGGGTATTCGCGTTGGGCGACAACCGGCCCGGCTCCAAGAGCAAAAATGACGGCCGCTAATGCAAGCAGGATACCGACCCTGACCCCGGGGCGTACGATCGAGGAATTTCTTTGTTTAGACATCGAGTGTTTGCGAGTTCGGCTTGAGGCTGCCATGCGGGATCTCTGGCGACGCATTCGGACCGAGTGAGGACTCAGCCCTACTAAGATGCCACAAATGCGGAAAATGGCCAAAGCCGGAGAGAAGACTCCGGCCAAGGCGTTGGAGAGCTGACGTACCAGAAGAGGCCGATCGGGCCGGGATAGGAGGAGGCCTTACCTTACCGGCCGGGGATAAACCACCGGACTTCGATTGCCCTGTTTATCGACGGCACGGACACCAAAAAAGTAGTTGTCCTTGGACATGTCCTTTACCGTAAAGGCGGTTACATTGCCTACCGGTATGAAGTTCGTCCATTCGGCGGCGGTCGTGTCGCGATAGGCAATCTCGTAACCAGCAAGATCGGCGTCGGTGTTCGCGTCCCAACGCAGATCCGTGTCGTTCGTCAGCCGCCCCGTAACGATCCCAACGTTCTTTGGCTTAGCAGGTGCATTTGCAAGCGAGGCAAGAGCTATTAGGTTCACACGCGTGGCGTTCGCAACATATTCGAAATCGACAAAGTCGATCGTATCACCATAGAAAACGCCGTCAACCGTCCTGACGTTCTGGTGCTGATGGTTGTAGTCCTCGTCAGGCTCCGTAAATCTAACGGCCGCATACCCCCTTTCCAAGAACGGAATATGGTCGCCGCCCCGGCCATATCGGTCTCTGCGGTAGATCATCCAGACCGTGAAATCCTTGATATACCGGTCGGACTGCTCCTTTACGTAACGGGCCAATTGACGCGAGGGCGAATCGTTTTCGCCGCCTACGCTGCGTCTGGTCGCGGCCTGCTGCTCTGTCTCATTCGATGGGACACCTTCGCTGAAAACACGAACTCGATCCCTGTGAGGGGAATCTTTCTTAGTCGTAACTCCACCGACGATATCGTTGGTTATCATCGCTTCGATGTTCCATTTCTTTTGAAGAGCCTGTTCCGCAAAATAGGCGGCACCAAGCAGGCCTTGTTCTTCGCCGGCCACAGCCATAAATATGATCGTGGCGTCATATTTACGCTGAGACATCACCCGGGCCAATTCAATGACCGCCGCGGTTCCGGAGGCATCGTCATTTGCACCCGGTGCATCGCATTTGCCGTCGGTCGGCGAGGTACACATCGAATCGTAGTGTCCCGAGACGACGTAGATCCTGTCCGGGTCGGTCGCCCCTCTCAAGGTTGCGACAACGTTGGTCAAAATGGTCGGTTCGGGGATCCGGGGGGCCTTCGGCTGTTCAAACGCTTGTTTTTCAACTGTGAGGCATCCGCCGCATGCTTCGCTTATCCTGTTGAACTCAGCATAGATCCAGTCCCTGGCCGCACCGATGCCGCGTTCGGGATCGTCCTGCTCAGAGAGCGTATTACGCGTCCCGAAGGAGACCAGCTTGCGTATATCCGCCTCAAGTCTCGATGCGGAAACCTCGGAGATCATCTTTGTTATCGCCGGATCGGGTTTCTGGGCTGGGGATTGGGCTACGGCACCGGCCGTCAGAAAAATACTAAAGGCAGCTGTAATTAACCAGTAATGTCTCATCGATTTGTTTGTCTCCTCAATATGCTATATATTACGCGCCAAATCGGCAAACACTACAGCTGAAGGAGGAAACATCATGAGATCTCTGGCTCTGATCTTGATAACCGTTTTGTTTGTGAATGCCCAACACCAACATGGCCCTTCCCCGACGGCCGAAAGGAATGAGAAAAAAAAGACCGTTTGGCTGGACAAAGGGCTAGGCGATATTGACCGCCCCGTTTCGACCACAAATCCAGAGGCTCAGAAGTATTTCAACCAGGGCCTTGCATATCTTTACGCGTTCAATCACGACGAAGGCGTCGCGTCATTCAAACACGCAGCCGAGCTCGACCCCGACCTGGCGATGGCCTACTGGGGAATCGCACTGGGCCTGGGTGCCAACTACAATGACCCGGCTAATTCTGAGAGATTTGCAGCTGCCTATGAATACCTGCAAAAAGCCATTGCCCTCGCTCCAAAAGCAACCCCCGTGGAACAGGCTTATATCGCTGCTCTTTCAAAACGTTATTCCGCGGACCCGAAAGCCGATCCGGCGAAGCTGGCCGCCGATTACAAGGCAGCAATGGCGGAACTTGTAAAGAATTATCCGGACGATCTGGACGCCGCCACGCTTTACGCCGAAAGCATGATGAACCTTAGGCCTTGGCAGCTTTGGACGCTGGACGGAAAGCCGGCTCCGGGAACTCTGGAGATCATTGCCGTACTAGAGGGCGTAATGCGGCGAAATCCGAACCACACCGGAGCAAATCATTACTATATCCACGCGGTCGAGGCCAGTCCGACACCGGAACTTGGCATAGCCGCGGCGAACCGGCTACGAACGCTGGCACCGAACGCAGGCCATCTGGTGCATATGCCGTCGCATATCTACCTTAGAACCGGTGACTATGAAGAATCGATAAAGAGCAACCAGGCGGCAATAATTGCCGACCGAATCTACATCGAGCGAAGCGGGGCAAGCGGAGCTTATCCGCTTATGTATTACAACCACAACATCCACATGCTTGCCGCTTCATTTGCAGGCAGCGGCAACTATGCCGAAGCGATAAAAACGGCCAACGAGCTTGCAGCGAACGCCGGGCCGAATGTGGAGGATGTTCCAGCGGTAGAGATGTTCATGCCGTATCCGATCGTCGTCAATGTCCGCTTCCATCGATGGGACGAAGCTCTGGCATATCCGCGGCCCTCGGCCAAGATGCTTACGACACTCGCCCACTGGCACTTTGCCCGCGGTGCGGCATTCGCCGAAACCGGGCGTGCGGCCGACGCGGAAATGGAGCTCGCTGCAATGCGTCAGACCGGGGCCAAGATCCCCGCCGAAGCTTTCTTGTTCACGAATCCCGTTAGTGCGGTGCTTGGGGTCGCAGACCCAATGTTGAGCGGACTTATCGCTGAGTCGCGGGGCAATAGAGCTCGGGCGATCGAACTGCTTCGCTCTGCTCTTGCTGCGGAACAGAAGATCAACTACGCCGAGCCGCCAGACTGGGACCTGCCGGTTCGCGAATGGCTTGGCCGAGCACTGCTGCGTGACGGCCAATTCGCCGAGGCCGAGAAGACCTATCGCGACGAGATAGCGCGCAGCCCCCGCTGCGGAAGGGCACTTTTCGGACTTGCCGAAGCGCTCCGTAAACAAGGAAAGTCGGACTCGGCAATGCTCGTCGAACGCGAGTTTGCCCGCGCCTGGACAGGTGCCGATACAAAATTGGAAGTTGAGAAACTATACAGAAAGTAGGCGCTACTCGATCCGGTAAGCCTTACCGTTCCAGACCGTTACTACCGGTTCGCGGAAACGCTGTGCGATCAGACGTAGACCCGAGTCAAGCTTTCGATACTCTTCGGAGCCGCGGCGGACATCGACCGTCGCCTCGCCCTTGTAGGCAGAGTCGAACCATACACCGTCTCGTAGTTCGAAGTTCTTGTCGCCGACCACGCGTGTCGTGGCTTCCGATGATTTTGCCGCGGGCCGGACCGCCCGGGCTCTTTCTTCGAGAGCGCGATTGTCACGCTGAATGTTACGGCTTGGGCCGGCCTGTGTCGCGGGCGGGGCACCTGCGACCGGAGCCTGCTGCTGGCGGGCTACCAGGTCGTCCACCTCAGCATCTCTCGCCGCAGCCACGTCTGCTAAATTAGTCCCTTCCCGGAAATCGCCGGCGGGAGGAGCCGGTGTCGCGCTTGGACGCATCGCCGAGAGCTCACGAGCCGATTCGCTTTCATCCCTTCGCTCGGATAAAACATTGGCCGGCGAACGCGCCACGTCGTTCTCCATTGGCTTTGGAATTACGGTATTTGCGTTCGAGGCGGCGTTCGCGGCCACGCCCTCGGAAGACGCTGCATTCGAGGCAAAAGTGTCAGTATCTTCCATCATCGGGCCGCGGACCGGCTGCTGCATCTCTCTTGCCTGGGAAATTGCCGAATCGGACTCAGTAGCTGAGTTCTGCAAAATCGAGACCGTGATAAGCCCCCCAAATATAAGAACGAGCCCGCCCATGACGTAAGCCAGGTTCGGCCCCCGAAGAAGTCTTCGATACCATGGCACGGGTGCAAACTCGATCACCTGCGCGGCAAAGGCCTCATTCACGGCAGTCGGTTCCTGCATCGTGATAATGTTCGAAAGGACCGCACGGCAATCGTCGCAGTCGGCCAAATGGCTGACATACACCGCGCGGGTATTGACAGGCAAAGCGTTCTCCGCAAAACCTGAGAGTGCGTCTGCATCGAGATGTTCGCTCGCGATCGAGCGCTCCGCGGTAGTTATCGTTCGTAACCCGCGGTCTCGAAGCAGAGCATCTATTTCCTTGTCGAAACCCGTTTCCATCGTTTTATACCCGGCCCCGCCGGTCTAATTAGAGAACGCTCACAGACCACATCTCTTGCAAAATCGCCATAAACATAAGAGCGGCAAGCATTTTTTCAAGCGACATCCCAAGCTTTTGAGCGGCGGCGGCCAAGTGGCGTTTTACCTCGCTGTCTGTCCATCCGTGCTCGTCTCTGAGAGATCTTTCGACCTTCTTTCGGATATCGGCCTGAATTCTCGATAGCCTGCGGCTGGCTGTCGCCTCGTGGTAACCGAAAGTCGCGGCAATGTCCTTTAGTTTCAAGCCGTTGAAATAATAGAGCTTCAGGATCAGACGGTCTTCGGCCTCCAAACCAACGAACGCATCTCGGAGAGCCTCGAAAATGTCAGCGGCAGTTTCATCCCGTGTTAGCAGATCTTCGGGAGTTTCGGCATGTGTGACCATGCCATTGTTGGAGATCGACGATTCAGCAGCCAGATTTTCAAATTCCCGGTCTTCTTCTATCTGGACCATCCGCGACTGTTTGCGATGTTCATCTACCGCAAGCTGCGAGACCACTGCCCGGAGCCACCCGGCCAGCGAGCCACGGCCGGAATAATAGGCCAGCTTGCTCTTTTTATTTCCCTCGGCGTCCTGCCTGAGGCCATAAAGCTCTGCCCAGATCGAGCCTGCGAGGTCTTCAGCATCTTCGGCATTGGAGGTCATCTTTCGCGCCGCCGACTTTACCGTCGCATCAAAATTTGCAACCAGATCTTCCCACGCCTTTTCGTTACCCCGTTCGCAGGCAATTATCAGACACAGGTCGTCTGCCCGCATTTCGTCTATAAATTCCCGAATCGCGTTCCTGTCGGCATCCGGTTCAGCCGACAAAAGATACTTTTGGACAGCCTTGGTGACTCTTTCAGCAATGTCTCCGGCAAGCAGTCCGCGAGCGTTGTCCGCCCGGGACACGAGCCGAGCGGCCGATTCGCTTACCAGGTCAGAAAGATTTGCAGGCAGTAACGTCATTGGCGAACGTCCAGAATTTTAGCACTGATTTGATGAATCGCGGAACGTATGCGTTTGATGGGAGAGATCCCGAATTGGTTCTTCGCCCTTGATTCGTCAGAGATACACGACGCGGGTTTGAGGCTGGCCGCCATCGGCAGAATGCCCGGTCGCGATGCTATTTGAGGTGTTTATGCAGATAGCGGATGATCTTGTATCCGTCCAGATACACCCAGGGTTTTTCGCCGAGCGTATAGTGGCCGCAGGGAATGGCGGCTTTGCTATGTTTTATTTTGTGACGGCGGAGCTCGCGCATCACGTCTCGCGAGAGTTCGACAGGGAAGCTAAGGTCGTAAAGCGTGTAAATGTAACGCTGCGGGCGCCAGGGTTGTGCGGCGAGCTTTCCCATATAGGCCATCGGCGAGACGGGCATCCAGTATTCGCGCAGTTCGTCAAGCGTTATATTGTCGTCAAAGCTGCTGCGGACGTGATAGGTCGAAAGTCCGTGCCAGACCACGTCCGCCATATAGCCCGAAACGTGATTGAAGACAGCGGCGTCGATATTGCGGTCATGGACGAATGCCAGAAAGGCAACGCAAGAGCCTATGCTTGTTCCGACAATACCGATCTTTTCGTAGCCCTGATCTTTTAGCCAGAGCACAGCCGCGCGGGTATCGGCCACGGACTGGCGAATGGACTGCAGCGAACGCCCCACGTTGGGCGCAACAAGGTGGTCCGCGCGCTCAAGTTCCGGCGGCATTCGCTCTTCGTGATAGGGCAGCGTCAACCGCAGAGTTGAAAGCCCGACCCTATTGAGGAACTTTGCAAGGTCGAAATATGTGCCCGCCTTCGCGTTCCAATGCGGCAGAATAATTACCGCCGCTCGCTTGTTCTCGTGCGGAAAGTAGGTGGCATAGGCGGTGTTGTTCTCGACCGAAGGGGTGATGACCGCGCTGGGCCAGGTCAGCACCGGGATCTCGATCTGCTCTACCGGCTCCGTCAAGTCGGCAGCATTTATCGACGCAGCAGAGGGATATAGCCTAGGTTCCAGACGGAACTCGATATCCGTAGGCGCCGCGTAATATTCATCGCTGTTTGCAACTGCCTGCTTACTAAAGGCGGAAAGGGTCTCCTTTGGCGAGCGCGTGTTGTGCGTCTCCTGCTGATGCGGCTCTAATCCGCCGCTCACAAGGAATTCCGTACCCCATTCAAATGGGCGTACTACGCGATTGTCGTTCAACATCGCGAAGTGGCGTTCCCGTTTGTGCATGTACCGCTTGAGCATAAAACTCAATGGTAAATGTCTGGGAAGCACTTGGCAAAGAAAAGGGGCCGCCGGGAGAGTGTTCGGCGGCCCAAGGGGTCGAATTTCGGTGATGGCTCCCCCCAAGGATCATCTAAGTACCCGAAAATCGACATCGGCAATATCGTCGTCGAGAGTCACGACACGGCTGGGCGGATCAAATGTGAACGAACGGCGCGAAGCGGTGACAGAATAAGTCTGTCCGCTCGCCAGCCCCTCCAAGCGGAAATAACCGAAGGCGTTCGTCGTTGCCCGTCTCGATGTTCCGGCGGCATTGGTCACCGTTATAACGACGTTTTGAACACCGCCACCGTTCGTAGTTGTAACGCGTCCGGCGATCGTCGCAGGCGCCGATGTGGGGCCTACGAGTGAGACGACCGTGTCTGAGAACGTCGTATTCAGTGTCTGTGCGAGCCCGTTAACCACTTCGCGTCTGACAGGCGAATTGCCAAAAGCGATCAGTGCAGTCGAGGGATTTGACGGCGCAACGTCGAAGTCGATGGTAACAAGCCGCTGTGTGCCGACGGGTATCGGCTGGGTCGGGTCTTTGTCCATCACAATGCCGATCCTTCCCTGAGCCGCCTGTGAGGTATTCGCTGTAAGCGACATGCCGACACCACCCGGGCCAAGCGTGATATTTGTCGGGTTGCCGATCACGTTCGGGTCAAAGTTCAGAGTAAACCCGACTGCGACCTCGTCGCCCTGGGCCTCCAGGTCAACTGCTATCGTTACCCGATCACCAACCCGAGATACGGCCACGGGCCTGATCTCCCTTGGCATCAGGTCGCTATGTTTGCCGTCGATCGTCCTTACTACCAGGCCCGGATCGACCGCCTCGTTCGGGCCGGCTGCGAAATTCACCGAGTCAAGCCCCGCAGCATATCTGCGTGCCTGGACGACGTCGCTGACGGACAATATACCGTCACCAAAAGTATTTAGTGGCGCCGTATCGGCCCGCTGGAACTCGTTCAGCGTAAGGTCGGTGTCGAGTTCCGCGACAAACCGTCTGATCTGCGTCAGATCTGCAACGGTCACCGAGCCGTCGTTGTCTCCACCCGGCCTGGGAGCAACATCTCCCTCAAAGGCTCCGCCAAGCACTGTAATGGTCGCATCCGGCGTCTCCGGCAACTCCTCGACATTTCCGGCATTGTCTGTTGCAACAGAGTAGAACCGGTAGGTACGGCCCCAGTTTCCGGTGAAAACGGCCGAACCCGGGCCTGTGCTGCTGGTAAATAATCCATACGGCCCGCCATTTTCTGAAAAGTATATGTCAACCTTGTTCAGGCCGGATCCATTAGAGTCGTCACTTCCGCCCCATGAGACGTTGAATGACGGCGTTTCGGACGTAGCGGGCAGTGGGGCAACCTCGCTTTCGGGTAAGTCCGCGTCCAGTAGATTGGAGGTCACATTCGTGACGATCGCTTCGTTGTCGTCGAAATAGATAGTCGCAAAGTTCGCGAGATCGGTACGTGTCGGCCGGTCGGCCTTCGGCTGGACGGTAAAGATCACATACCCTTCGCCGTCGCGATCCTCATTGTTAGGCGGGAGCACGCCGACAAATGGGCTGACCGGTTCCTCACCCGTCGCGGGGTCGATGGCCGTGATGGTCCAGGTTATCCTGCCTGTCATTATGTTGAGACCGGCGGAAATATCGGCCTGTATATTGTCAAGATCTTCACCAAGTTGGACGCGAGCCTGATAGAACGCGCGGTTTGGCGGTACCTCGAAACGATATTGCTTGAATCCGATCTCCTTCAGGCGAACGGTTCTAGGGTCGAGAGTGGGCGGGAGGTCATCCACTATCAAGACACGATGGGCGTGAGCTGTCGCAGTTGAAACATTCTCAAAATTTATGCGATATTCCAGCGGGACCTTCTGCGGCACCCATTTCTCGGGGCCGAAACCCAGCGGGCCGACCTTGTCGTTGGGATCGTTCGGCAAATTCGTATGGACGTTTACGGTATACGCAGCAGTCTTGTCTATACACTCCTTTGTCAGCTTTAGGAGTTGGTAGATGTCCCACACAATTGAGATGATCTTTAGAGGCGGGATGTACCTCACTCCATCTAAAAAGCAGTCTTCGATGGCGCGACCCGCTTTGAATATGATTCCCACTAGGGTGTCAAAGGCTCCAAAGTTCCCTGTACGTACTCCGCCGGCCACATTCGAGACCGTATCGCTGGTCACGTCTTTAGCTAAGATTCTGGCTATTCCCGAAGCGCATTTGATCGGAAAGATCTCACCCAACGCTGTGAGCAGAGCATTGAAAACGAGATTAGCCCAACATTTGGCAACGTCGGACCCCGAAGGGACGGTGAGGTTCAGTTCGTCCTCCAGATCCGAAAGCTCGCGGTTAAAGATAGGCGAGAGGGCCTCAGCGGTTATCGTACCGCGATTGGAGAACGCGATGTCGATACCGATATTGACGCTCTCACCGGCTCGGATTATCGGGGCAAAAAGTGCGAGAATACGCTTTCCGTCCACGTCGAAATGTACCGTATTGAGGGAGGCAACGCCCTCCACCTCTGTAAAGCCAAGATAGTTCGCGGTTGAGAGCTGGTAGTTTCTTGCTGTCTCGGAAAGAATAACGATAATTGGGACTGCGATGGCGTCGTTCTGCCCTTCGTTTGAAGCGGCGATGGTATAGCGTGTAAAGAAATTACCACGCACCTCTGTCGGCCCGGAGATCTCGGTCCTTAGGCGTTCCCCACCGCCCTGGGTTATCACGAAGTCCTCCGGCCAGACCGCAGACTGCGAATCAGGATTAGTAAGGATAAGCTGGTAGTTACCCGGAGCAACTCCGCGAAGATCGAAAAGAGCTGCCGCATCGGTCGGATTGAAGAAATAATTCTGCACCGGTACGATCTCGCCCTCGGTTCCTACAAGCTTTAGCGTCGCGCCTTCCTGAAACTTTGCACCGCGTACCGCGATCATGGAGTATCCGCCGTTACCGGCCGTTCCGGGAGACGCCGTTCGGATACTGAACGGGATCAGTTCGGCGCTCAATGTGACCGCCTGCGCCGCAAGCAGCTCGTCTTTCTTCTTCTCGTCGTTCTGCCGAAGTTCTTCTCTGAATGAGCCGGGGACAAAGTCGCCTCGGATCATCGAGTTGTAATTCTCAGCAGAGGTGTTCCGGACCAGATTCTCCTGATCGGGTTCTCCCTGTCGCATGCCCTGGAGATCATAATTTGACCGTGAAACCATCGAACCCTCTCGGGTATAGAGCTCGTTGCTGGAACCCTCCTCACCGTTGAGCGAGATAAGCATCGTCTCGTCAACCGGGACGTTGAGAATTCGGTAAAAACGCTCCTGTCCGGTGGTGAGCGTAGTCAAAAGCGGCGTGCCCAGCTCAAGGCCTTGCAGGGTAACGGAGGTTTGCAGAACGGAAGTGGCTACGTTATTCGTCTCATTCGATTCGCGGACCGAATTCCGTGAATCCGTTCTGACGATGACGTAATAGCTGCCGGGTTCGACAGGCGGTATCACCGTATCGAGAGTCTCCGTGTATGTCGCGAAGGCGCCGAGAGTTCCGGTGCGTTCCTTGCGCCCGATGTAGATATCACCGCTGTCCCATATCTGGTCGGTAGAAAGATAGACTGCGTCCTGCCAGGTGCCGGCTGCGGGATTTACGCTGGAGTTCTGGACCGTCCATGAGATCGAGGCAGACTCACCCAAGGCGATGGTCGCGGGCGGGGTTATGTTCGTGATATTGAGTTCAGCCGGCGGCGGCAATTGGAGCACGACCGGTGCCGAGGTCATATTGTTCGCTTCATTGCTCTCGGCTACCTCGTTGTGGCGGTCTGTAATAACGAGAATTCGGTAATCTCCCGTCAAGCCCGGGGGCAGAGATAGTGTGCGGGAATCGGAATAGTTCGCTCCCGGCCCAAGTGCGCCGTTACGTCGCTGGAACGCAAGCACGGTATCAGAGGGGTCAAAGACCGAGTCGCGTGAGAGCACGAGCCAATCAGACCAGGTACCCGAAGCGGTGGTCTGGGAACCGTTGTTTGTGACCGTCCAGGTTATCTCGGCAAATTGCCCGGAATAGAGCGTAGGATCGACCGCGATGTTTGTGACCTGAAGATCAACGGGAGGCGTGGTCAGCGTTACCGGTATCGCCGTTACATTATTGTTCTCGTTTATACCCTCAGCGATGTTGTCTCCCGCATCGGCCACGACGAGAAGATAGTAGCTGCCAACCGGCACAGAGGGTATCGTCACGTTCGCCTGGCCGTTATAAGCTGCGTTTTGCGCAAGGGGCTGTGAGAAAAGCTGGCCGCCGAGCAATTGATCGCCCCACTCAAGCGTCTGGTTCGACGAGAGATAGACGCGATCGGCCCAGCTGGCAGCGGCAAGCGACGAACCCCAGTTTTGGCCCGTCCAGGTTACTGAGATCGTGCTGCCAAGGGCAGCCGAACCCGGCGCTCCGACAGAGTTTATCCGCAGATCGGGCAGTTCGCTTTGAGCATCTGTGAAAGCAAAACCGCGGTTGTTCTCTTCGTTGCCGCATTCAGGAACAGCGTTTTGGATATCCGTGTCAACAAAGATCGCCACTTCGCCCTGCAGGTAGAGCGGCAGATAAACGACCTGATCCTGCGTATATTCGCCATCGACAGCGAGCGGACCGACGCGCTGGAAGCTGCCGAGGATGATCAGCTGTCCGTTATGGAACAGGAATACACGGTCCCACCAGCCCGTCTGGACAGTTGCACCGGAACCCTGATTGCGGACAGTCCATGAGATCGGCATAGCGCCGTTCACGACCACAGGAGGTACGGTAACGTTCGTAACCGTAAGATCGGGAGTGAAACTGGTGATCGACAGTGGTTTTGGAACGCTTAGATTGTTGCCCTCACCGTCCCCTTTCGGATCGAACTCGAAGATGTTGTTGAAAATGTCTGTCTTGGCGATCAGGAAGTAAGAACCTTCGAGACAGTTCGGTATGGTGCCGTTTATCGCAGCCGTATAAGATTGTCCGGCGGCAAGCCCCGACCTCGCAACATTCCCAAGGAAAATATCGTCCTGGATCTCAAGAGTCGGATCGGGAGAAAGGAACAATGCCTCGCGCCAAGTGCCTACGGCGTCGAAGGCACCCTGATTCTGCACAGAGAATGTAGTTGAGATCGGTTGTCCGGCAATTATCGTCGAGGGCGCAGATATCGGCGACGGTATGATCAGATCCGGAGGCGTTCCCAAAACGTTCATTGGCGATCCGTCCCCGACCCGGTCATAGTCCGTGTTGTTGCCCTCGTTCGTAAATTCGTAGACCTGGTCCGCCTGGTCAGTAAACACGAAAACGTAATATTCACCGAACGCATCGCCGGGAAGGTCGACGCCGAAATTGGTCACCGTGTACGAGCTGCCCGCCGCCAGAGACCCGTTCCGAACTCGCCAGCCTATCAGGCGGTCGCTGCCGTCAAATACCGTGTCGCGTGAAAGATAGATCGCGTCGCGCCAGGTCGATTCGTTCTGCGGGACGGCACCGTCCCCGTGGTTCGTTACCGTCCATGAAACCAAGATCGGTGCACCCCCGAAACCCTCCGCCGGCGCCTGAACGTTCGAGACCCTCAGGTCCGGCAGCGGCGGAACGTTAATGGTTATTGGACTTGCTGAAAAATTATTGTTCTCGTTCTCTTCGTTTACGGTATTGTTCGCATCGGTTCGTGCAATGATGTAGAACGAACCGGTCGCGCCGCGCGGTATTTTGATCGTAGCCGAAGCAATGTAGCTTTCGCCGACATCTAGATAACTTACGTTTGACCCGGACGTTAGACGGTCCGCCCCATTCATCGTCGGATTTACGCCGAGATAGACCTCATCGGTCCAGTGCGGCGAATTGGTCGGACCGGTGCCGTTGTTCGAAACGGTCCACTGAACTTGTATCTCCTGATCAAAAAATGCGGTCGGGGGGTTCGTTACATTGGTGACCTGCAGGTCGGGCCTGAGCAGCCGAATGACCCTGACCGGTGCAAAGGTAATATTGTTATCTTCGTTCGCACCCTCATTGACCTGGTTGTAAACGTCCGTTTGAACATATACAAAATAATCACCTGTCGCAGAGATCGCATTCGTCGGGATGCTGACGTTCTGAATACGTGTTACCGAATCGCCGGGGGCGATCGGGTTGTTATAGATGAACTCGCCTATCTGAACGTCTCCGCCCACCTGGTCATCCGTGGAGAAGTAAACGCGTTCATACATTGGGCCGGAAGCACGAAGGCCTGCGTTGGTTGTGGTCCACTCGACCGCAAATTGGGTATCCGAATCGACTTCCGCGGGTGGAGATACGCTGGCAACCTGAAGATCCGGAACCCTATATTCAAAGCGGACAGGCACGGAGGCCGTGTTGTTCATTTCCGCGGGCCCGCCGGGGTCGTCCTCAAAGACCTGGCCCGCCGCATCGACCACAACGTAGATCAATGCATCGCTGGATGGGCGAACGGGCAGGGTCGAAACAGTGTACTGAGCGGAGAATGAAGCGCTCTCGCCCGCGGCGAATGCCGGTGAGAAGCGTTGGGCGATCAACACGTCATCGGCATTTCCGATAACATCGTCATAGGAAATATAAAGATCGCTGCGGTGCGGATTTATCGTTTCGGCACTTCCGGCGTTTCTTACATCCCAGTTGATGGTGAACTGAACGCCGGGTTCGATCTCGGCCGGTACGGTGATGTTCTCGGCGATGAGGTCGGGCAGGTTGCGATTGACCTGGATCGGAACGAACGCGTAGTTATCCTGGAAATTGCCATACCGCTCCGGAATATTTCTTCCGACACGGTAGAAGAGATAATAGGTGCCGTCTGTCGGGATCGCCGCCGATGGAATGTTTATGTTCGTAGCCGTAAATATCTTTGATTGGCCTGGAGCGAGTATTCCGCTGTTGTCAAACTTCAGGCCAACGAACGTATCACTGGGGTCGTTGAAAAGCACGGGATCCTGCGAGATCCATATCTCGTCCTCGCGGTAACTTCCGGTTGCGACCTGTCCGTTGTTTGTTACGGTGATATCCGCGTTGAAATTTTGAAGAATGTTTACCGTTGCCGGTGCGATCAGGCCAGATGCGGCAAGATCGGGAGAGGCGGGTGCCAGCACCGCGGTCGTTCGAGCAGTGTCGGACCCCTCAGATGCCGTTATGTCCACAGTGAAATAGACCGCCGGATCCCACATGTGAGTTGTGACCTCAAACGTGGCCTCGGTCGAAAATTCAGGGATCGTGACAGTTGCGGGAACCGTAAGTCCGGATGGAAGAGCAGATTCGAGCGAGATAGTTGTTCCGCCTGCCGGGGCCGGCTGTGAGATCTTGATATTGACCTCGGCGCTTCTTCCCTGAGCGATCGGCCAAAGGAATGGCCCGCCTATTGAAATGCGGGATTTTTCGACGGGCGGACATTCAGACGAACCGACTTTCCGGAGTCCGCTCATGTTCACAAGAGCCTGGATCTCGCCCTGTGAAAGAGCTCGACCGTATAGCACGATCTCATCAGCCATGCCAAAAGCAGTAAGCTCTGGAGGCTCCATCCCGTCCCCCTTGCCTATCGTGAAAGGGGCCTCGTTGGTGCTAATAGGCTGGGGTTCGGTGTGGGTGACAACGTGTTCGCCGTTCTTATAGAGACGGAACTCGTTACCTTCTCTCCGAAGAGCCAGATGCGTCCAGGTATAAAGATCAAGTTCGTGGCCGAAGGCAGCCACGCGTGCGCCGCCGGTTTCATGGCTTACATCTAGAAATGGCCTGTTGTCTTCGTCGACGCCGACATAAAAGTTATAGGGAGTGCAGCAGGCCCCTTTACCGAAAAAGTAGTGCTCGCGCCCTTCTTGCTGAATGTTTACCCATCCGGCCAGAGTGTAATCACCATCCTGGACGTCCAGAGAGTCGTCATCAGGTATCTCGACAAAGTTACCGCCTCCCTCGCCGTTGAAATAGAATGCGTTTCCGACCCGTCCCGGTGTGAAGAACGCAACGTCATAATTGCCGTCGTTATTGCCAAAGGAATCTTCAGCGCTGTTTTCGCCACGCCACCACGAAACGAGGCCGTCAGTATTTATCTCGATCCCACCACCGCCGCCTTCCTGGCACTCCGGCTGCCAAGCAAGCCGCTCAATCCTTCGGGAGGGACTACCGGTATCAAAAGCTTCAAAGCGGTTCGTTCCGTTAGCGTTCGCGAACCATATCCGTTGATGGCCGTTCGCACCGGTTCGAATGTAGGCCACTTGCGAGCCGTTCGGTGACCAGACCGGTTTTTCAAGCTCTTCTCCATTCTCCTCTATGACGTCGATCGTGTTTGAACCATCGGTCCGGGCAATGCAGATCCCACGAGTGTTGAAACGCTCGCACTCGAAAAGCAGCTTTTCGCCGTTCGGTGAGAATACGGCGTCCTGAAACCAGTCGAAGTTACTGCCGCTGCCATCGACCACGATCTCGATCCCCGAACCATCCAGATCTGCGCTCCTGATCGTGTCGCTCTCTATCCAGTAGATCTTGTCTCCCGTCAAAGAGAAGAACGGGTGTTCGGCGTTACCGTTGTCATAAAACAACTGCTGATCGCTGCCGTCCGAATCAGAGATCCAGATATAGCCGTCACGCATGAATACGATCTTTGAGCCATCAGGTGAAAGCGAGGGGTCGGTAGATTCGAGGTCTGGGTCTGAGATCTCAGCCAAGCCGGTACCATCTGAGTTCATGACCCAGATACGTCCCGAGAATAATTCCTCAAACGCGATCTTCTCCCCGTTTCGGGAGAAAGAGTAGTTTCCCTCCTGTGAAGAGTTGAAGGTCAGTCGGCGTTGGTTGAATCCGTCCGGGTCCATTATCCAAAGTTCGCCGAGGTTCGTAGGGGCAAAGTCAGAATCGCGCTGCGTGCGGAACAATATCTTTGAACCGTCCGGCGAGAAAACGGGCTCAGAATCCGCGAGATAGGTAAGGTGGGAAACGTTGTTCGAACTGCCTATGTTCTCGAGCTTTTGGATCGTTCTATCCAGTTCGAAAATGAACCTGCCGGAGATATTCTCATTCAGCGCGGCCTTTTTTGGTTCGTTTCGACGGTCTGTCAGTACATTTCGAAAGACCGAGGAGGCGATACTGCGCAAATCCGCGGAAACAGCAGTTTCTGCCAAGCCAAAACCGCCTATAATGGCGATGGCCAGTATCAGAAAGGTAAGGATCTTGCCGCGAAACGCTACTTTTGAACGAACGGATCTGGGGGGCCTCATAGAACTATCTCCTGTATGCTTTTTGCTCTATGAATTAAGGCGGTATAAAGGCCCGAAAGAGCCCACCAGGGCATAAAAATTCGATAATATTGAAATTGTCTGTATAATTTGGTGGTTCCCTTTTAGCATATGGCCGAGGAAGAGCACGTTACCGAACTCTTGAACCGGATCGGGACCGGAGATAAGACCGCACCGGAAGAATTGCTCCCGGTCGTTTACGAAGATCTCCGTAGGCTGGCGCGTGCTTATTTCAAGAATGAGCGGCTGGAACACACACTTCAGGCGACCGCTCTCGTTCACGAGGCATATCTGAGGCTCGTCAATTGGGAGAAAGTGACCTGGCAGAATCGGGCACATTTCTTCGCAGTTGCAGCGGAGGTGATGCGAAAGGTGCTGATCGACCATGCCCGTGCACGAAAGGCCGCAAAACGCGACGGGGGCGAACGGGTGATACTCGAAGAGACCATTAGCCTTTCAAATGAAAAGGGCATCGAGCTACTGATGTTGGAGGATGCACTGAGATCGCTTGAGAGCATTGATCCACGCCAAGCGAAGCTGGTCGAATTGAGATTTTTCGGCGGGCTCAGCATAGCTGAAACGGCTTATGTGATGGGGATATCCGAAACGACGGTAAAGCGAGAATGGACATTTGCAAAGGCATGGTTCCAACGAGAATTGAAACGGTCCTGAAATAGGCCGCTTGTGATGGAACAAAAAGACTGGGAAAGACTAAAAGAGCTATTCACGACGGCGGTCGAACTGCCGCCGGGCGAGAGAGACTCGTTTGTGACCGCCGAGTGTGCCGGAAACAGCGCTCTCGAATCGGAATTGCGTTCGCTGCTCGATGCCCACGGAGAGGGAGAGAAGCTGATCGAGAACCACGGTTTTCAGCTCCCAAGACCACCCGAAGACGACCTGGCCGACTATCAAGGCCGCGAGTTTGGCAAATACAGGATCGTTCGTGAGATCGGATACGGCGGAATGGGTACCGTGTTTCTTGCGGAACGGTCAGACGGTGAGTTTGAACAGCGAGTAGCGTTGAAGATAATTCGGCAGACCGTGGCCGACAGCGGAGCGGAGCAGAGATTTCGACGCGAACGCAAAATACTCGCGGGATTGAATCATCCGAACATCGCGCAGCTTCTCGACGGAGGCATCTCCGAATTGGGCGAACTGTATTTTGCAATGGAGTATATAGAAGGACGGCCGATAACTCTGTTTGCCGACGAAAATGGGCTTTCCATAGAGGAAAGGCTGCGGCTTTTTCTTAAGGTCTGTTCCGCAGTTTCGTTCGCACACAGAAATCTAACGGTTCATCGCGATATCAAGCCGACAAACATCCTTGTAACACAAGATAGAGAACCGAAGCTTCTCGATTTCGGCCTTGCGAAGATGATCGACCAGGGCGTAGCCGATGAAGAGACAACTGCAACGGTAATGCGTGCGTTTACACCGGCTTATGCCTCACCTGACCTGATTTTTTTTTTCAAGCAGAAGACGGCATACGATATCTATAGTCTTGGGGTTGTCCTTTACGAACTGTTAGCCGGAAAAAAACCGTTTCATTTTGAAGGGAAAAGCCTGGACGAGATCATTCGGACGATCACGGGCTCGGATCCCGAAAAGCCAAGCTATGTACGCGGTCGCAGATCGGACCGCCCTGTGCCTTATGGGCCGGCATTAAGCCCGGATATCGATAATATCTGCCTGAAATGTCTCCAGAAGGAACCCGATCGACGTTATACGTCAGTCGAAGAGCTCTCTGCCGACCTTGATCGATATCTCGCGGGCCGGCCAGTACTCGCTCGGCCGAACACGTTCGCGTATCTGGCATCAAAGTTCATACGGCGCAACAAAGCGGCCGTGGCAGCCGGTGCGTTAGTTATCATTTCCCTTTTCGCCGGTCTCGGGATCTCATTATGGCAGGCGGAAGAAGCAAGGCGGGAGCGCGATCGCGCCGAAAAGAGGTTCGATGATGTCAGAAAGCTCTCGAATGCGCTCCTGTTTGAGATCAGCCCCAGGATAGAGACACTTGAAGGCTCTACGGAAGCTCGTGAATTATTGGTCAAACGCGCCCTCGAATATCTGGACAGTCTTTCGGTCGAGGCCGTTGGCGACCTGACGCTTGAGGCCGAGTTGGCAGCCGCCTACGAGAAGATCGGCGAGCTGCAAGGCCATCCGAGCAAGCCAAATCTGGGCGATCTCGCCGGAGCCCTGGCAAGTTATGAGAAAGCAAATGCCTTAAGACAAAGACAGCCTTCCACTTTTGAGAACAGGCGGCTGCTTGCCGAGAACTTTCGGCATCTAGCGAACGCCCGATTTACTCAAGGTGACACGCCCGGTTTACTTTCTGCATTAATGGAGGCACGGCGTCTTTTTGAAGAACTGTTGGCGGAGGCTCCGGACGAGAACTCAGTGAGGTTGTCATACCTGAAGGCACTTGCGGAAATTTCGCAGTACCATCAGGCAAATAACGAATATGGTGAGGCCATACGGTTTGCAGAGTTGGCAATAGCGGGAACTGAGGATCTCGCACCCGACGCGCGGGAAACGCGCGAGGTCTTTTTCGTAACCCATGCCGATCTCGGCAATGCCCTTTCCTGGAATGGCGAGCAGGAGCGCGCGGAAAAGGAAATGGCCAAAGCCGTGACGGGTGTTGAAGCATTGCTCGCGGAACGGCCGAACGACGCACGCACGCGGCATATCGCATGGCGCGTTTTGATGCTCGCCAGCGGTATCTACGAAGAGATCAATGACGCAATCTCGCTTGAATTTTCCCGCCGAGCGATCTCGACGGCAGAACGCGGTGTAGAGATCGATCCGGCGGACATCCAGTCCCGCCATAACCTTGCCCGGGCCACCTATCGAAAAGGGGTCGTTTTGGTCAACCTGAAGCGAACATCCGCCGCAGTCGCAGCACTCGAAGCGGCCGAGCAGCAGTTCACCGTCCTGATCCGTCGGGAACCCCGCAACCGTTTTTATCAGACCGACCTCGGGCGTATATATAACCGGATGGGACTCGCGAAACGGCTTCAAAATGATCTGCAGGGATCAAATCGTGCGTTCGAACGTTCGATCGAGATATGGAAGCAGATCGCCGAGATGGATCCCGGAAACAAGAACGCAAGACGTGATATCGCGTTGGCAAAAAAGAACCTTGCAGAAAACTACAGCATCCTCGGCGATGTACTGCGTGCGAGGGCAAGTTTTTCAGATGCGATACAACTCTTTAATATCCTGAAGACGGAGAACGCTTTGCCCGAAGTTGACAACAAATTGCTGGCTGAAATGGAGGAAAAGATAGCCAGACTCTGACCAGATCTATGAACATCGAACAATTTCAGATAAAAGAAGGCGAGCCGGTAAGGATCGCAGAACACAAGGCCGACAATACGGCAGGCTATAAGGACAAGGAGCAGGCACGCGGGGATCTGGCGGCGAACATCGAGCGGATGGCCGAGCTGCAGGACATGCTCTATGCCCAGGACGTCTATTCGCTGCTGATAGTGTTCCAGGCGATGGACGCGGCCGGAAAGGACGGAGCGATAAAGCACGTGATGAGCGGGGTAAATCCTCAGGGCTGCCATGTGGTGTCGTTCAAAGCGCCCTCGGCAGAAGAGCGCGACCACGATTATCTCTGGCGGCACCAAAAGGCCTTGCCGGAGCGCGGCAAGATCGGCATATTCAACCGCTCGCATTACGAAGAGGTCCTGGTCGTGCGGGTGCACCCAGCGATACTGCAAGGGCAGCAGCTTGCGCCGGAAATAAAGAACGACCCGGATATTTGGAAAAAGCGTTTCAACCACATTCGGGACTGGGAACAGCACCTGTATGAGAACGGAACACATATATTGAAGTTTTTCCTCAACGTCTCGCGAGAAGAACAGAAGAAGCGCTTTATGTCGCGGATAGCCGAACCGGAAAAGAACTGGAAGTTTTCGGCGGCGGACGTCCGCGAACGCGGGCACTGGGACGACTATATGAAGGCGTATGAGGAAGCGATCTCGGCAACCTCGACCGAGGCGGCCCCGTGGTTTGTAATCCCCGCGGACAAGAAATGGTTCACCAGGCTGGCGATCTCGGAGATCATCGTCAAAAAGCTTGAATCTATGGATCTGCATTATCCGGTGGTTACGGACGAACAGCGCGCTGCCCTTGCCGATGCAAAGAAGACACTTGAAGGCGAAAATTGAACTTGGCCGAGTTCCGAGGCGTATCGATTCTTAGGTATCTAAAGACGGAGGTAGTCGATGTTCTGCCCTAAATGCGGACTTGAAGACATACAGGCAAATCAATTCTGTCGTTCGTGCGGTGCCGACCTAAGGCAGGTCAGGACGGCGTTGGCGCGGCCCGACCAGATAACCGAATCGGCCGCCTCGGCGCGCGAGGAGATAGGGCGGGCGGTCGCGGGAAGGATCCGTGAAATGAGTTCGGCCACGGAACTCGCAAAGGTAACGGAAGAGGTGCTGCCAGAGATAGAGAAGTTTTTGGAGTCGCCCGCTGAAAAAAAACTGAGGAGAATGCGCGTAGGAACCATACTCTCGACCATTGGTGCCGGAGCAGCGCTCGGCATCACGATAGCTGCGATGGCGATGGGTGACTCCGAGATCCTCTTTATTGCAGCTCTCGGTGTTGTATGTTTCTTCCTGGGCCTTGGGTTTATATTGAACGGGATTTTTCTTACGGTCCCTCGAACTGCGCTGCCGGAAGATTCAAACGACGCAGACCGGCCGCGCGAGCTCGACGCCGAATATTCATCCCCGACGAAGTTAGGTCCTGCTGATGCTAAAAGCCTCTTTCCGTCTGTCACGGAACACACGACCAAGCACTTAAAGAAAACGGACTGATCGCATTCCAGGTTCGAATAGACAGCGATAGATCAATTCGCCACTATCTCATATAACGAGCGCACCTCGATGCGGTAGGGGTTTGAATATCTTTGTCTCTCCGGTTCAGGATCAGAGAGCAGAAAAACATAGACTAGGAGTAAGCGTTTTGATGTAATTTTGCCAGAATTCTCGAACAGCGCGCGCATTGCAGCTGCTTCAGCCGCACGGCGTAATAATGGATGACCGCTGATGGCTGACGCGGTTTCCACACTTCCGTCTGTAGCCAGTACAACTTCGACTGCGACCTCGCCACTTGCCCGGACGGCTCGCGCAGCGGGAGGGAATGGAGGTTTCGGAAGTGAGGTCGGTTTCGGATAGGGTTTGCCGTCAATGTCAGAGCAGCAGGTAGTTGACGGGTCGAACATTAACTCCAGGTCACGCGCAACGGGACCGGAGTCTGGTACCTTCAGAAATAGTCGAAAGTCGCGCTTGATATGTCCACCAACGGTCAACACATAATCAGCCGGTTTAAGCTTGAGTTCAAACTCGCCCTTGTGATCTGTTGAAAATACGCGCCTAAAATCATCCCGCTCAACAAAAAGATCTAGACCAACGATCGGCAGTCCGCTGCGGTCTTTCGCAATGCCTGTAACCGACCTCTCAACGGCGGCCGAATTTGCCTGACAAATTACAGCACCAGCGCAAGCAATACACCAGATCATGGGAAGAATTACTTTCTGCATAACAGTATCGATGCCACGAAAGACGATCTAGTTGCAAAAGCGAAGCTATGACTACTGTTCCGGATTCTGCGTTTCAGGAACGAGACGCATTATGCGGTCGTCTTCTTTGTCGGGGCGGCCGCGGCCGTCGCGGTTTGAGGTCGAGAAATAGAGATAGCCATCGGGCCCTTCGGCGACCTCGCGGACGCGACCTACGTTGCCTTCAAGCAGGTTTTCTTGCCTTACGACTTTGCGTCCATCCAGAACGACGCGGATGATGCGGGCGCCGCGAAGGCATCCAAAAAAGAAATTGCCCTTAAATTCAGGGAACTTGTCGCCGTTGTAAAACGCTCCGCTTGCAGGAGCACATGCCGGTGTGTATTCGAGCAGCGGCGGTTCCATGCCCGCTCGCGTCCTTGTGCCCCAGATCGTCGGCCAGCCGTAATCTTTACCAGCCTCTACTATGTTCACCTCGTCCGCGCCGCCGCCGCGTCCTTCGAAATTGCTGGGACCGTGTTCGGTCTGGAACATCAGGCCGGTCCCGGGCTGCCAGTCAAGCCCCTGAGCGTTGCGGTGGCCGATAGACCAGATCTCAGGCCGCGCGCCTTTTTGGTTAACGAACGGATTGTCGTCGGGAACAGTGCCGTCGGCATTTATGCGAAGGGTCTTGCCGGCAAGTGAATCCATCTGCTGTGCGAGATCCCATTTGGTCGCATCTCCGGTCGTAATATACAGCTTACCGTCCGGGCCAAACCTTGCACGCGTACCTGCATGATTCGGAGCGGCCGGGATCATCTCTATCACATTGAAGGGCTCGGTAAACTTTCCGCCGGAATAGGTGTAGCGAACGATCTTTACCTGTTTGCCGTCCTGACGGTATGCATAGGCGATGTAAACGTATGAATTGTCGGCAAAGCCGGGATCGATGGTTACGTCCATTAAGCCGCTCTCGCTTGAAGGTTCGACATCAGGGACAACATATACGGGTTCAGGCCTGAGCTTACCGCCCTCAATAATGCGAACCCGGCCGGCCCGTTCGGTCAAAAGCATGTCTCCGTTCGGCAGCCATGCAAACGCCCAGGGTACCTCCAACCCGGTCGCCACGGTCTCCACGCGAAACTTTGCCGCCCCGTCCCCCGCGGCCTCAAACACCGTATTGTCCACGCCGCCCGTCGGTGCCGCATTTGAACATCCAGTCAAGGGCATCGTAGCCGCAACAATAGAAAAAAGAACACAGTGAATCGATCTCTTCATAACTACAAAGAATATCCCAGATATGGTTTAGAAGAAAAAGAGAGGTCTCGTGTTCGCCCTATACCCCGGCTCCCGAACATTATTTTGATCTTTGCCTCCCAAGCGGGTACCACAAAGCGTTGCCTTTCGACGACAGGTCAGCGGATCAGCGAAGCCGAAGGTTCAGGTCGGCGAGTGCCCGGCTGCCGGGGCAAAGTTCTTCCGACGTCATCGCGTTCAGCGGAGTTTCGCTTGTGTTAAGTATTTCGTGCAGATCAGGAGTGTCTTCATTGATGTAAAGCAGCCCGGTCAGTATCTCATCCCGGCGTTTGGCAAGGCGGATGGCATTTGTGGCGGAAAGTCGGTCGTGGGGATCCCAGTCTTTCGCGAGCTTGTTGAGGTGGATGACGGAACCGTCATGCATCGTGAGGTCCTTGACGGAGCCGGCTTCGTATCTGGTCTTTATCTCGTGCATCATCGGGATAAAGTCCATGGTCGCCGTCGCAGCCATATGTTCGCGAACGTAATCGTATGATTTTGTCGATCCCACATTGTTGTTAAATGTGACGCAGGGTGAGATCACGTTTAGAAAAGCGAACCCATTATGGCGCATCGCCGCTTTGAGCAGAGGCACAAGCTGTTCTTTATCTCCCGAAAAGCTCTGAGCAACAAATGTCGCACCGAGTTCGATCGCGAGACTGGCCAGGTCGATCGCCGCGAACAGGTTTTCGTGTCCGGTCTTGTTCTTTGAACCGGCATCGGCGGTCGCCGAATCCTGGCCCTTCGTCAGCCCGTAACACCCGTTGTTCATCACGAGATAGACCATTTTGAGATTTCGTCGGACAACGTGGACGAACTGCCCCATCCCGATAGAAGCAGTGTCGCCATCGCCGGAAACGCCAAAATATATCAGGTCGCGGTTTGCCAGGTTCGCACCCGTCGCCACCGAGGGCATACGTCCGTGGACCGAATTGAAACCATGCGAGTTTGTAAGGAAATATGCCGGCGATTTCGATGAACACCCAATACCCGAAAGCTTTGCAACCTTGTGCGGTTCAATATTCATCTCCCAGCACGCCTCGACGATAGCCGCATTGATCGAGTCGTGCCCGCAGCCGGCACACAGCGTCGAAAGCGAGCCCTCATAATAATCGACCGTGTACCCAAGGTCGTTCTTCGGCAAGGCCGGGTGGCGGAATGTTGATCGTACGTAGGTCATAAATGTTTCTTACTTAGTTTTTAACTACAAATGTAACCGAGGCTTGAATCTAAACCACCAATTATTGAGCTGTTTTATCTGCTCTATGGCTACCTCTGTTGATGCAATCTTGCTTGAATTACAATCTGATGAAGCGAACATATCTTTCTGTGCATAAACCAAGTATGTTTCGCCGGCCTCGAATAGGAAAACGTCGCAAAGTCCCATGCGATTGTTTGTCCAGACTGTGGTTTCCTTTCCAACCGATCCTTTCCAGCTTTTGACTACGGAAAGTCGTATCGGAGTAAGCTCTCGTCCGTTAGGTCCGATCTGAGTTGGCCCGACCGAGAGAGCCTTTCCGATGAAAATAGCTTTTGCTTGTCGAAACTCGCCTTCACGCGCGCTGAGGCACGTAGATGCATGACTTTCGGTAACAGTAATTAAACAAAGTGCGAACGCAATGGGGAAAAAAGGCCATACTTTGCGAATAATATTCATATAGCAATCGCTCCTTTTATCTGCCTGTAAATATTATCCGCCGTTATCGGCATGCCGTCGTAGTTGAGGACGGAGATCAGTTTCGCCGGATCGATCCCGAGTTCGATCATCATCAGGCTTTTGAACTGAGCGTCGCGGTTTTGTTCAATGACGAAGATGCGGTCGTGCGACTCGACAAAATCGACGAAAGCACTGCCAAAGGGGAACGCTCGGACGCGCATTGCGTCCAGGTGAATTCCCTCTTCGGCAAGCAGATCAAGAGCCTCCTCGGCAGAGTAAGTGGATGTTCCAAAATAGATCACTCCGAAAGGCGCGACAGGCGACTGGTGACGGGTGACAGATGCGCTCTCGGAATATTCTTGCTTGTCACTTGTCACCCGTCCCTTGTCTCTTACGTAGAATTCGGGGCTCGGCACCAGTTCCTTTGCGGTCTCCCATTTCCGCATCAGACGGTCCACATTGCGCCGGTAAGCGTCGCCGTCTTCGGTATAGACCGCATATTCATCACGGCTGGAACCCCGCGTTACAAACGCACCCTTGGTCGTGTGCACTCCCGGGATCGTTCGATAGGGGATGCCGTCCTCGTCAATGTCCAGATAACGGCCAAATTTGCCGCGAAACTGCTCGAGCGGCGGTTCGGGTGCCGCTGTATCGTTCGTAAGGGTTTCGAGTTCGATGTTACCCGGCAACGCTTGCTCGATGTCATCGATAGAACTGTTCCCATCACCGTTGCCCGCATGTTTCCCGATAGCCGCGGTATAGATCTTCTCCAACTGTTCAGCCGAGAGCAGTTTTCCGCGATCCCATTTGCGGTTATCGTCCCATTCCAGCGGCTCTGTCACGTGGTCGTTCATCCCAAGGTCGAGGTCGGTCATAACAATAACCGGCGTCTGCAGCCGTTCGGTCAGGTCAAATGCATCGGCGGTCAGCTCAAAGCACTCCTTCGGCGTCGCCGGAAAGAGCAGCGGGTGCTTTGTGTCGCCGTGCGAGGCATAGGCCGCGAGCAGAATGTCAGACTGCTGCGTGCGCGTCGGCATTCCGGTCGAGGGGCCGGTGCGCTGAACATCTATCAAAACGGTGGGCACCTCTGCAAAATACCCCAGCCCAAGAAACTCGTTCATTAGAGAAACGCCGGGGCCGCTGGTCGCTGTAAATGCTCGGGCGCCGTTCCACATCGCTCCCATCACCATCCCGATCGCGGCGAGCTCATCTTCGGCCTGCACGATGGCGTAGTTGTTCTTCCCAGTTTCGGGATCTACGCGGTACTTTGCGCAATAGCTTGCAAAGGCATCGACGACGGAGGTTGAAGGCGTGATCGGGTACCAGGCAGCGACGGTCGCACCGGCATAGATCGCGCCGAGTGCGCATGCCGAATTGCCGCTATAAAGTATCTTGTCGCCGAGCAGATCGCGACGCTCGATACGAAGGTCAAAGGGATATTCGAAATTTTCCTTAACGTAATTAACACCCAGATTGAGGGCCTTTATATTCGGTGCGATGAGCTTCTCTTTCTTCCTGAATTGTTCGCCGATCATCCCTTCGAGAACGTCGAACGGTATGTCAAAAAGCGTCGAAAGCGCACCGATATAAACAATGTT
Source organism: uncultured Acidobacteriota bacterium (assembly GCA_937859595.1). Lineage (GTDB taxonomy): Bacteria > Acidobacteriota > Blastocatellia > Pyrinomonadales > Pyrinomonadaceae > OLB17. The sequence continues at coordinate 117,171 of CALMAH010000036.1, read as the reverse complement.
CTTGAAAAGCTGACGCTGGCGGGCATCGGTAAACTCAGCGTTGCAAAGAGCCGTCATCGGGATGCCGAGGTGAGTGATGTCCGTCCGATCGTATTCCGGCGAGAGCGGCTTTGTGTTGTCGTAAACAAAATAACCGCCGGGGCGCACATCGGCATAATCCTTCTTCATCGACTGCGGATTTACCGCGACCATCAGATCCAAGCCCTCGCGCCGCCCGAGATAACCATTTTCCGATACACGGACCTCATACCACGTCGGCAGCCCCTGAATGTTTGACGGAAAAATGTTCTTCGGCGTAACCGGCACACCCATCCGAAACACCGCCTTCGTAAACAAAGCATTGGCCGACGCCGACCCGGTGCCGTTAACATTCGCAAAGCGAACTACAAAATCGTTTATCTTCATACTCTCACCACCGGTCGAGTCCATAGGACGGATGCCGATGGTCATGGCGAACAACCAGTATTCTTATGGCGTTCTCTCCAACCTGCCTGAACAAGAAGTGATATGGAAACCTTCGAAAATTCACCCTTCGGATCTCCGTTGGGTCATTCTCATAAATCCGGAAGGCACGGGGTGCCTCTGCCGCAAGACCTGCGAATCGCAAAAACTCTCTGTAAAAGTCGATCGCGACCTTGCTTCTGGCTGTATCGTCGTAATGTTCGATCGCTTCGCGCAGGTCATTATGGACAGCCGAGTTGAGTTCAAAACTCAATTGCGGAGAAACGGGAAATGCTCTACCAGTCTAGCGTCCAATTGTTCCATTGTTATTATCGAATCCGGATCCTCGTCCATCTCCCGGTCTCGGCGTCGTGCCTCCGCCAATCCGCCGTCCTCCGCATACATCGGCAACGAACGCAATATCTTACCTACCAATTCAGCCCGATCTTTCTCAGACAGGCTAAGGACCAATTTTTCTGCTTCTGCAACTACTGACATACGGATACCTCTAAAGCAAAATTATATCACGTAGCGGTCACCGATTAACTGTCGGTTCATAGTAATGAAAGACCGCTCCGCAGTCGAATGTTCGCGTTCTAAGCAGCTTAAGATCGATCCTTTCGGTGATGTCTTTGAATAATGCCAGGCCCTCGCCGACTATGGTCGGTTGGATGCCAAGCTGTAGCTCGTCAACCAAACCGAGATTCATAAGAGCGACTATCAAGCTCGGGCTGCCGACAAACAGGTCCTTGCCCGATCCCCGCTGCAGCTCTCGTATCTCATCCGCGTCGATCTCTCGTCTAAGCTCGGCACCTTTCCAATCAACACTCTCAAGAGTCCTCGAATAGACGATCTTTGAACATCCGTCGATAACGCGGGCAAAATCATCCGTCGCCTTGTTCCCGGTCGGGTTTTCGACGATCCCGCGCCAATACTCCATCAACTGATAAGTCACGCGTCCATACAACAGCGTGTCGGCACCCCGCAGCAGCTTAGCGTAATGCTCATGGATCTCGTCGTCCGCGCTCATCACCGTATGGTCGCAAAAACCATCCAACGTCATGTTCATCGCGGCGATCAGTTTTCTCATGAATCTCTTTTGACAAACTTCTGAGCTTTCTTGACCAATCTGTCTAGCCAAACTTTTCTATGCTCAACGGTCCCATAGTGCCTTTTTCTCGGATTCCAGAGCGTGTTCGTTTTGGCGGTAGCGTTATTCGCGGCAACCTCGGCAAAATATTTCGCATTCTCGACATCGTCCTTAAATGCGAAAATTATGGCTAATACCGAGCCGATGGTATACAACTCCGCCGGGAAAATGATTCCGCCACGATTAGCCTCAGCCAAAAACCGCTCCTGCACCTCGTCATAGAGGTCGGTTCGACCGGTCTTTACCACGATTTCACCAAGATTAAGATGTGCTCCTGAGATGCTATACGGAAACGCCTTCTCAAATTCTATTGCTTGCTGAAAAAATTGAATCGCGGCCTCGTTATTCCCGCGCCGCATTTGAATAACGCCTAGCGCATTAAGTGTCTGGCTCTTTTCAACTCTATCGTCTGGAAAGTCGGACAATATCCTGGTTAGAAGAGATTCTGCCACTGTTAGTAGACTAGATTTTTCAGTATCCATTAGCGCATACGCCTGGAGTTTTAGGTACTGGGCCCGGCCATCCTTTCTCGCGCGACCGAGCCGCATGAAGAATTCTTCTTCATCCGCCTTCGTCCAAGTATTGCGTCGATACCAGTCGGTCGCCATCCGTTACTACTCCGCCGTTCGCAATATCTTCTCCATCTTCTTGCTTTGCCGAGTTCGGCAACCTAGATCGCAAAACCAATCACACACCCTGTTCATCACAGCAATCAACTTCCTTATAATTCCTCAGCGATTTTCCTCCCACGCGTCCATCGCATTGGAGATCACCTCGCAGTCGCAATAGCCGGCATTCGACCCAAGCCACTTCAGAACCGGTTCAGGTGACAGTCTATTATCTTCGAGCCAACTTTCAGTAAATCGACGCGTGTGATCACAACCCTCCTTTCCGACCGATTTATCAACAAAATCAAAGAGCGACGCGAGCAATTGGTGTGGTAATGGAAACGCCTCTTTAGCCGATGCCTTTTGTTCTGCTTTCCAAGCTCGCTTTCGTTCACGATCAGATAGATTCATTTCGCTACTCCGCCGCCCGCAAAATCTTCTCCGTCTTCTTGCCTTTCCCGGGTTGTTCTGGTGAGATGGCAAAATCCCCCAAGAGCCACGTTCATCGCGGCTATTAGTTTTCTTTCATCTCATCAGCAGGCCAAGTATAGAAGACAAGGCAATATCCGTATTTCAGCGCTTCCGCGTAATATTGTATTTCCTTTTTCGTCGTCAACTTGCTCCTCTGTAGCTTGGATGCTTCAGTTCTTTTCCTAACTATCCAACCAGAGTCCCTAATTGCCCACTTCGCAATTTTCTCAGCAATCTCAAAGTTCTTAAACGACACGTAACAATTGACGTATGCACCGCCTATGTCCGACCACTCGGCCGAATATTTTGCTTTTGGATTTACTTCAGCTTCAATCGTAAATAGAAACATGTACGGCTACTCCGCACTCCGCAATATCTTCTCCATCTTCTTGGCTTTGGCTAGTTCATCGTGATTCCGGACCGAAGAGACTGGATCTTTCGTGTACCGATCGGTTCCGCTGAAACATCCAAAGGCCTATAGTCACGAGTACGCTAATCAAAGTCGGGATCGCCACGATAGTGAGGGCGAGAAGTCCTAATGTTCCAAAACCACTACCCAACTGCATCGTGTATGCAAAAAACACCCCACCCGCAACGGAAAGAATGACGAAAAAGCCAGTTACTGCGGCCATAATTTTCAAAGATCTATTCATGCGTCCTCAGAATCTTCTCCATCTTCTTCCCTTTGGCGAGTTCGTCGATCAGCTTGTCCAGCCAGCGTATCTTTTGCATCAGCGGGTCTTCGATCTCCTCAACGCGTATGCCGCAGAGAGCGTCGTTCACATTAGCAAGTCTGATAACAAAACCGTTGATCTTCAGAGATTTAGCGACGCAAACCGAAGTCTGGGTGCTGTTTGTGGTGACGAACCGTTGTCACTCGGATAAGCGATTTGTTTACGATCCTGTAAACGATACTATATGGATATCTGTCAAGTTCGGCACTCCTGAGGTCTTTCGCAACAACACGACACATCTCAGGATTCGTCTTTATTCGATCGAGCTTGGCTTCAAGGCGGTCGATGAAATCGTCAGCGACTTCGGCACCGGCCTCTCGAAGGTAGTAATCAAGCGCTCGCTTAACGTCGCGTTCGGCGGCAGAACTGAGAAGAACCTTCATTTGCGAACGTGTTCTCTCAGCGACCTGAAGAATTGTTCTTCGGTAAGCACCGTCTCAGGTTTCTCGTCCATCTCGCGATCTCGTCGCAGTGCTTCCTCGACCCATTCCTCGTCTTCAGCCGTAAAGGGCGACGGAAGCGAACGAATCATCTTTCCGACCAACACAGCCCGATCTTTCTCCGACAGACTAAATACCAATTTCTCTGCTTCTGCGATTTCTGACATATCCATTCCTCATAAACAATTATATCACCGAATTTCGCAGGATCTTCTCCATCGGTTTTCCTTTTGCCAGCTCATCGATCAGCTTGTCCAGCCAGCGGATCTTTTGCATCAGCGGGTCTTCGATCTCCTCGACCCGGATGCCACAGACAACGCCTTTTATCATCGGAGCATTCGGGTTTAGCTTCGGCGCCTTATCAAAGAATTCGCGAAAGCTGATCTTCTTCTCGATCGCCTTCTCAAGGCCCTTCTGCGTGTAACTTGTCAGCCAGCGGATACATTCGTCAACCTCTGCCTGCGTCCGCCCCTTTTTCTCCGCCTTCGCCACATAATGCGGATAAACCCCCGCAAAACTCATAGCAAAAACTCTTTCGTAGTTCTTGTTCATACGATTGCCGTGCCCTCGTCTCCGAAGGAGACGAATCGAAGCTCTTTGTCCGTCTTGAGCAACTCCGACCGCTTCGTGAGGCACTCATAGGCCTTCGTGAGCCAGCCATAGTGATTCGTGAAGCACCTCCTGTGCGTCGGACGCGGTTTGTAATCCTTCGTGTTCGAATCTACGGCCAACTACGAGAAATTCTCACCAATCAGGAGAAAACATGCCGCGATAGCGCCGATATGCAAAATACTAAGCGCGATAATCGCTGGCCATAGGAGTCCAAATCTATTCATCGCGCCGAGAAAGACCCCATAAGTCGGAAATTGAATTAGTCCAAGAACCAAGAACGACACGGTTATCTCGTTAAAAGCGATCGTCGAGAGCATCGTAAATGGAAAAAGCACTTTCGCAAAGAAATAACTTCCATGCCCCGCTCCCGCCGAAAAGAATCCGACGATCAAAAAGAACGGCGTCAACATCATCATCATGGCAAATGGCAGAAAAAACCGCGCCGTTTCCACGTTCTTATTACTCGCGACCTTGACCATTTCCATTCCTTTCTATTTGCACCATGCTGCCGCCCCCGTTCGGGCCGTATTTGACCTCGCCGGCTTTTCATTTGTTTTCAAGGGCCGATTTCGTATACAAGATCTGCGGCCTTCATTATCCTGATATCGCCATATTGCCTGAGGTTGAGCAGGTCTAAGTCGCCTGAGACGATCACGTCTGATTCTGAGGCTATGGCGCAGGCAAGAACCGCGTCATCGTCCGGATCACGTGTAATGACCGGGTCTATTTCGGGAGCTTCGACGACAATGGCTAGTGCCTAATACTGATCGATGATCTCGGCAACAGATGAACCGACCTCGTTCAAACGGCTCTCGAATCTTTCTCGCGACAAGACCCCCCTCAACTCGTCGATCAACTGTGGGCTGGTGAATATATTTATCGCTCCATCGCGGGCATAATCCATCACCCGTCGCGGGACGCCGCCCCAAAGGAAGGCAGAAACTACAACGTTACTATCGACCGTGACACGCATCTACGGGTTCCGTTGCATGTTCCGCTTCTCTCTCCGGTAAGCGTCGATCTCAGCTGCGATCTCGTCCTCTGTCGGTTTTTCAGGCACGGCGTTGAGCCTGTCCATCGTTTCAAAGAGTTTATTAACCTTTCGCCGCCGAACCGCCTCCTTTATCAGCGAAGTAATGGTGGTGGGGCGAAAAATACCCAACTCGGCGGCTTCCTTTGCAAGATCGTCCGGTAATTTTAGAACTACTTCTGACATAGTGGCCTCCCAGTAAAATTATATCTCAAAAGGCAAACGGAGCGACTTTATTTGGCAAAAGCGTTAGTCTCAATACATACGAGGTCGATAAAGACGCTAACCTATGCACCGTTTCTTTCGAGCTTCCTTAATTACTAGATCGCACCATCCCCATTCCTCTGGATCTGCACTAACCCACCCCCGTTCGGGCCGTATTTTATCTCGCCGGCTTTGGTTACGTTGTACCAGAATTTTTCCATCTCCCAGGCGGCGGTTGGGCAGCGTTCGGCGCAGAGGCCGCAATGGAGGCAGACGTCCTCGTCTTTGGCCATGATGCGGCCGGTCTTGAGCCCATCGGCGACGTAGATGTCTTGAGTAAGATTCAGCGCAGGAACTTTTAGCCGCGGCCGCAGTTCCTCTTCCTCGCCATCGGTCGTAAACGTAATGCAGCTGGTAGGGCAGATATCGACGCAGGCGTCGCACTCGATACATTTCGGGGCAAAGAACACGGTTTGGACGTCACAGTTCAGGCATCTCATCGCCTCCTTGTAGCCCGCCTTTTCGTCAAAACCCAGTTCAACCTCCGTCTTGCGGTCTTTCAGCGTAACCGTCTTCGGAGCCTGCGGCACGGCATATCGCGGATCGTGTGCTATTTCGCTGTCATACGCCCATTCGTGGATGCCCATTTTCTGAGAGACGAGATTTACGTGCGGTGCCGGCCGGCTCGTCAACAAATTCTCGCCGCGGCAAAGCAGGTCGATCGAGATCGCCGCCTGGTGGCCGTGTGCCACCGCCGTTATCACATTCTCCGGCCCGAACGCCGCGTCGCCGCCAAAAAAGACCTTCGGGTTGGTCGATTGGAACGTCGTCTTGTCAACAACAGGCATCTCCCATTTATCAAAATCAATGCCGATGTTTCGCTCTATCCATGGAAACGCATTCTCCTGCCCTACCGCGATAAGCACATCGTCCGCGGGATAAAACGCATCCGGCTCGCCGGTCGGGACGAGCTTTCGCTTGCCGTTTTCGTCGTAAACCGCTTCGACCTTTTCGAATGTCATGCCTCGAAGTCGACGGAGCGGAGGCGTAGCCTCCGAATCTAGTTGATCGCCTGACGGAAAAGCAGAGCTTTTCCGCACATCGAGCGGCACAGCCGCTCCTTCTGACCACTGACCACCGACCACTGACCACTCTTCGTCAGTTGCAACGACGAAGGATTTCGGCACGTGGTTGTCGATTATCGGAATGTCCTCGTGCATTGCATCTTCTTTTTCCCAGGGGCTCGCCTTCATCGTCGCAAATGGCGATCGCACGATAACCTTTACGTCCTCTCCGCCCAATCGACGCGCGGTCCGGCAGCAATCCATCGCCGTGTTACCGCCGCCGAGAACGATGACCCTTCTGCCAATTTTGTCGGTATGTTCAAATGCGACGGAGCCCAGCCAATTGATGCCTATATGAATATTCGCCGCTCCTTCCTGCCGTCCCGGCAGATCGGGCAGATCGCGGCCTCGTGGTGCACCGGTCCCGACAAAAACGGCGTCGTAATCCTGTTCAAGCACTTCTTTCATCGAAGAAACGTAGTGCTTGAAATGTGTATGTATCCCGAGCCGCAAGATATAATCGACCTCTTCCTCAAGCACCGATTCCGGCAGCCTGAACGCCGGTATCTGCGACCGCATAAATCCGCCGCCCTTTATCTGCTCGTCGAAAAGATGTATCTCATAGCCCAACGGCGCAAGGTCGCGTGCCACCGTCAGCGATGCCGGCCCCGCCCCTATCAGTGCGATCTTTTTCCCATTAGGCTCGAACGGCCCTTTCGGCATATACGGCAAAGGGTCTTCGCGGTTGTCCGCCGCCACGCGCTTCAGCCTGCATATCGCTACCGGTTCTTCCTCCACGCGTCCGCGCCTGCAGGCAGGTTCGCAGGGCCTGTCGCACGTTCGACCCAAAATGCCCGGAAACACATTCGAATCCCAGTTGATCATGTAGGCCTCGGTATATTTACCCTCGGCTATCAGTCGAATGTATTCGGGAACGGGCGTGTGCGCTGGGCATGCCCACTGGCAGTCTATTACCTTATGAAAATACTCCGGGTCGGCTATGTCGGTAGGCTTCACTTTTTTTCACCTAATGTTGTGAGAATTCTTCGCATCCCAGCAAAAAGCGGAAACAAACTCGTAAGTTCACGTTAAAAGAAAGTTTATACAATCGCAGGGCCGGCATCAATGATCTTACGATCTACCACCTGCGTGATGTGAGTTTCGCGAAGACCGGCGAACGTGTCAACACCTTTCAACGAATAAATTCCTCCCAGGCGGCCGTGCGTTTCGAGTTTATGAGATGCCAGGACCTACGGATCGGGTTTGACAAAAGCGAAAAGGGCGGCGATCCCAAACCGCCGGGTCCGAAGTCAGGTGGGCGTGATCGGATGGAATAAGAGTACAAAGGTAGTGTATCATCTCAAAAACCCGTAAAGGAGCGATCTGGCTATGGATGAATATTTCCTGATTTTCTCTTTGTTCTTTCCGAGGATCGTTCTGGTCATCTACTTCCTGCAAGGTTGGTATCCGGCGAACGCCGTCCCCCTATGGGGAGACATCCTGCTCGGCATTTTTGCCCCCAGGATATTGATCCTCATTTATATCTACCAGAATATGGGTGCAGAGAATGTCTGGTTCATAGCTCACCTTGTGGTCATGATCCTTGCCTATTTTGGCGGGGGTCGCGAAACTGTGCGGCGCCGTCGCCCGGTCGAGGAATAGCGATAAGTGTCACGGATAAAACGGATCAACAGCGTACGGGGATGACTTGAAATACGATCAAGGGACCACAGGATCTGTTGTGTCTCAAGCTGCCGACTCCTCACAAATTGGCGAATATCTGCAAGTTTTACAGACCGGAATCGCGGGCCGGGCAGGGTAATTTGCCGACCGGATCTCTGCGATCAGTTCACGAGCAGTGTCGCCTGCAGCCGCAAGTTCTGCCCTGTCGATCTCGACGAGCTTTTTCTGGCGCAAGAATGCCACAAAAGCCCTGGGTTTTTCGAAAGCGGCGGCATAGGCCCACATCTGTATGTGATACCGCCCCGGGTCTTCCTCGGCAGTGGTCTTGTAATCGAGCACGAGATCGCTTCCCACAACATCAGCAACTCCGGTGATCAGAGTACCGTATCGCTCAATGCTGAAAGGCTCTTCGCGTAAAGCTCCGCCCAGATCCAACTCGGCAAACGCCTGGTGACTTCGGAACGTTACAGCATAAGAAAGCGCCGCAGCAACAAGACTTGGATCACAGGCCGGGGCAAATCGCTGCAATTCCGTCGGTTCTACAATTCCGAGTTCGAGCGCTTTATGAGTAAGGGACCCGATCACGCTGCTCGTCGCAAAGCCCTCGCTAAGGCCCGGGTGGCGATCAACGAACGCATAGCGAAACTGCTTTGGACACTCGGCATATGTCTCCAAGCCGGTCGGGGTAAGTGCTCCGGGGCCAAATCTTACACCGTCGATACGGACCATCGGCTCGTCACCAACATGTTCGGAGTAAGTGACGAGGCGCTCGCGGCCACGAATACCGGACGGGTCGACCTCCTCTTTCGGTACGAGCGCTGATTCAAGCCCGGGCATCAGCAGGTCAAGAGCGGGGCCTTTGTCGCCGCCGGTGGAGAGAAACACGCGATCCCGCGCCCGCGTTATTGCAACGTAAAGCAGCCGACGGGTCTCGGCGAGCTCTCGTTCGTCGTAACGCATCTTTGCCAGACGATAGATCGACGGCTCCGCCTTATCATTATCTTCGGTGTCCAGCTTGAATGAGACCCCGAGTTCGCGGTCAACCACAAGCCTGCGGAACGCCGTATGCCGGCGGCGTGCAAGGTCAACAACGAAAACGAAAGGCCATTCCAGACCCTTGGCTTTGTGGATCGTCATCAGAGAAACAGCCTCGCCGGGCTCGATCTGTGGCCGTGGGATCTCAACTTCACTGGCCGCAAGATTTTGTATCTGCCGGACCGTGCCGAACAGGTCACGGTCTCCGGCACGCTCTATCCGTCGGACGAGATCCATCACTCCGTGCCAATCGGCAAACCTTCGGTCTCCTTCGGGCAGATTCGCCGCGACAGAGCTGTAGCCGGTTAGCCTGTCAGCAAGAGCCAGGAGCTCAGATGCATCGTTCGAACGTTTTTCGAGCAGCGTTCGGAGGAGCAGAAAAGCAGCACCCGCCCGACCCGTCGAACCCCGGATGATCTCCCACCAGCTGGTTCCATCCCTTTTCCCTGAGGCAAGCTCAAATAGTTCAACATCACTTACAGCAAAGAAAGGGCTTCGCAGGACCGAAACAAGATGAATGTCGTCAGCAGGCTCGACGAGGAAGCTCAATAGAGCAAGCATATCGATGGCCACTCGGGTTTCCAGAAGGTTCCCGCCGCCGGCATTTACGTGCGGTATCCCGCGAGCTGTGAACGTTTCGGCGAAAAGGTCCAGTACGTCCCACGTTCTGGAAAGTACGGCGATATCCCCAAACCGCACCGGCCTTTCTGCCCTAAGCTTGGGGTCAAAAATCGTTGAACCGTTCGAGACACATTCCAGGATCGTTTCTGCGACATGGCCTGCCTCGATCAAGCGTTGTTCCGCTGCGTTCGAGCCGAATGACCCTTTCCCAACGTACGAAAACCTTATGAACGGCGGATCGTCCCCGGCTGGGGCCTGCACCTCGGAACTGAGGGTTTGATGAAGCGGTCCAAGAACGGGATCGAAGACCCTGTTCATTTCTTCGATCAGCCCACTGTGAGTTCGAAACGACTGAGAAAGTTCGACCTCAATGCCTCCGCGGTCGGCCCTGATATTTTCCCGGAACCGAGAGAACACACCGGGATCCGCTCCGCGAAATCCATAGATAGATTGCTTTTCGTCGCCGACGATCGTTATGGTTTGTCCTGTGGTCAAAAGGCTTATCAATTCAGCCTGTATCGGATTCGTGTCTTGAAACTCATCAACAAGAAAAGCTTTCCAACGTTTTCCATAGTGGCGAAGAGCCTCACCCGCGGGATCACGGAGAATGGCCAGAGCGTAATGCTCAAGGTCGTTGAAATCGAGGACCCGTTCCCTCAACTTGGCTTCTCGGAGAAGGCCGCTTACCGCAGCGAACGCACGGCGAAGTAGCACGACCCGACGGGCCGCGTCATCATCAAGCCCGCTAAATTCCAGAGTAGCGGCCGGCATCGTTTTGCGGGCAAGTTTTTTGAGAGCCTTGAGGCTCGATCCGACCCGCTCCTTGCCGCCTTCGGGCCAGTTTTTTGCACTTCCCAGATGGGCCTGCATCTTGTCGAGCTTTTCGAACGCGGAAACTATGTCTCCCCCGGTGTCTATCTCCTTAAGTGCCCACGCTGCAGCCTGTCTTGCGTCCTCAAGACGATCGCCGGGACCGCCTTCGAACTCCGTCACAGCCGATCCCGCATCCGAAAATTCCGGGGAGGATCTGAAGTCACCGAGGGCCGCTTCGGCACAAGCTTCGATCTGCGACCTCCAACTTTCGGCCCCGACGGAAAGTGCCTCGCTTGCCGCAAAGGGATCGTTCAGCAGCTCGTTCAAGGCACCTTTGAGCCATTCATAGCCAAGGTGTTCGACTACATCGCGCGGGATCGCCCCGATGGCCGCCTCAAACTCATTAGAAAGCCACAAAGGAGCATCAAGTTCATCCAGGACCGAAAAATCCGCAGGCAGCTCGGCAATGTGATAAAAGTCGCGACAGATGCGGAGCGCCAACGAGTGGACAGTGCTGATCTGTGCGGCTTCGATCTCTGCGACGGTTTCCGGATCGGCGAGTTCGGAAACTAGAACAGCCCGTATCCTTGAACGTAGCTCGTCCGCGGCCTTTTCTGTGAAGGTAACGGCAACGACCGACAGGGGCGAAAGCTGCTGTTCCCGCACGTGAAAAAGATACCGGGCGGCAAGCATTTTCGTTTTACCGGTGCCGGCACCGGCGGTCACCGCGATGCTTCCGGGCGTGGTCGCGGCAGATCTTTGTTGTGCGGTTAGTTCGTCAAACAACATCAGAATCGATCGACATTGAGGTCTTGCGGCAGACCGGGTCGAAATCACACTGCCTACACGCCTTTTGGTCGACGTCCGGCTCAACCGGATATCGGCCTTCGGCCAAAGCTTGTTTAACCATCTCGGGAAAACCGGAAAGGGCCTCCATACCCTCAAGCCCGGCTCGTTTTATCACGTTTCCCTTTGTAAGCGAATAATAGGCCCCGGCACCGAGCACTTTATCGGGATAGAGAGTACGCAGGGCGACGTGAGTGTAGATAGGCAGCTGTATATCGACCGATAACTTGCCTGCCGGGTCCTTGATGCCGAAGGGGGCTTTCGAACTCGTCTTATAGTCTATTGCGACCAAGCCTGCAGGGGTTTCGTCGACTCTGTCGATATAGCCGATCATCTGAAGGCCGTCCCACCTGCCGTTAAACGCGACCTCGACATCAATTACCCGGGCCCCTTCATCGATAAACTCGGGGGAGATCACTGCCCTGCGAAGATGCTCCAGGTGGTCTGCACGCTGAAGTTCCCAATTCGGCAATGCGGGAAGTCCGACCTCAGGATCGCTCTCAGCGGTTGAAAATGCCTGCTCAAGATTGTTCAGGATCTTGGCCCTGATGTCCGTCTCGTCTCCCTCGGCAAGTACGGCGAGCTCCAGGGTGCGGTGATAGAGCGAACCGCGGATCGTCGGGTGCAATTCGCCGGTGGCCTCCTCGTCAATGACCAGCTTCAGAACATGAGATGCAAACCATTTAAAGGGACATTGGCCAAACCGTGCGAATTGCGAAACGCTCCAGACCCTTGCCGCTGCATCAAGCGGCCGGCCGACGATGCCGCCGTATTCATCCGGGGGTCGCGACAACTCCCTGGCAAGTTCGACCTTCAGCTTTCGGCGTATCTCTTCAACACCAGAGGTCGCCGGTACTTCCGCCGGCGAGGCAACGAAAGCTCTGCTCCATTCTTCGATGCTGGAAATGTTATTTTGGCCGGCAGCCCGCGGGACGAGACCCAATAGGTCAAAAAAAGGAGACGCGATCTTGCTTTTGTTCTCGACATTCCGGGGATATGAAAGGGTCAGGTGATCATCCGCCGCAAGAAGAGAGAAAAAGAAGGTTGAAGAGGCCCATCGCGCAATGTCGGCTGCCGATTCGAATTCCACACCGTTCGCTAAAAGCAATTTTCGATCATAAAAATCGACAACAACATTGTCATCAATTTTCGGGGGATGCATACCCTCGGCCAAACCAAGGATGAATACGTTCTTGTACTTGCCACCGCTCAGGGTGTCCGGGGTAAGAACGTCAACTCCGATCGCACTTAGCGACGATGGGGTCATCGTTGACGAAAGGACATCGGAAACGAACGCGTGGAAAGCGGCAAACGGGATCGGCGCGGTGCCCTCAAGTACGGCGATCTCGTTGATCGCGTCAATAAAACCATAGTAGGCTGCTAACTCTGCGGCCGTCTCAGCGGTCTTGACCTGTGTCCCAAACGCATCCAGCCACCGGCGAAGCAAATGGGCCCATTCGCGCAGCGGCCTCTTGTCGTTCGTTTCCAGGATGTGAACGCCGGGCCAAGATTCTACCCATTTGTCCATTCCCTTCGGACGTGTCCTGCGAATCGCTCGCCATGCGGACCGGGCCGCATCGGGGCCATAAGGGTGCATCAGCAAGCGAAGGGTTGGCTCAAAATCCAGATCGCTTGCCACCGCTTCGAATAGATGGCGTATCATCCCGCCGAAACGTGATGCCAAAAGAGGAATGCTGTGCCGGAGAACCAACGGCAGCCCGTACTCATCGGACACCGCGGAAAGGGCGGCGGCGTAGTCATCAGGCCGTTCGCAAACGATCGCGATCTCGTCCGGTGATGTCCCGTCAGCGATCAGACCCTTCGCCTCCCCCAGAACAAAGCGGACCTCGTTTTCGATCGTTGCCAACGAAATGGCCCTGATTGAACCTTCGACATTCCCTCCTACGGATCCGGGTCCCCCAAAAACCTTTGCAAGGTCTCGTCCCAAACCGACCAAAGGGCCGCATCCTTCCGGATCTTCGCTCCACCCCTGAGAGATCATAACGTCACGCCAGCGACGATTATTGTCCAGCAACGGGATGCTTCCGCACGGCAGGTAATACTCGCTTCCTTCATCCGCGAGCGCAGAGATAATTCTGATCTCTTCCGGCCGGGCGCGAAAATACCCATAGATGGTGAACCGGGTCCGTTCGGGAGCGAGCCTGGAAGCCTGGATCATACATTCTGAGCCATCCACCAAGCCCTCCTTTCGAAGTTCCGTCTGAAAGGCCTTTGCGACATTTGCCAAAACACGTACCGAACCCGATCCGTGTTCTGCAAGAGCTGCTGTATCGATCCCCGTCCTGAGTATGGTACCGAGGACCGGGCCCATACGGTCGGCGAAAGCGGAATGGTCTCGCTCGGTAGTAACCCGTCCGATCACCGAACGCAGCATCCGTCGGGAGACAAGCGGGGAGGCGACCCGGAGGCCGTTCTTTTCAAGGAGTCTTACAGCTATGTCTTCAAGCTTTCTATGGGGGACACCGATCGAGCGGGCGGCCGCAGGGTGAGGGGTAAGCACGACACCGTGCCCATCGGCGTTTACGAGGCCGGATGGAAAAGGATATGTCCTGAGGAGCTTTGTCACTTGGGGTTTCTCTGGCAGCTACGGGATATGGCCTAGTTGTCGGCGTAAGATGCTGTCGTCAAATTCTCCTTTAGCTGCCCTGCTTGTGAAATTTACCGTCCTTCCAGATAAGTTGGTAGAGTTTCCGTCCTCGGTCTGTTATCTCGTAATCATCACCTCGTTCGACGACACGCTTTTCATAAACATTCATTGTCGTACCGAACCTGGGCAATTCGTACCATTTGTCATCACCGAATTCGGGAACGTCTCGATCTCCGACTTCGGTCCATCGTCCGTCGGAATGATCGAGGAAACGAAATGTGTTCATCATTTCCTGAAAGGTCGCCACCGCGACCAGATAACGGCCGTTCGGGCGTCTAAAAATGGTCATTTCAATACAGGCTTGTGCACCGTCACAGCCGCCTTTGAAATAACCGTTCCTGATATCCATGACCTCGGTAAAGTTCTTGAGGTATTCACGTCTGGCGTTCCTGCAGCCTTTGTCCGTACTACGGTCACATCCTTCGAGCAGGAAGTATTCATCAGTGAGAAGTTCGAAAAACTCAAGTACGGTTCCAGGCTCTTTTGCGGCAACCGGCTCTTCTGATGATCGTCCGCCTGCTGACTCGCCCTCAACTGTAGCAGTTCCGGGTGACGGCGTTTCGGCTTTAGATCCATTCACCGCCCTGCCAGCACCACATGAACCCAGAACCAAAACACATGAGATCAAGGCCATCAAAAGCGTAGCTTTCATTTCAATTATTTCTCCATTTTCTAATAGAACCGGATCTTTAATATTGCAAACTCGCTACGGAAATGCGGCTTGTGAGTTTGATCTGGGAAATACTTACTCTTCAGCCTTCCGGCCATAGATTACCGTAAGATCTTTCAATCTTTCTCCAATCTCGCCGGTAAGTTGGCCGGTCTTCAACCGCCACGTCCAGTTTCCCGATACTGTCGACGGAACGTTCATTCGCCCATCCGAGCCAATCCCCAAAAGGTCCTGTACGGGCACTATCGCCGTATCTGCAACCGAGGCCCATATCGCACGAATAAGATCCCAGTGTATCTCATCTCCGCTGGTCGGCAGATATTTCTTGCAGTATTCAAGTTCTCTCGGCGCACTTTTATCGTCCGGATCCTCGCTTCTTTTCACCAGGGCACGCCACCAGCCAACCGCCGTATCGTTGTCATGGGTGCCAGTGTACGCAACACAATCCCGAGTGTAGTTGTGTGGAAGATCGTGATTCGCGGGGTCGCCGCCGAAGGCATACTGGAGTATCTTCATCCCGGGGAACCCGAGCCGCGTGCGAAGATCTACAACATCGGGCGTGATGACGCCCAGGTCCTCGGCAATAACCGGCAAAGCGGGCAGCGCTCGCTTTATGGCAGAGAATAGTTCGGCCCCGGGCACGTCGACCCAGCGTCCGTTCTCGGCCGTAACGTCGCCGCCCGGAACCTCCCACGCCGACACGAAGCCGCGGAAATGGTCTATCCGCACAATATCGAATACCCTAAGGGCAAACTCCATTCTGGCTATCCACCAGCCAAACTCGTCATCGCGCATCGCATCCCAATCGTAAATGGGATTTCCCCACAACTGGCCGGTCTCGGAAAAATAGTCAGGGGGAACACCGGCGACCACTTTTGGAGACCCATCCGGGTTAAGCTTGAACCGATCACGGTTGCACCAGACATCTGCGGAATCAAGGGCCGTAAAGATCGGTAGATCGCCGATGATCCTGACACCGTGTTTGTTGGCGTATTCCTTTAACAGTCCCCATTGACGAAAAAAGATAAACTGAAAGAACTTTTCCGCATTGATATCATCCTGAAGAGCTTGGCGAGATTCCGCCAATGCGGCAGGATCTCGCAGCTTAAGGGGCTCCGGCCATTCAAACCAGGGCTTTTGGCCGTTCGCGGACTTTATAGCCCGGTAGACGGCATAGTCGTTCAGCCACCAATCGTGCTCTTTTACGAATTGTCTGAATCTCTCTTCCGGTTCTCTGCTCGCCGCTGACTTGAATTCCTCAAAAACTCGACGCAGCATCTGCGACTTCCCACGATGAACCTCTCCAAAATCGACTCGGTCTGTTTGGGTCTGGCCGCCGGCTACGATGTCGTCCTTATTTGCAAGGCCTTCGTCGGCCAGCATCAGAGGTGAGATCAAAATGGGGTTTCCGGCAAACGCGGAGACGCATTGATAGGGCGAATCGCCATATCCGGTGGGCCCCAAAGGCAGCATCTGCCAGTATGTCTGTCCGGCGTCTTCAAGGAAATTGACGAACGAATAGGCATCAGGGCCAAGATCGCCGATACCGAAGTCTCCCGGAAGCGATGTAGGGTGGAGCAATATTCCCGATGCCCTCGGAAACTTCATGTTCAAGTAAGGTGACCGCGTAAACGATCAATGGCCGAAAGTGCTTTACCGGCAAATTGATTTTCGATCCATCGGTCAGATCGAGCCGTGCCAATTCCCGTCCTCAAAATTCAGGTCATGCTGCAAAAGAAGTTTTACGATCGAAGGGTCAAACTCTATCCCAGCGAGGTTCTTGATCTCGGTCTTTGCCGCGTCTGTTGTCAATCGTTCTCTTCCCGGGCGGGCCTCCATCATGGCCGCGTACGTATCGGCGACTCTCAGTATCCTTGCCGCAAGAGGGATCTCTTCGCCGGATAACCCGTCAGGATATCCCATTCCGTTCCACCACTCATGATGCCACCTGATCAGAAGTTGTACGCCGCGGGAATACCCGAGCTTAGCGGCTTCCTGTTCGCCAACAACCGGGTGACGCTGCATATCGAGCCTTTCTGTTTCGCTGAGAGGACGATTGGTACGGATATAGTCGCGAGCCATTTTCATCTCACCGATGTCGTGGAGCAGGGCTGCCTGCTGCATAAAAAAGCGGTCGTTAGCAGCCATATTAAAACGAACTGCAAGAGCATCGGCGACCTCGGCGATCCTTAGGCCGTGAGCATGGCGATAGCCCTCAAATTCGTCGATCCGAGACGATAGGTCCAGCAACTTGTCGTCGAATTGAGATTGAGTCTTCGTGGAGCCCTGCATATTCGCTTTAGAATGAAACCAAGCGAATTATAACAGCACTCCGGGTGATTGTAGAAATTATGCTTCCCGTTGGAGCCGAGCCAACATTCCGGCGGCCTCAGTGTTACCGGGTGCCACCTCAAGATATCGCTTTAGTTCGCCGACCGCACGCTTCGTCAGCCCCATATCAACAAAGAATTCCACCAGCATAGACCTGATCTTCCAGTCTGCGGGTTCAAGTTTGACTGCAGCCTGCAATTCGCTTTCGGCCTTGTGCCGCATTCGGTCATCGCCGGAAAGCGCATGGCCGTAGTAGGCCCGATACAACGCATTTTCGGGGCTGTAGTGGACGGCACGAGCAAGGAACGTGCTTGCGGCGTCGTAATCGTCGTCCGCAAGTGCCTTCATTCCCTCCTCAAAGTTTTCCCGGCTACTTGTTGCCTTTACGTCTTCCGCAACTTCATTTTCACCTAGGCCCTGGGCCCTGCGCTGTTCGCGTGCCTCAAGTTCCTTGCGGACCTTGAAATCATAGGCTTTTCTGGATTCCGCGTTCTTCAGGGTCTCGTATGCGTGTGCAAGATTTGTGAACGCCACCTGTATGCGTCGCAGTGTCGTTGGCTCCTCCTTGTGGTAACGGTCGGGATGGAACAGCTTCGCCATGCCGAAATAGGCGTGCTTTATCTCATCGATACCGGCCTTTTCATCAACGCCGAGCAGGTCGTAGAACGTCTCTGACTCTTCCGTGCGTTTCAAGTATTCTTCACGGGTTAGCTTGATCTCTTTCCTTTGGACCTTCTCTTGTTCGGGGGCTCCTTCGGTCAAACCAGTTTCGGGTTCATCCGCTTGTGCTGCGTCGGCGACCGCTACCTTCGGTGCTTCCCGTACTCGGGCGATCTTCGCCTCTCGTATTGCCTGAATCTTTGCCGGAGTAAAAGCGGAGTTCCAATCCTTACGGAAAAGCAAGCCGCCAAGCCACAAAACGTAGAGGCCTTGGAGCAGCCCTTGCTCGGGCATACCGCCCCGAAGCCTGAGGTCCTCGATACGCTGATCGCTACCGTTAAAACTGCTGTGAACAAAGGCCTCGTGCGGCAAGAGCTGGTCATCAAAGGTCAGGACGCGGGCAGCCTTGAATGATTCATTGACGCTTTTGAACCGACTCTCTACTGTCGTTAGCGGAAGGCAGCGGGCGTAATCGATCAGTGTTTGGTGTACGTTGTACGAATAGCTCACATCGTCCCGCAAACGAGCGAGCGGGGAGAAATGCCAGTCTCCGTCGGGCCACATCAGGCAATCGACGATCATGTCGGCCATTATTGCGACGATCGCTTCGTCAATTTCCTTTTGCTCAAGAAGCCCCTCATTTACAATGCCTTGTGCCAACTCAATGTCGTTTGCCGCGTTCGGAAATCTCATAACAGACTCCTTCGGGAGCCTGGATTTTTCGATCAGGTGGTGGAACAAACGATGCTCCCTCGCATTCGAGACCGCAAAGATCACTGCCCCTTCGCGAAAATATACGATCACTTTCTTAGCGTCGCGCGCGAGCCGGAGGCTCCCGCTGAGCTGAGACTGCGCGATCTCGACAATCAATTCGGCAAGCGGATGTTCGCTAAGTTTGCCCTTTAGATCAAGACTGTTTTGTGCGGACATTATGTAAAGAGACGCTTCGGAGAACGGCCGGAACAGGCCACAAACGAATTATATCAAAAAAGTTCGCCGCGAGATGAAAAATTCTTCCTGTGCAAAGCCCCTTCCGGACACCATGGCGGCCGATATAGAATGTGTTCTCTCTCGTTAAACTCAATACCCCCTTTGTGAAAGCATAGGCGAAAGGCGGCGTTTGACAGCCTTCGGACAAATTGAGAAAGTTCATTGAGATAATGAAACAGGACGGTTTGTGAATGGTTTGATGGAAGGTCCGGAGCTATCGATCAGAGAGTGTGCGTCGGTGGACGAGTTTTCCGCATGTGTCGATCTGCAACGCCGGGTATTTGCGTTGCCCGAGATCGAGATATCGCCGGTCCGACACCTGATCGTTACAAAAAACGCAGGCGGTTTTGTCTTAGGTGCATTCAGCGGCAATGAGATAGTAGGTTTTGTGCTCAGTGTCCCGGCATTTCTTCGCGGCGAAAAGGCCTTTTATTCCCACATGACCGCGGTCAGACAAGATTTCCAAAGCGTGGGGGTGGGCCGAGCACTGAAATGGGGTCAGCGATCACGCTCGCTTGAACTCGGTGTAAAATATGTGAAATGGACTTTTGAGCCTTGGAAGGCTCGAAATGCCTATTTCAATATCGAAAAGCTCGGAGCCATCGTCACGGAATATCGCGAAAATTTCTACGGCATTGATTATGCGACGGCGTTTCAGGGGACCAAACCATTCGGGCTCGCCAGCGACCGGCTCTTCGCGGAATGGCATTTGGAAAGCGAAAAGGTAGCGGCCCTGTCCGCCGGTGAAAGCTTTAAGGACGATCGGGCGCCGGCAGGAACGATAGCGGTTCCTCCGGACTGGGCATCGCTTGTCGCAACCGATCCGGAAGCGGCGCTCAAGGAACAGAAGCGTCTTAGGGCCGAATTTACCGAGGCCTTCGCTGGCGGCCTTGTTGGAGCCGGATTCAAACGCGACGTAGATTCGCCGCAATATCTCCTTTACCAAAAGGACAATGCCTGAGTTCATCATTGACGCAGACATCCGCCGGGCACATACGTTGCCCTCTGCTTTCTACACCGACGATAGGTTTTTTGAGGCCGCGCGTGAGCAGATCTTCGCTCGCTCCTGGCAGTTCGTCGGCACCGCCGATGAAGTGGACAACCTTAAGCCTTTGATCCTGCTCGAGGGCGTGCTTGACGAACCCGTGCTGCTTAGCGGGAACGATGGTTCGATCACGTGTCTTTCAAACGTTTGCACGCACCGCGGGAAGATCCTGGTCGAGGAACCGTGCAACGCCGGCCTTATCCGCTGCGGATATCACGGCCGCCGCTTTTCACTGGACGGCAGCTTTTTGTCGATGCCCGAATTCGACGGCGTTGAGGATTTTCCGTCGGAGGCAGACGATCTTCGCCACCTGCCGCTTGAAACTTGGGGGCCGTTTCTTTTCGCGTCGCTTTCGCCCAATGCATCGTTTGCGGAGTTTCTTGGTAATGCAGCCGGGACGATCGATATCTCGTCGTACGAGGATGCCCGGCTCGCTTCGCGCAGAGACTTCATGGTGAACGCCCATTGGGCACTCTACTGCGAAAACTACCTCGAAGGTTTCCACATTCCCTACGTTCACCAGTCGCTGAACAAGGTCGTCGATTACGGCACGTACACCACCGACACATACCGATATTCGAGCGTCCAGACCGGCTACGAAGAAGACGGCACGCTGGCCGGCATTTACTTATTCATCTTCCCGAACCTGATGTTCAATTTCTATCCTTGGGGCATTTCGCTCAATGTCGTAAGGCCGATCTCACCCTCGCGTTCCGTTATCGAATATTTTTCCTATGTTTCGGATGACTCGAAGCTAAACTGCGGGGCCGGCGGAGACCTGGAAACGGTCGAACTAGAAGACGACCGGGTGGTCGAAAGCGTTCAGAAGGGAATCCGTTCGCGATCTTATGACCGCGGCCGTTATTCCCCGACCCGCGAACAGGGCACGCACCATTTCCATCGGCTGATCGCTGAGTTTATTGGTTGACCGATCTCGTATTAGAATCTTTCGCATGTCCTCATCCGTGGAAAAAGAGATAGAAAAGCTCCGGTCCGAGATAGAGCGCCACAACGAGCTTTATTATCAGAAAGCTCAGCCGGAGATATCGGACTATGAGTTCGATATGCTGCTCGAGCGGCTGCGTGCGCTAGAGGCCGAACATCCCGAGCTGATCACACCGGATAGCCCGACCCAACGAGTCGGGGGCAAGGCGGAAAGCCTGAGGCCGTTCACGCATACAGTGCCGCTGATGTCGCTCGACAACAGCTACAGCCTTGAGGAACTAAGGGCCTATACCGAACGCTGCGAACGGCTTGCCGAAGGCCGCAAGCTTGAATACGTCGCCGAGCTTAAGATCGACGGCCTTTCAGTGGCGCTTCATTACGACAGTGCTGTTCTGACCGTCGCTGCCACCCGCGGTGACGGGCAGACCGGCGACGACGTGACGCAGAACGCAAGGACGATCCGCTCTGTTCCTCTTCGCCTTAAGCAAGATTCACCTCAACATGCCGAGATCCGAGGTGAAGTCTTTCTTTCCAGATCGCAGTTTGCGCGGATCAATGCCGAACTGGAAATGCAGGGCGAGAAGACCTTTGCCAATCCGCGAAACTGTGCGAGCGGAACACTGAGAATGCTTGATTCGCAGGTCGTCGCTTCGCGTCGTCTTGATATGTTCCCCTACGACGTACTAGCCGGCAGCCAGAAGATGTTCGCGTCGCATTGGGAGAATTTCGAATGGCTGGAACGTAATGGATTTAATGTTAATCCAAATCGGGCTTTGTGCTCAGGATACGAGGAGATCGTTGAATTTATCAACGAAATGGAATCGCACCGCGACACGCTCGACTACGAGATAGACGGTGTTGTGGTAAAGGTAAACTCGACGGCACTCCAGGACGAGTTTGGTGCGACAACAAAGGCTCCACGATGGGCGATCGCATATAAATATCCGGCACGCCAGGCGACCACGAAACTGCTTTCGATCACGGTACAGGTCGGTCGGACAGGAGCGCTGACACCAGTTGCAAATCTTGAACCGGTATTGCTTGCCGGAACGACCGTTGCCCGCGCATCGCTGCACAATGAGGATGAGATCAAGCGGCTCGGGTTAAAGCTCGGCGACTTTGTTTTGATCGAAAAGAGCGGCGAGATAATTCCGCAGGTGCTGCAGAACATTCCATCAAAGCGGGACGGCAGCGAGGTCGATTTTGAGTTTCCGACGGAATGCCCTGTCTGCGGTTGGGATGCCGTGCGGCCGAAAGGCGAGGCGGTCCGCCGCTGCACCAATCCGGACTGTCCGGCTAAGGTCAAGGCACGGATCCAGTACTTCGCCTCAAGAAAGGCAATGGATATTGAGGGGTTGGGCGAGGTGCTTGTGGAGACCCTTGTCGATAAGGGTATGATCCGAGACGTTGCTGATCTCTACAGGCTAGAGGTCGGCGACATAGCCGCCCTCGAACGAATGGCGGAAAAGTCCGGCACGAACCTTATCGACCAGATAGAGTCGAGCAAGACTCGCGGGCTGCAGCGGCTGCTTTATGGCATCGACATCCGCCACGTTGGCGAACGCTACGCCAAGATCCTTGCGAATAATTTCCGCAACATCGACCGCATCGCCGAAGCCTCTGTTGAAGAGCTGGATGATATTCCGGAGATCGGACTCGCCGTCGCCGAAAGTGTGCATTCGTGGTTTCGAGATCCGAGAAATATAGAACTTGTTGGACGTTTGAAGGCGGCCGGAGTTCAAACCGAAATGGATGCGTCCGCAACAGCCGCTCTTGATGAACGCTTTGTCGGCAAGACGTTCGTGCTGACCGGCAAGCTCGAGAACTATACCCGCGACGAAGCCGCTAAACTTATCGAAGACCGCGGCGGCCGCGTCTCATCTTCCGTAAGCAAAAAGACCGACTACGTAGTAGCCGGCACCGACGCCGGCTCAAAACTAACAAAAGCCGAAAGCCTGGGTGTTGCAGTCCTGGAAGAATCTGAGTTCAAGGAACTAGTGGGATCATGAAAACGAGTAGTGCTCACCTCTCAGTCTGGCCCTTCAATTCCGATTTTGCTGATTCCTTGGCTTCGTGCATTCCCATCGGAACACGCGAGAAAATTCCAAAAAGAACGAGTGTGCTCACAACAAGGCCGACTCCAAATACGATTAGGTCATTCATCTGACCCTCCGAGTAGTGGTTCCGTAAAGGCCTAATGCAAGAATGGATGGAACCCAAAGCCCCACGAAGATCGCGGTATCTCGGTTTCCATCGCCTAAGATCCCGAACCAAAGGCTAACGGAGAACAGGAACGAAATGAACGCTGCTGCAAGAACGAATTTATCTGAACGGTCGAGTGACATAATTTTATCTTTGTGTTGGTCTAAATAAGTATCGAAAATTCTCTTTCTGTCTGTGGTTTCGATTGGTTGTCTATAATTAGATTCATTTGGTTTAGCGACCGAAAAGTATAGAGCCGGACCGAAGGCGAAAGATCTCAATAGCCGCGACCATGGAGATTCCTGTTTTTGCGAACCGGCAATAAATTCAAATGATCGAAAAAAATGGTCACTACGCTCAAGGACGTGACGGCAAGGTTGGACGAGACGTGGGAGGCTTTCAGTCAATGGAGGACACACACAGGGAAATAAGGGCGATCCAACAGAGCATGTGGATGTCTCTTTCTATTGAGGAATGACTTCGCCGCGTGGGAGACCTTTTCAGCTTGGCAAAAGCGCTTGCGGAAAAGCTCGCGCCGAAATACCTTTCCGAAAATGATCGACGTCGTTTTGTATTTCGCGAGCTATACGGATTTGATCTCCCGGAAATTGCGGAATAGATAGTTTCAAAGCGAACTTAGAGAGTCCTAGTTTGAATTCGGCTCGATCCGGAAATCGACTACGTGGGCTGAGGCGATCTTCCATGTGCCATTTTCTTTTTTAAAGACGTCGAGCCAATTTATGGCCTCGATCTCGATCTCCCCGGTAACGCTATTGGTGTTCGTTACACGGTTCCGATAACTCAAAACAGCTATCTCGCCAAAGTATTGAAGCGTTAGGCCATCATACTTAACATGGGTGATGCGCCAATCATCAGGCGACGTCCTATCCTTGATATATTCGTCGCGGTTAATTACCTTCCCGCCGCCTACGAACGTAAAACCGTCTGCCAAGATCGCTTCAAATTCCTTCACGTCCTTTGACTGCATTGCCAGAGGCCACCTTACTTTGACCGCCATTATTGCTGCCGCATCGGTTTTTCGCTCGTCTCCGGTAGCGGCGATCAGAACGTACTCAGTCATTTCAACAGTGGGTATCTCACTTTCTACCCGGATTACAGTAGCTTCGTGTCGAGCCTGTTCCTTTGTCGATGTTGCCGCGGTATTGGACGTCGAATTGCATCCCAAAAGGAACAATGTCGCAATAGTCAAAACCAGCAAAAGACAGATAGTTGGAATTCGCATTTGATCTCCTGCTAAACTCAATTATTGAAAAACATCGCTTGCGGTTCACAGTATCACCGTCAGGCAATATAATGAAAAACGCGCAGATAATTTCCTCGCCTCGAAGGCCGTTATCGACAAAACTTATGAGTAGCTTTTTCACTGCAAGTATTTCTGAGGCTGATCCGTTGATCAGCAATGCCATTGACAGCGAGGTCCGGCGGCAGGCGGACGGGCTCGAGCTTATTGCGTCTGAGAACTTTGTTTCCGAGTCGGTGCTGCAGACGATGGGTACGGTCTTTACGAACAAGTATGCCGAGGGGTATCCGGGCAGGCGGTATTACGGCGGCTGCGAATTTTCTGATGTAGTTGAACAGGCGGCGATCGACCGTGCGAAGGAGATCTTTGGCGCCGAACACGCCAACGTTCAGCCGCACAGCGGAGCACAGGCGAACATGGCCGTTTTCCTTGCCTCGATCAACCATGGCGATACCATTTTAGGAATGAATCTTTCGCATGGCGGCCATTTGACTCACGGCCACCCGCTCAATTTTTCCGGCATCAATTTCAAGGTCGCCGACTACGGCGTCAATCGGGACACCGAACAGATCGACTACGATGAGCTTCAAAGGATCGCCGAAGAAAGCCGACCGGCGCTCCTAATTTGCGGGGCATCGGCCTACCCGAGAACGATCGATTTCGAACGCATCGGCGAGATAGCCCGTTCGGTAGGAGCAAGGGTGATGGCTGATATCGCTCATATTGCGGGGCTTGTTGCGGCCGGTCTGCATCCGTCGCCCATCCCTCACTGCGAATACGTTACAACCACAACGCATAAGACACTTCGCGGCCCACGCGGCGGATTGATACTGTGCAAAGAAGAGTTTGCTAAGGACGTTGACCGGGCGGTATTCCCGGGAGTTCAGGGCGGCCCGCTGATACACATAATTGCTGCCAAAGCCGTCGCATTTGGTGAGGCTTTGCGAGAAGACTTTAAGGAATATCAGAAGCAGATCGTAAAGAACGCACGTGTTCTTGGTGAGACGCTTGCCGTCAACGGCCTAAGGCTTGTTTCGGGCGGGACGGACAATCATTTGCTTTTGGTGGATGTTTATTTGGACGGAAAAGGCATTACCGGCAAAGAGGCCGAGCAGGTTCTCGAAAGCGTGCACATCACGGTGAACAAGAATACGATCCCTTTCGATACACAGAAACCATTTGTTGCCTCCGGAATCAGGATCGGGACCCCGGCACTCACGACCCGAGGCATGAAAGAGGAAGAAATGAGATCGATCGGGGCGATGATCGCCGATGTGATAAGGGAACCGAATTCGGAAGAGGTCAAGAGCCGAGTGAAACTTGAGGTCGGAGAACTGACTGCTCAATTCCCTATGTACCCGGACCGCCTTAAACCAAAACAAACCGAAGCTGTCTCGAACCCTTAGACCCTGATTTGATCGAGAAAAGCCGCGTACCCAGTTTTTCGCGGACGCGGCTTTTTACACGATAAAAGCAGGATCAATCCATCCTTAGATCGGCCTCACTGTCTAGCTGTTCGAGGAGGTCTCTCGCCTCCTCCGAATCATATTCGAAGGCTTTTTGCTCCAACGCAGCCATTGCAATTCCGAAATAGAGCGGGTCATCGACCAGCGGAACGAGCGCCTGAACGGAGAGCATCGACAAGGTCTCATAGGCGATGGCCCTTATCTGCGGGAGATCGGTCTGCCTGATTATCTCGGCTATCTCTCCGGCTGAAAAACGCTCAGTCAGATGATCTGCAAGCCGGTCGAGCTTATTATAATCGTGCTGCTTAATGGCTCTCGAAGCGAGCTGAATGAACACTTCTGCGGACGCTGATTGTGCCTCTAAGATGAGGGCACAGGTTTCAGCGAGTTTCGCGGCCTCTTCGACCACGTCCGGATCCTTCGGGCGCTTTTGCTCGTCCAGAGCCGAAAGCAGCCGACTGAGCTCCCAGTCAGCATGGGCGTCGTATTCGAATTTCGGTGATTGAGGGGTGTTGTGAAGATTGCCGTTCGATTCCAGGTAACCGACCAGCATTTTTTTTGTTATCGGCCGCAAGCCTTCCCAAACACTAACGACTCGGGCATCGAGATCTTTGATCATCATGTCAACACTTTAAGTGTGCTATCGTGATCCGATCTTGTCAAGCAAATTTTGTTGAGACATACAAAGCGCCTGCGTCAATTTCTTCTGGCAAGCATCTTCTGTTCCGTCTCAGCGAGTATCGCCAGCGTCTCGCTGACATCGGAGCCATTGGGTACAGTGGTAAGGAGTGCGAACGGAGAACCGTCGGCTCGCCGCAATTCCCATGTTTCTGAGCCGGGCCGAGAACGCCTCGAAAACCAAAGTGCGTTGAACCCCGCATTGCTGACCGCTACATCTTCAGGGAATTCCATCCCGTTAAGCTCACCGGGATCCACGGCAAGCACACGGCGCAGCTTCCAACCGTGTGTGGAATATTGTTCGATAACGTCCCTGATCAGATCGACGTCCATCTTGTCCTACTGAGCGTCGGGTGCAGGTTTCGGTACCATCGGTACGAGGTTCGCGTTGCCCTGCGGCGAGACCTCGATCATTGTATTCGACAGGGCGTTTGCCGCTTCTCTTTCGCGAAAGTCACGCCCTTTTGCTGGGAGTCGGTAAGAATCTGCAAATTGATCCCCTACCGCCAGCCGCCATGCGCCATCCTCAAAGATGAACGGCAGATCTTCCCACTTGCTGTCCCTGGCATTCCAGACCTCGATCGCTCCCATGTTCCCGTTGATCCGCTCGTCTCTGATCTCCGGCAGAGTGGGAGAGTAGGTTGTGGCGGTCATGCCGTTCTCAAAGACCTTTTCGACCGGCGTCTTGTATTGCTGAGCTGCCATCTCAGCGAATTGCAGCGAACGTTTTGTCATGTTCGCCTTGATCGCCTCGGTGTCTTTGGCTTTGACGGCGTTAAAAAGATTGGTATACGCTTCCGTGGGTGAAGCACCGCCACCACCTCGAGCCGAACCACACGCAAAGATCGCCGCACTGACGGCGAGCAGCAAAAATAACGAAACTATTCTCTTCATTGCTGTTTTCCTGAACTATGCAAACTCTTTAAAGTATATGTACAGGTGTTGCGAATGTAAATTTCGGCTTGCCGAATGGCACAAGCACCGAATAGCACCCCGGATCAACCATGCAAGCAAAGCTTATGAAAGCCCTGACCGTACGTTCTGGATCTGTGAGTGTAATTGACGTTCCCCGGCCTGCGAACGATGCCGAGGCATTGGTCCGTGTTCTGAGATCGGGTATCTGCAACACGGATCTGGAGATAATTGGGGGCTATGCGGGTTTCGAAGGCACCATCGGCCACGAATTCGTCGGGCGCGTGGAGAATTGCCGGAACAAGCCGGAACTGGTCGGCAGACGTGTGGTCGGCGAGATAAACGCTGGCTGTGGTCAATGCTCGCGGTGCGGCTCAGGCGACACCCGACATTGTCCGGATCGAACGGTGCTTGGTATAAAGGGCCGCGACGGCTCACATGCGGAATACCTCTCTTTGCCTTCGGAAAACTTGCTTGAGGTGCCTGACATTATCTCCGACGAGCAAGCGGTCTTCATTGAGCCGCTCGCAGCAGCTATCGGCGTCACCGAACGAGTCGACATCGGCCCCGATACACAGGTGGCGGTTATAGGCGACGGGAAACTCGGTCAACTGTGTGTTCGCGCCCTCACTTGCGTTACGTCGAATGCATCCCTTGTCGGTAAACACTCATCAAAACTCCAATTGGCAAAAAACAGGGGTATTCAGACGCTCTTCTTTGACCGTTGTACCTCTGTGCGAGGGAGTTTTGATGTCGTAGTTGAGGCAAGCGGGGCCGAGTCCGGGTTTACCCTCGCAATGGAACTGGTTCGGCCTCGGGGAAGCATAGTTCTAAAGTCCACGTTCCACGGCAGGCCTACCTGGGAGGCTTGGCGTGTGGTTGTTGACGAGATATCTGTTGTGGGCTCCCGGTGTGGTCGCTTTGCCCCGGCTATTAAAGCTTTATCCGACGGCAGTGTTTTTGTTGACGATCTAATTAGCGAGGAGTTCCACCTCAATGACGCGATCGAAGCTCTAAAAGCCGCCGGTACCCCCGGAGTGATGAAGGTCCTGCTGAAGTTGCCCGAGTGAAACTTTTTATTTGGCAGCGGCGAATTTTGGTATAATGCCTCTCACGCGATCATTATAGCCGTTTGGAGTGTTTGAAATTATGAAAAATCTTTGGCGCAGCCGCCTGTTGCTCACAGGCTCGAGTCTTTTATTGTCAATATCGCTCGTGATCTCTTTCGGAGCACAGCAGATATCTGCTCAAAACGAAGTTGAGAACGGCTCCAACCCGCAGTGGATCACTCCGGCCCGTCTGTCCGATTCATTTGCTCAGGTCGCAAAGAAGGTGGGCCCGGCGGTGGTAAGCATAGACGCGAAATCCAGACCCGCGGAACAGGCCGCCCGTGGCCGCAACGCTCCTGTGGACCCGGACGACATCCTGGAGTTTTTTCGGCGCCAACTGCCCCGCCGCACAGCGACCGCCGTTGGAAGCGGTTTCATTGTCGATAGGGACGGCTATATCCTGACCAACGCCCACGTGGTCGAAAATGCGATCAAAGTAACGGTGCGACTTGATTCCGGTGACGAATATCCGGCCGAGATCGTTGGTGCTGATGATGAAACGGACCTTGCAGTGTTGAAGATCGATGTTGGACGGGAGCTTCCGTATGTGACTTTCGGCGATTCGGATCAGGTGCGGGTCGGCGAATGGGTGCTTGCCATAGGCTCGCCGTTCGGCCTAAACCGGACCGTTACCGCGGGCATAATCTCTCAGACGAAGCGGGATACGCCGTTCTCATCGCCCTTTCAACGATTCATTCAAACTGATGCGGCGATAAACCGCGGGAATTCGGGCGGGCCTTTGGTAAACCTCAACGGTGAGGTTATCGGGGTCAATTCCCAGATAGCGACCTCAACCGGCGATTATAACGGGGTCGGTTTTGCCCTCCCCTCGCTTGAGGCGGCACAGGTCTATGAACAGATCCGGTCGAAGGGGAAAGTTCAGCGCGGATATCTTGGCGTCTTGCTCGAGTCGGTAAGAAGCGAATTTGCGCAGGTTTATGGATTGGACGAGGAACGGGGTGCCATTGTAACGGACGTGCGAGATAACGACGGCCCGGCAGCTGCGGCAGGGATAAAGTCTGGAGACGTGATAGTTGAATTTGACGGCCGACCGGTGACGAGTGCCCAGGACCTTATCGCGAAGGTTGGCTCGACCCTTCCCGAACGTTCGGTAAATGTCGTTTACCTTAGAGAAAACGGTGCGAACATGGAGCGCCGTTCCGTCGTAATGAGGCTTGGTGAGCGGCCACCCCGCGTTGGGAGAAATCCAGGCGATGACGCTCCGTCAAGACTTCCGCTTGAGCGGACCAGTGAAGAGGAGAAACCCTTTGGCCTTACGCTAACTGAGGTGTCTCAGGGCTTGGCGACCGCTTTGCGGATCGAGGGCCAAGGCGGTCTCGTTGTCCGCGAGATAAACCCCGAAAGCTTTATCGCGGACGTAAAGATGACGAGCGGGGCGGAGGCCCTCGGGCAGGGAGACATCATAATGCGGATAAACCGGAGGCCGGTGAAGAAAGTTGAGGAATTCTCAAACATTGTCCGCGAGCTAAAGCGAGGTGACGCTGTGGTGATGCATGTCCTCACTCCGATCTCGGGCGGTCGGAGCTCCGTGCTGAAAATTGTACAGTTTACGGTCCAGTAACCACTTTTTCATACAAAATCGTAAGTCGCGGATGGAAATATTTCCTTCCGCGATTTACGATTTATTTCTTATTCATACTCGATCACAAAGAAGAAACTCATGGCAAAGGCAACAAAAGCGAAAAAGACAACTTCAACCAAAACAAAAGTTAGAACATTTAACAACTACATCGGCGGTAAGTGGGTGGCATCTGTCTCGGGAGAATGGTTTGATAACGTAAACCCCGCGGACACAACAGATATTGTTGGGCGTTTTCCAAGATCCAATGCCGACGACGTAGCCGCCGCTGTTTCTGCGGCCAAGGAGGCGGCAACGAAATGGCGACGGACGCCGGCGCCAAAACGCGCAGAACTATTGTTCAACCTCGCGGAAATAATCCGTGACGATAAGGACCGCTACACGCAGGAAATGACCCGCGAAATGGGCAAGGTGCTAAAGGAAGCGGGCGGCGATGTGCAGGAGGCTATTGACTGCACATATTACACCGCAGGCGAAGGCCGCCGGCTGCATGGATTTACGACGCCGGCCGAAATGCCGAACAAATTTGCGATGTGCGTACGTCAGCCTGTTGGGCTATGCGGGCTTATCACACCGTTCAATTTCCCGATGGCGATCCCTTCGTGGAAGCTTATACCCGCTCTGGTCTGCGGAAATACCGTCGTTATCAAATCGGGCGAGGACGTGCCGCTCTCGGCTCTTAATCTTGTAGAGGCCTGCGAAAAGGCCGGTATTCCGAAGGGCGTCGTCAATCTTGTGAATGGCTTTGGTGAGGCAGGGGCGGCCCTCGTTGATCACGAGGATGTAAGGCTAATTTCATTTACCGGATCGACTGCAACAGGCCGAAAGATCGCTGAGGCATGTGCCCGCGACAACAAAATAGTTTCGCTCGAGATGGGCGGCAAGAACGCCATCATCGTGATGGACGATGCCGATATCGACAATGCCGTCGACGGTTCGCTTTGGGGTGCGTTCGGCACCAGCGGGCAGCGATGTACCGCCTCATCGCGACTTGTGGTTCATAAGAAGGTCTACAAGAAATTTGTCCAGAAGCTGGCCGAACGCGCCAAAGGGCTTCGTGTCGGTCCCGGCCTCGACCCCAAAACCGAGGTCGGCCCCGTCATCCACGAAGATGCGATGCAGAAGATCCTTGGCTATGTTGAGATCGGCAAAAAGATAGACGGAGCAACCCTCGCAACCGGTGGAAACCGTCTTACAAAAGGTGCCTTGGCAAAAGGATGGTTTATCGAGCCGACCGTATTTTCGGATGTCTCGCCAAAGATGCGAATAGCTCAGGAAGAGATCTTCGGCCCGGTTACGTCAGTCATTCCGTTCTCTACGCTCGATGAAGCAATCGAGATCGTTAATGGTGTGAAATACGGCCTCTCGTCGGCGATCTACACGCAAGACGTAAATAAGTCCTTTTACGCGATGCAGGAGCTATATACCGGCATTTGCTACGTAAACTCGGCGACTATCGGGGCAGAGGTGCATCTGCCCTTTGGAGGCACAAAGGCCACCGGAAACGGCCACCGCGAAGCCGGTACTCAGGTGCTGGATATCTTCAGCGAATGGAAGGCCCTTTATGTCGATTACAGCGGCAAGCTCCAAAAGGCCCAGATCGACGAGGTTGAGATATAATGAAGCAGGGCCGTTGATTCAAGCATTAGTTGGTTGCAAAAGAAGGCTGCCGGAGAGTTTCTCCGACAGCCTTTCTCCTATTTCGATCCAGGACCGCTCTATGCCTGGTTATGGGCCTCGACAAACCAAAGAAGTTTATCGATCGATCTTGAAATGCCTGTATAAAGATCGGCCGTGTTCGCATCGCCCAACTTATCGGTCTCATCAATGCATTTCCTGACTTTTCTGCCAAAATCAGCAAGTGCCGTTGACAGAGCATCGACATGGGCCGTCCCGTCAGAGATCTCAAGCGGATACTGGCTCAGAGACGATCGTTCCGCGGCGATCCTTACAGTACCCATCGCGGTACCCCCGAGCGATGTGACACGTTCGGCAATATCATCCACGTGGGTCTCAACCTGGATCGCTACCTGATCAAACAGTTCATGCAATGCAATAAAGTTTGAACCCTTAACGTTCCAATGGGCCTGCTTCGCCTGAGACTTCAGATCCATTGCGTCCGCTAATGATCGGTTCAAGATCTCCACGAGTTTCTCTCGTTCGTCTTTTCCTAAATCTATCTTTGTTTCGTGCAGTTCCATAGATCCTCCTTTATTAGAATTATTCTAATTCTATTTACAATCGTAGTCAAGTCACCAGAGCTTTGACCACATGGGCCCAACTGTTCTGTGGATCCGCAGACGAAGACCACCTTTACGGTGAGGGAATGCTCGGAGCTTGTGGCCGCTGAACAGGTACGGGAGCAGATCGCGGGCCAATGCCTGTGCCACCGCGAAACAGCGGTGTAAAGACCCATTTCGAATGGTTTTCGATGCCGTAATAGGCAATGACAGATCGACCGCGGCTTTGGCTCGCGACCCCGATGAACGGTGTATTATCCGTGACCACGCTAAAGTCATCCGGTTCGGTCAGGTCGTCCTCGCTTTGAGTGTTGATGGCGTTGACGATCACTACCGAGAACCGGTCCAGAAGTTGGGTCGGGTTTGTCGGAAGCAGGCCGTTGTTGTGATCCTGAACGCGTTTTGCAAAAGCGGCGATCGTCTGAGGGTCTGGAGCGATCAGCCGCCAACGCCCGTCATCGCTAAGCGGATCGACAGCGGCTGAGGGGCGAAGGATCATCCTTCGCTTGGTTCCCTGCGGAAGCCCTTCAAGTAGTTCATCGATAGACGACGGGAGACGTGTCCCGTTGTGGTGGATCACAAACTGCTTTATGGCTTCGGCAACCTCTTCGCCACGACGTATCGCCTCCAGTTCCTTTTCTCTTTGGATCTCAAGATAAACAGAGGGGGCCACGGCGAGCAGACTGACAGAAACGACAGCCATAATGGCCATCACCGCCATCAGCGTCATGCCGCATTCGTTCGCCCGTCTACCGGCGGCCATCCGTACCGTCTTCGTCATCTTCGTCTTTCCTCTCGTTGGGCGTACGCATCGGCCTGGGAGCGGTGTTCGAAGGAACAATCGGTTGAGGAATACCGGGATTTGCGCCCGGATTCGGCACCGGTATCGCACCTTCAAATCCGGGAGGAAGCCCGCGTTGGACCACACCCGGAGGAGTCCTGCCGGCCGGTGGCAATGTGCTGGTCAGCGTCCCCGGAGGAGGCCGGTACATTTCGAGAGTATGACGGAATCCGAGGTTTACATCCTCGAACACCACTCGGTCCGAAGCAATGCTTACCAACCGGAAGCGTCCTCCGACAACGTCATTTAACCGGGCACCAAATTCGGTCTGCCCCTGCTCTCGAAAATAAGCCGTGTCGTTATTGGCGTGACGGCGAGCGATCATGCCGATGTACTGAAATTGCGGGCGAGGCGGCGCCTGAACGTTGAGCATTATCTGGTTGGAATAGAGGCGGCCATCCGGCGTCTGAACGATTATCTGCCTGGGTCCCTCGGTGGCAATAAAATTGGCCGGGACCTCAGCAGTCAGCCGCTGCGGGCTGATAAAGGTCGTAGGAAGCTGGTTCTGACTGAAGTAGATCCTCGCGTCCGCCGGGATGCGGTCGCCTACGACCTCTATCCTGAATGTTCGCGAGCCCGCAAAGATGCTCTGCGGTGTAACAAAACTGATAAGGATAGGGGGAGGCGTCGGCGTCGGAGGCGGCGTTAGGACGACAAAAGGCGTCGGCGTCGGCTGCCATGGTGTTGGAGGCGGAGGCTCATAAAAGGCAAAAATATTTCGCCCCGGATCCGGAGCTCCGAAGACCCCGGGCCTGTATAAAACCGGTGTTGCCTCCCATATTCGAGCCTGGTCCTCGTCGCTCGGCAGTTCGACGGGCGTCAGTTCGCTGCGGCTTTCGCTTCGCGGGGTAGGCGAGGGCTTTGTTTGGGTCGCGACCGAACTCCCCCTGCTGAGAAATCCAGGGCCAAACGCATAAAGAAGCGACGCGACCGCGAGCACACCCAGCACCATGGCGGCAATCATCTTGTTGCGTTCCTCTCGTGTTTTGCCTTCAAAAAGTCCCATCGTTTCTACCGAATTATAACACGCTCAGGCTCCAAACAGGTTTCAAAATGATTGGATGCCCGCAGGTGACGTTCTGATCGCCGCTATCGGATCTGCGGTTCCGCTGTCGGGTCAGCCGTGGGTACGAGATCCTGTCTACGAAAATACGCTGCGAGCTCTAATCTGAGAGCTACCCGCTCGCCAAGCGTACGTCCACGCTGGGGAGCAGGTGCCTGCTGAGGCGATCCCGGCATCGCGGGTCCAGGAGACATCGGGACGTTACGAAGAGTAGGATCAAACATCTGCGGGACGTCATTCTGCGGGGGCGGCGTCGGTTCGGTCGTGGTACCGATGGTCGATTCGGACGGGGCGAGTTCAACAGAACTGATAACCACGAATTCATTTCCGGTCTCAATTTCTCTTATGAAACGCCGAAGGTTTTGATAAGGGCCCTCCACTGTCATCGTCACATAGACACCCGGAAACAGGCTGCGAAAACGAGATCTTCCCCTTTCGTCCTCAGACTGGTTCTGCTGTGCGACATCTGCCGGCTCAAGCGGCGAATAAGCCGGTCCGCTGGTATTGACCAATCCATAGGCATAGATCAGCCCGTTAAGGCGTTGATAAATAGCAGTTCTTCCGTTCACTGCCAGAGGCAGATACGCCTCGAAATCGTCAATGCTTGCGAGCAATTTTGAAACATGGGTCTCGACATTCGTGATATTTCCAAAATTTGCACGTGCCGATGCCAATTCCGCTTCTAGCCTACGCGCCTCTGACCGGCTGGCCTCGAGTTCGCTCGCCGATGGAGCAACCCAGACCAAATAGAACACGATCGCCGCAAGCAGCGAAGAAAGTGCGATCCCCAGAGCAACCAATTCCGGCGTTCCCCACATACCGCTATACACCTTGCGTGGACGCCCCTTTGGTGCTATCGGGATCTCCGGCTGTTTTTCCACGACCAGGGCCTCATCTCCGGCTAGCAAAACGGTGCGTTCCGGCTCGTCAACCACAACGACACCATCGCGGGTCGAGCCGCCGTTGTTTATCAACATGTCGGTTCGTTCCTTTTCGGAGCCGTCATTTTCCGGTCTGTTTCCCGCCATTTTTACTGTTGCTCAACTCCGTTCAGCGCCATATCTCCGGCTTGAGGGTTTACCCCGAAAGGCGGTCGATAGAAAAGTTTGAGAGTAAATTCAGTATAGGTGGCCCATTGGCTTGCCTGAAGGTTTTGACTTCGAAGTTCTGCATTGAACACTCCCGAATTGTTCATCGCAACGATCATGTCCATTACAACTCGGTAATCGCGGCTAAGCACCGTAAGGTCAAGCTCGGCGTTTACCCGGTCACCATCTCGGTAGACATTCTGCACAACGATCCGTGAGGCGCTAACTCCAGCCGGCAGTACCGATTCAAGGTCGTAGAACAGGCGCGACCAACCGAAGGTCTTGTTCGCCACCAGCTTGTGCGAGGCAAGAAGAAGTTCCCGCTGTGCCGGAGAGAGCTGCTGCTGTACGAGGTCGCCCTTTGCCTTCAACGACGATATCTCGGTCTGCATCTCGTTGATCTGGTTTCGAGTTATCTCGTTCATCCGCCTATTCTCAAGCATCTTCGAGTAAAGCAGCATCACCGCGATAGCCGCAAGAAAGACGATCAGCGCCGAGAGCAGGTATGGCGTTGTTCGGTTCCGAAACGGGTGTGTGGCTAGATTTAATTTAGTTATCACTTAAAAAAAAGGCGTCGCGACGAAGCGGCATTTCAATCTCGCAAGGCGCGATTCTAACACAAAAAAAGCCCCGTGGTCTTTCACGCAGGACACCGAGAAAAGTTTCGTTTCGGTTGTGGGCCAGTTTCAATCCGTTCTTGCCGGAAGTGTGCGGTGGATCTCCTCCTGCGAA
Source organism: uncultured Acidobacteriota bacterium (assembly GCA_937859595.1). Taxonomy (GTDB): domain Bacteria; phylum Acidobacteriota; class Blastocatellia; order Pyrinomonadales; family Pyrinomonadaceae; genus OLB17. The sequence goes on along the minus strand of CALMAH010000036.1, from coordinate 80,918 downwards.
AGATCCCTGTAAGCACAGACACGGTTTCGGCCTTCTCTTTTGGCCCGATACAGTGCCGAATCGGCCATTTCGACCAGTTCGATCGGGTCGACCGAATCATCCGGAAATGACGCAACACCCACGCTGATCGTGACCCGGTGAGTTTCGCTCGGCTTTCCTTGTCGTATCACCGGAAAGTCCCTGCTCTCTATTACCTTACGAATTCGCTCGGCCGCTACTATGCCCTGAGCAAGTTCAGCGTCAAGCAGAAAGGCCGAAAATTCCTCACCACCAAACCGCGCCGCGGCGTCGCCGCTTCGCATGATGTTGATTATCGAGGCGCCGATCTCTTCCAGGGTCCTGCTTCCGGTCAGGTGGCCGTAGCTATCATTGACGTCCTTGAAGTGGTCCACGTCCATCATAAGGACGCAGAATGACCGTCCTTCTGCGCTAGATCGGGCAGCCTCGCGTCTTAGCTCCGAGAAGAAGGATCGGCTTGTGAGCAGGCCGGTGAGGTCGTCGTGTGCGATCAGACGATGGATCTGTTTGTGGTATTCGCGATCGATCTCGTCCAGCAGGTCGAATCTGAGAATGTGCTGTCCGATCGTGATCTTGTCGCCATTATGCAGCTCTTCGCGTGTGATCTTCTGTCCGTTGAGCAACGTGCCGTTCCGCGAAAACATGTCTTCGAGGATGTACTTCACCTGGCCGGACTCATCGCCCCGGATGGTCAAAATGCGAGCATGTTCCCGCGAAACACCTGCATCATTTACACGAACGTCCGCCTCCAACGCACGCCCGAGCGTAACCTCCTCACGCTCGAGCGGGATAGGTACTGCGATGAGCTCGCCGGATAAGAATACAAGGGCGGGGCGAAGATCGCGCGGCCTGCGAGTAGCTTTAAGCATAGAAACGGGCTGGTTCAGGCAAACCGTAAGCCTAATAAATAGAATAACCTATCCGATTTGAAAATTTCCAGAGTTTTCATCACGTCTCTTCATTCTGGCAGAAAAAAGCAGCAATTGATGCCTCGTTCTCGATCCCGCGCGGTGATCGCCGGCGCAAGCTCAGCGGCGGCTGGCATATCTAGTGCCATAACTGTAGAATACGTAGTTTTGGCTACTGCCGCCGAGGACGAATAATGCTTCAAGCAGGAATTGTTGGGCTGCCCAACGTAGGAAAATCTACCCTTTTCAATGCCCTTACGGCGCAAGAGGCCGCACTGGCTGCAAACTATCCCTTTGCGACCATTGAGCCGAATGTTGGTGTCGTGCCTGTACCGGATGAGCGGCTTGCGGTGCTTGAAAAGATGAACAAGGCACAGCGCGTGGTTCCTGCAACTGTGGAATTCGTTGATATTGCAGGCCTGGTGCGAGGAGCTTCTAAGGGCGAAGGGCTGGGCAACCAGTTTCTGGCGAACATTCGCGAGACAGATGCCGTCATTCAGGTCGTCAGATGTTTTGAGGACTCGAACATTGTTCATGTAGAAGGTTCGGTCGATCCCGTCCGTGATATAGAAACGATCCAGATCGAGCTGGCACTCGCCGACCTGGCATCGGTCGAGAAGCGAAAGGAAAAGGCAGCGCGGGGGATAAAGTCAGGCGATAAGGAAGCGAAGCGTGAAATTGAGATAATTGAGAAGATAATGCCCGTCCTCGTAGAAGGACGGCCTGTCCGCGCTGCGAACCTGACCGACGATGAGGCCGAATTAGTAAGAAAATGGTTTCTGTTGACGTCAAAACCGACCATCTACGCAGCCAATGTTGATGAGGCTTCGCTGGCTGACCCGGCCTCGAACCCGCACATCCAAAAGGTAAAGGAGTATGCCGCAGCGGAAAACTCCGATGTTGTGCCGATCTGTGCAAAGCTCGAAGCTGAGCTGGTTGCGCTCGACCCGGCTGACCGTGCTGACTATCTGAAGGATCTAGGGTTGGACTCAAGCGGAGTGGACGAGCTGATCCGTGCTGCATATAACATGCTTGGGCTGATGAGCTTTCTGACCGCCGGCGAAAAGGAAGTGCGGGCATGGACGATCCCCGTCGGGACGAAGGCTCCGCAGGCCGCAGGCGTCATACACACAGATATCGAGCGTGGTTTTATCCGTGCTGAGATCGTCTCTTACAACGAACTCGTTGCCTGCGGTTCAATGAACTCCGCAAAGGAACGAGGCCTCGTGCGGCTAGAAGGAAAAGATTACATCATGAAGGAAGGCGACGTAGTGAATTTCCGATTTAACGTGTAGACAGGTTCGAACTCTGATACAATGTTCGTGATGTACGCATACCACCGAACATCAAAAGTCCTTGCAATATTTCTCCTAACATTTGTTTGTCTAAACGCGGGCGGGGCGGCTTGTCTCGCCTATTGCGAGAATTTCGAAATTGCGGACGCAGACCATTGTCCGCTGGCGCGAAAGGCGGATCACTGTAACTTAACGATCCAGACAGCTGAGAAAACTGAGGCAATAAACGGGCTTTCACTTGACTGCTGCCGGCTGCCACTTTCTATTATCTCGGCTCCGCTCGCCTCTGCAGAACTAAAAGAACGTGATGCGCAGCCGGAGCGGATTGAAGAAACGGAACGTCGCCGCTTTGTGGCTGCATACCAGTTTCGATTTGTTTCTGTTAGCCATTACAGGCCACCGCCTAAACACGGTTCCCGGCTTTGCATCCGTAATTGTGCACTCCTGATCTAATCCTGCCCAAGTTCTGTCCCTATAATGTCCTTACCCGCGCTCCGCTGTGTTGCGGAGAGGCGAATATCGTTAGAACTAATCAGGAGTTATAAAAATGAAAAGAAGAATTTTTGTTGTTGCTTCAATTATGGCCGTTCTCGGCCTGGCCGCTGCTGTTTATGCATTGAACACCGGCACATCTGTTTCAGAGATCGCTGCAAAAGCATCCTGCTGTAAGACGGAAGGGGCTGATTCCTGCCCGATGAAGGCGAAGGCAAAAGGCGGGCATATGGCGGAACACGCCTCAAAATCATGCTGCGGAGATTCGTGCAAGATGAAGCACGGAGAACGCACAACGGCCTCGCACGATGGCAAGACCTGTTGTGACTGCTGCGGCGATTCTTGCCCGATGAAGAATGCCGAGGGCAACTCGGACGACGCGACTGCCGTTACCGGCTCTGACAGTGCCAAGACCGAATGCTGCGGCGGGGCGTGCTGCTGTGCGGCCAAGAAAGAAACCGAAGCATAGAGGTATCAAGTTTCCCGGGGCGTGAGTAAGAATTCACGCCCCAATTGCTTTTTCCGGCCGGTTTATACTGAAGAAGAATGAGATCAATGCTAACTGCAATCGGCGTATTCCTGTTGATGCCGCTGGGTTTTTCTGCTCAACAAAACGAACGCGTCAAACTGATCGGACAGGTGGTGTGTTCGATCTGTTGGTTCGAGGCATCGGATAGAAAGAAGACGCCCTACGGAGACGCCGCCGATATTCAATGTGCCATCGAATGTGCCGATGAAGGCATCCCCCAGGCATTGGCCGTAGAAGAACCTGGTGGATTCAGGCTCTATATCCTTGAGCGAGGAAAGTTTGAGACTAAGGGGAATGACTTTCTCTCACACGTTCCAGCTTTCGTTGAGATAGAAGGGACATTGAGAGCGGAGAAAGATAAGCAGATCGTCCGGGTAGATTCGCTGAGGGGCGTCGAGCGTCCTGCGGCTCCCGTGAGATCGGTCTCAGATAATGCCGTGCTTTCGTTAAAAGACCTGGCAGGAACGGCACAGGACATCTCCTCGTTTCGAGGGAGAGTAGCGGTCGTTAACTTCTGGGCGACCTGGTGCGAACCCTGCAGGTCTGAAATGCCTGATCTCGCGTCTATACAGAACGATTACGCTCCGTTGGGCGTGCAGGTGATCGGAGCATCTGCGGATACGGCCGCAGACACGGCAAAGGTGCTTTCGTTCGTAAGGGAGGTAGGGATCAACTTTCCCGTATGGCTCGGAGCAACAACCGAGGACACAGAACGGTTCGGAGTAGGGAGCGTGCTTCCGGGAACGGTGATAGTTGACCGCGAAGGAAAGATAGTATGGCGGCACATCGGCGTGATCGACCCTAAGGAGATGAGGCAGGTGCTTGACCGTCTGCTGCTTCCGGCTGTTGAAGAATCCGAACGTAATGCCAAGCTCGGTGAGCAGAAACGCCCGCGTTCATCGCTTGTTCCCGCCTGACCGGTCTGACCGGGCGAAGGCCAGGCTGTCCGGGGGACGGCCGATAACCCAAAACGGTACACGGCAGGATTCAGGCTTATCTCAGGACAGGTCGACAGGGCATCAGTGCGTTCGACGTTGATCTTCCGCTGGCATCCGCGATTTCACATCGGAGTGGAATATAACCCGAGGGTCGGGGAAGTGCATCCGCTGGTGACGTTCATTCCGGTTACCGAGACCGTCAATCGCCCCGCAGTGGTCCTGGGAGTAAGCTCTGACAGGATAGGGACGCCCGAAGGAACAAGTCTTTACGCCACACTGAGCAAAGATCTCCAACACTGGACGGGCCTGCCGATCGCCCCGTATGGCGGGGTGGTTTACGGAACCTACGAAAAGCGGTTCAGAGCAATAGGCGGACTGAACATCCGGATCAGAGAAGATCTTTCTTCGCTGGTACAGTTTGACGGGGTAAAGGTCCATCCCGGGCTCACCTACACCTTTAACGACACACACGCACTAACGTTTCTGATGATACGCGGACGCAATCCGGGGTTTACATATACATTCTCTTTCTGACGTTTTCTTTCCAGAGACGACCCCGGGGCACTGGCAATTCGAACCGCTATCCGAGCGTGTGTGTCTTCGAGTTTCACTTGCAAATCTAAGGGTTCTGCGGGAAAATTGAGGCCTTGGCTTGAGGCGCGTTCGTCTATCGGTTAGGACGCAAGATTCTCAATCTTGAAAGACGGGTTCGATTCCCGTACGCGCTACCAATTATTGCTCCGAAAACTAGGAAATGGTGCCCTCGGTAGGATTCGAACCTACAACCAACGGATTATGAGTCCGCTGCTCTAACCGTTGAGCTACAAGGGCACGAACCTAAAATACTAAGCGATAACCGGTCGTATAGCAACCGCCATTCCTGCCAAATCTCATCCCTGATGGAACATCGGTGGAGGGGGCGGCGTTGCGGCCGTAGCGATCGTTCCGATCGCGGCATAGCGCTTCTCCTGCCGGTTGGTGATGTCCATGACCAACATTATCGCAAGGCTCGCCGCGACAACTCCCAGAATGCCTGAAAAGATGGACAAGGTCCCGAACGACGAGAGATCGTCGAGCCTGTCGGGATCGTATAGACGTCCACTGATATTCTCCAAAACATTTGAAAGTATCCAGGCCCCCCACCAAAAGGCCATGTACGTCGGCGCACTTTGGAAGGTAGCCGAGAAGATCTCGGGTTCGTCCGAAACATCCGGGTCGCTTTCACTCCAGACTTCGCGTACTGCCTTGAAGGGCATAAAGAGATTTGCAATAGGTATGAACCACCAGCCAACAGCCCAGCCGGAAGTAAAATTCAACACTCCAGGTTTAAGAAACTGAAGATTGTAATGGGCCCGGTACAACCAACACAGGAAGAATACTATCGTCGCAATATATAGGGGCAGTTTGAGCAACGCCAGGAGACCGTAAAGCATAAGCCAAACTGAGGTAAGGACTCCGTCCTCGATCTCAAACGTCAGGTCAGGGGTTGCAATCAGTCCAAAACCGACCAAGGCTCCAAGAACATCAAGCAAAGCAAGGCAAGCGAGCAAGATAACCGTAAACAAAGAAAGCGTACGGGGAGTCCTGTAGTGGTCGATCATTGGCAGTTTCTCCTTTCTTTAGAGTCCGGCGGAGAGACAGTTATATTCAATCACATCGCCCAGTGACTGAAAAGTTCGGCAATTGCTTTTGGATAAACGATTTATCTGATATATTCTCGCTAACTCTCTTCAATAATCAAATCTTATTCGAGGAAAACAAATGAGCGCTGCTAATGATGCCAACCAGGCAAACTCTACGGGCGGTTTTTTCGGCCATCCAAAGGGCCTATCCACGCTGTTCTTTACAGAGATGTGGGAACGGTTTTCTTTTTACGGGCTGAGGCCTCTGCTTACGCTGTTCATGGTCGCAGCAGTAATGCAAGGCGGATGGGGCTGGGATAGGAGCGAAGCCGGGGCCATCGTTGGCATCTATGCCTCGTGCGTATATCTCGCATCCCTCCCCGGTGGATGGATCGCCGACAAGCTGTTGGGTTTGAGGAGAGCGGTTCTTTATGGAGGCGCTTTGATCTCGCTCGGCCATTTGACGATCGGTATTTCGGGCCTTGTTGAACATAAATTGCCATTCTTCCTCGGGCTGGTATTTATCGTTCTTGGTACAGGACTTCTGAAGCCGAACATATCGGCAATGGTCGGTGACCTCTATCCTGAAGGTGGAGCCAGACAGGACGCTGGGTTCTCGATCTTCTACATGGGCATCAATATCGGTGCATTGATCGGCCAGTTCATAACAGGATTTCTCGGCGAGCAGATCGGATGGCATTGGGGCTTTAGCGCGGCCGGCGTTGCGATGTTTATCGGACTTCTGCAGTTCTGGCTGATGTCGCCGAAAACCCTTGCGAATATCGGCTCCGAACCGTCACGCCATCCTGATCCGGTCGTTCAGGCAAAACAACAGACTCAAGTCAAGCTGTTCACAGGAATTGGCCTAGCAATACTCACACTGGTTATTGTCCTGGTGGCGACGGGCGTTCTGACTATAAACGCACCCGTAGTCGGTACATATCTCGCGTACGCACTGATCGCGATCGCTTTTGCATATTTCGCTTATCTTTTCATTTTCGGCGGACTTTCGAGCGACGAGAAAAAGCGGGTTGTCGTAATTGCGGTGCTCTTCGTTTTTGCCGCAATATTCTGGTCTGCCTTTGAGCAAACTCCTACCGCCCTCAACCTCTTCGCGTTCGACTTCACCGAGCGAATGATCGGCGGATTTGAAGTGCCGGCGACATGGTTCCAGACCATCAATTCGCTCTTTATTATTTTGCTTGCCCCTGTAATTGCAGGTTTCTGGACGTTTCTCGGGCGACGACAGATCATTCTTTCAAGCCCGTTGAAGTTCGCTATCGGCCTGGGCTTTGCGGCAGTGAGCTTCTTGATAATGATCTTTGCGGCAAACGTCGTCATAGGTGGAAACGGCATCAGGGTCTCGCCGATGTGGCTGGTAACGTTCTACTTGTTTCTGACGCTCGGTGAGCTTTTCATCAGTCCAGTCGGGCTCTCGTCTATGACAACGCTCTCGCCCAAACGTTTCGTCGGCCAGATAATGGGTATCTGGTTCATAGCTTCTGCCCTCGGCAATTTAATAGGTGGCCTTGTTGCCGGCAACGTTGACCCCGAAAAACTCGAACTCATGCCCAAGCTATTTACCACGACGTCCTTGTTCCTGGGCGGGGCCGCGGTACTGCTGGTTATTCTTGCTGTTCCGATAGGCCGGATGATGAAGGAACGAAAGGGTGTTGAGAAACCGTTGGATCCGACACAGGAGGTTCCAGGGGAAAACGTGGAGTAAACCAGAAAAGGAATGCGCGGAAAAGTGAAGGACAGATGCTCTTTTCAGTTGCAGATCTCCATCACTTTTCCATAGTTTCATCCTTCCGGCCTTCGTGTTTCGCGAAATGCCGCCATTGCTTCGGCGGCGCCGGCGTGGATTATCTCCGGTTTGTGGTATTTCCAGTAGGTCTCGAACTCTTCTTCGGAAAGCTCGTTCTTTTCAGCCCGGGTTTTTTCTTTCAGATAATTTTCCGCCCACGCACGAATTTTCTCATCTCGATTCAACGCGGTGCGGGCTCCGTGCATCAAATTGTCACGTTCCATATATTTGATCTCCGTATGCTAGATTAAATATTAATGGGCGGCCCTTTGCTCTGGCAAGGGCTCGTTTTTCTATCTGGTCAAGATCGGAGCGGTCTGTTTCCGACGGTAGTCGCTCTGTGCGAATGGGGGTTTTAGCTTTGACACGTTCTTTATTTTCATTTTTGCTGCTCCTTTCGCTTGGGGCAGCGGCCGCAGATGCACAACGGCGACCTGCTCAGCGGCCTGCTCCACAAGCTCCGGCGGCGGCTCCTGCAAAGGCAGCTGAGAGACCGGCTTACGCCGTTCCGTTCGTGAACCGTAAACTCACGAACGGCCTTGAGGTGATCGTGCTTCCGGATATGAGCGTTCCTATCGTTACGGTCGAGTTGGCGGTCAGAAACGGTTCTTTCACTGAACCGCCTGAACTCAATGGCCTATCGCATCTCTACGAACATATGTTTTTCAAGCCGACGATGGCCGCTCTGCTTGCGCAATGCGAACCGTTCATACTTCGGGGCGGCAGAAACCCGATCTGCGACGAACCGATGCGACTTAAGGAACAGATAGGCGACGTGAGCTATCTTCAGGACGTGCATCGGCTCGGTATTGCCAATAACGGCACGACACGCGAAGAGGTCGTAAACTATTACTTCACTACCACAAGCCAGAATCTGGCGACGGCGATCAGGATCATAAATGATGCCGCGCGTTATCCGATGTTCGACGAACAGGAATTTGAGAATGAAAAGCTGGTGGTGATCGGTGAACTGGAGCGCAACGAATCGAACCCTTTCACATATCTATTCCGCGAAACCAACGATCGTCTTTTTTACAAGTATCCTACCCGCAAAAATCCGGGCGGTACGCGCGAGACCGTAGCAGCGGCCACGACCGACCAGATGAGGCTAATACAGTCCCGATATTATTTTCCAAATAACGCGGCCCTTGTAGTGACCGGAAGCGCAGACCCGAACCAGGTTTTCAAGCTGGCGGAGAATATTCTGGGAAGTTGGGAACCGAGAAAAGCGGATCCTTTTGAGGAGTTCCCGCTTGTTGAACATCCGCCGCTGAAAAAAAGTGAGGGTGTCGTGATCGAGAAGAATATCGGCACTGAGGACGAGGCAGACGGCCAGAATGTGTTTATCCAGATCGGGTGGCACGGCCCATCCATCGGTAAGGACGATGCTTCCACCTACGCAGCAGACGTTTTCTCGTACATTCTTTCGCAACCGGACCACCGATTTCAGCGGAATCTGGTTGACAGCGGCCTCGCTTCAGCCGCGGCGATCAATTACTACACACAGCGGAACGTCGGGCCGATAACGATGTTCATGATCACGACAGCCGACAAGGCTAAAGCAGCGCTCAAGGCCCTCTATGCAGAGGTCGCACTTTTCGACAACCCTAGGTACTACACAAATGAGGAACTCGAGAACTCGAAGAACATACTTGAGGCGAATGATCTTTTTGACCGGGAAAAACCAAGCGAGTATGCCCACACGCTGGGCTTCTGGTGGTCTTCTACCGGTATCGACTATTTTCGGGACTACCACAAAAATCTGCGCGCCGTATCCCGTGCCGACATTAACCGTTATGTAAGGACTTATATAGCTGGGAAACCCAGGGTAGCGATAGCACTGGTATCTCCGACAGCGAAAAAAGTGGCTAACCTAACCGAGGGTGATCTTATCGGCGGGAAGTGAGTTTGGCCCGCCGCAACACTAGTTATACATCCAATATGCGTACTACAAAGTATCCTTTAATTCTTGTGGTCCTGCTGCTGTGGGCCTGGTCACCCGCTTTTGCTCAGACGCCCGTTGTCAATAATCAGGCCGGCCAGGTCACTGAGTTTGAGGTAAACGGGCTGAAGGTGATCTTAAAACGTCGCGAGGCTGCCCCAACGTTTGCCGGAGGGCTTTTCTTTCGCGGCGGCGTTCTTAATCAGACAGAGGAGAATGCCGGGATCGAAAATCTTACCCTTGCAGCGGCTACCGAAGGCGGACGCCGATTTAGCCGGCAGCAACTTCGTCGAGAGCTTTCCCGTATGGGCGGCGCCCCGTTGGCAGGAGGCGGCTCAAGAGATTATGGAGTGATCTCGTTTGCCTCAACGACCGAAAATTTTACCCGCGTCTGGGAGATCTTTACGGATGTTGCGGTCGAACCGACGTTTCTGCCGGCGGATGTGGAACGCATTCGTCAGCAGATGCTGTCCGGTCTTCGCGAAGCAGAGACGAGTCCCGACGGCGCCTTGCAAACAGCGCAGGAAAGGGTTGTATACAGAGGGCACCCGTATTCGGTCAGCCCGTCGGGAACTCTGCGGACCGTTTCCGGTATTTCGGTTAACGATCTGAAGGAATACCACAGAGGGCTGATGCAGACGTCAAGGATGCTATTGGTCGTAGTAGGCGACATTGAACCAGAAGCCCTCAAGACAAAGGTCACAGCGTCTTTTGGGAAACTGCCGAGGGGGGAATATAAGGAGAATGAACTTCCTCCGCTCGATTTTTCAGAACCTTCCGTGGACATCTCCCCCCGGACCATACAGACGAACTATATCCAGGGAGCCTTTGCCGCTCCAGCTTTAAGTCATCCTGACTACTATGCGATGCGGGTGGCGACCACCATACTCCAGCAGTTGGTGTATGAAGAAGTAAGGGTGAAGCGACAGCTTTCTTATGCACCGAATGCCGAATTGGATAATTTTTCGGCGAATACCGGTAAGATCTATGTGACCGCCGTACAGGCAAACGAGGCCGTAAGAGTTATGCGTGAGCAGATAGATATGCTACGGACCCGGCTTACGAACGAAGATTTCATCGCCGGAATGGCAGGACAGTTTCTCACACACTATTACCTTGATCAGCAGACCAATGCGGCCCAGGCAGCGGAACTCGCGCGCTATGAGCTGATCGGCGGCGGTTGGCGGCGGTCGCTCGACTTCCTCGACCGGATGCGGGCTGTTACTCCGCAGGATGTTCAAAGGGTCTCAGAGAAATATTTTACGAACTTTCGTTTTGTCGTTATAGGCGATCCGGGATCCGTTGACAAAAAGGTGTTCTTGGGCCTTGAACAAGATCCGTCCACAAAAGCCGCTGCAACGGGTCGCTAACGGCGTCGCGATCCGAAGTCTCGGTTTATTGGTTTGGACCTTTTTCGTGCGATAAAACTGGATGGCCCACGATCCTTCACAATGCTGACAACAGGACCGCGCGAAAACAGGTGTGTAGCTCCCGCCTATTATGTTTTTACTTTTCCAGACCCGGAACTCCCCGGCCTAATTCGACATTTCCGGTTTATCGGAGCCACGTGAATCGTTCCGGCGCGGCGACTCTTGTCTGGGCTGACGACGTTGGGCGGGAGCTGCGGGCCTCGGGGCCTCCCTACGGGGTGCGGCCGGCTGTGGCCGTTGAGCGGGACGTTGCGCTTCCTGCCGAACCGGAGACCGCAGCGCCGGAGCGGCAGGCCGCGGTGTTTCACGGCTGGGGGCCGCTCGCTGAACCTGCGGGCTCGGCCTTGCGGGAGGATTTGCAAAAATCGGCGTGGAGCTTGGCCGGCGTGGCTGTGACGTCTCGGGCTGGCGTCTCTCGGCCGGCGGCGGATCATCCTTTTTCTCGGGTGCAGGCTGTGCTCTCGGAGCCGGCTCTGATCGCGGAGCAGGTTCCGAACGAGGTTGCGGCTGAGGCCGAGGAGCCGGCTCGGACCTTGGTGCGGGTTCCCGCTTGTTCTCAATAGGGGCCGGTGCCCGTGGTGTGGTCCTCGGAGGTGCCTCGACTATCGGTGGCGTTTCCCCGGGCCGCCGTTCGGCAGGCTGCTGGCGCGGAGCCGGCGCAGGCCGCTCAAATGCGCCTGTCCGACGAGGCGGGGCAGTTACCGTTGTGTCCGTTCGGGGCTGAACGGGCTCGGCGGGCCTCGGAACTGTTTCCATCGGCGCACGGCCGCCAAGCATCCTTGTGTTCCTTAGTTCTCCATCGAGCGGGGCATCGCTTCGGCGAGGTGCTGCTCCTGTCCGGCTGCGAACTTCGGCTTTTGCCGCGATCACAGGCCGTTCGGTCACGATATCCTTGCTCATCCTGCTGTTAAGCTCACGCCGCTCCGGCAAGATCGGCGGAGTTCTGGTCTCGAACGGGTCTTTTTTCGCAATTTCGTTCCCGATCTCGATCGGCGCTCGTCGAATGGTTTCCCGACCGCTTCCGAAATCGACCTTGTTGGCTGTCACAACCGATCCCGGCGGCGGTATGCCTCGACGCTCGTTGTATCTTGCCCTTCGCTCTTCGGCCGTCATACCCGGCCCGCCAGGCAATGTCGGCACGGGCGACGGTTGGCGTCGGGCGGTATTGACCGCACCATGCCGCCGTGGGTCTTTTCGTTGCAGATAGTGCCGATTATAGTTGTAATACGGATAGTAATAGGGCAGCGGATACCAGCAAACATAATTGTTGTAAATCGTCATATAAACGATCGCGGGACGCCACCAACTCCGGCCTGTACGGAAATAGCCGTAGGGCGACCAATACCATCCGCCGTTGTACCAGATCCATCTGCCGTGGTGATATGTTGCCCATCCCCAAGGCTCGTCATTGACCCATGTCCATCCAAACGCCGGTATCCAGCGCCAATGCCCATATCGATAGGGCGACCAATCACTATAAGACCTTAAAGAGGCTCGCGACGGGCGCCAAATGTAACCATAATCGACCGAGTGGACCCAATCACCATAGCTGTCAAGCTCATCGGCCCCATAGATGTCCCTGTCATAATACTCGTCATAACGGGCATTGAAGAGCCTGCGATCAACTATCCCCTCGCGTTCAAGTGTCCATGAGTCGAATTCGTCATTCAGCCCTGCAAAATCGCTGAATTCCCATTCTCCTGAGCGACGCCCGTCGTTAAAGACCTTTGCTGACCGGCCATCTTGGAGCGTAAAGCCCGACGTGGACGAATAAACGCGTGCAATGCCGCCTTCGCTAACCGAAATACTCACACCGTCAAAATCGATCCCACCCGCATCAACGCGGTACCGGCCCGCCGCCTGTACGGCCACAGTTGAACCGGGAAGATCGATCTCGAAAAATGAATTGTTGGGGTCGAATTCAAGAAGGCGCACGGACATAATGCCCGTGGAAAGACTAACCGCGATACCCTCCTCCTTGAGGGTCACTATCCGTAGATAGGATCCGTCGGATACGCGTACAAACTTGTGGCTCCCGAACTGAAGCTCGAACCTCGCACCGGCATCTGCGGCGATCTCATCGCCCTCGACGATCGGCAAGTTAAGAACGGCCGTTTCCCATTCGTCGGTCTCGAAGCGCTTGATGCGCACATCGCCCTTAAGGTCGCTGATGCGGGCGACGCGATCGGTCACCTCCGGGATATCATCGTCGTCCGGAATGTACCCGAACGCAGCTGCTGCAAACAACAGAACGAATGCAAAAAATCCTGCAAATTGTTTGATGGGCATCTTGATCATGGTTGTCTCCTCTACGGATCACTTTTCCTGCGGCCCGGTATCAAGGGGATGTGTCGTCCCGGGGACGCCTCTTTACCATAGATCGGATGCAAATACCGTACCGAATCAATGCATACACTTCTTTACACATCTTCCGCCCGCAAATACGATGTCTTTACATTAGAAACGGAACCTAAGTATCACGATTTGGTGTGTTTATCTAAGGCCAGCGACCAAATCGTGCGTTCTATAGTTGATCGATCTCGACGCGTTTTTTTACTATTTCGGGCCGGGAGGCCACGTACAATTCGCCTGCACTATTGAATGCCATTCCAAAAGCCTGATCAGCCTTGATGGTGACAAGAGGTCTGCCTTCGGGTGAATAGATGTTTATCGAGCTGGTCTTTGAAATGTAAATACGACCGGTCGGGTCAATTGCGATGGCGTTAGCCGAACCGCCGCCTTTGTCCGTGGGTATTCTGTTCAGGAATTTTCCATCCGACGAGAACTTGATAATATCGCGAGAGGCACGTTCGATCATGAACATATTGCCTATTCCATCGACAGCGATCTTCTCAAACCCCAGGCTCGAGCTTGCGTCGTCACCTGCCTTTGGAAACTCCTTGATGAGTTTCAGGTCAGCGTCATAGATTGCGATACCCTTTCTACCCGCAAGGTAAACTCGACCGTCAAGGCCAACCGCAAGGCCGCGGCCGTAACGGTCATCTACGGAGGCGACCTCCTTTCCCGTTTCTGATTCGAATGCACGAATACCTCGCTGGGTTAGAAGATAGACCCGGCCGCGGCGAGAGGCGGCGAGGTCAAATATTAGAATGCCATCGCCCAGTGTCCAAACATCTAGAAACTCGCCTGTGGCGTCAAACGATTGGATCCTGCCGCCATTGTAATCGCCGCTAAATATACGGCCGTCGCCATCAACGGCGACTACCCGATTGTCCTGAAACCTACCCGCCCCGGTCCCTCTGCCGCCGATACGCATCACCTCCGAAATGCCTTGCGACTCACCGCCCGCTGCTGAACCGACCGTTTCCATCGTCTTGATGCCAGAGGCAACCGGTTCAGGCTCGTCAGCAGAAAACGAAAAGAACATTACCGCACCGGCCACTGCGAGACTCACCACAGCAAGAAAACCGACTAATAAAGAGCCACCCGCGACCTTTGCGGCAGTCCGCGCCGCCTCCGGTGGAATAACAGACCCTCCGGACGAGATGCGTTCCCCCTGCGCTCCTTGCGATCGCTGACTTATGGATGAGAGATCAACACTTTCGCCGCGTTCGAGAGACTCTACGGCAGACTTCGCCTCTGCGAGCCCCATGCCAAATATATCTCGGATACCCTTTATTGCGTGGATCTTCTGTCCTTGAGCGATCTGCCCCATTATCTCTGCAAGTTTTTCGGCACGGATCAGATTCGGATCATCTTGCCGGACAGGCCTGCTCTGCTGATCAATATAGAAAACCTCTGGCGGGACGATCACATTAACACCGCAAAAACCGCACTTCTGCATTGCGTTTCCTTCGAACTCAAGCGGGGCAGAGCAGGATACACATTTGAAGGACTTTGGCATATTTCAATCTTATAATGCTCGGCATCTGCGCGAAAAGCCGTCCGAACAACAAAACGGGCCGACGAAAAGCCGGCCCAATCAAGGTTGAGTTTCCCAGCGGTCTTGTTAAACGACCGCTCCAGGGTAGTTCGCTCCCAGCTTTTCGGAATCGCCCTCTGCAAGACTGTTTACCAACTCATAGTGGAAATAATCGAACTTGTCAGCAACATGCGATTCCACACGCTTGTCATACATTTCGCGGGAGCGGTCGATCGCCTCGCGGAGCCGATCGTAGAGATCAGCGGCCTCGCGGCCTTCCACGACCTTTTGTTCGTTATAGAGTTTGATCTCGGAAACAAGCAGCCGAGCAAATCGTCGGGCGTTGTTGTGAAGTTTTTTCTCATCCTCAGGTACGTCTATCGGCAGATCGAGCATTCGGTCGCTAAAACGGCCCTTGAACTGGGAAGTGCCGACACCTTCAACTGCGGGCTGGCCGGAGACTTCGGCGGCCTCGGTCGGTTGTCCGTTCGTATAAGCAAGCGAGGGTTCGGCAGGCCGATCGACCGGTTCTTCGACGGCAGAAACGGTCTCTACCGGTGCGTCAAACGGCTCGGAACCACCCACTTGCCCGGGCGCCTCGAATGATGTTTCCGGCTCAACCTGGTCAGAGGCCTGTGTATGATCCTGCGCGATCGGCTCGCGAGAAAAGGTCTCAAATCTATGATCCTGCGTGGCAGGTTCGGCAGCCGATTCCTGCTCTTCATGAGTACCCTCGTACTCGTATTCGACCTCATATTCGACAGCATCCGCCTGCGCTTCGGATACGGGCTCTTCATATACGACCGCTCCGGAATACTCCTCTTCCTGAACCACCCCTACAGAGTCAGTTACGGGCTCTTCGACCGGGGCATCAAACGGCGACACAGCGGGCATGTCGTGTTCAACCAGAGGCTGCTCCGGAAGTTCCTCGTAAACAGACTCTTCTTCGACAGCGGCAATCTCTTCCACATGATCCACTTCAGGGGTGGAACCATAAGAAAGATCCTCGTGGATCTGAGGTGATTCTTCGTAGGCTGCCCCTACTTCATATTCTGATGACGGCCGCTCACCAGCCGTTTCAGGAGAAGGTTCGGAAGTGGTTTGCACTTCAGCAGGAGCAGAGACAGCCGGAACAGCCGCCCTAAGCTCGACGGTCAAGCCGGCGACGCGAACCAGGGTTTCAAGAGCCTCCTTGTTAAGCGATATGCCTTCGGTCCCATAGTCGGCATATAGTACGGCGACACCTCGGCCGCGCGCGGTCAGGGGCACCGCATACATACGATCAGGCCGTCCTAGGTCCAGCGGCCCGAGGAACTTTTCGTCATCCTCGTATGAGCCATAGGCTCCCTCCGCGGCGGAAAGAGTATTGACGGATTGAGCCAAGATGGTTCCGTCTGTTGCGGGAAATCGCACCGCCTGTGCATCAGCGTCCGTCTTGGAACCCACGGACCCAAAAACCTTCCATCCTACAAATTGTTCGTTCTTAAGGATGAAGAATGCTCCGCGCGGCGCAAACTCAGATGCGTGTTCAACCAGTGACCTAAGAATGGCCGCTTGAGTTCCTTGAGAGCTGATGTCGTTAATAGCGTTTCGGAGAACGTCATAACGGGAGGTATCCGCCACTTCTGTTCGAAGTTTTTCAGCTTCGCCGAAGGCAGCAGCGGTAATCTGCGCTCCTTCGTCGCGAGCAAGCCGCAAGTGTTCCACAACTGACTCGGCAAATCCCTTATTTAGCTCTGGGGGTATAGAAACACGTTCCGCAAGGATGCGGATCGCTTCATCAAGCTGGGAACGGTGCTTGGCAAACTCGGCCTCGAAATTCTTTTGAAATTCGGCGACGTCTTGCCTAATGGCAGCGATGGTGTCCTTCAGGTGGTTTTCGAACTCAGTCCGTAGGCTAATTTCGAGTTCTTCACTAGTCACTAGGTATTTCCTCCAAAAAATCGTGAATACAATGGCCCAAGGAAAAATTGGCGAGCGGATGTCGTAGAAAGGCAGTTTTGCGGATGTAACGACAATTTAAAGTAAATCGCCGCCTCTTGGATTATGGCCAATGATAGCAGCGAATGTCAAGAAATTATTGTCAGTAAAGCAGATAATGTGCTCGAATGTTCAGGTAACAACGACTTCGATATCGGGGTCTATTTCCTCTCTGATCATATTTTCGATGGCCATAAGCGTGCCGGTCAGCGAACTGGGACAGCTTCCACACGCACCTTGATACCTGATCTTGAGGGTCTGCCCGACGAGTTCGACGATCTCAAGCCATCCGCCGTCGCTCGCAAGATAAGGGCGTATTCGTTCGTCTAACAGCGCATCGATCTCCCGAAGTTTCGGATCGTCATCAATTGCGGCGGCTAGTGCCCCACCAACCGATCTTGCCGCGCCGCCATTGCCGTTTGACACAGAAAGACCTTCGGCGGCTCGGATCGGAACTGCCAATTCGGGCAACACCTCATCCCATTCGGCATCATCCGTCTTCTCGACGGTTATCATTTTGTCCATGTAGAACACGGAGACAACATTGCCGACCTCAAAGATGGATCTCGCCAATTCATCGTCCGCCGCACTTTCCGCATCGCTGAACGAATGAGACGTTCCAAACGATACCGGCTCTTTCAAGATAAACTTGACGGCATTCGGATTTGGTGTTTCTTGGATGTCTGCGATCTTTGGCATCGATATTCCTATTTCAAGCGACACGAACGCCGCCTTCCCCTGATTTTCTTAAATCCTTACATTTTTGTCAACATTAGGCAAGCTGGCGGTTATGTGAACTTCGAAAAACAAAAAAGCGGACAGCCCAAAATAAGCTATCCGCTTCATTGAAAAAGGAGCGATCAAAAAAAGGTCTCTCTGGACCTGCCAGGCGGCCAACCTTCTATTCGGTAATATGAATGTCTTCTTTCTGATTTACCCGGCCGGACATAAACAGTCCGCCACAAACCACACCTGCGGCGAGAAAAATAAACGCAAGAACAATAAAGATCGTTTGGGCGGTCTGAACATAGTAATAAAATGTTCCGGCCGTGATCAAAAACGAAACAAGGGCCAACAATAGATACATCATCTCCTTCACCTCCGATAAACGAAAAATGAACTCACGTCAAATACAAAACAAAAAGCAGGCCGATCCGGTCCGAAGCGTCGGATGACTATGCCCCCGGGGCTCTATAGTTCAGATGTCTTCGAACGCCCTTATAGTAATCACAAATCGTCCAGAAAGGCAAGTACTACGCGTGGAATGCCGCTAAGATCGGGACGGAACTCGGGCTCGCCCCATAGTGCCCTTTCGAACATCTCGCCGACAGCTTGAGATTGCCGAAAACCTATCTCGAGCACAAGCGCTCCTCGCGGCTTCAGATGCATCGGTGAAGACTCCACGATACGGCGAATAATACTCAAGCCGTCGGCGTTGTCGGTCAGCGCGATACGCGGCTCAAAATCGCGGACCTCAGACTGAAGCGAGGCCACTTCTCGGATATCGACATAAGGCGGATTTGAGACAATGACGTCATACCTTTTGTTGGAAGCAAGGTCGGAAAAAATATCAGTGCAAACAAGCTCAAAACGCGAAAGGACCCCATGCCGTTCAGCATTTTCGCGTGCAACGGCAATAGCGGTTTCAGATATGTCCGATCCGACCGCGCAAGCTCCTGGCAGATGTTTCAGGATAGACACCGAGATGCAGCCCGAGCCGACTCCGACCTCAAAAAACCTCGGTTCCGGCAACCTTTCAAGAAGACCGATCACCGTCTCAACAACGGCCTCCGTTTCCGGCCTCGGGATCAGAACTTCCGGCGTAACTCGAAACCTAAGACCGTAAAACTCTTGATGCCCAACAATGTACTGTAGCGGCTCACGGGCCGAGCGCCGGAATACTGCACTAGCCAGGCCTCGACGCTCGTCGTCGGAAAGTATGTACTCCGGATGGGCGATAATGAACGCCAGATCTCTGCCCAAGACGGACGAGAGCAGCGTCCGCGCATCCCGGAGCGGATCAGGAACCCCCGATGACCTTAGATCGGATGCGGCAGATGAAATGGCGTCCTCGATGTTCATTCAAAATGATCGGCTCTCCTCGCTAGTTCGGCAGTGGTAATGTCAACATATGCGGCTGTTGGATGCAAGGTTTCAGGAAAGGCGATGGGCTGATGTTCGCCTGCCGGTCCCACTTTGCCCTTTTTTGGCAAAACCTACATAATGTTCATTTGCCGGCTTCCCCTATTGTAATGAAGTTTTTCTTCGATATCAGGCTCCTGCTCGTCGCTTTGTGGCTAGGCGCGGCGGTGTTCTTCATCGGGGTGGCCCAAACGGCTTTTTCGGTGCTCGCGGAACGCGAAATTGCCGGAGCGATGGTGAGCAGAACTCTTGCATTGCTTAACTATGGCGGCTTGGCGATAGCGTTGGTTTTGCTGGCGACGACGCTGATCGGCCACGGAGCGGCGAACAGGTTTTGGCTTTGGACCGAACGTTTCATACTGCTGGTTCTCGCCTCGGCGTGTGCCGTTGGACAGTTCGTTATCGCGTGGTGGATGCTGTTGGTAAGGCAGGAGATGGGTAAGCCGATCGACCAGGTCCCGGTCGACGACCCGCTTCGGATCCAGTTCAATACCCTTCACGAGTACTCGGTCTGGGTCTTGATGGTGGGCATGGGTGCCGCCGTGATAGTGTTTTTCATCATAGCGAACCGGCGAACGGCTACCGCGGCAAAGGATAATGTTCTGGATATAAATTTCGAGGACCAATTCAAGATCTAGTCGATATGGAACTAATCGAAAAACGAGGCGATTTTTTGTCGGGATTTGCAAGATGGGGTGGCGGCGATAACCTTGCGGGCTATCCGTGGGTCGAGAACGTCTATGCACCGTTCACTCCGGTCCGCCGTGCCCTGCCGATGCTTAATTTGGCACTGATATCCTCGGCAGGCGCATATATCGACGCCACCCAGCCCTTTGATCTGGCGTCAAGGGACGGGGATACGGAGATTCGCGAGTTCCCGATCGAAATTGAAGCAGCCGACCTGCGGTACGCGGCAAAGGGTTTTGACACAAAGGCCGTGATTGAAGACCGGAATGTACAAATACCCATCGAGAGGCTGTTGGAGTATGAGGCAAACGCAGTCATCGGCCGCCTGAATGACGTTTGGTGGAGCCTAAGCCCATGGATACCGAATGCAACCAGGGTCGTGGACGAAATGGCACCGAGGCTGGCCGAACGGCTTGCCCGATATGAGGTCAGCGCTGCACTTCTGATACCCGCTTCGCGATTATGCCATCAGACGATGGGCCTATTGGCACGAGGGATCGAGGCAGCGGGGATACCGACGATGGTGATCTCGGTGGACAAAGGCATCTCGGAAAATATAAGGGCACCACGAACCGCATACTACAATGGCGAGATCGGCTCGGTCGCCGGCAAGCCGAATTGGCGAGAATATCAGCTTCGCATTCTGGATGAGGCGCTTCGCTGGACAGAGACCTTTGACCAGCCGGGCTCACGAAAGCTGGCAGTGGATCTGGAAACACAGATACAGGCCGCGCGAGGCGAACGCTGATCTCAGGACTGCAGCTACATTCCCATCTGCCAGGATCTAATGCCGTCAAGCGGATAGATGAGCATCAGGATATTTAGAAGCAGGCTGTCACGGATCCAGAGAAGAAGAAAGATCTCGATGCCGATAAAGAAGATGAGCGAACGCCACATGCCGAATTTGAAGGCGATCCAAAAGCCGGCGGCACACGCGATCACGTCTCCGATGGAATTTGCGATCGAATCGCCAAAATAATCGAGCGAAGCCGTATTCTCACGGTATTTTTCGATAATAAAATTACTGTTTTCAAGCACTTCCCAACCGGTCTCCGCGATGATCGCGATAAGGAAACGCCATTCGATCGCAAGTTTAGCGAACAGAAAACCCGTCAGCCAAAAGAAAAGAACACCGTGGAGGATATGGGTGAATGTGTAAGGATCGAAAAGATGCTGAGATGTATGGCTGCTGCCCCACGCCTCGTGAACGTAAACAGCGGCATCGCCGTGTTGGCACCACCAAAAGCGTCCCATCAGATGTAGGACGGCGGCCATGATAGCGGTAATGGAGACCGCCAACAAGGCAGGAAGAAGATAGCCGGATATTTGGTTTTCGGAAGTATCCTGCATTCGAAAGAAGTCGTGGCACCCAATTCGGAAACAGATCGTTCTACTCGGTCGAGACCTCGTCCTCGCCTTGGAGCGCGGCGTTGAGAGTATGCCAACTCAGCGAGGCGCATTTTACGCGTGCGGGAAACTCGAGCACACCGGAGAATGCGCGGAGGCTGCCGAGGTCATTCGCTTCTGTTTCGATATCAAGTTCGCCGGTGACCATTTTATGGAACTCGATGAAAAGCAGGTCGGCGGCCTCACGAGTTTTTCCTTTTACGGCCTGGGTCATCATCGAGGCGGAAGCCTTTGAAATGGCACAGCCCGAGCCCTTAAAGGCGACGTCGGCGACCGTATCTCCATCCATTTTTACATAGACCTCGAGAGCGTCTCCGCACAGAGGATTGTTTCCCAGTGCGGTCTTATCGGCATCTTCGATCTCGCGGAAATTCCGCGGATTTTTGTTGTGTTCCAGGATTGTCTCCTGATATAACTCGTTAAGTTCTGACATCTAAAACAATCCTACAACATTCCCGTTCTCGTCGATATCTACGCGTTCGGCCGCGGGGTGTTCGGGGAGGGCGGGCATTGTACGCATATCGCCGCAGATCGGGTAGATAAATCCGGCGCCGACGCTGGCCCGGACCTCGCGGACGGGCAATGTGAATCCGGTCGGTGCACCTTTCAGGGTTGGATCATGGCTAAGGCTGAGGTGCGTTTTTGCCATACAGATAGGGAGGTTGCCAAAGCCATTCGCCTCGTAATTCGCTATCTGCTGATCAGCGAAGGGTTCGTAGCTGACGCCCTTGGCACCATAGATCTTGGTCGAGATCGTTTCGATCTTGGCCTTGATCGGCTGGTCGAGATCGTATAGAAAGCGGAACTCGGTTGGCTGTTCGGCGGCCTCAATGACCATTTCAGCAAGCTCAATGGCCCCTTTGCCGCCATCGGCCCAATGAGTCGAAACGGCCGCACCGAGCGCACCGCTCTCGATCGCGATCCGCTTAACGGCCTCGATCTCTTCGGGATGGTCGCTCACGAACGCGTTTATCGCGACGACCGGAACCACGCCGTGCAGCTTTACGTTCTCGATCTGTTTACGAAGATTTGCGGCGCCGGCCTCGACGTCGGCCACGTTGTTTTCCAACATTTCGGGAGGGAGCGGCTTTCCGGCGACGATCTTGTATTTGCCGCTGTGAGATTTGAGCGCACGAATGGTTGCGACGATAACACAAGCATTTGGTTTCAGCCCGCTGTAGCGGCACTTGATATTGAAGAATTTTTCGGCGCCGATGTCGGCACCAAAGCCGGACTCTGTCATCAGGTAATCGGCTGTCTTGACCCCGATCAGGTCGGCGAGGATGCTGCTGTTGCCGTGTGCGACGTTGGCAAACGGGCCGGCGTGAACAAGCGCCGGCGTGTTTTCGAGCGTCTGCATTATTGTCGGGCGGATGGCGTCACGCATAAGGACGGTCATCGCCCCGGCAGCGCCTATCTCTTCGGCGGTTACGGGCGTCTTGTCGTGTGTCAGTCCGACGACGATGCGGCCGAACCGCTTTCGCATGTCCTGCAGCGATGTGGTCAATGCGAGTATCGCCATCACCTCAGAAGCGACCGTGATATCGAAACCTGTCTCGCGCGGAATGCCGCCTTCCATACGGCCGCCGAGGCCTACGATGATCTTTCGGAGCGCGCGGTCATTTGTATCAACGACGCGTTTCCAGGTAATACTGTGAGGGTTGATGTTGAGCGGATTGCCGCGGAGGAGGCGATTATCGACCATGGCGGCAAGGAGATTATTTGCGGCGGTAACGGCGTGGATATCACCTGTAAGGTTCAGGTTAAAGGTCTCCATGGGGACGACCTGAGCATAACCGCCACCGGCCGCTCCGCCTTTGATGCCGAAGGTCGGCCCCTGAGAGGGTTGACGCAACGTGATGACAGATCGTTTGCCAAGATGTTTCATTGCCTGGCCGAGGCCGATCAGCGTGGTGGATTTACCTTCGCCGAGCGGCGTCGGAGTGATGGCGGAAATATCTATATACTTCGCGTTGGGCCTGTCCTTAAGCCTATCAAGCGACCTAAGCCGCACCTTGGCGATGTAAGGGCTGCCGTAATTATCGATGTCGTCACGGCCGAGCCCGAGTTGTTCGGCGATCTCTTCGATGGGTTTGAGGTTGGCGGTTTGGGCAATTTGGAGGTCAGTGATCATATTGTAAGTATCGTAGGCTGTGATCGCTAAGAGTGTGATCTCACTCACACACTGAATCTGAAACATTGCGACGAGTATCAAGGCGCAGTGTAGCGGGCGTCGTAAACACTGCCAGTGTTTCTAACATTGGCGGGTTCAAGAAGCACGACCTCAACCTCTTCCTCAGCTACAGGCCGGTGCTCTACGCCACGAGGGACGACGATGAATTCTCCGGGACCTATATTCACCTTTTTGTCGCGAAACTCGATGGCAAAAGAACCCGTAACCCCAAGAAACATCTCATCTTCGTTCTCATGCAAATGCCAGGGGAATTCGCCCTTGAACTTAAGGATCTTCACCTCCTGGCCATTGAGGGCAGCCACGACTCTTGGCCGCCAATGTTCGGAAAGACAAGAGAATTCTTTACTGAGATCTACCTTATCCATCTCTTCCGAATGACCGCGCGGGCCTTAGTAAGCTACCCATAAGACATAGCTGAATCGAGCAACATCAAGCAAACACCTCAATAACTTTCTGCACGGCATCCGCGAGTTTATCAACCTCTTCGCGGGTGTTGTAGAAGGCGAATGAGGCGCGGGCGGTTGCGGGGACATCGAAGAAATTCATCACGGGTTGGGCGCAGTGATGGCCAGCGCGGATGGCGATGCCCTGCTGGTCGAGTATCGTGCCGATGTCGTGAGGATGAACGCCCTCGATAGTGAACGAAAGCACGCTCGCTTTTTCCGCGGCGGTTCCGATGATCTTTACTTCGGGGATATCATCGAGCCTTTCGGTTGCGTACTTCAGCAATTCCAACTCGTATGCCGCGCCCGCGGCGAAATCGACCGAATTCAGATAGTCGATCGCCGCGCCGAGACCGATAGCTGCTGCAATGGCAGGAGTGCCGGCCTCGAACTTTTCTGGTATCGGGGCAAAGGTGGTGCCTTCGAACGTAACGCTGCGGATCATGCCACCGCCGGTTTGGTACGGCGACATCTTGTCGAGCCATTTGCGTTTGCCGTAAGCGACGCCGCTGCCGGTCGGGGCGAACATCTTGTGACCTGAAAAGACATAGAAATCGGCATCGAGGTCCTGAACATCAACAGGAAAATGCGGCACGCTCTGAGCGGCATCAACACAAACGGGGACGCCGTGTTTGTGGGCAGATGCGATCATTTCCTTTATAGGGTTGATCGTTCCGAGTGAGTTCGATACGTGAGAGATGGCCACCATTCGGGTTTTTTCGTTCAACAGGCCTTCGTATTCTTCGATTATGAGTTCACCGCGATCATTGATCGGGATCATTCGAACGCGGGCGCCGCGCTCTTCAGCGATCATCTGCCACGGGACAATGTTAGAGTGATGCTCCATCTGGGAAACGAGGATCTCGTCGCCTTCGTTAACGAACTTTTTTCCGTAGGCAGAGGCGACAAGGTTGACCCCCTCGGTGCAGCCACGGACAAAGATGCATTCTGCCGATTCGCGAGCATTTATAAAGCGCTTCACTTTTTCTCGGGCCGCCTCATAGGCGTTTGTCGCGTGCTGAGACAGATAGTGAACGC
The DNA here is from genome assembly GCA_937859595.1 of uncultured Acidobacteriota bacterium. Taxonomy (GTDB): domain Bacteria; phylum Acidobacteriota; class Blastocatellia; order Pyrinomonadales; family Pyrinomonadaceae; genus OLB17. The sequence goes on along the minus strand of CALMAH010000036.1, from coordinate 56,163 downwards.
CGCGATGAACATTAGAATGCTCCTCTCGCAAATATTTCGTCGTCCGATCAATAACGGACTGAGGCACGTGCGCCGAGGCGGCATTGTCCAGATAGACCAGAGGCTTTCCGTTTACCTCGCGATGAAGCACCGGAAAATCCCTACGTACTTTCTCAACGTCCCAATTAACTGCCGTCTTGCTTGCGCCGTTCTTCGACATAATTTCCATTCGCTCTACCTCGATGGACCTTCTACCCGCTTGATAGAAATAATGGCCCTTTTCCCTCGTTCCAATTCATCTATGCGAAGCAAGAGATACTGATCATTCTCTTGATCAAACACCCGAACGGCATAGACATAGCCCCTGTTTATTTGTACGGACGGTTTGTAATCGTCGTCAAGAACCGTTCCATCGGGACGAACTATCCTGGAGCTGACCTGATATTTAACAGGCTTATTTGCACCGCCCTCCCGCCGGGGCAGTTCCTGCTTCGATCCGTCGCCGTTTAAACCGTGTTCTCCATCGGAGCCTGATGCGTTGAAATGGAGCGATCGCAGTTCACCGGGATTGAGCCTTGCCCACGGTTCGATATGAGGGATCTCAAAGACGTCATCGAGTTCAAACTTTCCGATCTCTATCATTCGCGTTTGCGGGCCGACGACCTGTAAAATGTCCCAATTCACGCCATAGCGTTCTCCGTAAATTATGCCGTTCGCCATCCTGCAACGCATAGTAAGAGTGACCAGATCGACACAAGCCACGTTGCGACCGTATTGCGAAGTCGGCGGTTCAGTTGAGTGATCAAAGACCGCAGCGAGTTTGAAGGTATGGACATTATCTTCCGCAACTTTCTGAGCCCATACGTTCAACAAGCCAATGACGAGGATCAGAAACGACGCTTTAGCGAATTTATCGATAGACATATTACAACTCCATTTCGGCGGATAGCCGGTTCAAAACCGTTTGGTCCAGATCGTCTTTTATAGACGATATGCTGATCTTATTGATGATTTCTTCTGCGAATCCGTATGTCAACAAATTTCTTGCAAGCGCTTCCGGTAATCCGCGTGTCATCAGATAGAACAGCTCCTCGTCTTCAAGTTGGCCCACAGTTGCTCCGTGCGTACACTTAACATCGTCGTTGAATATCTCGAGCTGCGGCTTTGTGTCTACTCTTGCATCATTCGATAGCAGCAGGTTTTTGTTTTGCTGGCCGGCGTCTGTACCCGACGCACCCTCGCGGACGAAAACTTTCCCGTTGAAAACTCCCCGCGCACTTTCGTCTAACACTCCCTTATAGGTTTGATGGGAAACACAGTTCGGCACGGCGTGATCGATCACCGAATGGGTATCTGAATGCTGAGTGCCGCTGAGCATGTAAAGCCCGTCCACCCACGCTTCGCCACCTTCGGCAGTAAACCTTAACTCAATATCGTGTCTGGCAATAGCACCGCCGAGGTTGATGTTGGTCGAATCATAAACAGCTTGCCCAAGCGTTATTTCTGTCGCTCCATAGTTGAATGCATCTGCCGAATCTTTCTGAACGCGATAGTGGGTGAGATGCGCATTGTCTTCTACGACGATCTGAACGGCCGTATTCGAAAATGCCTTGCCGGTTGCGGAATATGTTTCGACAAGAGTCGCTTTGCTTCCGGAGCCGGCAATGATCAGAATGTGCGGAAAGATGGCCTCGGCATCTTGGGCCGCAAAATTGAGCTCGATCGGTTCTTTGATGACCGTTTCATTTGGGATACGGACGACGACAAACTCAGCCAGTGCAAAGTTCAGCGCAGTAAAGCCGTTTCTATCAAATCGGAACCGACTCAATTCGGCTCCGGAGCTCTCGTCCGCGGATGAGAGGTCCGGAGAGATAGAGGCTACGTTCCACGCCGCATTGCCGATGGCAGCAACATTTGTATATTTCCAATCTTCCTGCTTTACGGCCGGGAATCCGGCATCGGCGAACAAAGCAAATGCCTCTTCGCGCAGTTTTTTGAAGGCCGGATCTTTTTCGGAATCGAGCCTTTCTTTAAATGCTTCCGTAAATTGTGTTTCCATTACGGCTGTAGATGAACTCATTTTCTATTTACCCTTACTAAACTAAATCTTTTATCGGATCTTATTGTATTTTTCGGATCTAATAGCAGCTGCCCGGCAGCTTTCAATCTTGCCTCGTTCTCGACCTGAGGTTTTGTATCGTCCACCAAAGGGGAGCGTTTGTGATCAAACAAAAAATCATGTCTTGCCAGCACGTAGTCGATCCCCATTTCGGCGGTCTTTCGTTTCAGATCTTCCGCATCGGTTGCCTCCCACAACAGTTGCCGTAGCGTCCAATCCTCAAACAAATAGTCTGAGAAGTAAGGCCTATCAAGGTTGTAGGTATCGCGACGCATATTTATCAGCCAAACCTTTGCATCGGGGGCCGTCTCAGTGTTAAGCCATTCGTAATAGGGATAGTAATCGATGTTTCGCGTAAGATACTCACCCTTTGTTTCACCGCCGAATACTACGCGGTGAGGAGCCTTGTTAAGAAACCATGCCGACGAGACCAAGATCCCCGAAACGCCTGCGAGCGTAATTGCATATTTTGATACGTTGTAGAGTGGAGTTCGGCGTTCAGCCAGCCGGGTTGCGGCGGCCGCGATGGAAATCGCAAACAGCGGAAGGATCGGCAAAAGGTAGCGAAGCTGTTGGCTTGACGAGAGCCAGAAAAGAAAAACTATAGCTGCTACGCCGGATGCTATCTTTGCCTCAACTGGCATCTCAAATTTCAAAAGCCCCCAGATCAAAAGCGGGAGCCCGATCATGAATGCAACCCCGAGCACTCCGTCAAAATGTGTCGCCAATTCCGGCTGGGCCACGACCGAGACGTTCCACGGAGCAGCCAGGTAATCGATCAGTGTTTTTTCGTAGCCGCCGTATTGGGCATTCATCGCCTGGAAAAGGTTTGACCGTTCTACATCCCAACCCGGGGCCTCGCCCGGCCAGATGCTCATATAAAACGGAAAGATCGGGCTGCCCGTCTCCGCCCAGGTCCTTAAATACCATGGCGACGCGATGACGCCGGCAAGGATCAGCGAGGCGATGCCAAGGCCAGCGATCCTTGCCAAACTATCAGGCTCGTTTTCCTGCGCTTTTCTCACCCGAAGCAAGATGACGAGGGCAAATGCGGCAATGACGAAAAGAGTAGTCAGCTTTGCTGAAAGCGCTGCTCCGAGAAATACCGCAACAAAGATCAGCCGGCCAGATTCAAGCGTCCTCCACCAACGAGTCAGCGAGTAAACGGCTAACGCTATGAACAAAGCCAGAGCGATATCGATATACGCACTTGCCGCTACGTGATAGGCGGTCGGCACCGTCGCGACCATCAGAACGGTGATCAATGCCCAACGCCTTTTAATGCCGATCTCTCTTGCCCAGCCAAAAACTGCGGCAAGCAAAAGCGGGAAAAATGCCCAGATCGATGCACCTGCAGCGGCCTCGGAGGCACGTTCGCTTACAAACCCTCCAAGAAGCATCGCCCAGACAACATGCATCTCGGTTCCAAGAGCGAGATAGCTGGCGATATTGCCCTCGATGAAGGCACTACTCCCCTGTGCAATGAATGCTTTTGGCACCGCGAAATGATAAAGCAGGGTATCTTTTGCCGTCGGCGGAGCCAGCGAGGCGATCAAAGAGAGCACAAGCGGAACCGCGATCAAAACAAGCAGCAATTTATCAAAGGCCGAAGGTTTCTCGGGGACACGGCTTTCGGCCTTTGCGGCTCTGAGCCTCCCGATACCAAATAACCCAAACGCCAAACCCAAAACAACCGCAAGAAGAGAGAACGCCGGAGTATATAACCCGAGGGTTCCCAAGAAGAACCAGAACGCTGACCATGCCGCAGCCCCTAGGGCAATGCGAATAGCGAGTTCGAGCACATGCGAATGGCGATCACTTTTGGGAACCGGAATACGATCGACTATCAGGCTTCCCAGCCCAAACCAAGCAATGACTATAAGTACAGAGATCGACGCACCTGTAAGACTGTCAAAGATCCCAGTGCCAAAGACGCCGCCGTCGGCCAGTTGAACAGCCAACACGCCGAGCCTTCCCACGTCATCACCACGGAATGAAAAAAACGCGCTGAGAAGCAGGATCGTCCAAGCCGCGACAAAAACAGCAGCTAGCGAATTATTACTTTGTTTCGACTCCGCCAACTTAAAAGTGTCCTATTTACCTGCCTTTTCGAGTATTTCCTTCAAATCCGGCTCAAGCGGCATCGGCCTGAACGGACTAACATTTGCTCCGCCGGTGTTGCCTTTCGGATAGATCCCAAAAGGCGTTTTAGTAGCGGCACCGCCGATTCGCAAAACTTGCCCTACGACTTCCTTCGGGTCCCGCTCGCGGAAACCGTGTTTAAACATAAGCCAATGGACACGTGTGTGCTGGAAAGTACTCGATTGCCCGAGGACGTGTGCGCGTTCGAGATGACGGAACGCCCCCTCCGGGTCGCCAGACGCATTGAGCTCCTCAGCCTTTGCGATCTCAGCGTCAATAAATTCATCAAGAACCAACTGCCTCATCTTACTTAGCGGCTCCTTTTACCCAATCGTAGCCCTTCTCTTCGAGTTCGAGGGCTAGCTCCTTTCCGCCTTCTTTGACGATCTTGCCAGCCGAGAGTACGTGAACATAATCCGGGATAATGTAGTTAAGAAGGCGCTGGTAGTGCGTAACAAGAATTATGGCGTTTTCTTCGGAGCGGAGCTTGTTAACACCCTCGGCGACGATACGGAGAGCGTCAATGTCAAGGCCCGAATCGGTCTCGTCGAGGATCGCCAGTTTTGGTTCGAGCACCGCCATTTGCAATATCTCGTTACGTTTTTTCTCGCCGCCGGAGAAGCCTTCGTTAACGGACCGTTTAAAAAATTGCGGGTCCATATCGACGATCCTTGCCTTTTCTTTCAGATAGTCGTTGAATTCGAGCGGATCTAGCTCTTCCTCACCGAGGTGCTTCATCTTCTCGTTATAGGCGAGCCGCAGGAACTGAGAATTCGACACGCCAGGCACCTCGACCGGGTACTGAAACGCCATAAAGAGGCCTTCGCGGGCCCGTTCGTCAGGTTCAAGTGCGAGCAGGTCTTTGCCCTCATACAGCACCTCTCCTGACATAACTTCATAAGAAGGATGCCCGGCGAGCACCTTCGACAAAGTCGATTTGCCCGAGCCGTTCGGCCCCATGATCGCATGGATCTCGCCCTTACGGACCTGCAGATTCAGGCCCTTCAATATCTCTTTTCCTTCAATGCCTGCATGCAGGTCTTTAACTTCTAATAGCATTTTGAAAATTTTCCTCGACAAATATCTCACCTTTAAAATACGTCACCGCTTGCCCGCCGATCTTTACGCGGTCTCCGGCGTGTTGGCAAAAGAGTTCGCCGCCGCGTTTGGAGACCTGTCGTGCGAAAAGCTCGGTCTTGCCCAGTTCGCGTGCCCAATATGGGATCAGCGAACAATGTATCGCACCGGTGACTGGATCTTCCGGAATACCGATGCGAGGGGCGAACATACGCGACACGAAGTCGCTGGTCTCGCCCTTTGCCGTTACGATCACCTCGTCATACGGGATCTTTGCAAGCAGCGACATGTCCGGCTGAAGAGCCTTGATCTGCACTTCGCTATCAAGCAGCATGAAGACCATATTGCCTTGCGCTTCCCACGACTGCTTCGGTTTCGCGCCAACCGCTTCTGCAAGTCCCGCAACCTGTTTGATCTCCTTCATCGGATACAACGGAAAATCAAGAACCAAACGTTCGCCATCCTTTACTACTCCCAATGAACCGCTGCGGTCCGAGTGAAAATTTATCTGCTCCGTCTCGAGCTTTAGTTCATTAAATATCACATGCGACGTCGCCAAAGGCGCGTGCCCGCAAAGGTCAACCTCGATCGCCGGAGTGAACCATCGAATGCTATAACGGCCATTTTCAGGCACAAAAAAAGCCGTCTCCGACAAATTGTTCTCGGCGGCGATGTCGAGCATCAGTTCGTCCGAAAGCCAGTCCGCCAATGGCACAACGGCCGCCGGGTTTCCGCCGAAGAGTTTCGATGTAAAAGCATCAACTTGAAATATCTGTAACTTCATTTTGCCACCGAAACGTGAAACGGCTCCTCCGCAGCAACGTTGCGTTCGTTTCGCCGCCATGCGAGGTATCCGCGTAAATGGAGGCTAAAGAACACGACGCTGCCGAGGATCAGCGCGAGGCTGTTGATCAGGAAACCGACCGTCATCCAGCTAAGACTGGCGATCATCATTACCAAAAATCCGTAGCGGTTTTTACTGCCGAGCAGATATACGCCTGAGAGCCCCGCGGCCGTTGCCAGCCAATCTATGCCGTAAAATTGCATTAGTTCGTTTTTGCCACAGAGAACACAAGGTTAACAGAGAATAATTCTTTTATTCCGAAACCTCTTCCCGCCTCAGTGATCTCTGTGGTCTCGGTGGCTATTTCTTCTTACTCACGACCGCGATCACTTCGATCTCGATCTTTGCGTCACGCGGCAGCCGTGCCACCTGAACTGTAGAACGTGCCGGGAACGGCGCCTTGAAATACTTCGCGTAGACCTCGTTCATTTTCGCGAAATCATTCATATCCGCGAGAAAGACCGTCGCCTTCACAACATCGTCCAAAGAACTTCCTGAAGCTTTTAGCACCGCCGCAATATTCTTTAGCACCTGTTCGGTCTGCGCTTCAACGCCTTCGACAAGCTTTCCTGTTTTCGGATCCGTCCCGATCTGCCCCGCCGCGAACACAAATCCATTTGCAACTATCGCCTGCGAATACGGCCCGATCGCCTTCGGTGCGTCGGCCGTGTCGATAGCCTTTTTCTGAGCCGAAATGCTTAGCCCTAACGCCAGAACCAAGGATGCAATGATTAAGGTTTTCATTTTGTGTAATTCGTGAAATCTGTGGCTAACTCTCTTTCTTCGCCGCGATCGCCTGGATCTCGATCTTCGTCCCGAAATGCAGTTCCTTTACAGGAACTATCGCTCTCGCCGGACGATGCTCGCCCATCACCTCGGCGTATTTCTTGTTCACCGCGTCCCACAAGTCCATATCCGAAACATAGATCGTCATCTGCAGCACGTGATTCAGATCACTGCCCGCCGTCTTCAACACCGCCTCGACATTCCGCAGGGCCAATTCCGTTTGTTCCTCTATCGATCCCGTGAACGGCTCCCGCGTATCCAGCGACATCGGCAACTGGCCCGAAACATAGATCAAGCCATTGTGCTCAATGCCCGGCGAGTAGTGGCCTTTTGGCTGCGGTTGGTTTGGTGGTTGAATCTTTTTCATTCTGCTATCCAACACTCCCCTCAAGCTTCAATCCCAACAGCTTCTGCGCTTCGACGGCGTATTCCATCGGCAGTTCGCGAAACACTTCCTTGCAGAACCCGTTGATGATGAGCGATACGGCGTCTTCCTGCGAGATGCCACGCTGCTGCAGATAGAAAAGCTGCTCTTCGCTGATCTTCGAGGTCGTAGCTTCGTGCTCGACCTTGGCAGTGTTGTTCATCACCTCGATGTACGGGAACGTGTTCGCCTCCGACTTACCGCCGATCAGCATTGAATCGCATTGTGTATAGTTGCGAGCGCCCGTCGCTTTCGGCATCACCTTTACGAGACCGCGGTACGAGTTGTTCGACCGGCCCGCCGAGATCCCTTTCGAGACGATCGTCGATTTGGTGTTCTTACCCAGGTGGATCATCTTCGTGCCCGTATCGGCGATCTGCGCGTGATTTGTAAGCGCGACCGAATAGAACTCGCCGATCGAATTGTCGCCCTGCAGGATCACGCTCGGGTATTTCCACGTGATCGCCGAGCCGGTCTCGACCTGCGTCCATGAGATCTTCGAATTCACGCCGCGGCAGGCACCGCGTTTGGTCACAAAATTATAAATACCGCCTTTGCCAGATTCGTCGCCTGCATACCAGTTCTGCACGGTCGAATACTTGATCTCCGCATCGTCCAGAGCGACAAGTTCGACGACGGCGGCGTGGAGCTGATTGGTGTCAAACTGCGGCGCCGTGCAGCCTTCGTTGTATGCAACGTAGCCGCCTTCTTCAGCGACGATAAGCGTCCGCTCGAACTGCCCTGATTCCTGCGTGTTGATGCGGAAATAGGTGGAAAGCTCCATCGGGCAGCGGACGCCTTTCGGAATGAAAACGAACGACCCGTCCGAAAATACGGCCGAGTTCAACGCCGCATAATAGTTATCGCCCGTCGGCACGACTGAACCGAGATACTTCTGCACAAGCTCGGGATAGTCGCGAACCGCCTCGGTAAACGAGCAGAATATAACGCCCGCTTTCTTCAGCTTTTCCTTATAGGTCGTCGCGACCGAGACCGAATCGAACACCGCGTCGACCGCCACGTTCGCAAGCAGCTTCTGTTCGCTTAGCGGAATGCCTAGCTTTTCAAACGTCTTCACAAGTTCGGGATCGACCTCGTCCATCGAGGCCTTTTTTGGCTTCTGTTTTGGAGCGGCGTAATAGGAAATATTCTGAAAATCGATCGCCGGGTATTCGAAATTTGGCCAATGCTTTGGCTCTTCCATTTTGAGCCACTGCCTGTAAGCCTTAAGACGAAACTCGAGCATCCATTCGGGTTCGTTCTTCTTCGCCGAAATGAGGCGCACGGTGTCCTCGGACAGGCCCTTTGGGATGATGTCCGATTCGATGTCGGTAACGAATCCGTATTTGTATTCCCGATTTGTTAAAAATTCTGCTGCTGTTGACATAAAATTAAATTAGCCACTGATCACACGAATTTCACGAAAAAAATGCTCCCGTTTTCACACTGACTGCCTAGATCTGATCTCAATTCGTAGCCACGAGAAAATAATAAGTGCAACTAGTGAAATTCGTGGCCCATTTCCTACCTAAACCCTCTGCGGTTCAATGGTCTTGTGTATTCCTTGTATCTTATGGAACATCGCATCGACCGAACGCTCGCTGCCGACGAGGCTTGCCAGCGAGATGCGCGACAGCGCATTTTCTACTATCTCGTGCAGGCCGACGATAACGGGCCTGATGCCGCAGTCGCCGGTGTGCACGCATGTATCGAGCACGCCGGTATAGCTTTCGCAATGCGAGCTGAGCACATCTTCATCGAGGACGCGAATGATCTCATTCAGATAGATCTCGCCGGCCGGACGCGCGAGAAAATAGCCGCCTTTCGTCCCGCGGGTCGAATTGACGAAACCGGCCTTGTTAAGCAGCCACATAAGCTTGCCGGCGTTTGCCGTTGAGATGCCTTCGCGTTCAGCTATCTGCGGCAGCGTAAGCGATTCGCCATCCCTAAGATTTGCCAACTGCACCAAACACCGCAGTCCGTATTCTTCCTGAGCCGAGATTTTCATAAGCTATTCAACCGTAAAGGGCTTAGCATTTTTCAATGCCTTGATTATCTCAAATCATTACTTTTTGGTCAAGATTATATTGTCAGAACCGCCCGCGTCAGCGGGCGGCCAGTTCTCTGGCCCCTCGGCCACATGATACTAATCAAACTCCGGGAGCGGCCCGCCCTGTCCATTGATCACATAATCACACGCCGACACGACATGCTCCTCGGTCCACAAATACCGGCCGCTGCCCTTGTCCACCCATGGGCTGTGTTCGAAGTGCCATTCACCATTTTCGCGCAAGCGGCGCGTGGAATAAGCCTTAAGATCATTCAGGATCTTCCCAGGTGACACAGGGGCCGAGACAACGGCATGAATATGATTAGTCCGAACACTCAATGCTAAAAGCGTCCACTCTCTATATCGGCAAACGTCGCCAACCGCCGACTTTACCAATTTCCGTGTCGCCGCATTTAACAAAAACGGTTGACTCTTAAGCCGTTCGGCGTGTCTCGATTCACGGCCTTGGCTTGGCACGGAGCGGGGGCCTCCGTATTTATTGTGATATTTGTCGATGGACCCGCGCTCGTCTCCTGGAAGCCAGGTACCATATGTCCGAAAGGTTATGAGGTAGGCGTTCGGCTCGTCGGTGTCGTTCCATTTTCCCATAATGACGAAACTGGCCGCCCGCTTACGCAGGCGGTTCTGACTTTTTCCTGATCTTGACGGCGCGTTCGATCAGGTCGGCGTTTTCGAGGATCTTGAGCCGCAGGTCGTTGTCGAGCTTGGGGTTATCGGCGAGGAATTTGTTTATGATGGCGAGGGCCTCTTCGCTGCGCTGCCCGCCGATGAATGCCGCGAGCCAGCCATTGACGAAGAATATCTTGCGGTCGCGTTTGTGGTTGGGGAGCTCTTGCAGAGCTTTTTGCAGATACGGTAATGTGAGATCGCTGTGGCGGATGGAGTTCCAAGGCACGAAGGCCGCTTCGATCCAGCTTTCGCTGATCTCTTTGTTGTTTGTGAAATCGTTCCAAAACTTCGCTTTGTTTTCGGGGGTGGGAATGCCTGCGCGCGCGGCATAGGCATAGCGTTTTGCATCGTCGCTCGTCTCTGTCTTTTCAAGCTCCGCCAGCAAAGCCGGCGCCTCCGGATCGCCCAGGATCAACAGCCGCGTGACAATGTCGAACTTGTCTTTGGTCCTTAACGGGATCGACTGGTCAGAACCCCCTGCGTTAACGGCGGGCGAGTTCGGTGATCTGCCAGACTGGCCGCCCGCTGACGCAGGCGGTTCTGACAACATCGCCTTCAAGACGCCCCGAGCCTTCTCGCTCGATGCCGCATTCAGAAAAGCACGGTAAAACGTTATTCGCTGCCCAAGCGTTTGAGCGGTTCGCATCTTGTCGGAGAACACATGCTCAATACGCGGGGCCAACTCTTCACGTGTCTTGTCAGCCACGTAATAATTCATTGCCGTACCGACTCGGCCGGCGATCGAGGCGGCCATTGTCTCATCCTCTTCGGCAGGAAGATTCCTGATCGCTGTCTCCAAAAACACTCGAGGGTCAAGCTCGCCTTCGCGGACACTGTCCCAGAGAGCTCCCCACATCATTGAACGCAGGAACGGGTCGTTTTCGTTCTGGATGTTTTTTAGAACATAATCGCGGCTCTTGTCGTCGAGGAGAAAAATGCCGTAGCCATAATCGCCGTAGTTTGGGAAAATCAGCTCAGGATTTTTTTCATGGCGCAGGCCTAATAGAGTAGTGTCGCTCTTTGAAAGCGAAATTGTCGCTGTGCGATCGGCCTTATTGGAAAATCGATAAAGAATATTGGTTTGGATAAACCAGATGTCTTCTTTATTTAGGGCTCCTGCTTGCCGAATCGCTCCTATCCAGCGATTCGTGTCGATACCATCACAAAGCACCTGCTTGAAAGCAGCATCATAACCACAGCCGCCATCAGTCTTTACGACCGAAAGTCCCCGACGCTTAACCCAGATATTGGCCCAGTCGGTAAGGTCCTTCTTACTGGACGTTTCGAGTTCGCTCACCAAATCTTCCCAGCCAGCATTCTTAAACTCATGCTTCCTCAAAAACGCACGGACGGCGGTTTGGAATTTGTCTTCGCCGAGGTAGAACTCGGCTTGGCGGAGGAAGGCCGGGGCCTTGCTGTAAACGATGGCGCCGTAGGCGGATTTTGCGGCGGAGAGGTTGCTGATCTCCTGATAGATGGGCGTTGTCCCCTTGGTCGAATCCGTCTGGTAGGCGGCCTGTTTGACGCGTTCGTAGAAGACCTTCCACGCGTTCATCTCGGGCATGATCCGCTCCATAGCCTTGTAGGCGGTGAATGTCGCGAAGCCTTCTTTGAGCCAAAGGTCGTCGAACCAACGCATCGTGACCGTGTCGCCAAACCACTGGTGCGAAGCCTCGTGAAAGATAAGCAGCGCCCGCGAGATGTGGTCGTTCTTCGTCGGCTCTTGCGGAAAGATGATCGACGACTCACGCAAAAACGTCGCCCCCGCATGCTCCATCCCGCCGAATGGAAACTCCGGTATCAAAACCAGATCGTACTTAGGGAACGGAAACTTGTAATCGAAATACTCCTCGAAATATTTGATAGCCTCCCGGTTTAGACGAAATACTTCGGCAGCATGGGGTTTGAGCTTCTCCGCTTGGGATTTGCGGACGAAGATGTCGGTCGGCGGTATCCTTTCAGAACCCGCTGTGTTAACGGTGAGCTGGTTCGGTGCATTACCAGACTGGCCGCCCGCTGACGCAGGCGGTTCCGACACACGCTCGAATGGCCCTGCTGCGAATGCAAAGACGTAGGTGCTGATGGGTTTGGTTTGCTTAAAAAAGCGAAGAGTCGATTCCGGTTTTCTTGAACGCGAAATTCCCTGGCCATCGAAGATCTCGAATAGTGGAGTCTCCGAATTACTTACCACGGTCCAACCGTAAGGTGATACAACATTCAACTCAAACATCGCCTTCAGATCCGGCTGATCGAACACCGGGAACGCCGTGCTCGCGTCCGACGGGACGAAGAGCGAGTAGATGTATTCTGAGCCGTCCTCTTTATCGATGTACCGCGTGATGGCCGAGCCGCTGGTGAGTATCGGGGAGGTGAAATCGAGTTTGATGACATTCTCGCCCGCCACAACGCCGTCGCGGAATATAAGATGTTCGGCATATTCGTGATATGCATCCGGGGTATCTAACTGGAGATTGCCTGCAGGGATCAGCCTTATGCCATTAATTTCCGCGCTACTAATGGTCGACTTTTCTTCATGGCCTTTTATCTTTCGCCAGTCGAGAATGATGGGAGAACCACCCCGTCCGCCCCCCGAGACCGCGGGGGCGGCCACCCCTCCTTCGTAAGGAGGGGAGCTTTTGACATTCACCCTTATCTCTATGGTGCCTTTGAGCACGGGCGACACCTTTTCGAGCGTCAGGTTGAGCTTATAGCGGACGTCGCTGTAGTGGGCGGCGCGCCAGCGGGCGAGTTCGAGCGAGACGCCAGGCTCGATCGGCGGCAGCGACGAAGACGGTTGGGAAATTGCAACCATAGATAAGAGAGAGATGGCCAGCAAGAGTCGGATGAGCATAACCCAAATATTTATCACAGACGGGCGAAAACACAGAACTCGGACCGCTAACGAAAAAACGGCCCTCACGTTTGCCAAAACAGCTTTGCTATCGGGTTAGGAGCAAAAATGCGGGAAATGGTTGCCGGGAACAGAAAAGAAAAGAGAGAGAGATCAGAGCGAAAAATTAAAATTTACAAAGCCGGTCGCCTGAGCGGGTCGGCCATCGCGGGTAAAGGGTTTGAATTTCCAACGAAGAATGGCGTCGCGGGCAGCCCCCTGAAGCAGAGTCGGGCCGATGACGCGCTCGATGCTGGCGACATCGCCATTTTCATCAACCTTTATCTCGACCCGGACCACGCCGGTGGCGCGAAGCTGGCGTGCCGTAGCCGGATAGATGGGCGCTTGCTGGCGAACAGCAAAAGGAATGAGCGAACCGGCCTCTATCGGCCCATCGCCGGAGGGACCCGGATCGGACCCTGCCTCGCCTTCCTTTTTTTCCTCAGATCCGGAGGCTTTTTCACCACCGACCACAATTACAGGGCGTTCGGCAGGCTGCTTTTCAACAATGACGGGCTTTTCGGTCGAGGCAAGTGCAGTCTCGGAAGGTTTTGCAGCTTGGGAAGCGGCCCTTTCTTTTGTTTCTGCCTCGTCGGCCTCGGCCTCAGTTTCGGTTTCGGCTACCGGCGGAGCAGCGGGATCGGGGATCGCGCTGAGAACAACACTCTGCGAATGTGCCATCTGCTCGCGAGCATCGGCTATCTCGTTGCGCCAGCGTCCGGCGTCATATTCATCACGGGCCAGCAGCGAGCGGGCAACCGCCGCCTCTTCGAGCAAGGGCATCAGTTGTGCTGCGCGTCCGTTATCGGCCTTGACCTCGCGGGCCTGCTTTACGACCAGTTCCAGGGTTTCACGCATCTTTTCTACGTCGTTAATAGCCTCAAGAGGCAGACTGCGGTCTGCGATAGAAAGCCCGAGCAGCCGGTAGCGTTCGACCTGGCTGCGGGCGCCCTTTACGATCTGGCCCGCGACGCCGGCATAAAGCGCCTCGGCATTTGGATCATTGGACTTGAGCGAATTGAAAAGCTCGGCAAGGAACTCCTGAGCTCGACGATAGTTGCCCTGTTCAAGGTAACTGTTCATCAACAGCACATTTGCGACCGAGTGGACCGAGGGGTCGATGGTCTCGCGGCGGATAGTTTCGAGCTCATAGATCGCCGCAGGATAATTGCGGACGACGATAAACGCTTTTGCCTTATCAATGCGTCCACGCATCACCTCAGCCGGAGTGAGTGTCCGGGCTGCTGGCTGGGGGTTTTCGGGGGTGGTTGAGGCTGTGGGGGCCGGAACGGCTTGGGCGTATGAAAAAATTATAAAACCGAATAAAGTTATAAATACCGAAGCGGAAAACCTTCTGACATTTAACGGCATTTCAGTCCTCCTTGTTGACTTAAGCTTCCGTAAAGGTCAAGCGAACTACATATTTGAAGGCTCACTTTGGATGACCCGGCAAACACTGTCTCAAAAAAAGAAAATCGGGCATCAGATGCCCGCGGGCTAGTTTTTCAAGCTTTCGACGATCTTGTTTCGATAAGCGATTGCCTCATTTTTTATAGCATTTTCATTAAGGGTGAGCAACCGGCGGTCGCGCATAACAATGCGGCCATGGATGACGACCGTGCGGACATCGGAGGCCTTTGTGGCGTACACAAGATGCGAATAGAGATTGTACATCGGGGTCTGGTGGAGCCCGTCGAGATCGACAACGACAATATCTGCCAGCTTACCGGATTCGAGCGAGCCGATGCGGTCGGCCATATGGAGAGCGCGTGCGCCGCGAATGGTCGCCATCTCGAAAGCCTGTTCAGCGGAGACCACCTTTGGGTCCTTCCAGAACACCTTATGAAGCTTGGCGGCGGTGTCCATCTCTTCCCACATATTGAGGTCGTTGTTTGACGCAGGGCCGTCAGTGCCGAGCCCGACGTTCATATCCTTTGCCAGCATCATCGGCACAGGAGCTACGCCGGCAGCGAGCTTCATATTTGACTGGGGGTTGTGGGCGATGCCGACATTGTGACGCTTGAGCAGATCAAGCTCTTTTTCATTTGCGTGGACCACGTGAGCCGCAATGGTTCGGTCATTGAAAAATGCGATCTTTTCCATGAACTCGATCGGCCTGAGCCCGTCATATTTTTCCTGAATAGCCTTGGTTTCGGTGTCGGCCTCGGCAAGATGGATAAGAAGCGGGGCTCCTAACCGGTCGGACAAGGCGCGGGCATCGGTAAGGTTGCTCTCAGAAACGGTGTAGGGAGCGTGCGGGGCGATGGCCGGAACGATCAGCGGATGCCCTTGCCATTTTTTGATGAACCGTTCGGTGAGCTCTAACCCCTCGGCATAGGTCTTTGCATCAGGCACCGGGAAATCAATTACCGTCTGCCCGAGCACACCTCGGACACCGGCCTTTGAGGTCTCGTCGGCGATGGCGTCCTCGAAATAATACATGTCACAGTAAGTGGTTGTGCCGCCGCGTATCATCTCCGCGAGACCGAGCCGCGTTCCGGCCCGGACGAAGGCTTCGTCTACATTCTTCGCCTCGGCGGGAAAAATGAACTTCGTCAGCCACTCCTGCAGATCAAGATCATCTGCGATGCCGCGAAACAACACCATCGGGATGTGTGTGTGAGTGTTTATCAATCCGGGAACTACCGCCTTGCCCGAGGCGTCTATCTTCTGCTTCGCACGATAGGTCTTTGCGATCTCAGCCCGCGTGCCTACGGCGACTATACTTCCTCCGCGTATCGCAACACCGCCGTTCTCGACAACACGCCGTTTGGCGTCCATCGTGACGACCGTTCCGCCGAGGATCAGCAGATCGACCTGCTCGAGAGTCGAACGTGGGGAAGAAGCGTCAGCTGTGACCGCAGCCAAGGCTACAAGCACGAAAAATGTCTTTGCTAGATTGATCTTGATCATTTCAAAAACTTAGAGTCGAACGCGCGGGGCAGCAGTTCGCTCATCTGAATAGTCTCCTTCTTGCCGTGAAGGTTGGAGAGTATCACCGGTACGTCGCCGCAAAACTCCCAGATGATCTGTCGGCAAATGCCGCACGGAGGCGTAAGCTCCTCTGTATCGCAGACCACGGCGATACGGCCAAACTTCGTCACCCCGCGTGAGATGCCCTTCCAGATGGCCACTCGCTCGGCACAGACCGTAAGGCCATAACTGGCCGATTCTACGTTGCAGCCGGTGTAGATCTCGCCTTCTTCAGTCTCGACCACAGCTCCGACCTTAAAATTGGAATATGGCGCGTAGGCCTTTTCGCGAACATCACGTGCCGCCGCGATCAATTCCTGTTCAGTGTGTTTCATTACGACGCGGCCGTGGCCTGCTCCTCTTTCAATTTTTCGCGTACCATGCTGCACAAAAAGTCGACCGTTATATTGGAATTAGACCCTTCGGGTATGATGATGTCCGCGTGACGTTTGGATGGCTCAACGAATTCATAATGCATCGGGCGAACCGTCCTGTAATACTGCTCGATCACAGAGTCAACCGTGCGGCCTCGTTCGGAAATATCGCGTTTCAGCCTGCGTATGAACCGAATGTCGTTCGGCGTGTCCACAAAAACCCGCACGTCAAGCAGGTCCAGCACTCTCGTCTCCGCAAAGATCAGTATGCCCTCAACAAGGATCACGGGTTTTGGCTCGATTATCTCGATACGGTCGCTCCGTGTGTGCGACCTGAAATCATAGAGCGGCATCTCAACGATCAGCCCCTGCTTCAACCTCATCAAATGGCCGACCAGCATATCGCTGTCGATAGAATCCGGATGGTCAAAATTTGCCTGATGGCGTTCGTCGAGCGGCATATCCGCAAGATTTCGGTAATACGAATCCTGTTCAACGAGCACCACATTTTCCCGTCCCACAGCCTCCAGGACCGACCGGGCAATGGTCGTCTTTCCCGAACCTGTTCCCCCACAGATACCTATAATCATATTCTTGCGATCACTCTGGTCAGGAGTTGCTTGAAAAGGGACGACACGCGCGAGCCCATTTCCATGACATCATCGTGATGAATTCCGTCTCCCGTCATCCCCGACCCAAAATTCGTGATACAGGAGATACCGGCGACCCGCATACCCTGATGGCGAGCGGCCACCGCTTCCGGTACCGTCGACATTCCGACCGCGTCAGCGCCAAGCAGGCGGTAGAGGCGGATCTCGGCCGGGGTTTCATAGGTCGGCCCGGACAGCGCACAGTAAACACCACGATAAAGAAAATCGGTGAGCTTTGAGTCAATGCCCTGTTCAAAACGCTCCGCCGCAATATCGCCTGCAGTCGCATCGATCAGCCGCTGGAGGGTTCGATCGTAAACTGTGGTCATGTCCGGAAATCGCGGCCCAAAGCGTTCGTCGTTCTGTCCGCGGAGCGGATTTCGCCCCATCATATTTATGTGATCCGAGATCAACATCAGGCTGCCGGGCCGCATGTCGGCGTTCAGGCTCCCGGCCGCATTGGTGAGTAAAACCGTCTCGATACCCATTCGGCCAAAGGTGCGCACAGGGAACATCACCTGCTCCATCGTATAGCCTTCGTAGTAATGAAATCGTCCCTGCTGCACTACGACCGTCTTGTCGCCGACCTCTCCAAGAACCAGGCGGCCGGCGTGTCCCTCTACCGTCGAACGGACAAAATGGGGGATCTCCTCGTAGGGCACAGCCACCGAGTTCTCCAGCTCATCGGCAAAGCTGCCAAGCCCACTGCCAAGAACGACGGCGATCTTCGGCTCACCGTCGTATTTCGATCTAATATATTCCGCTGCCTCAAGGGCGTTTTCATGGGTCATACGTTCCAAAACGAAAAAGACTGAAAAGTGAGTTTGACCGACCAACGTTCGATATCTCCACACACCTCATGTGTTATGGCCCGAGTCCACATCGACCGCCCGACGCACATCTACTTCTCCTTCCTGTACGGCGTTCCGAGAGCTTTCGGGGCACGGCTAAGGCCGATAAATCCTGCTAATACAACTATCGTAAGTACATAGGGTATCATCTGGATAAATTGTACGGGAATATCCTCGCCCGAGGGCATCTTTAGTATCCCCTGAAGCTGGATCGAAAGCGCCTCGGTAAAGCCGAAAAAGAGGCACGCGAACAACACCGGGATCGGCCGCCACTTAGCAAGGATGAGAGCGGCCAACGCAATGAAGCCTCTGCCCGCGGTCATTCCCTTTGTGAACAACGAAGATTGGCCGATCGAAAGATACGCACCGCCTGCCGCCGCCAATAGGCCGGACAAAATAACGGCGGTGTACCTAAGACCTTTAACGTTAACACCTGCGGTATCCGCCGCCTCCGGGTTCTCACCGGTCGCCCGCAGCCGGAGTCCGAATGGGGTCTTGTAAAGAACGTACCAACAAATTGGCACTAATAGAAACGCCAAGACCGTCGCGGGATTCAGCCGGTTTGCCCAATCAGTAAGCAGGAACTCCTTCGCGATCTGTTCGGTAGAGCCAGCCGAATCATAGATGCGGCTGCTGATCACTGCTGGCAGCCCCAACATCAAAATGTTTATCGCAAATCCCGACACTACCTGATCGGCCTCAAAATGAATTACGGCCACAGCGTAAAAAAGGGCAACAAATGCTCCGGCCGCAACACCCGCGGCAAAACCAATGTAAGGGTTTTGAAGTTCATATGTAACGACCGCGGCGGTAAACGCACCGGCCAGCATCAGCCCTTCGAGAGCTATGTTGATCACCCCCGCGCGCTCGGAGAACATTCCACCAAGCGCGGCAAATATCAAGGGCGTCGCGAGCCGCAACGTCGAGAAAAGGATTATGATCGCCGAGACCGAAAGAAATTCGTACATCCTATTTCCTGATGAACTTCTGCATCGAAGCGACAAAAATAATGATTATCGCCTGCAGGACCAATACAAGGTCCTTTGAAACGTATTGAGTTTCGATATCTACGAAAATCTCGCCCCGCTTTAATACCGCAAAAAATATCGCGGCAACAAATATACCCAGAGGATGATTTCTTCCCAGCAAGGCAACGGCTATCCCAAGAAAGCCCCAACCGTCTGAGAAGCCGTCGTAGTAGCGATACCGATACCCGAGAACCTCGCCGATAGCGACCATACCTGCTAAACCGCCTGAGATGGTCATCGCGATGATGATCTGCTTTCTGGCCGAGATACCACCGTACTCTGCCGCCTTCGGACTTTCCCCTACGGCACGGAGTTCATATCCCCACTTTGTCTTCCACAAGAAGATATAGACCAACACACACATCAAAATGGCTATAAGGAAAGCCACGCTCAGCGGAACGAAATCGGGCATTCCGGGTATGTACTGACTGATGCGGGGAATGCGGGCACCTGTGCCTATCTCTGCGGTCTGCAGGATAGGGTCACCCGGTATCTTGAAAAAATACTGCGTGAAGTAACTGACCAAAGCGATCGCAATAAAATTGAGCATTATCGTATTGATAACCTCGTGCGATCCGAACTTGGCCTTTAGGATGCCGGGGATAGCCCCCCAAGCGGCACCCGCCGCGATGGCCGTAACAATGCAAAGCCCGATGAGCAGAATCGACGGCAGGCTCATCCATGACCAATTCTCTTCTGTCCCAAACACCGTTACCATCGCGCCGCCAAATTTTATTCCGACCCACGCAGTCGCAAATGCGGCGACATAAAGCTGTCCCTCAGCACCGATGTTGAGAAGTCCGCACCGGAATGCCACTGCAACCGCGAGCCCTGTAAATATGAGCGGGGTGGCTATGAAAAGGGTGTAGCCGATGTCGTTGAGGGAGCCGAACGAATTGCCGATCAAGTGGTAATAGGTCGAAAAAGGATCATCGCCGATGAGAAGCACAATGATCCCGCCAACTACGAAAGCGGCAAAAACCGCCGCCAGCGGCCACATGATCTCTTGAACAATTTTCATAGAGAAATACATGAAGGTTGTCATGCCGACAAAACTTCACGTTCGGTGTTCCGGAAAAGTGCGAAGTAAATATAACCGAGAAAACGCCTTAGTGTCATCCGGAAACGCGCGTTTTTTTGTCTGGTTTTGGCTTTCATGGTCAGAAATCCGCACTTGACATCTTGTCACTCATATTTTATTATCTTACAAGACTAATACTTTAGTCATATAACCCAATCAACCAGTTACTTTTTGGAGGATATGATGATGAACATGATCAAATTTGACCCGTTTCGCGAGTTGCGTACACTCAACGATGAAATGAACAGACTCTTTAGTGTGGTTCCGGCGAGTGCCGAGCGAGGAGAATTTGCGCGGGGAGCATGGAGTCCCAGTGTTGATATCTTCGAGGACAAGGATCGTCTGATCGTTGAGGCAGAACTTCCCGGAATGAACCGCGAGGACTTTGAGGTTTCCGTCGAGAACAACGTTCTGACCCTCAAGGGTGAGCGAAAGTTCGAGAAGAAGACGGAAGGTGACAATTATCATAGAGTGGAGAGGTCGTACGGCGCATTTACCCGCCAGTTCACCTTGCCGCAAACGGTAACGGCGGAGGGTGCCACCGCAGATTTCGAGAATGGTGTTCTTCGCATCGCTCTGCCAAAACGCGAGGAGACAAAGGCGCGAAAGATCGAGATCTCCGGCAGCGGTTCTGACGCGAAGTCGATCGAGGCCGAGATCAAATCGGCGAATGCCTAGGTTCGTTAACACCGTGGACGCAGAGAGGTGATGGGGTGACCCGGCATCCGCTCTGCGTCGCGGTCTGTTTAGAGTAAAATAATAATATGAGATTCGACAGGTTTACGATCCGCGGCCAGGAGGCTGTCCAGTCAGCAATTGGCGTCGCCGAAAAGAATCAGAACCAGCAGGTTGAGCCGGAACACATTCTCGCTGCGATGCTTGAGCAAAAGGAGGGAGTGTTAAGGCCGATACTTGGAAAGATCGGGGCCAATGTAACTGCCATCGCCGACGAGATCCAGGCGGCGATAGAGAAGATGCCAAAGGTGACGGGCGGCCAGCAGTATTTTAGTTCTCGGACCAACACGATCTTTCAGGTGGTTCAGAAGGAAGCAGAAAAGATGGAGGACGAATATGTCTCCACTGAACATTTGCTTCTCGCGATCGCTTCGGAAAAGGAAGGTGACGCTGGCCGCATCCTGCGATCGAACGGCATTATTCGAGAGGACTTGGAGAAGGTCATCACGGAGATGCGGGGCGGCTCGAGAATTACCGACCAGAACGCTGAAGAGAACTTTCAGGCGCTTGAGAAATATGCACAGGACCTAACAGAACGCGCACGCAAGGGAAAGCTGGATCCGGTGATCGGGCGAGACGACGAGATCCGACGCACGATACAGATACTTTCGAGGAGAACCAAGAACAATCCGGTTCTGATAGGCGAACCCGGTGTAGGCAAGACAGCGATCGTCGAAGGGCTGGCTCAAAGGATCGTATCCGGTGACGTGCCGGAAACGCTGAAGAACAAGCGTTTGGTGTCACTTGACCTCGGAGCTATGCTTGCCGGGGCGAAGTATCGCGGAGAATTTGAGGATCGTTTAAAGGCCGTCTTGAATGAGATCGAAAAGGCCGAAGGTCAGATCATACTTTTCATCGACGAGCTGCATACGTTGGTCGGTGCCGGGGCAAGCGAGGGGGCAATAGACGCATCGAACATGTTAAAGCCTGCATTGGCACGCGGAACGCTGAGGGCAGTTGGAGCTACAACGCTCAACGAGTATCAAAAATACATAGAGAAGGATAAAGCCCTCGAGCGTCGATTTCAGCAGGTGTACATCGGGGAACCTAATGTCGAGGACACGATCGCGATACTTCGCGGCCTGAAGGAACGCTATGAGGTTCACCACGGTGTCCGAATCAAAGATGCGGCTATCGTTGCCGCCGCGATGCTTTCAAACCGTTACATCACTGACAGATTTCTGCCGGATAAGGCCATCGACCTTATCGACGAAGCCGCGTCGAGGATCCGTATCGAGATAGACTCGCTTCCGCAAGAAATAGATGAACTCGAACGGGAGATACTCCAGCTTGAGATCGAACGCCAGGCGCTCGGCCGCGAAACGGACGAAAAATCAAAGGAACGGCTTGACGATATAGAGAAACGCATCGCCGACCTCAAGGAACGTTCATCTGCAATGAAGGCACAGTGGCAATCCGAAAAGGCCGAGATCGAAAAGATGAGGGTTGGCAAGGAACAGCTCGAACAGGCAAAACTCGAACTTGAGCAGGCCCGACACGCAGGCGACCTTAACAAAGCGGCAGAACTTCAGTACGGCAGGATCCCGGAGCTGGAAAAGCAGATCGAAGCGGAACAGACCCGGCTCGAGGAGCTTCAGCAAGGCGGGGTTTTCCTGAAAGAAGAGGTTGACGAGGAAGACGTTGCCGAGGTCGTTGCAAAATGGACCGGTGTGCCGGTCTCGAAGATGCTTCAGAGCGAAATGCAAAAGCTTGTCGCGATGGAAGATAACCTTCGCAAACGTGTCATTGGCCAGGACGAGGCATTGGAAGCAGTTGCAAACGCCGTGCGACGGGCACGAGCGGGGCTGCAGGATCCGAACCGCCCTGTCGGCTCATTTATATTTCTCGGCCCGACAGGGGTCGGCAAGACTGAGACCGCTCGGGCACTTGCCGAATTCCTTTTCGATGACGAACGGGCAATGGTCCGACTCGATATGTCGGAGTACATGGAAAAACACGCCGTTGCCCGAATGATCGGAGCACCGCCGGGATATGTCGGTTATGAAGAAGGGGGGCAGTTGACCGAAGCCGTGCGCCGGCGTCCTTACTCCGTAGTGCTGTTCGACGAGATCGAAAAGGCCCATCCGGACGTTTTCAATGTACTGCTTCAGATACTAGATGACGGCCGCCTGACGGACAGCAAAGGCCGCGTAGTTGATTTTAAGAATACCGTCTTGATAATGACCTCAAACCTTGGCTCGCGCGAGATACAGGCGGCGACGGAGAATCCGCTCGCTGACCGCGATATACGCGCGAATGTCCTGCAGGTACTCCGCGACCATTTCAAACCGGAGTTTCTGAATCGTATTGATGACATCGTCGTATTCCAACAGCTCGGCAAGGAGCAGATCGCCGCGATCATTGACATACAGCTGACCAAGCTTAAGGCGATGCTCGCCGAACGGGACATAACGCTCGACCTCGAAACTTCTGCTCGAGATCTGATAGTTCAGCAGGGCTACGACCCGGTTTACGGGGCAAGGCCGCTAAAACGTGCGATACAGTCGCTGATACAAAACCCGCTAGCTGTAAAGCTGTTGAACGGCGAGATCTCCGGCGGGCAGACGGTACGCGTTTCGGCAGACGAGGGCGTGATGAACTTCACGCCAGCCGGCGAAGAGCAGAAAGCGGTAACCAGCTAGGCCGTGTCATTTCGATCGGGACAAGCAACTTTCTTTATTTCGATCGAAAGCTTAGAATTCTAACCAATGTTCAAACGAAGAAAGATGAACCAGACAGATCACCAATTAGAAGAACATTTGGAAGAGGAAGATTTGAAAATACCTGTTAACGACAAACGCCGTGTTGACGAAAATGGCGTCCGGCGCGAGGCACTTGAAGACGATGGGAACCCGTTGCCGAAAGAACCAGTAAGATCTCCGAAAGAGATCGAACTCGAAACCCGCCTGAAGGCCGAGACCGAGCGCCGCGAGGCCGCCGAATCAAAGCTAGTTGGAGTTCAGGCGAAGTTCGAAGAGGCAAAGGCCGACCTTGAAAAGGAGACCGCCGAGATGCGTGCCCGTTTGATGAAGACCCTCGAGGATCGGGCAAGTCAGAACAAATTCAACTTCCTGCAGACCCTTTTGCCGGTTCTGGACAACCTGAATCTCGCAGTTTCAGCGAGCGAGCAGGATCCTTCGGTCGATAATTTGCGAGATGGCGTTATAGGCGTTGCCCGTTCGTTCGAACACGCACTAGCGAGTGTTGGGGTTGAAGTGGTTGCATCTATCGGGACCGACTTTGACCCGGAAGTTCACGAGGCGGTCGACATGATCCCGGTTGATAGCGAAGAGCAGGACGGAAAGATCGTTGCCGAATATCAGCGTGGTTACAAGTTTGGCGACCGGTTGTTGAGGCCGGCCAGAGTTCAAGTCGGTAAAGTTGCGGCCCAGGCCGCGGGCGACTAGGTCTCTCCTGCAACTGTGGTTTAGATCGACTTCGCGATAGACCTTTCTTTGATTCCGGGCTGCAACGAAACGGCTTGCCGCCATCCGATCCGGCTGGCCATACGAAATATTCTTTTCGGGGAGGCCGCTCAGGTGATATGATTGTTTTTGCAGCCCTTGCCGGCTCACCTGATTTACCGAAGATCGGCGGACAGATTTTATGGCAGATATAGACGCTTATAAAGATAAGTTCAGCGAAAGCGGGCGGCGAGTATTAGAGGCCGCCCTTGATGCCTCGCGACGTCGCGATCAGAATTACGTTGCGATCGAACATATCCTACATGCGGTTACCACAGAGGAAGAAGACCTTTTCACCTCAACGATGCGCGACCTGGCGGTTGATCCGCGATCGGTCAAGTTGCTTATCGAAAAGCGCATGGACATGGGCCGACAGCATACGGGAAAGGGTTTCAGGATCGCTCCGGAAACCACCGAGCTATTTAAACGCGCGATGGACAGGGCCCGTTCACAGGGTCGCCGCGTTATCGACGCGAGCGACATCTTTTATGTCCTTTCAAATGATGAACGAAGCGTATTGAACGATGTTCTGCAAAATCTTGGGGTGCCCTCCGAAGAGGTGGCACAAACAGCCCGTACCAGAATAAGAAAACGCGAAAAGGAAGAGGAACGTGTTCGGCAGAAGTATGAGTTGCCGAGTTTCCTCCGCCATTTCGGGGTTTCTATGAACAAGCTCGCGCGGCAAGACAAGTTCCCACCGACCATCGGCCGCGAGAAAGAGATCCTCCAGATGATCGAGATCCTCTCTCACAGGGAAAGGTCGAATTCTCCAATGCTGGTCGGTGAGCCGGGTGTCGGCAAGACCGCCGTCGTTGAGGGCCTCGCTCGGCTCATAGAACTCGAACCTGAGAAGGTTCCTGCCAGGCTTCGCGATTCCCATATCGTCCAGCTTCAGATGGGCGGCATAGTTGCCGGAACCATGTTGCGCGGCATGTTCGAGGAGCGTATTAAGGGCATCATTGACGAGGTAAAGGAAAAGGACAACATCATCCTTTTCATTGACGAGGCCCATACGATAATCGGTGCCGGTGCAGCGATGGGTACCACTTCGGATGCAGCGAATATGTTCAAGTCCGCTCTGGCGCGTGGCGAGCTCAGGATAATCGGGGCCACCACGATGACCGAGTATAAGGAATACATTGGTGAGGACGAGGCCCTATCGAGGAGGTTCCGCCTAGTCAAAGTAGAGGAACCGACGATCGATGAGACCAGGCAGATACTTCTAGGTCTGAAGCCGAGACTTGAGAAGAACTATTCAGTGACCATTTCCGACGAGGCGATAAACACGGCCCTGGAAATGTCACCTAAATATATCCGCAACCTACATCTGCCCGACAAGGCCATCGGATGGCTCGACACTGCGTCGGTAAAGGTCGAGATAAATGAGCCTGAACACCTGATAGTCAGGCCCGAGCACATCATAGACGTCATCTCACAGGAATCTCGGATCCCGAAGGACATGATCTATCGGGACACCTCAGACCGTTTCTCCGTAATGGAATCCGATCTGGGCAATCGAGTGATAGGGCAAAAGGATGCGGTCCGCGCCGTGGCCGAAAGGTTGCGTTTGAACAAAGGTCCGCTTAAGGAAAATCACTACGCACCGGACGGTGTCCTGCTGTTTCTCGGACCCACCGGCGTAGGCAAGACCGAGCTCGCTAAGGCGGTCGCAGAGTTCATGTTCGGCGACGAAAGCAAGATGATCCGGATCGATATGAGCGAATATGGTGACGGCACGGTCGGCATCGAAAAACTGATCGGCATGCCGCGGGGCATTGTCGGCAGCGAACGCGGCGGTATTCTCACGGAGCAACTACGCGACAATCCATACACCGTGCTTCTACTGGACGAAGTAGAAAAGGCATCACCGTATCTGATGAATATCTTTCTGCAGGCCTTTGACGAAGGCTGGATCACCGACGGCCGCGGAAAAAAGGTCTATCTTTCGGACGCTATAGTGATAATGACCTCAAACCTCGGCTCGGAAAACTTTAAGAAATACGAAAAGCCGTTAGGTTTTGGAATGAAGTCCGTAGGAGACATGAGCGCCATTAAGGGAGATGTGATGAAGGCCGCAGAAACCAGATTCACACCCGAATTCCGAAATCGGATCGACGAAATAATTGTCTTCTCGCCTCTTACGATGGACGAGGTTCGCGAGATCGCTCGTCTATATCTCAAAAAGATGCAGAAGCAGATGGAGAAACAGGGCAAGTTGGTCGAAATAACCGAACCGGCCGTCGATCTCCTTACGGAAAAAGGCTTCAGCCCCGCCTACGGTGCGCGTTTTCTCAAACGACACATCGACCAGAAGGTCAAATTGCCGATCACCAATCAATGGAAAATGGGTGTCCGGTTCACGATAGACGTTGAAGGCGATGAGATTATCGTAAGGCCGAACGAGGCATTTAGCCTCAATTGAGACCAGCCTATTCCTTTCCTGACCAGAGCCTTGATGGTAAACTGCCGTCAAGGCTCAATTCTTTTTTTGCTTGATCCATCATCTTCGTTATGACCATGAATCGATCTATTTTCACCGCGATCCTCGTCTTTGTGTTCAGCTCGGGTTTCTTTGCACAGGATGGAGGCAAGGCGGCCTCACATCAGGGAGCAGTACAGGAGTATGAGATACTTGATCGTCCGAGGGCTCCTTACACGAACGCGGCTCGCCAAAATGGCGTTGAAGGGATAGTAAGCCTGCGGGTGCAGCTCCTCGCGACAGGCCGCATTGGGCGGGTAACACCGGTCACGTCTCTGCCGTTCGGATTGACGGAACAAGCCATCAGTTCAGCCCGACGTATTAGCTTTCGTCCGAGAATGGTAAACGGAAAGCCGGTGGACATCATCATAAACGTTGATTACAGGTTCACGCTCTATTACGAAAACTCGGATTCGGACATTACTACCAAGGTCGCGATCACGAGCATGCCGCCGCCTGATATCCGCCGGAGCGAGATCATCCCCGAGGCCGAAGGCCGGATCGCGGTAGAGGTTTTTTTCGGAGCGGATGGGCGGGTTTCGGTCTTTAGATATGTTTCGCCTCTCTCTGACGAACAGAAACGCAAGATCGATGAAGCCGTCGCCAAAATCGAGTTTAGGCCAGCAATTCACAAGAGCGGCAAGCCGATGAGTGTGACCAAGGTCGTAGATTATGAAGTTGATTAGGACTTTCCACGCTTTCGTTTTTGCGTCCGTTTTCCTCTGTGCACTTGGAGCAGGTGTACATGCCCAGCAAGAACAGGAAAACCCGTCCGATGCCGAAACTGTTATCGCCAGAGCCGTTGCCTATCTCGGCGGTGAACGTTACCTGAAAATAACCACGCAGATCAGCCGCGGCAAATTCAGCGTCATCCGGGATGGTGTCGTGGTCTCATTCCAAAGCTTCCATGACACGATCGTTTTCCCGGACAAGGAGCGGACCGAGTTTCGCAGCGGAAAGATCCGGAACGTCCAGGCCAACTTTGGTGAACAAGGATGGGTCTATGACGGAAATATGGACGCGATCCGGGACCAGACCGAGATACAGTTACAAAATTTTCGGCGAGGGATGCGTGTTAGCCTGGACAACCTTCTCCGCGGCTACTGGCGGGGCCAGGCAACACTCGAATATGTGGGCCGGCGACCGGCTACGTTGGGAAAAAGAAACGACGTTATCAAGTTGACCTACGACGACGGTTTCACGGTTGAATTTGAGATCGGAGCCGACGACGGCGTTCCTGCCAAGGCCATTCATGTCCGTTTGAACATGGACAATGAAGAGATCGTTGAGGAAGACCGCTATGCACAGTTCATCGAAAACGCCGGCGTTCGGTCACCATTTGTGATCGACCGGTTCACCAACGGAACGCACACGTCTCGGATAAATGTTGAATCCATACAGTATGATCGCCCTATAGCCGGTTCAATATTTGACAAACCCGCAGATGTCCGGACGCTTCGGCGTTCCCTCCAACTATAAAAATGGGAGCCTCGGAAAGGCTCCCCCATATCCCGGCGATCTCCCCCAAGGAGGTGACGCCATTCACCGTTTCCCAAAGATCACCGGGTTCAGCAGGGATGGCATCGTCTTCGAGCCTGCCCCTGCCAGTCTTTACTCTAGAGCCCGCCGGGTTTCCGGCCATCAATAGCGCTAAACACTATCCCTGTTATGTCGTCGTCGACCGTAATAACCCGCTCCGGTTCTTCGAACTGATAGCTGCGGTGTGATACGGCCAGAACATAAGACTCGCCGACTCTGACATCGTCGAACGCGAAATAGCCGAATGCGTTGGTCTGTGCGACACGCGTCGTACCCTTTACATCGGTCAGCGTCACCCTTGTTCGTGCCAGTCCTCGCCCATCAGACGTAAGGACGCGCCCGCTGACCGAGGCCGGAGCGGAAGTGGGGGTAAAACATTTTCCGCCCTGCCCGACAGCATGTATGGCCTCTATCTCTGACTGTGAAAGAGTTCGGCTATAGAATGTGGCCTCGTCAATTAGCCCATTAAAGCGGGCATGAGCCCCAATTATCGAAAATCCCAGCCTAACTGGATTATTAAATGGGACGAAGGAGGTCGCAGTTGAAGTAGCTGCAAGTGCACCGTTCACGTATATCCGCGTACGCCCATCGGTAGCATCACGAGTCAAAGCAATGTGTGTAAACTGTCCTACTGGCAAGATCCCGGGCGCA
Source organism: uncultured Acidobacteriota bacterium (assembly GCA_937859595.1). GTDB lineage: Bacteria > Acidobacteriota > Blastocatellia > Pyrinomonadales > Pyrinomonadaceae > OLB17. Next base: position 27,337 of record CALMAH010000036.1, on the reverse strand, counting down.
GTTGCCGCAGATACAAGGCCACCTTGGTACAGGAGGTGCCCGTCGTTCATTACAAACAAGGATCCATATCCGCTGTCCGAAGAATTGTTCGAAACAAGGGCAATGAACTGGGTAAATTGGGGAATATTCCGGAGATTTGCCCAAAGCTCTATCGTAAAGGCATTGCCAAGATCCATTGTCGGAAGCAGGACTGAAGCGTCGGTGCCGTTCAGGTCGAATGCCTCCCCGACGTGTCCCGGTGCAAAGGTGGCACCGCCCTCCAGCGTTCCGCTTGGGCCGCCCATTGCGTCTGCGGTGTTACCCTCGCCTTTCCACCATCCGGCGATGCCGTTTGGAAGCGTGAGGCATTGCAAGACCGTAACAGTGGAGTCGAGCGACGAATTGTTCGAATCCGTAACCCGAACTATGTCCGTGCCGGGGGTCTGACCCGCCAGATAAAATCCCGTATCAGGATTGATGCTTGCACCTGTCTCATTTTGAACAATGCTAAACGTGTACGGAGCGGTTCCGCCGTTGGCCTCGAACTGCTGGAAGCCACCGGTGCCAAGAGTGACGGTTTGGGGCGACATAAATAAAGGAGCGCACTTCCCGCCTTCACCAGCGGCGTGTATGGCCTGTATCTCTGCCTGAGAAAGAGTTCGGTTATAGAACGTTGCTTCATCAATTAGGCCTGGAAAGCGAGAGCTTTCCGAATCAACGGAATACCCCAGCCTAACTTGATTGTTAAACGCAACGGAAGAAGTATTGCTTGAGGTCGCCGCAAGCAATCCGTTCACATATATCCGTGTAAGGCCGTCGGTAGCGTCTCGAGTCAGAGCTACGTGGGCAAACTCTCCCACGGGTAAGATCTCAGCAGCGGTCTGGGCTACAGGAGTGCCCCCATAGTAATAAGTAAAGGACCGATTGTTGCGAAGATACAAAGTCCCAAATCCAGTAGCGGTCCAAGAGTTTGAAACAATGTGAGTAAAGGTCGGAAGTGAACCGGTCCTTAAATTTGCCCAAAACTCCACAGTGTATGCATTGCCGAGATTTAAAGACGGTAGCAGGACTGAAGCGTCGGTGCCGTTAAGGTCAAATGCCTGTCCGACGTGTCCCGGTGCAAAGGTGGCACCGCCCTCCAGCGTTCCGCCTGGTCCGCCCATAATATCCACGGCGTTGCCCTCGCCTCTCCACCAGGCGACCAGGTTCGGCGGCGGCGTCAGGCACGCCAGCAGTTCGACCGTAACGAAGGCATCATCGTTTGCGCCGGCCGAATCCGTTACGCGGACAATGTCGGTGCCCGGGTTCGGACCCGCCGTGTAAAAGCCGGTTTCGGCGTTGATGCTCCCACCTGACTGATTTTGAAAAATGGTAAACGAGTAGGGCGCGGTCCCCCCAGATGCGGCAAACTGCTGCGTGCCACCCGCATTTATCGTCGCAGCCTGCGGAGAGATCTCTAGTGGATCTGACAGAATGACCGTGACCGTAGCATCCGCCGTGGCCTTTTCATCATCCGTTACACGGACAATGTCGGTGCCTGGGTTCGGGCCGGCCGTGTAAAGGCCGGTTTCGGCGTTGATGCTCCCACCTGACTGATTTTGAAGGATAGTAAACGAGTAGGGCGCGGTCCCGCCGTTCGCCGTGAACTGCTGGGTACCCCCGGCCGGCAATGTCGCGATCTGTGGCGAGATCGCCAGCGGTTCAGGCTGTACAACTGTTACGGTCGCCTCTGCTGTTGCGTTCTCGGCATCAGTAACGCGGATCGTATCGGTTCCGGCAACCGCGCCGGCGGTGTAAAATCCTGTTCCGGGATCAATGCTTCCACCAGATTGGTTCTGGAAGATGCTGAACGTATACGGAGCCGTGCCGCCACTCACGGAAAACTGCTGCGTTCCTCCAACCGGCACGTTGGCGGTTGGTGGCGAGAGTGTTAGTTCAGAAGTACCGCCAACACAGGCGCCGTACCGTACTGAAATAAAGCCTTCCAGAAAGGCACCGATCACCGCAAGATCTATTTTCTCGTCGTTATTGAAGTCGCCGACAGCAACGTGATAAGGGGCTCGGCCGACCGGGATCTCGGGTTCAGCGGAAAGAGAGAACCCGCCGTTTCCATCACCGAGGCGGATCGAGGTCATAGACGACCCAAGGTTAACGATCACAAGGTCTTTGTTCCCATCGTTATTAAGATCTTCAATTACAAGAGTCCTTGGGCTTGAGCCAGCGGTTATTTGAGGCACGACCGGAGATGTAAATCCCCCTAGCCCGTTGCCGAGCCGGATCGAAACATTGCCCGCCTGTTGATTGGCTACCGCAAAGTCCAAATTGCCGTCATTATTGAAGTCCGCAACAGCAATTCCGCGAGGAGAAGAGCCTACCGGGATCTGGGGGACAGCAGGTGAAGTAAAACCTCCCTGGCCGTCTCCCAGCCTGATAGAAACGTTATTCGAAATTGCCGAATTGTTGGTAGCAACGAAATCGAGGTTACCGTCGTTGTTGAAATCACCAACGGCAACCGCCCAAGGCTGCGTCCCTACCGCGATCTCAGGCACCGCCGGGGAGGTAAACCCTCCTATGCCGTTACCCAGCCTGATCGATACGCTGTTTTGTCCGGATGCGTTATTGGCAGTGATGAAGTCAATATTGCCATCGTTGTTGAAATCGCCGACAGCAATATAGGTTGGTTGCGTACCAACTGCGATCTCCGGCACTGCTGGAGGAGCGAAGCCACCATTCCCGTCCCCTAATCGAACCGATACGCTGCTCGATTGAGATTGGGTATTAACAACCAAAAGGTCTAGGTTACCGTCGTTATTTACATCGGCAGCAACCATAAATTCGGGATTGGTCTGTACGGTAACAGGAGGTGTTGCCGGGGGCGTGAATGTGCCAAGTCCGTCGCCCAACAGGACGGAGATCACCCCAGGCTGTCCAAGACCCGTAAACGCAAAATCCAGGTTGCCGTCATTATTGAAATCCCCGGTAACGATGGTACGTAGGCCCGTTGCAAGAGGGATCTCCGACGGAGACAAAGAAACAAACCGAACATCCGGTGTCGAACAACTACCTACGCCGAAAACGGCGGTCCGAGCCGCCAGACCGTAGACCGGGAAAATTCCCGCAGCGGCAATAGTATAGTTTTTGGCAATGAGGGACTGTCCGCCCGGTGCGGTTACATTGACCGTGAATGAAACGGTCTGTGGAACGCCCGCAGGTACAACCGTTCCTACGTTGAAGACAACGTTGCCGTCGATTAGCTGGCCTCCGTCCGAAGCGGACACGAAAGTTGTGCCTACGGGCAGTGGGGCATTTATGATGGTATTTTCTGACGATTGCGAGCCGGTATTCGCATAATTGATCGTATAGGTCAAATTTCCCCCGACCCAGACAGAGGACGGTCCACTTATCGAAATACTTAACCCCGGAGCATGGCCGGGTGGAACGAAACGCACAGCACCGGCACCCCGGCTTGGGTTAGCAACGCCTCCAACAGGAAGATTTAGAGTTTCTGTTTTAGCAGCAGTGAACGGGGCCCGGATCAGAACCGCAGGCAGATCCTGATCGATCCCATTCCCGGTCAAAATTGCGAGCCTGCCATCTGCACTGATCCCCACATCTTCAAACGAACCGGAATTATCGACCGGCAAAGGAATATCCTCGATCACAGAGCTCGCCGTAAAAGGCGCGTGCATAAAAAATGCTCGGTAGTTGCCGGCACTAACCGTTATCGCCGTATTGCCATCCGGGGTTATCATGATCCCGCTTAGTCCAATGCTCTCATTAGCTGGGAAAAGACGCACGACCGGTACCGATTCAGATGAAAATGGTGCATCGTAGATCCTTACTGCATTTGTTGCCCGCGTTAAGAGCAGGGTGCTTCCATCCGGCGAGATCGCGAGTGCCCCAGTATAGGTCTGAAGCACATTGTGAGCCATAGTAAACGATACCGAGGCATATGGAGGATCGATAACCGATATCCCGAAGCGTGTATTCACAAATGCTCGCCCCGTATTGTCAAAAACGATCGCTTGGGTTTGGAATGAATCGAGGAGTCCCGGTAAGGTTATTTGCTGCCTGATCGACTGATTATTGAAAGGAGCACGGATGACTATCAGTTGATCATTATTTCCCACCGCAAGTGCGGTTTGTCCATCAGGCGAGACAGCGATCGAACCTGTTCCGTTATAGGCTGGGGCCGCTGAAGTGTCGATCGTGGCTAGTAATGTGCCGGTCGAAACTCGAACCAAGAATATTCGAGAAGTATTAAAATCGGAGACCAAGGCCCTGTCACTGTCAAAGTATGCGACACCGTGGGGATTTGCGTTCGCCGGAAGCCCGGGAACCAATATTTGAGTATTTGGCTGGTTTCCCGGATCTGGAAACACTACTACGCGATTGCTGGAGCTAGTGGTACCCATTATCGCAGGCTGCGGATCACTCTGAGCGAGATTAAATACAGAGAAAGTTCCTAAAAAGACAATGATGAATAATGTCGAAAAGACCACTTTTGGGGGTCGATGCGATAAAGATCTGCTCAATTTATAGGTCATACATACACTCCTTTTTTCATCTAATTGCCATGATCATCGGCGGCAGGTTCTGGTTCGCCCGGGTTCATTTGTTTCGGGTCCGAGGCTCCTTCATCACAGGGACCTAGCTCCATTTTGGCTATCGCCGAGGCAAGATCTTGTTCAATCACTTTTACCTGCGAAGTCTTAACGTCGTCTTCAACCGGCGTCTTTACGTCCTTTAAGATCGCTTTGGTACGCTTGACCGTTATGGTCTCGGAAGAAACAGTTGTGATAACAATTTTCTTGTTTTCCATTCTGCCTTGCCTTAAACTTTGTATATTGTCCGTTAATGGGTATTTCGGCGGCGTACTTTCCGAAAGGTGCAGCGACCTATCCGCTAGATCGTGAGTTCCTCATCTTTGGACTTTGCGAATCGTAGCGAATTCCGTCAAAAACTGTCTTGAGGGTTTTCTCGTTTTTTTCTTAATGATTTCTTAAACGTTCTATGTCAAATGAGTTCAACGACATACGCCGCTTCGAAGATTTTCGGCTGGTGGTGAAGAAAAAAGAACTCTGGTATGGGGACGACCCTGTCGATCTCCCCGAAAAGGCGATCGAACTGCTGATCGTCCTAACGGAAACGCCGGGTGAGATCATAAGAAAAGAGGAGCTTGCGGCGCGAGTTTGGGGCGAGGCCCCCGGCGCGGAGAGCAGCCTTACCCATGCAATTCATTCCATAAGAAAGGCGATTCGGGAAAAATGTCCGGACGAGTTTATAAAGACAGTACCGCGGCGAGGATATCGATTTGTCGCCGATGTGGTTGGGACGGAGGGCAATGGGTTGATCGCCGCGGCGCCGGCGGACCCCCGGTGGGTCGATGAGAAAGATCTACAATTACAGGCGACAGCCGCAAGCGAGAAGCCTGTCGCGACTTTGCCGGAAGGCGTCTCAGCTCCAAAGGGTTATCGCCGGTGGGCAGCGGCTTTGGTTATCGTCGTGGCAGTGGTTATCGTTGCCGGACTCGCGGCCAGATGGTATCAAGCTGATAGGCCAGTCGCTGGCTTTTCGAACGTAAGATCGCTTGCGGTACTGCCGCTAAGGGCAGTGGGCAATGAGGATGAAATATTACGGATGAGGATCACCGATTCGGTCATCACGCGATTGAGCGAAGTAGAAAGGATCAGGATACGCCCGACAGCAGTTGTACAGCGATACATGGATGGCCAAGTTGACCCTGTGACCGCTGGCCGTGAGTTGCTGGTTGATGCGGTGTTCACAGGGAGCGTTGAGTTGAAGGATGCGATCCTCAGAGTTGAACTCAGGGCTATCTCGACAAGTACGGGCGATCAGATCTGGTCCGATCGTTTCGTGGGCGAACCAGACCGGCTGCTGGCTTTGCAGGACATAATTTCTGGGCGAATACTAACGCTATTGAGAACGGAGGAGGCGGGACGGGGCGACTTGGTGCTGGCACAGAATCCGACGGAAAACCCTGAAGCGTATGAGAACTTCCTCACGGGTCGCTATTTCTGGCAAAAGCGAACTTTTGAGGGCTTGACCAAGGCCATTGAATATTTTGAAAAAGCTATCGAGATCGACCCAAATTTCGCCGAAGCCTATGTCGGGATCGCAGATTCTCATTATCTCAAATACGATTACAACTATGACCTTTCCGAGGAAAACGTAGATCGCGCGAAGACGTTTCTTGAGCGCGCGATCGAGATAGACCCTGAAAATTACCAGGCATTTGTAACTATGGGCCTGATCCAAACCACATATGAGTGGGACTGGGAAGCGGCCGCACGTTCATTTGAAAAGGCTTTTGAGTTGAGCCCGGATTTGGCAGACGCATTTCACAGGCGAGGAATGTTAAGGCTGAAACTCGGGGACTTTTCTGCAGCAGAAGCAGATCTTCGCCGCGCTGTTGAACTTGAACCAGCGTCGGTCGGGGTAAATATGAATCTTGGTGTTGTTCTTTACTTTTCAGGTAAGAACCAAGATGCTATGAGGCATTTCAGGGAGGCGATAGATCGGGATGGAAGACTTTCTTCGCCTCGTTGGTATCTTGCACGGTGTATATGGCAGACAGGTGATAAAGAGCGAGCGATGCTGGCCTATTTGGAAGCGTTGGACAACTCCGGCTCTACAGAGCTTGCAGACAATATCCGAGAACGAAGAAAGACCCAGGCTGTTGATGAAGTGATCAAATACTGGTTGGAAGAGTGGGAGAAAACCGGGGTGTCCGAACACAGCAGGGCAATTCTTGCATCGCATATAAGGGATTCGGCAGCGACTCTTAAGCTGCTGCAGAGTGCGATCGAATCTAAGCACCCTTGGGCTGCAAATATAAATGTCGAGCCAGAGTTTGCTTTCATCAGAATGGAGCCCGAATTCAAACAATTGCTCAAGAAGTTGGGACTTCCCACTTCCGCCCAGAAATAGACGCGGAATGATCCTACGAGAAACATGTTGTAAAAAGGACAGATCTCAAATAGACTTTTTTTTAGACCCCTCAGTATCCTAGCGGGCCTTTTGGACCTTTGATCCGTTTCGCATGGAAAACGACATCGCCACATTTCGCGAGTTTGACGAGTTCCGGCTTGATATCAGCACCCGTGTGCTCTGGCATCAGGAAGCGGTTGTTTCTCTGCCGCCCAAAGCAGTTGATCTTTTGGTTGAGCTGACCGGAAGGCCCGGTGAGATACTTTCAAAGGACGAGATAATGGACCGGGTGTGGGGTGAAGCATTCGTCGAGGAAAGCAACCTTACGCACAATATCTATATTCTTCGAAAAACACTTGGCTTGATAGGGGGACGGGAATATATTGAAACTATCCCCAAACGCGGTTACCGTTTCCTCGCGCAGGTTGAAGATATCATTGAGCAGCGGGAGATAACCATCGAACGCCGAGTTGTCTCAAGGACCGTCATTGAAGAGGTCGATGGTAACGCAGAAATCGGTTTCGGCGAGCCTTTAATTCATACACCAAAGACGGGCGAGAGAGTAACAAAGGCGAGACGCTTTTCAGTTCCGGTAATGACAACCGGGGTTTTATTAGTGATCGTGGTTGGGGCGGCTTTGCTGTGGGCTGCATACAATCGGAACTCAGGAGGTTCCCTTGCAGGGATCAATAACATCGCGGTGCTGCCGATTAGGGCCGTTGGGTACGTAGATGAAAGCGTTCGGTTTGGGCTTACTGACTCCCTTACCGTCCGGCTTAGCCGTCTCGGTGTTTTTGTGGTACGACCCGCTTCGGCAATGCTCGCATATGATCATGACCTGCGCGATCCGATCGCGATAGGCCGTCATCTCGGCTTGGATGCGGTACTGGACGGGCGTGTTCAGGATGAAAGCGGGCGAATAAGAGTAAATTTGCAGCTTATCAAAGTAAGTACGGGAGAGAATATCTGGACCGGGCAGTTCGATGGACGGCCTGAACAAATGCTGGATCTACAAGAAACGATCTTTGGAAAGTTGATAGCTGAAAATGGGCTTTCGAAGATCGCAGCGGAGAATTTGGTCGCAAGTAGGCCTCCGACCAAGAGTTCTGAGGCCTATCAAGCTTACCAGCGCGGCCGTTTGCTTTACTTCAATCGCAGGGCATATGAGGGTAACTTTGTAAATGCTCTGAAAGAATTTGAGCTTGCCCTTACTCTTGATCCGAATTTTGTCTTGGCACTGACAGGACTTGCGGATCTTCATGCCCGCGACGCTAATCTTGCACGTACTAATGACGAGCGCAAGCGCAAATACGAGTACGCCCGCTCATATGCCCTTCGCGCCTTGGAGCTTGATCCAAATCTTGCTGAGGTCCACGCCTCTATGGGTTGGATCAAACGGACCTATGAATGGGATTGGGCCGGGGCAGAGCATCACTTTCGAACAGCGATCGCGCTGACTCCAAATGTGGCCGAACATCATCGAGTCTATAGTTTACTGCTGACCACTTTGGGGAGGCATAATGAGGCGATAGATCATGCTCGTTTGGCATGCGAACTGGACCCAACGTCGCACGCCAATCTTAGAAGTTATGCCCTCGTTCTTAACTTTGCCAGGCAATTTGAGGCATCAATAGAACACAATGAGCGGGCTTTTATTCTAGATCCGTTCACCGTAAATGAATTTCGCTATCTTTCTATGTCGTTATTCAATCTGGGAAGATATCAGGAACTACTCGACCGTTACGAAACTTATCCTGAACAAGCGAAGAAGAGCTTTCACACAGATACCTATCGCGCGATGGCCTATTTCAGACTTGGCAAACTCGCGGAAGCAGAAAAGCTGAAAAACGATCTTAGGCGGCGCGCAGTCGAACATCAACCCCGAATAAGGTTCGCGGTTGCGTTGGTCGTTATGGGTGAGATAGATGAGGCTCTCGACATCCTTGAAGATGGTATGCGAGCGGGAGACGATAGGATGCTATGGGTAAAGGTGCAACCGGAGTTTGACGCAATCAAAAACGAGCCGCGCTATCAGGCGATCTTGAGAGAAATGAAGCTTGCGGATTAGGATCAGGCCCTGAAACCCCTTGGCCATTTCATCAACACCGGACCAGCAAGGATCATAAGATCGAGATCGATGCCGACCCGGCGAAGACGCTGCATATATGTGCATTGGTGTGGCCGGGATGAGTTCACGTTATGCGACTTTCAGTATAAAATCGCGATAAATGGTAGAGCTCGAACACGAACATACCGTCGAGGCGATCGCCGAGCGAATAGCATCTGCAAACCATAATTACATTCGCGACTTTATCTACGGCGGGGTTGACGGTGCGGTGACGACGTTTGCTGTGGTGTCGGGCGTGGCGGGTGCCGAGCTTTCGACAAAGATCGTCCTGATCCTCGGGTTTGCAAATCTTGCTGCGGACGGCTTTTCGATGGCGGCCAGCAACTTTCTCGGTACCCGGGCCGAGATCGATGATTACAGGCGGATCGAGAAGATCGAACACCGGCATATCGAGCTTGCTCCCGAAGGCGAACGGGAAGAGGTCCGCGAGATCTATCGAGCAAAAGGTTTTAAAGGCGAAGAGCTGGAGAAAGCGGTTGAATTGATCACCGCTGATAAAGATCGCTGGGTAAAGACCATGCTGACCGAAGAATATGGCTTGCCGAATGAGATCCGCTCGCCCTGGCTCGCTGCCGGGAGCACCTTCAGCGCTTTCGTCATCTGCGGCCTTGTGCCGCTTCTCCCTTACCTCTTCGGCACGAACGGCACTTTCCTTGTCGCCTGCGTCATGACAGGAATAACGTTCTTTTTGATCGGCTCTTTCAAAAGCCGCTGGTCAACTCACACGTGGTACCGCTCTGGCCTTGAAACCTTGTTCGTCGGTGCCCTCGCCGCCGGATTGGCGTACGGCGTAGGTGTCTTGTTGAAGGGAATCGCAGGTTGACAGTTGGTGTAAAATAACCGGAGTGATCTCTATTCGATAGACGGGCAATGATACGCAGAAATATAAGACATTTCCTGGTACTTTTTGCCACATTCGTTTTTGGGTTGCTCTGTGTGTCGACCTATCAACAAGAACGTCTATGCCAAAAGCCGCTCCAATCCGTGCCTATTGTTGAAACGGGCTTCGACGTTTCCGCCCGTGCGCCGGATGCGGCCTCGCATCGCCAACCGCCTATCGAGCAAAAAACGTATTGTTCTGATCTTCGGATCATGCCGATCTGGAAAACTTTGCTCGCGGACAAAGCGTCGCGCGAGGTGCTAGAATATTCAACGGACGTTACTGACTGCAAGGATATTTTAGAGATCAAGTACGTCGATCTCAACGGCGATCGCAAGAATGAGGTTCTTGTTCGGGCGGTATCGATACCATCCTGCGGGGCTGTAGGTAACTGTGATTTTTGGATACTGGAAAAACGGAATGGACGGTATCGGATCATTTTGCACGACAATGATTACTGGGACATCACCGAAATGGGAAAGCAGGTACTTCGAAAACGGACAAATGGGTATCGCGACGTTTTGCTAAAAGGTCATTTCTCCGCTGCGGAAACCAGCTTTGTGACCTATCGATACAACGGAAAGAGATATGTTCAGTCCCGGTGCCGTTATCAAGTGCCGGATCATTCCAGATCTGACGCGAATCAAACGAGGTGGCACTTCATTTCCTGTAGCAAATTCGCACGCCGCCTCGATAACTAACTCGTCAACCGACGATAAATATTCGGCATTCTTTCCGGAAGTGAAAGCACGTCGTCGATGATCGTATAGCCGACATCGCCGTAGAGGTCACGCAGTTCGGCCTCAGACTCTCGGTCGATCGTGATGCAGAAGGGCGTGATGCCTTTGACCTTTGCCTCGATCAGAGCCTCGCGAACGTCCTCACGGGCGTAGCGCGCGTCGCCATAGTCGTGGTCATAGGGCCGCCCGTCGGTGAGGATGATCAGCAGTTTTGTACGGTTCTCCTGACGCAGCAGCTTGTTCGAGGCGTGGCGAATGGCGGCGCCGAGCCGTGTGTTGTTCTGAAACGTGATGCCGCCGATACGACGTTCGGTCTCCTCGGAGTATCTTTCGTCAAAATCCTTGACTACGTAAAACTTCACGTTCCGTCTGCCCTCGCTCGTGAACCCATTGATCGAGTAAACGTCGCCGACAGCCTCGAGGGCCTCGCTCATCAGTACTAAGCCCTCTTTTTCTATTTCAATGATCCTGCGTCCTGGGTAAGTGTATGGCTGGAGCGGGTTTCGGGTGATAGTTCTGGCTGTGGATGAAGATTGGTCGAGTAGTATCGAAACAGCGACATCGCGCTGGCGGCGAAGCCGCTTCGTATAGATGTTTTCAGACTGACGCCCATCCGCCTTTCGGTCAATGACAAGATCGACAAGGGCGTTCAGGTCGTAATCCTCACCGTCGATCTCGCGATTGATCTTGGTGAGATTTTCCGGTTTCATCAGCTGGAACTGGTGGCGGACGGATGATATCACGCCGCGATACCGCGATCGGGTAAGTTCAACAAATGTGCGGTCACCCTGCTTAACGCGCTTCTCGATGACGCGGCTCCAGCCCACGCGATAATCGTTCAGCTCGCGGTCCCACTCGTCATATGCGAACGCCTCGTCGCCCGGTTCGAGCGGCTGCTCCGGCATCTCGTTGTGCGACCATGCCTCGCTGCCCTGTAGATCGTCGGGCTCGCCCTCGTCATCGTCGCTGTTCCAAGCATTGAAGAGATCGCGAAGATCCTGCATCGTCTGGGGGCGTTCCTCCCGCTTCATCTTCTCTTTGGTCGCGGACTCATCTGTGTGCAGATCGTCATAGGCGAACTCGCTCTTGTCTTCTTGCTCATCGCTTTCGGCCTCTTGCACCTGTTCGGGCGAGATGTTCTGAAATAGGTTATAGATACGGCTGGTTGCGAAAAGCGAATCCGCCACAGTGGGCAATACGCCTCTCCCAGTTTCATTCCACCTGACGTGCTTTTCGATCACGGTCTCTATTTCGGAGACGATCTGGCCGTAGAAACTTCTCGCGTCGTCAGTTGCGCCGCCGCAGAGGGTTATTTGAAAAAGTAGTTCGAAAGGCACCTGATGATACGGGATATCAAAAATAAATGGCCGGTTCTTTTTCAGATGTTCCTGCATTAGGTCGAGGTCCTTTCTGAGCCCCCGATAATTGTGTCGAAGCAACCCGTCGATCCGGGCGTTCTCCATTGTAGTGAATATCTTCTTTGCGAGCCGTGGTTCAGGAAAAACGTTCAATACGGCACGATAGTCCGAATCCTTCGGCAACCTCTTTCTTCGCCGGCTTAGCTCACTGCGCAGCTCGGCGTCAGACAAAGCGACATCACCCTTCTGGACTTCTTCGATATAGCCCGCTAGCGAGAAGGCATCTATCTCTTCTGCGGTCGCCGAGTAGAGGTCCGCGAGGTCTGAGAATGCGGCCTTGAGAGCATCTGTGTCCTTTGCAAATGTGCCGAACTCGATCTGCCCGGCCCCATATGCCGCCAATACCTTGTACAGCCGAAAATCCATCTCCTCAGATTCAAACTCCGCTATAGAGACGGGCAAGTAGATCGTCTTGCCATCGCCGATCCTCGATTCCTGCGGCATCGCGGTTTGTGGGGCGATCTCGATCTCGCGTCCGGTCAAGGCCTCTATGTAAAGTTTTAGAACGTGCTGAACCGATTCAAGGTGTAAACCAGAACGGGTCTTTCGGAGCTTGTCATTCGAATACCTGGTCTCGAGCGCGAAATAACTTCGCCGTGCTTTCATCGAATCATCGGCCATTTCGCGAAGCCCCGTTTCGATCCATTCTTCATATTGATCTAGCGACACTTTTCTCAGCGCTGAGACGGACGATCGGAAGGCAGCCAAAGCGCTCTCGGCATCGGATTCGGCGATCTCGCCCACCAGCTTGAGCACGCGCCGGATCCCTCGGGTCTTTATTGAGCCGATTTCTTCTCCATCGATCTTCAGGCCCGACAGTTTGTCAAAAAACTTCGGCGAAGCCCGCAGAAAAGCGATCAGAACCGCATTACCGTGTACACCCACACGGCTTAACACTTCGCACCATTCGTCAAAAACGCCCGGCTCACTTCTTAGCACGTTGCCGCCGGCGGAAACGAAGTGAAGGGTAACGCTTCCCCCCAATTCTAAGAATTTCGACGCTCTTTCAGAAAGCGTGACCACCTCGTCTGCATCTAGTCCATCAATAGCGCCGGGAAGATTGGCCCATAGGTCTGCTGCCATTCCGCCGGTTCGGTTCGCAAAGCTCGAGGCCAATGCCGTTACCGCCGTAGCAACCCGTTCCGTATCTTTACCAAACCGCTTCAAAGCCACAGCAACTGGTGGAGCGCTCTTCAGAAAATCTGCACTGTGCTTTGCGGAACGGTTCGCAATGTCCCCCGCAAGCCGAAGTATCGATGTCAACAGTTCCTTATCATCGACACCAGACGCAAGCCCCGGAATGAGATCAAAAGTGTTTAATGATATGGAGCTCGAGAGGGCCAGCTGCCGTGTGCATATCTGGAAGACATATATTCTGGCCTCTTCCGGTATATGTTCGAGCCCGGACACCCCCGCCGCGAAAAAGGTGGAACCGGTTTCAGCATTACCCATCGTAATCCGACGACCAAGTTCGCCCCACGCGCGTATCTCGTCTGCCGAAAGTATCTCTGCCGCTTTTGGAACAGCTTCGACGAAATCGCGGCTGACGCGCAGACTAATACCGGCCAATGCCGCGCTTACTTCGATCGCCGCACGGCGTTTGTCCGGCGAAAGCTGTGACAGGCGGCGAGCCAGACCTGTTAGGCTCTGGCGCTCTTCGCGTCCATTTTCGCTCATTTCTCTAGTTTAGGAACGGCAGGCATTGATATCAACCGACCGAATGAGATCTCCGGCTACGGGTGCAGGTCCGGCTCTCGAAACGCGATGCCGGTCAGAAAGGGGAAACGGTCGTAGTCGCTTTCGTAGAATTTTGATGCACGAGGCGGTTTGCCGTCGTGGTAAATAAAGATATGGAAACAGGCATTAACGCCATATTCTATAAGTGCGTCGATCTTATTGGCACGCTCCATCTCGGCCAGCTTTTCCATCAGAAAATTCTGTTCTTCCGCAGGCATGTGCTTTCTCGCCAGGTCAAAAGCACAACCAGACGTATGCGGAGGCAAAGCACCGGCGCCACGCACTTTGTAGGCATTTGCATTGCCCTGAGTCAACAAGATCTGGTAGTCCATGGACCGAGTAAGAGATGTTACTCGAAGCGGCCTTCGAAACCGTTGGAAATAAGAATCGGCAATTTCCTGAAGGATGGGACGGGCATTTGGGTGAAACATTCTCAACAACCTACGACGCATCTGTCTACGGTCCGCCGGGTCGTTAAGATCGTATTTTTGGCCGGCAAAACTGTCGGCCAGTTGCTTGAGCTGGGGATACTTCGGATGACCGGGCACAATAGGTTCCCGCCTGTCACTTGGCGATCCAAACTCGAATGAGGTAAACGGAACATCCTGAGCAGATCCCCCAACGTCAAGATAGAAACTCTCTCTGGCCATCGGCATCTCGATCAACTCCCCGCTTAGCCTTTTCTGTGCAAGGTCTGCAAAGTCCATCGGTTGCTGGTACCCTGATTCTCTCATCTCCCGGAGTTTTCTTGTCTGCTTTATTACGCCGTCGCCAAACAGTTCTCGCGGCACATTTAGTCCCGCCGGCCGAATGTGAATCGGCGGACGGCCCTCTGTCGCAAGTCGTTGCCTGTCTGCCAGAAATGCTGCCGAAACGTTCAGGTCCTGCTCTTCCGAAACCGAAGAATCGACTTTCGTGTCATCAAGGTCTGAAGCTACAAGTTCATCTTCTGCAACTTCCCACGCTGCAAGAATGTCGTTGAGGTCCTCATCGCTCTCGCCGCCAAGCGGATCGATGACTCTGACAGGAATAACGGACGAAGCGGTCTGTCGTCTTTGTTCGCCCCCCGAATGCCCTTGTAGAACCAAAAGATAGGCTATGCCACCGAAAAGCAGCATTACCACGGTCATAACCCCGGCCAGGGCAAAATAGACATGAGGCCGCTGCCCTTCGTCGTCGAACTGGATCGGGGCGATCGGAGCGACCACTGTCGGATCACCAACGTCCACACGAGGCGTTGGCGCAGATACCTCTTCGGGTGTTTCTTTCCAAACGGGTTCCTCTCGCCCGTCCGTGATCTCAACGCTGATCGAGGTCGTGCTTCCCAGAGTGATCCTGTCACCGTTCTTCAGTCTTTGCGGTCGGCCCGCGACACGCTCTCCGTTCAAAAACGTTCCGTTGGTCGAATCTTCGTCAGCTACCCACAGATAGCCGTCGTCAACAAAAAACGTCGTGTTAACCTTTGAAAGGCCGGCATCATCGAGTTCAATGTCGGCAAGCGCTGTCCGGCCGACCGAGAGTTCGTCTGCGACTGTCTCAGTCCGGGTCTCATAGGGCCCTTCGATTATGAGTTTTGCTTGCACTCCTTATTTCAATGTCGCCGACACTAAGGGCCGGCCTCGGTCACTTCCTTTAGCTTCGAGATGTCGATCAGTCGCGAGAAGTCATCAAAATGGAACATCTCCTCGGTTTTGCAATGTTGGCAAAAAAACGTCACGTCCTCGCCGAGATACATATCCTTCAAATGATACGCAATAAAACATCCGTAACATCGCTGGACTCGGCGGCCAAACTCCACAAGGACACTGTCTTTCACCTCAGAAGCCATACTATTTGCAGATTTTATCACATCGGCTTACGGGCTTTGCTTGCATCCCCTCCACTTTTGTGCTTTTAATAGTTTTATAGATGAACACCCCGGTTCCCAACCTTCATCATCACCATCACGCCGGATAAAACCGCGCGTGGCTCGAATCTCGTTTCTCAACTAAGACGAAAAACCAGCTTGTATGCCAGCGTCGCGAACTTGAATACGTTTCGAGGGCGTCGGACTATTTTTTATGAAACTCAGGATCGCATTACAAAAACAGGGCAAGCTCGCCGAGGGCTCAGTAGCGCTATTACGGAAATGCGGGATAGGTATTTCCAATGGCCACGGCAAACTCAAGGCAGAAGCGGCCGATTTTCCCCTCGAGATGTTCTTTCTCAGGGACGACGATATTCCGCAATACGTAGCGGATGGGGTCGCGGATATCGGTGTGGTCGGTGAGAACATCCTCGCGGAATATCCAAGGCCGGTTGACCAAGTTGAACGACTCGGTTTCGGCAATTGCCGTCTGTCTATCGCCATTCCAAAACCCGACGAGTATGTTTCAGTTGAAAGCCTCCGCGGTAAGCGGATAGCAACCAGCTATCCTCGAGTTCTGAGGGCCTTTCTCGATAGAAATAGGGTCGCGGCGGAGATCCATGAGATCAGCGGTTCGGTTGAGATAGCTCCGTCGATCGGCCTTGCCGACGCGGTCTGCGACCTCGTCAGTTCCGGAAGCACGTTGTTCTCAAATGGGCTCCGGGAGGTGGAGACGGTCATGCGCTCCGAAGCAATACTGATCGCCCGCCGAGATATCCGCAATGGATCGGCAGCTCTTTTCGACGATCTTAGGTTCCGAATCAAGAGTGTGCTCGCCGCAGGGGGCAACAAGTACATCCTGCTAAATACGCCGGAGGAAAAGCTAAAGGAAATTTCAGGACTTCTACCCGGCATAAAGAGCCCGACCGTAATGCCTTTGGCCGAACCCGGTTGGGTCTCGCTTCATTCAGTAGTCGAGGAGCGTGAGGTCTGGTCGGTTGTGGACAGATTGAAGCAGGCAGGGGCCGAGGGGATACTCATCCTTTCGATCGACCAGATGATCAGTTGATGTGCTATGCAGATAATTGAGTTTCCAGAGAGGGATAGTTGGGCCGGGCTTCTGAGTCGACCGAAGGCAGATTCGCGCTTTCTTGAACGGACGGTCGCAAACATCCTTGACGACGTTCGTCGCGGCGGCGATGAGGCGCTAAGACATTGTTCGCGACAATTTGACCCCGTGCAGATCGAGAATTTCGAGGTCTCTCGAGCGGAGATCGAGTACGCGGGAGGCGTTGTTCCGACGGAACTGAAACGAGCGATCGGCGTGGCGAAATCGAACATCGAGAAATTTCACTTTGTCGAAGTGTGCGATCCCGATCCCATTGAGACATCTCCCGACGTAGTCTGCTGGAAACGAACCCTGCCGATCGAGAAGGTTGGCCTGTATATCCCGGGCGGCACGGCTCCGCTGTTCTCAACGGTTCTGATGCTCGCTGTACCTGCGAAACTCGCAGGCTGCGGTGAGGTAATAATGTGTTCCCCGCCGAACGAGACCGGCAGCGTTTCCCCTGCAACGCTCTTCGCGGCCGATCTCTGTGGTGTGGATCGTGTTTTCAAAATTGGTGGTGCCCAGGCGATCGGGGCAATGGCATTTGGGACAGAGACCGTTCCAGCCGTTCACAAGATCTTCGGGCCCGGAAACCAGTTCGTTACCGAAGCGAAACTTCAGATATTTCGGGCCGGGATCGCGATCGATATGCCTGCCGGCCCTTCAGAGCTTGCGGTAATTGCGGACGAGACCTGTGTCCCTGAGTTCGTGGCGGCCGATCTGTTGTCCCAGGCTGAACACGGCCCGGACAGCCAGGTCATTTTGGTCACAGATTCTCGGGAAGTTATTGAAAGAACGCTGGCCGAGATAGACAGGCAGATCGAAAGGCTGCCTCGTCGCGAAACGGCGCGGCGGGCTATGGAGAATTCGACGGCGATCTTGATCGAAAGCATTGAAGCCGGGATCGCGCTTCTCGATGAATATGCCCCGGAGCATCTGATCGTCGTAGTAGACGATGCGGCAAAGGTCGCAATGCGATTTACAAACGCCGGATCCATATTTATCGGCAACTACTCCTGCGAGAGTGCGGGGGACTACGCCTCGGGCACCAACCACACTCTGCCGACCGGCGGTGCAGCACGGGCCTTCAGCGGAGTTTCGGTCGAGAGCTTTCGAAAGACGATCACCTATCAGCAGATCAGCCCGGAAGGAATGCAGGGGCTCGCTCCAGTTATAGAAGCAATGGCCGATGCCGAGGGGCTTGAGGCTCACCGATATGCTGCGGCGATCAGAAGATCGAGAGTCGAACAGAAATGAGATTTGAACTCGAAAAACTTGTCAGGCCAAATGTGGCCCGTATGCTTCCTTATGCCTCAGCACGTTCCGAGTTCGGGGGCGATGCCGAGGTTTATCTGGATGCGAACGAGAATGCCTTCGGTTCACCGGCGGGAATGGGCCTTAACAGATATCCAGACCCGTTGCAGAAGGAATTGAAAAGTCGCTTATCGGCGATGTTGAATATCGCCGCAGACCAGATATTCGTCGGCAGCGGGAGCGACGAACCTATCGACCTGATCTTTCGGGTGTTCTGCGAGCCGGGCCGCGATGAGTGCATCATCTGCCCGCCGACCTACGGTATGTACTCCGTTCTTGCCGAACTCAACGACATAGGAGTTTGCGGCGTCCCTCTAACGGAAGGGTTTCAGTTGGATATAAACGGCGTGCTTGATGCGGTGTCGGAGAAGACAAAACTAATATTTATATGCTCACCCAATAACCCGACCGGCAACTTGATGGATCGAGAAGGCGTTCTCCGCATTGCAAGGGAGTTTTCGGGTATCGTTGTCGTTGATGAGGCCTATATCGAGTTCTCTACGTCGGGTTCGCTTGCCGAAGAACTCGGTCAACTGCCGAACCTGGTCGTGCTTCGAACTTTTTCGAAAGCCTGGGGTATGGCTGGACTGCGTGTCGGAATGGCCCTGGCCGCCGGCCCGATCATTGCACTTATGAACAGGGTTAAACCGCCATATAACATTAGCGGGCTGGTTCAGCAAAGGATCTTGGAGGTCCTCGATCGGCGAAGTGAGGTGGATCATTGGGTCAGCCAGACCCTGACTGAGCGAGAAAGACTTGGTTCGATGCTTGCCGCATTGAGTTGTGTCCAGGAGGTTTTCCGGTCGGACGCGAATTTTCTTCTGGTGAAGGTAAATGACCCTAAAGGTGTCTATAGGTCGTTGCTGGAAGAAAAGATCGTGGTCCGTGACCGCAGCAGCGTTGAACTGTGCGGTGGCTGTCTGCGAATTACGGTAGGTACCGCAGACGAGAATGACCGGCTTGTGAATGCGCTTGCCCGCATTGCGCCACAAGACTTGACTGACGAACTATTCCCCCTAATTATCGGAGGCTAATGAGACAAGTACTTTTTCTTGACCGCGACGGGACAATTATCCGCGAGCCGCATGATTTTCAGGTAGATGTCCTTGAAAAACTGCGATTTCTGCCCGGGGCTATCACCAATCTCGCCCGGATCGCGCGGGATACCGATCTTCTGTTCGTGATGGTTACTAACCAGGACGGTATGGGAACGGACAGTTTTCCAGAATCAGCATTTTGGCCTGCTCAGACCTTCGTCCTCGAAACATTGCGCGGCGAAGGTATTGTTTTTGAAGATGTATTTGTCGACAAGACTTTTCCCCATGAGAATGCCGTCACCAGAAAGCCCGGGACTGGGATGCTGACGAAGTATATTGAAGGCGACTACGACCTTGAGAACTCCTATGTTGTCGGCGACCGTCCGACCGACATTGAACTTGCCGGTAATCTCGGCTGCAAGGCGATCTATATTCGGAACTCTAACTTCCCTCTTGTTAACGACAGGGAAAATGGTGTTTTTGTGGTCGATTCCTGGGATGAGATCTATTCCCTCCTGACGACACCTCCACGAAAGGCATCGATCACCAGAAAAACCAAGGAAACATGCATAGAGATTGAGCTCAACCTTGATGGGAGCGGCCGTGCAGAGATCACGACCGGCATCGGATTCTTTGACCATATGCTCGAGCAGCTCGCAAGACACGGCGGCATCGATCTCGCGATCCGTGCAACGGGCGACCTAAGCGTGGACGAACACCATACGATCGAGGACGTCGCGATAACGCTGGGAGAGGCATTCTCGTCCGCCTTAGGTGACAAGGCGGGAATTGGACGTTACGGCTTCACGCTGCCGATGGACGATGCGCTCGCACAGGTTGCGATAGACCTTGGCGGCAGGAGTTGGACCGAATGGGACGCGGAATTCAAGCGTGAGAAGATCGGTGAAATGCCGACGGAAATGTTCTTCCATTTCTTCAAATCTTTTGCAGACGCCGCCCGATGCAATCTGAACATAAAGGCTCAGGGAACAATTGAACATCATAAGATCGAGGCAATATTCAAGGCATTCGCCAGATCTCTGCGAATGGCGATCAAACGCGAGGGCAACCAACTCCCTACGACGAAAGGCGTTTTATGAAGCTGGCGATAATGAAATACAACGCCGGGAACACGGCTTCTGTCGTAAATTGTGTCAGGCGTTTCGGCGTTGAGCCTGACGTTACCGATGATCCGGAGATCCTTTCATCCGCGGACAAGGTTATCTTTCCGGGCGTTGGCGAAGCGTCATCGGCAATGATGTATCTTGAAGAGAAAGGACTCGACTTAGTGATCCGCTCGCTCACAAATCCCGTGCTCGGTATCTGTCTGGGTATGCAGGTAATGTGCGCAACATCTGAGGAGAACAGCACTAGTTGTCTAAACGTCATCGGGGCACAAGTAAAAAGGTTTCCAAGGTCTGCCCTTAAAGTTCCGCACATCGGGTGGAATTCGGTCCAGATCGGCAACTCAGCGCTGTTCAACGGAGTCCGGTCCGGTGAGTATTTTTATTTTGTGCATGGCTACTATGTCGAAAAGGGCGGATACACCACAGCGACTTGCAACTACGGCCGGGAATTTTCCGCGGCGTTTGAAAGGGAAAACTTCTTCGGCGTCCAGTTTCATCCTGAAAGATCGGGCAAAGCCGGAGAAATAATAATGGAGAACTTTTTGAACCTATGATCGAGATCATTCCTGCTATCGATATCATCGGCGGCAAGTGTGTCCGCCTCACCGAGGGAGATTTCCGCTCGATCAAGATCTACGATAAGAGCCCTGTTGAAATGGCCGTCAGCTTCGAGGCCGTTGGCGTTAAGCGTCTCCATGTTGTGGATCTTGACGGTGCAAAGGTAGGCCATCCTGCCAATTTGACCGTTGTAGAGCTGATCTCGTCTGCAACGGACCTTAAGATCGATCTCGGAGGCGGTATAAAGACCGATGATGACATCAAGGCTGCTTTCGATGCCGGGGCCCGGCTTGTAAGCATCGGTAGTGCTGCCGTCCGCACTCCGGACACGGTCACGAAATGGCTGCGAGAGTTCGGACCGGAGAAGATCCTCCTCGGGGCTGATGTGCGCGAGCGTCGGATCGCGATCGACGGGTGGAAGACACTGACGGAGATCGATGTGATCGATTTTCTGCGAAAGTGGAAAGACCTCGGGGTCAAGGAGGCATGCGTGACTGATATTTCAAAAGACGGAGCGCTTGCCGGCCCCGGGATCGATCTGTATCAAGAGATCATTGCCGCGGTACCCGAGCTCAGGATCGTCGCAAGTGGGGGCGTCAGTTCGCTTGAAGATATCGACCGGCTCGAGGAGATCGGGTGCAGCGGTATCATTGTCGGCAAGGCGATCTACGAGGGGCACATCGGCCTTGAGGAACTCTCCAAATATGCTGGCTAAACGAATAATTCCATGTCTGGATGTAAAAGACGGAAGGACGGTAAAGGGTACAAACTTCGTCGGGCTCCGCGACGCGGGCGACCCGGTCGAACTCGCCTTACGTTACAACAGCGAGGGTGCCGACGAACTCGTCTTTTTGGACATTACAGCGACCCATGAAAATCGCACCTCACTTAACGATCTCGTACGTCGGATAGGGATGGTCGTGAATATCCCGTTCACGGTTGGCGGAGGCATTTCCGGTGTGGAACAGATCGGTGCCCTGCTTGAGTCGGGGGCCGACAAGGTCTCGATAAACACCGCGGCCGTAAGGGATCCCGACTTGATCGGCCGCGCTGCCCGAAACTTTGGGTCGCAATCTATCGTCCTGGCGATCGATGCAAAACGCAATGGGTCTGGCTGGAACGTATATCTTAACGGCGGGCGGGAACCCACGGATCTCGACGCCGTCGACTGGGCAAAACAAGGGGAAGCTCTCGGGGCCGGCGAGATCCTCTTGACCTCGATGGACAGCGACGGCGTTCGACGTGGATTTGATGAACCGCTGACCCGAAGCGTTTCGGCGTGTGTAGGCATTCCTGTAATTGCCTCCGGCGGGGCCGGAAAAATGGATGATTTTGCGAATGTGTTCATCCGCGGCCGCGCCGATGCTGCGCTCGCGGCAAGCGTATTTCACTTTGGGGAGATCGGTATGCGGGAACTCAAATCATTCCTTGCAATGCGCGGAATAGAGGTTCGAAGATGAAACTGATCTGGGAAAAATATCCCGACCGCTTGGTACCCGCTATCGTGCAGGACGCTGACACGAGACGTGTTCTGATGTTGGGATTTATGAATGATGAAGCCTTGCGGCTCACCCTTGAGACGGGACACGTCACCTTTTATTCCCGTTCTCGCGAGAAGCTCTGGACAAAAGGCGAGGAAAGCGGCAACCTACTTGAATTCGAGTCAATCGCTACTGACTGCGACCGCGACACATTGCTCGTGCTTGCCAGGCCGAGCGGGCCTGTGTGCCATACAGGCGACGATACTTGTTTTGCAGAGAAAAACAGTGCAAACAACAACTCCCTCGCGTTCCTGACAGAACTCGGCGACCTGATCGCCGATAGACGGCTGAGGCCAACGGACCCTTCATACACCTCTTCGCTTTTTGAGAAAGGCCTAAGCAAGATCGCGCAGAAGGTCGGCGAGGAGGCAGTCGAGACCGTTATTGCCGCAAAAGATGATGATCTTGACGCTTTCGTGAACGAATCGGCGGACCTGTTATTTCACCTGATGGTGCTGCTCGAAGCAAAAGGGGTTACGCTCACTAAGGTTGTGGAGAAGCTACGGGAACGGCACAACTGAACAAGGGACAAGCCAATTACCTCGCCGGCTCACAATTCGCTAAGTATCACGATCTCGACACGCCGCTTTGCATCGTCCAAAAAGGCCTCTATCGCTGCCGCCACCCGCTCCTCTCGCAAGAGTTCGTTGATCTCCCCTCGACGTTCGTCCAGGGTCGGCATCAGCAATCCGGGAAATCGCCGCCTGAAGTCGGGAACAAAGACCGTGCGGTAATAATTTTCTTCATCATCGGGAGTTACCACGATGAAGGAGCGAAATCGAAAGTCGAGATACTTCTCGATCGCGATCCGCTGCGCGATCATTCGCTCAAAATTCTCGTCACGAATCGAAGTAAACCCGACCCTCCGAAGCCTGTTCTCAAATTCCGAAGGCGACGTAAAATATGCGAGTGTTTTTTCCACCTCGGCCGCGATCTCCTTTTCGGTAGGCGGATTCTGCGGCAGACGTTCAGCCTCGAGTACGAATATCCGCTGGTTTATCAGCGTTTGGAGTGCCTGGTTCAGGTCTTCGCTCCGCGGCTGGTCGATCGAGGTCCCCGGCTGGAGCGCAAGCTGCCATTTTAGGTCCGAAAGTGTTATCAGTTCTACCCTTACCCCGTCGCCGACTGTGGCAACGGTCATATCAACAACGATCTGCCCGGCGACAGATATGGAAAGGGCTGCGAAAAGCGAGAAAAAGCCTATAAAGTCGGATATTACCTGTCTCATGCCGCGTCTATCGTCTCTCAGACGATTTTCACCATTGGATATCGATGTAGTCAACCCTGCATATGATGCCTAAAATAATTGACAAACAGTGAAAAACATACTTTAATAGTGATTGTCAGTTGCCGCACCTCACGCGGCCCATTCTGAACTCTTTCCGATAGGCACTTTCCCGATCAACGATCGTTCTCCACACGAAAGGGGCGCCAGTGTATTAGAATGTCCGTTTCCCAATCAACAAACCGACCCCACGGGACAGCTGCCCGTGCAGGTCAGCCAACAGAGTCTTCGGCCGAGCTCCGATTCATTTCCGATCTCGGCCGCAAGCTGCTTTTTACGGTCCACCCCAAGAAAGTAGCTTCCAGGGTTGCTGAGGCAATTCGGGCACACATCGGAGCCGATATGTGCCTGTTCGTTGCGGAGCTCGAAAATATCGGCATCGTGAACTGTGCTTTCGACACGAAGGGTGAAGTGCTGACCAATTTTCTCAATCGAAAGCGATTCGAAAAATGGCTCGATCTCCTTCCGCCCCAGATCGGCTATGTTGAAGAGGATCACAAAGAATTCCTCATCCAGGGCGGGCCTCATACACTCGAGTATATCTCGCCTCTACATATTAACGGCGAAATACGCGGTGCCATCGCTGTGGGATTCGAAGAAAAGCTCGAATTTAACGACACGCGGGCCCGACTGGTTGATGCCGCAACCCAAATGGCGGCAATGAGCGTAAATCTCTCGGCCCATTACGAGGCAGCCATAAATCGATCTATAACCAGTGCAAAGGAAGAACATCGCCGATTCACGGAGGCCGTTCTCGACGCCCTTCCCGTTTCGCTCTATGTGGTTGACCGCGACTACCGCATTGTTACATGGAACCGTCATCGAGAGATCGGGACACAGGGAATACCGCGCGATTCGGCAGTAGGGCGGAATGTCTTTAACGTCCTTGCCAGATATCCTGAGGGCCGTGTGCGTGAGGAATTCGAACGGGCATTCAGCACCGGCCAGATCGAACGTATCGAACAGCAGACGGTTGCAGAAGACGGCTCCACCAAGCACTGGGTCGTCAGCAAGGTTCCGATGAGGGACCCTGTCACCGGTGAGGTAACCCATGTGATCACGGTCGGCGAGGATGTGACAATGCGCGTCGAGGCTATACACGCCGTCGGGCGCGCAGAAAAACTGGCGGCTGTCGGGCGGCTTGCGGCGGGTGTTGTCCACGAGATCAACAACCCATTGGCGACGATCTCAGCCTGCGCAGAGGCCCTCGAACATCGCGTGGACGAGGGCGATTTCGACGGCGTGTCTGCGCTTGAGGACCTTACAGAATATTTGGGCCTTATCAAGAGCGAAGCATTCCGATGCAAGTCGATAACGACCGGCCTCCTTGACTTCAGCCGCATTCGAACAGGCGACCGGAACCCTGTCGATATCGGCGAGATACTTCGCTCGTCTGCAAACCTCATCTCGCACCAGAACCGGAGCGATTTCGTCACGCTCGATGTCGATATTGCCGGCGATCTTCCCCTCGTGAACGCGGATGGCGGGCAGATACAACAGGCGATCATCGCGCTTGCCACCAATGCAATTGACGCGATGCCGGACGGAGGCGTGCTGACCTTTAGGGCATCTGCGATGAACAATCGGGTCGCTATCGAAGTGACCGACACGGGCGTGGGTATCCCGACCGACGATATGTCAAAGATCTTCGAACCCTTCTTTACCACCAAGGAAGTAGGCAAGGGTACAGGGCTTGGTCTCGCGGTCTGCTATGGCATCATAACGGACCACGGCGGACGGGTCAGCGTCCGTTCAAATGTAGGCAAGGGCACCACGTTCACTATTTTTCTCCCGGCAGCAAAGAACTGACGTCCAGAAGGGGGCGATCCTACACGGCACCCCGAAAACCGGGCACCTCACGAAATGCTATGGCCAAATTACTGATAGTTGATGATGAGAGAAATCTCCGGCTCGTTATTGAAAAAGAAATGAGCCGCCACGGGCACGAGGCTGCTTCCGCGGCCGATGGCGAAGCCGCGTGGGAAATGCTCGAGGCGGAGGACTATGATGTAGTGCTCTGCGATATCAATATGCCCCGGCTTGACGGCATCGGACTGCTCAAGCGGATACGTGAAAAAGGCTCCAATCAGCCTGAGATAATAATGCTGACGGGCCAGGGAACAGTGGAAACGGCGATCACGGCAATGAAACTGGGAGCATACGACTATCTCACAAAGCCCTACCGCATAGCCGAGCTGACCGCTCTCGTAAAGCAAGCGGCAGAAAAACGTCAGCTGAAGACCGACAATCAGAGACTTCGAGCTCAGATAGAACGAGCCAGCGGAACGACGCCAGAAATAATAGCCGAATCGCCACAGATGAAAGAGGTCCTCAGGCTGGTACGCCGCGTGGCTCCTACGGACACCTCGGTACTGATAACCGGAGAATCGGGCACCGGAAAGGAACTGATCGCACAGGCGATCCATCGGCTAAGCAATCGAGGCCATGGGCCCTTCATCGATCTAAACTGCGCCGCCCTTCAGGATACTTTGCTGGAGTCGGAACTTTTCGGGCACGAGGCAGGAGCATTTTCCGGAGCGAGGGCACGAAAGCTTGGCCTTTTCGAACTCGCGGACGGCGGGACGCTTTTTCTTGACGAGATCATGGAGATGCCCGCCCAGCTGCAATCCAAGCTCCTACGTGCGCTTGAGACCCGGTCGTTCTTTCGGGTAGGGGGTGTCAAGAAGGTTGAGGTTGACGTGAGGCTCTTAGCCGCAACGAATCGAGATCCGCACCAGGCGATAGCCGAGGGTGTTTTCCGTTCGGATCTGATGTACAGGATCAACAGCTTCGAGGTCAAGATCGCTCCGCTTCGCGAAAGGCGGGAAGACGTTGAACCGCTGGCTCAGCACCTTTTGCAGAAGGTCGGCGGGCCAAATCCGCCCGTTCTGACCCATCCGGCAATAGAGGCTTTGACGGGCTTTTCATGGTCGGGCAATGTCCGCCAGCTAAGGAATTGCCTTGAGCGGGCTGCTCTGCTCGCAGATAACGGCAAGATCACATTGAACGAACTGCCTCCGGAGATAGTCCACAAGACCGAACCTTCGCCGATGTCGGTTAGCTTCGGGTCAAACGACCCCACGGGCGTCCGGAATTTTCACAACGCGTCGCCAGTTAATCTGCGCGATTCAGAAAAACAGCAGATAATAAACGCCCTCGAACGGACCGGCTGGCATCGGGGAAAGACCGCAGAATTGCTCGGCATCTCGCCCTCAACACTTTACAGAAGGCTGCGGGAATATGACCTGGAAGCGGGCCGATAGCCCGGGCAACAGCCGTTCGGCCATCAAAGAACATTTTTCACACGAACTTTATTGATCCTGCCGCTGCGTTCACCAGGATGCGTTCACCAGGATGCGTTCACCAGGAATGGGTTCACCAGAATGCGTTCACCGGAATGCGTTCACCGGGATGCGTTCACCAGGATTCGTTCACCGGGATGCGTTCACCGAGAATGCGTTCACCGGGATGCGTTCACCAGAATGCGTTCACCAGGATGGGTTCGCCGGACTGCGTTCCCCAAGGTGCGTTCCCCAGGCTGCGTTCCCCAGAATGCGTTCCCCAACGCGGATCAAGAGCCGGAGTTTAAAACTTCAAAGATCGAAATCAAAGACCGAAATCAAAGATCTAAAACAAAGATCGAAAACCTAAAACGAAAGCCCAAAGCCCTTGGGCCGAGATCCCCCTT
>CALMAH010000035.1 GCA_937859595.1 uncultured Acidobacteriota bacterium | reverse complement strand
GCTGTCTCCACGCACGTGGAGATGAACCGACGAAACGCTACAACTTTGCCGGGCTCGATTTGCTGTCTCCACGCACGTGGAGATGAACCGCCTTACGACCTCTCTTTGGTGACGACGTCTTAGCTGTCTCCACGCACGTGGAGATGAACCGCAGCTTCGGCGTCTTAACGATGGCGTAAAACAGCTGTCTCCACGCACGTGGAGATGAACCGATTCTGCGGTGACGGGTCCCTTCGAAATACGAGCTGTCTCCACGCACGTGGAGATGAACCGCAGTTTATCCTAGATTGATAACTTCAATAAAAGCTGTCTCCACGCACGTGGAGATGAACCGCCTTTGCCAATGACACGAGGCAAGGGGATCACGCTGTCTCCACGCACGTGGAGATGAACCGAACCGGGACGTGTTTGTCGATGACGAAGAGGCGCTGTCTCCACGCACGTGGAGATGAACCGGTGATCGGGGGCGGCTTCTCGGTGTCATTCATGCTGTCTCCACGCACGTGGAGATGAACCGACTTCACGATCTCAATTTCCGGGGGCGGAGCCGCTGTCTCCACGCACGTGGAGATGAACCGGAAGCTTGGGATGAGTACGCCGCCTTGCTCACGCTGTCTCCACGCACGTGGAGATGAACCGTATCAGAAGCAGATCGAAAGCCTAAAGGCGGCGCTGTCTCCACGCACGTGGAGATGAACCGGCACTCTGACCACGATCTCGCCGGCCGCTTTTGCTGTCTCCACGCACGTGGAGATGAACCGCCGGTGATCGAAGTGCCGAACCACGTATCATCGCTGTCTCCACGCACGTGGAGATGAACCGTTTGTGCTGATGGCAAGATCGAACATCGTCGGCTGTCTCCACGCACGTGGAGATGAACCGATGTCTGCCGAGGTCGCCTGCTGTTCGTCTTCGCTGTCTCCACGCACGTGGAGATGAACCGCGGCGATAGACGATGGCCGAGTGGAAGTCAAAGCTGTCTCCACGCACGTGGAGATGAACCGATCACCGAGATGCCGTCCTTTTTGCCTCGGCCGCTGTCTCCACGCACGTGGAGATGAACCGATTCGAAGGGCGGCGTGTTCGTGATACCCGAGGCTGTCTCCACGCACGTGGAGATGAACCGCCCTGAGACCGCTCCGCTTTCGCATCCCATCTGCTGTCTCCACGCACGTGGAGATGAACCGCACACTAAGCATCTGAGTAATACTTACATCGCGCTGTCTCCACGCACGTGGAGATGAACCGCCTGGCCAAACCTTCTACCTCCACGCGACACGGCTGTCTCCACGCACGTGGAGATGAACCGGTGTTCGACGAGGTTGGAAAAGCGTTGCCGAAGCTGTCTCCACGCACGTGGAGATGAACCGTTCTAACGCGGTCTCAAGAGTAAGCTGATTCAGCTGTCTCCACGCACGTGGAGATGAACCGGGAAACTCATTGAGATATTATATTGCGTTTTCGCTGTCTCCACGCACGTGGAGATGAACCGCCCAGCCCGGCCGCGTCCGTGCCCGCCATCAGGCTGTCTCCACGCACGTGGAGATGAACCGGTTATGTTTTAATGAATCCTTAAATCGGCTAAGCTGTCTCCACGCACGTGGAGATGAACCGATCTCCAAGAACATTCCGATCATCGCCGATCAGCTGTCTCCACGCACGTGGAGATGAACCGTTCTCGGCCATGTACCGAACTTTTTTGAGATAGCTGTCTCCACGCACGTGGAGATGAACCGTTCTCGACATCCAGATCCACGAAAACCTTCACGCTGTCTCCACGCACGTGGAGATGAACCGACTCACGTTGGGCCAGGGTCAGCAAAGCCCAAGCTGTCTCCACGCACGTGGAGATGAACCGACGTTGCCGGCGATGGAGCCTCTGATCTCAGAGCTGTCTCCACGCACGTGGAGATGAACCGTAGAAACGCCAGGAATTGGAAATCTAGTTGCTGCTGTCTCCACGCACGTGGAGATGAACCGCGTAAACCGCAACCATTACGAAGCTGGCGACCGCTGTCTCCACGCACGTGGAGATGAACCGGCGACGCTGACCGTACCGAAGGCGGAGATAGAGCTGTCTCCACGCACGTGGAGATGAACCGCCTCAGCTTGGCTTGTACCGACGGGACCCCTGGCTGTCTCCACGCACGTGGAGATGAACCGGGTTTCGGAGGGGGCCGTGGGTACTTATGTGCGCTGTCTCCACGCACGTGGAGATGAACCGCGGCCGGATCTCGTCCATCCAGATCTTGAATAGCTGTCTCCACGCACGTGGAGATGAACCGCCCCGGAATTGATAGCCAGATTCGCAGAGATGGCTGTCTCCACGCACGTGGAGATGAACCTTGATCTTCACAGCGTTGCCGTGCTCGCGGATCGCTGTCTCCACGCACGTGGAGATGAACCGCGCGTAGGTAAGAAGCAGTTTGCCTTCTTCGAGCTGTCTCCACGCACGTGGAGATGAACCGCCAAAAAAGCATTACGACACCCCCCGTTCGATTGCTGTCTCCACGCACGTGGAGATGAACCGCTCGATGCCCTCGCCGCCGGGCGGGGTATGTCGCTGTCTCCACGCACGTGGAGATGAACCGTAGATCATTCGCATTTGTCCCTCATCTCCCGCGCTGTCTCCACGCACGTGGAGATGAACCGGTAATTCAACATAAATCTTAAGTTCGGAGATCGCTGTCTCCACGCACGTGGAGATGAACCGATCACTCTCCGCTTCATACACCAACACGCCAGGCTGTCTCCACGCACGTGGAGATGAACCGGGTAGATCGCCTATCGCGACCAGCACCGGTGCGCTGTCTCCACGCACGTGGAGATGAACCGGACCTCCTGAGGGGTCATTTTCTCGATCGCGGGCTGTCTCCACGCACGTGGAGATGAACCGGATATTTTTGTGCCAACCCCTGACCACCGTAAGCTGTCTCCACGCACGTGGAGATGAACCGGATATTTTTGTGCCAACCCCTGACCACCGTAAGCTGTCTCCACGCACGTGGAGATGAACCTTACGGTTACTGCGCTGAATAGTTGAAACAAACGCTGTCTCCACGCACGTGGAGATGAACCGAATACGGCAAAACGGCCCTCGCAACGGCGATAGCTGTCTCCACGCACGTGGAGATGAACCGCACATGAATAGAGAGACAAAAGCATGTTTCATGCTGTCTCCACGCACGTGGAGATGAACCGCATCATTGGAGTGGAAGTGAGGTAACGGATACGCTGTCTCCACGCACGTGGAGATGAACCGAGAGGCAAACCCGGACATCCCCGGCGGCATCCGCTGTCTCCACGCACGTGGAGATGAACCGCTGAGGGCCTGGACCCCCGGGTCCTTTCGCCAGCTGTCTCCACGCACGTGGAGATGAACCGTATGGCGCAGGTTGTTGGTTTCGGTAAAGAGAGCTGTCTCCACGCACGTGGAGATGAACCGATTACGTGCCGGATCGGAAAGGAAGCGAGTTGGCTGTCTCCACGCACGTGGAGATGAACCGGTAAGCGCCGAGAGGTTCGCCGGGAGGTTGTGGCTGTCTCCACGCACGTGGAGATGAACCGATAGACCTGGCGGGTTGTGCCGCCGCGCCGCGGCTGTCTCCACGCACGTGGAGATGAACCGGGCGTATGCAACGGTGTACGCATTGCAGACATGCTGTCTCCACGCACGTGGAGATGAACCGAGCTTTTCGGTGAGAAGTGGGATACCGAAGACGCTGTCTCCACGCACGTGGAGATGAACCGTCCACGGCAATGAGTAGAGCTTCCGTTTTTGAGCTGTCTCCACGCACGTGGAGATGAACCGGGGCATATTCATTTGCCGCACTCTACCAGCAGGCTGTCTCCACGCACGTGGAGATGAACCGTAGACCCTCAGCTGGTTGTCCGAGATGTGCAGGCTGTCTCCACGCACGTGGAGATGAACCTTGTGAGCATTGGATGTGGTCGGCAGACCAAACGCTGTCTCCACGCACGTGGAGATGAACCTGAAACGCGGCTGAATATCCGCATCTCGCCTGAGCTGTCTCCACGCACGTGGAGATGAACCGCGGCAGATCTCGTCCAGAAAGCCGGCGTTCCAGCTGTCTCCACGCACGTGGAGATGAACCGACCTACTTGATGATGCTTGTCGCAAAGTGGAGGCTGTCTCCACGCACGTGGAGATGAACCGCCGTCCGTCAACGAACGAACGCAGTGACGGGAGCTGTCTCCACGCACGTGGAGATGAACCGATGCTGCACTTTGACGCTTATCAGTCAGAGGCGCTGTCTCCACGCACGTGGAGATGAACCGGCCATGGGACGCCTAAAGCTGGCCAATGACCAGCTGTCTCCACGCACGTGGAGATGAACCGGATTATGAAGCGTATTTACGAGAACATAACATGCTGTCTCCACGCACGTGGAGATGAACCGAGGGGCATTACGCGATGTGATCGCGGGTAATGGCTGTCTCCACGCACGTGGAGATGAACCGAGCGTCGCCTGGCAGATCTCAAAACTGCCGAAGCTGTCTCCACGCACGTGGAGATGAACCGTTGTGCACACGCAGGATCGGCCATAATAAACCGCTGTCTCCACGCACGTGGAGATGAACCGGGAACGCGATGTCACAGGTCGCTTACTACGACGCTGTCTCCACGCACGTGGAGATGAACCGGTTATGGTGGGGGTGCTGGTCAGCGAATCGTCGCTGTCTCCACGCACGTGGAGATGAACCGGGTTAAATCAGCTGCTCGACGTGGCACCGAAAGCTGTCTCCACGCACGTGGAGATGAACCGCGACGCCCGAGGAGAAGTTGGGGCGGTTTCGCGCTGTCTCCACGCACGTGGAGATGAACCGACGCTAACAATCGGTGAACCAATCGTCAGAAAGCTGTCTCCACGCACGTGGAGATGAACCGGTCTTTTTAGGGCGTTTCTCGGCGGGGTTTGAGCTGTCTCCACGCACGTGGAGATGAACCGAAATCAAGCACAAAATGCACTTCACCGAAAAAGCTGTCTCCACGCACGTGGAGATGAACCGCCCGCTTGTGCCCGAATATTCAAAGTTGTCGGGCTGTCTCCACGCACGTGGAGATGAACCGGTTGATAACACCTCGGTGTCGTACACGACCGCGCTGTCTCCACGCACGTGGAGATGAACCGGTCCCTTTGCGGCGTAAGCCTCAGCTTGGCTTGCTGTCTCCACGCACGTGGAGATGAACCGCGGGTAGAGGGGCGGCTCGGGCATATCGAGGAGCTGTCTCCACGCACGTGGAGATGAACCGTGCAGCCAACACACAGCACGGGTCATGCGAAGCTGTCTCCAGGCACGTGGAGATGAACCGGCGAGGACGTACAGGTATTGTTAGATGCGTACGCTGTCTCCACGCACGTGGAGATGAACCGCGTTCTAGCACCCGCCGAGCAAACTTTGCCAGCTGTCTCCACGCACGTGGAGATGAACCGGGTGAGATCTGCGAACCGAGCCGCGAGGAACGGCTGTCTCCACGCACGTGGAGATGAACCCGGAGCCGACTAGAACAATCGAGACAGCAGGGCGCTGTCTCCACGCACGTGGAGATGAACCGACTGTTAGCGAAACTTTGGCAGAACTTTTCGAGCTGTCTCCACGCACGTGGAGATGAACCGTTCGTAGCAGATGATCCGCCGGGGCGTCCTAATCGCACCAACAGGGTGATAGATGCCATTGCACGTCGCTATGAACTCGACCCCGAAAAGGCGAGCCTGATTTTCATTAGAAGCTACTATCTGAATTCTATGGGTGTTTCGGGCGTCGGAGATTCGAATATCTACGACGACGCCTGTTACTTGATCTCTCCTGCCATGCGCGAGAGCTACAACGCAAATACCGAAGCGTCGTTTCCAAAAAAGAAGGACAAAAACGGCAGATATCCTGCTGTTATGAAGCTTGGAAAATACAAGTATGCTAAGGGAATGCACAACAAATCAAAGCCGGGCCGACAATTCCGAGCATTGTGTCCGCACCCTGTATGGATGAGTCTGCCGTGTACTCGCAATGGAGTCACCAGCACTTGTTCGCACACGAATATACATAAGGGCGGCTCAAACGCCGGCGCTTTTGACAGGGTCTGGAGCCTTGGATGTTTTACCATCCCAAATATTCAATGGGAAGATTTCACTGAACGCGTCTATTCGAATATGACCAAGTACAAGCAAAAAACGATAGATGTCATGATCGTGGAGAATGTCATGCGTGATGGCGAGCAAGTGGTCGTCGACCACGAAGGAAGGAAGATCGTCGTAGGCAAAGAACCCGATCAACCGTTCGTCTAACTCAAGGCGGGTTGGCGAGGTCCTACCTTGCAACCCGCCCATCTTCACCACCCACCTCTCTTGCCACAAAAAAGACGCTCTTTCGGTTAAAACTTTAACCCAATGGGTAATATCCACGAAACGACAGACAGGATCGGGAGCTGGGAAAGTGCTAAGAGGTCATACCTCCCTAATGTGAATTTCACGGAATCTTGCTGAAGTTCTAGGGAAATCTATATTCGAATTCGCAACTTCCTATGTAGCGAAAAATGTAGCAACCACCTGTTGTTTTAGGATGTCACTGATTGACTGGGGATTGAAGAAAAGGCCGTATTTATCGATGTATGACGCCCCGTGACACCTGGTGGTTTTTATCAAAATAGAATTTAAATCCATTTTCTCCTGCCGACGGCGTTTTTCAAACATCGTGACCGCGTGTAATGCGACCTCTCAAATTGTAAGAACGTCACCTCTCACCGCTAAGTTGCGGATTGAAGTTCAACTTGTCTCAACTCGCCTCCGCGTTAGGTTCGTCAAGTTGTTTTACTGCTTCAAGCATTAGATCGGCATCGGTCTCGGCGTAAATGTTTGTAATGCTCATATCCGAATGAGCAAACAAATTCTGAACAACGACGGGATTTATGTTCCTTCGAATAAGTTCGCTCGCAAAATACGTTCGCAGATCATGGAAATGATAGTTCTCTTCCCTTGTGCCGCCCGGTTTGTTTATCTTAGCTCGAATAAGGATTGCGGACCAACGTTTGCGAAAATTCGTTATGGGAAACGGCAGTTGCTTGTCTGCGATCATCTCCCGCAATACAGAAGCCGCAGTGGAGTTTATTGGAACGGGACGGGGCGGTCGTCCTTTCGAACTAATTACCCATACGCGCTGATTTTCGAAATCAACTACATTCTCCTGTAAGGCCAGTAGCTGTCCCCTCCTTAAAGGCATGTTCACCGCCAGTTGGACAAGCCTGTACAGCAGAGTATCCGATTCGAGCTCTTTCCAAAACGCTTCTTTCTGAGCGGGCGTTAACAGACGCTTTCGAGCCGGTGGCTCGGGTAGCGCTTTGACATACTGCATCGGATTCCGGTCGAGAATGCCTTCCTCGCAGGCAAGGCTGAAGATCTTCGACAAGGTGGACATGATCCGATTGATCGATGACGGGGACAGCGTGCTCTTCTTCTTGCGCTGATTCCTGCCATATTGCAATTTCGACCTGCAATCACGGCAGTCCTGCGGTGTGATGGTATGGAGCGCTTTGCTCCTAAAATGTTTTAGAAGGAGTTTGATGTATAGCTTCTTCGCTCCCTTATTTACATTGTTTTGTTCGACATACTTCCGGTAGGTGGACTCGACGAAATCTTCAAACGTCGTTATGATATCTGTCACGCCATACGCCTTATCGAATAACTGCTTTACGAGCTTCCGTTCAACCAACTCGGCTTCCTCTCGCGTGCGAGCTTCCGGGACGCCTTGATGAATGGTGCCGTGTCCTCTGATCCGCTTATAGACCCACCAACGTGCCGTGGCGTACGCCGGATGCTTTGATGATATCTTTTTCCCTTTATATCGTTTGTACACTGCCATAGCTTTCTCAGATCTGTGCAAGCCACGCGTCAACCTCGGCACGATTGAACGTCGGGCGGCCGATGCCGTGATACGGAAGACCGTGATTTCTCATCCACCGGTTTATGGTCGCGTGCGACTTCTTGAGATACTTCGCAACCTCCGCTTTGGTCATAATCTCGGGCGGCTTCACAGAATTTATCGCGTTCTCGATCGCCCTTGCGACCGTCGCGTCGATCAAGCGGATCAGTTCGGATTTCTCGATGGTAATTACTTCAACCATTGGCAATGCCCTCCAGCCCCGGAATTAGCAATAAATGTACCATGAGAAAACACCCGCTTTTCGCGCCCGTTTCAGGACAAACGGAAAAAAAATACACCGCTCAGACGCAGTTCTGCACCGGCTGGCGAATCCTTGCACAACCCGTGAAAACCTATGATCAGTTAATGGGAATTTTGATCGGAGCAGGGTATGAAAACGGAAGTGGCCACCATCTTGCCACCATCCTGAAAAAACGGGGCTTTCAGAAATCGCTGAAAGCCCCGTTTTTATTGGTCGGGACGGCGAGATTTGAACTCACGACCTCTCGCACCCCAAGCGAACGCGCTACCAGACTGCGCTACGTCCCGAAAAACGATTTTAAGATTAAGATTCGGAGGCGTCGATTGTCAAATCCGTTGGCCTCGGAGATGGTCTGCCGCCTCGCGAGTCTGCTCCGTTTTGAGCATCTCGCGAAGTTCGAGAAGCTGAGATGTGAGATTTCGGAGGGCTTCTTTCTGCTCGCCGTTCAACCCGGCGGCAAGCGTTTCGTCTATCACCAGGTCTTCCAGTTCTTCATCTTCGTCAAACAGCCCCGGAGCCGTTTCGTCAGCCGAAGAACCGCGGCGCTCCGGATGCACGATCTTCAATTTCGGAGCCTCCGGCCTGCCTTCGTTCTGCAGCTTTTTTCGTGCTCCGGCAATGGTGTACATATCGTCGTAAAGCAATTCTTTTATCTTCAGCGCTATCTCCACATCGCGCCTTCGATAACTTCTTTGCCCGGACCGGTTCTTTTGCGGCGAGAGCTGCGAGAATTCCGTCTCCCAATATCTAAGCACATGCGCCTGGACACCTACTATGTCGCAGACCTCTCCGATCTTGAAATAGATCTTCTCAGGTATCACTTTAGCTGCCTGGCCCATATTTTCCTCAGATATGTTAAAGTTCTTTATCGTTCAACCGCCGTTATTGTATGTATTTGTTAAACTTGTGTCAATAGGTGCTTATGCGGTCGGAATTTGAGTTCATCCACTACATTAAGAAAAAAAACGTTCTCGGCCATGTCGGTGACGACTGCGCCGTGTTGCCGAAAGACGCCAAGACCGACCTGCTGGTCACAGCCGACCTGCTTGTTGAAGACATAGATTTCCGGCTCGAATGGACGACGCCCGGGTTTCTCGGCCACAAGGCCCTCGCTGTATCGCTTTCGGACATCGCCGCGATGGGTGGAGAGCCGAAATGGTCGATGCTCTCGCTCGGGCTGCCCGAACGGATATGGAGTTCCGCCTTTCTGGACGAGTTCTATGAGGGATGGCATCAGCTCGCCTCCCATTTTAATGTCGAATTGGTCGGCGGCGATGTTTCCCGCGTCTCCGATAAACTCGTTATCGATTCTATCGTCGGCGGTGAGGTACCACGGGGCCGTGCGGTTCTTCGTTCCGGGGCCAGGCCGGGAGATGCGATCTATGTAACGGGCAGCCTCGGCGGGGCCGCTGCAGGGCTCAGACTTCTGGACGCCGGATCGCGATATACCGACGCGAACGGCCGCGAGAGGTCGTTGCTGCTTCGGCAGCTCAAACCCTCTCCACAAAACGGCATTCCGATCAGAGAACTCGGAGCCACCGCGATGATCGACATCAGCGACGGCCTCTCGTCCGACCTCGCCCATCTGTGTGGTTCTAGCGGAGTAGGGGCCGCCGTCTTTGCCGACCTCATCCCTATCGACCGAGGAATTCGCTCATTAGAATTGCCGCCCGACGAAATGTTGGACCTCGCGCTCAACGGCGGAGAAGATCTCGAACTACTTTTCACGGCCAACGAGAAAAAAATTTCACGCCCACTTCCTGCTCCTTTCCACCGGATCGGTGAGATAACGGCAAATGTTCATATACTTGAGCTTACCCGCGAAGGAATAACCTCTCGTCTTCACCCGAAAGGCTATCGCCATTTTTGAAAAGTTTTAGGCAAAACAAAAAAAATTTCAGAAAATGCTTGACAAGTGATTTTCTCTCATGCTAAAACTCTCATCCTGTCGCGAAGTTTGCGGCAAAATTTTTTGGAGATAATTTGATGATCCGAAGTTCGTTACACACATCGAGAACGTTTACAGCCCAACGGTTGGTCATTATGGCCGTGCCCGGATCGGGTTGGAATACGTTTGCGTGCACGAGCCTCGTAATAGGCGATTATCAACCGAAACAGCGCGGTCTCGATCGCACTGAACAAATAGTTTGACACAGCGGGAGCGGCGTTCCCGCTCCCGAAACATCGAAAAAAAAGACGAGAACATCGTCCGACGTTTTTAGGAGCGGTTACGCAAGGGATATTGGAAGCCCGAGAGTAAGCCGCTCCTTTTCTTTTCGATGTTTGACAACTGAACAGCCGTTTTTTGCAGCGAGCGGCACGCAGCAAGCAGTTAACAGAAACTCGATTTCCGCTGCTCACCGCTCACCGCTCACTGCTAACTTTTCAAAAGGAGACGTAGCTCAACGGAATCAGAGCAGCTGAATACGAATCAGCAGGTTGTAGGTTCAAATCCTTCCGTCTTCACCAAATTTCGATTTTTGAGAACCGATTTTAAATTGAAGTTCGACATTTACGGAATCTGTTTCACAATCGGCAATCCAAAATCGGCAATCCGAGATCAAAAATTGATTCGGGTTCGTCTAACCGGCAGGACGGCTGGCTCTGAACCAGTAAATGGAGGTTCAGATCCTTCCCCTAGATCCAGTTCATCCGCGGACAATGGACAACGGATAGTGGACACTTTTCCACTATCCACTATCCACTATCCACTTTCCGCTCTCCATTTATTCTGCACGCGTGGCCAAATCGGCAAAGGCACCGGTCTTAGAAACCGGAAATTGAAGGTTCGAATCCTTCCGCGTGTACCAATTTGAATTCGGATGTCGGATTTCGGAATGCGGATTTGGTTCCGCATCGGGCTAGATTGTATTTAGACGATCCCAGATCCAAAATCCAACATCGCAAAACCGTATGTGGTTCGTAGCTCAATTGGCAGAGCACTTCACTGTGAATGAAGCCGTTGTCGGTTCAAATCCGATCGTTCCACCCAATTCAATTTGGGATTTGGGATTTGGGATTGCAGATTTTGGATTGTGTGAGGGTCTTACGCCATATGATCCAAGGCGAGCCATAGAATCCGGAATCCAAAATCCGAAATCCAAAATCGATATGGGGCCGTGGCAGAAGGGCGTATGCACTTCCCTGTCGAGGAAGACGATGACGGTTCGAGTCCGTTCGGCCCCGCCACATTATTTCCGATCTGCGATCTTAGATTTTCGATTGCTTTTCAATCGAAGTTCGACGATCGAAGATCGCAAATTTCCGGGACGTTTAGCTGAGACAGATCAGCGTCGGCCTGAAGAGCCGAAGAGCCAGGTGCGATACCGGGAGCGTCCGCCAATTTTCATTAAGGAGACAACAACTATGTTTGCAATAAACGATCGCATCTCTATCGCGACGTGACCGCTCAGCTTTTCCTAGTTCGCTGAGGTCACGTCATAACCCGAAACCATTCGCATTGACTTTCAGCACAGATAACTGAGGAAAATAAAATGAGCAAAAAATACCACTTGAGGCGTCGCGAGTTCCTCAATCTCGAACCCTCGCTGCGTGCATATATCATTGCGGCCGTAGAAGACGAGCGCGAGAAAAATGCGGGGGCGAAAAAGGACGATAAAGACAATTTCGTCGATATCTCATTGAGGATCGCAGATTGCTATAACGAGATAAGTCTCTATTTCGATCTTAATACCGCAGACGAACGCGAGAACAGCCTTTACAAGATCAGAACTCTTGCAGAGGTTATCTGCGAGTTCAAGCGGGCCATCGAACTTGAGATCGAGGTCATCAACGCCCGCGAGGCGATCCCAAGACACGAACGGGTCTCCGCCGCGGTCCACTAAAGACTCCCACAGCGCGACACCCGGCCGGTTCATCTCGGAGCCGGCCGGCCGGGGACGCATCGGACTGATTTGCAGATGGTCCCGACAAGATCTAAATAGTCTTACCACAACAAACGCGGCGTGCGGCAATATCAGGGCACGGAATGCATTGACTCCTGTCTTTGGTTCGCAATGAACCTGCCTAGTCCGTTGCCTGAAGAAGTATTGCATGCACCGCGTTTGCCCTTCGACGTGCTTGGTTGGAAGTGTTATCTGCGTGTTACATTTAGCTCGGATGGAACGGAGAGTTGAGACATCTAGCGAACGAAGCTCGATACTATATGGCGTGTCGGCAAATGCAGATATATGGGTCCTCATTCCGCGGCTCGTCGTCGGTATCTTTGTTTCGACCGGCCTCTTGCTTCTTCTTTTCTGGTTCCAGTTTGGTGCGGTCACATCATACATTTTTCTGATCGCGCTTCTTTTCGCTCTTTTCCAGGTGCTGCTGGTTATCGGGCTTCGCCATCGAAAGACCTTTGACCCGACGGTGCCGAAAATGACCGGAGCCTTAGACCGGATCGGCGCGTTCTGGCTGATCGCCGTCTTTTTCGGGGCGATCGTAGCCTGGTTCACTGGCGATTGGGCCGCGAATTATCCTGATCACGCTGTTTCGCTGCATTCCCTTACCGTTTTCTTCGCCGTCGCTCTTCCGGTCGCGACATCGATACCAAACTATCGTTATGTCACCGCTCAGAACGCTTATATCTCGGTGCCGCTTCTTGCTGTCGTTTCGCTAATGCCGTCTATCGTCGCCTGGCGGTCCGCGGCATTTCTTCTGAATTCTCTTTTTTGATCATCGATCGGTAGCCAAGCCCGGTCAAGGCACCTGCCTTTTAAGCAGGGGAACGTGGGTTCAAATCCCACCCGATCGGATTTTATCGGCAAAAAAAGAACGGATCAAACGACCCGTTCTTTCTCGTACGGGAGCTCCCGTAGCCCTCCCCTTACTCGATCGTCTCAAAGTCCGATCACTCTAACGGTGTCGGCGTGGGAAATGGGTCGGGTGTGGGCATAGGCTCCGGATCGTCAGGCGATGGTGTTGGCGTTGGGGTCGGCTCCTCGCAAGGATCGTCGGGGTCTTCCGGTGATGGACATGGTGTAGGCGTGGGTGTCGGTGTCGCAGACGTTTCCGCTGTGACAAATGTGTTGCTGGTGTCGATCGCGGCACCGACGAAACCCGCTCCCGCACCAATACCTAAAACTAAAATAGCGAAAGTTCCGAAAGCCAATACGAGATTTCTTGACATTTATTCCTCCTTGAACTGTTTGCAGACTACTCCGCCTTGCAGGGCTGTTTCCCCTTCGGCGATCCAGAAAACGCTTTCGTTTGAACTGCTTACGTGCAATTAGCGTTCCGCGAAAAGTATGCGAACCGGTCCGTACCGCTGTTTCGGACCTAAACACTTCGCATCAAAACGATTCACTTTGTTATGTATATTTTCGATGCGGCACGGCATTATGCGCATCGTATAAAATGGAGGTACTTATGCCATACAACAAACTAAACATCAGCGGAGCACAGGCTGAGGTCCTTTCGTGGGTCACCCATGGGCTGGACTATCAGGAGGAGAACATGCTCCGCAACGTCTCGCGTCTGCCGTGTCTTTACAAGCACGTCGCTCTGATGCCGGACGCACATCTCGGCAAAGGTTCGATGGTAGGTTCGGTCATCGCGACGAAAGAAGCAGTGATCCCGGCTACGGTCGGCGTCGATATCGGCTGCGGTATGATGGCGGTAAAGACGCCGTTCAAGAGCGGCATTCTCGACCGCAAGATGGCCGAGTTTCGTCACGAGATAGAGCGTGCCATCCCGGTCGGTTTCAACGCATATAAGGAATCGGTCGACGAAGCCTCGCGTTGGGACGGTTGGGAAACGTTCGACGATCTGCACCGTGGAGTACAGGACCGCAAGCGAAAGGCGATGGTCCAGCTCGGGACGCTCGGCGGAGGTAATCACTTCATCGAGGTCTGTCTCGATACGGAAGATAACGTCTGGCTGATGCTGCATTCTGGCTCGCGAAACATCGGTAAGGAACTTGCCGAGCGTCACATCGCGACAGCGAAGTCGCTGCACCGGCTTAACGAACTTCCCTCGCCCGACCTGGCTTACTTCATCCAGGGCACGGACGAGTTCAAGGCCTATTGGCACGACCTCGACTGGGCACAGAAATACGCGATGAAGAACCGCGAGATCATGATGAAGAGGTTAATAAACTCTTTCAACCGCATGTTCGGCGCTGATCTGGATCTGGAATCCAAAATCCAAAATCCCAAATCCAAAATCGACGTCGCGGTCAACTGCCATCACAACTACGTCGCGATGGAAGAACACTTCGGTGAGAAGGTTTACGTTACCCGAAAGGGTGCGATCAACGCCGAAGACGGGCGCTACGGAATTATCCCCGGCTCGATGGGAGCGAAATCGTTCATCATAAAGGGGCTCGGCAATCCGCAGTCGTTCAACTCGTGCTCGCACGGTGCGGGACGAAAGATGTCGCGTACCAAAGCGAAAGCGAAGTACACCATCGATGATCTGAAAAAGCAGACCGCCGGCGTCGAGTGCCGCAAGGACAAAGGCGTCGTCGATGAGATCCCCGGTGCCTACAAGGACATCGAGGAAGTCATGCGTGCTCAGAACGACCTCGTCGAGGTCGTCGCCGAGCTAAAGCAGGTCATCTGCGTCAAGGGGTAAAGTAGCAGCTCCCCTCCTTACGAAGGAGGGGTGGCTGCCGCATCGGCAGACGGGGTGGTTCTCTCAACCGTTTCTCTCTCACGAGATTCTGCGCCTGCACCGCTCGTTCAATTTCCAGGACCTCTGTGTGTCTGAAGATGACGCCGGTTCGAGCCCGGCACGATGCTTTGATCTAAACCGTCCCGTTTTCAGCTCTTTTTTGAATAGCCGGAAGTAGCAGCAGGCGGATAGCGATGATGCCGAAGCGGGCCCAGCGCCAATATCGGAAGAATTTACGCCTGGCTTCGGCGTCGGTGGCAAAGGCGCGGACCTCGTGGGCAAACAGCGTTACGTTTGGCTCGATCTCTTCGGCCTCGAGCGACCACACGATCTTTACCTGGTCGGGTTCGTTGTAAGCGGCGAAATCTTCGGCTGGGATCGCGGTGAATTTCACATCGCCGAACCAAGGTTGGCAAACGGCGCCGCATATCAATAGCCGGCCCGGCTCTTCGACAAGCGTTCCCCACCCGAGCTTGCGGGTCTCTTCGACCATCCCCATCGCTCGCCGTTCGTCAGGCGTGCCACCGAGAACGAACTTTCGAGTATTGATGATCGCCCGGATCAGCCAGATCGACTGCATATCTATCTCATACGCCGTCCGCATCACAACATCCGGCGGCGCCTTTACCCGCCGCTCGAACCTTTCACGGATATCAGGATCTGGAATGAACTCATCAAGCGGACTGGTCTTCATGCAGGGCGGATCGCCGAGCCGATCTTTCCACCGACATACGCCATCGGGATATACGCGACGATCAAGTCGAGAGCGATGAACCACATCGGTGCCGGTATCATCGTCGCGGCGATGATGCCGCCGATCAATGTGAAGCACCCGACTATCATCGCGACCGTCATCTTGCTTGCCGCTGAGATAAGCGCCGCAACCAGAGCACCGACCAGCGTCCCCAGGGCATGGGCAAGAAATGGGGGAGCAAAATGCCTCGGCTCCAATAATGGCAGAGCAGCGGTTATTCCCTCAGCCGTCGTCATATCCACACCCGGAGGCGGCGTAACTATCATTGGCCCGAGGATCACGATCCCGGTGTTCACCACCGCTCCAACGACAAGTCCCGCGACAACCGCAATTATGTTTCTGATCATATTTATGCCCTCACATTATTGTTTTTTTTTAGATCTTTGGTTCCCGGGCCCGATGTTCGTTCCGTTTGAATTCTGCTCTTATACGCCCAAATCGGTCTGAATGCAAGCAAATGTCTCGCGCGGTCCGGTTCGGAGACAAGTGTCGTTCCACATCTAGTCTGAAGTTTTCGTTAAACACAATATATTGTGCTTGCCACAAATGGATATTTGATATTAAAGTAAATCCTGAATACAGGGAGGAGGTTGTCTTGCTAACAGGGAGAGTATTGCTTTTGAACTTTTCTTACGAACCGCTCGGAACGGTCGGCGTGGCCCGTGCGGTATGTCTGTGGTTTCGCGGCGCTGTCTTTATCGAAGAGAACGATGGCGACAACGTTCTTCGCTCGCCTTCGACCGTATTTCGCGTCCCTTCGGTCATCCGTCTCCGTCATTATGTCAACGTGCGTCGGCGCAGCCGCGAGACCACGATGAAGCGTGC
Source organism: uncultured Acidobacteriota bacterium (assembly GCA_937859595.1). GTDB lineage: Bacteria > Acidobacteriota > Blastocatellia > Pyrinomonadales > Pyrinomonadaceae > OLB17. Next base: position 29,320 of record CALMAH010000035.1, on the reverse strand, counting down.
TCGCATCTACATCCGCGACCGTTATCGCTGCCAGTATTGCGGCGACCACAAGCACGCAAAGGACCTGACGCTAGACCACATACTCCCTCGTGCACAGGGCGGCGAGAGCACTCCGGCGAATCTGGTAACCGCCTGTGTAAAATGCAACCAGCGTAAGGGCAACCGAACGCCCGAGCAGGCCCGTATGCCGCTGCTAACTTCGCAAAAGCTGCTCCGGCTCGGCCTCGACCACGTCCTGCTATGCCACTACGCCGAATCCCGTCCCGAATGGAAGAAATATCTGTTCATGGACGAATCGGAAGAAGAGATGGTCAGGGTCGCCGCCTGATAACCGTAATGCATTGGAATGTTATGTGACTGAACCGGCTGGCATCTCGTCAGCCGTTTTCGTCTTTGTCCCGTTCTATTACTTGAACGGCTGTTCGGTTTTTTCGCCTGATGGCCTGTTCGTGTGCTAAACTGCGTCTTTACATTTAGACGGGAGCGGCCCTTACGCAAAACGGGCCGCTTTCGTCTTTTTGCGTTTATTGGAGAAATTTTATGAATAGATACGAAACCGAGGACGCCATCGCCGCGCTAGTGCGTTCTTTCGAGGAATGCACAGTTTCTCGCGAAGAGTGGAAACACGCTGAGCACCTGATAGTAGCATTGTATCTTGTAAAGAAATACGGCCTTAACGAGGCGGTTGCCCGCATGAGAAGCGGCCTGCTGGCCCTCCTCCGAACACACGGTGTCGATCTCGAAAAAGAAATGCCCTATCACGAAACGCTGACCGTTTTCTGGATGCGGACGGTCTATGCCTATGCCCTGACACGCAACGGCGCTTCGCTCGCCGATATGGCCGACGAGCTTGTGGCCGCCTTCGATAAGGATTACCCGCTTCGCTTCTACACCCGAGACCGGCTTTTCTCAGACGAGGCACGTGCGGGCTATATCGAACCCGATCAAGTGGATGGGATACCAACCGGATAATGATCCGGCAATTCATCAGCCAAGATGTGGGTTGTACGGATCATTGTACGCCGCTTTTGCAAACATCCGCCCGGAATCGGCCTCCCCGACATAGAAATCGTCACCAACGCCCGAATGATGCCTGCCCCAATGGACCATCTCATGGAGTATCAGCATTTCAAGATACTTGCCCGTTTTCCATTCGATGCCGGGGTTGGATGTTTTCTCATATGTCTGCACACTGTCTCGTCTGACCCAGATATCGTCAGGCGTGCTAGGTGAAAAATGTCCATAGCTGTGCGGGTCGCCAAATAGCGAACCCTTCACATTTACAAATGGAAAAGTGCCATAGCACACTGCCCTGTAAGCCTCTGAGTCAGGAAGACTGGACCATTCTAAGAAAGGTTCCCAGACCTTTGAGTTTTCTCGTATTTGAAAAAGTTCTTCCAGAAACAGATGAAACCAGGGAAACTCGTCCAGATCCTTATTTCGCAGCATTACCATAATTACTTCCTATCCTCTTAATTACTTTTTTCGAAAGCTCAGCCTGACCAAAAAGGGCACGGCTTACAACACTCGATCAATTATTCAAGCCGCCGCCGCATTTTCAGTATGTTGTGCGGCAGCTTCCTTCATCGTTTGGGCCAGAAGGCCATACACCGTAGCCCACGCGTCCTTCGTCTCGGTCGTAAAATGTTCTCGTAACGCGATCTCAAACGTCCATAGCAATGCCTCGGCGACCGTCTCGTAATGATGTTCCTGGACGCCGTACTCGGTATGACGTGCTCCCAGTGTCCTTACCGCCGGGACCAGTGCGTCCAGATCGTCGAGCCCCCTTACCGCGATCCCGATCATCTGCATCAGCTTAAGGCCCTGTTCACGGATCCCGCCCCTGAACATCGGACGCAGCGACGGATCCAGCTCGAAGAGCCGTGCATAGAATAGGACTGCTGCTTCTTCGGCCACGGGTTCCAGCCGCTTAAAGCTCTTCCTGACGAGATCTATCTGTTTTTTTGTCATTTTCTCTGGTACCTCACTACCGGCAACCCCCTAAAGCTCACGCCTCCTGCCCCGGACTGTTCATTCCCCTTAAAAGTCCGGTACCTCGAACTGGTTAACGAGGTCGTATGGTAGGTCTTTGTCCATCTTCAGATCGCGGTAGAATTGCCGCCTTTCATACGAGTACCAGCTGTTCAGTGCATAGATCGTCAGCGGGCGACGCTGCTTTTTTGACCTCAGTTCCTGGCCCCGAGCCGCCGACACCATTCCGTCGGCAACCGCCCCATTCGCCAACTGAAACTGCTTGATCCTTGCCCATGTCTTTCCGCCAAACTTGCCGTCCTCTTCTATGTAGTTATCGCCGTAATAATATGGATAGCCGCCTGTCAAATGGGTATCGATCGCGTTCAGAAAGAACTGGACAAGGAGCACGTCCAGAGGTTTGTTTGGATAGCCGTATCCGACGTTGCTGCTTATCGTCCAGAAATAATCAAAGCCGTTCAGGTACTCTTTCAACTCTTCATCTTTTGTCGAATGTTTGAATGCCATAGTTCAAATAACCTTCCTTCATTTATTCCGCCCTTGCTCGGTCTCGGCGGGCTGTATTTGCGCCTCCTCGGCTTTCCCGCCGTCGTTCTCTAAAGCGTTCGGGTCAGCGAAAAGCTATCATTCGACTTGAAAAATGATCGTCGTGTCCGGAAACTGTGGTAAGTTAGGGAGGTCTTGCACTCCAGTTCTGCATCCGATCCGAATGTCCGAATCACGAACCGGTAATGTCACGGAACTTCTCAAACGTTGGAGCGACGGCAGCGAGGCCGCGCTCGATGAGCTTGCGCCTGTCGTTCACGCCGAACTCTACCGTTTGGCAAAGGGTTACATGGCCCGGGAACGCGCCGGGCACACGCTACAACCGACTGCCCTCGTCAATGAGGCCTTCCTAAGGCTTATCGACTGGAAAAACGCACGTTGGGAGAACCGGGCACATTTCTACGGCGTCGCCGCGCAGATGATGCGTCGTATATTGGTCGATTTTGCCCGTAAACGCCCAAAACAGGACGGTGCGGCCGTCGTCAAGGTCTCGCTCAATGAAGCCGAATACAAGGCCGAGACCGGCGATCCGGATATCATCGCCCTCGATGAGGCACTTACCTCGCTTGCCGAATTTGACGAGCGAAAGGCTCGTATCGTCGAGCTAAAATTCTTCGGCGGCCTTAAGACCGATGAGATCGCAGAGGTCCTCGGCGTCGCGGAGATAACGGTCCTTCGCGAATGGAAGAAAGCAAAGGCCTGGCTTCACCTGGAATTATCGAAATAAGTCCAATGAACGCTGACCGCTGGAAAGAGATCGACGAATTGCTCGATGCCGCGCTGGAGCTCCCGGCGGCGGAGAGGAACGCATTTGTAGAACGCCGGGCAGCCGGCGACGAAGATCTCCGTCGGGCCGTGCTCGAACTGCTCGCGGCCTCGGAGAACGCTGATGGATTTCTCGATCGCCACGCAATGAGTGTTGCGGCCGAGGCGTTCGCCGATGCCGAGACCGTCCAAGACCAGGTCGGTTTGTCCGGCAAAAACATCGCCCATTACCGAATAGTCCGGCTGCTCGGCGCTGGCGGCATGGGCGAGGTCTATTTGGCTTTTGACCAAAAGCTCAAACGCAATGTCGCTCTAAAGATCCTGCCGCCCGAATACGGCTCTCAGGATGACCGCGTTCTCCGGTTCGAGCTTGAAGCCCGTGCCGTTTCAAAACTCAATCATCCGGGCATCGTTACTGTCTATGACGTTGGCATCCATGAGGGCATTAATTATATCGCCACCGAATTTGTCGAGGGCAAAACGCTCCGCGAATTGATGGGCGGTGATTTTAAACTTAGAAACATCGTCGCCAATTCCATTCAGATCTGTGATGCCCTCGGCGCCGCCCACTACGCCGGCATCGTCCATCGCGACATCAAACCTGAGAACATAATGATCCGCCGCGACGGTTACGCAAAGATACTCGATTTCGGGCTGGCTAAACTTATGGGCACCGGCCACGATTCGCTCCACGGAGCAAACGCCACGGCGGTCGGGTCGATCATCGGCACACCGGCATATATGTCCCCGTCGCAAATGACCGACGACCCGGTGGACCACCGAACGGACCTCTGGAGCGCCGGCGTCGTGCTCTACGAATTTCTTACCGGCACAAACCCTTTTCGCGGTAAAACGCGACAGGAGACGTTTCAGGCGATTCTTTCGTCCGACCCTGAAGTGCCGAGCTCGCTCAATTCCGAGATACCGCCGGAGCTCGACCGCGTTCTCCTCAAGCTTCTCGAAAAGGACCCCGCTCTCGGCTATCAATCCGCCGCCGATCTTCGCGCCGACTTGAAAAGGATCCTGCGTCGTTTGGAGAATCGGGAAGACGGGCTGGCGGCCTCTGGCCTCCCATTTCTTCGCCGCCGGTCCGGCCGCAAGGCGTTTGCAGCCGCCGGGGTCGCTGTCGTCGCTATGTTCGCCGCCGCCGCGATCTATGTCGGCTTTGTCAAAGGCGATGACGATCTCACACGCTGGAACCAGGCCCTTCACGAACAGCTTACCGATGCCGAGACCGTCGAAGCATTTCCTAGCCTATCGTCGGACGGCACGACCATCGTCTACGAAAGCGGGCCGTCCGGCAGACGCGACATATTTTCCCAGCGTGTCGGCGGCCGAAACCCCATAAATCTAACGGCAAACTCAGATGGCAGCAATGTGATGCCCGCATTTTCACCCGATGGTCGCCACATCGCCTTTCGTTCAAGCCGGGAACCCGGCGGCATCTATGTGATGGAGGCTACCGGCGAGAACGCCCGCCGCATCTCTGATCTCGGCTATCATCCGTCTTGGTCGCCCGACGGCCGAAGCATTGCAGTCTCCACAAAGGCTGTCCGCGTACACACTGCACACACGGTGCCCGACAGTGAGCTTTACGTAATAGATGTTGCCGATGGGACCGCCGAAAAGCTCGAGGCAGGGCCGGACGCCATCATGCCAAGCTGGTCGCCGAACGGCCACCGTATCGCTTTCTGGTTCGTCGAGGAAGGAAAACAGGGCGAGCTCGCCACGATTCCTGCCGATGGCGGGGAGCCGGTCGTGATCGCCTCTGATCCGGCAACGGACTGGAATCCGGTCTGGTCGCCCGATGGAAGATATCTTTACTTTGCCAGCAATCGCGGCGGAAATATGAACCTCTGGCGCGTCGGTATCGACGAAATGACCGGCCGGGAAACCTCGCCGCCGCAGCCGATCACCACGCCCTCGCGCTATGTCCGCCACATCAGTTTTGCCCGCAATGGCCGCAGCATCGCCTATGTCCGTTATGAGAGCCGGTCAAATGTTCAGGCCGTCGGCTTTGACCCCGTCAGCCGGAAGATCAGCGGTTCCCCGGAATGGGTGACACAGGGAAACAACGAGGTCGCGAACCCGGACCTTTCGCCCGACGGAACGCGATTCGTGGCCCGCAAACCGACGCACACTCAGGAAGACCTGGCCGTCTTTGACCGCGAGGGCCGCGACCTGGTCGAGCTTTTGAACGACCGTTTCCGTGAGCGCGGCCCGCGTTGGGCACCGGACGGCAAAAGCATCTTCTTCCACACGGACCGCAGCGGAAAATACCAGATCTGGTCGATAAACGCGGACGGCTCCGGCCTGCGGCAATGGACCGATACCGATGCCGACGGGGCCGTCACCGCAGTACTTTCGCCTACGGGCGACCGCCTCGTCTTCACAGAGATACGCGGCGATCGTTATGTGCCGTTCATGATGGACCTCGGCCGTTCGTGGAGCGAGCAAGTGCCTCAGCCGCTCTTCCCCGGCGACGAAAACGTCTCTATGCGGGCTGATAGTTGGTCGCCGGACGGCACGAAACTGCTCACGATCTCAATGGACCGCACCGGAGGCGAACGAAGCATCGACATCCTCGATCTTCCGGCCGGGAAACTGATGCAGACCGGCATCCGCGGTGCTACCCCCGTCTGGCTTCGTGACAGCCGCCATTTTATCTATACCTGGTCAAACGCCGTCCACCTTTGTGACACTACGGACCTAAAATGCTCGCCTCTTTTTCAGCCCGAAGGCTACGAACTTCAGCACGCGAATATCTCAAAAGACAATACACTCCTCTTTTACCGCAATCTCCAGGTCGATGCCGACGTCTGGCTCATCCGCCTTCCCGACGCCGATTAGTGGCAAGATGAAATCCTCCAACCTTTGCGTTCTTCGCGACTTTGCGTGAAAATTTATTCCATTGCCGCCGATGCCTCGATGGCAAATGGAAAGTATGCTGCGATTTTTCAATACACTAACACGCCAGGTCGAAGAGTTTCACCCTATCGAGGACGGCAAGGTGCGGATGTACATCTGCGGCCCCACGGTCTGGAACTTTGCGCATATCGGAAATTTCCGGACGTTCATCTTTGGCGACGTGCTGCGTCGCTATCTGAAGTTCAAGGGATACGAGGTGCTGCATGTCTTTAATCTTACGGACATTGACGACCGCATCATAAAAGAGGCCAAGGCCCGAGGCATCAGCATTGATGAGTTTACCGCTCCTTATATCACGGCCTTTTGGGAAGATTTCGACGCCCTCGGAATGGAGCGTCCCGAGGTAACCCCACGGGCCACACACCACATCCCCGAGATGATCGAGATCATCCAAAAGCTGATCGACAACGGCAAGGCCTACGAATCTGACGGTTCTATCTATTACCGGATTTCGTCGTTCCCCGATTACGGAAAGCTGTCGCGGATAAAATTTGAAGGCAATATCGCCGGCGGCAGCGAACGGATAGACACCGACAAATACGACAAGGAAGATGCCCGCGATTTTGCGCTCTGGAAGCTCGTTGGCGAGACGGAAGAGCCCGGATGGGAAGCCCCCTTCGGACGCGGGCGTCCCGGTTGGCATATCGAATGCTCCGCGATGTCGATGCGTTATCTCGGCGAGACCTTTGACATCCACGCCGGCGGCCAGGACCTCCAGTTTCCCCATCACGAGAACGAGATCGCCCAGAGCGAAGGTGCGACCGGAAAGCTCTTCTCCAAATACTGGATACACAGCGAATTCCTGAAGATCGACGAAGTGACGATGTCCAAATCTAAGGGCAATTTCTTCACATTTCGGGATCTACGCGACCAGGGCTATTCGGCTCTCGGCATCCGCTACCTCTTGCTTTCCGTCCCGACGCGAAAGCAGTTGAATTTCACGTTCGAAGGTTTGCAGGGTGCCGAATCAACGGTCGAGCGCCTCCGTAATTTTCGACAGGTTGTAAAAGAAGGCGGGAACCCGAGCCGTACCGAGGGTGTAGACATCGAAGGGCGAGAAGAAGACACACTCCCTACCGTTCGCGTTTCCGCCTCTGTCGCTCTCGACAAATTCGAGACTGCCATGGACGATGATTTCAACACCGCCGCCGCACTCGCAGCGATCCACGAGATGGTCCGCGAAGTAAACACGGCCGTCGCCGAGCGTGGGCTGACATCGGACGACCGCGCCGCCGTTCTCGATGCCATTGCAAAATTCGACGCGGTCCTCGGCATCTTCGGAACTGAAGAAAATGCGATGCTCGACGCCGAGATCGAAGCTCTTCTCGAAGAACGCCGCGAGGCCCGAACTAACCGCGATTTCGCCCGCTCCGATGAGATCCGCGACCAGCTAGCCGCCCGGGGCATCATTTTGGAAGACACAAAAGACGGCGTCCGTTGGAAACGGAAGTGAAAATAGGTGTTTATGAAAAACTTAAATTCGTTTACTATCTCGATCTTTCTGTTGATCTTTGGATTATCCGCGGCCGTTAATGCGCAAGCTCCGGACAACGACCAAACCAGACAGAAGAAACAGGAATATCTCGCTCTGGTTGAGAAATTGAAGAAAGGAGTTCCTGACGTTAACTTTGGACAGCTCCGACGTGCGTTTGTAGAGTGGAGGATCAGCGGCGGAAAGCCCGAGGAACATCCTAAACGGGCCGAAATGGTAAAAGCTTTTGGATCTAACAACCACGCCGAAGCGGTCAAACTTGCAGAAGAGGTCCTTGACATGGAATTTTACAATCACAACATCCATGGAGCAGTTTCAGATTCCTACAAGGCCCTTAACAACACGGAAAAGTCTGAATACTATAACGATCTGTTTCATAAGGCTCAGCACGGATTATTTCTGAGCGGAGATGGACGTAGTCCGGAAACCGCTTATTATGTACTAAGCATCCCGGAAGAGTATCGCGTCATGCGAGAGCTGGGGCTTACTGTAACCGTCCAGTCACTTTTGAGGGTAAAAGGTCAGGCATTTGACGTTCTTTCCGGCAAAGACGCAAAAGGCAATGAAGTGAGCGTTTACTTCAATATCTGCTTCTTTTTTCCGTGCCAACGGCTTTGAACGCAGCGATCTAACCATTTGGACTGGTTCCGTGACTGTCTCGCCGGCTGGGCCTTCACTTTAGAAGATAAAAGGGACGGCGTCTGTTTCCACCGATCGCGTATCTCACCAAATTACAAGCTAACCCCTTCGCAGAGTTTCCCGTTGATGCTCGTATAGACAGCCGCCCAAGGGGTTTCGTGCAAATGTGCCGGCGGGCAATGTCTGTTGAAAACGCCGAGAGAGCGGTCAGTAAATTTCAACAAGAAAGGTGTCGGGTCCGTCGGCTGCAAAGGTTTGTTGTTTTCGAAGTTCAAAGCCGCGCTCGGTGAATGACAGAAGTGGCGGCCGGCCCGGTAAAAATTCGCTGTCGCGAAAGGCAGCATAGGCTCGTCGCCTGGGAACATCCTTTATCTTGATCCGCTCGACTTCGTCAAAGCCTCGCGGTAGAAAAAATGCCCTATCCTCCTCTATCCCGCTGATCCCTTCGATCTTGTAGACCCGGTAATTCGGATATTTGCGAAGTGCGAACCACAGATGGTAAGCCGAAAGGTCCTCGAATGCATATACCGCGGCAGGAGGTTCGTCCCCGGCCGGCATCTCCGCTGAGAGCGCCACGTTGCGGGCCGCCTGTTCCCATGTACACCAGGTAGGATCTGTCCGCTCGGCTCCTGCCCGAACGATGAAGGCCGCTGTCGTCAACACGATCACAAAACCCAAAATTCCATAGGCCGCGGTTTTCCGGTTGATCTCTGTAATGAACACAGCCGACATCAGGAGCATCGGAGCAAAGATGATTATCAAATGCCGCGAACCCCACACCGAATACGGCAGCAGCCAGCTGGCCAAGAGAGACACGGCTATCGGCAGGCCGGCCAGGACAGATAACAGCATAAATGCCTCTTTCTTTTCCGGGACCTTCCATTCTGCAAGATAAAAGAGCTTTGCCGTCCCGATCGCTATCAGCATCGGAATCGATATATACAAAAGCGATATCGGGTCGGCGCTGCTTGCCTGGAAATAGAATGGCTCGACCAGATCGAATAAGAGATCGAATATCGCCGTGATGCCCGGCCTTTCGATCCAGCCGATATTCTGCTCAAGCGACGAACCGGCAGTTGCCGCCCGGAAAACCATTATCGCCCAGGGAACAAAAGCTGCCGCCGTAATGCCGAACATCAGCAGCGTTTTCCGCAGCTTTATCCGCTGAAAAACCAGGATCGCCGTTACCTCTGATATCACCACCAGCCAGCCAAAATAGTGCGTATAGACCAGCAGTATGTTTACAAACACCAATGCGACAAAGCCTTTGCCCTTGATAAAAAATCTAGAGAATAGCCATATCGACATCAGCGAGAGAAAAAGCAAAAGGCTGTACATCCTGACTTCCTGCGCATATTTGATCAGCGCTCCGTTCGCCGAGAACAGAAGCAATGCCAGGGCCATTGACTTCCACCCCAGCCGCAGCTCTCTACAAATTTGCAGAAAAGGAAAGATAGCCAGGACGGCAAAGACCACCGGGAACAAACGCAGCCACATCAGGCTGTCGCCGCCGACCGATATCCATAGTTTTAACAGTGCGTAAAAGAGAGGCGGGTGTATCAGGTCCTGTGCTGCGAATCGGATCATGCCGCCCCAATCGTGCTCAGCGGCATGAACGCCAAAGATCTCGTCAAACCATAGGCAGGCGTCCGTTAACCCCCATAACCGCAAGACGATATAGAGTGAGACAAGTCCTGCAATGACGCCTTTTTGTCCGGTGGTCATTCGAAAAATGTATAGCCCGGGACGGGATGGCTTTTACAGGGTGATGCCGTCGCACAGTTTCCCGTCAATGCTCGTGTAGCAAAGTTTCACTTCCTTGAAAGTGTCGGTGTCGCGGCAATAGGATAGGCAGGCGTCAAAGGGCTTTGAGTAGATGTGCAGGCTGGCCGCACGTCCGCCAAATTCTGCGAGGTTCAATATCTGATGTATCGGCTCCTCAAGCTCGACCTTTGCGGCGAGACAATCCGCCAGATCGAAAGTGTCCGTTTCTACTAGCTTGCAGTAGCCTCTCGTTTCGTCCATCTCCGCCACGGCAAAATTCTGGCCTTTCAGCTTCCCGACCGGCACCGTCATCCAGCACATCTGGTCGGCGTGGTTATGCACCCGCGAAACCTGTCCCGGCTCCCAGCATATCGCCATCATTTCAAACCGGTCGTCCTTGTAGATAAGATTGCGTGTGTAAAATTTGTCGCTCCAGAAAAAGAACCGTTCGATCGTCCCGACATCCACCGGATTGGCCATCAGCAGATCGTAAACATAGTCGCAGACAAAGTTCTCGTCCGGGACCTCTCTCAGGTTTTTTATTAGGTTATCTATCGGGACCATTTCTATAGTCTGTCCGGCCAGTGAGTTGACAGAGAAAGTAATAAGCCGATCTTCGCACTAAGGCTGAGCCTACATCCTCAATATTCTCGAACCGGCCATTCCTTGATCTCTTTGACGAGAAACGCTCAGGTCGATTTCCGCCTAATTTTGCTGTGACTTTCTCAAAAAGTCAACAAACTCTTCCGGATTTCGCGTCATTCCCGGAAACGCCGAGATTATCGTCCCGTCCGGTTCCACCACCGCATAAAGCGGTACCGCGACCGTGCCGAACATCTCTTCTTCCAGCTTCTGCTGGCGCTCGTATATCTCGCCGCTGCCGTCCGTGTAGAGCGACACGAGGACAAATTTCTCGAGCTCCGCCACTACCTCCGGCCGCGGGAAGATATTCGCTTCCATCCATCGGCAGTTTGTACACGTATAGCCCGTAAAATCCAGGAAAACGCGTTTGTTCTCCGCCCGGCCGCGTGCAAGCGCTCCTTCGTAGTCGTTCTTCATCCACTCCAGCCTTTGGCCGCTGCCGAGAACTCGGCCTGAGCTGTTCCCTTTATCGGATGGCAAAAATGCCTCGAGTTCCCCGAGCTTTGCTCCGAAAAGGCCGGTGATGAGATAAAACGTGATAGCAAGGCTGATCAACGCCGAGACAAGGCGAAACGCCCCTATCCGCTCCGGTTTCGAGTCATGCGACAATTGGAACTTGCCCAAAAGATAGACCGAAAGGATAAACCCGATGGCTATCCACACCGAAAGAACGACATCGCGTGTAAAGAAACCCCATTTCCAGATCACGTCTGCATTTGAAAGGAACTTCATTGCCGCCGCGACCACAAGAAAGCCCATCGAGACCTTTACGGAGTTCATCCAGCCGCCGGCCTTCGGCAGTTGGGACGCCAATTGCGGCACCAGCGCCAAAACAAAGAAAGGCAACGCGAACACACTCGAGAACGCCAGCATCCCCAGAAGCGGCATCTGCCAGTCGCCCTGCGAAGCCGCCACCAGGATCGTCCCGACAAAAGGCGACGTACAGGTAAACGACGTCAGCGTGAACGTCAGCCCCATCAGCAGCGCGCCGATTATCCCGCTTCCCTCGCCCTCGGTCGAGCGGGTAAGCCGGTCAAGCCGCGTCAAAACGCTCGAAGGGATCGTGATCTCATAAGCCCCGAAAAGGTTGAATGCAAAGAAAAAGAAGATAGCCGTTATCAGAAGATTTACCCACGGGCTTGAGGCAAAAAGATTTAGCCCCGCTGCCCCGACAAATATCGCCAGCAGCATCCCCAGCAGCGTAAATGTTCCGACAATGCCAAGCGAATAGACCGTCGCCAGCCGTACCGCCTTCGCACGGCTTCCCGATGCGTGGCTCGTAAAATACGACACCGTGATCGGTATCATTGGAAACACGCACGGCGTCAGCAGCGAAAGTGCACCTAGCGTTATCGCCAGCCAGATAAACGGCCACAGATCGGTCGGAGTGTCGCGAATGGCCATCACCGGCTGTCCCATCGATGGCTGCCTGGAGGCGTCAACGGTCCCCGTGGCCGGATCGCTTGCGGAGGCCCGCGCTTTTTCGATCTCTCCCGTAAACGAGACCGTCTTTGTCCTCGGCGGCAAACAGACCGAATCGTCACAGGCCTGAAAGCGTACCGCCACGAGCAGCTCGTCCAGCTTTACGGGCCCCGTCGCACGAACGCTGAGTTCAAACACTACCGAGTCCGTATGGTAAAGCGTTTCGATCGGCTTGCCTTCAACTAAGAAATTCGGATCGGGTTTTGAAAGCGCCTTTTCCGCACGGACCGTTCCCGCCAGCTCGAATGGGCTTCCCTCAGCGATCCGCACGGTGGTGGCTATCGGACCCCCCGGCGGCTGCTCCATTCCATACAGATACCAGCCCGTGTCGATGGTGCCCCTTAGCTCGACCGTGACGTCTTCGCCCTCCTTCAGTTCCTTAGACGCTTCGGTCTTCGAGGCCAGCACCCAGCGCGTCGGGTCCTGACCCGATGCACCGATCGAAACGAATAGTAAGAAAAATAAAAAGGCCGAAACCGAAAATCTCATCATCACAGACAATCTTATAATTAAACGGGTTGATACGACAAAGGTTTATTCGCCCACTCTCGGTGTTCAGTTTTGCCTTTCGCTGAAATCGTCGCTTATAATTAGGGTTTACACTGCAATTGGCCGTTTGGCCAGAACAGGTTACGGAGGACATACATTGTCAAAGACCGCCACAATAAAAAAAGGTGAGGCCAAGTCCGGCGACAACAACGGCCGCAGCGATCTGAAGGCTGTCGTCGATCTGATGCAGGCTGAATACGAAAAGCGCCGCAAATCACAGATCGAAGCCATTAAGAAAACGGACAAGAAACTGCTCCGCGAGATGCTTTACCAGATGGTGCTCGGCCGGGTTTTTGAAGAAAAGGCCGCCGAGGTCTACCGCATGGGCAAGATCGGCGGTTTTTGCCATCTATACATCGGACAGGAAGCGATAGCGGTCGGTTCGATGATGGCACTCGAACCGAGCGATATGGTCATTACGTCCTACCGCGACCACGTTCAGGCAATGGTCAAGGGCATCACTCCAGAAGCCGTTATGGCAGAGCTCTACGGTAAAGAGGGAGGCTGTGTAAAGGGCAAGGGCGGTTCGATGCACATGTTCTCAAAGGAACACGAATTTTACGGCGGACACGGCATCGTCGGCGGGCAGATAGGTGTAGGCACCGGCATGGCATACGCCGCTAAATATAAAGAGTCCGGCCAGGTAACCCTATGTTTCTTCGGAGAGGCCGCAGTCAACCAGGGCATCTTTCACGAATCGCTCAACATGGCCCAACTCTGGAAATTGCCGATCATCTATATCTGCGAAAATAACCAATACGGGATGGGCACCTCACAGGAACGCGCGATGAGCACACAGAACATTGCCAAAAAAGCGGATTCGTATGAGATGGCAAACGAATTCGTTGACGGCATGGACGTGATGGCCGTCCGTGATGCCTCTCTCCGTGCGATAAAGCGCGCCCGCGAGGAGTCCTTGCCGACGCTGCTTGAGGTCCGAGCCTATCGATATATGGGGCATTCGATGTCCGACCCCGGGAACTACAGGACCCGCGAGGAGATCGCAAAATATCAGGAACGCGACCCTATCGTGCTCTTCCAGGACAGCCTGAAAACCGCGAAGGTCTTCACGGACGACGAATTTGACGAGATCCGCCAGGAAGCCATCGAGGCAACAAAACGGGCGATCGAATTTGCCGAAGAGAGCCCGTTTCCGAGCGAGAATGAGTTGTTGAGCGATGTTTATGCCTGAAACCGTTAACGACATCCCTGAGATCAAATTAGATCGAACACGAATTAGGGCCGCCAGCAATTTTGACGACTCCGACGAGATCGACTTCTGGCGAACTAGTTCGGTAAAGGAACGTTTGCAGCATATCGAGCGACTTAGACGCTTAAACTATGGACCTAGAGCTACCGAAAGACTTCAAAGAGTTCTTCGAATTGTTAAATGCCGGTGAGGTTCGATATCTGCTTATAGGTGGATATGCGGTTGGTATCTACGGTTATTCCCGCACCACTAACGACCTTGACATCCTCATCGCCTCTGATGTTGAGAATATCAAGAATTTGAAAGCGGCACTTTTTCAGTTCTTAGGCGGCGAGACCGAACTTGGCGAGATACTATTTGAAAATGAACGTGGCATTCTTGAGATCGGCGTTGAACCCATGAAGATCCAGATATTGAATTTCGCGGATGGTATTGAGTTTGAAGCTGCATACGGCGCCAGAAATATCGTTGATGTCGAAGACATCACGATCGACACGATCAGCAAGCAGGATCTCATTAGGAACAAGACAGCAACAGGCCGCTTCAAGGATCTTGCAGATATCGAACGGCTTGAGCGAATTGATTAGTTTATGGCAACTTTAACCATCCGCGACGCCTTGAACCAGGCACTTCGCGAAGAACTTATCCGAGACGAGAACGTCTTCATCATGGGCGAGGAGGTCGCCGAATACGACGGCGCCTACAAGGTCACCCGCGGGCTCTGGAAAGAGTTCGGCGATAAGCGTGTGGTCGATACGCCGATCACCGAGTTGGGCTTTGCCGCTATCGGTGTCGGAGCGGCGATGGCCGGAACCCGGCCCGTGATCGAGTTCATGACCTTTAATTTCTCGATCCTTGCTGCAGACCAGATCATCAACCACGCCGCAAAGATGCTTTACATGTCCGGCGGCGAGTTTAAGGTACCCGTCGTCTTCCGTGGGCCCAACGGCTCGGCCTTCCAGGTCTCGTCGCAGCACTCACAGGCGCTCGAGGCGATGTACGCCAACTTCCCCGGCCTAAAGGTCGTGATGCCCTCGACCGCCGCAGACGCAAAGGGCCTGCTCAAGTCCTCTATCCGCGACGATAATCCCGTCATCTTTATGGAACAGGAACGGATGTACGGTATGAAAGGCGAGGTCCCCGAAGACGAAGATTTCACCATCCCGCTCGGTGTTGCAGATGTAAAACGCGAGGGTACGGACTGCACCATCGTTGCCCGCTCGATGACCGTTCCCATGGCTCTCGAGGCGGCTGAGAAGGTCAAGGACGAATTTGACGTATCGGTCGAGGTCATCGACCCGCGAACGATCAAGCCGCTTGATATCGATACGATCGTCGAGTCCGTAAAGAAGACCAATCGGCTTGTTATTGCCGAAGAATCGCACTCGTTCGCATCTGTCGGCGCCGAGATATCACATCAGATAATGGAAAACGCATTCGACTATCTCGATGCCCCGGTTAAACGCGTCTCGACCGTCGAAGCCCCGATGCCGTACGCACGAAACCTCGAGATCGCTGCGCTTCCAAGCGTTGATAAGATCGTTGAAGCGATAAAGGACGTTTGTTATCTTTAGCCCGATCGGCTCAGACATTGCAAGATAAGATGAAACACCGAACCAAGATCCTTTCCTTTGCGACCCTCTTCTTGCTGGGGTGCATCACTATGCCTGCGTTTGCCGATCAGGCCGCGTGGGTCAGCCGCAATGAGGCATCTCGCGCATTGAGAGAACTTGCCGAAGCGACCTCCATCAAGCACTTCTGCGCTCCGTGCGACGACCAGTCGGTAACCGACGAAGCGATCGAGAACATCGGCCTGTTCCGCGTCGAGGGGCAAAATTACTGGGAGATACGCGTAAACGGAAAAGGCATCGACCTTGCATACGTCTATTTCCAGAAACGCGGCAAATGGGTAAATGCCGCGATGGCGGCGCGGATCAAGGTCTCCGGCGTTCCTAAACAACTTTCGCGGGCACAGCTCGGACGTTAAATTTAATATGGCTGAAAAATTCTTAATGCCAAAACTCTCGCCCACCATGGATGAAGGCCAGATATCCCGATGGCTAGTCGCCGAAGGTGACGCTTTTGAAGCGAACGAGACGCTCGCAGAGGTCGATACCGACAAGGCGACGATGGAAATGACCGCCCTTACCGGCGGCACGCTGCTCAAGATCATTAAAGGCGAGGGCGAGACCGCCGCGCTCGGTGAGGCTATCGCCATCGTCGGCGAAAAAGGCGAGGACTTCTCGGCACTTCTCGACGAGATCTCTTCAAACGGGGGAGCCGCAAAGAAGGCGGATTCAAAACCCGAAGAGACAGCCGAAAAAGACACGTCCAAAGCGGTTTCCGAGTCCGAGCCTTCGACCCGCACTAAACCGGCTGAACCCGCCGGGGAAGCTCGCAAGGAAGCTCCGTCGCCCTCTAAAGAAACCGTTCCGAGTTCAAATGGCGGCCGGATGCTTGTCTCGCCGATCGCCGCCCGGATGGCCTCTGAAAACAACATCGATCTAAAAAGCATTTCCGGCTCCGGTCCTAACGGCCGTATCATTAAACGCGATATTGAGGAGGCTCTCAAAGGCGGGGAAAGGCCGGCGGCAGCCAAACAATTTCAACCTTCGACCGTGGTTGGGGCTTCCGCATTCAGCGATGAACCCACCTCGAAGATCCGGCAGGTGATCGCCAGCCGATTGGCCGAGTCCATCGGCCCTATCCCGACCTTCTATTTGACCGTCGAGATCGAGATGGACCACGCGCTCGCCACTCGTAAACAGATCAACGCAGCAATTGGTGAAGATGCCAAGATCAGCGTCAACGACATCATCGTCAAGGCCGCCGCGATGTCCCTGCTCAGGCATCCGTTTGTCAATTCGTCCTATCAGGATAGGACCATCCGTTTTTACGAACAGGCAGACATAGGTGTTGCCGTAGCAATAGATGAGGGGCTTATCACGCCGGTCGTTCGTGGTGCCAACCTCAAGGGCCTCGCCGAGATCTCAGCCGAAATAAAAGACCTTGCCGCCAAAGCAAAGGCCAAAAAGCTCCAGCCCGAGGAATACACCGGAGCGACATTTTCTATCAGTAACCTCGGTATGATGGGTATCAGGGAATTTACGGCCATCATCAATCCGCCCGAAGCCGCCATCATCGCCGTCGGTGCATCGACGCCGACACCCGTGGTCCGCGACGGCGAGATAACCGTGCGAAACATTATGCACGTAACGATGTCGTGCGACCACCGCGTGGTCGATGGAGCCACCGGGGCAAAGTTCCTTTATACCTTCAAACAAATGCTCGAAACGCCTGCGATGATGCTAATGTGAGGAAGAAAAGTCGGTTGATCACTTGATTGGTTTAGCGTGACTTTTTAGATCACGATCACCTTGAACGAGGATGTGCCACTGAGTTTGAACGTCATTTGGTAACAAGATTCACTCGTAATTCCTAAACGAATTGGCCAAATACATTCCGTTCCACGCCTCTTTGTCAAACTTCATGCCGCCGGCCAACATCAAATAAAGTGTTATCCTGTCCCCTTTCTTCATGTTCTTTGGAAGATCATTTGCCGCCGGAGTTGACACCGTGATCCAGTATTCTTTGTCACATTCTTTGAAAAGATACTCTTTTTGAAGGATGTCTAGAACGTTGGCTTTTGTGTTTGCACTTTGAACATTTAATGCCGAAGCCCAAATTTTATAAAATCCCAATTTCCTCTCGGTCAGATCTCTCGGCCCACCAACATATTCCAGTCTAACTGCCGAATAAAACGGTTTAGCACTTATCCCGATTTGAGTAAGTCCGATGGTTTGGGTTTCTTCAGCGACGGAACTCAACTCCGCCAACTCGGCCATCGTGCGCGGAGCATAAAGATGATACGGAAAGTCTTGCGCATAAACAGTTTGTGCTATACCTAATAAAGCAACGACTAAGAATCGTGATATTACTCGTTTTTTCATAAGAGTTGATTTTTCTCTGATCTATAGACTTCAAAGCTGATCTGGATTAGTTTGAATATACATTACGTTAGACTGGTATAGAAACTATTTTTACTTTGCTTTCATAATTTGGGTGGCGAATTCTGGAGCACATAAGATCGAAAAATGAATATTTACCGCATGCCGCCCTTCTTGCCGTTCAGGCGTTTTTCGGCTCGCTGCCGGTGATCGGCAAGGTGGTCCTGGCTGTATTACCGGCGGTGGCTTTGGTTGGGTTTCGTGTTGGGATCACGGCCCTGATACTTTTTGTCGTTCAGTGGATGCGGGGCAGGCTCTGGCTCCGCGATCGGTCTGACTATCGCCGGCTCGCGGTCATGAGCCTTTTTGGGGTCACATTTAACCAGCTCTTGTTCATTGGAGGCCTTTCGCTTACAAAGGCGTCAAATACATCGCTGCTCGCCGTTACCATCCCCATATTCACCGTCGCCATCGGCGCCATCATCGGCACCGAACGCCTCCGATTGATCAAGACCATTGGCATTGTGCTGGCGGCCCTCGGCGTGGTCATACTTATCGATCCCCGCAAGGCGTCGTTCTCGTCCGAGACCACGCTCGGCGACCTGCTTATCATCCTAAATTCCCTCTCCTACGGCATTTACGTTGCCACCTCGAAGGAGGTCATCACCCGCAACGGCGCCTTTCGCTCGATGATGTGGGTCTTCATTTTTGCGGCGGCCATTTGCGTTCCTCTTGGTTTGGTTTCGTTTTCCGCCGTCGAACTTGACTCGATATCGCCGCTTGTCTGGTGGCTGGTACTCTATATTGCTATTGTCGCCACCGCCGGCCCCTACCTCTTGAATGCCTACGCCCTCGAACGCGTCGCCGCCTCTACCGTCGCCGTTTACATCTATCTCCAGCCGCTTATCGGCTTCATTCTTGCCGTTCTTTTCTTGAACGAGATCGTCGATACCCGCTTTATCGTCGCCGCCTCTCTCGTCTTCGCGGGGGTCTATCTCGCCACCCGAAGACGCAATTGAACGTCCTGTCGCCTATGCACAAAATGTAAATTTGTGTAAAATTCTCGGCATCTGCGAAACAAAGTAGGCCGTGCGACGTAATTGCTGCATCAAACGTCCGTAAAAATGCCGACTCAGATAACCCAATCCGCTGCCGATAATGGCCGGGGCACAGTGCTTCGCGTCGAGGGCGAATTGCTGTTCGACGACGCCGTCGTTATCGAACGTGTCGCCTCCCAGCTTCTTGAAGAGGGCCAGGGGCCTGTCACTATCGACCTCGCCGACCTGGATTTTCTTGACAGCGAGGCGGCCGCCGTCCTTCGCCGGTTGGAGATTGCCAACGGCCTCCGTATAGCCGGCATCGAGATATTTCTTCAGTCGGCCATAGACGCCGCCGAAAGAACCGCCTGACAAATCGGCAAAAAACATTTAAATTGTAACGAATGAAAGCTAGCGAGATCGCTGAAGTCATCGGCGGTGAACTCATCGGCAGCTCCGAGGCCGAGGTACTTTCCGTCGCCGATATCGCGCGCGCGGCCAACGGCCAGGCATCATTCTACGACCGCTCCGGTCCGCTCCCGCCGACCGCGGCCTCTGTCGTCATCGTTTCGGCTGACGCCCGTCCGGGATTGGCCGTCGCAAATGACACGGCCTATATCGTTGTTCGAAAGCCGAAACTCGCGTTCGCCCGCCTTGCCGCACTGCTCCACACGCCGGAACATCGCGGCCCCGGGATACATCCCGATGCTGACATCGCCGAAGATGCCCTTCTCGGCGAAGGTGTTTTTGCCGCTGCCTTCTGCTCGGTCGGGACCGGCTCGGCCGTCGGCGGCGGCACTCATCTGCTTGAAGGCGCAAAGATCGGCAGCGGAGTTTCCATCGGCAGCAATTGCGTCATCCACCCAAATGTCGTGATCTACGATGGCTGTTCGGTCGGCGATAACGTCATCCTCCACGCGGGCGTCGTCGTCGGTGCGGACGGCTTCGGTTTTGTAAAGGGCGACGATGGCGAGTACATCAAGTTTCCCCAGATCGGCGCCGTGGCCATAGAGAACGATGTCGAGATCGGTGCGAATACCTGTATCGATCGCGGCGCTCTCGGGCTAACGCGTATCGGCGCCGGCACAAAAATAGACAATCTCGTTCAGGTGGGCCACAATGTAGATATTGGGAAACGATGTGTTATCGCGGCGCAGACCGGAATTTCCGGCAGCGTCGTCATTGAAGACGATTGCATTATCGGCGGCCAGGTCGGTTTTGGCGACCACGTTCGGGTTTTGAGCGGTGCCGTCATTGGCTCGCAGGCGGGCGTCCTGCCCGGCAAGATCGTCCGCCCGGGCGTCTGGTGGGGCACACCCATCCAGCCGCTCGATGACTTCAAGCGGCAGAACGCTCACGTAAAAGGCCTCGGCCGGCTCAAAGAGGAGATCAAGGAGTTAAAACGCTCCCTCGGCAAGGATTGAATTTTTTTATCATGAGATCTATGAGACACCTCAAGACCATTTTTTTCGCAGTGATCCTTCTTTTCGCGGCCTCGTCGGTCGCATTGGCACAGGCTACCGATTGTGCCGAGGACGATCACGATTGCCTGATCGCTTTTTATTCCAAGGCCTTGAAGTCGAACCCAAAGGACGTCGAGTCGTATTACAACCTCGGCCGGGCACATCAGCTAAAGGGCAACCTCAAGGAAGCCATCGAGAACTATGACCGATACCTTGCCGCAGGCGTTACCGACCCGGAGAGCCTGTCCGACGCTTACAACAACCGCGCGATCGCCCACCGTGCGGCGGGAGATCTGGAAAAAGCCGCCGCGGATTACACAAAGGCGATCGAGCTGAGGCCCGAAAATGCCTCGTTCTATGTCAATCGCGGAAACGTTTTCGTTGACCTTAAGCGTCACGACGACGCGATCAAGGACTACGATAAGGCCATCTCACTCGAACCGGAAAAGGCCGCTGCCCTTATCGGACGTGGCCTCGCCTATTCCGCAAGGGGCGATGCCGACAACGCGATCAGCGATTTCACAAAGGCTCTTGAGATCGCTCCTGAACCCGAGGCCTATTACAACCGCGGTGTTCTGTACAGCCAGAAACGCGAATTCGCAAAGGCCGTCGCCGATTACACGAAATACATCGAGTCGGACGTCAAGGACACCGCCAAACTCGCGGACGGCTATCTCAACCGGGCCATCGCCGTTTATTATTCGACAAATGATGCCGAACGCTCGATCGCCGACGCGACCGAAGCGATAAAGGCAAACCCGAAACTCGTAAATGCCTACCGTGTCCGAGCGTTGCTCTATCGCGAGGTGGGCAAGAACGATCTTTCCGCTGCGGACGAAAAGAAGGCGGCGGAACTGGCCGGCAGCCGCTGATATTTCATTGGCAGCGCACGGCCGCGGCCGTCGGTCCGCCTGCTGACGCCGCAATTATATTTGAAGTAAACTTTTCAGCAGGCTCCCGCAAAAAGGAGGTGGTTTGCTATGACAATGACGTTCCGTTCCGGTGCCATTGTCGTCACGATGCTTTTCCTTTCGTCGGCGCTATTCGCGCAATCATCGGGGTGTGAGCCGGCCGACTTTCCTTGCCAGATCGTGTTCTATTCCCGCGTGGTCCGCACTGACCCTAAGAACATCGAGGCCTATTATCATCTCGGCTTTGCCTATCAGCGGACACGCCAGCCCGAACGGGCGATGGAGATGTACAAGATATATCTTTCGTCCTCGTCCCGCGACCGGCCCAATCTCGCCAATGCCTATAACAATCGCGGTATCCTTTACCGTCAAACCCGTGAATTTCGACGAGCTCTGGATGACTTCGATCGGGCCATAAATCTTGATCCCTATAATCCGCGCTTTCTATCGAATCGGGGCAACGTCTATCGCGACCTCGAGCGCTTTGACGAGGCGATCGCCGACTATCGGAACGCTCTCGTCAGCAATGAGAACTTTGGCCCGGCGTTACATGGCCTCGGGATCGCCCTCGGTGTAAAGGGCGAGACAGACCTTGCGATCAGCACCCTGTCGAGAGCGATCGAGCACAATGCCGGCCCCGATGCGGTCTACAATCGGGGCGTTATGTTTAGCCGGAAAGAGGACTATGCGTCGGCGCTTAACGACTATACGCGCTATATCGGGTTCGATTCGCCCTTCAGGACATCGCTCCCGGGTGCCTATCTCAATCGCGGCATTGCCAATTACTATCTCGGTGATGTGGAAGCCGCGTTAGCCGATCTGTCACAGGCGATCGAGGCCGATCGTGAACTATTGAACGCCTATCGCGTCCGGTCGATGATCTACCGCGAACAGCAAAAGCTAGCCCTCGCCGAGGCTGATGAATCCGTCGCCGCGCGTCTCTCGCGAAGGAACTGAGTACGGTCCTTCTTTGTCTGCTAACTCGGGCCTCGGCTGTTCATCAGGCCGATTATGGCCTCGGCCGCTCGCTTCGAAGCCCCGCCGTGGCCTAGCTTGTCTGCCGCTGCCTTTAGCCGCGACCGGACATCGGCGTTCGTATCGGGCTCCAAAAGCCTCGCTAATTCCGCCGCCAGCGTCTCCGGCGTAAATTCGCCCTGTATCAATTCCTTTGCTATCCGCTCGCCCGCGATCAGGTTTATCAACCCGAAGTGTTCCACGTTTATCAGCGGCCTCAGAAGCCCGTAATTCAGCGCGGACGTTTTATAAACTATCGCCATCGGCACCCCTATGATCCCCGTCTCCAGAGTCGCCGTCCCGCTCGTTACGGCCGCCGCATCGGCCGCGTTCAGTGCGTCGTAGGTCTCGCCCACAACGGCCGCGATCCCCTTCGGCGCTCCGCTCGCGGCTATCTCGGCAAACAGCTCCCGGTGCCGTTCCGCCGCCAAAGCCGCTGCAAATTGCACGGCCGGCTTTTCCTCAGCCAACAGCGATGCCGCGTTCAGCATATCCGGGAGTATCTTGGTGATCTCCTTTCTCCGGCTCCCCGGCAGCAGTGCGACGAGCGGCCGCGCCGGGTCCAGCCCGTGGCGTTCGCAAAACTCCTCCCTGGTAGATGCCGGTGCCACCTCCCGGGCAAGCGGGTTCCCGACATATTCGACATGTTCTACCCCGTGCCCCGCGTACCAATCCTTCTCGAATGGGAGTATCGCCAGCACCAGGTCAACGTATTTTCTGATCGTCCGCAACCGGTATTTTCGCCACGCCCAAAGCTGCGGCGAGATATAGTAAACCACCGTCAGCCCCTGTTTCTTCAGCGACCGCGCCAGCTTCATATTGAAATCGGGAAAATCAATGAGCACCGCTACGTCCGGTCGACGTTCCCTTGCGGCGGTCTTCAGCTTTCTGAACGCACTTAAGAACATCGGCAGTGCACGGGCGATCTCCGGCAGCCCGATCACCGAAAGTTCGTCAGCCGCGACAATTGCCTCGACCCCCGAGCTCCGCATCTTCGGCCCCGCACATCCGAAAAGTTCCACATCCGCTTCCGGCAGCGCATCTATCAGCGCGCGTGCAAGCTTTGCAGCGTGGGCATCGCCCGAGGCCTCGCCCGCGACCAACATTATCTTAACGCTGTCTCTTTTCATTCGTTCCGGGCCGCCGCCCTTCAGAACTTATGGTATGAAAAATTCCGCGTTTGTCGAATGACAACCCCATTTGGCTCCCGGGCATCAAAGCCGAGTTATCTTTTGCGATATCTATTCGTCGGGGTCTGCCTTGCGGAACCGCTGCCCAGGGCTTAGAATTAGAGTTTTGTATGTGCTCACGGGCATTGCCTTTTGCGGCAGCCGCTTACGGCTTTCTTAGCCATTATTTTGGAGGAGTTTTGTGAAGCTTCGCGTCATTCTCGGATTTAGCAGTCTTTTTCTTTTCGCTTTTTATTCGGTCATCTCCGGCCAGGTCGATTCGATCATCGGCCAGTTCACCAACTCGGAAGAGTCTTCCTTTGCCGGGTCGATAAGCGGCGACGGCCGCTTTGTCGTCTTCGAATCCAAGGGCAATCTTGCCACGGTCAACCCTCGAAACGAGGATGGCAACACCGAGATCTTCCTTTACGATTATGCCCAGCGCCAGATCTTTCAGATCACCGATACGAAGAGTCTGCTTTTTAATACGCTCGGACTCCCCTCGTTCGACAATACAAGGGTCGAGATAGTGAATACGCGGCCCCAGATAAGCAACGATGGCCGCTGGATCGTTTTCAGTTCCAATGCGACCACATCCAGGCCGACCGACCCGAACACGACAAATCCGGGCAGTTTCAACGCAAACGATTTCAGCGACCCGACGCCGACCCCGACACCTACGCCGTCGCCAACACCAACCCCAAGCCCGACACCGACGCCCACTCCGACGCCAAGCCCGACGCCTACTCCGACGCCGGCAGCAAATCCGCTGACCGACGACGGCAATCTCGAGATCTGGCTTTACGAGATCCCGGCATATGCTCCGGCGGACCTGACCTCGGGCGAAGAGATCCCGTTCGTTGACCTCGCTTTGGGAACTTTCATCGCAGTAACGAACACCGACCCCAGCCGGCTGCCTGTGCCCGGCTCGCCCACGACATTTCCGGTCATTGCGGACGACAACCACGACGCCAGCATAAGCGACGATGGCTCGATCATCGCATTCGTCTCCTCGCGCGATCTTATACCCGGACGCAACAGCTTTCCCGATAATGAGGATAACGACGAGATATTTACCTTCGCCCGAAATGGCGGCGGCAGCCTTAATCAGCCTTCCGGCAAGCTGGGCAACGGGGAACTGCCGGTCTGTCTGCCGTCTATTACCGGCACCGGAACGATCTGCCAGATCACTGAAACGCCTCGGGGGCCTATCTTTGATCCGATCTATAATGCGCGGCCTTCGATCGCCGGCAATGGCTCGCGCGTGGTTTTCGCCAGTACGGGCAATAACCCGATCATCGGCATGACCGGCGGCAACAATCCCTCTACCAGCCGCAACGAGGAGATATTTGTCTCCGAACTTGCGTTGACGGGTGGGCCGGGTACTCTGAAACGCCAGGTGACCGTCACTACTTCGACGAATCCCGGCGACCCCGTGAATATCCTCGACCTCGGGCGGCGTATGAGCCGCGATGGCAATTACATCGCCTTCGAGTCCTACGCCGATCTTGCAAATGAACACCAGGGCGAGAACCAGGAATCGTTTGCCACCTATCTCTACAACATCAATGAGGAGGAGTTTACACGTATCAACGCCCGAAGCGACGCTGACGAGACGGCGACGGGCGGCGACGTCCAGCGCTATCCCGGTTTTACCGATTATGACGCCAATGGCACTCCGGCCACGATCGTCCTCCAGTCGCGGCTCAATATCATGCCGAACGGCACGGTCGCGACCGAAAATGATGAGGGGCTAAACCCTGAAGAGACTCGCCCGGTTCAGATATATTCATTCCCGATACCGCAACCCGATGTTCCTGAGATCGGCAATGGCCCCGAATTTACTCGGCTGACAAAGCTGCCGATCTCTTTCGCCTTTCTCGCATCGACACAACCGCTTCCGAGCAATTCCGTTCGCCGTATCGCCTTTAACCTCGGGCTTACCGAGATCGGGACCGGCAATCCGGATCTGAATACTGAGGTGTATTATCTCTATCAGCCGGCCCGGCTGAATGAGCAGGTCGTCTCGTACAATCTTGCGACGGGTGCCTCGCGGCTGCCGATTTTGAACGAGCCGGCTCCGACGCCCTCGCCAACGCCGACCCCGAGTCCGACGCCGACGCCGACTCCGACGCCAACGCCCACTCCAACACCGACTCCGGGCCCGACGCCTTCGCCCTCGCCGACACCGACGCCCGTAACACCTGGCTCCGTTCGCGGCGTTTCGCCGGGGATGCTGGTCGCGTTAAATTTTGGCCCGGCCCTCAATCGGCCGGTGGTTCCCCGCACTGCGGTCGGTTCGTTTGACCGTCGTTTCCCGCTGCCTATTGAGCTTAGCGGTGTATCTATCGCGATCAATGGCGTCGCCTGCGGCATCAAGTCCGTCAGCCGAAACCAGATCATTTTCGTCACTCCCAACGCCATCCCTAACAGTGTTGCCGGCACCGAACATCCGATGGTGATCAATTTTAATGGAACGGTCGTTAGAGGTGTGATCACTATGGTGCCCGCCCGGCCTGATATCTTCGCGATCGAGAACTTCGGCCCCGGAGGCCGTGCGGACATATTAAATGTCACCAATCGCGTCCACACCCGCGAACCGTTTACCGTAACCACGATCCAGATCCGCGGCGGCGCGCGCGTGCCGACCAAGTTCCGGATACGTGTGACCGGTGTACGAGGGGCCTCTCAGGCTATTATCAATTTCCGCATCGGATCGCTCGTGATCGTCGGGCCAACCATCCTAAGCGGGCCGGTCGATGTCGAACCGGGTGTTCAGACCATTGATTTTACAGTGCTTCCGACACTGGATGAAGCTGGCGACGTACCGATAACGCTTGAGGTATTCCTCGGTGCCGGTGCAGACATCTTCTCGTCCAGGCTGGCGGACACCGCTCCCCGTATGCGTATCCTCTGACGAGGCCGTAATATCCTCGTTTGCCTGCTGTTTTTGAGGCCCGTCTTTCTTATTGCGAACGGCGGGCTTATGTCATCATAAGCCGCAGTAATATTTGCCATATACCCGTTAAAGTATTATTCTGGAACTTGATGTTGTTTGGAAGTCTTATCTCCATGCAACAGCCTTCATAAGTTCCGCTCGCGAACACCACTATTTAAACTATTATCTAAAAGGGAGTTATTTGAATATTATGGCAGGAAAAGATGTTGCAACAATGAAGATCTCGTCAAAGGTATGGAAGAACGGTGAATTTATCTCCTGGGACGACGCCCGCATACATGTGATGTCCCACGTGGTCAATTACGGTTCCAGCGTTTTTGAGGGGATCCGTTGTTACAACACGACCAAAGGGTCGGCCGTTTTCCGCCTGCCGGAGCACATGCAGAGGCTCATTAACTCGGCAAAGATCTACCGGATGGAGCAGGATTACGGCCGCGACGATCTCTGCAATGCCACCGTTGAGCTTATCCGCGAAAGCGGCCTCGATTCATGCTATATCCGCCCGGTCGTCCTCCGTGGGCTTGATGAAGAAAAGCCAGCTTTTGGCGTAAATCCCTTTGGCAACCCCGTCGATGTTTACATTGCGATGTGGCAATGGGGAAAATATCTCGGCGAAGAGGCTCTCGAGAATGGCATCGACGTTTGCGTTTCTAGCTGGACGCGCATCACGTCAAATTCCCTGCCGACCATGGCCAAATCCGCCGCGAATTATATGAATTCGCAGCTCATCAAGATGGAGGCTGTGCTCGGCGGCTTTTCCGAAGGCATCGCTCTCGACGACCGCGGCATGGTCAGCGAAGGCTCGGGAGAAAATCTTTTCCTCGTTAACAATGGCAAGCTCATCACGCCGCCGCTCGGGGCGTCGATCCTGCCCGGCATCACGCGTGATTCCGTTATTCAGATCGCACGAAACCTCGGCATTGAGGTGATCGAGACCACCATCCAGCGCGGTGCTCTCTATCTCGCGGACGAACTCTTTTTCACCGGCACTGCGGCTGAGATCACGCCCATCCGCTCGGTCGACCGCATCACGGTCGGCAGCGGCAAGGCCGGCCCCATTACCCGTCAGCTTCAGGATGAATTTTTCAAGATAATCATGGCCGAAAAACCGGCCCCCGACGGCGCCGATTGGCTAACCTTTGTCCACGACACCTCAGAAAAAAAAACGGCCGTAGCATAGCATCTGCCTAAAACTTCGGTTTGCCCCCCTTTGCCCTGTTTTGTTAGAGTTTCGATACTGTTCAAAACAGGGCATCATCGTGTCTGAAACAAAAAATTCCTCTCTCCCTGGGCTCTCTCTTGAGCTTGCGGTCTTTCTCTGCGGAGCGCTTGTGATGATCTATGAGATCACCGGTTCGCGCATCGTCGCTCCGTTCATCGGCACATCGACCTACGTCTGGACCAGCTTGATCGGCGTCATCCTGGCCGCGCTCAGCCTCGGCTATTGGCTCGGAGGTAAAATGGCGGACCGCAAACCGGACGTCCGTGTTCTGTCGGCGGCGATCTTTGCGGCAGGCGGGCTTGTTTCGGTAACGATCCTGCTTCAGGAGCCGATCCTCATGTTCGTTTCCGCCGCGCCTGTCGGCCTTGAATTCCGTTCGCTGCTTGCTTCGCTTTTGCTTTTCGCACCCGCAAGCGTCGCGCTCGGTTTTGTTATCCCCTACGCCAGCAAGCTACGCATAGCCTCGCTCGACGAGACCGGCAGCACCGTTGGCCGCCTCTACGCGCTCTCTACCATCGGCTCGATCGCCGGTACGTTTGCCGCGGGCTTCATCCTGATACCATTTGTCGGCAGCACCCGCACGCTCTATCTTGTCGCAGCCGTGCTGTTTGCCGTCGCCGTTTTGCTTGCGGGATTTTCGTTCACGCGGTTCAATTTCGCCGCTCTAACAGTGTTTGTGCTCGGCATAGTTTCATCCGAGATCGGCAGCAGTTATCTCGCCGGAGCGAGCAATCTCCACGACATCGACACCGAATACACCCGCGTCCGCGTTTTCGATACTGTGCACCCCGAAACCGGCCGCCCGATGCGTGCGCTGATGACCGACCCCGCCACGCTCCAATCCGCCAAATATCTCGACGGCGACGACCTTGCGCTCGACTACACGCGGTTCTATCACCTTGTCCGGTTTTACAGGCCCGATCACCGCCATTCGCTGATGATCGGCGGAGCGGGATTTTCGTTTCCACAGGATTTCCTCCGCGAATATCCCGAAGCCCGCATCGACGTTGTCGAGATAGACCCCCGGATGACCGCCATCGCCCGGCAGCATTTCGGCCTCGTGGACAGTCCCCGGCTGCGGATATTTCACGAGGACGGCCGCGTCTTTCTAAACAAAGCACCCGAAGCCGCGTACGACGCCGTTATGATGGACGCCTTCGGTTCGCTTTTTACAGTTCCGCACCACCTGACCACCATCGAGGCCGTCCGACGCCTGCACGCCGTTTTGAACGACGAAGGCGTTGTCATCCTCAATATCGGCTCGGCCATCCGAGGCCCTGCCAGCTTGTTTTTACAGGCCGAAATGGCTACCTATCAGGCAGTTTTTCCTCACGTCCATCTCTACAAGGTCCGCCCCGAAGCCCGCGACGACCGGCTGCAAAACCTGATAATCGTCGCCGCAAAGACCGACCCCGCCGAACGCCTCTCCGCAGCTCCCCTCCCGGATATGAGGGGTGGCAGCGAAGCTGACGGGGTGGTAGAACACGCAACCAAAAAGCTCCCCTCCTGGATAGGAGGGGTGGCAGCCGTTTCGGCTGACGGGGTGGTAGAACACGCAACCAAAAAGCTCCCCTCCTGGATAGGAGGGG
>CALMAH010000034.1 GCA_937859595.1 uncultured Acidobacteriota bacterium | reverse complement strand
GTGGAACACGACCACAAACAGAACCCCAGCCCGCTTCAGCGGGCGACAGATCTCCGCCCGATAATCCCGCCAACCCGCAGATCCCTAAGCAGCTCAACCAGGCTATTTTCTAACGCGGACCAACCGAGAGAACCGAAGCGGGGTCTGGCCGTCGATATTACGATCCCATTTCTCACTTCTCACTTCTCACTTCTCACTTCTCATTTCTCATTTCTCACCTTTCATTTCGTGCAAATCGTGCAAATCGCGCAAATTGCCCTTGGCCGGCCTTCCCATATATAGGAAAATAGCCCGCGTGAGGCTCAGTTCGATATTTGATATTTAAAAACCGGAAAGTCTATCAGAATAAAACACTTCATCGTCCCACTTAACAGACACTCATTTTGCAATATGGGACGATTTTTCGCCGCAAACCGAATCGAGTCAACATTTAACCCGTTCCACTTTGGACATTTTAATGCAAAAAGTGGAACGATTATCGGCAACCGGATACAAGAAAATGCGGAAATTTGGAACATCCGTCCCGACCCGGCGTCTCACCGCGTCTCAATTCTGCGACGGTGTTCACCCGGTGAACGCGCGTTCCCCAGCCGGTTCAGGCTAGGACGGCAGGCATCAAAAAAAGCAAAATGGCCGAAAGACCCCCTAGGTCTCTCAGCCATTTTCCAGGTGTTCGTTCTGCGTTTAGATCAGTCTGCCTGACGCCTTATAAATGTGGGAACCTCAAGGTCCTCCTGCTGAGCAGGTTCACGTGGCGGGAAAAGCGGTGCCGCACCGCCGTTTGCTGCTGCCGGAAGCTCAAGCGGCTTGGGGGCCGGCATCATCGCCGGTCTCGCGGTGTCAAAACCGGTGGCGATAACAGTTACACGTATCTCGTCACCGAGCTCTTCGCGGATGACATTCCCCCAAATGATGTCGGCGTTCTCGTCGGATTCGCTTTCGATCATACCAATGGCGTCCTCGATCTCGCCAAGCGGCATGTTCGCACTGCCGGTCACGTTTATCAGTGCGGCCTTTGCACCGGTGATGGAGTTTTCTTCAAGAAGTTTATAGTCGAGAGCCGCTCGCATCGCTTTCGATGCCGCATCCTCTCCGCTTGCGCTTCCAACACCCATAAGGGCGACCCCCTTGCCCCTCATAACGGTAGTGACATCGGCAAAATCGAGATTGATTATGCCCGGCGTTGTGATAAGGTCAGTGATCCCTTGAACAGCTTGCAGCAAAACATCGTCAGCACAGCGAAACGCGTCCATCAAAGTGATCTTCTCTTCAACTTCACGCAGCTTTGAGTTAGGAATGGTAATGATGGTATCAACACAACCGCGAAGCTCAGCCAAGCCCTCTTCCGCCTGGGCCATTCGTTTCTTGCCCTCAACAGCGAACGGTTTCGTAACTACCGCAACGGTCAATGCCCCCAATTCGATCGCCAACGATGCGACCACAGGAGCAGCTCCCGTACCGGTACCTCCGCCGAGCCCCGCCGTAACGAAGACCATATCCGAGCCTTCGAGCACGTCAAGTAGCTTTTCGTGGTCTTCAAGGGCCGCCTTTCTCCCGACCTCCGGATTAGAACCCGCACCAAGTCCACGTGTCGAGTTTCCGCCCAACTGGATCTTGATCGGAGCTTTCGACGCATTGAGAGCTTGGAGATCCGTATTGGCAACGATGAACTCAACGCCCTTGATGCCCTCGTCTATCATCCGGTTCACGGCATTTCCCCCGCCGCCGCCAACACCGACAACCTTTATCCGGGCACCTGTGATCGGTGGTTCGTCGATGAACATTTTAATTCCGCTGCTATTCATTATTTCCATCCAAATTGAACGGCTTCCCCGGAAAACTTACGGGCTTTGCCGTCATGAGACCTTGTTCGAATTCGCTGTTGACTGGATTTTCAATATCAACAAGATATTGTGCTGATGGCGAAAAAGCATACAATGATTTGTGGTAAAAATCCAGTCCGCAGGTTACATTCATCGAAATTTTTCGCGAAAAGTTTCCAACCATGCTGCAACTTTTCCTGATGCTGACCTACCCGAACCCATTTCGCGAAGCTGTGTCCGCATTGATGAGAGCGCAAGCCCACACGCCACCGCCCATTCCGGGCTTTCAATGCCTTCAGATAGCCCGCCGATCAGGTCGTGCTGCGGCAGGCCGATCCGCGTAGGCGAATCGAAGACCTGCTCAGCTATCTCCACCATCCCTCGGGTGATCGCTCCGCCGCCGGTGAGTACGACGCCGCTCGGTATCTGAGCCTCGGTCCTCGCAACTTCGTGGGCAATGTGCTGAAGCAGTTCGACGGCTCGCGGCTGCATGATATCGCAAAGGATCTCCTTGCTAAGCCCTCGGGTCTCGCTCCGGCCCACCGGCACGATCTCGATCAGTTCATTGCGTTCATCGTCGCCAAGCAAATACGAAGCTACACACCCGAACGAATGCTTGATCTTCGACGCCTCCTGCATTGAGACCCTAAGCCCGACGGCAATATCCTTCGTAAAATGAAGCCCCCCGAATGGAAAGACCGACGTGTGCTGAACAGCACCTCGGCCGAATATCATCAGGCTTGTGATCTCGGAGCCGATGTTCACAAGTGCGCAGCCATACTCACGATCATCGTCCGTCAATGTGCTTTCAGCGGCGGCCACAGGCTCAAGGACCATCCGGTCAACAGAAAGGCCGGAACGACGAACAGCCTTTTCAAGATTCTGGCGGCCCGCACTCGGCCCGGTAACGATATGCACAAGCGCTTCGAGCCGCGATCCGCTCATACCGATCGGCTCGGTAATGCCGTCCTGCCCATCGATGATGAATTCCTGAGGAAGTCGGTCAAAGACCTCCCAGCCGGCCGGAAGCTGGACGGCGCTGGCGGACTCAAGCGAGCGCTCGACGTCGTCGGGGGTTATTTCCCGCCCTGCACCTGCCACGGCAACGACTCCGCTCTTGTTTTCCCCTCGATAGTGTTCGCCCGAGAGGTTCACGGTCACCGAGTGCACTTCTAGCCCGCTCACGCGCTCTGCCTCGCCGACGGCTTTCTTGACGCTCTCCGCAACAGCCTCGGCTCCGGTAACAATTCCGCGACGTAACCCCTTGGAATCTCCCCTTCCAAATCCGACTATGTTCATTCGGCCATCGTCGGCAGCTTCGCCAATTACGCACCTTACCCGACTGGTACCGATGTCAAGGCCTATTGCGTGAATCTCATTTTTCATAGCTCTTTACGGGCGGCTCGGTCAACGCGCCGCCGGTTTCTCGTTCTGTTGCTTCCTTGGGGCTAGGATCATGTTCGCGCCCACAAGATCTACCGCTTCAAAAATATTGCCTTTTCCGGCGATCGCCCTGATACCGCGGCTGAGGTTCTCGCCGAAATTATCACGCCCGAGAGCAATGGAGACGAGGCTCCCCGAATCTCTAATGATAGCCCTCGGTTCTCTAATACTGCGAAGATCTACATTCTCCACCCGATCCGCTATTCCAAGATCGCTCCAGTCGGAAAGCATTTGAGCAAATATCCTGACGCGCTCCGCATTTTCCTTGTCCGCTTTTTCCGATTTCGCCTCGTCCCAGCCCAGGATCGCGAACGGGATCGAATGATCTACCCCCTCCGACCTTGCGAGTACACGGCCTTCTCCATTTACAAGGTGATCCCCATCTTTTAAACGCACGATCGCCTTTGGCTCGTGTTCAAATATTTGGACCCTGATCCCGTTCGGAAGCATTCTCGTCACCGACGCAGAACGAACGAAGGGCTGCTCCTCGATCTTTGCTCTGATCTCTGCCAGGTCGGCGTTCCAAACGCCAGAGCGCTCTGCCCGGCCAAGTACGATACGCTTCACTGTCTCTGCAGAGGCTCTTACTGTTCCCTGTATGTTTACCTCGGCTATCTCAAAAAAGTTCGATGCAGTCACGGAGCGGTAGCCCAGCAACGCCATGGCGATGATGCCGATGAGGATACAACTGCTCAGAAAGAGTGGAGCCAGATTTTTTCTGACGACACCGCCGGGCCCGCGGCCTCCGCGTTTTGCCTTCTTTGGGCGCACGCGACGGGCCGGACGCACGGCTTTGCTGTCTGAGGATATTCTTTTAGATCGTCGAGCCATTCAACAAATTCTCTCTCCGGTTCATTTCCCTTTCAGGATCTCCAATATCTCGTCTGATATACGGGTTACATTGCCCGCACCCAGCGTTATCAACAGGTCTCCCTCCTGAAGCTGTTCCGCAACTGTCGCCGCAGCCGTCTCCAGGGCACCTATATAACTCGCGCTCTTGTGCCCATATTTCTTGATATTCTCAGCCAGTACTTCGGCCGTGATCCCTTCGATCGGTTCCTCGCTCGCAGGGTAGATATCAAGAACGAAGAGGACATCCGCGTTATTGAAAGCAAGTGCGAACTCGTCCATTAGCTCCTGTGTCCTTGAATATCTGTGCGGCTGGAACACAACCACGGTTCGTCGGCCGCCGGCACTGTTCTTTGCCGCAGCCAATGTCGCAAGTATCTCTGTCGGATGGTGCCCGTAATCGTCAACAACCAGGATGCCCTTCACCTCGCCCTTAAATTGGAACCTGCGGTTGGCGTTCTTGAATTTTGCGAACGCTTCTGCGATCTTTTCGAACGGTATCTCCAGCTCCAGCGCGACTGCGGCTGCGGCAAGCGCGTTATAGACGTTATGCTTTCCGGGCACCGGCAGATCTACTTCGCCGAGTACATCCGAACCATGCCAAACAGTAAATGTCGAACCAAAATTCTCGTTGTATTTGATATCGTGGGCAGAGATATCGGCCTGTGCAGTCATTCCATACGTGACACGACGGCGTTTGATATTAGGGATTATCAATTGCACATTCGGGTCATCGAGACAGATGATCGCCGCTCCGAAAAACGGCACCTTGTTGACGAAGTCCGTAAAACACTGGACCACGTCGTCCATTCCCTTGTACGACTCCATGTGTTCCTTGTCGATGTTCGTCACGACCGCGATGGTTGGATAAAGCATCAGGAACGAGCGGTCGCTCTCATCTGCTTCGGTAACGAACCATTCCGAAGTGCCAAGCTGCGCGTTCGACCCCAATGTATCGACCACGCCGCCAACAACCGTCGTCGGGTCAACCCCGGCGTGTTTAAGTATCGTGGCCACCATCGAAGTAGTAGAAGTCTTTCCGTGCGTACCTGAAACGGCAACTGCATATGGTTTTAACACCATAAGTTCCGCGAGCATCTCCGCACGAGGGATGACGGGTATCCCGGCTTCCCGGGCTGCCATCATCTCCGGGTTATTGTCGCGTACCGCAGAAGAATAGACCACAACCTGTGCATCGCCAATATTCTCCGCGGAGTGGCCCTCGCATATCTTCATCCCGTAGAGCTTTTCCAGCCGGTCGGTGTTGTTCGAGCGTTTCATATCCGAACCGGAAACCTCAAAACCGAGATTTGCGAGGACCTCGGCGATGCCGCTCATGCCGATCCCGCCGATCCCTATAAAATGAATTCTCTTTACGTGTCTAAACATTTCTTTTCAACTCTTCGATCAGATCGGCGACGCGTTCCGCTGCGTCTTTGCGTCCAAGCCCTTTTGCCGCGTTTTCCATCGTAGTGATCGTGTCAGGGCTATTTATCAGTTCCTTTATAAGTGCCGCTATTGCCGCACCATTCATGTCCCGTTGGAGCAACACTCGGGCGGCACCGGCCCGTTCAAGGGCTTCGGCGTTTTTCCGCTGATGGTCATCCGCAGCGGAGGGCAGCGGGATCATTATCGCCGCCTTTCCTGCAGCGGCAAGCTCCGCACAGGTCGTTGCACCGGCTCGGCAGATAACTAGATCGGCCTTTTCAAATTCGACGAACATATCCGCGATAAAGGGCCTCACATCCGCATCTCCAAACGCCGAACGCGAATAGACCTCGCGCAGCTTTTCAAAGTCCCCTTCACCGGTCTGGTGCGTTATCGTCAGCCTTCTTGCATCGGCAGCGAGATGCTCAAGTGCCTCGGTCACGGCGTTGTTTATCGCCCTCGCCCCCTGCGATCCTCCAAAGATGAGCAGATGTGTCTTTTCGCCGCGCTGTTTGGCCGATATCTCAAAGAACTCCTTTCGCACCGGGTTGCCGATTACAATGCCCTTCTTTCCAAAATACGGAAGAGCTTCCTCGAACGTCAGGGCAGCCCTATCAACAAATCGTGCAAGCCTCCGATTCGTAAAGCCCGGCAGAGCGTTCGAATCCATCACTATTGTCGGCAGTCCCATTACAGAGGCCATCATCAGCACCGGCCCGGACACGTAGCCGCCTGCGCCAACTACCACATGCGGCCGGAACTGTTTTATCACTTGCCTGGCCTCAACAAAGCTCTTTGGCATCACGGCCAGCCCTTTCAGCATCGCCTTTAACCCGACGCTTTTCAGTCCGGCGCTGTTTATCAAAGAAAGTTGAAAGCCGCTTTCGGGGACGATGCGGGTTTCCATGCCGCGTGCGGTACCAACAAAAAGCGAAGCATTTGTGCTGTCGCGGCGTTCAAGCTCTTTCGCCACGGCTATCGCTGGATAGATATGTCCGCCGGTCCCGCCGGCTGCAAACAAAACTTTCATCAAAAGCCTATCTTTGACCTCGACGGCCTTTCCTACCTTTCAATGGAGTGCGGCTGGGAGGATCGGAAATGTCACTGCCTTTTGAGATGTTCAGCAATATTCCGACCGCGGCCAGCGTCACCAATACCGACGATCCGCCGTAGGAAATGAACGGCAGTGGAATGCCCTTTGCCGGCAGCAGTGATGTCACCACGCTGATGTTGAAAAGAGCCTGCACGACGATCCCGGTGATCAACCCGACACCTAGTAGAGTCCCAAACCGGTCAGGAGCATTGAACGCGGCTTTCGCACCGCGCCAAAGTAGCATCCCGAATGCGATGACTATCCCAAGCGTCCCGACCAACCCGAGTTCCTCCCCAACAACCGAAAAAATAAAGTCCGAATACGGATACGGAAGATAAAAGAGCTTCTGCTGGCCTTTCGCAAAACCTTCGCCAAGTATGCCGCCCGACCCGATCGCATAAAGCGACTGGCACACCTGATACCCCGCGTCGGCCGCATTCTCAGGGTTGCATGGGTCAACGAAGGCCGTAAGTCTTCGCATCCGCCACGGAGCGAATACCAGAACTCCAACAAGTATAGGAAGCACGGCGACGCCAAGGGCGGCAACGTGCAGCAGCCTTGCCCCCGCAGTAAAATAGATCGCCGCAAAGATCGCCCCAAGCACAAGTGCGGTCCCCAGATCCGGCTCCATTATCACGAGCCCGCCAAGTAGGGCGAAGACCGCCGCGGCAGGTAACATGGTCGCTCGGATCTCCCCGATCTTCTCCTGATTTTTTGTCAGGAACCATGCCAAAAAGATCGGCAACGCGATCTTCGCCATTTCTGACGGCTGTAGCGAAAAGCTCCCGAACCTGATCCATCGCTGCGCCCCATTTATCTCCGGAAATGCGAACACCGCACTCAGCAAAGTCACCGTTGCGACCAGTGCGACGCCGACCACCCAAACGTTGTTATACCGGCGATGGTCAATTCGGCTAAATGCGAGCATTAACAGCAAACCTGCCGCCGTAAAGCCCGCCTGTTTGAAAAAATAGGTAAACTGCGACTCCCCGCCGGTTTCGCGATGAGCGATCATCGCCGACGCGCTATAGACCATCATCGTCCCGAAAACCGCCAATGATGCGGCGATCGCGAACATGAACCAATCTATGCGCTCGTTTTTCATAATCTCGCGTCGCAAACTAAGCAGCTTTGTCCGCAGCAACGGACTTCAGCCGTGAGACCTCGTCCTTAAATACCCTTCCCCTTTCCTCAAAACTTGTGAACATGTCAAAGCTTGCACATGCCGGTGCCAATAGTACCGAATCTCCGGGCATCGCCGACGCTGCGGCTTTTTCGACAGCGTCCCTCAAAGACTCGGCCCGTACGATATCTGCAACACTTCCGAGCTGAGCTTCGATATTGTCGGCATCTTCGCCAAAGACTATAAGCTTTCTAACCGAGCTTTCTATCCCCTGGATCAACGGAGCATACGGAGCATTCTTCCCGCGTCCGCCGAGCAATAGAACTATCTTGCCCGTGTCCTCGCCAAGTGCATCGAGGGCCTTTAGGGTCGCGTCAACCGAGGTCGCCTTCGAATCGTTATAGAACCTCACCCCGCTGATCTCTGCGACAAGTTCGATCCGGTGCTCTACCCCCTTAAACCCGCTAACGGTGTCTCGCATCGACTCCGGCGATGCCCCGCACGCAAGCCCTATCGCCATTGCGGCAAGAACGTTCTCGACATTATGAAGCCCACGGATGCTTATCTCGTCCCTTGTCGTCAGCAATTTTTCCTTCCCGCCCGATCGGCTTACCAGATCGCGCCCTCGCAGGAATAGCCCATCCTCAAGCTCCTGCCTGATGCTGAACATTGCGACATGTGCTTTTAGCTCGCCGGCCCAGCCTGCCGTGGTCTCATCGTCCGCATTCAGAACGGCCAGATCCTCAGGCCCCTGGTTCATAAAGATACGTCGTTTTGCCGCGGCGTAATCTGAGAACAGGTCGTAGCGGTCCATATGGTTCGGCGTCACATTCAAACATGCAGCGACAGCAGGCTTGAGATCTACGATAGTCTCAAGCTGAAAACTGGAAAGCTCCGCAACGGTCCACGTATCATCGCTGGCGGTTTCCACCAGCTCTAGCAGAGGCTTGCCTATATTCCCACCGACCTGGGCCTTTAGCCCTGCATCTTTGAGGATCTCGCCGACCAGGGTTGTCGTGGTGGTTTTGCCATTCGAACCGGTTATCCCCACCAGCCTTCCTTTTAAGAACCGGTACGCAAGCTCGACCTCGCCGATAACCTCTCCATCCTTTCTATCGACATAGCGAGCCGGGATCGTATTGGTCGGAACCCCGGGCGAGATCACAACAAGGTCTATTTGATCCAGCAGCCAAGAGGGTATTTGTCCGCCGATAAGCCCTATACTGTGTGACGTTTTCAATGACCTTGCCTGTTCGCTCCAATTCTCAACCTCGTTGCGGTCGTGGAGAGCGACGAGGGCTCCGCGCTCCGCCAAAAATCGGGCCGCCGCAACGCCCGATCGCCCTGCACCAAGAACCAATGTTTTTCTTTCAGCCAGTTCCACAGATGTTCGCAGATCACCTCGTTGCCAATGAACGTGACCCTTATTCTTCGCTATCTCAGCTTGACCGTTGACAGGCTTAACAGGGCAAACAAAATAGCCACGATCACAAACCTGAATACGATCTTTGGCTCCCGCCAGCCGGCCATTTGGAAATGATGATGCAGTGGAGCCTGCAGAAAGATACGTTTTCCTATTCCGGTTGTCCGCCGCGTGAATTTGAAATAACCGACCTGCACCATTACCGATAGCGCCTCGATAATGAATATTCCCCCGATAAAAGGAAGAAGGAATTCTTGCTTTGTAAGGATCGCGACCGTTCCCAATGCTCCACCGATCGCAAGGGATCCGACATCGCCCATAAAAACCTCGGCTGGAGGGGCGTTATACCAGAGGAAACCCAGGCTCGCACCGACCATGGCGCCGCAAAATACGGTCAACTCGCCAGAGGCTGGATTGTGAGCAAGATCGAGATAGTCTGCCCATCGGCGATCGCT
Source organism: uncultured Acidobacteriota bacterium (assembly GCA_937859595.1). Lineage (GTDB taxonomy): Bacteria > Acidobacteriota > Blastocatellia > Pyrinomonadales > Pyrinomonadaceae > OLB17. The sequence goes on along the minus strand of CALMAH010000034.1, from coordinate 17,606 downwards.
CGAAACGTAGGTTAGGGCAGTGAGCGCCGCCATTGCTATAAAAGTAACGCTGGTTGCCAGGCCATCAAGGCCGTCCGTCAGGTTCACCGCATTCGACGAGCCTAGCAATACGAATACAATGAAGATCAGATAAACCCAGGGGCCAACGTACGATATGTCGGTTTCGACCGTGGCCTTAAAAAACGGGATGCTCAACTTCCAGGTGTAATTTGTCGCAAGGTAGAGCACCCCCCAAACACCGACAGCGGTAAAAAGCTGACCGGCAAGTTTCTGTTTACCGGTTAGTCCGAGGCTTCGCTTCTTGACGATCTTTATGTAATCGTCCGCAAACCCGATCACTGCAAACAACGTAGTCGCACCAAGAGCCAGCCACAAGAACACGTTGTCCAGCCTTGCCCAAAGAAGTGTCGAAATTATGACCGCCCCGATGATCAAAACCCCGCCCATCGTAGGCGTCCCCTTCTTTGCCTGATGTTCGGCAGATAGCTCTTCCCTTATCTCTTGGCCAACATTCAACGACTCCAGCTTTCTTATGACCCATTTTCCAAGCAGCAGCGAGAGCAAAAGAGCAGTTATAGTTGCCCACGCGGTCCGGAATGTAACGTACTGAAAAACGTTCATTCCCTTGAAAAGAATGGACTCGCTCCCCGCCCCATACTGCCGGAACAACACTTGATATAGAAGGTAGTAGAGCATTGAATTTCGCCGCAGGCCGCGCTCTCACATCGTGATCACGATGGCCCTATGCTGATCTCGCCGCCTCCAATTCAAATTTTGATCGTATCGCTTCTACAACTTTTTCTGTCCTTACCCCTCTCGAACCCTTTACCAATACAACGTCGCCCGCCTGAACGATCGCGGTCAGCTTTGCTCCTGCCTCATCCGAATCGACACAAAAGATCGCCGTTTCCGATCCGCCACCTTTTGCACCCAAAACCAGGCTTTCCGCCATCCCACGTACGCCTATCAAAACATCGATCCCCATCGACGCAAGCTTTCGGCCTGTATCCTCATGGATCTTCGCCGCATCCGTTCCAAGCTCGAGCATTTCGCCGGCCACGACTATCTTCCTGCCCGTGCCCGCGCCTTCAACCAGTGTCCCGGCCATGCTGAGCAAGGCATCCGGATTGGAGTTATACGAGTCATTGATGACGGTAAATCCAGCGGCAAATCGCAGTATCTCGCCCCGCTGTTCGGGAACTCCAACATCAGTCAACGCGTCCGCGATCTCACCAACGTTCATACCAAAGCCGAGACCGACCGCAGCGGCGGCAAGGGCATTATAAACGTTATGCAGCCCGTCAAGCGGAAATTTGACCCTCGCCTCGCCACTCGGGCAGACCAGGGTGAATTCCGTTTGTCCGAACCCGCTCGATCGTTGGCCCCTTGCCATGATATCGGCGGGCTCCCGGACACCGAAAGTTACTGTGGAGCCTTTGGACAGAGAACTCATCGCCAGAACCCTCGGATCGTCCGCATTCAACACCGCAGTCCCGCCGGGTTTCATTCCTGCAACTATCTCTGCTTTTGCCTCTGCGATCCGCTCAATGCTGCCGAGGTGTTCCAGATGGACCGGCAGCACGTTAAGGACCACAGACACATCGGGCGGGGTGATCCGGCACAACCGTTCGATCTCATGCATCGGAGTGGACATGCCCATTTCAAGAACGGCTATGTCATGGTCCGGTTCGGCGATGAGTTTCAACACGGTCAGCGGATGCCCGATACCGTTGTTGTAGTTCTTTATATTCCTTAAAACATGATGTCCGCCCCGGCTTAGCACATGAGCGGTAAGCTCTTTTGCGGTGGTTTTGCCGGCGCTGCCCGTGATCGCTACAACCGGTTTCCCCCAGTCAGCATAGACACCTCCGGCCAATCGCTGTAGAGCCGCGATAGTGTCATCCACGAATACCAGGCGATGTAGAAATGGCTCTAGATCTCGTCTGTGCTCGCTATAGCGGTCTCGCCTGACTACGCATGCTATCGTGCCTTTGTCGAAAGCCTCCGGCACGTAGCGGGTCGCATCATCAAAATCGCCGTTAAATCCGTTATTTGCATAATCCGGCTGAGAAAGAGCAAAGAACACCCCACCCTGCAGAACGTCCCTTGAATCGATAAAAAAAGACACGGCATCCGTCTCGGCCAAGGCTGGATCGAGCTCCGACGCATCCGCGTTCATCAAGTCAATTGCTCTTTTCAGTTCCACTCTTTCTCGTCGGGCCCGCAGTCGGAGGCCGTTTCTCCACTCCGGGCAATGGCCGCATTCGCCCGGGTGGCTTGGCTGCTGCGACCGGTTCGCGGGCTGTAGGTGCCGGTTTATCGTTGGCCGGGCGTTTCAACCGATCTCCATCGGGGGCGGCGTCCTCGCCGTTTTCGCCGCCCCTTTCCGTTTCGGCGATCGAAAACAGCTCTTCGCCGTTACCTACCGCCTCCAAGAGCGGCAGATCGTCCGGGTCATCCCCCATTACAAAGACTCCCGGGTCCCTGGAGATCTTCATCTCCGGCAGCAATTGTTCAGCGATCTCACGAAATACCGGTGCCGCTACGCTTCCTCCGTCACGGCCGCCGACCTTTGGTTCATCTATCACAACAGCTATTGTCACCTCAGGGTCTTCGGCAGGCGCAAACCCAATGAACGAAGAGACATATTTTGCAGAGTTCACCCGCTTCAGCTTTTCATCAAACTTCCATGCTGTTCCGGTCTTACCCGCCGTTGTGTATCCGGCAACCTGTGCCCGTTTCCCTGTTCCGCTGACAACCACTTCTCTGAGCATGCGGCGCAATCCGCGCGCAGTTTCGACACTTACGACCCGAGTTCTCTCTGGCCGCGTGACTGAAACGATCGTTCCATCCTGTTGTCTGAGCTCTTTGATTACGTGGGGCTGTATTCTGACGCCGTCATTTGCTATCGTCGCAAAAGCCGTTGCCATTTGCAAAACCGACACCCCAATTTCGTATCCTATCGACATAGACGCCATTGAATCGCCGTACCAACGCTCCGGCGGCCTCACGATCCCGGACACTTCGGCAGGCAGGCCTACCCCGGTCTGCTGTCCGAAACCGAAATCCAAAATGGTCCGGTGAAAGCCCTCTTTACCGACTCGCATACTTGTTTTTATCGCACAAACGTTGCTCGAAACTGCCATCGCCTTTGAATACGATATGCGTCCGTAGCCACGCGAGTCGCGGAATCGCCGCTTTCCAATTTCTATTGTGCCGCTTCCGGCGTCGATCTCTGCATCAGGCGATACAAGACGGCGTTCGAGGGCCGCTCCATAGGTGATCAGCTTAAACACGGAACCGGGCGAATATATGGATTGGACCACTCCGTTTGCAAGATTGTCAGACGTAATGCCGTCAAGCCGATTTGGGTCGAATGTAGGATAATTGGCCATCGCAAGAACCTCACCCGTTCGGTTCGAGATCAGAACGGCCATTCCCGCACGGGCATTTGATTGCTTTACGGCCTTTTCCAACGCCTGCTCGGTAAAGAACTGTGCCGTAGTATCGATCGTCAAGACCACATCCTTTGGCGGCTCTTTCTCTGCGACCGTTTCGTCATAGACCCGCCCCAGTCGATCACGCTGCTGTTGTTTGCGGATCACCGCTCCGTAAAGATTATCGTTCTGCGACTGTTCGATACCCGCCTGGCCATTGCCGTCGGCGTTGCTGAAACCTATTACGTGAGCGGCGAGGCTTCCTTGTGGGTAGCTCCGTTTCTGCTCATCGCGCCAATGGAGCCCCTGATACCGTGGGAGGTCTGCCTTTTTTACTTCTGGCTGCTCCAATAGTCGGTTCAAACTGTCTGCTTCGGCCGAATCGATGCCCTTTGCGATAGGAACATATTTTCGATCGACGGCCTTTGCATCGGACAGCCGTTTTCTCAGTTCTGACTCGTTCTGCTTAAGAGCCCGCGACAAAATTCGTGCCGTTTCCTTAATATCTTCGATCTTTGTAGCGTCAGCATATAGCGTTTTCACCTGTACGCTTAACGCTAGCGCTCGCTCGTTCCGGTCAAATATAGTGCCCCGGGGAAGCTTTGTTTGCTTGATATCCCGCCGTTGTCCGACGGCCTTCTTCCGGAGCTCTTCATACTGGGTCACCTGTAGATAAACGAGACGAGCCCCAACGCCACCTATCCATAGGATGAGTATCGAGACAATGACCATGAACCGCGTGAAAGCAGCCTGCTTCAGGTCCCGTTTCTTTCGTGCTCTGGGTTTGATGGACATCGATCCTCTATCTAAGTTCAGCGGTGGTCGCGTTGGAAGTTCGCCGCGTGTTCTCGGAAGCTACACGGCGGGGCCGCGTGTCGGCAGTGTCAGTCGTCGGTTTGTTCTCGGTTGGAGGCGGTGCTGTCTTCTTGTTGTCATTCGTGCCGGAGGTCGGCTTCGCAGAGACGATGGCACTCACCACGGAAGGCCCGGAACGCTTTTCCGGAACCGGCCGCTCAGCAACGATCCTTGAGCGATTTGCTTCATCCGGTTGGCGGCGAACGCTCGCATGCGCTTCAGCCTCGGTCCTTGCGTCCGCCACAGCCATTTCGGGACGTATTTCTCCAGCGTTTCGAGGAGTCTCGGGCGTGTCGGAGGGCAATTCATCGGCGGCCTCCCGAAATCCCATTGCGCGGGCCGTTCTCAAGATCTCGTTTGGTGACAGCGAAACCTCACGAGCCAGTATTAGCCGCCGCTTTTCAGCTTCGAGCTCATCTACGGCTTTTCTCAGGTTCGAGTTCTTAAAGCCAAGGTCCATGGTCGCAAAGTGCTGGAGCCCGGCGAAGAAGAATCCTGCCGCCATAATGCAGGCGCAAAAGATGGCGAGCAGAAGATAACCCCACGAGAGCCGGATCGCCGGCAGTGCCGTCGTCTTCTGCCTGCTAACTTTCCTTGTCTTGGTTTTTCTTTTCATTTCGGGTTCCTCCATCGTTCAAGCAGCCGGCCGGCTGGTCAGAGTTCTATAGTTTCTTTATCGCCCTTAGCTTCGCGCTTCTCGCTCGCGGATTTCGTTGAGACTCTGTCACGCTCGGCACGATAGGTTTTCTGGTGATCATCCGGCCCAGGGCCGTCGCTCCACATGCACAAACAGGCAGCCGTTTTGGGCAGATGCATTTCCCGGTAAACCTCTCAAAACGTCTTTTCACGATGCGGTCTTCCAGTGAGTGGAACGAGATCACTGCTAATATTCCTCCGGGTTCGAGCACACCGAACGAATCTGATAAAAAGTTGTCAAGTATCTCAAGTTCGCCGTTAACCGCGATACGAAGCGCCTGAAACGTCTGGGTCGCAGGGTGCTGGCCGCCCTTGGCGGGGCTTTTCTTCGCGGCAATAACGGCATCGGCAAGCTGTTTCGTGGTCTCGATCGGCTCGTCTATCTCTCGCTTCCAGACTATGCGGCGGGCTATCCTGCGAGACTCGCGTTCCTCGCCGAACGTATAGATGATGTCCGCGATCTCCCTCTCGCTCCGGGTTGCCAGGATCTCCGCTGCCGTCTCGCGTCCCGATCCAGTATCCATCCGCATATCCAGCGGGGCGTCGAAACGAAAACTGAAGCCTCTCTCTCCACTGTCAAGCTGCAGCGATGAAACGCCAAGATCCGCTAGTATCCCGGCAGCGGACCTTACTTGTTCATCGGAAAGAATATTCGCGATCTTTGAGAAGTTCGCATGAACCAACCGCACCCTGTCGCCGAAGGGCTCGAGCCGCTTTCGTGCTTCGGCGATTGCTGCCGGATCCTGGTCTATCCCGATCGATCGAATGTCCGGGTGTCGCCTAAGGATCGCCTCCGAATGCCCGCCAAGGCCCAGCGTTGCATCGATAAAGATGCCGCCTGGCATCTCATCGAATAGGCGGACCGTCTCGTCGAGCAAAACGGGGATATGAGAAGCCTCTTCGTTCGTTATCGCCATCTTCAAAGATCAGAATGTCGACACACTTCTACCGTTCACCATTGTGTACTGGTGATGTTTGGGCTAAGTAGTTGTTTCGGAGAATTTCGAATCGGCTCGGAGAACTCTGTCAGGCCCTGCCTGCCCCCAAGGTTCCCGTTTGAACTTCGCGGCCCGCCGAAAGCCGCTAGGTTGCGCTTAACAACTTAAACACTCCCTTTATTTTCAACCAACTGCATAACTGCTGCAAATTTGTATTCGTCAACAGCAGAAGCATCTTACGTCGTTTACCTATCTTGTGTCAAGAGCTAATTTCAATGTTTTTCTTAATCATGTGCTTAAGAACGAACCTTCCCAGTTGCAAAATGCCGCCATACCTTTCGCCGGTCTTTTTATTTTCTTCGTCTTTGAGTTAGAGTTTCATATTCGAGTTCGATATGGATTCTCCGATCTATTATCTGATAGTCTTCGGTGTCGTGGCCGGTGCCGCAAATGTACTTGGCGGGCTCATTCTTTTCCCGTCGCGTTTGCACGATACCTATCGAAAAGGTTTGAAATACCTACTCGCCCTCGGTGCCGGGTTTATGCTGGCGGTTACGCTCTTTGAGATCTTACCGAAAACCATCGGGATCTGGCAGGGCCTTTACCCCGGCCACGACAGCCTCTATCCGCCGATGCTCCTCCTGCTCGGTGGCTATCTGCTGACACAATTCTTTGAGCATACTATCGCACCACACTTTCACCTGGGTGCCGAGGTCCACCATGAAAATGAGATCTCGTCGCGTTCCGCGTATGCGGGTGTTGGCGGCTTTCTTATTCATACTTTCTTTGATGGGGTGTCGATCGCCGCGGCATCGCTTATCGACCTGCGGATCGGCTTCCTGGTCTTTCTTGCCGTGTTTCTGCACAAATTCCCTGAGGGTTTTACTGTCGGGTCAATGGTTTTCGCGGCCGGTAAAGGCAGACGCGAGGTGATAATAGCTACGGGCATTATCGGCCTGGCAACCCTGGCCGGCGTTATCGTCTTTTATCTCGTCGGAAGCAAGGTGGACGGGGCGGTCGCATATGCTTTGCCGATTGCTGCGGGCGTGACCCTGTATGTTGCGGCTAGCGATCTTATACCCGAGGTCAATCATCACGGCGGAAAACGTCCGTTAGTTTCGCTTTCCGTCTTTGGCGGTGTAGCTCTGTTTTTTGCGGTCCATTTTGTTGTTCACGGACTTTTCGAACATTAACGATACGATCGCTGAGCCCGATCATTTGCGGAACAAAGTTCCTGAATTTGTCGTAAATGGTGCGGAGGGTTAAAACGACGATGCGTGAACCAATTGTTGCAGGATTACTGAGTCTTCTCATCCCCGGAGTCGGACAGATCTATAATGGACGAGTGATCATCGGGCTGATATGGCTTGTGTTGACAGGTGTCTCCTGGATCGGCACTGCCGGATTGTTCGGATGGATCATCCATCTGATCTCCGCTTGGTGCGCTTACAGCTACGCCAAGGACAATCCCGTAAGATAGGTCCTCAATTTCCTTAGCTGGAGCTTTTTTAGTTGTTTGGTCCCATGCCCTCCGCGGTCCTGGGGCCATTGGTGTTCGCCAATTCCTTGATTTTCATATAGACTTTCATTTAACGCCGAGAGGTTAGAGGCCGGAGCGTCCGTTATTCAGGGGCTGCAGCGTCTAACCTCGAATTTCTTATGGTAAAGGAAGGATTTCCCTACGTACTTGTACCGGCCGTTTTTGCCCTGCTTTTCGCCTATTTTCAGTTGTGGGCAGTTGCGGGTCTGCTTGCGGCGGTCGCCGGGTTTATGGCGTTCTTTTTCCGCGACCCGTATCGAGACGTGCCTGAAGGCGACGACATCATCGTCTCGGCAGCCGATGGCAAAGTGACCCGCATCTCGGAAGATGAAAAGGGCAAGCTTGTCAGCGTATTCCTTTCGCCATTTGACGTTCATGTAAACCGGTCGCCGATCGCCGGGATCGTAGAAAGGGTTGAGTTCATTCCGGGCCGGAAGGTCCCCGCGACCCGAGGCGACGCGAGCTTGGTGAACGAGCGGAATTCACTAACAATAAAGGGCGAACGAATGACTGTCGTCTGTACGCAGATAGCGGGTATCGTTGCACGAAGGATCGTATGCTGGAACGATGAGGGAGATTCGCTCGCTCTCGGCCAGCGTTTTGGGCTTATCAAATTCAGTTCGCGGACCGATCTGCTTATGCCGCATCAGATTGAGATTTTGGTAAAGGTCGGCGACCGTGTGGTGGGCGGCGAAACGATAATCGGGAGACTTCCGAGATCGGAGATCAATGGAACAGCAGGAACCTAAAGCACCCCACAAAGGTATAAAGAAGGGTCTTTATGTGATACCGACCGCTTTTACGGCGGCCAATATCGCAATGGGTTTTCTCGCGGTCCTTTGGTCGATCAGAGGTTTCGATATTGCCGCTTCTGACCCGGTCGCTGCTTCGGGCTACTTTAATTATGCGGCTGTAGCCATCGGGCTCGCGATACTGTTCGACACCTTGGACGGAAGGGTCGCCCGAATGACGAGGACAGCAACTGAGATAGGTGTCCAGTTCGATTCGCTCGCCGATGTTCTTACCTTCGGGATCGCTCCTATTGCTTTGATCTATAGCTGGGGCTTTGCGACCGCATTTAACGAAAAGACGACCGAACACGGCCTGGGCGTGTTCTTGCTCTTTATGTATCTCATGTGCGGAGCGTTTCGCCTTGCCCGATTCAACCTTCAGGCGACACGTCCTCGGGTACTAAAAGAAGGCACGCCGAAACTGGACAAGAAGAATTTCGTTGGACTTCCCATCCCTCCGGCTGCAGGGCTGATGGCAGCGATCGTTCACTATTCTCCGATGCCGCTGAGCTTTCACGGCGAGGGCCTGGCTAGGTTTTATGCGATCTTGCTCATGATCCTGATCGCTGCCCTGGGACTATTGATGGTCAGCACACTTCGTTACTCCAGCTTCAAGACGGCGGGCACGGGAAGGCGAAACCTCTATCTCGTTCTGCTGATCGCGGCCGTTGGTATGTTGGTCTGGCTTTACTCGAAGTACGTACTTCTGATAGTTTCAACGGCTTATGTTTCTCACGGTGTGATCTGGTACGTTCTTGGCCAGTTTCGCAGCCGTCCCTCCGACGAGGCCGTTGAAGCCTGAACTTACCTGATCAAGCCACCGGAAGCGACGGGGCCCTGCTTCGTCTCGCACCCTTATGTCCCCGTCGAGACGGTCGCGAGCTATCCTCAATATCGTCTTCGTATCGCGAAAGCGAGGCGATCAGAAGAGCAACTAGCGTGAGAAATAAGACAGATATGGCCGTGGTATGCAGCACAAAGTCGAAGACGCTGTGGACCAGGATCGCAAAGACCCCCGACAATGCCCCGATGCCCACCCCTCGACGAAATCGATTTTCGGTACGAACTGCTCTTCGACCAAGCTGAAAAATGAACCAGATGAAAAGGCCTCCAAGGATCAGGCCGACCAGGCCCGCGTCTGCGACCGCTTGCAGATAATCATTATGGGCCTGCTCGACACGCTCAAGGCCGCTGTAGCTGTCGTGTTTGGTATAGGCAACTCCAAAGGCGCCCAATCCGGCCCCGAACGGTAAGTTGTCCCCGATCACTTTCATTGTTACCGTCCAGATATGGCTGCGGTCAGTGGTAATATCACGTGAACCGGCGGTGTCGGCTATCCTCGTGAGCGAACTTTCTCCGCCAACGAAGAACGAACCGCCGACCACGGCCGCCAAGAGCATCACGGCAAGTCCTGACTTGAGGTAAATTTCCGAACTCCTCCCGGTCTTCACCGTAAGAATGACCAGGAAGATCACTTGGGCGACGAATGCTATCAACCCGCCTCTCGAACCGCTTAGCAGCAAAGAAACGCCCATTAACCCGACGGCCGTGATACTCAAGAGCCGCTTGTCCGCCGCGACGGCCCCTGTGAACAATAGCCCGAGCGGTATGGCGATACCCATCTCCATATAAGCGGCAAAATTGTGACGATTTACGAAAGAGCCGTACGGCGACGCCCCGGCCGGAGCCTCATAAACGCCAAATATCCTGTCCGGGCTAAGCACTCCCTGCAAGATCGCAAAAAATGCGAACCCGAATGAGAAAACGGCGATCAGCAAAGCTAGTCTGCGGATGCGAGACGCCGAATCGAGGAGCACCAAGACCACCGAGAACATTACTCCCAGAACCAGGAAATGAATGGCCGTCATCTTGGTAATAAAGGGGTCGAGGGATATGGTCTTGGAGATCTCCGCTACCCCGGCGATCTCCGCATAGCTTCCGAAAGGAATCACCTGCACGAAACCATAAACGGCAGCAGCGTATATCAGCAGTTGAACAGGGTCTCGGCTGAACCGCAAAACCCCGGTCTTCGCACTGTCCACCATCCAGAGTACAAACATTGTCGCGACGAGCGTGTAGAACAGCAGTATTATCGGCTGGTGGACCGTGCCGTAGGCGAGTGCCGTGAACACGATCGCGGCGCAAAATACTACAAAAGCTATTCGGTTTGCCAGGGTCATTTGATCTTCAGTTTCCGTTTCCCGGGGCCGCTTATCTCCGCTCTAGTTTGAGATCGTCGTACCAGAGCGTACCCGTTATAGGACATTCATCCGCACAAAAGGCCCGGCTTGTCCTGATAAAGATACCGTTACATCCTTCGGGCGTCTTAAAATCTAAAGTGATCCGGGCCCAATCCATTGAGGCAGTTGCGAACGGCTCGGAGGACACTATCACCGTGTCGTTGTTTGCGTTCCCTATCTGCATCAGTGGCGGGCCGCCGCTGCGAAGGTTCTCGGTCCTGACCGAAAAACTTACTCGATACTCCGTATTCGGCTGCACAGCCACGACCTGTACCACATTCGCAAGCTCGGGTTTTGCGTAGCCCTTAAAGGTAATGCGAAGGCTCCGCGCCCCTTCGTTCCAAACCCTCAGATCCGGCATTATATCCAGCCGCGGGTCACCGCGATAGACATTCCACCCGAAAAGCGTGTCCTCCGGCGCCGGTATCAGTTTTTCAAACCCGGGATTCGTGATCTCCTCAAAATGGGACTCGGGATCGATGCCGGATTGCCTTGCAAATTCTACCGCCTCTCGAAAATTTCTCTGGTCAAATAGTCCCTGAGCAATGATACGCGGCACCTGCGGATCGATCCGCTTTTGCTCTTCGGTGAGCATATTCCAGTTCCGAAGCGCGTCCGCCGAGGCTCCGCGCTGGGCATAGAACATCGCTAGGCTTAGCCGCATGTCCGGGGCATCGCCGGCAAGTCGCTCAACCATAGATGCATCCTTCCCAAAGAAATCCCATGCCAGGGCAAACACCTGGTCACGGTAAACACTGCTCTTCTCGGTCGTCTTGATCAGTTGGGCAAATGCCTCGTCGGTTCGTCCCCTCCGTAGGAGAAAGTTGCCCATTTGCCATTTCGGGAACGTGTATTCCGGTGCAAGCTCGATGGATCTTGATAGTGCCTTCTCAGCGGCTTCGTAGCGTTCTGCCTGTTCGTTTGCACGGCCGAGCTCGATCCACCAGCGAAAATCGTACGGCGAAAGACGCACAACATTTTCAAACATCACAACCGCACGCTCTACGCCCTCGAGCGAGAATTCATCCGCGGCACGCGTTGCCAGGAGCCAATTCGCGAGAGGGTCCGATGGAGCCAAACCTGCTGCCAGCGGCGCGATCTCGACAGACTCCGGAGACGCGGGCGAAGTCTGCTCAGCCAGCATATTCCCGGTAAGCCAGCTTCCGACAAGCCACAGAAAGATCACCACCGCCACCACCGCCAAAGTTACGATCCCGTAACCGGCCGCTCGTGGAATGCTGACAATAGAAATATGTTGCGGCATCTTCAGAAACAATTATTCGCCAAAAAATTCGGTGACAGCTTCGAACACGTATCTTATCTGCTCTGGGGTCAACTCCGGATAGATGGGCAGCGCCAGCGACTCGCGGGCCGCCTTTTCCGATTCCGGCAGATCCCCCTCCCGGTAACCGACAAAGGCAAAACATTCCTGTAAATGCAGCGGTACAGGATAGTAAATGTCGGTACCAACACCCCGCTCGGTCAAATGAGATCGAAGTTCATCTCGCCGCCCCGGGACTCTGATCACAAACTGATTGTAAATGTGGCGACAATTCGTTCGCTCGGCGGGCAGCACCGTCTGTTCGCCAAGTCCGGCGTCAATGAACAGATCCCGATACAGGTCTGCGTTTGCCTTACGTTTCGCTGACCAATCGTCGAGATGGGGCAGCTTTACCCGCAGAACGGCCCCTTGGAATCCATCCAGCCGCGAATTCAAACCTACCCATTTATGGTAATACTTTTCCTTCGATCCATGAACGCGAAGAGCGAACAGCCGGTCAGCGAGCATGTCATCATCGGTCGTCAAAAAACCACCGTCGCCCATACCCCCGAGATTTTTCGAAGGGTAAAAGCTAAAGCATCCAATGGCCGAAAGCGAACCCGCACGCCGGCCGTTCTCTTCGGCACCGATCGCCTGGGCCGCATCCTCGACTACCGGAACGCCGTAACTTTCGGCGATCTCGTTCAATGCCGCCATCTCGGCACACTGGCCATAGAGGTGAACAGGTTGGATGGCCTTGGTTCGTTCCGTGATCTTCGCTTCGACCTGCGATACGTCCAGATTAAAGGTCTTCGGATCGATATCGACAAAGACCGGCCTCGCCCCGAGCCGAGTTATCGCGCTGACGGTGGCAAAAAAACTATAAGGCGTGGTTATTACCTCATCTCCGGGGCCAACGTCCAGTGCCATCATCGCAAGCAGGAGAGCGTCGCTCCCCGAAGCACATCCTATCGCATACTTCGTGCTGCAATAATCTGCGAGTTCCTTTTCGAGTTCCGCTACCTCGCCCCCCAAAATGAAGGCATTCGTATCGAGAACGCGCCCAAGAGCGGCCTCTATCTCCGGCCTCAGTTTCCGATTTTGTTCGCTCAGATCGAGCAAAGGAACTTTCATTTATATGTCCGGGATATGTCTGGCCACAGTGAACACAGGGCCCACGGAGCCATGAACAATTTCTTTGGGATCTATCTGTGCTCTGTGGCTAACCTGTTTGTCTTCCGCTAGATTCTAGCGAAACTGCGCAGGATTTGCATTCCTGGCGGCGTCTCTTTAACCTAAACGCGATGCTGCCGGACAGAAAAAAGCAAGCTGCCGAAATAATAAAACGGCTGAAGAAGGAATACCCCGACGCTCATTGTGCATTGGACCATACGAATGCTTTTGAGCTGCTTATAGCCACCATCCTTTCGGCACAGTGTACCGACGAGCGTGTAAACATCGTCACCGCAACGCTCTTTCGCAAGTACCCGACGCCGCAGGACTTTATAAATGTCTCACAATCCGAACTCGAGAAGGACATACATTCGACCGGATTTTTCCGCAACAAGGCAAAGAACATAAAGGCGGCCTGCCGGCGAATTGTAGAGGTTTTTGGCGGCGAGGTGCCACAGACGATGGAAGACCTATTGTCGCTGGGCGGTGTTGCCCGCAAGACCGCCAACGTCGTGCTCGGCAATGCTTTCGGCATCGCATCGGGCGTCGTCGTGGACACCCACGTCTCGCGGCTTTCACAGCGGCTGGGCCTGACCGCCGAAAAAACACCCGAAAAGATAGAACGCGACCTTCAGGAGCTTGTCCCACGCAGGCATTGGGTAATGTTCCCCCACTGGCTTATCACCCACGGCCGCCGCGTCTGCAACGCCCGCAAACCCCTCTGCACCCAATGCACCCTCGCCGACATCTGCCCCAGCCGACTGGAGCCTTGAGCGCGGCCATCGTTGCTTTGCGAGTCAGGCCACCTGCGATTGTTTGCGATCGCTGTCTAAAGAAATAAGCGTGTCTTAGACAGCCGCTTCTTTTTGATTAGAGGGTGTCTGAAATGTCCCCTACTCTTCAATTGCCGTTGCCTTTAGGCAACGGTCGGGACCATCTCAAACAAAAGGGCTTCAGCCCAATTGAGGCCGAAATAAGAGCAGGAATATCGCCGAACCACCGACCTAACACCGATTCTCACTCAGCTAAAACCGTATTGCGCGTTTCTCCCCTTTCCTGTAACATTCCCCTCAAATCTTGCTTTGCCCATGAACACTCTCTACTACGGCGACAACCTGAAGATACTGCGGGACGAAATAGATCCAGAGTCCGTTGACCTGATCTACCTTGACCCGCCGTTCAACTCGAAGCGGAACTACAATCAGATGGACAACAACGTCAGGACTGAAGACCGAGCGCAAGCACAGGCATGTATGGACACATGGATGTGGGACGACCACGCGAACCTTTGTTACGAAGAAATTCTGTCGAACTGGAACGGCGCACAGACGCGGCAGTCAAACTCGCCATCGACGGTCTGGAAGAAGCCCTCGGCAAACGCTCTCTATTTTCCTAAACCTCGCAGATAATAGCGGGTTTAGTGTATTATCAACGGCGCTGCTATTAATACGTAGTTGGAGCGCACATTAAATCACCCCGATTTCGAAACCGTATGGCAAAACTGATTCTCGACATCCCAACTCGCCGCATGCTTCTGGCGGATTGGTTCCGTCGACTGGCGAGCGAATCCGGATTGGATCTGAGCCAGCATAGCAGCAGTCGGGACGTTTTTTCGCTTGGCTCCCCGACGTCCTTCAATGTTCGAGCGGAGTTCATTGAAGAGGCGCCGTATCTACGGTTTGCGCCCAGTGACTCTACGCAAGATGATCTGATCGCAGAGTCTGCAGCTAAGGCTGCCGAGCGCGTTGCAGCGATGGACCTCGGTGGCGAGGTTTGGTATTCGACCGAGCTTCACGAACTTCCATGGAGCATGTCTTCGACTCAATTCATGGGCACGTTAGTGGAACGCCTCAATAATCAGAGACGTATCGTAGGATGGCGTCGCCTTGGCGGAGCTGTGCTTCTCGAGTTTACGGAACAAAATGGTGATCACGCTGATGGAGAGGCCGGCATGCTGGCTCCCAAGGCGGTTGTGAAAGTTTACGTCGCCGCGCCTGGGCCCGTTGTGGGCCAGTTTTCGTCACGCATAGCGCATGCCGCCGTGGAGGTCATCGGATCAATATGTACGTTTGCTCTTGGGCGTCCAATAAATCTTCCTCACGCCGTCTTTCCGGCTAGACAGGAAGATTCGGAGCTTGCTGAGGAACGCCGTGCCGACAGCACGGTCCTGACACTTGCTCGGGAGGGCGTTCCTCTCGATATCTATGGACGGGCTGGAGTCCCTGGCGGATTCCCGGTCTTTCAGCGTCTCCGTTCCGCGTTGCTCACTTATGATGCGGCGGTCAAACAGGAGCATGACGCGGTAGCCTGTATTCTCTATGTTGCATCCGCCGAATGCCTAACCACTCCGGATCAGCCATGGCGGACCAAGAAGCTCACGAAGCGTTTCCGGGATTTCTACGACGAGCTGATACCGGACGCGTTGGATCGGATCGTACAGCACGGCAACTTCGAAGAGGCAATCGGAGTGCGAAGGGGTAACCGAACGTCTCGAGCTTTGCGCAGGGAGGCACTAGAACAAATATACTCCTTTCGCTCGGGCCGACTTCACGAGGGTCTCGTCCCCTCGTACCGAGGGTTATACTACGATCCGGCGGCGAATGCACGGCGTGGCCTCTTCAGAGATTTTGCGGGGGCCGCTATACTCGGATTCATCCAGGCACCGCGCTCTAGCCTCATCGGTCATCCCATGTTTGCCGCGGACGGCACAGATGTCTCGGAACGGCCTGGTGCACCCTAACAATGACATACAATGGACAAATTTACCGGCACTCCCATCCGCCGCAACCACCCGCCCCGAGATCGAAAGATTTCTATTGCGAACTACGACTTCGTCTTGTAATATACTGCCCAGCTGATCCTAAGACGAATAGCCGTTTCGTTTAATCGCAAACAAATCGATGCATGCCGAGTCGGACGGATAGTTTGTAAAATGCTTTTCCGACAACATAAGAATGAGCTTTTCCGCATAATAGAGAGGAAAGGGTTTTCACCGGCGGATTTTGATGCTTTGGATGATCTAAACGGGTTCAGGTTGTGTTTTAAGAACTCGAAAATGTGTTTCAACGTATTTTCGGACGCAACAATGTTCCGAGCTTATGTGACCCTCCATTCGCCGCAGTACCCGGTCAGTGAAACAAGGTTTTTGACATGGAACGAAATCACACGCTACTTTGATAACTGGATTGACGGCCATCTGCGTAAGCACGTCGAAGAAATTGAAGCTCCAGATCTTTGGAAGGAAATTGCTAGCCGAGAAACGCTCTCGAAAGGGTTCCGGAGCCCAACGATCGATAACCGGCCGTTTACAGCCGACGAAGCAGTTCAAATTAAGTTCTGTTTAGGTGAATTTCGGCAAGCTCTCGCAGATGAACTGAATCCAAGCAAGGAACAGCTCGATTTCATTAATGAACGACTAGCGTACCTCGAATCCGCAATCGACCGCTTAAACCGTTTCGACTGGACATCTGTTTTGTTGAGTAGCTGTATATCAATTGCAACTAACCTTACGGTTGATACAAGTAGGGGCAACATGATTCTCGATCTACTTTATCGCTGCTTCAGAAGCGTCTTGTTGATCGGGTCGTGAACCAGCTTCGGTGAACGAGGTTCGATTCGGATTCATTAAATTTGCACGATAGGTTAAATTTGATCAATTAGGGCAAAAATATGCGTAAGTCAATGCAAATTCTCGTCATGCTAGTCTTAGTTTCGACGTTTTCAAATTGGGCCCTGGCACAAAAGGGCGTGGTTAGTCACCGCATTCGAGGTTGTGACTATTTTCTGATTTACATTGAAAGATCAAGCGACTACGTTCTCGCTGAATGGTATGGCGGTTACGATCCCGAAAAGGGGGATGTCGTCTATGGCTCTTTCAGCCCTTATGGATTTAAGGATGTAAACTACGCAAACGACAGGGAGGGTAGACTTTGGATCGAGGATTACGCTCTTCGACGGGACAGAGCTTTAGAAAAACTTTACGAGAAGTGCGACTAGCTTTGTTTTTTCCGAAAACTCTTGAATGTTCCAGAATTCACAAGGATGATGTTATGGCTGATGAGAAGATCGAACAATTACTTGAATGGATCAAATCCAATACCGATGGAATAAAGATTCTAGGTGAAACCGATCTAGATCATGTCCGGCACATTATTTACGGAAACGATCCCCTTCCACATGGTTGCCCCTCGCGTGCATCAATGGCAGAGTTCGCTTTGCGGCGTTTGAAGGGGCGATTGCACGAAGCCGGCCAGCTTATCGAACAACTCGAGACCGAGATATACGAAAAATTCACCGGTAAATGATGGGATACTGACGAGACACTTTCGGCTTAAATCGTGGAATCTCTTAATAGGGACCGTAATAGAAGGTTTTTCGGCTTTGGTTATCGCAGGAACGTTTTCCAGTGCCGAAAAGGGAGAGGTAGCCTGATTTTGGGAGAATGATCGTGCTTCGTCTCCCGCTTTTTTTGCCTAAATTGGCCCAAATGCCCGTAAATACTGGGTTCTGGGAGGTTGTTGGCGGGTCAAAACGCCTTTTCTGACGCTGATATTGGGCCTGCGGACGGTCTTCGCGGGTTGCCTTTTGGTCGGCGGCAGTTGCCTTTTGGTCGGCGGCAGTTGCCTTTTGGTCGGCGGCAAATGCCTTTTGGTCGGCGGCAAATGCCTTTTGGTCG
>CALMAH010000033.1 GCA_937859595.1 uncultured Acidobacteriota bacterium | reverse complement strand
TTTTGAATTGGCAGAGTGAAAACCCTGCCTGTGGAGTAGAAATTCATCATAGGAGAAAAGTATGAAAGTTTTGATTTGCGGCAGCAGAAACATCAGTGATCCGGCTTTGGTCGCTCAAGCAGTGGAAAAGAGCGGAATGAAGCCGACGCACATCATTTCCGGCGGTGCAAGAGGTGTCGACAGGCTCGCGGGCGAATATGCAGTAACACACGGCATTGAATTTACGGAATATGTGGCGGACTGGGACAGATACGGAAAACGAGCGGGATTCATGCGGAACTGTGTAATGGTCGGTGTGGCAGAAGCAGTGATCGCGGTCTGGGACGGCGAAAGCCCGGGGACGAAGCACTCGATCGATTACGCGACTTCGCAGGGGAAACCGGTCTTTGTATTAAGACCTGAATAAACAGGGCGGCTGGCAGATAGCAGCCCGAAGCTTGCTCACACTGTTGACAGCAGGGACGGTCTGGGCGTCAAATCGGGGCCCAAAGAACTTCAAACAAACGAATTTAAAGGAGAGACAAAGAAAATGGCAGCAAATATTTCAATCATCGGAAATCTCGGAAAGGCACCGGAAACAAAGATCAGCGACAACGGAACGCTGATGGCAAGTTTTTCGATAGCCTCGAACACTTTCAGGAACACATCGGCAGGCAAGGAGCAGAAAACGGACTGGTTCCGCGTTATCGCTTTTGGCAAGCAGGCGGAGACGCTCGCCCGGTACGTCAAAAAGGGTACCGGGTTGGCCGTTCAGGGCCGGCTCTCGTTTAATCCCTGGCTTGACCGTAACGGCGATCCGCAGGCGGGTGCGGATATCATCCTCCAGGAGTTTCAGTTCCTTCCGGGCGGACGACGCGAAGATAGCGGCGATACCGGAGCGGTGTCTGAATATGTACCCGAGCGTGTTCTCGCCACAGCACCCGGTGTGCAGGAGATCGCACAGCAGGCAGCGGCTTTTTGATCCCTCTCTTCAATGAGCCATCAAGGGCCCTTCACCAACGGGCCGTCGCACTTGAGCGATGGGATGATCTCATCCGGCGCTCTCGCGGCGGTCCGTCCTCTCAAGGAGGATATATGAGAAACAAGGTCGAGCGAATGCGGATCATCACGCGCGAATATGTTCGTGCGAATCCTTACAAGATATTCCTCTTTGGCGACAACCTGGAGCAACGAGGGTTTGGAGGGCAGGCAGCGGCGATGCGAGGTGAGCCGAATGCTATCGGGATCCCGACGAAAAAGAGTCCGAGCTATGCAGAAGGAGCGTTCTTTACCGACGACGAGTTCGAGCAAAACAAGGCTGCGATCGATCTTGCTTTCGCAAAGATTGCCAAGGCAGTCTCGGATGCAACTCATGTGATCGTCATTCCCGAAAATGGTCTCGGAACCGGTCGTGCCGAGTTGGCAATACGGGCACCCCGCACATTTGCCTATCTTCAAAGCCGTCTTAAAGAGCTTTCTAAAGCTTCCTAGACGAAAGCCCTCCCTTCAATCCCACTTGTCTCATCGGCAGCTTGAGAGGGATTTTCAAGCCTGAAATAAGTGATTTTCTTAATTTGGGCAAAGGAAGCGCTGCCCATGATCACGCGTTTCTCCGGTTCGAAAGGGCCGGTCAAAAAGAGAGGGATAAATGGCTGTACAACTTAATATCGAACAACTTAGAAACTTCGCACCGCAGAGTCCTATACTGGCGTTCTCGCCGATCGATACCGGGTCGCCGATGCAGGACTGGTGTGCACACCTCGGGCGAAATTCGCTCCGGCGCAGGGAGCTTGAAGAGTTCGCGATCCTTGGCGATGTGGTCGTCAGGATAGCGGATGAACTGGAACCCGAGCCGCTTGACCGGGTAAAGATCATGTCGCTCGAATACGCGATGCGGGTGCTTGGTGACGAATGCGATGCCCGAGAGTTTGTTCGCTGCGTGAAAGCGATCGCAAGCCCCGATGCCGGTCAGTTCGAATTCGGGCAGATAGCAGCATACTACTATGGCGAGATCCGTCGGCGGGGAACGGCGGAAGTCCTCAAGGAGATGGGGCTTCTTGGTATGGAGATGACTGCCGTAACGAGCACGATCGCGGACCGTGAGATATCAGTAGAGGAGTCACGTTCGGTAGAGCTCAAACTGACCGTTGCAGATCAACGCAGGGTTCGGGAAGCGGCAAAGAACCGCCGGCCTCTCCCGCCTCGGACACCGAACTTCGACGATGAAATGGCTGCTGTTCTGCACCGCATCGGGCGGCAAAAGGTCAGCACGATCATCAACGATGACTTTGCCGCTTTTTATCTAAAAGACGATGACAAGTCGATCGAAGATATGGATCGGGATTTTCTCACGTTCGAGAACCTCGAGCAATACGACGAGAACGGCATCGTTGGGCTAACGATGAACGGCGGGCAACGTTCCGTAGTTGTTTTCGATTTCGACTGCGAGATCGATTCGTCGTGTCTTCCGCTCGCGGCGAGGAAAATAGCTTCGGAACTCGGCCGCCTCTTTGTCGGTCATTCGCTCGGCGGTGCGGCTGTGCGGGAAGCACGTGATCTGATCGCTACTGCGGAAGCAGAGGGAAACGAATGGGCGGCGTTTCACACAGGACAAGTACGAATGGCGAAGGCGGGAACTCGCAAAGAAGAGCATTCGGCACGTCCCTTTTCCGACCAGGAGTTTGAAAATTGGCTTGGAGTCAAACTTGACGAGCTTTATGGACGGCGGGTGACCCGTTCGGTTCGCCGTATTCGCTCTTACAGCCAGGGACGAACCTTCGAATACATGGTCGGTCAGGAAGTGAATCCCGATCATGAAGAGATGCAGTACGTCGCTTCTGTCTGTCGGATCATCTGGAACCGTCAGTACGAGGACTTTCATCTGAGAAGTCTTCGTCATCAGGCCTATCAGGAACTTTATGTGGCTCTTCGCGAAACGGTCGACACTGCAGACGTCGCTGATCTCAAGAAGCAGGCGTACGCGGCATTCAAGGAGCATCAAAAGCTCTCGTTGAAGGAGTTCACAGCGCTCAACACAGTAGCAAAATCGCAGGAGGTCCGGCTTCGTGACCGGCTCTCTCCCCTGACCCGTAAATGGCTTCGTATGATAGCGAATGCGTCAGCGGGAAGGCTGCGGTTTCTGAAGTTCTCGCTCTACAACGACGTGGAAGCAAAGGCAATGAAGCGGCAGGAAAAACAGTGTCTTTGGGATGCAGTTCGAAGCCGTGAAGCTGATCTGAAGGTTGAGGCGAGAACGCTCGGCGAGAGGGTTCAGCAGAACGCGGTGGAGCGAAGACACGTTCGAGTTGTCCACGCAGCGTGAGCAAAAGTGGAAGAACAATTAGGCGGCAGCCGGATCCAGTGACAGCAATGATCTTCTGTCAGAAAACGGGGTCCGGCTGTCGTTTTAGAAGCAGCAAATAATAAAAAAGGAGACTAAAATATCATGGCAGCATCGATCTCAATTCTTGGAAATGCGGGAAGCAACCCGGAGCTTCGATACTCAAACCAGGGGTCGCCCATCGCGTCGTTTTCTATGGCGTCCAACTCATTCAAGAACACACCGGAGGGGAAGGTACAGATCACCGAGTGGTTCAATGTTACGGCGTTCGGTAAGGTCGCCGAGACTATTGCGGCTCATGTGAAAAAGGGAACGCATTTGCTCGTGCTCGGGAGGCTGACATTCAACCCTTGGGTCACGAATGGCGGTGAGCCACGTGCCGGAGCGGAGGTCGTTCTTCAGTCGTTTGAATTCGCGGGCGGCAATCGAAACGGCGAGTCGAACGCGAGTGTGGAGCCAGTCGCCCAGGAGGCGAACTATACGGGTCCCGTTAATGCTCAATCGACGGCAAACGGTAATGCTGTCGCAGTAGCAACCGCAGCTGCCGACGAGCCTTATGTAGACCAGTTTTGATCGAGGTCCTTACGCGGATCTGAGTGATTTCGGGGCATCGAGAATATCGGTGCCTCGGCTATTTTTGGAGTGGGTTTGGAGGGCAAGATATATGCATGCACTAAAGCGTGAAACGGAAAAGAGCTGTGGTAAAACAGCCGAAAACTATGCTCCGCTTGTGACGATCTATGCCGATGCTTCTTGCCTGCGAAACTCAGATCCAAACGCATCAGCCGGCTGCGGGGCGGTGATCATCGACCGCAACCGGATGGAGATAAAACTCGTCGCAAAGTATCTCGGCCCGATCACGAATCAGCAGGCCGAGGTGCTCGCCTGTGTCAAGGCACTTGAGGAGCTTCGCCGTCCGTGCCGTGTTGAGATCTTCTCGGATTCAATCTACGTGATCGACACGATGACCGGCCGCAATCGGATGAAAACCAATAGACCCTTCTGGGGCCGTCTGGTCGAAGCAAGTCTTGGCCACCACATCACCTGGCGATGGGTGAAGGGCCACAACGGAGCGACCTTTCAGGAGGCCGCCGACAGGCTCGCCCGTGCGGCTTCGACGGCCAAACGTGATCTGCTATCCGATGATCTGGACATTCTTGCCGAGCATCTTTCAAAAGAAGACAACCAGCTGAGTATCCGCTCGTTTGAGATCGAGCTTGACAAGATCGTCAGCCGGTATGAGGTATTCGATAGCTCGGAATATCAGGTGCAAGAGCTTACCGGCGTGACTGCTTTTCCTTCGGCGTTTTCCGTTTAGAAACTGTCTCTACGTCTTTTGTTTGAGCCAGGATTTGAAGGCCGGGTCACGGTCAAACAGCAGGTTCAGAGCGTACTCGATCACATCGTCATTCGTGATCTCGGTGTCCATTTGTTGGCTCGCGAATTGAAGATATTTCTTCAGCTTGTGGTCTGTTCCGTCAAGGATCTTTGCGTTGATCCTGACATGGTTGAGCCGGTTTATCTGGAGCATTGGACGCTTGGAAATGGACTTCGCTTCGGCGTTGGTTACATTGTTTGCTGTCATTGGTTTTTGATCGACTCCTTGTGATTTTAGTTTGTGCTTCAAGGAGTTAATCAATCGCCGTGCCACCGATATTTTGATGAAGAGGAGGTGCAAGATCGAGCCGCTTTGGTGAATAAATAAGCCGTTTGATCCGGCCCGTTAGAAAATTCAGGTAGAGCTCGCAAATCGGTATGACAGGATAGACCGGTTTTATCGTTCTGTAAACCACGTAACTCTCTTACAATACAACGAGTTACGCATCGTACACCACGTTTACAAGTGAAATTCGGCTTTTTGCGCCCGCGTTTCGGCACGTGTTTTGCGATTGTTCGCATCGCAAGTGAGTGTTTACGAAAGCGACATTTCCCGATAGGAAAGGGAGGCGATGAGAACAGGCTATGAGAAAACGAGAGAGAGATATTATTGTCCGCAGGATCGATGAGACCCCGGACACAAAACCGGGGGAGCCGATTTGTATACGGCCGTTCATCTCCGACGATCAAAAACTCGATGAGATTGTCGAGGAAACTGGCGAAGTAAAATCTGCATTGGTGCGGAGAATGATCCGATTTGCATTGTCCGACAAACGGGGGAATTTTGCCTCGGACCGGTGTCAGGGAAAACTAGACTGGCTGATCAAGCAGGGCCGCAAGAACGACGATGTTTCTTCCCAGGTAGGAAGCCGGATCGGCGATATTCTTGAGCGGGTGGAAATACTGGAAAATGAAGTTAGGACCGTTGCGGAAATCTCACAGCAGGTCCAGACCTTTCTACGTGAGCTTTACTGCATGACCGCTATCCTGGTCTCGTCGCAGAATCTGATACTCACACGACTGCTCGAATTCTCATCGCCGAGCCCGAAGGAAAGAGAACAAGCCGTCCTGATAGCAGCGGCCGCGCGAGCTAATCAGATCAGTGAGGCAGTCAAAGAACTGCAGCAGTTTTCCGCATTTCACGATATCGCTTTCCGTGATGACACCCCGGAACAGCTACACCTTCTGACGAAGGTCAAAGCTATCAAGGACCTGATCGCAACTTCCTCGTCACGACCGAAACAGCAAACTCCAGCCGAATGAGAGTGATCGCAAGCGTTCAGTCGAAGAGGGGCAGCTCCCGTGGCCTAATCCACTACATTGCACACAGTAAGATCGACACGACGCAAGAGCCTGAAAAAGGGCGCGAGTTGTTCAATGCTTTTGCGGACGACCTTTCTGTACAGAGCGCGAACAATTCCATCAAGGCGGACATCGTTCGGGGCCGGCCCTCGAACGACGAACTGCATCATCTTGTCCTTTCGTTCCGTCCTGATGATTACCATGCTCTCGGAAGCACCGAAAAGCAAAGAAGAGCAGCACTTAAGGAAACAACACGGGCGGCGATGAGGAGGCTGGAGAACGCCCTCAATGCCGACCGAGTTTCCTGGGCGGCTGCCGTGCATCTGAATACCGAAAACCCTCATGTACACATTGCGATACAAAAAGAGTTCCTGACAAGAGATCTAGAGACGCGATCCATGACAAAGATCCCGCGCGAGGCCCTGCCCCACTTCGAGCCACGCGACGGCGAAAAGATTCTCACGCCCGGCATTCTTATCGAGGCCGCGACCGAAAAGATGGAGCATCTGATCGCTGGCGATCGTGAGCGTGTACGGCCAAGTGAGAAGGGGCGGGCACGGAACGAATCTCTATCACTTTTGCATCGCAAAACCGCAGTGGAAACAGGCAGCGAGGTGGGTAAAGAAACGACGGAAGAACGTGACATCCTGCGTCGCGGAATTCTTGCGGAGTATGAGCTTCGCCGGATCGAATCAAACATAGAGATTTTGGCCGACCACCGCGATAAATTGCGGTTCCGTGTCTCCGACCCTGTTAGCGGGCAGAAAAGGAGGCTCTCGCTTCGCGACCTTGAGCAGCGCAGGACCGTTTCCGATCCCGATCCGGATGCTTCAGCCGAGCGGCAGATAAGGACAATCCTTCTTAAAATGCTCGCAAAGGAGGAAGCGGCAATGGAGCACATTCAGAAAGTTGCGGCCGACCCTATCCGTGAATCGCGTCGACTAAAGGCGCAGTACAGAAAGAACGGTTGGAAACTGCCGACCCCATCGCTGACAAAGGATGACCTCGACAAGCTTCAGGATCATTGCCTTGACAGTTCGAACATCCGAAAATTCTCATATCTTGAAAGCATCAGAACTGAACTTGAAAGGAAACACGAGATAGGGCCTAGAAGCAAGGAGGATCTTGACCGACTTGCGGCGCAAGAGATCATATCGGATATGCGCAAACAGCTATACAAGAAGAACTATACGGATCTCAACGACAGACAGTATTATCGTGTGGTCGATGTTAGCGATAAGCGCTTATCGCTCGCACAGATTGACCGTGAAAAGGATGTTTCAAGGAACCCGGTTCTTGTCTTCACCCATAAGCTCAAGGAAACGGCTATGCGATTGGCTGGAAAGAGACGGGATCCAGTGGTTGAAACCGGATACGACCGGCTTAGAAATGACATTGTAAACAACCTCAATGAGCACCTATCCGGCATCAGAAAAGATCAAAAAAACGAAGAGAACAAGGCAAAGGTCCTTGGGAAGATCTTGACGACAAACGCCGAGAGAATAACCGGGGAGCCTGTCTATTCGACTGAGCAGCTGACGGAGATGGAAACTGTCTCGCTGCGTCTTAAAATGAAACAGTATTACGACAAGAGCTGGAACGACCAGCGGGCACTGATCGAGTCTGCCGGAAGCGATTCTCCCGCTTCTCGAAAGCTTATGAAGGGCAACCCGTCCGCCGATCTCAACGAGCATAAACTTCGCATCGTCGCCGGTCGTGCTCTTGCGAGAGAGATCGTCGCAAAAGTTGAGCTCGCCAAGGCCAAAGAAGATCTGAAAACTTTCACCGAATCGAAGCGCTTTCAGAAGTTCGCTATAGCCGATAAGAAGTCGGGAAACGTTGCTTTTTTGAGCCTGCATGATGTTGAACTTCCCCGACGAAGTTCGCTTCTTGATCGTGCTATGGAAGAACTGTTCGAGGGCCGCGAAAATAGAACACTTCGACGAGCCGTTACCTCTCTCGTGAAAGGTCGTGAGCAAAGGTTAAGGGAAGAAGTCAGTGCCGCAAAAGACATTATGACTTCTACTGCACGCAATGCCTCCGAGTTTAAGCAATCTTCTTTCTTCGGACTTAGGGCCGAGCCTATATATAGTCCAGTATTTACCTCTTCGGAAGTCAGATTACTAGAGATGAGAGCCGTGAATACACGCGATCCGAAAGAGGCCGCACGGCTCCGGGCCGTTCTTGAATCGGCCGTGGAGCAGCCTGTGCGTTCGCTCAAAGAAATTCTCCGCGATTTCGAGGATCCACAGACGACTTACACACAAGAAAGAGAGCACGATCCTGCCGTTCAAAAGGCTCCGGACCGGACAGCGGTTGTCACATCCGAGGATCAGGCAAAGGTCCAGGCCAAGGCGGAGAAGTTCAAGGAGCCGAAATTCCTTGGCCATTCCCGCTGAAATAATCGATGCCTAAGAAGGCACGCTGTTTGCACTTCGACATTTCGGAGGCGGTGTACTTCGTACACCGAAAGCCAAGGCGTATGCAGACAGATCTCAGCAACCAGGTTTTAGCACGCATTGACGGGGAGACGAGGGATACAACGCGCCGCACGCTCGATCTTGGGAACATTTCTACACCGGAGCTTGGTTTACTTTTGCCCCAGCGGAGCGAAATTGCACCACGCGGCCTTGGCCGTGACGCCGCACTGATCGCCTACTCCGAGCGTCTTCGGGAGAATTACAGAGCGAATGAGGGTGGAATGCGGGACGGGATGCTTAAACTCGGAGAAGCCGTTCGCAACGGCCAGACGATAGCCGTTTCGTGTTTCTGCCGTGCCGGCCAGATATGCCATGCGGATATTGTCAAGAACGCGATCGAGAAGGTCGGGAGATCGCTGGTTCGGGAAGCCGCCCAGCAAAAAGCTCTGGGAGGCATTGAGCATTCGTCATCTGATTTGCGACCCAATCCACGCACCGCGAGGGCCATAAATGAGCTTCTCTCGGTAAGCCGATCGGATCTGATCCTCGCAAAGCTCGGAGACACGGAAGGACGAAACAGGAGCGAGCAAGCTTCGCACCTTAACGCACATTCCCAGTTCTTAAGAGACCTTTACGAGCGAGGTGCCGTTGTCCGGGACGGTGTGCTGATCTCTCCAAAGGAAAACCCTTCTCCCGCGCCGCCGCTGGCCATTACAACAGTCGAGTATGCTCTTAAGAGGCTTGAACCGATCATAAACGAATCCAGAGCCAGGGAGATCGCACCTCAATTAGTCGAATACGGTCAATCGATCGCCGGAACATCAGCAGACCGTGATACTAAAATAAAGGTATTTAACTGGCTCTACGGTGCACTTGAAGGCCGGCATGACCTGCTTACGGCGGATGAGAGAGTTTTTCGCAATGAGACAAAGGACGAACGTTTCGACAGAGCTTTGAACGAGATCGCGACACTTGCGGAGGAAATGAGAAAGCTGGAACCGTCTGACCGGCTCGTTCTACTCGACGATGTGAATGAACGAACTGATGCAAATGATATTGATCGGAATGAAGGAGAACTTTCACTTGAAACTGTATATGAACACGCCTTAGATCGGGATGAGATCCGGCAGCAGATAGATCCGAAAGGCTCCATCAGCGGCCTTCAGGAATTCGAGCGGGTCGAACTGGACAATACAACGCTTTCACGTCTCGCGGCCGAGATGTCGAAAGAGGAATTGGACCATTGGATCAATGTCCGGCTTCCGGTCCTTGACGAGATGCTGGAGAGCGGCACGTACGTCGATGCTATCCTTAAGCCGTTTCAGAACGACATCTACCAAGCGGCGAAAGAAGACCCAGCCAACAAACAGGCTGCAATCGACGATCTCAGATTTGCGACCGCTTACATCGAACATCAACTAAAACAGCCTGAGTCGAAGCTGCGGCACTTCAACCCCCGCTACAGGAACTACGCAGCGATGCTCGAAAACGCAGCTTCACGAAGCGAGGTGATGGACGCTGCCTCTAAGATCCGACTTGAAAACGCAAGACTTGGTCTTCAATGGGAAACACTGACGGAAGCAGAAAAAACCAACACACCCCGGCCGCTGACATCGAAAGAAATGCAGTTTCTGTTCACCGAGGTCTCTCCGCGGCATTATACCGCGGAAATGACCGCACTCCGGCTTGCCTACTCGAATAGCGGAATTGCCGCGAGAACGAAGACGGCGGCTTTGATGCGAGGAGAGATCGAACCGAGCAAGGAGGCAATGCAACTGATCGAGAGTCTCGGATCCAGGCTTGAACGACGACATTCGACGGATTCTCTCTCCGCCACAAAGCACTTCCTGCAAAGCCTCAAGACTCCCAATGAAGAACTGCGGTACAAAAACGGGTTCGACCACAGCGAAGTATATAAAAAGCTACCTCCGGCCGAGAGGGATTTCGTTTATCAGCGGGCGGTGTTTCAGAAAGAGCAACTTGAGGCGAAGTCGATCGGCAATGGCCCGAACGAACCAGGCCCGAAACAAGATCAGGCTCAAATTGAGAATGTCTCTGCGAAGATCGGGACTGCTTTAAGGGGGGCGCTTAAGGGCGACCTCGTAGAGCTTCTAACAAGGAATCCCGAGATAAAAGGTCGAGAATTGGCGGATCGAACAAGCCGGATAATAGAGAGCAACCTTGAGAAACTCGGACCAAAGACGGTTTCCGATGCCGCTGTAACCTCCTGGAGCCGTGAAGTGGGAGCCGGGATGTCACAACTTCTGCAAGCGGGAATTGAGCATCGCCGTGGAGTAAACGAACGGGATCGTGGACGCGGAACTGTTGAAACGCGAACGCCGGCGAATCAGGCATATGAAAGGTAAGTGAGTCACGAACTAAGATTTTATCAACAGGTATCGCTGATCGTCCCTCGCGAACTTGACTGAAAAGCAGAAGGTGGAGTATCGTGAAGTCGATCAAATTGCTCTTTTAAGTTCGGTGTTCGACGGTCGCCAGACCGTAGATGCCGAAGTGAGGAATAAGCCCCGTATGCGGTGTGGGAGACGTATGCGGGGCTGTTCCGTATTAAACGTAGCTAAGCGTTCTTAACCAGCTTATCCCCGAGTTGAATCTTGTTCCTTCACGACCGACTCCTATTCAAACGAGCCTACGTGAAGCCCAAGCCTGTGCATCATTCTGACTGCCGTCGAGTTACCACGTTCGGCTGTTCCACCAATCCCATTGTACCTAGCTCGATCTTTGAAGGGTTAGCTTTAATGCTGCTCACTGAATCAGGTGAGAGCGCGGCGCCCTTCCAAGTTCTATAGACTCCTGGCGTCCCGGTTACAAAGAAGGTGGCGGCTTCGTAGCGAGTTTGTCCCATAGGCACCGCCCAGAGCGTGAATCGATGGGGCGATAGCCGAGTGAATAAGTAGAAATAGTTTCGATGTATAAAACCGCGATCCCCGATCGAAAACTCGCGATTCTGCTTCTTTTCCCATACTACTCCTTCCAGTTGTTTCAAGTCCTTCGGGAAACCGCCCCGCTTTTTGTGAAACGCTAGCAGGTCCCGAATCATCATGCCGGTCGCCTCCACCGGAACATCCGCAGCCCTCTGTCGTTCGGCCGCCCACAGTGAATAGACGTAGATCCCAGCAAGGACCGCCATTGCAACGGGGATCAGCACAAGAGATACCTTCAACCTGGTAAGCATACGAATACCTAGAATGGCGAGACGCTTCGCTCCCATTGATCCGCGAGGGAGAAGCGCAGATCAAATGTTATCTCGTCCAGCGTCCCGGCGCATTTTGATCCTTCCGTGTCTTTCCCGGATTCCAGCTTTTTCCTCATTTCGGCTTTTCTCTCAGTTGAAGATGCAAGTATCTCCTCGACTTTTACATCCGTGACTACCTCGTCCACAGTTTTCGAAACGATATTCACAACAGCCTGCTGATCCTCCTTAGGTCTATCCTTTGTATACGGTGCTCCACTTAAAAGAAAAGCAGCGTCGATATCTCCCAGACGCAGCTCACGAGGCGATCCCTTTAGCTTGGCCTGCTGCGAATGCCGCATTACAGTGAGCGACGGATAAGCGGCCCTGATCGGCGGCGCAGTATCGCTTACTATCAGAACTTCCGAGTGTGCAGCTATCTGCCGTATTTCCGAGGCGTGCATAAGCGAGCGTTTTTGCTCTGCGTATCTTGTGTTGTCGTGTTTCTTCCCAGGGAAGTCCTGAAATGTCTTTGAGAAAATGGTCGTGTCACCGAGCTGCTTCGAGGCGTATTCGGCGGTTACGTCATCAAGTCCCGGAAGGAAGATCTTCGTCATCACCGTACCAAGGATCGCATTGGCCTGCTCCCTGCCGTATTGATCGTACATCTGTGGGAGATCCTGGTATCCGAGGCCAAGCCCTACTCCCCGGCCGCGGCCGATGCCGGAGATACGTTTCACCTCGGCGACGTTGAGTTGATACGCCTCATCGATAAGAACGAAGCATGGATGTTCCGGTTCGTTCAGGCCGTCCAGTCTCATCTCCATAACGGCCTGTCCCAAGAATGTCGCTATGAATTCCTTATAGATATCCGCCGCTCCCTCGGAGACGACAAGATAAATTGCCGTTCCCGGCTTGCGGAGATCGGAGAAGTCGATCTGTCGGCAACCGACATCCTTTTCTTCATCGGTCGGCGGCATCGTCACCATCCGAGCCGGTGCGAGGGTGAAAGGACGAAGTTTGTTGTAAAGGCCGATTAGAATCGAACCTCGTGTTTGAATAGGCGCCTGACGGAATGCCAAGTACGCCTGCTTCGCATAAAGACTTGGCGAACTTTCCATTGCCTTTGCGAAAGCATCGTTACCATCTTCTCCAAGCGAGAGAAGAAAGTCTGCCGCAAAGGCAGGGATCGCATTTTCTCGATACACCTCTGCTATGTGCAGAAGGATCGCGGTCAGGGCGATCTGTTCAGCATCTCCCCAGAAAGGATCGGCATTTGTCTTACGTCGGCTCTCGATCCCGATCATCATTCCTGCGACCTGACAGGCAAACGCAGGATCGTTGCGACACTTCGGAACAAAGTTCCAGCGATCGCTATTAGTAGGGTCATTGAGATCAAGACGAAAGAGACGAGTTGCAGAACCGGCCGTTTGTGCGAATAACTCGCCCTTCGGATCGTAAACGAGCGCCGAAGACTTTCCGAGTATTGCCCGTATCATCGAAATAAAGAATGTCTTAGACTTACCCGAACCGGTCGGGCCAAACATCACGAAATGCCTTAGCCATTGGCTTGGCGGAAGAAACACGTCACGGCCTCGAAAAGCTTTTGCTAAGGGGAGAGCATTCGCAGGAAGCGGCAAGCCCCGAATTCTATTCATAAGACCGCAGCGAACAAGATCGGCAGCCTTCGCCCACCTTGCCGAGCCGTGAGCGGTACTCATCCGCCGAATGCGATAATCCCAAAGCAGCGAATAAGCATCCACGAGCCCGCCACATATGCAGCAGAGAGCCATAGCCCAGAATACAAGGTTGATGAGGCCCGGTTCTCCGAAAAGCCAGCCGGCCAAGAGGCTTAGGGCCGCACCGATCAGTCCGAGGAACACGAAGAATACGCCTCTTCCGATATCGGCGGCCCAATGCCAGAAGGCATTGTACGAAGGCAGGTATTGTTCATTTGCCTTTCGGGGGATGCCGCATGACGCATCAAGCTTTTCGATCCATTCACGGGAAAACATACCTTTGACTCACTTACTTTGGTTTTGCGCCTTCAACCACGCTTCTTGCTCTCGCAGATCGTGGAGAACCGATTCATCCAGCGGCAAAGCATCTCCCCGCCAATGCCTGATAGTCCATCCAGCCGCTGCCAACTGTTCAGTCGTGCTGAAAGGCGCCGGTATTCGTTCGGGGCTTACGTTTGAAGACTGAAAATACATTACCGAGTTTGGTTCACCTTGCCGGAGTGGAAACTTGAGCAGGAAAGCCGGGCCTTTTGATGCGTCTTTCGGGAGCGACACTATCTCGAATGAAAACGGTTCGCGTCTGTATCGGAATCTGATCAGACTCAGTTCCGACTGGAGCGTCAGCCCATCAATCTCGATCCCGGGCGGAACGAACTTGCGATTTACAAGATCGCGGAGAACGGTCTCCGTTGTTGCCGGCGGATTTCCGGTTGCCGAATATGTGGCAAATGCCGAAAGCGAAACAGCCACACCCAAAGCCCCCACCTCTCTCAAACGCAGCGCCGTCTCGAATGCCTTCCCGGAGAATCCGGTCCCGGGTGGAAAGCCGAGAGTTGACCCTCTCTGATTTACGTGTTCAGAGATATTCTCAACGAACCTGACTTGGACGGGATCACGAGAAGGAATGACCGATCGCGAGACAAAATATACCCCGACGATCAGCGCTACGATAATCAACGCCTCCGATCGCACGAGGGCGGAGAGACGCCCCAACCGGCCGGTACGGGCGTCTGTCTTTTCTTTCTTGTTCTTCCTCGCCCTTTTGTTCATTGTCGTTCTGCGGTAATAAAATGGGGCCATCGTTTTGCCCATTCGGGATCGCGGCTTGCGAGCCAAGTATCCACTTCCGGGTTGAAAGAGTTGGTCATCGCAAGCAAATAATCGATCTGTATATTTAGAAGCTCGCGCGCTTCTCCGGTTTTTACGAAATAGCAGAAAAAGCGGGAGAGCAAAGTCTCGTCAAGTGTCTCGATGGAACTCCTTGTAAATGCGCCCGTGACATCGATGGATTCCCGTAAGCTAGGGTGATCCTCCATACCGGCGACTCCCCGAACCGCGTCGAGCAGCTTTATCGAGAGAGCGAGCTGGGCGGAAGAGGCATTTGCGTTCCGGGCGGAGAGTATTTCAAGCTCCGTCGTAAGCGACGGCGTAGCGAACCGGCTGAAAATATGTCTTGAAATAAACGGCGTGCTCAGCTTATGACGAAGATCATTGGATGTGGTGATCACGATAGGACGAGATAGCCAGTCGGCAACTCCTATACATCCACCTTCATATCGGGGTATGTAGATCAGCCCACGC
This sequence comes from uncultured Acidobacteriota bacterium, assembly GCA_937859595.1. Lineage (GTDB taxonomy): Bacteria > Acidobacteriota > Blastocatellia > Pyrinomonadales > Pyrinomonadaceae > OLB17. The sequence goes on along the minus strand of CALMAH010000033.1, from coordinate 12,174 downwards.
TCAAGCGGCATCAGAAGCGAGTCCTCGATGCTTGCTCCGAACTTATCGCTTTCATCGAGCAGAAGCACCGGCGGCGGAGTTTTTGAACTGGCTGCTTTCGCAGCCAGATCATACGCTGCCCCGACCTCGCCAAGTATGAGGAATTCTCTCTGCCACTTCTTTTTGCGAGCCCGTTCCAGAAAGGCCGATTGTTCTTCCTCTGGCAAGGCCTTTGCAATTGTCAGATTCTCTCGCATCCAGACCTCCTGTTCTTCGTGATCCCAGTCGTAAAGGATCTCTTCTTGTTTGAGGCCGTCTCGCCCTGCAACAACACACATCGTCAGGTTGCAGGCGGAAGCGAGGGCTTCCGGAAAAGCGGTCTTTCCGCTGCCGCGTGTACCCGAGATAAGCCATGCCCGGCAAGATTTGAGGCTCTCGCAGAAATCCGAGAAATTTTGATCGTCCGGGACATAACCCGTCGCGGCGATCAATTCAAACAGCTCGCGTTCCCGCCCTTCGAGAACAACACCTCTGGGATCTATCTGAGGTCGGTTCGGGTCATGAGGTATCATCTGCCGCCAGCCTCCGGTCCGACTTCTTTTGGGCCGGCGGATGCATTCTCGGGGAGAGTAGTCACGAGAACATATCCGTTTGCTCCAGCCGATACTTCGATAAAAGTGTTGTCTTTACCATTCTTCAATAGCGCATCCGAAAGGTCTTCGGACATCGACTCCGAACCTCTGCGGATCGGTTCGGACAAGACGACGGTACTGCCGGACCTGATAGCTCCGACCGAACCCAAAACCGTGGACGCCGTTTCCTTCAGGCTGCTGAAAAAACGCGACCATTGGCTGGTGAGCCTCCGTCGCCGTCCCTCTATCCCCGAACCGCCGTCGCGTCCGAGAAGTTCGCCACCGAACCTGACAAGCTCACCTGAGATCGGATCGATAAGGCCGATGATGGTGACAAAGGCTCTTACTGACTCGCCGCCCCGGACATTACCTATGACCGTTGTTCCGGCAGGATACAAAAATCCCTCTCCCTCAACCGGTCGGGTCAGCTCCATACGGACAAATCCCCCCGAATTGCGAAAGGTATAGATGGAACCGACCAGCCGCACCGGAAGTAATGTGCCGAATGGAATAGCACGGGCTAAAGTTGCTTCGGGTAAGACTGTCTTATTTACGGCCGCGTCAGCGATCTTGTGCGATTCGGCAGTTTGAACCGGCTTTTTCGATATCCCGAAGAATAATGATCGACCTCGTGCCTCGTCCGATACATCTTTATTTCCGGCGGAAATGTTCGGGGCCTTCTCCCGGACCATTTCGGGAGCAGCAGCTGCCGGAGCAATATTGTTCTTCGCAGCATTCGGATTCACGGACGGCAAAGAGTATTGCGGTCGGTCATCCAGCGATACAGGATCTATTTGATCCGGCTTCGAGGTTGAAATATCGCCGGAAAAGTCGGTCGCGGCTCTGGGCTTGCCCGATACCGCGGCCTCTTCTTCCAATGCTAGAGGATCATCCAAAGAGCCGGATACAGGAGATCTCTCGGCCACCATGCTGAGTGCCATCTTGAGCTTCTCGTCTTCGGCTGCTGGTGAGGTCGGCGTATCTTTCTGTGCGTTCCGGCTGACAGGTTGCGGTTCTTGCTCTGAAAACGATCCCATCCCGAAAAACCATGAAACTGCCACTGCCAGGATGCAAACGAATACCGCGAAACCGGCAAGCGTTCGCAGTATCTGCCAACGGCGTGTCTTCGGCTCGACGGTTTCATCTCCGAAAGCGAGATCTTCATCATCAGCTTCGCCATCCTGGTCCTCTTCCGTCGTTTCAAGCAGCAGCTTTTCACGTGCATCGTCCTCTTCGAATCCCGGTAGTGCGGTAGGTATCTCGTCAGAAATAGGTGTTTTTGATTCCATGTCGATTTTTACTCCTTGGTCTTGAGGTCGCTTAAGGATGATGAGAGCGGCGCGTCGGCAGCTTCGCGATGAGCAACAAGCACACGCACATTCTGATTCGTGCCGAGGATCGGGGCCTTATAGACGATCGCGTAATATACTGTTGAACCCGGCTGCACAAGCCCTTCCAGAGTTGTGGACTCGATATAACGAGCATCGAGCGGGGTCGTCTGAATGCTGTTCCCACCCGCATCGACCGTTTGAACCTGAAGTTCGGGTGAGCCGGGAATAAGTCTCAGATTCGACGCAGTAACATTGCGTATCGCGACAACGACGAGCCGCGTTTCCGAATCGAGTTCAGTGATGCGCGATACAGCGAGTTCAAGGCCTTGCTGCGGCATTGACCATACACCCAGGTTCTTTTTTGGATCTCGTATTGCCTCGGCAAGTTTCCTGTTGGCAAAGGAGGATATTTCGGACTCGGACATTTTCCGTCCCCTCTTCTCCTTTGTTCCTCCTGCTCGGTTCAAGTTCGCATAGGCCGACTGGATCGGATGTTCGACGGAAGCAAGCGTTTCTGGAACCTTTTCGTTTTCCGGCACAGGGCTTGGACCGACCAGTTTCGAGACGGCTCTTGAACTTAGAGTTGGCGCGGCAGGGTTTTCGCCGCCGAAATCGTAAGCCAGCCCTGCGGTTCTTCTTGCTGAGATCACAGCTTCGCGGTCATATGTGATCACGCACCTGTGGGCGTTCTTTCTCACATCGGCGACTGGTACGAACTCAAGTATCAGCACAAGCCCGGACCGCATCTGAAGGCTTATCGCAGCAGCTGTCGCGCCGTCACGCGAAGGCAGGAATGATTCTCCCGGATAGACGGTGATCGAGCGGTCGGTCTCCTTCGTCGGGGAATGAAAGACGGAGGCGAACCTTGGATTCCCCTCGTGAATATAGTAAATACCATCGGATGCCGGGAACTCAATGATCGAAACCGCGTTTTGGGCCAGCCCGAGGCGTATTACGGTTGGCTGCTTTGGATTGACCGTCACGCTGGCCTCGCCCGACAGATAATCGGGTTCGGCCAGATTGACGATCTCGACCGGAGCCGGCTGCGGAGACAGGAGTTGTTTCGCAGGACCTTCGGACGCCGGCCTGGGGGACGTTTTGGGTTTGTTCGTTCTGACTGTCTTTTGTTTACCCACAGCAGGGCGTGACTGAGCCGCTGATCCTGACCAGCCGCAAAGGATGATCGCCGGAATTAGTGCGGCAAGTGCGAGTTTCGATAGTTGAATATTCATAAAATTGTTAGGCGTTAATTCCATTTGAAGGATTATTGATCTTGAACGGGATCCGCTGAAGCTGACGTTGTCTCCTGCTCGGCTTCATCCGCGATGAGGGTAATTGGGGAAACGGATTTGCCATTCACGGGCTCAACCCTGAACCGCAGGATCGTGAACCCGGTTCTGAGATTGTTGTCGTTCCTTACCGGCGAAGACGGGCTGTCCTTGAGCAGGAACTTGCACTTAAGCTGTACCGATTCTTCCACGTCTTGCCCGGCGGCCTTTCGGCGTATCTTTCTAACGCCGATAGCACGTAATACATAGGGGTCATTCTCGTCAAGTGTCAGGTCCTGGAGTTCCCATGACGAGTTGACGCTTTCTGCTTTCTCGGCTGCCAGGACACCATTCTGTTTAAGACGCCCCGCCATTGCGATAGAGAGATCCGGATCGAGCATCCGCAGAAGCTTGTTCACCTGGGTTTCGCGGGTGGACTGCTCCACTTCATAGAGGGCGGTCAAGAATTCTTTTACGAGATACTTCTTGTCCGTGTTTGTCGGGGTATCGGGCGAGATACTTACCGTCTCCGTCGAACCGTAGTCGCGGTTGTTCAGTTCAATGACCCTTCCGGACGACTTATCGATCACGATCCGATCAGCTTTTCGTAAGGAAAGAAATATATTGATCCCGACGCTGAGAGTAAGGACTATCAGGAGAACCCATACTGCTTTGAAAAGCGATGAGATCGTCAATATGTCTTCGAGATCGCGGTTTAAGTAAAGCGGCGACCGAAGTATGTCTGCCGCGTCATCGGATATGTTTGATTCGAGGGTTTCTTCTTTCATCATTATTTCAGGCGGCGTTTAATTTGGTCGCCCCGCGGTTTGTCCGATTTGCAAAAGCAATGCCAAAGCGAGATATGAGAAAACTACGGGCTATCGCGTTGATCCTGCCTTCGTGTGGAGTGAAATCAAGCCGACTGGTGCGGCATCAAGCCACCGAGAATCAAGAATGAACCAGGTATTGCTCTATTCAGGGTTTGCTGATTCCGGCGAAAGTCGATCTCGCTTTCTGAGAAGGAAGGCCTCGAAGATCGGGAGATATTATGACCGGCCCGCTCTGATCGACCGGCCGTAAGTTGTCGTGCCCGCCGTTATCGACGAGAAAACGGCTGCCCGTTCGCGGGTCATAGAGTACTGTCGTCGCCGATGTACTCGCGGTATCGTCTTCTTCCGAAGCGTCTGTCTTGAGTTGTTTTGTTTGACCGGTCGCGTAGATTTCGGTCTCATTCCAAACTCCGCGAAACCGGCCTTGCTGCTGGAGCCAGCGATGTACCTTTAAGCCGTTTGAAACATAGTTGATCGTTTCGCGATAGGGCGGAACTCCGCCCGGCGTTCGTCGTCCAGAAGGGTTTATCAGTTTCCCTTTTGAACGGATCGACCTGCCGTGAAGATACGCTAAAATAGTGCCTTCGCCTGCATTATAGGCAGCAAAAACAGACTCCAGCCGCCAATTGAAAAGCCCACCGAGATACTTCACATACCGCGCCGCCGCATGGATCGACGCATTCGGCTCATACGGATTTGAAAGTCCAAACCGCGAGGCCGTTGCGGGTATGAACTGCATCAACCCTTGCGCGTTTTTCGGACTCGTCAACCACGGCCGGAATCGTGTTTCGTTATAAGCGATCGTCCATAAGATTTGCGGATCGACGCCTTCCTTTCGTGCGGCATCGGCTATCGTCTGCTCGAATAGTGCGGCCCGTGAAAGCACATCCATTCTCGATAGCGTGGTTCGCGTAAACGTGGTGCCTGATTGAGACGAGATCGCCGGCGGACTCATGAGAGATCCGAACAGCAGAAGAACAGCAACGATGTGATCTTGTTTTCGCATAAGGCGGGCCTTCGCAAGCGATGTGCCAACACTCCCTGTACTCGAACGGCACGAGCCTTGCAGAGCGAGCCGAATCATTGACGGTCGCCTTAGGTTCAAACAAGGGACCGTCAAGAGATCTTTTTTAGCGAGGACAAGAATGAAGAAACTGATCAAAACGATAAGAACGGCGATTACAGGATCCGCACCCTTCGCAGTGATGCTGCTGTTTACAACCGCGTTGTTTGCCCAGGGGCCGATCTTTACCGGCGATGCGAGCAATCTCTCGAACATTATCCGTGAAGCACTAAAACTGATGGCAATAATCCTGTTCTGCCTAGGTGCGGTAGGTGTCGCCTGGGCTATCTACAACAAGATGACCGGGAAGGAATGGGGAAACCAGGCTTTCGGGTCGCTTCTCTCGTTCGCTTTCGGCACGATCGTGGCCGTCTTCTGGCAGCTTGCACAGGGACGTGCAGTTGGAATCGATACAAATTTCTAACGGAGGACACATGAGACGACGAGCGACACGGCCGAATGTTTTTCGCGGGCTGAAGAGGTTCGGGGTTTACTCGACCGACTGGAAGTACATCCTCATCCCGACCGGGGTGGCATATCTCATTCCGTTCGTGTTCGGCCTTTGGTTCGGATACGTGCCGCTCGGGTTTCCCCTTGGTTTATTTACGTTCCTGGTACTGCTTGGAACCTTCAACTACTTACGCCTGAGCAAGCCCGAGTGCTGGCTGTCTCACAAATTCGATGCTGTAGCGGACAGACGGGGACCGTTTCGAGCCCCTCTGAATTCGGAACTGGAAACAACGGACTGGATTCGCGACTAAGGAAACAAAACAAATGGATACAGCAAATCTCTCTTTCGCACATGTTGCGGCAACCCTTTTCGGCAGTTTTCTGTTTGCCGGTATCGGTCTCGTGATCGGCCGGCGTATTTTCCCGCATTTCAAGCTTCATCGAAATGCGATCAAAGGTCTTGATTCGGCAGCGATCCCAAGACCGAATGCTGCTATGCCGGGAGAGAGCGGACGGCTTCTCCCGACCGAGATCCTGGGACTCGAAGGCAACATCATCCGCTATCGGGACGGAAGCTTCGGAAAGGCATACCAATTCGAACCGGCCAATACTCTGTACGACGACGGCCGTATCACCGAACAGCGGATCGAGGATCTGAAAACGATCCTCAAGTTCGAGAAACCGCCAAACACCGTCATCCAATTCCGTTTTCAAAATGCGGTCGATGACGGCAGGGTGCTAAAGGATCACCTCCGCACAAGAAACAGTGAACGAAGCGACCCCATAGCCTGCGTGCTCCAGGCCACAAATCTATCTCTTTACGAGGAAGCGATCCGCTCCGGACAAGTAATGCGGCAGACCGCATGCGTCTGGCTACGAGTGCCGGTGAGAGATAAGGCTGACAACAGTTTATTGGGCAGCTCGTTTCCTTCCATTATTCGCTCGGTTCGCGAAAACGGCTTTCTCCGATTCCTGCGGGATCCCATAGTGAAGGTCAGGAATTCCGGCGGCGAGGGCCTGGTATCGCGAGAACTCAAAACCGAAAAAGAGTGCCGGGCAAAAGCGATGCGTGTCTTTCAGGCATTTGAGGCGAATTTTCCAAAGCAGTTGAGCTTGCGCGAAATGCGATCCGACGAACTGTTTGCTGAGCTGTTTGCAGGCCACCGACGCGATAATGCATCCGTTCCGACGCTGCCGGATGCCAAACGGATCGATATAAGAAGATATCTATCGAGTACGTGTGTCGAGAGCTCCGATGGATACTTCGTTCGTCACAACGGCACGCCCGCAAGCCTGGTGAGCCTCAAGAGTCTCCCGAACGGTTTCGTAACCGCAGATGTCATGCGGTATCTCGCCGCCACACGCAACCTTTGTTTTCCACATGAGATCGTGGTCGATCTGATGACCACCGAGAAACAGTCTGCCAAGAAGGATCTTCAAAAACGCATTGACCGGATCGAAGGCAGCCGCAATACCTGGCTTGGATTTCGGAATCTCAAGAAGGACGCCGTCGTCATCAAGGGCGATCTTGAGAACCTTCTCGAACAGGTAGAAGCGGACAACGAAGAGATATGCCGTCTTCGTATGAATGTAATCGTGTTTGCCGACAGGTCCAAAGGAGCACGCGAAACCAGGCGTCAGTTAGAGATACTTGATGACCGGTGCGATGCGGTTATTTCGGCAATAAGAAAAAAGATCGGAGCCGATGCGGTTCGAGAGGATGCGGTTCGTCAGCGGGCTCTTTACCCGAGAATGCTTGCCGGCGAGCTTTCGCCCGACAGAACCGGCCAGGAGCTAACCGAAACGGCGGATTCTGTAATTGCATTTGTCCCCACCGAGACAAGTTGGAGAGGGAGCCCTCGTCCGCACAGCATCTTCACGACGCCGAACGGTCAGATGTTTGGCCTGGACCTCTATGACCGATCTCTTATCAAATCGCCGACCGTGATCGTGACGGCGGCATCGGGCGAGGGCAAGTCACTCCTCGCGTCCATGCTGATCACCGACATCCGGGCACATCGCGGGGATGTGAAGGTGAGAGTGATGGACTACCGCCACTCATTCAAGCCGATATGCAGGCTGTTTGGTGGTCGGCATATCGAGTTTACCGAAGCAGACCCAAAGCCTATCAATATCTGGAATTATCCCGGGATCGAGAAGGGCATTCCGGCCTCTAAACGGCAGCTCGCGATGGTACTTACCGACATCCTGATCCTGAGCAAGACTCCGAGATCAGATGCGATCACGAGCGCCGTCGCGTCGACTGTCATCGATGAGGTCTACAAGATGGCAATCTCGCGAAACGGGCACGGCCGCCCGAAGTTCCAGCCGACTCTCGGGCATTTCCTGGACATCCTGAAGAGCTATCACTGGAATGCCGGCGAAGAAAAGCAAGCTAATGAGCTTTATCTAAAGCTTAACATTCACAGAAAAGACCCATGGCTTAATGCACCGACCCATCCCGATTACGACGAGCCGTCAATGTTCGATGTCTTTGAACTCTCCGGAATCAGCGGCCTCGACGAAAAGATACGCGAGAGCGTCGGTTTCCGGATCAGCGCCCAGATCATGCAGGAGATCGGCGAAGAGAACGCTCAAAACCAGAAGACCCCGATCCTTTTCGTGTGTGACGAAATGCGAGAGATCAATCGGCATTTTCCGGCGATCCAGGAGCTTATCGCCGAAGCGACCGTCACGGGCCGCAAGGAAGGCCTGGTGACGATCCTCTTCTCGCAGGCATACGAGCATTTCACAGGAACACCCGAGCAGCCGAATGTAACCGGCATCGATCTTGTAAAGAACTCGGGCGTCAAGATGGTCGGCAAGCAGATCGGCGGGTTCGAGCGGCTTGCTGATGACTGCGAGTTGGCTCCCGAGACAATAGCTGCCATCCGGTGCATAAGGAACCAATACGGCCGCTATACCCAGTGGGTATTCGTGATCGGAAGCGGTGCCGACAAGATAGTCCAGATGGCGGAGATACATCTCTCTCCCGTAATGCTCTGGGCAAACACCAACGACACGAACGAAGCGAATGCCCGGAGGCTTGTCGAGAAACTTCGTCCCGATCTTCCGCTCGACTTTATCGTCACCTGGCTCGCCGCAAGGTATCCGAGCGGGCTTACGGCAATAGGTCTTACATCGCTGTTGGATGCCGATATACAAGAACTTACGGGAGGCAATATTAAATGAACAGACACAAAACTGGCTTTGTACAACAACTTGTATTCAGCGCGATCCTCTCATCGCTTCTTATCGGCATTGACGTTCGGCCCGTCCAGGCACAGTGGACCGTATTCGATCCTTCCCAATACGCTCTTCAACTCGCAAAGAGAGTGGAAGAGGCCGCTCGCTGGGTTGAGACCATCAACCATTACATCCGAACCTACGAGAATGCTGTACGCCAGTACGAAAAGATGGTCGAAAGCGTCACAAACCTGCGCGGCATCCTCGACAAGGTAGACGAGCAGGTGATGCGACACAAGCAGCTGATCACGACCTACGCGATGCTTGGACGCCTTATTCGCGGAACCTTTGAGCTAAAGAAGCGGATCGAGGCCACGATAACAAGCCAGATCCATTCAGTTGTCAACATCTCCAGGCGTCTCAAGAACGGCGTCTTCGATATGGAAGCCAATAGACGCGATCTGGATGATTTTCTGCGCCATTCGATCGGACGGAGTGCCGATGCCCATCTCGCCAACCTCGAACGCCTGGCAAAGCTCGACTCGGAACTTGAACGGATGCTCTTCGACCGGGAAAACATGCTGCTCGATCTCGCAAAACTCTACGAAGAGCGTGAGCGGATCGCAGACGCGACACGGGTGATCTCCTCAAACCCAGATGCCAATCAGGACGGCGTTCAGTCGCTGATCGACCAGATGCTTGCCGTTAACCTCCGTATCACAACCGTCGAAGGCCAGCTTCGCGAACTGGAAGCAAAGATCCATGCAAAGTTCAAAGCTTACGGCCTGAAGATCGAACAGATGACCGAGTTTGGAAAGGAGATCCGCCGAACGACAGAGATGATGACGGGTATCACTCAGGCTTCGGAGGCATTTCTGCGCGAACTCGAAAGATACGAGGTCTGGGATGAAGACGTTTACCAGAACCCACTACCATAAACACAACTATCTTAGATCGGATAAAGCAAGCCAATGAAAGTCAACAGAATATCGCGCGGCATGGCTGCCGCACTCACGATCCTGCTAACACCCCTCCTCTACACCTGCCTTCTTACGACGGCGGCCGGACAAAGGCCGCCTCGCCCCCCACGCCCTCCGCGTGTCGAGGGGCAGACCCCCATCGGAACCATAAACGGGCAGCCTGTCACGGCGAACGATCTTATAACTACCATAAACAGTGATTCGCCGTTCATGCCTCCGCTAGACGGAAGCCCTGCGCCTGCATTGCAGCAGTTCGAAAACCAGTATCCTGCGAACCCGACTGCGACACCGCCCCCCGGCCCGGTTCTTCCCCCGAAACCGCCTGCGCCGAGTTTCAGCGAGCAGATAAAGAACCTCATGCTGACCGGACAGCAATGGCTGTTCAGGTCAATCTTGGACGCGATCGTGAAACCGCTGATGCCGATACTGACATTCCTGGCTTGGATAATCGCCAGCTTTGTATTGATCGTGGCCTTCATTCGCCGGTTCCATGACAATCGCGGAATCGGGCCTGAACAGCTTGTCGCCTGGGGTGTCAGGACTATCATCTTCATGATTGTGATCGGTGCCAGTCCGTTTATCATCGACGCGCTAACAATAACCGGAAAGTTCTTTGCACGTCCCGTACGTGCGTATAACCGCCAACTCATCGCCGAGTTCGACGAGAAGATGAAGCAGTATGTACGGGCGAACTTTGCGGTCGAAGACCCAAACGAACTCCTTGCGGAAAGGTTGCCGAACGGTGAGCCTGGCCTTGTGGGAATCATAACTGACAAAAACTCATCTGTGAAAGATATCACCAGCGAGATGAACGTCCTCGGCTGGGATATGCCTCGCATGTTCACCTTTATGGTCATCGGACAGAACATCATAAAGTTTGGTGCGGTCTTTCTGTCATTGGCAGGTCTGTTCATTCTCATCGGGTTGAAACTTGCCGCGCCCGTGCTCTCAGCATTCGGTTTTGACGAGAAGTTCGCAAATCAGATCTTCTACCCGTTCTGCTGGGGCGTCGCTACATTCGCCGTTGCCTTCCCGATCGTAAAGGAAATAACACTATACGTCTGCTATGGGATCGGCCTTCTGGCACTCTCCATTTACAACGGTGAAAGTGTTTTCACTCTTGACCCTGCGACTGCCCAGATCATCACTAATGGAGCATACGATCCAGCCTCAAGCGCTTTGATCGTCACGATCATGTTCTTTGTCTCCAGCCTGTGTTTCATCCTTGTCCCGTGGCTGAGCTATCGCGTCCTTCGCGGACAGGTCTACGAAGGCGTATCGCAGATCTCGATGGGATGGATGCTCACATCTCTCGGAGCGGCTTTGGAGACTTATGGCATTGTCGCAGGTGCAGCCATCCACCGGCAGGCTGAAAACACCCAGATCCAGGGCATCTACAATGCAGAACAAATGGCGGCAAAGAAAGCTCTCGAAGCCGCCAATCAATCGACCGACGCAAGGCTTGTCTCGTCTGTGGCCGGAGTCGAGGGCGGCCTTGTCACAAATCTCGGCCAGATACGGGCGAATCAGGTGACTCAAACCCTCATGGCCGAGGCCAACAAGACTTTTGGGCTGCTCAGCAGCTCCGCCGCCACTCGCCGGGAGATCACGGGCGTGCAGGCGGATGCACAAGGAACTCAGGATGGCAGGATATTCGATGCGGCAAAAGAAACTAGCCTTCGCAGTCAGGGAATGCTGCAGAACTTTGGGATGATGAAATACGATGTCATCCCGGGCGGCTCCTCCATTGCCGGAACGACTGTTCCTATTCGCAAGGGTGTAGAGCTATACGACTGGTCTAACGATCAGCACGTGATGCAAGACGCTAACAAGCGGATGAACTCCACGACGCTTGATAATACCTCTCTGCAAAACAGCAACACCCAAAATGTCGCCGACAAGAAGATCGACGCATCGAATACCTATCAGAGTGATATCAACCAGGCTCTCGAGGGCCAGGCTTCTCAGAATATCGCCGCTATAAACCAGGGAAGCGGTATTGCCGCATCAAGCAGCCGTCAGGGAGCGGGTATCCAGCTTTCAGGAATTCGTCGATCTGCCGATATGGAACGTGTGGCCAACCAACTCAACTTCGAGGGCCGTAGCGAAGCGGCCTCTATAAACCAGACGGCCGCGATGGAAGCCGCTCGCTTACGAATGGTCTCGACCGTCGTGACGGGATTCTTCAGAGATATGGATCGACGTTTGGAGGAAATGAAGCCGAAATACTAGGTTCTTCGTTGCAAGTAAATGCTTAGTCAGAAAAATAGAACGGGCAAATCCGGCCAACGAACTTAAGTTGCTTTCTCAGGGCAACGCATTTGTTGAAACCGAAAATCCGTAAGCTACCCCAAAAAGTCCACAGTTTAAAAGTGGACGTTTTCTGGCATCATGTAGGATGTGAGCTACCCCCTATTCTTGTTACCGATCTAAATTAGAGGATTCCGGGTTTCCT
>CALMAH010000032.1 GCA_937859595.1 uncultured Acidobacteriota bacterium | reverse complement strand
ATTTTCTTGCCATAACATCGGCATCGAGGCTATCCTTACCAAACAAAACCGCATCAAACGGGTCGGCGGGCTTGAAACGATGCGAAGCGTCGGCCGCGGCCCAGCTAAAATGAATAAAAAAATATCGTAGAATCGAAGCCCTGACACTCGTTTTTATTCCTCGTTTTTATTCTTAAGAATCAATACTGTTGACACGCTCAAGGACGGACGAACCCCAAACTGGAGGGAGCGTCGCAATGCTGCCCGAATAAGAAAACAAATTGGTCGCGGCAATCATTTGTTTCTTATTCCGAAAAGAAAATAGAGTCATGACAGGTAAAGAAACAGCTTTTTTTGCAATAGAAAACGACCTCGACCTAATTCTCATTGAAACTGAGGAGGACTTTGATATCAAATACGTCAAGTCTGGAAGATTCACGACAAACGAACCAATCGTGTATTCCTCATTCTCAGATATTCCATATCTCGGCTACACAGATAGCGGAGATTGGGCCGGAAGTGATCACAGATTCCTAATAACGGCGAAGGATTCAGTTGTTCAAATGGAAAAGGTCGTTCAACGAAAGGGTGGAGTACTTTTTTTCGTGGATCCCGAATTGAATTCGAATTCAATCGAACTTACGGTGAACGGAATTTACACAAAGAAAGAGAATGTGATAATTGCTGGCAGAACGGCAATAGTTTCGGAAGATGGATTTGCTAAGAATTTGTATAATTCACTATCGTCAAAACTCAAAAAGAAATTCAAAAGGATAGGAGGTTATTACGTCGGGCCAAAGGCAGAAGAAAAACTGCAAAAAGGCTGGCGGCTTGTTCAGATTGAAAAGGCCCCGAAGGAATACGATCTGGTTTATCCGAGTAAATGAACTTCATGAAGTGACTGGTTCAAAAAAGACTAGCTATCTTTTCCAGAAGCAAATATTTGACAACCGACCATTTGGGCAGCCCGAGGGTGATAACGGACGCGGAAGGTGAGGTTATCTCGCGGCGTGATTTTATGCCGTTTGGCGAAGAATTGTATGCCGGGGTCGGGCCTGCGATATTACGATTTGGGGTTATTATTCGAAATTGTTTGTGAGCTCTCCTTGAAATTATTCCCTATCGATAATGACGACGATTTCGAGGCGGAAGCCGAGAACTGTCTCGAAGCAAGCGGCCTTATCAAACACGCCGAAGGCTGTGTAACGGGGGCAGCATGAGATCCGAACATTCACCGAATATATCCCGTCGATCGATCCTACGCGTGATCAAATGAAACAGCCCGACCTCCACCGCAAGCCTCGATCTTCTAGCCACAATGCCGAAAAGTTTAGTATATTTGCCCTAACGGAGCCGAAGAATCGCAATATCGAATGCAAGACCCCGTTTCGGTTCATCGAATGCAAGACCCCGTTTCGGTTCATCGAAGGCCAGACCCCGTTTCGGTTCACTCGGCGGAGGAGACCGAATCGGGGTCAGGGGGAGGCGGTCAGTATTCCTATAAATTTTTTTGCGGCGAGAGAGAGGGTGCGGTCGGTGCGGTGGAGGATGCCGATCGGGCGGACCCACTCCTTTTCGGCGAGAGGGACCACGGCCAGACGGCCAGTACGCTTTTCGTCCTCAACGGCCGGAAGAGGAAGGATCGCCGATCCGAAACCGACCTCCACGGACCGTTTGATGGTCTCGATATTGTCAAACTCGGCGGCCTTGTTCACATCGATCCCCTTTGCCTTCAAGATGCGGTCAGTGGCCTTTCGCGTCGGCGTGTCACGCTCGAAAAGCACGAGGTCCAGCCCGGCGAGGTCTTTTGCCCTTACCTGGGCCCTTTTTGCCAATTTGTGATCGGGCGGACAGACGAAGACGAGCTTGTTCGGCGGCATCTGTGTTATGGTCAGGCCGCGTTTGGGTTCGGGAAAGGCAACAATGCCCAGTTCGACCGTGCCGTTCTGTACGTCGCGGACAACCTTGGTCGTGCGGGAATATTCGAGATCGATCTTTGCCGACGGGAACTTTGACATGAATTCGCGAACCTTTGGGGGCATCTCGTGGAGCCCGACGCTGTAAACCGTGGCAACCTTGACCGTGCCACCGATGCTGCCGACCAGCCCGCGAAGGTTTTCCTGCATCAGGTCGTAAGCTGCGAGCACGTTCTTCGCTTCGCGGTAAAAGACCTCGCCGGCAGCTGTCAGCTTTACCTCGCGGCGGCCTCGGACGCGTTCGAGCAGCCGACGCTTGAACTTTGCCTCGATGGCACGTATCTGCTGGCTGACCGCGGACTGGGTGATAAAATTGCGCTCGGCCGCCAGCGAGAAACTCTGCAGATCGACAAGGTCGCAAAATACCTTTAACGTCTCAATGTGCATAACCTAATCTTAATATAAGCAATTGTGAATAATCTGTGCAAGAGAATTCATTTCATCTAATAAGAAAAAACAACTAATATTAAATCCACACGGGGAGAATTGCCGTAAAACAGGATCAGAGATAATATTTTGGTTTACCCCAGGCGGGGACTTAGATCCGGAAGAAAACCAAATGGCCGTAAGATTTAGCAACACATTTCTGATGAGAAAGCTCCACCAACTAACAGGCATCGTGCCGCTGGGGCTTTTCTTTTTTGCTCACATGTTCACCAATGCCAAGGCGATGAACGGCGAGGCGAGCTTTGTAAAAGCGGTAAAGGAGATCCACGATATTCCGTTTCTGCTGTTCATTGAGATATTCGGCATCTTTCTGCCGCTGGCATTTCACGCAATATACGGCGTCATCATTTCTTCAGAGGCCCGGCCGAATGTGCTGAGCTATAACTACAGCCGAAACTGGTTTTACCTGTCGCAGCGTATTACGGGTGTTTTTCTTTTCTTTTTTATTATCTTTCATCTGCTCCATTACCGCTTTGGGCTGGTTCCGGGCCTGACCGATGTGGCCGTGGCGGGAAATGCGGCGGCATCGTTCGACATCGTTGCGTCCGACCTAGCGATCCCATGGGTGATGGCCTTTTACATTCTCGGGGTGGCAGCGACCGCCTGGCATCTTGCATACGGATTTTGGCTCTTTGCGGTCGATTGGGGAATTGTGATCGGCGAGCGGGCGCAAAGGTTCGCTCTCTATGGCTGTGCCGCTCTGGCATTCGGCCTCTTTTCAGTAGGCACAAATGCTGCGGTGGCGTTCGTCCGGCCATGTGGGCTGCTGCCTGCTGCGCTGTGCGAACAGCCGGTCGTGGAAGTAACGGCACCAAAAAGGGTTTAGGTAGTTTTGTGATCGAGGCCGGGCGGCAACAGCGGTCAGTAACATTATGGCATCAAACGGGTTAAAGATAGCGATCGTCGGCGGAGGGCTTGCGGGCCTGGCCGCTGCGATGAAAATAGCCGAAGCGGGACACGACGTTGACCTGATCTCGGTAGTGCCGGTCAAGCGTTCGCACTCGGTTTGCGCACAGGGCGGCATCAACGGTGCTGTGAATACAAAAGGCGAAGGCGATTCGCCCGCGAAGCACCTCGACGACACGGTCTATGGGGGTGATTTTCTTGCCAACCAGCCGCCCGTCAAACGCATGTGCGACATGGCACCCGAGATAATCTATCTTTTTGACCGGATGGGAGTTCCCTTTTCGCGAACAAAAGAGGGGCTTCTAGATTTTCGCCGCTTTGGCGGCACGCTCCATCACCGAACGGCATTTGCAGGGGCTTCTACCGGGCAGCAGCTTCTCTATGCGTTAGACGAACAGGTGCGCAAGTATGAAGTATCGGGCCAGGTAACCAAATATGAGGGCTGGGAGATGCTCTCGCTTGTGATGGACGATCATCAGGTTTGCCGGGGGCTGATAGCGATGGACCTGCAATCGCTGGAGCTAAAATCCTTTAGGGCCGACGCGGTGATAATGGCAACAGGCGGACCAGGATTGATATTCGGTAAATCAACAAACTCGATGACATGTACGGGCTCGGCAGTTTCGGCCTGTTATCAGCAAGGAGCGCGGTATGCCAACGGCGAATTCATTCAGGTCCACCCAACGTCGATCCCCGGCGAGGACAAGCTGCGCCTGATGAGTGAATCGGCCCGCGGCGAGGGCGGCCGGGTCTGGGTGCCAAGGCAAGACGGTGACAAGCGAGACCCGAAGGAGATCCCCGATAGCGAACGCTGGTATTTCCTTGAAGAAAAGTATCCGGCATACGGGAATCTTGTGCCCCGCGACATCGCAACGCGCGAGATATTTCAGGTCTGCATAGAGGGCCACGGCGTAGGCGGCGAAAATCAGGTCTATCTGGACCTGACGCATATCCCGGCAGATACGCTGACGCGAAAGCTCGGAGCGATACTTGAGATCTATGAGATGTTCGTCGGCGACGACCCGAGGCATGTGCCGATGCGGATATTTCCCGGTGTCCATTATTCGATGGGAGGGCTGTGGGTAGATTATGAACAGCGGACGAACATCCCGGGGCTGTTTGCGGCGGGCGAATGCGATTATTCGATCCACGGGGCGAACCGGCTCGGTGCTAACTCGCTCGTTTCATGTGTTTACGGCGGGTTTGTAGCTGCGCCCTCGGCGATCGAATATGCGAAGAATGTGGAACGGGGCGACACGGAAGTAAGCGACATTTACGATGAAGAACTGAAACGCCAGCAGGAGATAAACGATTCGATAATTAAAAGCGAGGGCGGCGAAAACCAGTATAAGCTGCACGACGAGATGGGCAAATTGATGACCGACAACGTAACGGTCGTCCGCTATAACGACAAGCTAAAGGCGACGGACGAGAAGCTTTTGGAATTGCAGGACCGTTTCTCGCGGATATCGATAAACGACCAGAACCTGTGGGCAACGCAGGCAGTGCCGCACGCGCGGCAGCTATGGAATATGCTTCAGCTTGCACGGGTGATAACGCTCGGAGCGCTGAATCGCAATGAATCGCGCGGGGCCCACTATAAACCCGAATTCCCGGATCGGAATGACGAAGAGTGGATGAAGACAACGATCGCAGAATATTCGGCCGAGGCTCCGGTCTTTAGCTACGAGCCGGTCGATGTTTCGCTGGTCGAACCAAGGAAAAGAGATTATTCGAAAGGTAAGACTTCGTCAAAATAGCCAGGATCGTTAATGAAAGTTGGTGCATGGAAGGAAAGACCGAAATGTTTAAAAGGAGATTATCGAAAGGCAGGTCACATTGATTGTTTTGCGTGCAGTCTTTGGCCGTGCTTGTGGATGTACACTAAGCGATGAATGGAACTAGGGTGTTGCCAAAAAGCCATGCGGATAGTCTGTGCGTTTGCTATAATTCCAACATGACTTTTACAGCAGTTTTTCAAAAAGTTCCTGAAGGATACATAGGATATGTAGAAGAACTTCCTGGTGCAAACACTCAAGGTGCGACTCTTGAGGAAACACGCGAGAACCTGCATGAGGCTGTTCAGCTCGTTCTTGAAGCAAATCGAATCCTGTCAGAAGAGTCTATCGCCGGTTTTGACGTGATCCGCGAGCCATTCGAACTTGTAACCGCATGAAACTCCGGGAACTTATCCGTCATCTGGAGCGTCATGGCTGCGAACGGCTTCGTGAAGGCGGAAATCATACGGTCTATGTGAACCGCGCTAAGCAGAAATCAACAGCCGTACCTCGACACCGTGAAATAAACGATTTTCTTGCGAGGAAAATCTGTCAAGATCTGGAAGTTCCCAAACCCTAAATCACTTCGTCACCGCTTTGCCTATGTGTAGATCGTTGACCGACATTGAAGTGATTTAGATATAACTATTTACAAAATTTGCATGAGCACAGCACACCACGAAAAAATGCGGTTGGAGAATCCGCCCGTTAAGTTCAGGCTGCGGATACAGCGGCGGGAGAAGGAGGGAGCGCCCGTAAGGTGGGAAACCTTTGAGCTTGATTATCGGCGCAACCTAAATGTGATCTCTGCGTTGATGGAGATCCGGAAAGACCCGGTTACCGCAGACGGCGAGGCGACCTCGCCGCCGGTCTGGGACATGTCGTGCCTCGAACAGGTCTGCGGCATCTGCACAATGGTGATAGACGGCCGCGTGCGGCAATCGTGTTCGGCATTGATCGACGATCTTTTGCTTGAGTCGGGCACGGACACGATAACATTGCAGCCGATGTCGAAATTTCCGAACGTCCGCGACCTTAAAGTTGACCGTTCGAAGATGTTCGATCATTTGAAGCAGGTAAAGGCCTGGGTCGATCTGGACGGCTCTCACCATCTGGGGCCTGGGCCGCAGATGTCGAATGATACGGCCCAAGAACGATATGCTTACTCGCGGTGTATGACCTGCGGCTGTTGTCTTGAGGCATGTCCGCAGTATGGGGACGATAAATACATCGGGCCGCAAGCGATAGCGCAGGCGAGGCTGTTTAACATGCATCCGACCGGTAAGATGGATATAGACGAACGGTTGAACGGGCTGATGGGGGACGATGGTATCGGCGAATGCGGCAACGCGCAAAACTGTGTTCAGGTCTGCCCGATGAACATCCCGCTTACGAAAGCGATCTACGAGACGAACCGCGACATCACGGTCAATGCACTGTTTGGCTGGCTGAAGAGCTAGTTTTCGAGTGGATGGTTTGCAAGAAGTATGGCCCGGAGATCAAAGGAAACTCCGGGCCTTCGGCTTATGATATCAACCGGCGGCTAGTTGATCAGTAATGCCGTAGCCGGACGACCATAGTCATCCGAAACGAAGGTCGTACCGACAACGTGCGCTGGTCTAACAAAAGCGACCGGTTCTACGAAGCCGTAGTGGGGTCGCGTATAGACCGTAGTTAGGAATTGCGGCCCGAACGGATCGTATAACTGGTCCACCATATAGACGTTCGGGTATCCATTGGGATAGCCAGCCGCAAAAACCGGTTCCGGCCTTACGGAGTAAACAGCGGGCTGCATATACCCGTATCCGTGATCTGACGCGAACATTTGCTGTTGGTCGAGATAGCCATAGTTAGACCCGCCCATAAAGATGCTTATCGCGGTTTGCAGCAAAATGTCCCAGATGCCGCCGCCAAAGAGATTCTGGCCGCCGTGGGCATACGGGTCACCGTAATTGCCATATAGTCCGCCAAGCGGGCTCCCGCCGCCGAGATAATGCGAATCGTAGTAATACGGGTCGCCGGCGAAAACATCTCTGTAATACGGGCCGTCGTAACCGTAATATGAAGAATAACCTACATTCCGATAATGGATCGGCCGATCAAAGGAAATGTAAATCGGCGACGGCTCATATACGTGCCAGTTCGCGGCCGGGAACAGCCAACTCCCCGAATGGTTTCGGAACGAGTTTGCGAACCATCGTTTGCGATTCGGCTCTCTTCGGCGATCTTCCCAAATATAGACGTTTCGCGTTCTGCGATCTCGCCAGACGTTTCGGCTTGAAACTCTGTTGTTATAGGCCCACGGAGCGTTGGAAACCCAGGGGGCCGGGGTGTTCCAAACACCTGCCCACGGCGGCGGTCCGCCACCAGGCCGTCTGTTGACCGCACGGCGGTCGCGGCCGCGGTGACTTCGGCGTGATTCATACCAGACGTCCCGTGCTCTGACGACGGTCGGCTGGTGCCGGTGTACGTTTCGCGGCGTTCGATCTCGTCGTGCGTAGCGATCGCGGGCAAATTTCTCGCGGGCATTTCGAAATGGCACAATTCTCGGCGCGCGTTCCTGCCTATAGTCTCTGGCCGGACGTTGAGTTCGCCTGTCGCTCCAATCCACCTGTCGTCGAGAGCGGGCATCGCTCTGACGCTGTTGGATCATTGACCGACGGTCGCTGCG
>CALMAH010000031.1 GCA_937859595.1 uncultured Acidobacteriota bacterium | reverse complement strand
TGGCAGCCGTTTCGGCTGACGGGGTGGTAGAACACGCAACCAAAAAGCTCCCCTCTTGGATAGGAGGGGTGGCAGCCGCTTCGGCTGACGGGGTGGTAGAACACGCAACCAAAAAGCTCCCCTCTTGGATAGGAGGGGTGGCAGCCGTTTCGGCTGACGGGGTGGTAGATAAATCAGCTCCCCTCCTGGATAGGAGGGGTGCCAGCAAATCCGACAGAGTGGTAGATCAAAGAGCACGCCGCGATCTCACCGACCTCCTGAAATTCCGCATTCCACATTCCGCATTCCGCATTCCGAAATCCACGGCCCCCATCCTTACCGACGACCTCGCCCCGGTCGAACGCTACCTCTCCATCGCCCAGTCTTACCGTTATTGATCTCGAAGATCGAAGAAAAAAATGCTTTTCAGCCGGGCGGAATTCGTATATTATCATTCGCGTAAAAGGACGGTTCGACATGCCCACAAAATATATATCAACCGACACTGCGCCGTTTTATTCGGCTGAGACCGGGACGAAGAAGCTGTCCGATCTGCTTTGGGGGGATGGTTTGCGGGTGCTGGAGGTTGGGGCGGCGAGGACAAAGGTTCGCGCGCGGAACAAGACGGGATGGGTGAGCAATTCGGCCATTGGCGACGAATCGCTGCTTGAGATCTATTTTATCGACGTTGGCCAGGGCGACGGGATATTGATCCGCACGCCCGATGGCCGCCACATCATGATCGACGGCGGTTATAAGCGAGCCAGCCAGCCTTCGGGGAAAAACGCCGCCGACTTTGTCGATTGGAAATTTGCAAAGGATTACGGCCTGCCCCGCATCCACCTCGATGTGATGATGGCTTCCCACAACGACGCCGATCATTACGGAGGCCTCGCCGACCTGCTCGACGTTTCGCAAAATGCCGAACTCGATGCACAGGATGTCCGCGTCGATCGTTTCTATCATGCCGGGGTCGGATGGTGGGTCGATCCCGCCGACGGCAAACGCTGGCTCGGCCCGGCGTCGCCCGACGGCAAATTTCTCACCCAGCTTGTCGGCAATCGCCAACAGGTCGTCTCCGCTCTCCAGCCCAATGCCCAGCCAAAGCTCCAGGGCGAATGGGCCGGATTTCTGCGAAATGTGACGCAGACCAAAACCTCGACCGGCTCAGCCACGCCGATCAAACGGCTTAGCCACCGCGACCAATTCGTTCCGGGCTTTGACGGGGCAAATGGCGGTGTCGCCCTCCGCATCCTCGCTCCGGTCGAAAAACGCCTGGCGAACAAACCGGTGCTCCACCGTTTTGCTTCGGCACCCAGCCAAAACACAAACGGCAATAGCCTGCTGTTGCGGATGGACTATGGCCGGACCCGCATCCTGCTGACGGGCGATCTCAACACACTAAGCCAGCGGCAGCTTCTTGAGGACTATACCGGCAGCCGGATGGAGTTTCTCTGCGATGTCGCCAAGGCATGTCACCACGGCAGCGACGACATTTCCTACGAATTTCTCGCCGCGATGCACCCGGCCGTTACCGTTATCTCGTCCGGCGACGCCGAGGGCCACGACCATCCCCGTCCGAGCATCGTTGCCGCGAGCGCCACGACCGGCTATCTCGATATCGCAAACGACAAACTGGTCTCGCCGCTTGTCTATTCTACCGAGCTTGCCCGCAGCACCAATCTCGGAAAACCGTCGAAGGTCACCGTTGCCGATCCTGCCGGAAACGTCGTCGTACCGCAGGACCAGCTAAGCAAGGTCACCATCGAGGCAAAGGTCACAAAGGCGGGCGACCTCAACCCGACCACCGTTAACCGACGCCTCAACCGGACCTACATCGTCGCCGGGCTGATCTACGGTCTCGTAAATGTCCGGACCGACGGCAACAAGATACTCTGCGCCACGATGAACGAAAAAAACAACTCCTGGCACATTAAGAAACTCACCTCACGCTTCTGACCTGTTCTGACCCGGTTCCACGGCCGGTCTCTTCCCGCACGTACAAGAACCGAGCCATTTTCTGTCTGGACTACGGCACTGACCTTTACCCCCGCCCCGTCAGATCATGTGCAAGCGTCTAATAAAAAACTTTTGACCTAATACTTATGTGATATATAATCCGGGAAAATTGAGTTTTTCGATGACGTCACATGAAAGAAACATCTTATTTTCCGAACCCTAACCGCGATCCCTTCCGTAGGATTCTAAGCAGCCTGGTCATTTTTCTGCTTGTGGGGCTTCTCGTTGGAAGCGCTTTGGCACAGGAGTCTAGATCGATCACGAGAACCGTCGGTTCAACAGTTGTTCTTAAAACGTTCACTGAGATTCCCGAGGCGACGGAACCGTGCACTCCCGAGGAGTGCGAGTGGTGGGAGCGGCTTCGCAGCACGGGTAACGAGCTGCAGCGAAAAGGGGATAAAAAGTCAACCCGCCGGTTTGTCCTGCTTCTTGTTGAAGGAATGGAGCGGTCATATCGTGTTCCGTTACCGGATCGGCCGGCAACGACCTTACATGCGCCGAGGCCCGCACCGATGCCTCCCGGTGTTCGAATGAGAAACGGCACCGTAAAACTTTCGGTCGAATTTGCCGCCGAAGGCTCTATCGGTGAGGTCAGGCTCCTTTCGGGCATCCGCTCAGACATGGATCAACGCTGCGTTCAGTCCGTCCGAGACACGATATTTTTGCCGGCGGTGAAAGATCGTAGATTTGTCACCGAATGGAGTGAGGCAAGCTGTGGTTTTCATTCTTCGAGCGGGACGAGGTAGGCGCCTTCGTTTGCGAATGTTCGATCGTGAATTCTTTGTCTCCTTTTTACCTCATCCCCTGTGCTATCTGTTCGGTTCCGAAGCTGCCGAGGCCGTTTAGACGAAATGAGAGCACGACCCGGTTCTCGTTTCGCGCGCCTACGTTAAATGAAAAGTACTGGATGGCCATCGTGCAGCATTTTCCCGCATAGCCCAGCGTGTAAAGCGAGCTGACCCGCGGCGAGAGCTGGGTCGCACGCCGATTCTCGAAATCGAAAAAGACCGAGGCCCCGCCGTACAGCCCCTTGCTGCGGTCGCCGACAAAGACCGATGGGCTCCATTGCGAACCCCTCAGCGTCCCCGGCTCGTTTCCTCGCGGATCGGCGTATTGGGCCAGCGACGGGATCAGCGTAACGGCACGTGTGTAATAGAACGTCTGAAAGAATTTCAGCATCGGCGTGTCGTAGCCGACCGTTGCCGAAACGGTCCTTAGCGCGTCGCCTTTTGTGCTTATGTCGGCCCGGCCGTTAAAAAATATCGTCCTCTGCGGCCGATAATTCATGTCCACGCTCAGCGGCGAAAATCTCCTCGGCACCCCGCCAAATGTATAAAAGCTCAGCGCCGTGATCGGTGCTATTTGGTTACGCCTTCCGGGCACCAGTGCCCCGCCAAACGTCTCGTCAAAGAAATATTTCCCGCGAACCGCCAGGCTGAATATCTCATAGGGCTGCACCGATGCCGGATCCGCCATCCCGCCGCCCGCTTCGCGCAGCCTCTGCTGGGCCTCGTCGGTCACGGCCTCGGCATATTTCCGGGTGTAGATGCGGTTCACCAGCCCAAATTCGATCTCGTTCGTGTCCGTCAAGGTGTCCAGATGGTCAAACCGGATTATGCGATGAAAATTGTCCACCCCTTTCACAAATCGGTATGTCGCATAGGGCTCTATCACGTGGCGAAAGCGGAACGTGCCGCTCTTTCCATAGAAATTTCTTGCCAGCGCAACTGGCCTGATATCAAATTGAAATTCGCCGTACCGGCGTACCACGTCGTTGCCGACAACTTGGCGTAAAGGGTTGAGCGAATTGGAGTAATACGTCACCCGCATCGCCCCCGTCGCCGTTAGGTTTACGTATTTCGTATTTATCGGAAGCGTCAGCTGCGGGTAGATGTCAAATCGTTGGCCCAAGGCCGGGGAAAACAGCGGGTCACCGCCCGTCATCGTCTGATAGAGACTCAGGTCGTCTGCTCGCTCGCGACGCGCCACTCCCTCCACGCTTGTCTTGAACGAAAAATATATCGGCTTCAGAAACGACAACATCGACGGCCGCTTCTCAAAATTCACACTGGGCAGATTTCTCGTCCTGATGCTTACGTTCGGTATCGATATCACCTGTGATCGCGCCAACAGGTTCAGCGTGTAGTTATCCCAACTCTTATTCACGAACGCCTGCGAAACCTCGATCGGCGATATCACCTGCTGTATGCCATCCGAAAATACTTGTCTGAAAGCTAGGTTCGAGGTCAGCCTGACGTCCACCGCCGCCGTAAACCCGTTCGGGAAAAAATGAACGCCCTCGCCATATACCATCGTGCCTCCCTGGTCGGGAAATTCCGGGCTGGCCTTTTTGCCAAAAATGCGGTCCTTTACGGCGTAGAATCCGAGATTGAGATATGAACGCGAATTCGCCCTCGTCCTTATGTCTAGCCCGTAGCCGATACCCCGCGAGGTGAAAATGTCTGTCCTGATCGTGGCGTCCGCTGAAGGGCCGAGGGTCTGGAAATAGGCTCCGGAAAGCCGAAGTCCCTTGTTGCGTGAATACCCTATCGTAGGCGTCAGAAAACCGCTCGCCCGGTCCTGTTCGCGGATCGGGATCGAAGCGAACGGAACCGGCACCACCGGCACATCCGAAAGCCGGAATTTCGCATTCTTGAGCCTGATCCGGTCGTTTGTCCTTATCCGAGCCTCGTCCGCCGTAAATGACCATTTCGGCACCGCCTCGTCACACGCGGTGAACATCCCTCGGGTGACCACAACCTCATTCAGCGAGACCCGCTCCACGCGATCGGCGGTAAAATAAATCACGCTGCCGTCATTGGTCTGGTTCGTAAACCCTGTCGAATCCTCGAACCAGCCGAGCTTTGTCCTGTAGTTCCAGTCCGCCCTTGCTCCCGTGATCCGCTGGTCCTCGCCCTGGTCAAAGACCACGTTGCCCTCTGCCAACATCCGGTTCTCTGCCTGAAAGATGGTTATCCTGTCGGCCTGCATCCGGTAGATGCCATACCGGGCATCGACGTTTCCGGAGTGAATTATCACCCTCTTCCCTTCTTCCCCTTCAACGATCTGGGTCTCCGAATAGACTACCAACTCGCCGTCGCCGCCTTCCGGCCCGGGCCCGCCCCGACGCGGCCTGGGGGCCGTAAGCTGTTCGGCAGAAACCGGATTAACGTTTGGTGTGTCTGTAATGGGATTTGCCACCTGCCGCTCGACAGGGTTGGTCTGCTGTGCGTTTCCTGTGAGAAAAAGCAATGATAGCAGTAAAACTAGTGAATAAAGCCTGTGAAAACGCATCTCCGGGATCGCAACGATAAGCTTGATGCTAACATGAAATCCGGCAAAGATTAAAGCTTATGCTAGACTATGAACAGCCTTCATCCTATGACGTCAGACAATTCGAGTCATCACGGTTTTTCGAGGCCCCTAATGCCGCTCATCTTAACCTTAGTACATTCAGTTTCCTTTAACTTACTGACGAGCTTTTGACGTGAAAATGCTTTCACTTTTGGATCATCTGCGTTCCTTTGCGTTCTTGGCGTCGTAGCGTGAAAATGCTTTCACTTTTGGATCATCAGCCTTCCTTTGCGTTCTTCGCGAGCTTCGCGTGAAAATGCGTTCACTTTTTGATCATCTGCTTTCCTTTGCGTTCTTGGCGTCTTCGCGTGAAAATGCTTTCACTTTTGGACCATCTGCGTTCCTTTGCGTTCTTGGCGTCTTCGCGTGAAAATGCTTTCTTTTTCTCACGCCAAGCCGCAAAGTTCGCAAAGAAATATCTCTCAATGACTTAAGGCACTTCGTATAAGATCAGATGACGCTTTTTTAAGAACATAGGCGTGTTTACATGCTCACCTTGCGTTCCTTTGCGTTCTTCGCGTCTTTGCGTGAAATTGATTTCTTTTCTCGCCTCAAGCCGCATAGAATGATCTAACAATAATACCCAAATCGGGACAGGCTCAGGGAATCGTCATGATACTGGAAAGATTTTATTGGTAATTAAAAACATGCATGAGAACGAGATCGCAAAGATCGTTGTAAATTGTGCCTTTAAGGTCCATAAAACACTTGGGCCAGGACTTTTGGAGACTGTGTACCAGGCCGCTCTTGCATACGAAATTCGCCGATGCGGACTTCGTATAGACGTAGAGCGCGGCATCCCTGCCCAATATCAGGAAATAAACCTTGAACTGGGGTTCCGAGCAGACATCATCGTGGAAAACAAAGTAATAATCGAGTGTAAATCCATTGAAGCCATAGCTCCGGTCCATGGCAAGATATTACTAACTTATCTCAGGCTCGCTGACATGAGGCTAGGTCTGCTGATAAACTTCAACGTAGCACTGATAAAGGACGGCATCACCAGGGTCGTAAATAATTTGAGTGAATGACCTGAGGTATATTGCATTTACGGCGCTCTATCACTCTCTTTGACCTCTTGGCATCTTTCCATAAATCTTTTCTATTCTCACGCCAAGCCGCAAAGTTGGCAAAGAAGTGTCTCTCAATGATTTTATAAGATCAGCATTACGCTCCTTTAAGAACATCTGCGTGTTTACAAGATCACCTTGCGTTCCTTTGCGTTCTTCGCGGCTTTGCGTGAAAATGCTTTCAGTTTTGGATCATCTGCCGCCCTTTGCGTTCTTCGCGAGCTTTGCGTGAAATTGCTTTATTTTTCTCACGCCAAGCCGCAAAGTTGGCAAAGAAATATCTCTCAATGATTTTATAAGATCAGTATTACGCTCCTTTAAGAGATCGGTGTGTTTACAGGATCACCTTGCGTTCCTTTGCGTTCTTGGCGTCTTTGCGTGAAAATGCTTTCAGTTTTGGATCATCTGCCGCCCTTTGCGTTCTTCGCGAGCTTTGCGTGAAATTGCTTTATTTTTCTCACGCCAAGCCGCAAAGTTGGCAAAGAAATATCTCTCAATGATTTTATAAGATCAGTATTACGCTCCTTTAAGAGATCGGTGTGTTTACAGGATCACCTTGCGTTCCTTTGCGTTCTTGGCGTCTTTGCGTGAAAATGCTTTCACTTTTGTATCATCAGCCTTCCTTTGCGTTCTTGGCCTCTTTGCGTGAGATTATTTACACCTCGTCCACAACCTCTTGAGGGTAAGAAAGGAAATAGGTAAGCTCGTGTTACGAAACCACCACAACTCAAGGAGTTTAGAGAGCTCTCCCCGACGGCGATGAAAAAGGTCCTTATAGTTGAAGACGAAGAGCTGATGCGCTCGATCCTTCGTCGTCTGTTGGAGAGCGAGGGCTTTGACGTGCTCACGGCCGACAGTGCCGAGACTGCGCTCGAGATACTTGCAACCACCGATGTCGCCGTTACCATCACGGACATAAAAATGCCGGGCATGGACGGCATAGAGTTTCTCGACACGATCAAAACCCTCGACGAAGAGGCTCTTGTCATCATCATTACCGCATTTTCCTCTGTCGATTCGGCGGTCGCGGCGCTTCGCAAGGGTGCCTACGACTACGTGACCAAACCCTTTGTAAATGAGGAACTTATCACCACGGTAAAAAATGCCATTGCCCAGCACCGTCTCTTCCGCGAGAACCGGGCGCTCCGCCGTGAGCTTGACCGCCACTCGGGTTTTTCCGAGATGATCGGCCGCAGCGACGGCCTTAACCGCGTTCGCTCACTGATCGAAAAGGTCGCCGATTCCGACAGCACTGTGCTCATTTCCGGCGAGAGCGGCACCGGCAAGGAACTGGTCGCCCGCGCCATCCATTTTCAAAGCCCCCGTGCCGATAAGACGTTTCTCGCAATTAACTGCGGTGCCCTGCCCGAAACGCTGCTCGAATCCGAGCTTTTCGGCCACACAAAGGGCTCTTTCACCGGTGCCGTCGCCGAAAAGAAAGGACTGCTCGCCTCGGCTGATGGCGGCACCATCTTTCTCGACGAGGTCGGCGAAATGCCCGTCCCGCTTCAGGTAAAGCTGCTCCGAGCCCTCCAGGAGCGTGAAGTGGTTCCTGTTGGCTCTGTCCGCCCTGAGCCTTTCGATGCGCGTATCGTGGCTGCTACGAACCGTGACCTTGAGGCGGAGGTAGCCGCAGGAAATTTCCGCGAAGATCTTTTTTATCGGCTGAATGTGATCGAGATCGCCCTGCCGCCGCTTCGCGAACGCACCGGCGACATTCCGCTGCTCGCCCAACACTTCCTCGCAAAAACGGCCCGCGAACAGGGCCGCGTCCACAAGCCGATCTCCGAAACCGCGATGAACGCCCTCCTGCGTTATCGTTGGCCCGGAAACGTCCGCGAGCTTCAAAACGTGATAGAACGAGCATTTATTCTAAGTGAGGATCAGATAACCGAGCTCGATCTTCCGGATAAGATCGCTGCGGGAGCGGGCACATTGGGGGCAAATTCGAAACCGCACGCGGCCATGAGTCTTGATGAGGTCGAGCGGCGGCACATAGCCGATGTGATGATGCGGTCTGAGAACGATAAGGTGCTCGCCGCAAAGACCCTCGGCATCGACCTTTCCACGCTCTACAGAAAACTTAAACGGTATGAGGAGAGCTAGCGGGCCCTCAGCTCCAGAACGAAATAGTCCGTGTCGGCAACGTGGGTCAAAGTGCCCGTGCTGTACGGCTGCCGGGAAAATTTGTCCGCGCTAAAGACCTTTCCGGGGAGCTTCGCCTCGGGTTCGACCTCGCTCATCGCGACCAGCTCCTGAGGGAACCAATCCTCTACGTCAATGGTACCCGACGCCGGTTCACCGCTCTGGCCTGCAGCATCGGTCAGTTTTTTCGCATCAGCCGGATCAAACCGCATCACGGCCAATAACCGCCTCTCGGACGGTTCCGCCTCTCCCGGCTTGCCGCCGATCTCCCGCCAGACCACCTCCGTCGGTTCGAATGGCAGATCAACCAGCATCGCTAGCTCTTCCGTATTGTTGTTCGCCTTTATGTCTTCAGCTTCCGGCCGCTTGGGAAACGGCACCGTGTTGTCGTTCGCCGTCTCCGTCCCGCCTCCGCATGCGGTCGCCAACAGAGCAAGAAAAATGAATGACGCTAATGCACGAACTTCTATTGATGGCATTGGATAATGTTAATCTCCCAGACACGTTCCGCGCAATCCGTCCCGCACTATCGGCTTTGGACATACACGATTGGCGAGCTTCACCGCCTGCGGCCGAATTTAGGGCCTGACACTGATGCCAGAACTTGACGAAGGTAAGCAAGGTCCTCGGAGGCTTGAACCAATTACCGATCATCAGCCTTCCTTTGCGTTCTTGGCGTCTTTGCGTGAAAATGTTTCCACTTTTGGATCATCTACGTTCCTTTGCGTTCTTCGCGTCTTTGCGTGAAATTACTTTCACTTTTGTATCCTCAGCCGCCCTTTGCGTTCTTGGCGTCTTTGCATGAAATTGCTTTCACTTTTAGATCATCTGCTTTCCTTTGCTGTCTTGGCGTCTTTGCGTGAAACCTCTTCTATTCTCACCCCAAGCCTAAAAGAAAGTTCTCGCAAAGCTAGCAGAATTCGAATCGCCATCGGTATGACATGATGTTATCTTAAGAGCTTCTTTTGGATCATTTGCGTTTCTTGGCGTTCTTGACGTCTTTGCGTGAAATTGCTTTCTGTTCTCGCCTCAAGCCGTATAGAAAGATCTCGCAAAGATAACGAAGTTCGAATCGCCATCAGTATGACATGTTGATATCTTAGGAGCTTCTTTTGGATTATTTGCGTTCCTTTGCGTTCTTCGCGTCTTTGCGTGAGAATGCTTTCACTTTTAGATCATCTGCTTTCCTTTGCTGTCTTGGCGTCTTTGCATGAAATTGCTTTCACTTTTAGATCATCTGCTTTCCTTTGCGTTCTTGGCGTCTTGGCGTGAAAATGCTTTCACTTTTGTATCCTCTGCGTTCCTTTGCGTTCTTCGCGTCTTTGCGTGAAACCCTTTCTAGTCTCACCTCAAGCCGCAAAGTTCGCAAAGAAATATCTCTCAATAATTAGGGAACTTCGTATAAGATCAGGATGATGCTTTTTTGGCCATCAATGTGTTTACAAGATCGTTTTGCGTTCCTTTGCGTTCTTGGCGTCTTTGCGTGAAACTACTCTTTCTTATAACGTCTTACTTCTAAGGAAATTAGCCTTGTGTAGCAAGCTGAACAGACGGCTTCCGCTTACGCAACCCTATAAAACTAATTTGACGACCGACCCGCAAACGCAGAAGACCGATCGCCGAGCCGCGTGGTTCGCTCTTATCGTTCTTTTTCTGATAAATCTGGTCAATTTTTTCGACCGGCTTATCATCGGCGCGGTCGGTGAACCGATCCGCCGCGAATTTGAACTCAGCGACACCTCGCTTGGCCTGTTGAGCACGGCCTTTACCCTGCTATACGCCTTTGTCGGCATACCGTTTGGCCGCATGGCAGACCGCTATCCGCGGAAACGGATACTTGCGGCCGGCGTTTTTGCCTGGAGCCTGCTCACGTTCGCCTCCGGTTTTGCACGAAATTTCTGGCAGATCTTTTTGCTGAGGCTCGGCGTCGGCGTCGGTGAGGCCTCGTGTGCTCCGGCGGCCACATCGCTTATCAGCGATCTTTTCCCCGAAGATAAACGCGCCCGCGCGATGAGCATCTTTATGCTCGGGCTTCCGGTCGGCATTGCCCTCAGCTTTTTGGTCAGCGGCACTGTCGCGCGCGAATACGGCTGGCGTGCGGCCTTCTTCGTTGCGGGTGTACCCGGCATTCTGCTTGCGGTGGCTGCATTGTTTATCCGCGAACCGGGCCGGGCACCACACCCGACAGTGGCCTCCACCACGACCTTTGCCTGGGCACCTTTCCGCACTGTGCTTTCTTCGTGGACGATGTTCTGGCTGATACTTTCGGGTGCTCTGCACAATTTCAGCCTCTACGCGCTCTCGTCTTTTATGACACCCTATCTGATGCGTTTCCATGACCTTGACATCCGCGACGCTAACATCATCGCGATGCTCGTCAACGGCATTTTTACACTCCCTGGCCTGATCCGGGGCGGCATCGCCGGCGCCCTCGCCAAACGCGGGCGTGTTAACGGCGGGCTGATCGTTGTCGCAGCCGCCACGCTCTTTTCCGTGCCGCTTTTCATTTCTGCCATTATGGCCGAGGCCGGCAATACGACACTATTCCTCTTTGCCATGGGCGGAGCCTTTGCCCTGATGTATTTCTATTACTCCATCACCTACGCCACCATCGCCGAGATCACGCCGCCGAACCTTCGCGGTACCGCGATGGCGGTCTATTTCATGGCAATGTACCTCCTCGGCGGTGCGCTCGGCCCCTATGTGGTCGGCGCCGTCAGCGACCACTTCACCCGCAAAGCGGCCCTCGCCGGCGGCATCACCGAATTCACCTCAGCCGCCCTCGAACCCTTCCGCGGCGCCGGCCTCCAATCGGCAATGATGATCGTTCCCGCACTCTGCATCGTTCTCGCCCTTGTTATGTTTATGGCCGCACGATCCTTGCGAAACCAACACAGGTCTTTGACTTGAAATGGTTTCATACCGGACACAGAATAAGGTATGCTTTTGGTAGTGTCAGTCGCAGTTATCGACAATGTGATCTGTATCGACCCTGAGATCATGGGGGGCACTCCGGTGTTTCGCGGAACTCGTGTGCCGATCAGGTCTCTCTTTGACTGGCTGGAGACCGAAACCCTGGAAGAATTTCTAGAAAACTTCCCTTCCGTTTCTCGCGAGCAGGCTCTTGAGGTTCTCCATCTGGCTGAAAGCCGCCTGATACCCCCTGGTCCTTATGAAGATCCTTCTTGACAAAATTTCCCCAAACAATCAGGCATAACTTTGCGGCCTTTGCGTCTTTGCGTTTGAAAACAGGATGCGAACTCACGCAAAGTCGCCAAGCACGCAAAGTGGTTCCGGCGATGAGGTCTCAATTTGTCTGACATTTTGGGTTTTAGAAGCTGTTTCATAAGTGCTTTGTAAACCCCACGATCTTTCCAGCCTTTTTTGATCGGTTGATGTTCCCCTTGGCAGACAACCGCGAGCCTTGCGAAGTGCACGACAGGATGCCCGCTCTGCGCAGCCTGTGCTAAAATTCCCTTTTATACCGACATAACCTATGGCAACCGAGATAAAAGAAGCAAAGACCGCCGCCGAAGCCGAAAAACAGCGTTGGGAAGAAGAAACCTTGCGGCCCGTACTTGAAAAAAGGCCGGAGCGAAAGTCCTCGTTCGAGGGCATTTCGCTTGAGCCGGTCGATCGGCTTTACACCGAAACCGATACCGAAGACATCGGCGAGATCGGCTTCCCCGGCGAATATCCATACCGGCGAGGCATCCACCCGACCGGCTATCGCGGCAAGCTCTGGACGATGCGCCAGTTCGCAGGGTTTTCCTCGCCTGAGGAAACCAACCGCCGCTTCAAGTATCTGATGGAACAGGGCCAGACGGGCCTCTCGGTCGCCTATGACCTGCCCGCGCTTATGGGCCTCGACGCGGATTCGCCGCTCTCCGAAGGCGAGGTCGGCAAATGCGGCGTCGCCGTTTCCTCACTTGCCGATTTCGAGGTTCTCTTTGACGGCATCCCGCTCGAGGAAGTGACCGTCTCGCAGACCATCAACGCACCGGCCCCGATCTTTCTTGCGATGTACCTCGTCGTCGCCGAAAAGCAAAAGGCAGACTTCGCGAAGATCTCCGGCACGCTGCAAAACGACATCCTAAAGGAATACATTGCCCAGAAAGAATGGATCTACCCGATCAAACCGGCGATGAAGCTGGTCATCGACACATTCGAATACTGCTCGAAGAACGTCCCGAAATACAACCCGATCTCCGTCAGCGGCTATCACATCCGCGAGGCCGGTGCCACCGCGCTGCAGGAACTTGCTTTCACGCTCCGCGACGGTGTCGAATACGTCCAGTATGGCGTCGATCGCGGAATGGACGTGGACGAATTTGTACCACGCATCTCTTTCTTCTTTAATGCGCATAACGATTTCTTTGAAGAGATCGCCAAATACCGCGCCGCCCGCGTCGTATGGGCACAGACGATGAAGGAACGCTTTGGAGCAAAAGACCCGCGCACGATGCAGATGCGCTTTCACACACAGACCGCCGGAGTTTCACTTACGGTCCAGCAGCCGCTAAACAACATCGCCCGTGTCGCTATTCAGGCACTCGCCGGGGTGCTCGGCGGCACACAGTCGCTCCATACCGATTCTTATGACGAGGCCCTAGCACTGCCGACCGACGAAGCCGCGCTCATCGCTCTCCGCACCCAGCAGATCATCGCCGAGGAGACCGGCGTTGCGAACACCGTCGACCCGCTCGGCGGCAGCTATTACATCGAATCGCTGACGCAGAAGATGATAGACGGCTGCCTGGATTATTTCGACAAGATCGACGGTTTCGGAGGCATGGTCGAGGCGGTCGAGGCCGGTTTCCCGCAGCTCGAGATACAGGAATCAGCCTACCAATATCAAAAAGCCGTCGAACGCAGCGAACAGACCATTGTCGGGGTTAACAAATACGTTATGGAGGAGGAGACCTCAAAGGTTGACATCCTCCAGATAGACGAGACCGTCCGCGACCACCAGCTTCTCCGGCTCGAACACGTGAAGTCGATCCGCGACCGGGCCGCTGTAGCCGATTCGCTCGACCGCCTGAAACTCGCCGCCCAAAACAACGAGAACACAATGCCGTTCATCATCAGATCGGTCGCCGCCTACGCCACCGTCGAGGAAATATGCGTCGCCCTCCGCGACGTTTACGGCATTTACGAAGAACCGGCGTTTTAATTTCATTCCAGCTTCCACCCGTAAGCTCTCAGCTGCCAACAAACTGGAAGCTCATAGCTGAAAGCTGTTAGCTGGTCGAAAATTTCTATGCAAGATTTCAAAAATCTATTGGTATGGCAAAAAGCTCATGAGTTGGCACTGTTCACTTATCGGATAACTGCCGATTTTCCAAGAGAGGAACTGTTTGGCCTTCGGAATACGCTTAGAAAAACGAGTGTTGACATACCCGCCTTTATAGCCGAAGGCTGCGCCAAGGCTAACGACACGGAATTTTCAAAGTCGATCAATCTTTCTCTTGCCCTCAGCAATCGGCTTGAATACTATGCCCTGATGGCCAAAGATCTTGAGATGCTGAGCGATACCATCCATGCCGACTATCTGGAACGCATCATCGAAGTAAGAAAAATGTTAAGCGGCTTCTCTAAGCGCCTGGCCGAATAAACCTACTTCCCATAGCTCACCCGCCATATCTTATTCGCGCCGTCGTCGGTTATCAACCAAAAAAGCTCCCCTCCTGGATAGGAGGGGTGGCAGCCGCTTCGGCTGACGGGGTGGTAGAATGCCTAACAAAAAAAGCTCCCCTCCTGGATAGGAGGGGTGGCAGCCGCTTCGGCTGACGGGGTGGTAGAATGCCTAACAAAAAAAGCTCCCCTCCTGGATAGGAGGGGTGGCAGCGGCTTCGGCTGACGGGGTGGTAGAAAATACTAAAACTAGCTCACGCCCCCTCCTTTCCAACCAAAATAACTCTTTATCCTCTCCAGAACATATTCCATCTCGTCAAAGATCAGAAAATTCTCAAACCGGATCACTTTAATTCCAGCCTTTTTTAGGTAGGCAGAACGTTTGGCATCATAGGCCTCAGCAGCCTCGTCGCGATGAACCTGCCCATCAAGCTCAACCGCAAGCCACTCTTCAACGCAATAAAAATCTAGGATAAAAGGTCCAACGCTGTGCTGGCGCCGAAACTTTCGGCCATCGAGCTTCGCGTTTTTCAGCGATCTCCAGAGCGTGGCCTCGGCGGGGGTAAGTCTCTTCCTAAGCTTGCGGCGTCGTTCTGCAACATTGGGCTTATTGTGCAAGCGGCGGGACGGGCCGGGCCTCGTGGTCTTTTCCATATTTTCTACCACCCCACGGCTGAAGCCGCACCCCTCCTAACCAGGAGGGGAGCTATCTTGCTACTTCCCATAGCTCACCCGCCATATCTTGTTCGCGCCGTCGTCGGTTATCAGGAGCGAACCGTCCGCGTGGACCAGCAGGCCTACGGGGCGGCCCCAGACCTCGTTCGAAGTCTCGTCGGGCAGCCAGCCGGAGACAAATTCCTCGTAGGCGTTCATCACCGGTTTACCGTCTTTGAACGGGATACGGACTATCTTGTACCCAGACAACTTCGACCGGTTCCACGAACCGTGAAACGCCACGAACGCGTCGTTGCGATATTCCTTCGGAAACATATTTCCCGTGTAGAAGACGATCCCCAGCGCAGCCACGTGCGAGCGAAACAGCACGTCCGGCACTATCGTTTTCTTCACCAGTTCCGGGGCCTCGCCCTTTCGCCTTGGCTCTTCATTGGGGCCGATGTAGGCATACGGCCAGCCGTAAAAACCGCCTTCTTTCACCGACGTCGCATAGTCCGGCACCAGATCGTCGCCTATCGCATCGCGTTCGTTCACGGCGGTCCATAGCTCCCCATTCACCGGATTCCACGCCAGCCCTATCGGGTTTCTCAGCCCGCCGGCATATATTCTATGGTTTTTCCCGTCCGGATCGTAAACCGATATCGCCGCCCGACGCGGGTCTTCTTCGACCGAAACATTCGACGCCGAGCCGATGGAAACATACATCTTCGTCCCGTCCGGCGAAAAGAGTATGTTCCTCGTCCAGTGCTGGTTATACCCGCCGCGGGTCAGCTCGACAAGCCGTTCGGGTTCGCCCCCGGCCTCGGTCTGCCCGGACTTGTAACTAAACCGCACTATCGAATCGGTATTGGCGACATAGAACCATTCCTTATGAAACGCCATCCCAAACGGCTGGTCCAGCTTGTCCGACCATACCCACCGCTGGTCCGCCCGACCGTCCTTGTTCGTGTCGCGGAGCACGATAACGCGGTTCGCACGCGAATCCGCCACAAAGACATCGCCGTTCGGAGCCAGTGTCATCCATCGCGGATAAACAAAACCGCCCTCGGCAAAAACATTCACCTTAAACCCTTTGGGCACATAGAGTTTCGCATCCGCAGGCTGCGGCACCTGCCGCGAAGGCCGCCTCGCACTCTCCGTGTGAAACGGCGGCGGCATCTTCATCGGGTCCACAGACCTCACCGGCGGCCGCTCAAGCTCAACCAACTGCGGCAGAGGCGTGGGCGTTGTTGTCGGTTTGGCGGTCTCTCCCTGCGCGTATGCCGATATTGCAAAAACGAATATCGCCGCCCCTATTAGCGCCGTTGTCCTCACAACATCAACCGATCTCATTCGATCTTCCTGGCAAATAATGTTCTTCATCGTTCCATTAGAATAAATGCTATTCTGCTTCGAGTCCAAACTCCGTGAATATCTGCCCTTGGCATCGTCAGTGAAATAGAGTTCACAGGCTTTCAAGGCTTTGCTATAATCTTATTTTCTATATGACCCCGCGCTGCATCGCAAAACTTCGTCCGATGGGCCAGCGCGCCGAGCTTTTCGGCGGCGACTGAAACCGCTGTTTGTCGTAATTGACCTCAATTTTTTTGGAAATAAGCTATGAACAAGGAAAAAGTACCGAAAAGCCCGGCCGCAAATCCGCGAGCCAAGCATCCGATCCATCCCTACTTCACCTCTAACACTCGTGAAGAAACGCTAAGGAGGATGAGGGGCATTCGTGAGCGGATCGCCAGGTTCGAGGAGCAGCAGAATGCCAACCGAAAACCGAACAAGGGTTGAATTTTATCTTCCCGTGCGTTCGGATATCGCCGCTTATCAATCGACCCTCGATTGGTTGGCCGAGGAACTCGCCCTCGCTCGAGGCGGTACTACGGTCACTACGCCATTCGCCGGATTGTACGCTTCAAGCGGTTATGCCGAATTGATAAGCGATTCCATTCGCATCCTGTTTTGCGACTTTGATCTCGATCCGGGAATGACCCAGGATAAAAGCGAACTTCTCGATTATCTCGAAACAATAAAGACATATTTAATGTCGAAACTTGAAGAGGAAGAGATCTGGATCGTTTTCTATCCGATCGTTCGCGTACTGTCGTGAAACCGCCTTGTTCATGATAAAGGAGACAAGATAATCATGATACCGACAACAGAATTGCAGAAACCTATTATCAAGACCGAACTTCCCGGCCCGAAGGCGAAGGAAATAATTGAGGCTGACGCCAAATATGTCACGCCGAGCTACCCGCGTCCCGACTATAAACTCGTTGCCCAAAAGGGTTACGGCGTCTGGATCGAAGACCCCGACGGCAACGTCTTTCTCGATTGCAACGCCGGCGTGGCCGTTTGCTCCACCGGCCATTGCCATCCCGAGATCGTCCGGGCCATCAGCGGCCAGGCCGCCGAGCTTATCCATCTTTGCGGGACCGATTATTATTACCGCCACATGCCCGAACTTGGGCGTAAACTTGATGAGATAGTGCCCATCGACGGGCCGACAAAGACCCACTTTGCCAACAGCGGCGCCGAGGCCATCGAGACCGCGCTAAAGCTCGCCATGTACCACACCCGGCGGCAGAAATTCGTCTCGTTCTACGGCTCGTTCCATGGCCGCACGCTCGGCGCTCTCAGCCTTACCTCGTCAAAAAAAGCACAGCGGCTCGGATTTATGCGCCAGGCACTGGACGTTGTCCATATCCCCTATCCGAACAAATTCCGCCACTTTGCCAACGACCTGCCGACCGATGAGGCCACTATCACAAAAGATGTTATAAACTGGCTGGAGAACCGCGTTTTCCAGACCACCACGCCGCCCGAAGAAGTTGCCGGCATCATCCTCGAGGTCGTCCAGGGCGAAGGCGGTTATATCCCCGCCCCCACTGCTTTTGTAAAAGAGCTTCGCCGCATCTGCGACCAGCACGGCATCCTGCTGATCGTTGACGAGGTCCAGTCCGGCATGGGCCGTACCGGAAAAATGTTCGCTCTCGACCATCACGACGGCGTCCGGGCCGACATCGTCTGTATGGCAAAGGGCATCGGCTCCGGCATGCCCATCGGCGTCTGCACCGCTCGTGCCGACATCATGACCTGGCACAAGGGGGCACACGCTTCCACATTTGGCGGCAACCCGGTCGCCATCGCCGCCGCGCTCAAGACCATCGAACTTCTTGAAGGCGACCTCGTCGAAAATTCGAAGAACGTCGGTGCCTATCTTCAGGAGGGCCTAAACAAGCTAAAAGAGAAATACGACTGCATCGGCGATGTCCGCGGCCTCGGAATGATGCTCGGCGTGGAGTTTGTGAAACCCGCCGGCTCCCCTTCTTACCTGGGAGGGGTGGACGCCGATCAGGCGGACGGGGTGGTTCTTTCGCGTGCGGGCTATCTTGCCCCCGATCCCGAACTCCGCGACCGCATCGAGATGGCTTGCTTCAATAAAGGCCTGATCATCCTCGGCTGCGGCACCAGCACCATCCGCTGGTCACCCCCGCTCATTTTGACCAAGGAGAACGCCGACGTCGCGCTCGAAATATTCGACCAGGCTATCGCCGCCAGCATTTGACACCGATGTTTTCCGTGTAGTAAATTGGGAGACGCTTGGAGATACTCAGTGATTAAAACGTCCGCGTTTCCTAAGAAGGCCGCCTTAATTGGCGGCCTTTTCATTTTGATCTTTCAGAGATCCGAAATGTCCCTGTAAGGCTCTTCGATCGTTGCTCACCCTCTGTCAACTTCGTGTTCAGCAAACTCCAACCCGATCCATCGCACCGACCCCCTTTTGCTTGAGACTTTCGTCGATCCGACAAATGTTAAACATAAATATTGTATCCTAACAATGTTTAACTTATAATGTTTTTCACGGGTTGCAGTCCGTCCCGCCGCCGTCTTATTCAGTTTCTGCCGGCTCCCGCTTCCACAGCTTCCTGCCAACATGTCTGCAAAAGAAAGAGAACTTAACACCATTTTGCTGATATTGCTGCCGCCGGGTTTGCTCGCGCTGGGATGGTCGGTGGCCAATTTCCCCCTCGAAAAGTTAAGCCTCGAACTTGTCGCTCTTGCCGTCACGGCCGTTTTCGTCAGCTCCTATCTCCAAATTGATCTGCCCCGGACACGGCTCCATCTTACTGTTTCTGACGCATTTATTTTCCTCACTCTGCTGATGTACGGCGGTTCGGTCGCCATTATTTTGGCAATGGTCGAGGCGGCCTTTTCCACCTTTCGCCTGTTTTCGTCACGTCGTCGGACGCTGCGGCTCTACAGGACCCTCACCATCAACGCCCTGATCGCAGGTTTCTCCACGTTTGTCACCGCCAAGCTCGTCGCCGCTCTTTTTGGCGCCGATCTTGCAGGTATTCTAACCGGGGAGATCGCTCCACTGGCCATTCTCCTCGGCGCAATGGCCGTCTCCCAGTTCACGGTAAATACGTTCCTTGTCGCGGCCTATGTAGCCACAAACTCGGGCCGTGGCGTGTTTCAGGCGTGGAGCGAATCTTGCTTTAACGCCCTTATAATCTTCTGCATCGGTGCTATCCTCGCCGGGTTCAGCGCAAAGGCCATCCTCCAGACAGACATGGCGCTGTTCGTTTCTGCCATCGGATTCTTCGCTCTCGTTTACATCACCTACAAGCGATACGCAGACGACGTCACTAATGCCTCGTCAAAAGCCGAACTTTCCGAGATCGCCAGGATGGAAGACGCCGAACGGCACCTATCCGAACTTAGGCATTATGTTGACGAGCTCACCCGCACCACCGAAGAGCTTTCGCGGAGCCGGGAGAGTTTTCGCTATTCCGCATATCACGATTTTCTGACTGGCCTGCCAAATCGGCGGAGCATCGTCGAGACCACCCAGGCACTTCTTGACGACACCGACGAGCAGTTTGCACTGATGCTCCTAAAACTCGACCGCTTTCGCACTATCAATGAAAGCCTCGGCTATCGCACCGGCGACCGTGTCATCATGCATCTCGCCGAACGCCTTTCGGGCGTCATTCGCCCGGCTGATACGCTCGGCCACCTCGGCGGCGACAAATTTATACTGATCTGCCGCGAGCTTTCCGGCCCGGAAGAGGCAACCGAGATCGCTGCCAAAGCCGCAAAATGCGTCGCCGAAGCCATCATCTTCCGCGGCCGCCAGCTCTACGTCCGGGCAAACGTCGGCGTGGTTTTTCGCGACGACACCCACAAGCGGGCCGAAGAAATGATCCGCGATTCCGATCTCTCGATGCACGCGGCAAAAGTAGCTCGAAAACCGTGGGCGGTTTACGAACGGTCGATGCGGGCCGACGCCGTCATTCGCCAGCAGATGGAGTCCGATCTCCGCTACGCCATCGTCTGCAATGAGCTCGAGGTCTTCTATCAGCCGATCGTCGATCTGCGAACGCTGGATCTCCACGGCTTCGAGGCACTCGTCCGATGGAACCACCCCCGGAACGGGCTGGTAATGCCAAACGATTTTATCCCGCTCAGCGAAGACACCGGCCTGGTCATCCCGATGACGCTGACCATCCTCCGCGAGGCCTGCACGCGGCTGGTCGAATGGCAGGCTTCACACACAACGAACAACAAGCTGACCGTCAGCGTAAATCTCTCCGGCAAACATCTCTCCGAACCGCTGCTGACCGGCCAGATTGAGCGGATATTGGCCGACACGGCCATCGACCCCGGCTGTCTCAAACTCGAGATTACCGAAAGCGCGACCATGGAGGACACCGAGAACGCCATCGAACTCCTCGAAGAGATACGCAAGCTCGGAGTCCGCATAAACATCGACGATTTCGGCACGGGATATTCCAGTCTCGGTTACCTGCGGAGGTTCCCGGTAGATACGCTCAAGATAGACCGCTCTTTCGTTAAAGGTATGGAAGAGGCCGAGGAAGACGACGAGATCGTCCGGACCATTCTGACCCTGGGCAAGGCGCTCAACCTAGAGATCGTCGCCGAAGGCATAGAGAACGTGATCCAACTGAACAAACTGAGAGAGCTCGGGTGTCAATACGGCCAGGGCTATCTTTTTTCGCCGCCCCGCCCCGCCTCCGGCATCGAAGAGATACTGGCCGACCCCAAACTCTGGCATTCTTTGGCAGAGGGCTTCGCTCATCTTCCCGACAACCTCGAACCCGACATCCCTGCCACCCGGCTTTCCAGCTGATCCGACGTCATCTTCGAGTTTCCAGTTTCGATCTTCGGTCCACCATTCACCATTGAAGATCATCCGATCGTGCATATCGTGCATATCGCGCAGATCTCCCAAATCGCGCAAAACACCCCTTTTCTCACAAATTGCCATTCCATTTCCTGTCTTCCTGGTTTAACGTAGCTCTCCCGGCGGCCCGTTCCGGCACCTGAACTGCCGCCGCAGGAAAACCGCTGCTATGGAAGACGACCGAACTCCTTCAACACCTGCATATCACGATTGCCTAAGGCTCTACATCGCCAGCCGCGGCCGCCGCATCACGGATATCGAACGCGAGATGCGCCGCCTCGGCCACGCCCGCTTTCATCGCCGAATACTCTACACCCGCACCGAGAACGGCATCCGTAAACCCGGCTGGATCGAACGCTACGGCTGGCAGCATTTCCTGTCGGTACCACCTGCGTCAGCGGGTGGGTTCTTACCCGCGCCCTCTCAAGCTCCCCTCCTGGATAGGAGGGGTGGCGGCGAAGCTGACGGGGTGGTAGATCAATCAGCTCCCCTCCTGGATAGGAGGGGTGGCAGCGAAGCTGACGGGGTGGTAGATCATTCAGCTCCCCTCCTGGATAGGAGGGGTGGCGGCAGAGCCGACGGGGTGGTAGATCATTCAGCTCCCCTCCCGGATAGGAGGGGTGGCAGCGAAGCTGACGGGGTGGTAGATCAAACAACTCCCCTCCTGGATAGGAGGGGTGGCGGCAGAGCCGACGGGGTGGTAGATCAAACAACTCCCCTCCTGGATAGGAGGGGTGGCAGCGAAGCTGACGGGGTGGTAGAAGATCTTAGTCCGGCCGCCCCGCCATCCTTCCGCGCATGGCTTCGCCGCGTTTCGCCCAACATGACCTGGGACTGGCACCACCAGCAGATCATCATCGACGCGCTCGAAAAGATAACCACCGGCAGATCGAAACGCCTGATGATCTTCGTCCCGCCGCGCCACGGCAAATCCGAGCTCGTCACCGTCCGCTATTCCGCCTGGCGGCTGACACAGAGGCCCGAGATGAGCGTCATCCTCGCCGGCCACACCCAGCAGCTTGCCAACCGCTTTTCGCGCAAGATCCAGAACGTCATTATCGATTCCGAAGCGCTCCGCCTCCGCAAGTCAGTACCCCCTGCGTCAGCGGGTGGGTTCTTACCCGTGCCCACCCTGTCAGAACCGCCGCAGGTATCCGGCGGGTCACAGGCCCAGGGTTCCAAAAACAATATCTGTGTCCATCAGCGTTCATCTGCGGTTGAAGATCCGGCATCGCCCTTTCCCTTTTCACGTCCGCGTCGAAAGAACTCGGTCTCTGAATGGGAGACCGCGACCGGCGGCACGTTTCGCGCGGTGGGCATCGGCGGCGGCATTACGGGCTATGGGGCGGACCTGATCGTTATCGACGACCCGATAAAGAGCCGTGCCGAGGCCGAAAGTCCCGCCTTTCGCAAACGGCTCTATCATTGGTTCAACGACGATCTTTACACCCGCCTCGAACCCGACGGCGCCGTCATACTTATCCAGACACGCTGGCACGAGGACGACCTGGCCGGCCGCCTAATCCGCGAGATGCACGACGGCGGCGAACATTGGGACGTGGTCTCGCTCCCTGCCATCTCTCAAGCTCCCCTCCTGG
The DNA here is from genome assembly GCA_937859595.1 of uncultured Acidobacteriota bacterium. Classification (GTDB taxonomy): domain Bacteria; phylum Acidobacteriota; class Blastocatellia; order Pyrinomonadales; family Pyrinomonadaceae; genus OLB17. Next base: position 40,782 of record CALMAH010000031.1, on the reverse strand, counting down.
ATAGGAGAGGTGGCGGCGAAGCCGGCGGGGTGGTAGATCAAACAACTCTCCTCACGGATAGGAGGGGTGGCGGCGTAGCCGACGGGGTGGTAGATAAATCAACTCCCCTCCCCGCCCTGTCAGCACCGCCGGAGGCGTCCAAATTGCGGAATGCGGATCGCGGATTGCGGATTTCCTCAAGTGAAGAAAATATCGAAAACAACAGAATCTTCGCTGGTGGCACTAGAACCGATATTACTGACCCGATCAGCAAAACCGAAAACGTTCCCGCCACAAATTCCGCATTCCGCATTCCGAAATCCGCAATCGAGAATTCCGCCTTCCGCATTCCCCATTCATTGGCTCTTTGCCCCGAACGCTTTGACCTTGAGGCTCTCGACAAGATCAAACGAAAGCTCGGCAGCTATTCTTTCTCGGCGCTTTACCAGCAGCGTCCCACGCCTGCCGAAGGCGGCATCTTCAAGCGAAAATGGTTTGGCCGCATCGTCGATTCCCCGCCGCCCGGGCTCCGGTGGGCACGCGGCTACGACCTCGCCGTCTCAACCAATACAAGTGCCTGCTTTACGGCCAGTTTCCGCTGCGCATTTGCAAAAAACGGCGACCTTTATATCGCCGACGGCTTTCGCGGCCGCATCGAATACCCCGACCAGCGCCGCTATATAATCGGGCGTCTCACTTCCGAACCCGACACCCAGCACGGCATCGAAAAGGCGATCCATGGCCACGGCATCGTCCAGGACATCAGACGCGAACCAGGGGCACGGGGATATCTGCTTCGGGGAATAAAAGTTGAGACGGACAAGGTGACCCGGGCTCTTGCCTGGTCGCCGCTGGCCGAAGACGGAAAGGTCGTGCTGGTACGCGGCCCGTGGATAAACGAATTTATCGATGAGGTCGCCGCCTTTCCCGCCGGTGAGCACGACGACCAGGTGGACGCCGTCTCACTCGCGGTCGGAATGCTCCGAGGCCCGTCCAAAAAGGCGTACGCGTTCTAGCTCTCTGTGACCTGATCTAATAAATGAGTTCTTTGAAAAAATCGGGTCTCGAAGTAAGGGAACAACCAGTCTGCGGAGCAGACGGCATAGCTGTAGCCCCACGTGGAGCGAAGCGAAACGGAACGTGGGTTGTGGCTAACGTTCAATGTTTTTTCAATGCTCTCTAAATGATTACTTTTGTATTTCTTTGCGAACTTGGCGAGCTTGGCGTGAAACTGTGTTTATTTTTTTCTTTGCGAACTTTGCGAGCCTGGCGTGCAACTGTGTTTATTTTTTTCTTTGCGAACTTTGCGAGCTTGGCGTGAAACTGTGTTTATTTTTTTCTTTGCGAACTTTGCGAGCTTGGCGTGAAACTGCCTTTATTTTTCTAACGCTAAGGCCGCAAAGAAAAAACGGGCCGCAGCGGGCCCGTCGTCTCAGATCTTTGAAAATTTAGCATCAGCCCTTTGCCTTCTTGATCTCTTCGATCATGACGGGCACGGCCTCGAAGAGGTCGCCGACGATGCCGTAATCGGCAATATCGAAGATCGGCGCCTCGGCGTCCTTGTTGATCGCAACAATGGTACCGGCATTTTTCATCCCGACGATGTGCTGGATGGCGCCGGAGATGCCGAGGGCGATATAGAGCTTCGGAGCTACGGTCTGCCCCGAAGACCCGATCTGGCGGTCTATCGGCAGCCATTCGTTGTCGCAGATCGGACGCGAGGCGGCGAGATCGGCTCCCAGGGCCTCGGCAAGCTGTTCGGCGATCGCAAGGTTCTCCTGCGATTTTATGCCGCGGCCGACCGCCACGATGATCTCCGACTTCGTGAGATCGACCGATGCTTTGGCTTCCTGAAAAGGCTCTTCGGCGGTCATTCGGATGTCGCCGACTGTAACATCCATCGTTTCGACAGCGGCGCTCGCTTTCGCCGCATTGTCGCCGCGAAACGCTCCGGACTGAAATGTAATAAAGTGCGGAGCATCGCCGCCGAGCTTCACGTCGGCATCCAGTTTTCCGAGAAAGATACGTCGGGTCAGCAGGAGCGAACCGTTCTCCGCCCGGTAGCGGATGCAGTCGCCGACGACCTCGCGGCCCATCCGGGCAGCCACCTTTGGTGCAAAATCGCGCACCTGATAGGTATGCGACATCACCACATATTGCGGGTTCACGGCCTTTATCACCTGCTCCCATGCATCGGCGTATCCGTCCGGCGTGTAGGTGCCAAGCTTTTCATTTTTGGCGACGATCACCTTTTCCAGGTCGTAGCCGGCGATCTCCTGGGCCAGGGCGCAATCCTTATCGCAGGGCAGCACCGCCGAAACCTTGAGTCCAAGATCGCTGCCAATGGCCTGTGCCGCCGCGATCGCCTCAAGCGAGGTTTTATTAAGGACACAATTTTTATGTTCTATGAAAACGAGGATCATAACTTTTCTTTCATTAGTAATTACTAATTGGAAAATTACTAATTGATTATGAGATCAAATAACTCTAACTTCAGATCTAAGCTTTTCTACCAGTTCCGCCGCCGCGGCTTTTGCATCGCCGTTGCCGAGCATCTCGGTCTGCTTTGTTTTAAGCGGCATATAGACCTTTTCGATGGCCTGTGCCCCGGCAAAAGCCTCGGTCGCCGTGGTCACCTCGCGGATCTCCTTTTTCTTGGCCGCCATGATGCCCTTGAGCGAGGCATAGCGTATCTGCGAGATGCCGGACTGGATGCTGAAAAGTGCCGGAAGCTTATAAGTGAACCATTGATACCAGCCGCTTTCCAGCTCGCGTTTGATCCTGAGGCTTTCGCCCAGGCTCTCGCGGTCAACCTCGATAACGATGGTGCCGTGCGGGATGCCGAGCAGTTCGGCCAATATCACGCCCGTCTGCCCGTAGCTGGCATCGTCGGACTGGAGCCCGGTGAAGACAAGATCGGCATTCTCTTCGCGAACGGCATCGGCGATCGCCTTTGCTATCTGATATGGCGAAAGCTTGTTTGCGTTGTCAGCCACGACATGGATCGCCCGGTCGGCACCGCGTGCCAGGGCATCTTTGATGACCGTTTTGGCGGACTGAGGCCCAAGCGAACAGACGATCACCTCGCCGTCGCCTTTCGCCTCTTTCAGCCGAAGAGCTTCTTCGAGAGCATACCCGTCCGATTCATTCGTCTGCTGGGCAATGTCGGCCTCGTTTATCCATTTTTCGTCCGAACCGATACGCAAAACGGCGTCCTTGTTCGCTACCTGTTTCATTAAAACTATGATCTTCATACTATTTTTGGGAGTTTATCACAAAATGAATGAGTATTCATTCAGCAACGAATTTTATTTCCCGGACAGCTTTTTTATGATCGATTTTGCCAGATTTTCGTTTATTTCCTTATGTCTGGGAACGGGTTGGGATTGTTTGGTCGATGAATTTGTGTACCAGTCGTGTTTACCGCCGTGCCGAGTCAATACACAGCCCATCGCCTCCAGGCGTTTTATCAGATCCCTACGTTTCACTAAGCAACGACCAGTTCTTCGACATGGCGGACAAAGGGCACTTGATCGGACTCCAGATCTGCGAGCAGGTCTTTCAGATTTTCAATCAGTTCTTCTTTGGAGTACGCCTGGGTCTCGTAGTCAGGATACTCATTCAGGTGACCGAGAAAATACTCGCCGTCCTGCCAATATGTATATTCCAGAGTCCTCATCAGAACTATTCAGTATAGCGCTTGAACACCAAACACGCATTGGTGCCGCCGAATCCGAAGCTGTTGGAAAGCGCGTGCTCGACCTCGGCATCGCGAGCCTCGTTTGGGATATAGTCCAGGTCGCAGTCGGGGTCGGGAAATTCGTAGTTTATGGTCGGCGGAAGCTTTCGTTCGCTGATCGCCAGCACCGATATCACGGCCTCGATGCCGCCGGCCGCCCCAAGCGCGTGCCCGGTCATCGATTTGGTGGAGCTTACAGCCAGTCCGTTCGTGGCATGTTCGCCAAACACCCTCTTGATCGCCAGCGTTTCAAATTTGTCGTTGTATGGCGTCGATGTGCCGTGGGCGTTGACATAACCGATCCGCTCGGGTTCTATTCCGGCATCTTTTATCGCACGCTCCATCACACGGATCGCCCCGGAACCGCTTTCGTCCGGCATCGTCACGTGAAAGGCGTCGCCCGTCATTCCGTAACCGACGATCTCGGCCAAAATATCCGCACCGCGTGCCTTTGCAAATTCGAGTTCCTCGAGGATCATTATCCCCGCGCCCTCGCCGATGACAAAACCATCGCGTTCCGCATCGAACGGCCGAGAAGCCCTTTTCGGTTCGTCGTTTCGGGTGGAAAGAGCTCGCATCGACGCAAAACCCGCGACCGACATCGGTGTTATCGCACTCTCCGCCCCGCCGCAGATCATCGCGTCCGCATCGCCGCGCTCGATCAGGCGAAAACTGTCGCCGATGGCATGTGCCCCGGCGGAGCACGCCGTGGCGGTCGCCGAATTCGGCCCTTTTGCACCGTGCCTGATCGAAACGTTTCCGGCCGCAAGATTGACGATCGCCGACACGATAAAGAACGGCGATACACGATCCGGGCCGGATTTGAGCAGTTTTTCGTGCTCCCGCTCAATTGCCCAGAAATCGCCGATCCCGGAACTGATATAGGTTCCGACCATTTCAGCATTGCTTTCGTCGATCTTCAGGCCGCTGTGCTTCATGGCTTCGTCCGAAGCTGCGAGCGCAAAATGAGTAAAGGCCCCCATCCGCCTCGCTTCCTTCTTGTCAAGAAAGTTCAGCGGATCGAAACCTTTGACCTCACAAGCAAACTTGACCGAAAAGTTCTCCGCATCAAATTTCTTGATATAGTCGGCCCCGTTTTCGCCTTTCATCAACGCGCTCCACGTAGCGGAGACATCATTGCCGACCGGCGTGACCAATCCAAGGCCCGTAACTACTACTCGACGCTTCATAATTCAGTCAATAGTGGAAAATTGACAATGGATAATGAAGCCCTTTGCCCCACTATCCATCATCGATCGTCCTTTTCTACTAGCCTTTTTGCTGTTCCACGTATGCGTAGGCATCGCGGACGCTCTGGATCTTTTCGGCATCTTCATCCGGGATCTCGATGTCAAATTCTTCTTCAAAGCGCATCACCAGCTCGACCAGGTCGAGCGAGTCCGCACCGAGGTCCTCAATAAAGCGGGCGTTTTCCGTAACTTCCGCTTCGTCAACACCCAATTCATCTACGATTATCTGTTTGATCTTATCCTGAACTTCTGACATATGGTCTCCTATTTATAAAGTTTCCTTTGTACTGCTCAAGTTTTCCGGACTATCGACGTTAAAACAGCGGACATCCCTGTCAATTTGCCGGACCAAACCTGATAAAACCTTTCCCGGGCCAACCTCAATGAAAGTATCCACGCCCTCATCCAACAAAGTGCAAATGCTCTGAAGCCACTTTACAGGCGATGATACCTGTCGCGTAAGAGCATCGCAAACCCCCAAGGCGTCGCGATTGATCTTTGCATCCACATTGTGAACTATCGGAAGCTTAAGATCCGAATAATCCAGCGTTTCTAGGTCGGCGTGAAGCCGCTCCTGTGCCGGCATCATCAGCTCACAGTGGAACGGCGCGGACACATTCAATTTTATGGCACGCTTTGCCCCGCGTTCTTTGAGAAGCTCGCACGCACGGTCGATCGCCTCGGAGTTACCGGCTATTACCACCTGAGTGGGCGAGTTGATGTTTGCCGGACTGCAGATCTGTCCTTGTGCGGCCTCCGCACACGCCGCTTCGATAGTTTCGATATCGGCACCAAGGATCGCCGCCATCGCTCCAACGCCCACAGGCACTGCCTCCTGCATATACGTGCCGCGTTTTCTTACCGTCCGAACGGCATCCGCAAGATCCAGAACACCGGCTGCTACCAAGGCCGAATATTCTCCGAGACTGTGCCCGGCAACCAGATCCGGCTTAGGTAAACCCTCGGACTCGATCGCCCGGAGCGCAGCGATAGATGTCGTCAGAATTGCTGGCTGGGTATTTGCAGTAAGCTGCAGTTCTTCCGCGTCTCCCGAAAAACACAAGTCCGAGAGTGAAAACCCCAGGGCGTCGTCAGCCTGCCGAAACACCTCGCGTGCAACAGCAAAATTGTCAAAAAGGCCTTTACCCATTCCCACCGACTGCGAACCTTGTCCCGGGAAGATATATGCCGTTTTAGCCATCAAATGTCACTTAAGGACCCTTATGTCCATCACGGTCTGCAGCAAAAAGCCGCCGCCTAAAATCGAACCAACGTTCCACCCCAAGTTACCCCGCCGCCGAATGCGGTCAGGAGTACGAGACTTCCCTCTCTGATCCTTCCCGATTGAATACACTCATCAATCGCAATTGGAATCGATGCAGACGAAGTATTGCCATGTTCCGCTATGTTCGAATAGACCTTCTCCTCCGGCACCCCGAGTCGTGAAGCAACGGCGTCGGTTATACGCTGATTTGCCTGGTGAGGTATCACAAGATCCACATCATCCACCGTATAGCCGGCCTTCGCTAGCATCTCAGCAGAAATATCCGCCATCGAGCGCACCGCGACCTTGAAAAGCTCGTTTCCCTTCATTTTGAAGAAGTGCAAGCCTTTATCGATGGTTTCGTGCGTCGTACCTAGTTTCGTTCCGCCGCCCGGTGCATAGAGCTGTTCTTCGTAGCGGCCATCGGATCTGATCTTCGTTGCCAGTATTCCCTTGCCCTGATCCACCGGGCCCAGCACGGCCGCCCCGGCCCCATCGCCAAAGATCACACACGTCGATCGGTCCGTATAATCAACGTACTTTGTCAGAACCTCGGCCCCGATCACGAGAGCGTATCGGATCTGTCCGGTTCGGATCATCGATTCGACCATCGTAAGGCCGTAAAGGAATCCGGAACAGGCTGCGAACACATCCATTCCGGCTGCATTTACCGCACCCAACCGGGCCTGGATCAACGCACCGGTAGAGGGCATAATCTGGTCGGGAGTGGTTGTTGCGCAGACGATCAGATCGATGTCCGCAGGCTCCAGCCCCGCTCGTTCGAGTGCCTGGCTTGCGGCCGCAGTACCGAACTGAGAAGTATACTCGTTGTCCGCCGCTTTATGCCGCTGTTTTATTCCGGTACGGGTCGTAATCCACTCGTCGGATGTGTCTACGATCTTCTCCAGGTCAGCATTGGTCAAAATGCCCTCCGGATAAGAGTGGCCCATCCCTATGATGCCCGCATTTTGCTGTGTCATCGAATGATCAGAAACTGAAACTATGTCTCCGCACGGACTCTATTCCGAATCCTTTGCGTCAATGATCTGGCGGCCCTTGTACATGCCGGTCTTGATGTCGATGCGATGCGGTAACCTCGCTTCGCCGGTGTTTTCATCGACTTGGAACTGAGGCGTCGGCAGAGCGTCATGAGCACGACGCTGCCGCGTTCGCGATTTCGAATGTCGTCGTTTAGGATTTGGCATAATTACCTCTTATCAGTTTACTGCATTCGGGGCTTTACTTTTCCCCGGCTATCTCTTTCAGGACATCCCATCTGGGGTCAACAGACTCGTCGGTACAACTACAGTCGTCGATATTCCTATTTACTCCGCAAATGGGGCAAAGCCCCATGCACTCTGGAGCACAAACCGGATACGAAGGCAGATCCAACACGATCTGTTCGCGTACGACCGAGGTCAGATCGATCGAAACCCCATCGTAAATATCAACTGTGAGTTCCTCCCCGCGAAGTTCAAGTTCTTTCTCGCTCGGGAATTTGTCCTCACTAACAAACTCAGCCGTGAACTCGATCAGCTGCTCGTGACGAAACGGTTCCAGACATCTGACACATCCTGATCCTATTTCAGTCCTCACCGTCCCTTTGATCAGTACGCTCTCCAGACCGGCTTCGACGATAACCGAAACGGAAGCAGAATCGAGCCGCGCATTTTCGTCGCTTAGATCAATCTCATCCGGCGGGATCTCCCACGAGATACTGTTTCGTCTCTCAGTTAGGCTTTCAAGTTCAATGATCATTATTGCCGGCTCCAAAGAGCAGAAAGCCCCCGTGCAAAGCAAATTTCTAATTATAGCGTCTGCCCTTGGGGTGTCAAACAACCGCCGATGGTATTACGGCTCAAAAAATTGGCCATCCGACCGGCAGCCTACCGCCGCGTCGAGCGATGAAAACCCCTCCGTTTCGAGTATCCGGGCCAGACCGGTGAGCAATTCCACCGCGAACCTGGGGCCGCCATACACAAACCCCGTATATGCCTGTAAGAGGCTGGCCCCTGCCGCGATCTTTTCGAACGCGTCTTCGCCCGAAAACACGCCGCCCACGCCTACGATTGGCAACCTACCCTGCGTATGTCGGAAAATGAGAGAGATCACCCGGTTCGACCTTTGAGTTAGCGGCTTTCCGCTAACGCCACCGGCTCCGATGTCCTCAAGGTTAACGCTGCGAAGCCCTTTTCTTGACACTGTCGTGTTCGTAGCAATGATCCCGTCCGCCCCCAGTTCGGCACAAAGATCGGCTATTGCGATTATCTCGTCGTCGCTCAGATCCGGAGCGATCTTTACAAGGACAGGCTTTCGTCGAGGCCCGGTTTCCGATCCACCAGTTTCTTTCTGATCACTAAGTTCGTTCCCACGCTCGATTATCGCCAAAAGTAGCTCTCTTAGCGCACCGATCTGCTGCAGGTCCCTTAGCCCTGGCGTATTTGGCGAAGAGACATTTATCGCTATATAGTCAGCGGCAGAATATACCAGCTCGAAACATCTGAGATAATTCGCAACGGCATCCTCGAGTTTTACAGTCCTGTTCTTCCCGATATTGATGCCTATAACACAGGGCCGTTTGGATTGACTCAGCCGCCTGACCACAGTTTCCGCACCATCGTTGTTGAACCCTAACCGGTTTATCAATGCCCTGTCGGCGGGCAGCCGAAAGAGCCTCGGACGCTCGTTTCCCGGCTGCGGTTCGTAAGTGACCGTCCCAACCTCGACGAACCCGAATCCCAAATTCGCCAACGCATCGACGGCTACCGCATTCTTATCAAACCCCGCGGCCAAACCCAGCGGATTGGCAAAATCCAGCCCAAAGCGGCTTACTGCCAGACCTTGCGGCAGTTCGCTCGACCTTGGGGCAAACAAACCTGATGCAAGGCCCTTTCTCAGTGCCATCATTCCAAGTTCGTGTGCCCGTTCGGCCTCAAGCGAAAACATTACCGGCCGGACCATCTTTTCCCAGATAAAACCCATACGCAAAGCCATAATTCTATTTCATTACCTTCATTTTGCCGAAACATCCCTGCATTAACTTTGCTGTTTTGCCTTTCGTTTGCTACGATTTCTGAGCGAATGGCAGACGAAGTTAAGTTGGTCGAAAAGTCCCGGATAATGGACAGCTCCCGAATGAAGCGGGCATTATCGAGGCTTGCATCTGAGATCGTGGAAGAAAACCAGGGCTCGGATGATCTTTACATTGTGGGGATCCGAAGGCGCGGCGTTCCGCTGGCTGAACGCATCGTTGATAAGATCGGCGAGCTCGAGGGGCACCCGCCGTTGTTCGGCATTATTGATATTACGCTCTATCGCGATGATCTTTCGACGGTTGGGGCAAATCCTATCGTTAACAGGACAGAGCTGGACGCGGATATCGAGGACAAGGTCATCGTCCTCGTAGATGATGTCCTCTACACGGGAAGAACGATCCGTGCCGCGTTGGATCAGTTAATGGATTTTGGCCGTCCGCGCAAGGTTCAGCTCGCTGTCTTGATAGACCGGGGCCGTGAACATCGTGAATTGCCCATCCAGGCCGATTTTGTCGGAAGGACGGTGCCGACCAAACAATCGGAGATAATAAAGGTAATGCTAAAGGAATATGACGACCTCGAGGCCGTCGGCATCTTTGAAAGGCCAAACGAATAGTTCTTGAAGCAAGGCAAGCGGCCTTGCTTTTTTATTGGAGCGCGGGCATTCTTGCCCGCAGGCGCGCGAATGGACAAACCATTTCGAAGAAGAGACCTGCTTGGCATCCGCAATATCTCTGCCGCGGAGATCAAGGGCATTCTCGACACTGCGGAAAATTTCCGCGAGATAAATGCCCGTGAGATCAAAAAGGTTCCTACGCTCCGCGGCAAGACCGTGATCAATCTTTTCTTTGAGAATTCCACCCGAACCCGCACATCTTTCGAGCTTGCCGCAAAACGACTTTCAGCGGATGCTGTGAACATAAGTGTTTCCTCCTCAAGCCTCAGCAAGGGGGAAACGCTGATCGATACCGCGCTGAACCTCGACGCAATGAATCCGGATTGCATTGTGGTTCGTCACGGTTCGGCGGGCGTTCCGCATCAACTTGCAAAGGTCAGCCGAGCCGCAATAGTAAACGCCGGCGACGGGGCAAACGAGCACCCGACCCAGGCATTGCTCGATGCGATGACCATCCGCGAACACAAGAAAAAGATAGAGGGACTTGAGGTCGCCATCGTCGGCGATATTCTCCATAGCCGGGTTGCCCGCTCGAACATCCATTTGCTAACAAAACTCGGGGCAAGAGTACGCGTCGCCGGCCCGGGCACCCTCGTCCCAAGGGACTTCGAACATATTATCGACGGAACGCGGACGTCGACGACCTCAACGAGCAAAGCGAACGGCCCGCAACAATTGACAGCCTGCGCACATGTCGAAGAGGCTATCGTCGGGGCCGATGTTGTAATGATCCTCCGCATTCAACGCGAACGGCAGGATTCCGCATATTTCCCAACGCTCCGTGAATATGCGATCCACTACGGCCTGACGAACGAACGGCTTGATCTCGCAAAGAAGGACGCCATCGTCCTCCACCCCGGCCCGATGAATCGCGGCATAGAGATCGCCTCAGATGTTGCCGACAGCTCACGCTCTCTCATCCTCGACCAGGTAAAATACGGCGTCGCGGTCCGCATGGCAGTACTTTATCTTGCTACCGGCGGAGGTATTGCGGCCGATCAATAAAAGAACGGGTGAAGGATAGTTGTTGCATAAATAAAACACTTGACAAGGTGTGATACACGCGTTACAATTGCCTCTATGTTCGTTGCATCGATCTTTCGATGAGGCACAGCAAAAGTGGGACGGAGAAAAATTCAACAGAGGTTTTCGATGAAACAATTATTATCCTTTGGGTTTGTTATCGTTTTTGCCGCACTTTCCTATGCCCAGAACCCACCGGGAAAGATCACCTTTACAGAAAAGGATCGCGAATTCGCTCTGAAATATCTAAATGAGACGAAAGACGAATATGTAAAGCAGCTGACCGGCATCTCAGACGCGCAGTTAAATTTCCGGGCCGCAGAGGGCCGGTGGACCATCGCTGAGATCGCCGAGCATATCACGGTCGTCGAGACCGCGCTGTTCGGTATGTGCACGGCTCCGGACGCAGCGAAGACCTTCGAGTGCGATGACCTGCCGAGAATTCCCGACACAGCGCTGATCCTTGCGATCACAAACCGGTCGCAAAAGTTTACTGCCCCCGAACAGGTCCGTCCCAATGGCCGTTGGAAAACGCGCGAGGATCTGATCGCTAGCTTTGAAAAGGCGCGGGCAATAACGATCGATCATATCAAGAATAACAAGGCCGATCTGCGGGCAACATTTATCCAGAGCCCTATGGGTATGGTGGACAGCTTTCAGGGAATACTGTTTCTCACCGGCCACAGCGACCGCCATTTGGACCAGCTTCGTGAGGTAAAGGACGATCCAAAGTATCCAAAGAAGTAAGCAAATGAGACTGTTGATCAAAAACGGCCATCTTATTGACCCGGCCGCTCCGGAAAATACGGGAATGAACGTGCTTATTGAAAATGGGCGCGTCTCAGCCTGGTTACGACAAAATGAGACGCCGCCCGAAGGCTGCGAGGTCTTTGACGCAAGCGGTTTGCTGGTTGCTCCGGGATTCATTGATCTGCATGTACATCTTCGTGAGCCGGGGCAGGAGCATAAGGAGACCATAGCCAGCGGCTGTGCTGCGGCGGTTGCGGGCGGCTGGACCAGCGTTTGCCCCATGCCGAACACCACACCGGTAAACGACAACGCCGCTATCACACGCTATATGATCGAACAGGCCGAGCACGCGGGCCTGGCAAACGTATTCCCGATCGGTGCGATCACAAAATCTTCCGATGGTGCCGAACTTGCGGAGATGGGAGAGATGAAGGCTGCTGGTGCAGTAGCAGTCTCAGACGATGGACGTCCCGTCCCAAACGCAGGCATCATGCGCAGGGCGATGCAGTACGCCAAAGATTTCGACCTGCCGGTTATCGATCACTGTGAAGACAGATCGCTCTCCGCCGGCGGCGTGATGCACGAAGGCCGCGTCTCACTGCTGCTTGGGCTTAAGGGGATGCCTGCTCTTGCCGAAGAGATCGACGCCGTCCGCGACGTCATCCTTGCCAAGGAGACCGGTGCCCACATCCACATTGCACATGTCTCCACAAAAGGTGCGGTCGAGGCCGTTAGACGCGCCAAGAATGAAGGTATAAATGTAACGTGCGAAGTCACTCCGCACCATTTCACACTCACCGATCGCTCGGTTGAGGGCTACGACACAAACTATAAGATGGCTCCCCCGCTCCGCAGCGAAGAACATTTAGAAGCGATTATCGAGGGTATTAAAGACGGCACCATCGACGCCATCGCCACCGACCACGCACCCCATCACCACGACGAAAAGGCCCTCGAATTCGACCGTGCCCCAATGGGGATCACCGGACTTGAGACTGCGGTCGGCCTCGCCTTTAATGAACTTGTTCACAAAGGGGTCATCGGCCTTGAACGCCTGGTCGAGCTTTGTTCAACCAATCCGGCACGGATCTTCAAGCTTGAAGCACGCGGCACGTTGAAACCCGGTTCCATAGCCGATCTTACGATCATCGATCCGCAAATGAAGTGGACCTATTCTAACGTCGAATCGCGATCCCGATCCCGCAATTCACCCTTTGACGGCTGGGAATTTGCTGGCCGCGCAGTAGCAACGATCGTGGCCGGCAGATCGGTTTTTGATCTTAGGACCAGTGCCGAGCGCTCGGCCGTTAGCACGTGATAATGTTTCGGAAAATCATCATTTCGTTTGTCGTTCTTTCGCTGGTTTCGATTTTGGGGACTGCCGCCTCGGGCCAGATCTTCAGTATTTACACCGATCTATCAGACACTAAATGCAGGACCCTGGAGATCGATGAAGAGGGTGCGAGTTCTTACAGAGGCGACTGCGGCGGGGTGTTTGGCTATAAGCTGCACGTGATAGAAGGCGACCTGCGTCAGACGATCGACATAATTTCGCCGGACGGGAAAACTCACGAATTGCAGTTCTGGAATTTTTTCGGCGGGTTTTCGGCTGTCGGCCCGCGGGCCGAATGGCGAATAAGAAGTAAAAAACCGATCGCACTGATCGTCCGGCTGAATGTAAGCGAAGATCCGGAGGATAGCAGCAAGACGACCTCTTACCTGATCGTCGCAAAGATCACCGAAAATGAGGTCTGCGTGACGGATATTCTGAAACCGACCCGCTCCCAGAACATCGAAGCCCGCCGCTCCGCCGACCGGGCCGCTGCTATGCCGTGTAAAAAGCCCTATTATGAACAAGTTTCTGATATGGCGTTTTCACACCAGATGCAGGAACAGGCAGAAATACCTGCGTTCCTGCACTTAAAATGGAACGTATCATTCTAGATACGTTTTACGATCAGGAGTGTTATATCGTCATTTGCGGGTGCATTTTGGGTAAATCCGCTGAGAGCTGATTCCACCTTGTCGCGGAGGCCAGCCGCGGAGGCTGTGAGATTGCTTTTCACTACCTCTATCAGGCGATCAAGGCCGAACTCCTCGTCGTCGGGGTTGGTGGCTTCTGTAACACCGTCTGAATACACCACCAAGGTGTCACCGGGTGTTATATCAACTGTACCCAGGTCATAATCGGCGGCCGCCATCAGCCCAAGCGGCAAACCACCGGATTCGAGCGAGGTGACCGAACCGTCGGCCCGGGCAAACAAGGGCGGATTGTGTCCGGCGTTGATATAGTTCATCTTACCCGTTTCGGGATCAAGTTCGCCGATGAATAAGGTAACAAAACGATTTGCGGGCGTATTTTCAGCCAGATATCTGTTAACGGACCGGACAGTCTCGTAGAGCGGATTTTGCGCGGAGATCTGGCCGTGGATCGCGGCATGAAGGCTGGACATCAGCAATGCGGCCCCCGTTCCCTTGCCCGAAACGTCGCCTAGCGCGGCCACCATCTTACCGTCATTCGTGCCGATAAAGTCGTAGTAGTCGCCTCCGATCTCGTAGCAAGAGAACGAGACCCCGAGAAATTCATAACCCGCGATCTCCGGCGGCCCGGAGGGTTGAAAACGCTGCTGGATCTCGGTCGCAAGCTCAAGTTCGCGTTCCATCCGCTCACGTTCCAGCCTCTCCTCCAGCAGTGTGGCATTCTCAACGCGGATCGCCGCTACCGAGGCAAGTGTCGTAAGTATATTTAGGTGCTCTTCCGTAAATGTGGTCTCGTATGTCGGCGAATCGGCATAGATCAACCCGAATACATTTCTTTCGTCAACACAGAGCGGCACCGCCAGCACCGAACGAATACCCTGGAGCATGACCGTTTGCGTAGCAAAACGAGGGTCCTGCTGCGCGTTGGCAGTTAGTACGGATCGTCCATTTCGGAGCACCTCGGCCATTACGCTGTGGCTGATTCGGACCTCGTCGATCGTACCCTCCTGGCCCCGCATCCGTGCGACCATTATCCGCATCTCGTCGGCGGCATCCTCATCCCGCAGCATTATCACACAGCGCTCCGCCGGTACTGCCTCGAAGACGAGCGATGCAACCTGATCCAGGGTTTCTTTCAGGCCGGTCGAAGACAGCAATGCAACGCCGACCTTGCTGATCAGCCCGAGCAGTTCATTTCTAGATGAGAACTGCCCCTTCAGCAGCTCTGTCGTTGGAATACGCGAACTCTGGAACGAAATGGTCTTCGATGGATCAAGGGCCTCCGTCCTATCGGCGATCAGTGTCGCCGCGGGCAGAGCCCCTTGTTCGGCGCCGTCAAACAACAGGGTCGTTTCGCCGATCTGTATCTCGCCGCCGGAAGCCAGTGGGATTGCGGTTCGGACAGGAGTACCGTTGTAACGTGTGCCATTGGCGGAACCAAGATCGTGTAGCCAGTAGCCGTCGCCTTCCTTACGAACCTCCGCGTGTAGCCTGGAAGCAAACGCATCGGGGATACAGATATCGCTCCGGGCTGAACGCCCAATGGTCGTTCTAAGCCGCGACAGGTCATGACTTTCCTGTAAGCCGTTCGGAGTATTAATTATCAATCTTGCCATAAAGACCGATCACCTTTGTCGCTTGTTCGCATAAATGACCATCGTTCCAACAAGATAGTCGTGAAGTGCTCGGCCCTTTCGGCTGAACACCACTGTCAGAAACGCCAGACCAAACGACCCTATCACAAGCAGGTACCCGACGGTCTGCCTAAGTAATATCGATCTTAAAGTTGGCGGAGAGCCTTTGATACTTACGATCTGGAGCCCGGTTACGAACTTGCCGATCGACCGCGCGCATATCGCCGGTAGCAATATCAGATTTGATATGCCGATCAGGATCGCTAGCAGCCATCCGATATTATTCAGGTCGCTGTTGATCAAGGCGGCTCCGTCCAGTCCGGAGAACCTGCTCAAGATCAGGAAAAGCGTCGGGAACGCTACGATCAGAATGTAGTCAACAAAGACCGCCCCCAAACGGAGAAGAAAAGGAGCCTTGACCGCCTCCGGCACGAAATTTACTACTGATTCCGCAGTTCCGGGCCGTCGGGTCTGGGCGGGACCTGCACTCTGTGCTGTCATAATGTCGTCTGTCCCGATCCTAGCCTAACCGACCATGAAATGGAGCGTAGTATCGCCCACCTTTATTCGATCACCGCTGTTAAGTGCTTGCGGCTTGTGAGGGATCAATCGCATCGACTCAATTCCCGAAACCGAAAGTATCGTACCATTTGATGATCCGAGATCCTCTACGAGAAATGCAGGCCCGTTCCGCCAAATCCGGGCGTGGCGGCGGGAGATCTTGGTCTGCGGATCATACTTCGATAGGTCGATCTCCGGAAATATATTCGACATCGGGTCTCTGCGCCCAACAAGATTCTCGTCCTTCACCAGCGAGAACGTTGGAGCCGAAAGCTCTCCGGTCCCTTCGACGAACAACTTGGCCGTTGCTCCGGCCCGGCTGTAACTGCCGGAACGGACGCCCTCTTGAGCGATCGGCTGCTTCGAGCCGCAGAAAGCACAAAATAGGTCGGTGGCGACGATCCTCTGGCCACAGAATCCACAAAACACAGCCTGATTCGCAAGACTCACGGAAGATGGAGCTTCCTTGACCCCAAACGAAAGTGCGTTCGCATCGAGAGCAGCGAGATGATCCTCCAAGGCCGCCTTGAGCTCCGCGGCAGAAGCAAACCTTGCCTGTGAGGTGTATTCGACGCTCTTCATCAATATCCGCTCGATCTGGTCCGAGAGTTGCGGATTTATCTGACGCGGACGGGGATTTTTTTGAAAATCAAAGATCAGAAGCGGATTACTTTGTGGATCCGCGCCCGTCAGCAAATGAAATATCGTCGATCCGAGACTGTAAATATCGGATCGCGGTTCGACATTTCCGCTAAAGAGCTCGGGTGGGGCATACCCCATTGTCCCGACCGCGGTCACGCCCTTCTCCTCACGTTGGCTTATCGATCTGGCGATACCAAAATCGATCAGCATTATTCGGCCCGAACTACCATCAACCATTATGTTAGACGGTTTCAGGTCGCGATAGACTATCGGCGACGGCTGATTATGCAGATAGTCAAGAACGTCGGCTATCTGTATAGCCCACTCGGTAACGGTTCGCTCATCGAGCCGTCCTTCGGGAGCGGAACGCAGCCGGGCCGCCAGATCGCCGCCCGATATATACTTCATTACGAGATAGAAGCGGTGTTCGTTCTCGTCGAAAAAATAGTCGAAAATAGTCGGGATAGACGGATGATCCAGCGTCGAAAGGATCATCGATTCCCGCTTGAAATCACTGATCGCTTTTTCTTGCTGTTCGTCCTCAATGTGGGCCTGGACCATCTCTTTGACCGCCCGAAGAACTCCACCCAAATTGTTATCGCTTGCCAAATAGACCGCACCCATGCCGCCGCCGCCGATCTTTCGAACGATCTCATAACGGCCGTTAAGCAAAGTGCCCTCTGACAGAGGCTTTAGCTTGGAGGACCTCTTGCCGTCTGTATCTCCCTCGCCAATGTTGTGGGCCGTGTTACCAGCGGTTTGCGAAACCTCCGGTTCTGCCGATTCGTCCGTCTTTGGGGCTAGCTCTTCGGAGATCCGGTCGGGAACGCTCCCCGTCCGAGTTGGTAGTTCGGACGCCGGTATCTCATGATTTTCCATGATCCGTACCGAGTCGTATATCGCACCCGCGGCAAACGGGTCGTGCGGGTCAAGTTCCTCAACCGGTTTCAGGATCTGCTTCTCTACATTCTCTACATTCTCTACATTCTCGATAGCCGCGCCGTCAATGGCTCTATCAGGTTCAGATCTACTTTTACTGACAACCGGCTCGTCAGAGGGCTTCGGTTGGGCCGGAGCGTCTACCGCAGCCCCACTACCTGTGTCCTCCAATTGCTCCGCGTCCACATCCGCCTTAGCCTGGTTGGATTCGACGGAAAACGGCTCACCGGATATCAGTGTCGGAGGCTCATCATCGAGCGCGTCTTCTACGGTCGCGGTGTCCGGTTCGCTTTCGTCACCGGTCTTACCCTCATTTTCACCTGACACTTCGATGCCTGGCTCGGATTCGGCTGCAGCTTTATGTTCAACGACAGCAGCAACTACCTCATCTTCCGAAGGCAATTCGTTCTCGACTGGAACGGCAAACACGTTCGAATCGGAAACAGCTTCGCGGGCTTCGCTGGCATCTTCCGAGATTGACGAACCATCGTCAACTGATGGATCGACTAGGGAGGACGGGCGTTGATCCTCATCGATAGCGGAGGATCCCACTTCTTCTATGCCTCGCGGTTCGGCCTCGACATCGGCTATCAACGGATCCAGGGTTTCGGAGATCTCTTCCTCCGATGCGATCTCGGCCAACTCGATATCAACAATGTCCGGCTCGGTAATGGTGGCGGACTGTGGCTGTTCGAGAAGTTCGTCCTTAGTGTGTTCTGAGGTTAGCCGGACATTAATATTGTCGCTTGTATCCGATGGTTCAGAAAGGATCGCCGGAGGCGGTACATCGGGAAGTTCTTCTTGAGTCCTTTTGTCTTCCGCAATGGTCTCTTGAGCCGAGATGCCGTCCTCCTTTATCTCATGATCCGGTTCGTCATCCGATCCGGCGACTACGGCAGACTCCGCGGGCACGACGTTGGCCGGTTCCTCAACCGGCGGTTTCACGTTTTCTTTTGCCTCGGCGGCCAGACGAGCTATCTCATCTGGCGGCATCATTATTGTACTCTCTAGCGAATCGTCATCCTCCGCGGCTACCGGAGCGATCGGCTCAAGCAAAATACCGCAGAACGGGCAGTAGGGTTCTTGCCCCGAAACCTCAGAGTCGCATTCGTGACAATTCTTCATTATTTTTCCAGATCCCGCACACAAGAAACTAGGTATTTACATGAAACCGCAGAAATGTCTTGCCGACAATTATCTCGTCGCCTTCGGTGATCACCTGCGGAGTACCGGGTAATAAACGCCTGCCGCGATTGATGAACGTACCGTTGGTAGAGCCAAGATCCTCGATCATGTACGTCGATGCACCGCGAATTATTCGGGCGTGTTTCCGCGACACTTTCGCATCCGGGTCATATGAGTCCAGGTCCACGTCCGGGAAGATGCCGTTGTCGGCATCCCATCGGCCTATGTACGACTCATCCGCGGTCAGTATAAATTCCGTGTTGGCAGCCTCACCCCGCTCAATGATCAAACGTGCATGCCCCGTCGGGGCTTCGCCGTTCGACGAACTCTCCACTTTAGGCGCGGGCTCCAAGGGCTCCACCCTTGGCGGCAATCCCGCAGACGTGGCGGACGGCGAACGAAATTCGGGTTCCCGAGGGGCCACATAAGGGGCCTCCGCAAGCGATGCCTGACGCTCCTCGGCAGGAAGTCTTGTCCCGCATTGGTCACAGAAACGCGAACTTTCCGTACTCAGCTTTCCGCATGATGTGCAAACGATCATTTCAACGTCAGACCGACCTGCTCCTGCCCGGAAACACTGATCCCCGGACCGGATAAGGTCAGCATTTGGAATTCTACATCGTAAACCGGAAATACGTAAATGCTCTGAAGGTTCATTTCCGCCCATTTGCCCCGTGGTCAACTTGCCTGGCGGTTTGTTCGGTGAAACAACAGGCAACGTACCATTGCGCCGGAAAATCTCAGTTTTTTGAAACTCAATGGCGTCAATGTTCGTAGAGAGTGGTTGCTGCCAATGGTTTGAGAGCTCTCGATTCTTTACACCAAAAGCCGCGACCCCATTTTTCGAATAGACTCGATGAGGACCCAGTTATGGCAATGAGCCGCAAACGTAAAACGATCATAGGTGCAGTTATCGGTCTGCTTACCCTCGTGATCATAATCGCAAGCATTTTCGCTACGCGAAGAGACACTCCGGAAGTAACCGTGGTCACAGTTCAAACCAGGCCTGAACTGCGCTCCACCGTTGTTTCGTCCGGAGAGGTTCGGCCGATCCAGTTCATGAATCTCACCAGCGAAGTACAGGGCCGGATCGAAGAGATATATGTGAAGGAAGGTCAGATGGTCAATAAGGGAGACCCTCTCGTCCGCCTTGACCCAAATCAGTTGGAATCCAGTACAGACGCTCAATTGGCAGCCTATCAATCCGCACAGACCCAGATCTCTACCAGTGAGAACCAGCTAAATCAAGCACAACAGGGTTTGAATGTCGCGCAAGTCGCGGTTGATAATGCTCGTCAAGGGGTCGTGACGGCTCAAACCGAGGTCGATCGGGCGCAAGTTGAGCTTAATGCTGCAAATCGCGAACTAAAGCGCAACGAACAGCTGCTCGAAGATGGCGTCATCGCCCGCCAGGAGTTCGATTCCGCACGGGACCGGGTAGAAAATGCGACAGTCTCGCTAAATACAGCGAGGGCTCGATTAGAGTCACAGAGGATCGCTGTACGCGACTCGACCGCCAGGGTCAGACAGCAGGAAGTAGCGGTCCGTGATGCTCGCACAGCGATCGAACGCTCCCGATCGAACGCTAACCAGCAGGCTGCCGTGCTACGGGGTCAGCGCAACCAATTGAACAAAACCCTGCAGGTCGCTCCGATTAGCGGGGTAATAGCTGAGATACCCTCGCGTGTTGGCACCTTTGCCGTCGCCGGTCTCTCGACCACGGCACTTATGACCATCGCTGACATGTCAACTATCAATGTTGAGGTCAAAGTTGATGAGACGGAGATCGACAAGGTCGCGGTAGGCCAGAAGGCGAAGATCCGGGTCGATGCGTTCGGCGATGCTGAGATCGAAGGAGAGGTGACGCAAAAGACCCCACTCGCCGTCGGCAAATCGCAGACCACCGGAGGGCTTTCGACCAATATCAATGTCCAGGAGGCCAAGGAGTTCCGCGTCGTCCTTCAGTTGGTGAACCTATCTGAGGAGCTGAAAAGCAGCCTCCGGCCGGGAATGAGTGCGACGGCCACTATCACAACGCAAACCGCCCAGAACGTGATCGCCATACCGCTGCAAGCAGTTATTGAAAAACGTCCGGATCCGTCGCCGTCCCCGACGATACAAGGTGACGCGCCGGAGCCCGCCGACCGACCTAAGACGGTTAGGGGAGTTTATGTGCTGGACGGCAACCGGGCGAAATTCCTCGAAGTAGAGACCGGGATAACCGGGGAGTCCGATATTCAGATCACGGCAGGACTTTCCGAGGGTCAAGAGATAATAACCGGACCAAGCCGTATCTTGAACACGCTCAAGGAAGACGATATCGTCAAAAAGCAGACGCGGGAAGGTAATTCAGCCGCGCGCTGATCGTTCGGGGAACGCCGATATGTATAAGTTCATGGAAAACGCGAACGGCCAGGCCGAGCACGTAGCTAACGGAGGGGAGGTGCGCGAGACGGCGACTTCCCTTATCCTGATGCGAAATATCTGGAAGACGTATCAGATGGGCGTTGAACAACTTCATGCTCTTCGCGATGTTTCGTTTGAGGTCACGAAGGGAGAGTATCTCGCGATAATCGGCCCATCCGGATCGGGAAAATCCACGCTTATGAACCTGATCGGATGTCTTGATTCGCCGACCAAGGGTGATTACTGGATCAATGGCCAACTCGTCTCCGATATGAGCGACGACGAATTGGCACGGATCAGGAACAAGGAGATCGGGTTCGTTTTTCAGACATTCAACCTCTTGGCCCGGGCAACGGCTCTCCATAACGTCGAGCTTCCGCTGATCTATGCCGGAATGCGGGCGGCGGAACGGCACGACAAGGCACAAGCCGCACTCGAATCAGTAGAGCTAGGAGATAGAGTACTCCATAAGCCGAACGAATTGTCTGGCGGCCAACGACAACGCGTTGCGATCGCCCGTGCGTTGGTGAATCATCCGTCGATCCTGCTTGCGGACGAACCCACCGGTGCTCTCGACACCAAAACTAGCCAGGAGATCATGGGGCTTTTCGAAAAGCTTCATGAGGAAGGAAACACGATCATAGTTGTCACCCATGAGCAGGAAGTCGCCGAACGCGCCCACCGGGTTATAACGATCAGAGATGGTCAAATTGAGAGCGATGAACGGGTTCGGTGATGGCCTCGATCTCGCTCTTGACATCGGTCCTCTTTGCGGCCGCAGTAGTCCTGACCGTAGGGATATTCCTTTCGGCAGTTAGAAAAGCCGATTCGAGTAGTTTCTCAACGAAGTTTGTAATCTTCATCATCCCTTTCTGGATGATGTTTCAAGCCATACTTGGTATCGGTGGTTTTTACCGGGATTTCGGATCATTCCCTCCAAGGATCGTAATTTTCGGTGTTTTGCCTGCGGTGGTTGTGTTGGTTTCTCTGCTTGCTTACGCAAAGGAAAGTCTCGTTTATCGGCTGCCAATCCCTACACTCACGATACTCCACGCAATTAGGCTCCCGGTCGAGTACGTGCTCCACCGTTTGTACGTTGAAGGCGCGGTTCCCGTCCAGATGACCTACGAAGGCCATAATTTTGACATCCTTTCGGGCATTTCAGCGGTAGTCGTTTACCTGATCGCATTTAAGGGAGGTGCAACAAAAAGGAGCCTGTTGATAGTCTGGAACCTTGGCGCACTCTTATTGCTAGCGGTCATCGTCACCACCGCCGCTCTCGCTGTACCATCGCCGATCCAGACGATCGCATTTGATCGACCCAATGTAGGCATCCTCTATTTTCCATTCATTTGGCTACCCACCATCGTTGTCCCGATCGTGCTGTTTTGCCACCTGGCGTCGCTCGCAAAGTTGATTTCCGGCCGCACGGCTTAAACCTTGTTCGGCCTTTTCGCGTATTATTGTCTTAGCGTTGTTTTTTGTCGTGGTTGTCGATGAATGTTTTCGAAACTTTAAAACTGGCCGTCTCAGCCATTTGGGCGCACAAGTTGCGTTCCTTCCTCACACTATTGGGGATGATCATCGGAATGACGGCTTTTATGATCGTATTGTCCCTGTTGCAGGGCTTCAATTCATATGTCGATGAGAAGATTGCCGGCATCGGGTCAAATACGTTCAACATTCAACGATTCAATTTTGACGATTTTAAGGATACGGATTCTATCGCAGCGGCTCAGCGTCGTAACAAAGAGCTCAGCTTTGATGAACTCGATTTCCTTCGAGAGCGTTCCCAGCTTCTCGACTCTATCGGCGCGAAGGCGGGCAATATGGTTCGCGATATACGCGTCGGTTCGGAGACTCTTGTTGACGTATCCATCAGGGGAGCCGAACCGGTGATCGGCGAGATCGAGAATATAGACATCGCCGAAGGACGTTTCTTCACTGACGCCGAGAATCGCGGTTCGGTTCGCGTAGCGTTCATTGGAATGGACGTCGCAAACAGCCTCTTTCCGCGTGGCGGTGCGGTCGGCGGCGAGATAAGCATTCAAGGTATAAATTACCGCGTGGTCGGAATCCAAACGGCTAAGGGCACTGTTTTCGGTATTCCCCAGGACAGTTTTGTTCAATTGCCGCTGAACACTTTCGGAGCAAATTTCGGTGGCCTCCGTTTTCAGCGTGCCCCTTTTTTCGTGGTCAAACCGCGGGAAGGGGTCCGCATCGAAGACGCGGTTGAGGAAGCAAGAACCCTTATGCGCATAAAGCGACGGATCTCCAGCGGCGAAAAGGACAATTTCGGTTCGGCGTGCTGGTCGGGGTTATCACGGTAATGCTGATCTCATCCATCATCAGCGGAATAAATCTGGCCGTCGAGGAACAAGTAAGATCGTTTGGAACCCGTTCCATCTTCATTTACAAGATGGACCTCGGTATTAGATTCGGAAGGCCTTCCCAAGAGGAAAGAACGAGGCCGAATCTGACCATAGACGATGTTTTTGCGATACGTCAGCTCTCCGAGATGGAAACGGCGATTCCTTTTCTGGACGTCTCGAGCGGTTTTTTCGGCAATCCGACCGTGGTTTCCCGCATGGGAAAACAGACATCAAATATTCGAATAAGCGGCACTCTGCCTGAACTAGAGCAAACGGACACGCAGGTCCTGATGGACGGAAGATGGTTCACCGAGGCCGAGAATGACTTCAGGAGAGATGTCATTCTTATCGGCGACTCCGTCAAGGAAACGTTTTTCCCATATGAGAATCCGCTCGGTCAGACGCTAGACATAAACGGGCGACAGTTTACTATTATCGGCCGACTCCAAAAGAAGGAACAATTGTTCGGCGGCGGGGGTGGTGGAAACAATGACGAAAGCAACACGATATTTATGCCGTTCGAGGCCGCTCGGAGGATAAAACCCAACGCAGAGGACCTTTTTATTCTTGCGGTTGCCCGTGAAGGGCGGCTTCAGCAGGCCCGTGACCAGGTAGAAGACCTGCTAAGAATACGACGAAACGTAAGATTCGGCGAAAAGAATAATTTTTCCACGGCCACCGCAGATAGCATTATTGATCAATTCCAATCGATCACGGCCGGAGTTGCGATCGCAATGGTTGTGATCTCGTCGATCGGGCTATTGATCGGCGGTATCGGGGTTATGAATATCATGCTTGTCTCCGTCACCGAACGTACTCGCGAGATCGGCATCAGAAAGGCGGTCGGCGCCCGAAAAAGCGATATTCTGGTCCAATTCCTGATCGAAGCCGGAACCTTAACAGGATTTGGCGGGCTTATGGGCCTCGCGATCGGTTGGGGACTTACACTTTTGATCGCGTTGGTGTTTCCATCCTACGTTCCATGGTGGGCGCCTCCCGCGGGATTTCTTGCCAGTGTTGGCATCGGCGTGGGATTTGGATTATGGCCCGCATGGAAAGCCGCAGGACTGGACCCGATCGAGGCCCTTCGCTACGAATGATTCCGGCTAAGGGCCCCGTCTGTGTTTTGCCAATGGTCTTAGCTGATGAACCCCGGGAACATCCAAGCCGAAACTACTGCCAACAAGACCATCAATACATAGACCGATACTGATGCTGTCCAGCCCGTAGATGGGCTGACCTTTTCGCCGGCATTCGCCATTCCGACCGCGTTCAGCCAAACCCAATACAGTCCAAGAAGACCTATGGTTGAGAGGAGCACATAGATAACAGGACTGTCCGCCGGGTTAAGCAGGAAACCAAGGTTGTCCTGGATGAGCGACGTCTGGCCTGTGATCGGATGGATTTCGCTTGGATCCTTCACGAACAATATCACCGAGTTGAGAACAAAGCGGATAACAGCTACAGGAAAGGCACCGTAAACCGCGACTGAGAACGCCTGCCAGTAATTCATCTGTCCGCCTAGCGCCAAAGCAAAAAGGAAGAAGATGGCCGCCAGAAACGCGTAACCGAAAAGATGCCCGGCAAAGCTTGAAGCCGCCTGCCCCGCTCGGGTCACCGGGCTCTTCGCATCTTCGATAGCCTTCGAACGACCGCTCTCTATCTGCGCCCGAGCGTCATCTGTGAGGATCGACATTTCAAGGGTTTTGTCGATCGTGAAGTTGGTAACCCGCTCAGGCGTAAGCCGGAGCATAAAGAGATTAGTGTACGCAACTGACATCCCTACCATTATCAGCACCGCAACCAACCACCTTGGATGAGTCCGGAGGCTACGAAAAGCGGCTGCCGGTGAAAAGAAAACGTCAATTAGTGTCGAGGCGGTCGGGACCCTCTCTTCACCGTTCGTATCCGGCCTCTTTATAAAACTGAGTCCGACGATCAGAAGACCGCCCAGGACGCCAAACACCCCGGGTTGGGTCGATCCCGGGACAATGCCCAGAACACCAAACACCGCCAACAGTACTCCGGCTACAGCTATCGCGATCCCTGCGTATAGATTCATTTCGTCCTCACAATCGGCAATTAATCGTTAATTCGGGTAGATCGTTATTGCTTACGCCTGCAGAAGGCAAGATGTTTCAGGTATTTGGAAGACCCGGCCGTCCGTTATGAGTCGATACGAATACATGCGGCCAAATGTCGATTTCCTTGATCTTTTAGTTCCGGCTCGATCTCTGCGCATTCGGGGATCGCGATCGGGCACCGTGTACGAAATCGGCAGCCGGAAGGTGGGTTGATCGGAGTTGGCACGTCGCCGGAAAGGACAATGCGCTCACGCTTCGCTTTTGGATCGGGCACCGGAATCGCTGACAAGAGGGCCTGAGTATAAGGATGCAGCGGGTTCTCGTAGAGCTCCAATGCGTCAGCGATTTCAACGATCTTCCCAAGATACATCACGGCGACGCGGTCTGAGATATGCTCCACAACGGCTAGTCCGTGCGAAATGAAAAGATACGTCAGTCCAAACTCATATTGGAGATCCTCGAGCAAGTTGACAACCTGTGCCTGAACAGAAACGTCCAGGGCCGAGACAGGCTCGTCACAGATGATCAACTTCGGATTTAGGGCCAGGGCCCTCGCGATACCGATCCTCTGCCGCTGCCCTCCCGAAAACTCGTGAGCGTAGCGATCCATGTATTTTGGGTCTAGCCCAACCTTTGTGAGAAGATCGGCAACCCTCGCTTTCTGTTCTCCGCGGTTCCCGATTCCGTGTATCTTTAGCGGCTCGGAAATTATATTCCTGATGCTCATTCGCGGGTTGAGGCTTGAATACGGATCCTGAAATATTATCTGCATTTCCCGCCGCAGGGCCTGCATCTGCCGATGCGGCAAACCGACTATGTCGTGTCCCTCGAACAACACTTCGCCGCTCGTCGGTTCATGGAGTCGAAGCAAACATCGTCCGACGGTCGACTTGCCGCAGCCGGATTCGCCCACCAGCCCCAAAGTCTCCCCGGCGATTATTTCGAACGAAACGCCGTCCACCGCGCGTACAAAATCGTCGGTGTTCTCGACAGGAAAATACTTGACCAGATCGTTTACCTCTAGAAGGGCCTCGTCTTGAGTCGTTACAGCGGATGATCCCATTACTATTCCGGTTTCCAGTTCTCTTTGATTATCGCCCAACGCTCGTGGTCGCGCCAACGCCCGCCGATCTTTAGATATCGTCGAGAAAACCCTTCATACAAAAAACCACATCGTTTCAAAACAGAAATCGATGACACGTTGTCGGGTTGTACATTCGCCTCGACGCGATGAAGCGCAAGGCCTCTGAATGCGACTCGCAACATAAGTCCAACCCCGAGTGTCATATAGCCCTTACCGGTAAAACCCGAAAAGAGCTGATAACCAAGAACGGCATTCTTGAACGGCCCGCGGACAATCTGGGAAAGATGTATACTTCCGGCAATCGCATTGTCCTCCCCGCGGCACAGCAAAAAGTACTCGTCCGTCTCCGATCCGGCGTGCTTCAGCATTCTGTCAAAACGCTCCTGATCGAATCGAACTTGAGCAAAATGAGCTAAATGCTTGCGGCTGGTGTGGTAACGTTCGGCCAGTTCTTCGAGATCACCCTCAACCATTCGCCGCAGGAATACTGTGTTCATGGACTTCATCATTCGCCACGTCGCCATCAAAAAGAACGCATCGAACCCTGACCCCCTCCGAAATCTCAAACAGAGGGATCTCGCCAAGCCGGCATTCATCCTTCGCGAAAGCACATCTGGGTTCAAAATGGCACCCGGGTGGCAATTCAGTCGGGCTTGGTACCACACCCTCGATCGTCTGCAGGCGGCGCTTTATTTCGTCTGTGTCAGAGCCTAGTTTTGGAACCGAACGCAGCAATCCCTGCGTGTATGGATGTTTCGGTTGCTCGAAGAGCTCGGCGACGCCCGATTCCTCAACTATCTTGCCCGTATACATTACACATACGCGGTCGGCCACTTCTGCAACCACCCCAAGATCGTGAGTTATCAAGAGAACCGCAAGCATCCTGCTCTTTCGAAGTCCGTCGAGAAGTTCCAATATCTGGGCCTGTATGGTTACATCGAGTGCTGTGGTCGGCTCGTCGGCGATCAGCAATTCCGGGTCGCAGGCGAGAGCCATTGCGATCATAACCCGTTGACGCATCCCACCCGATAATTGGTGCGGATAATCATTTACACGCAGTTCCGGCGAAGGTATTGCCACTTCCTTCATCGCTTCGATCGCCGCTTGCCAAGCTTCTTTTTTGCTGATCTTTCGGTGCAGCCGCAGTGCCTCCGCGATCTGATCGCCCACCGTGAAAACAGGATTGAGCGAGGTCATCGGGTCCTGGAAGATCATCGCAATGTCATTACCGCGTATTTGCCGAAGCCGTTCGTAACTTGCTGTGGTCAGTTCCTCACCTTTGAAGCGGATGGAGCCGCCGGCTATCTTGCCCGGAGGATATATCAGCCGCATTATGGAAAGTGCCGTGATCGATTTTCCGCAGCCGGATTCACCGACCAGCCCCACCAACTCGCCCTCGTTAACGTGAAAACTAACATCATTCACCGCCCTTACTAACCCGGCACGGGTTGGGAAGTGGGTTTGAAGTGCACTGACCTCAAGCAGTCTCGGCATCTAGTTCTTATTCCTTATCGGATCAGCCGGACGGGGCGGAAGCGTTACCGGCCTTGTTAATTGCTTCATTACTTCCTGGACAGCGCGTTCTAGTTGCGGATCGCCCCCGGCGATCACAGATCGCGGATCGTTTTCGACCTCGATGTCCGGGTCAACGCCGTATCCCTCGATGATATATTCGCCGCGGGGGTTCGCTAGCGCGAACTCCGGCACATTGACCACACCCCCATCGAGCAAGTTGCCGCGGTTTGTGATCCCGACAACCCCGCCCCAGCTACGTTTGCCAACCAGCGGCCCGAGCTTTGCTTCGCGAAACATGTGCGGGAATATATCGCCGTCAGATGCCGAATTCTCGTTCAGGATCGCCACCAACGGCCCACGAAATACACCGTCCGGATATGTTGTAGGGTCGATATCGCCACGACGGTAGTTAAGCCCCAAAAGCTGGCGTCTCAGACGTTCGATCAGCATCCGGGAAACGTTCCCGCCGCCGTTCGCACGGACATCGACTACCAAACCCTCTTTGTTCAACTGGGGGTAGAACCATTTGATAAACTCCCGAATGCCGGCGGCCCCCATATCCGGGATATGAATGTAACCCACGCGACCATTTGTCAATTCGCTAACCCGCCTCCGGTTTTTCTCGATCCAATCCAGATAAAAAAGATCCGACTCGTTTGTGATCGGGCGAAAACTCGTCTCGCGGCTGCCTTCGTGGGATGGAGTAGAATTCAGCGTAAGCCTCACAGGCGCATTCGCCCTTCCGCGAAAGTATGAATAAATATCGCGGTCGGTGCGAACCTCTTCTCCATTGACAGCAAGCACGTAATCGCCTACCCGAGCGTCAACGCCCACCTCTGTCAGAGGTGAGCGATAGATATCCTCCTCGTTCTGTCCGTCAAAAATTCTGCTTATGCGATAACGTCCCGAAGCCGCGTCGGCCTCAAAGCGAGCTCCTGCCAGAGCAACGCTTATTCTGGGTGGCAGATTCATATCTCCGCCGTCGATATATGCATGTTGAACTGTCAGTTCAGAACTCATTTCGGCGATCACATAGTTAAGATCTGCGCGGTGTGCAACGTGAGGCAGCCATGTTCTGTAATCCTCCCGTATGCGGGCCCAGTCAAAACCGTGCATATTTTCGACATAAAACCAATCTCTATATCGACGCCAGGCCTCGCTAAAGATCTGGTTCCACTCCGCGACAGGGTCTATTTCCGTTACCATGCCGGCCGTGGATACAGCCTTACGGGTTCGTTCGCCCGTCGAATTCGCGTCCATAAGGCTGAACGAACCACCCGCGGAGGCCGCCAATAGCTTCGTACCATCAACAGACAGGGTGTAGCCAAATCCGGGCGCCAGCAGTGTGGTCTCTCGGCGATCTCTAAGCGAATAGATCCTCAGCGAAGGCGGGACGCCCGCCTGCCGTCCATAGTAGAACGGTGGAGAGACCACATAAACCAGATGCCCCCGATTTGCCGAGAGGCCCACATAATTATCTGCCGAAAGTGGAACCTTTACCGCTCGACGCTCGATCCCTTCAAAATCGATGGTCTCCTTGGTTTCCGCCGGTGTTGGCGATACCACCACCGGGGACGGGCTGGTTGCTGGCGACGGTGCCGGTTTCTCTACAGCGACCGTGACCTCATCACTCTCGAACGGAAACGGATGCTTTACGTCCTTCCTTAACGCGAGCGAATAGATCTGAGCCATTCGGTTAGTTGCATAGTTGAATTCGGACTGTGAGATCTGCGGAGCGAACTCGCGGGCGCTGATAAAATAAAGATAGTCGCCGCTCGGGTCCCATGCCGCATTGCCGGCGCTGAACATTTCGGGGGTTACCCGCCGGGATCTGCCCTCGGCCTCGCTCCATACAAAAACGGAACTAAGCCCGTTGGTTGTCTGCATTGAATAAGCGACAAAATTACCTTTCGGCGACCACGCGTAGTTTGTGATCAACCCGTTTCGGGCTTGTTCTATTTGCCGCAACTGGCGAGTTTCAACATTTACCGTGTAGAGCTTCGCATCCTTGTCGCTGAAAAGCAGTTTCTTGCTGTCCGAAGACCAGGACGGCGCATATTTTTGCCCTATGGTGCCGCTCGTTATTTGCCGTGCTGGTCCGGAACCATCCTGAGGCAGTATCCAGACCTCTTCTTCGCCGGTCTGGTCGGAAATAAATG
This sequence comes from uncultured Acidobacteriota bacterium, assembly GCA_937859595.1. Lineage (GTDB taxonomy): Bacteria > Acidobacteriota > Blastocatellia > Pyrinomonadales > Pyrinomonadaceae > OLB17. Next base: position 10,505 of record CALMAH010000031.1, on the reverse strand, counting down.
CGATCCAGCGTCCGTCCGGGGACCATGCGGGCAACTTGTCATGGGCGCCGGAGGAACTGGTCAAATTCCTGACGCTGCCCTTTTCGATTGGCACAGAGTAAATATCGCCCCGGGCGGCGAAGACGGCGCGTTCCCCCTTTGGGCTTAGCCCGAACGAACTGATCTGATTTGCCACCGATGCCTGTCGTCGCCTTCGGTTCACTCCGTCATTCGGGACGGTGATATTCAACTTATTTGATCGTCGAGTGGCGACATCGAAAACCTCCAGTTCCCCGTCTCGTTCCCAAACGATCTTGCTCTGGCTGTCTGAACTCGGCCATCGGATGTCCCAGGTCCGATTCTTCGTCACCTGGGTCGTGCGGCCATTGACCGTATCAAAGGCGTAGAGGTTAAATTTCCCGTCGTTGTCCGATATGTAATAGACCGTGGTCCCGATCCACATCGCGTCCCGGTTGGCCCGCTGATTGTCCGAGATCCGCCGTGCGTCCTTCGTCGCAAGATCAAAGATGTAAAGCCGATTGGCCTGACCGCCGCTATAACGTTTCTCCGGCCTGAAATCGCGCGATTGCGGCGAGTAGACCATCTTCGTGCCATCCGAGGAAAAGTCCCCCGAACCGGCTTCGGGCATTGGTAGCGGCTCCACTGGCCCGCCTTCGGGCGAAACCGTGTACAACCTTGCGATCGGCAGCGACCACGATTCCCGAAGGCTTCTGAAGAAGATCTTACCGTCGCGGGACCAGCCGTAGACTTGATTGTCGTAACCCCATCTCGGAGCCAAGGGGCCGCGCGACGGATAGAAAGTAAGCTGCCTGGGCTCGCCTCCGCTCGACGGCATTACATAGACCTGCTCATCTCCATCGTATTGGCCTGTGAACGCGATCCAACGGCCATCCGGCGAGAATTTTGGAAAGGTCTCGACGCCCGGATGCGCGGTCAGCCGAACTGCGGTACCTCCATTTGATGAAACACTCCAAAGGTCTCCACCGTAACTGAACACAACACGATCACCGTGAATATCAGGAAACCTGAGCAATTTGGTTTGGGCTTCTGCAGCAAACTGCAGGAAAAGGATAATGACAAGACATAACAAAGATCGGAACATTTATTGGGGAACCTCCAAACGGGGTGAATTCGAGTTTTGTTGATGTTAGCGTAAAAACCCCCGGATTAAAAGCAACGTTGGCGCGGCCGTGACCGCGATAGAGAGGCAACTTTTCCTGTCGTAATTCCCTCAAAGGAGTGCTATCATTTTCGAACGCGGCCTCGATCACGTGGCCCAGACGCCAAGGAGTCAGAATTTGTGAGATCCAGATCGTACGCTTTACTATCCGCAGTCCTTTCGTTCGTTCTCCTGTTTGCAGCCGACGCCGCTGCACAATCCACGGCTCGGGCTACCGTGACTCTGCCGCTACCTTCTGCCGAGAAGAGTCCGAAAGTGACGACCGAAACCATCGGATCGGACATTACCGAAGCACTTACCGTAATCGAGAACGCCCATTTTGTCGGCAAGCGTATCAACTATAACGACGTTTTCAAATCCTCGATCGAAAAAATGCTTCGGTCGCTCGACCCGCACTCAAACTACTTTGACGCGAAAGAATTCGAACAATTCCGAACGGACCAGAGTTCGCGTTACTTCGGAATCGGGGCAACCATCGGCGATCTGAGCGACGCGGATGGAAATGTGCTTGCCACCTACATTAGAGCGACATTCGAAAACGCTCCGGCACACAGAGCCGGGCTTCGATACGGCGATAAGATCGTCGAGGTGAATGGAAACCCGATGCTTGGTAGGCCGTTTTCCGAGGTACGCGATCATCTCCGCGGCCCTCGTAATACGACCGCAAAGATCACCATTGAACGCCACGGGACCGGGAAGCGTGAGACCGTGGAGATAGTCCGCGACGCGGTGCCGCAGCCATCCATCCAAGAAGCATACATGATCCGCCCCGGCATCGGCTATATCGCGATGACCGGCGGCTTTAATCAGACGACATATGGCGAGTTCGTCGAAGCGATGAAAAACCTCAAGGCTGAGGGGATGAAGCAGCTTATCCTTGACCTAAAGGACAATGGCGGCGGGCTGGTCGGTCAGGCATATCGTGTCGCGAACACGTTCTTGTCCCGAGGGCAGACCGTCTTTACGCAAAAAGGTCGCATTCTCGGCGCTGCCGAGCCATATCTCGCCGAAAACAACAATCCAGAACAGATCCCACTGGTCGTTCTTGTGAATCGGAACTCGGCCTCGGCGTCTGAGATACTCGCCGGAGCTTTGCAGGACCACGACCGGGCACTCATTGTGGGCGAAACCACGTTTGGTAAGGGACTCGTCCAAAACCCGTTCGTACTTGATTATGGCTCGATGCTGCTTTTGACCATCGCGAAATACGAGACCCCGAGCGGCCGGCTCATCCAGCGCGATTATTCTAACGGCGACGTTTACAGTTATTACACAAAAGGCGGCATAGGCAGGGATGATGACCAGGGTTCAGAACCCCCCATCGGTCCGGAATCGAAAACCGACCTTGGTAGAAGCGTCTACAGCGGAGGCGGCATTAACCCCGATGTGGAGGTTCGGCCGAACATGATCCCGATAGAACAGGCCCGCTTCAGACAACGGCTGAATAATCCGGTTTTTGCATTTGCTCTCGATCTGGCCCACGGAAAGGTGAAAGGCTTCGAATCAAAAACTATCGACCGACCCATCCGGTTCGGTTATAACCTGAAAGATGATGATTTCGTCATAACTGAAAGGCTTTATCAGACCTTCAGAGATTTTGCTGTGTCGAAATATGACTTTTCCGCTGCACAGGTCGATCGGGAGCGAGACTATGTCGAAAGAATGCTTCGTTCTGAGCTAGTGACCGCGGCTTACGGAACTACAACCTATCTTCAGGTGTTCAAGGAATTGGATAGTCAGTTGATGAAGGCGATCGAGGTACTGCCTCAGGCTCAGCAGCTTGCGCAAAGGCGGTCGGCACTGAAATCTGGGGCCGAACCCCAGAGTTCTTCAGACAACAAATAGAGGCCGACGTTTTCGAAAAAAAAGGGTGCTCTCCACGGCACCCTTAGCCATTTTTCACGTTCCGCTTAAAGCAAGTGCTAAATCAACCAATTGATTAGGAAGTACAATCCGAACCCGGCTCCGATGATCCCCAGAACGACGAGAGCTAAAACCACTCCAACAATTAATTTGAACTTTCGATACCGGTTTTCATCCGGCGGCGAAAGCTGATTTTGCGGAAAGTATGGCGGCGGCCTATTCATGGTCGTATTTGTGCCTCCCTTTTCAATACCCTATCAAGCCTACGCCCACGATTCAAACGCAGATCAAATATCCGCATTCTTATCGTGGAAGCTGCTGTTCCATATTCGCAAGCCCGTAGGCCAGGACGGCCATCACAGAGCCAACCTTTGCCAAGTCGTCCGGGTCGATTTTGTCGAATGTGTCGGCCGCAGTATGGTGATACTTAAAGTAACTTCTTGTATCAAACCAAGGCGCGAACGAAGGCACGCCGCGTCGTGTGAGCGGATCGATATCGGCCCCGACGCCGCCTTCCATTCTGATCATGCCCGCTCCGTGCCCACGCAGTACATCAAGTATCGGATCAAAGAAAGGCAGAGCATCACGATCTCCGGCAAAGAGTAGCCCGAGCGGTCGTGACGCTCCTAGGTCGCTCTCTATCGCGGCAAAATGATCGATTATTTTAGCCTCCTCGGCACGCGCATATTCGTTTCCGCCGACCAGCCCGTTCTCCTCGTTCATATATGCGATAACCCGAATAGTTCGCTTCGGCCTGAGTCTCAGTTTGTTAAGCAGATAAGGGACCTGCATCGCCACCGCGACCCCGCAGGCATCGTCGAGGGCCCCTGTCCCAAGGTCCCACGAATCCAGATGGCCCGAAACGATAACGATCTCGCCCGGACGCTCGCTTCCCTTTAGATCGGCGATCACATTATGGCTGATGGCCTCCGGCAACGTCTGTGGTGTTAGTAGAAGCCTGATGCGCACCTTCCCAATTCTGGAGAGGTAGGCGATCATATCCGCATCTTCGTATGTGACCGCCGCACCGGGTATACGCGGAACGCTCGCCTCGTAACGCAACCCGCCCGTATGCGGCAGACGCATTTGGGAAGCCCCTGCCGACCGAACGAGAGATCCGACCGCCCCGAGTCTCGCCGCCTCGATCGCTCCTCGGCTGCGATATTGGACCACCTGAGCATAGGCCTGTAGCCCGAAACCGCTCTCCGCAAGCCTACGGTCGAATTTCGCATTAAAGAGCACCACCTTGCCCGTCACGCCCTCGCGGCCAAGCCGTTCCAGGTCGTCCCACGAATCGACAACAACAACTTCGGCTGTTAGCCCCTTTGCAGGGGTCGCTATGCTTCCGCCAAGTGCTGTCAGAACGACTTTTTGCGTCGTGCCCGGCGCCATTCCCGGAAATTCGATCAATTCACCAGTCTCAATTCCGCGAACCCAATGGGGGACCCGCAATTCCTGCAGCCTCACCTCGAGCCCAAGCTGCCTCATCTCTTCGGCAACCCATTCGACCGCACGAGCTGCCTGCGCCGAGCCCGATAGCCGTGGCCCTATGTTATTCGACATAAATCCGGTCTTTTCATATGCGTATCTGGTTTTAAGGGCCTCATCGCGAATGATCCGCAATTCGGCGAGCGTCTGCGGCGAAAAGATCCGCGGCGTCGGCGAAGCGGTTTGGCCGGTAACGGCAATTGCGAGGAAGAGGACAAAAAATGTTGTCGAGGTGATCAGTTTCATGGTTGTAGCTCCGTGGTTTTGCTATCATCATAACGAAATCAACAATTCGGACAAGCTTGAGGCATCAAGGTTATCCTCTTAGGTGTTCGGAGACGAGATCCCCGGCCCATCGGGTTCACCCATTATGAAGCAACAATTCCGCGGTTTTCTTTTCGTAATTTTTACCATCGCTGCGGTCGATGCGGTCGCGCAGACGGCCCGTCCCGCCTATGACCGGCAGGCCGATTTTGACGTAGAGCACTATACGATCCGAGTCAGTTTTGACCATCCGAAGCGAACGGTGATCGGCGACATTACCGTTCGGTTACGGCCCAAGGTCGCGGTTCTCCGAAACGTCCGGCTGGATGCCGTCGGGTTAGCCTTTACGCAAGTCGAGAACGGCGAAACGGGCAAGCCACTGAAATACACGGCAGCCAGAGGCAACGTAAGCATTACGCTCGACAGGGCATATGGTCCAGATGAAGAGGTCTCGCTGCGTTTTCGCTATACGACCCGCCCGCAGAAAGGTGTGTACTTTGTCAACGAACGGCGCGACCAGGGCCGCCGCGTACACTCTGACCAGATCTGGACACAAGGGCAACCCGACGAGGCACGGCACTGGTTCCCTTCCTTTGACCATCCAGAGGACAAAGCGACTACCGAAAAATTCATTACGGCAAAGAAAGGCCAGACCGTTATCGGCAACGGCGTGTTGATGGAAAAAAAGGAAAACCCGGGTGGCACAGTGACGCATCATTTCCGGATGGATATCCCGCATTCGACCTACCTTGTGTCGTTTGTCATCGGGGAGTACGAAAAAGTCGAGGAGAAGTATGGCGAGATCCCGCTCGGCTATTATGTTTATCCCGGCTCGGCCAGTCTCGTCCCGCTGGCATACGGCAAGACCACGGAGATGCTCAAGATAATGGAAGAGCTAACCTCGGTCGCATATCCCTTCAGCAAATATGACCAGACGATGGTGGCAAATTTCGAGTTCGGCGGTATGGAGAATATTACCGCAACGACGATGTCCGATACGGAGATCGCATATGCCCGGCTCGATTTCCTTCGTGGCAACGTAGAGGATCTGGTCGCACACGAGATCGCACATTCATGGTTTGGCAACAACGTCACCTGTGCAAACTGGGCCGAGCTTTATCTGAACGAAGCCTTTGCTACCTTTTTCGAAGCGGCGATCCGCGAGAAAATGTACGGCCGCGAAGACTATATGCGGAAGATAATGCTCGATGCCGAGGCTTTCATGAACCACGAGGCCACGACTCCCGTCTCGCACGGGCTTTACAATCGCAGGGCCGCTGACACATCGATACTCTTCAAATGGCCGGCCGTCACCTACAACAAGGGAGGGGCGGTGGTACATCAGCTTCGCGAACAAATAGGCGACAGGGCGTTTTGGAAGGCTCTGAACACAATACTGATCCGCCATCGCTTTTCGAGCTTACGAACGCACGATCTGCGTAGTGCTATGGAAGAGGCATCGGGACAAAACCTCGGATGGTTCTTTGACCAGTGGATCTACGGGACAGGATATCCAAAGCTTACGATCAGATATCGATACGATCGCGACGCCGGTGAGATGAGGCTGGACATAGAACAGACCCAGCGTGGCGACCGCCTGACCCCGGCCGGTTTCCGGCTTCCGCTGGAGATAGAATTCCTAGGTGAGGACGGCTCGCGTATACGCCACACCGCTGACATAAAGTCCCGCAGAGAAACAATAGTGATACCGATTGATACAACTCCGGATGAAATGAACATCGACCCGGACGAAAAGATTCCGCTAAAGACCATCAGATTGCTGGAGATAAAATAGCCGCACTAGGATACAATAATGCCGCACAATACTCTGCGCGACCTGACCCCGAATGAGGTTTTTCAGAAACACCAGGAAAACTGGAATTCTTTACTTAGACTGGCATCGAAACGGGATAGCTCATTTTTAGAGCCGGCGAAAGCATGTCCAAGGGCCTCCAAACGAATGTGAATGGAGTAAAGAAAAAGGGCTTGATCTTTTTCACATATTTAATGGGTCCATTTAAATGTGGATAGACCGACTAGTGTTTATAGAACGTCCCCCTTCCTCATAATCCTTGTTAAGTAATTCCGATAATGCTTTTCTGCCGCTGCTATCCTGAACTCTTAGTGCATTTTCTTCTTTGGTGATATTGAGCAGATATTCCGGCGGCTTGTTAAAATCTCCGCATTGTCGGAAAATAGTCAAAGCGTCAGTTCAATCAATTGGGCTGGCGCAGTTCTGGTTTTGGATATCCGAACACATTTTGGAGCGGGGCTGCGGCACTATAGGGCCGCGACCGCGGTCCGAAACTATTATGGTGAAAAGAGATTATTACGAGATTCTTGGAATATCGCGGACGGCAGGCGAATCTGAGATCAAGAAGGCCTACCGTGCGCTGGCCGTTAAATATCATCCTGACAAGAACCCGGGTGATCCGCACGCTGAGGAACGTTTCAAGGAGTGTGCAGAGGCGTATGCGGTGCTTTCAGACCCTCAAAAACGTTCTGCCTATGACCGCTTTGGGCATTCTGCTGTCGGCGCCGGGGCAGGATTTGATCCCGGCTTTGGGAATATCGAGGACATCTTCGATATGTTCGGCTTTGGCGATATGTTCGGCAGGCGGACGAGACGGCGTTCGAGCGTCCAGCGCGGCGCCGATCTCCGCTACGACATCGAGATAACGCTAGAAGACGCGGCTGAGGGCAAGGACGAAAAACTCAATATCCCAAGGCTGGAGACCTGTGAAACCTGCGAGGGCTCCGGTGCGGAAAGCGGCACTCATCCCGAAGACTGCATGACATGCGGCGGCAGCGGCCAGACAACATATCAACAGGGCTTTTTCAGCGTGATGCGCACATGTGCAAATTGCGGCGGCAAGGGCAAGGTGATCCGCAATCCATGCAGGACCTGTCGCGGACAGGGTCGCGTAGAAAAGGAAAAGTCACTTGAAATAAAGATACCCGCCGGTGTGGACACAGGTTCGCGGCTCCGTGTAAGTGGTGAAGGCGAATCAGGCGTGAACGGTGGGCCTCCGGGTGACTTGTTTGTGGTGATCCATATCAAGGAGCACGAAATGTTCGAGCGTCAGGGCGCAAATCTGTATTCGGCCGTGCCCGTGACCTTTGCCCAGGCTGCGCTCGGCGCGGAGATCAATGTGAAGACACTGGACGGCGAAGAAGAGCTCAAGATCCCGGCGGGGACGCAAACCGGAACCGTATTTCGAATCAAATCAAAAGGATTGCCGGCGCTTGACGGGCGCGGGCGCGGAGATCTATTTGTCGCCGTCACTCTGATCACACCGAAAACGCTTACAAAAGAACAGCGAAAATTGCTTGAACAACTCGCTGAGATAGAAGACACCGAGTTTAATGACGAATCGTTCATGGACAAGGTAAGGAACATATTCAGCTGAACCATGTCAAAAAAACGGATGGGCCGCCTCGGGATCAATTGGGGCGGCCCTCTTTTTTCACGCCGAATCTTTCGGCAATTGACCGATTTCCATTGTCATATACTTACGGTTGTGTTACAAAGTAACCTAAGAATTCGCATTAGCTCAAAAGATTCAAATTAAACAGGAATAACAAGTTAGTAAATGATCGGAACAGATCACGATGTCCCTCCCGTAACTGAGGGCAAAAGCGCGGTCGTACAAGCCGGCGACTATCTGAACAAGCTTTCGGGCGAACGCATCGAACGCGAGTGCCGTGAAAAACTTCGAGAGGGTTGCAACGAGATCGTGGTGGATTTCTCGCGAACGGAGATAGTCAATTCGATCGGTGTATCCATCCTGCTGGGCGTAATCGATTCGGCTACGGGCAACGGCGCTCGCGTCGTTTTTTCCGACCTCAACCAAAATACTATCGAGCTATTCGAAATGCTCGGCATCATGAAACATGTCGAGATCAAAGAAACGTGAACATCAACGACGCAGGAACGCTTCCCCCCAACCGCCTCGCAGCAGAGCGTGGTAAGTTGATACACACCTTCGGTGCACTCGCCGAACTCGGACAGGAGGTCTCCTGTAAGCAGAGCTTTCACGAGACGATAAGAACCTCTTTACATCTTATCCTCGGCTCGTTGGCGATAATGCGCGGCGGGGTGGCGCGTTTTTCGCGTTTCGGGCATGAAATGAACATGGTGGCCGGGCGAGGCCTTGGCGAAGAATTCCCGCTTTCGCTTGCACTTTGCCACGAGGACGAACGCCAGTTCACCGCACAAGGGATGAACCCTATTGAGAATTCGCTAGCAAAGGCTCTCCCGTTCTTTCAGGTGTATGATCACAGCCTTGAACGAGCACGGATCGAGCTTTTCGTGCCACTTGTTATCCGCGGCGAACTTCTCGGCGCTGTCCTTCTTGGTGAGAAAGCAAGCGGAGAGCGCTACTCCGCACACGACAAAGAGGTGCTCTCGGCAATGGGCTGCCACATCGGGGCAGCGATAGCCCAGCGCAATTTGACGGCCGAACTTGAACGCCGGGCCGAAGAGAACCGAAAGCTCTATGAGAACCTGCGGATGACCTACAAGGACACTGTCAAGGCATTTGCCGCCGCGATCGACCGAAAGGACAAATACACCGAGGGCCACTCGGTACGTGTCGGGAAATATTCGGAGATAATAGGTATCGAGCTCGGCTGGAACGAAGAAGAGGTAGAAGGAGCCGCCGTGGCTGGCTATCTGCACGACGTCGGAAAGATCACGGTCGAACGAAAGATCATAAACGCTCCCTATCGGATAAACGCTCGCGAATCGACCGAGCTGAACAAGCATCCGGGTGTCGGTTTTGAGATACTCCAGCCGATACATCATCCCTACACTGACGTCCCGCTGGCGGCAAAATATCACCATGAACGGATCGACGGCCGAGGGTATCCCGACGGGCTTTATGACCGCGAGATCCCCTATATAGCCAAGGTCGTCAGCGTAGCGGATTCATTTGACGCGATGACCACCGACCGTCCGTATAAGCGACGCCGCCCGCCGCTGGAGGTTGTCGAGGACCTGCAGAGAAATGCGGGGAAGCAGTTTGCTCCGGAGATCGTTTCGGCATTTATGCGAGGGATGTTGAAGGAGCTGACCGGCGAGAAAAAGGAAAAAAGGCTAAGGCGTCTCCTTGGACGTGAATTCATGGAGGCCGAAGGGCTGGTCCCCGCGCTCCGCAACGCCCTGAACGGCATTGCTCCTACAACGCCGCTTACATTCATTGCCCTGGATTGACCTCCATCTCTCGCTTTTCTTCTTCGGATATCATTTGTGACATTTATCGTGCTAACCGACCGGGGAACGCGCGTTCCCCGGGTGAACCGCCGGGTTGGGAAGGATGTACCATATTTCCCCACTTTTTGCTGGCGGATGCCAGGAATCGTTCCACTTTTTGCATTAGAATGTCCAAAGTGGAACGGGTTAACCTGTTGATACAACATTGGTTGCGGCGACAAATCGTTCCATTTTGCGAAATGAGCCACTTTTAAGCGGGACGGTGTTTCGTTTCCCGGAGGGGAAAGTGTTGCGGTGAAACACTTGAAACGCCTGAAACGCCTGAAACACTTGAAACATTTGAAACGGTTGAAACACTTTGATACCTGCCCAGCGCGGGCCGTGTGATAGATGTCGCCCATGACGGGGTTTGGCGGCTTTGCGGGTGCTTTGGCGCTACAAACATCCTGCTCCTGACGGAGCCTGTCGATAAACCGATCTTCCTGCATTTCAGAC
>CALMAH010000030.1 GCA_937859595.1 uncultured Acidobacteriota bacterium | reverse complement strand
ATTACCCGTTGCAGCCCTGCAATTACCCGTTGCAGCCCTGCAATGACCGGTTGCAAGCCTGCAATGACCGGTTGCAAGCCTGCAATTACCCGTTGCAGCCCTGCAATTACCCGTTGCAAGCCTGCAATTACCCGTTGCAAGCCTGCAATTACCCGTTGCAAGCCTGAGAAGGCGTCTCTAAACCATTAAAATACAATGCTTTGATGAAAATACGGTAGTTTTGGGTCAAGAATGGGGCGTTTCGCCTTCAGCCCATGCCTCGCCGTCGGCATAAACTTCCTTTTTCCAGATGGGAACGGTGCGTTTGAGTTCGCGGATCAGCCATTCGCAGGCCGCAAAGGCCGCTTTTCTGTGTGGAGCGGCGACCGAGATAACCACGCTGGTCTCGCCTATCTCAAGCCGGCCCAGCCGATGAACAATGCCGATCGCCGAAACCTCGAATTCGACTTTCGCCTGGTCGATCAGCTTCGCCATCTCCTTCAAAGCCATCGGCTCGTACGCCTCATAGACAAGATAAAGCGTCTCCCGTGTCGTCCCGTCCTTTTCCCTGGTGAACCGCCTCGCGTAACCGTCAAGCGTTACCGTCGCCCCACACTCCGGCGGAACGACCCATCTCGCCACGGTGTTTATATCGATCGGGTCGGTTGTGAGTTCGTAGAGATCCATCACTTTCTCGGGCTTTGCCCATCAGCACTGCGGTCGGGCTATTGCCCGACCGTCAGGCCCCCCTAAAACTTTCGGAGGGGCTATGCCCCGACAAACAAAACTATCTTCGCCATTCCAGTTTATTCTTATCGACCTCAAGCGGTTCAATATCCGACCGCCTTCCGTGCCATATCCGGGCGCTCGACCAAGGCCAGTCGTTAGGATGTTCAACCAGTCCCGCACGAACAGGATTCAGATGAGTATATTGTATTCGCTGCCATAGCATTTGTTCGCTCCACAGAATTCTGGCGTCCGGATGGCGTTGCCAGATAGTATATTTCGAGCCATCAGAACGATCGTTTATCCGGAGCTTTTCTAACGACTCGTTATGTCCCGAATCCTTTAGATGATCGATCACACGCCGACCAACCCGACCGTTCACATACCGCAGGATCTCTGTCGATCTCAACTCGCTGTCGGTCACCAAATGAAGATGATCCAACATGATAACGTATGCGAAAATAAGAAAACTATATTTTGCGCGAGCCTCTGCGATCGCATCGCAGGCGATTTGGGTGATGGTTGGAGTTCTGAATATCGGAAGCCGTTTATGCGTGACCGAGGTAAGGTAGAAAGCCGGTGAATCTTTCGAAATACGGAACATATTGGGCAATCTTTTTCAAGATAGCATACCGGGAGGCTTTCTAGTTTCGTCGGGGCAAAGCCCCTCCTTGTTTGTGAGTGGACGCAGCACGGTCGGGCAATAGCCCGACCGCAGTGCATCGCGGCTCTAGCCGCAATTAACCGCCCGAAACCGCCGTGAATATAGCGAGCGTGTCGCCGTCCTTTACCGACGTATCGAGTGAAACATATTCTTCGTTGAGAGCAATGAGGAGTTTATGCACGCCTAGGCCGGGATGGGTTTGAGTGATATTCCCCAAGACCTGCCCAACGGTCGCCCCGTCCCCGAGCTCGATCTTGATCTCACGCTTTCCAACGGCATCGGCTGTCGCCCCGAAAAAAAGTAGTGTCACAGCCATCTATTGTATCGCACCTTGGATCGGGCTTGATGCCGAGGCATAGAGGCGTTTGGGCATTCGGCCTGAAAGATAGCCGAGACGGCCTGCCTGGACGGCTAGTTTCATTGCGGTTGCCATTTGAGCGGCGTCGCCGGCTTCGGCAATGGCCGTATTCATCAGGATCGCATCGGCGCCGAGTTCCATTGCGATGGCCGCATCGGAAGGAACGCCGACACCTGCATCTACAATAATTGTTGCCTCGGGGAGCTGTTCCCGCATTATCCTCAGGTTCGACGGATTCTGCACGCCCATGCCCGAACCGATCGGCGCCGCCAGCGGCATCACGGCCGGGCAGCCCGCATCGAGCAGTTTTTTCGCCATTATCAGGTCATCGGTAAAATACGGCAGGACGATAAAGCCTTCTTTGACCAGAACCTTTGCGGCTTCGAGCGTCTGCTCGTTGTCGGGAAGGAGGGTTACGGGGTCGCCGATCACTTCGAGCTTGATCCAATCGGTCTCAAGAGCTTCGCGAGCAAGCCGCGACGTCCGGATCGCATGTTCCGCGTCGTAGCAGCCCGCCGTGTTCGGCAGGATCTGCATCGCAGGGTCAAGGTGGTCGAGGAACGACTCGGTCTTACGGTCAAGCGGAACGCGGTTCACCGCGACCGTGACCATCTCGGCACCGGAAGCCTTATGAGCCAACTTCATCTCATCGAACGAACGATATTTTCCCGTACCGATGATCAGCCGCGAACCGAATTCTTTACCTGCTAAAAGAAATCTGTCTGTCATTTTTAAGTCGATTCTCACTCAAAGCCGTAAAGAACGCAAAGAAGAACTGAAGCCACAGAGGACATAGAGGGATCTTAAGATGGTTTAGTAGATCCTCGGTTTCAGATCTTCAGATCATTGCCAGGGATCAGGTAATTTGAACAGTCTCTGTGTCCTCTGTGGCTAAAGACCTATCCCCCGCCGACGAAATGCACGACCTCTATCCTGTCGGCCTCATTAACCGTCGTTGTGGCCCAATCGGCTTTTCGCACGACCTTCTTATTCAGTTCCACGGCGACGCGCTGTTTGGGCAATGAAAAAAGATCGAGCAGCCGGTCAAGCGTGACCTCGCTCTCGATCTTCTTTTCTTCTCCGTTCAAAACTATCGTAAACATTGCTTACGACAATTTTCGCGTATCACGTGGGAAAAACCAAGGCGCGGCCTTTAGCCGATCGCTATCGGCCGTCTGAGTTCCACCTCTTCGCCTTCGCTCATTGCACGGACAAGGAGTGCTGCTCGTCCCGACTTGAAGCTGGGGAACTGAAGATTTACGCGTGCGATGCCGTTCTCGTCGGTCATCGAATGGAATATGAGCGGCCTAAAGGTGGAACCGATGATCTTGACCATTATCTGGGCTTCCGGTACGACCCGTTTGTCGCTGCCGCGGCAGACCATCATTCCGATCGTCTTGCGGTCGCCGCCCTTCAGATCCGTTTCGCCGATAAGGTCGATGATCAGCTTGTCATTGCCAGGGCGTTCGCGGCCGGCCATATCACTGACGATCTCGACCGCGGTTTCTGGAAGCACGACTTCTTCGACAACTTCGATAATACTTATCGCACCGATATCGATCTCGGGCGTATCCATCAGGGCATCAAGATCGAATTCTTCTCCGAAGTCGGGCCTCGGGATCGGCGGGTTCAGCTCACCCGTATCCGGCCTTGGCACGGGCGGGATGCTGTTGATGAACGGTTCGGCCGCCGACGCATCCGTCAGGGCTGTGGCCGCCGACGCGGCGTGGACCTCCTTCGCAGACATCCGCTTTAGGTCTTCGATCCTGCCAGCGCGTATCGCTGCGCAGATCAGCTTGTGCTGGCGGTTAAGACGTTCTTCAAGCAATTTTTCGTCAAAATCGCCTTTCAGAAGATCGTCATACGGGGACCGGCGGCTGGCGAGTATCGTCCCGCCGTTGTACACCAGCGAAAGGATCATCGGCTTTGACAAACCCTTGTCCTCGGTCTGGACATGGTACGTCACGCCTTCGTATTCGATATCTGTGTTAAATCCGGTGATCACTTTGAATGAAGGACTAAACCAAGTGAGAAACGAGCGGAAAGAGAGGGACAAGCCCCATTTGAAAAGTTATCACAACCCGGCAAAACGGGTCAATGTATTAATCGGCTGTCGACATGGTTGGCCGAGATCGAGGGGAGTGATGTAATACCATCGGAACAGGAGCCCGCCGAGTGACCATTGCCTTGACACTAAATCACGCTTAACTTACGATTTAGTTTGCGCCGCTTTTCTCAAGCTTTTAGAGGACTTCCGTTCGTGAAGTGCGCCCCTGCGGTGACCGGCTGCAAATCTTTCATAGGAGACCAATGTCCAGTTTTGACCTAATGGATTACGCCCCGATAGGGATAATGTTCCTTGTTGCTATCGGGTTCGGGATAAGCCAATTGCTGGTCACCCAGCTTATAGGCCCGCGAAAGCGTACCGCTACAAAGCTGATGCCCTACGAGTCCGGCAAGGACCCGGTGGGCTCGGCCCGCGACCGGTTTTCCATCAAGTTTTACATGGTCGCGGTCACATTTTTGCTGTTCGACCTGGAGATATTGTTCATGGTGCCGTTTGCGGTTGCTTTCAAACAGATGCTCATTGCCGAGAAGGCCACAGGCGTACTTTACGGTACCGTCGCCTTTGTCGGGATAATGGTATTTTTGGCAACGGTGGTCATTGGCCTGATCTACGATTGGAAGAAGGGAGCATTTGAATGGAGTTCCCAGGCGAGGGCGTCTGCGAAGGCTCAGGCTATCGCTATCCGGAAAGCCGCTATAAGCAAACGCCGGGAAGTAGGCGAATTAGACCGGGCGGCGTAGGCATCTTGAGGAGGCTGCGATTATTTGCATCCTCTTCCGGCTTAGGCAAATCGTATCTATATGGGCTTAGAAAATAAGATATTCGAATCGCTCCCGGATGTAGTGACGGTTAAACTCGACGCCGTGGTCAACTGGGCGCGCAAATCAAGCCTGTGGCCGGCTACTTTCGGGTTGGCGTGTTGCGCGATCGAGATGATGAATACGGTCTCGGCCCGCAATGACCTCTCGAGGTTTGGTGCGGAGACGTTTCGTGCGTCGCCCCGTCAGGCTGATGTGATGATCGTCTCGGGCCGTGTGTCCAGGAAAATGGCACCGGTGCTTCGCCGCATCTATGACCAGATGCCTGAGCCTAAATGGGTGATCTCGATGGGCGCATGCGCGACGTCCGGCGGGGTTTTTGACAACTACGCCATCGTTCAAGGCGTTGATAAAGTGGTGCCGGTCGATGTTTATGTCCCCGGCTGTCCCCCGCGTCCGGAAATGCTCGTTCATGCGATAACGATGCTTCAGGAAAAGATAATGAAGGAATCGGTAAAGGACAGGAAGGATACGTTTGAAGCGGAATCGAGAGGCGCAATGGTACCGGGTACGCTTCCCGTTACCGAGGGTACCGCACTCGAACGCGAGACTGAGATAGAGGTGGGACAGAAAACGATCTCGCGGCCATATAGCATACCCTCGCGGCACGAAAAAAGGCGTTCTTACTAGATCGTAATGATTGTTACGGGGCCTAACGGATGACAGAAAGACTTCACCATTATGTTGAAAGCCTGAAAGAGCACGACCCGGAATCGGTGGTGAGCGTGACGGACGCACTTGGCGAGGTGACGATCGTTGTTGCCAGGGAAAAGATCGTTTCAGCGTGTGAATTTCTGCGTGAGCGGCACAGTTTCGATATGCTTGCCGATCTCTGCGGCTGCGATCGCGGCCCGGAGGAGGATCCACGGTTTGAAGTGAATTATCATCTTTTCTCAACCAAGCATTTTCGGCGGCTGCGTTTAAAGGTGCTGCTGGCTGAAGACGATGCATCGGTCGAGACCGTGACAGGCATCTGGAAGACCGCTGATTGGCACGAACGCGAGACATACGACCTGGTTGGCATACATTTTGAAGGACATGCGGATCTGCGTCGTATCTTGCTGCCGTCGGATTTCGACGGCCACGCATTAAGAAAGGATTTTCCGTTGCGCGGCTACGAGCCGTACAGCATGAATTAGTCGATATTGGCACCTGAAAGTGTTTTGATCACCGAGCAAGAATGAGCACAGCTGTTGAGACCATAAACAACGATCTTGAAGCGATCGACGAGCCTCTTGAGACACAAATGACGCTTTCAATGGGGCCGCAGCACCCGTCAACCCACGGGGTGCTCCGTCTTGAGCTTAAGTTAGACGGCGAAATGGTCGTTAAGGCGGTTCCGGATATAGGCTATCTCCACACGGGGATGGAAAAGCTCTTTGAATATAAGAAATATCAGCAGGGCATTGTCATTACCGACCGGATGGATTACCTGAATCCACTGGGCAACAACCTTGCCTATGTGATGGCTGCGGAAAAGCTGCTCGGGCTGGAGATACCGGAACGGGCCCAGGTTATTCGGGTTTTGATGTGTGAGCTCCAGCGAATAGCTTCGCATATGGTTTGGTTCGGCACTTCATGTCTCGACATGGGGGCGATGACGCCATTCTGGTTTACGTTCAAGGAACGAGAGAAGATACTCAACATCATCGAATCGGCATCGGGCGGGAGGATGACACCGAGCTATTTTCGCATCGGCGGGCTGATGATGGACCTCCCGGCAGGGTTTGAGAACCGCGTAAACCAGTTTCTTGAGAATTTCCCCGATGCACTAGAAACGTTTGACACGCTGATCACCGGGAACACGATATGGCAGAAGCGTACGCAGGGTGTCGGTGTGATCTCGAGGGAAGATGCAATTGATTGGGGGCTGACAGGTCCTTGTCTTCGAGGCTGCGGTGTCGAACTTGATCTCAGGCGGCACAATCCGTATACGGGTTACGAGACTTACGACTTTGACATACCAACGGAAAAGGACGGCGATGTTTGGTCACGATTCCTTGTAAGGATGCGCGAACTGGTCGAATCGCACAAGATAGTTCGCCAGGCTATGGAGCGGCTCAAACCCGGACCGATAAAGGCAGACGCTCCAAAGGTTGTGCTACCCGACCGCGACGATATGCGGAAACATATGGATTCGCTGATCCACCATTTCCTGATCGTTGCCGAAGGTTTTAATGTGCCGCCCGGCGAGGTCTATTTTCCGATCGAGGCGTCCAAAGGCGAACTCGGCGTTTATATGAAGTCGAATGGCGGCCCGAAACCAGAACGTGTGCATTTCAGAGGGCCTAGCTTTGTCAATCTTTCCGCTCTGCCCGTAATGGCCGAAGGCGAGATGATCGCAGATACGGTGGCGATAATCGGAAGTCTGGATATTGTGCTTGGGGAGATCGACAGATAGGAAGCAGCTTCTCATGGCTGAAAAAGAACAAAATGCCGAAATGCTGCGGCTGATGAATAATGTCGCAGAAAGTGTCAAAGGACTCGAGACCCGGTTTGACGGACTCGAGACCCGGTTTGACGGACTCGAGACCCGGTTTGGCGGACTCGAGAAAAAGGTTGACGTACTCGCGTCTGACCTGCGGACCAACACCTATCGGCTGGATAGTTTTGAAAATACACTTAAAAACCACGGAAGACGCTTCGATTTGATCGACGAGAAGTTCGATATCGTGAGTGAGCAGTTGAAGTTGATCGATGGTAGGCTCTCAGATGCGATAGTAAAGATCATTGAGATTGAAAAGCGCCTCAGAGTGGTTGAGGCTAAGCTCAATCTCATGGAAACCAAGTTTTCGTCATTTGAGGAAGAGGTTCGGCAGATTCGCCTCGAACTTGCGGACCTCAATGAACGGCCCGAGGATCTGAATAAATTTCGTGGACAGATCGAGCAACTGGAAGTCCGCGTCTTTCAACTTGAAGAGAAATTGACTTCGGGCCACTAAATATGGCAGCAACACCTACAAGTTATACGGACAAGATCATTGTCACGGACGAGGTCGCAGAATTTCCGCCGGCGGTGGTAGAAGAGATGCGGTCGCATCTGAAAAAATATCCGACGGAAAGGTCTCGTTCGGCTTTGATACCGCTGCTGTTCGTTATTCAGCGCGAGCGTGGATGGATAGACAACCCGGGTGTTAATTTCCTTGCGAAGTTCCTTGATCTGGAGGTGTCTGACGTTTGGGAAACGGCGACCTTTTATACCATGTTCAACCTGCGTCCTGTTGGGAGGCATCACATCCAGATCTGCAAGACGCTTTCGTGCAAGATAATGGGCGAGCCGGAAATTACCGGCCACATCTGCTCAAAGCTCGGCATAAAGCCGGGCGAAACCACCGAGGATGGTAAATTCACGGTGTCTCTGGTCGAGTGTTTGGGCAGCTGCGGCACGGCGCCGATGATGCAGATCGGATTTGATTTTCACGAAGATCTGACGATCGAAAAAGTAGATGACATTCTGGCGGATTGTAAATAGATGGAGATCAAAGCAATAGGCTGCGAGCCGCTATCACTTAAACGTGTTTTCGTTGAAAACGGACACACGCTGAAGGTTTATCGCGAGACCGGCGGATACAAAATGCTTGAGAAAGCTTTCGGTATGACGCAGGATGCGATCATCCAGGAGGTCAAGGACTCGGCGCTTCGTGGACGCGGCGGTGCGGGCTTTCCGACCGGGATGAAGTGGTCCTTTGTTCCACGCGATTCGCCAAAGCCGAAATATGTTGTTTGCAATGCCGACGAATCGGAGCCGGGTTCGTTCAAGGACCGCTACCTGCTTGAATATGACCCGCACGCTTTGATCGAAGGTATGGTCATCGCCGGATTCGCGCTCGGAGCGACTACAGGCTACATCTATTACCGCGGCGAATACAATTACCTCATCCACATAATGGATGAGGCACTCAAAGAGGCCCGCGAGGCCGGGCTGCTAGGCGAGAATATCCACGGCTCCGGCTTTTCGATGGACATTCATACCCATACGGGTGCCGGTGCGTATATCTGCGGCGAAGAGACCGCACTTCTTAGCTCCCTTGAGGGGTTTAGGGGCCATCCTCGAATGAAGCCGCCGTTTCCTGCGGTTGAAGGTTTGTATGGTTGCCCGACGGTGGTAAATAACGTCGAAACTCTGACCAGTATTCCGCAGATAATAGAGATGGGGGGAATTACCTGGCGTGATCTTGGCACCGAAAAAAGCGGCGGCACAAAGCTGTGGTCCATCAGTGGGCATGTCAAGAAACCGGGAGTTTATGAACTTCCGATGGGCTATGCCGATATGGAAAAGTTTATTATGGAAGACTGCGGCGGGATGCTCCGTGACGACAAAAAGCTCAAAGCGGTCATTCCGGGCGGGTCGAGCGTTTACATAATGAACGCCGGTCAGATACTCGGCAAGGGTGTCACACTCGATTACGAAGGCCTTGTCGAGGCAGGCTCTATGCTCGGCACCGGCGGGATGATGGTGATGGATGAAACAGTCGATGTAATGGAATCGACGAAGAATCTTACCGAATTTTATAAGCACGAATCTTGCGGCTGGTGTACTCCATGCCGCGAAGGCACCGATTGGCTGGTAAAGATCTTTGACCGCATCGCTGCCGGTGGGGGGCGTCCCTCAGATGCTCAGCTTTTGCTTGATATTTGTGACAACATCGAGGGCAAAAGCTTTTGTCCGCTTGGCGATGCGGCAGCGTGGCCGATCCAGTCGGCGATCAAGCAATTCCCTGAGGATTTCAGGAAGTGGTTTGGCAACAAGAATAACGGAGCGACAAACGAAACGGCATAGGAGAGATATTTATGGGAAAAGGTGATAAACGAACCCGTCGGGGAAAGATATTTGCGGGAAGCTATGGGAAAACGCGTCCAAAGCGCGTGAAGAAAAATACGCCGGGTGGTGAAAAGGGGTCTGATCAGTAGGCTGTCGCGACCTCGGTTTGCGGCAATAAGCTGAAACATGTTGAATGTCTGAAGACAAGATTAAAGTCACGATTAATGGTGTTGAGGTCGAGACCGATCCGGGCTCGGTCCTGATCGATGTATGTCGCGAGAACGGCGAGAGCATTCCGTCATTTTGCTACTATCAGGACCTCGAACCGCAGGCTTCTTGCCGAATGTGCCTGGTGCGCATCGATAAGATGCCCAAGCTCCAGACGTCCTGCACCATCAAGTGTTCTGACGGAATGGTGGTCACTACGGGATCGCCGGAGATCGAGAAAGCACAGCGGGCAATGGGGGAGTTTCTGTTAGCAAACCATCCGCTGGATTGTCCCGTGTGTGACCGCGGCGGAGAGTGTGAACTCCAGGAAGTAATATTCGATTGGGGCGATGTTGAAGAGCGTTTTACCGAATATAAAAACGTACAGCCCGAGAAATTTCTTTCGCCGATCGTGGCCAATGACCCACAACGCTGTATTCTCTGCAAGCGGTGCACTCGGGTTTGCAGTGAATGGATGGGCGAAGACGAGATAGAGGCTGGCAACCGCGGCGTCAACACGGTGATCGGTACATATGGTGGATGGCTGAATTGTTCGCAGTGTGGTAATTGCATCGAGGTATGTCCAACAGGGACCTTGCTCGACGGGGTCTACCGCCATGCGACACGTCCATGGGAACTCGACCAGACCATCACTACCGATGTTTACGGTTCGGACGGTATGCAGCTATCGATGGGTTCGCGTGCGGGCGAGGTCCACCGCATTGTTGCGCGAGACCGGTATGTAAACGGATTGAACGGAGAGTTTCTGGACGTAAAGGCGAGATTTGCACACGAGTTCATCAACCATCCGGATCGGATCAAGACGCCGCTTATCCGATATCAAAAAGGCGGCAAGCTTATCCCGGCAACGTGGGACGCCGCGATAAAGTACGTTACCGAAAGATTTGCGGAGAACACAGGCAAGGTCGGTGTGGTAGTGAGTCCGCGGCTCACCAATGAATCTATTTTCACTCTTCGCAGATTTGCGTCGGAAGTGGCCAATACCGATAACATCGCCATAGATGATCGGCAGAGCGTAGCTTCATTTATGCAAAACTTGAGCGCTCCGCTTGCTACTCATCGCGACATTCGGTACGCAAGGACGATATTGCTCATCGGCGGCGAGCCCGAAGAAGAGCAGACCTATACCGCGAAACAGGTGCGTCAGGCCGTTAGAAATGGCGGGGCCGGTCTGATCATTGTAAATGACCGTCCTATACGGCTTACGGCACAGGCAGCCCGGTTCATTCACATTGATCCCGGCGCGTACGATGCGTTCGCCTTGGCATTTGCTAACGGAGCAAATGATAGCGCTGCTGCTGAAAAGCTCGGCATAGACACAGGTGAGCTTGTCGCCCTTCGCGATGTGATCATGAACACAAACGGCGACGTGGTCGTGATGGTTGGCAGCGAATTGAGCGGGCCCGCACAGGGCGCGATCGCCGCGGCCGCCGGAAAGCTCGCCGGGGAGAACAGGCGGGTCCTGCTTCATCCCCTGCCGTTATATAACAACTCGATGGGAGCGATCGATATGATCCCCGATGCCAGTTCGGTGGATGAAGTAGTTTCGGCGTCGTCTGCTCTTCTGATCGCAGGCAGTCTTCAGAATTCTGCGTCGCTTGCCGGGAAAGATTTCGTGGTGGTTCAGGAGCTTTTTGAGACCGACACTACAGAGCATGCTGATGTGATATTGCCGGCGGCATCGTTTGCCGAGGTTGACGGGACGTTCACAAATAATGCGGGAAACGTTCAGCGTGTTAGAAGGTCAATTGAACCGCTGTACCAATCAAAAGCCGATTGGATGATAGTGGGACTGATAGCTGCTGAGCTGGGCTTCGATCTCGGCTATGGAGTTTCTGCTTCCGCGGTATTTAGATCCATTGCTGAGGCCATTCCCGCGTATGAGGGCCTAAGGTATCCGGATCTCAAGGACGAGTCCCAACCGATCCAGGTCAGATACGAGGTGCGAACCGATATAGATACGGGACCGCTAGAGTCTGACCTTGCGCGGAAAGTTGACAGACTGCCGACTGGCGGTGAAAAGATCACTGAGGTGCCAAAGATCGGGCACAAGCTTCATCGGCTTACGACCATGACAAGCAAGACGCCGCAATTTCACTTGCTTGCACACGGCAACCCGAAACCTGATAATCTGCTGGTCTCACCGCTAGAGCAATTTGAGCTTGACGGGACGCCGAAAGAGGAGAGCCGAGCCGAGTCCGCAGCGATCGGCGTTGGGGACCGCTCCCATATTGGGGTGAACAAATAGCCATCTATGGAACAGGCATTTAAGACTGCTTTTCCTTTCATAGTTTACACCGGTGCGATCCTGCTCGCCTTTCAGGGCGTGCTTATGATCGTGGCCTACACGGTCCTTGCCGAGCGCAAAGTGCTTGGATGGATACAGGGACGAATTGGCCCCAACCGGGTGGGCCCTTGGGGTGTGCTGCAGCCATTTGCGGACCTGCTAAAATTCATACTTAAGGAAGACCTTGCCCCGGATAAGTCAACCAAATTCATTTACTTCATTGCCCCACTAGTGGCTCTTACCTGTGCACTTCTTCCGATAGTCGTGTATCCGTTTGGGCCTCAAATTAGAGATCCGCTCGGGTGGTTAGTGCCGTATGCTCCTGTCATCCCGTTTGCCGGCGAGGAAAATCTGGTCGCGTGGATAGCCGAACAGGCAAGAAATCTGCCATTGACGATAGCCCAGATCGACGTCGGCGTGCTGTTCGTTCTTGCAATAACATCTGTGGGGGTTTATGGGATCGCGTTGGCGGGTTGGTCTTCGAACAGTAAATATTCACTTATGGGCGGGCTGCGATCATCGGCACAGATGATCTCATATGAATTGGCAATGGGGGCGTCGATACTGGGTGTAGTGTTGCTCGCCGGGACGCTCGATCTAAACGGGATCATAAATGCTCAGTCAAACTCGCCGTGGTATATGCGATGGTTCATAGTGCCACAGTTCGTTGGGTTCATTGTGTTTCTTATCGCCGCTTTTGCTGAGACCAATCGGGTGCCGTTCGATCTGCCCGAAGCTGAGACCGAGCTCGTCGCCGGATTTCACACGGAATATTCGGCTCTGAAGTTTGCGCTATTTTTCATGGCGGAATACGTGAACATGTTTACTGTTTCCGTAATGTGTGTGGTGCTTTTTCTTGGCGGCTGGTACATTCCGGGATTGGATTACGCCGCCCGGGGGCTGGGTATGGAGGCCGTGTTTGGTGTGGGGACGATCGGCTACGCCGTGATCAGCCACATCGGCTTCTTGTTGAAGATATTCTTCTTTTTGTTCCTGTATATTTGGGTTCGCGGAACACTGCCGAGGTTCCGCTTTGACCAATTGATGAGTTTCGGATGGAAGTTCCTGCTTCCGGTAGCGATCGGCAATGTGATCGTCACAATAGTGATCGTGTATTTCTTGAACAGATGAGCTGAGGAATAAGGCCAGTGTCACCGCCGAGATAGACTCGGTGGCAGCGCCCCAACCTTCAGGCTCCGAAAAATTTGATGATCTCGACCGTACTATTCTTTCTGTTTGCCGGCGTCGCCATTTCATGCGGCGTTTCGATGGTGGTGCATCGAAACCCCTTGTACAGCGCAGTGTCCTTGATCGGCGTGTTCGTAGCGTTGGCATGTCTCTACGTGACGTTAGCGGCACCGTTTATAGCTGTCACCCAGATCCTTGTCTATGCAGGGGCGATTATGGTGCTTGTGATATTCGTCATTATGCTGCTCAATCTGGACGAGGATAAGCCGCTTGATCGCTTGAGGTATCTATATTTTGTCGGTGGTGGCCTCGGCGTGGCTTTGCTGGCCCAGACATTTTTCATTTATTACGCCGTTTTGAAGACGCCGAAGCCGGATTTTGATGCTTCTACAACCGTCGGGAATACGATGAGCATCGGTACGGCGATGTACACGGAATATCTGCTGCCGGTCGAGATAGTTGGCGTGATGCTGCTTATGGCGATCATCGGTGCCGTAATGCTTGTCAGAAAGTCCGAGCAATCGAGACTCGATGCGGTCAGCGGCCAGAACGTGGAAGAGAAATGAAACTCTCGTTTAAGGGACGCTCCGGTTCATGAATATTGGCCGGCTAGGCGCGGCGAAACCTGATACGTAGTTTAATTAAAGAACATGCAACCTGGTTTGGAAAGTTATCTGGCACTTTCGGGCATACTGTTCACGATCGGAGCAGTGGGCGTCGTGTATAAACGTAACGCGATCGGGATGTTCATGTGCATCGAGTTGATGCTCAACGCCGTAAATCTGACTTTTGTCGCGTTTTCCCGATTCTACGCGGACGTCTCGGGCCAGCTTTTCGTGTTCATGGTTATGTCTGTTGCGGCCGCCGAGGCTGCCGTGGGGCTTGGGATAATCATTGCATTTTTCCGCAACCGCATCTCGGTTGACGTGGATGATGCGAGCATATTGAAGTTTTAGTTACTTGTCTTGTTACTTGGGCTGTGCTGCGCGGTGCGGCAGTGGACGACGAATGCCGGATCGCGTCGGCACTAAGGATTTTCGATGATCGAAAACAACCTTCTTAGCATAATCATATTTGCTCCTCTGGCTGGTGCGGTCATTAACTGGCTTATCGGCGGCAGGCTAAAGAATGAGCTTTTCAGCGGCGCTGTTGCCTGCGGGGCCATCGCGATTTCGACGATAGTGGCGTTCATGATCGCGTTCGGCGTCGGCACGTCACACGGCGGTGCGCTCTTCATTGACCAGCCTGTCCTCGCACATATTTGGACCTGGATAAACGTCGGCGGTTTCCGTGCGGATTTCGCGCTCGGTATGGATCGGCTTTCCGGCATCTACGCTTTGTTCGTTACCTTCGTCGGCCTTTTGATCCATATTTTTGCCACGGGCTACATGCACGGCGATAAGGGGTTTTACCGGTTTTTCGCGTATCTGAACCTCTTTATGTTCGCGATGCTTACGCTTGTGCTCGCGGACAATTACCTGCTGATGTTCGTCGGCTGGGAAGGCGTCGGTCTTTGCTCTTACCTATTGATCGGCTACTACCTGAAGCGAAACGAAGCACGCGAAGCCGCCAAGAAGGCATTTGTAATGAACCGCATCGGCGACTGGGGCGTGCTGATGGGTATCTTTCTCGTATTTTCGCTTACAGGCTCGATCTCGTTTTTTGACAAGACCGTAGGGGGAGAAGAGGTCACGAGTGTTTTTACTTGGGTCCTGAATAACGTGACCGCGGCCGATCCGTTTACGTGGGGAGCGATCGTCGCCGGTGGGCTTACTTCTATCGGGGTGTTGATGTTCATCGGAGCTACGGGAAAATCAGCACAGATCCCGCTTCTGACGTGGCTCCCGGACGCTATGGCAGGCCCGACACCGGTTTCCGCTCTTATCCACGCGGCGACGATGGTCACGGCTGGCGTCTATCTCGTTGTTCGCTCCAACGCGATCTATCAATTCGCACCGACGGCGATGTGGATCATTGCCGTGGTGGGTGCCGCAACGGCAATATTTGCCGCGACCATTGCGATCGCACAGAACGATATCAAGAAGGTCCTGGCTTACTCGACCGTATCTCAGCTCGGCTTCATGTTCCTCGCTGCCGGTGTTGGAGCATTTGTTGTCGCGATATTCCACGTAATGACCCACGCCTTCTTTAAGGCGCTCCTGTTCCTCGGCTCCGGCTCGGTCATCCACGGGATGCATCATGAGCAGGACATGCGGCGGATGGGTAACCTTAAGAAGTACATGCCGATCACGTTCATTACGATGGTGATGGGATGGCTTGCCATTGCCGGAATTCCCATCTGGGCGGGCTTTTTCTCAAAGGATGAGATCCTTTACAAGACGTTCGCCGCCGACAAGTATTTCCAGAACGGAGCCTTCCCGGGAAATGAACTGCTCTGGGGGGTCGCCGTGATCACCGCCATTCTGACCGCGATCTACATGACGCGAATGATGGTGATGACATTTTGGGGCACAGAACGCTGGGCCGAGGCCCCGCATGAACTGCCGGTAGCAGACGATCCCGGCGAACCGGCGATAGCTGAGGAGACCGCCTTTGCCACTGGCGATGCCGCCGATGCCAAAGTACCGCACGACGACACCCACGCACTCGATCACCACGAAGATGACTCCGACGAACATCATCATGCATTGCCCCACGACTTTAAGCCGCACGAATCGCCCTGGGTGATGACCGTTCCGCTCATTGTTCTAGCCTTTCTTTCAACGGTCGGGGGATTGATCGGAATACCCTATGCGTTGAGTTCTCTGCCGGTGGTAAGTTCAATAGTCGGTAAGGAGGCCAATCGATTCGAGCATGTGCTGGGTCCCGTGGTTGCCGAGATACCGACCGCCGCGGCGGAAAAGGCTCGTGAAAATGCAAAGGCCCATTCGCCGGAAGCTGTCAGCACTGAGCGCTGGCTGGCTTTGCTATCAACGGTCCTGGCGTTCGTGGGTATTGGGATAGGATGGTTCATGTTCCGTTCCGATCCGCTGCGTAAGATGCCGAAGATACTCGAGGAGAAATGGCGGCTTGACGAATTTTACAATGGATATATCGTCGATCCATTGACGAATCTTTCACGAAATGCGTTGTGGAAAGGATTCGACCTCGGGTTTATTGACGGCATCGTTAACGGGATCGGCAGCTTTGTTCGCGAACTCGGCTCGGCGGCACGTAGGATACAGGTCGGGTTTGTTCGCAGCTATGCGGCAATGATCATTTTTGGTGCCATAGTGGTACTTGGTTATTTTATTTATTACGGCGTGAGGTTGCTTGGATAATATGACCGGATCGCCCATGATCGTGCGTATCTTTGCCCTGGTCGTGTTGATAACCGGCGTGGCCGCCGGGCAGAAGATCGTCTCCGGCGAGTATGAGGATCTGGTTCTCGGAGTTGCAAAGGATGGTGTTTTGACCGGTTATTTTTCCCAGGGCACCGGAGACGACGGCCGAGGAAATCCGAGATTTACGTGCACCTTTATGTTGCAGGGTTCATCGGACGAGGGCGGAACGTATGAGG
Organism: uncultured Acidobacteriota bacterium; assembly: GCA_937859595.1. GTDB lineage: Bacteria > Acidobacteriota > Blastocatellia > Pyrinomonadales > Pyrinomonadaceae > OLB17. Next base: position 66,164 of record CALMAH010000030.1, on the reverse strand, counting down.
TGGCCACATGGCATCCTGCCTTTCCGGACGAAGTTATAACCGGCGAAGTAACGCTCTCTGAATCTGGCGGACGAATCTCGATAACCCTACGGCTCCACGGTGAACACGGAGGCTGCTGGAACGTTGCTCCGATGCTGAAAGAGGACGAGGGCGTCGAGTTCGAATTGACGAGGCAGGGCGAATGGGAATCGCTACGGATGATCTCTGCAACCAGGTCATATTTTCACAGCTCGGCGGATGCAAGAAGCCGGGGGCGAAGTTATGTCGTCAAGAATGACCCGATAAGAGTGATCCGGTCCTCTGGCAACTGGGTCGAGGCGATGTACATGGGTCCGGGTGGAAAGGTGTCGCGCGGATGGCTGCAGGCGAAGGATCTCTATCCGACGGGGCCGTAGAATATAGAAGACCTTGGATCATTATGGATCTGATCACAGAAAACCTTTTAACGCTTTTGATCCTGCTGCCGGTTGTCGGAGCGGCAGGGCTGGTCGCCCACCAGTTATTCTGGAAGAGCGATGAGCATCTTAAATGGGTGACGTTCGTCATTACGATCGTTCTCTTTTTGCTCACACTTCTCTTGCTTGGGGGTGGCGGGACCTCAGCCGGAGGTTTCCAGTTTGTCCAGAAATTTGCATGGATTGAAGCGATCAATGCGAACTATCACGTCGGGGTTGACGGCCTGAGTCTCTGGCTGGTGGTACTTACGAATTTCATCATGCCCATCGCTGTCCTCTCGACCTGGAATGCGGTGGAAAAGCGGCCACTGGCGTTTTACGTGTTTCTTCTACTGCTGCAGAGCGCGATGGTCGGGGTTTTTGTCTCGCTAGATCTATTGGTCTTTTATTTGTTCTTTGAGGCCTCGCTCGTTCCGATGTTTTTCCTGATAGGTATTTGGGGCGGGGCAAATCGAATATACGCGGCTGTAAAGTTCTTTATTTTTACGGCACTGGGCAGCTTGTTGATGCTTGTCGCGATAATCAGCCTTTACTACCTGCACTATCAGGCAACCGGGACCGGGAGCTTTGATTTTGTGACTATCCTGAACTCACTTCAGATGGGCACACTTGTGTTTGCACCGGAGACCGGTTTGCTGCTTTTCCTTGCATTCGCGCTTGCTTTCTCGATAAAGGTGCCGCTATTCCCCTTCCATACATGGCTGCCGGACGCGCATACGGAAGCCCCGACTGCCGGTTCGGTGATACTTGCGGCCGTACTGCTCAAAATGGGCACGTATGGAATAATGCGGTTCAATTTCCCGCTGTTTCCGGACGCCAGCAGAGAACTGGCTCCGATTTTCATTGTGCTCGCAATTATCGGCATCATCTATGGTGCTCTCGTCGCGATGGTCCAGCCGGACGTCAAGCGACTGGTGGCCTATTCCTCGGTTGCTCACATGGGTTTTGTTGTGCTCGGTATGTTCTCCTTTACCGAATGGGGAATGCAGGGGGCGCTCTACCAGATGCTGAACCATGGGATCTCTACGGGGGCTCTTTTCCTCCTTGTTGGCTTCATCTATGAGCGCCGCCATACCCGGGAGATAAGCGAATTCGGCGGGCTTGCGAATGTAATGCCGATCTATGCGACCATTTTTATTATCACAGCAATGTCGTCGGTCGGACTTCCGTTCCTGAACGGCTTTGTAGGGGAGTTCCTGATCATGGTCGGAATGTGGAAATCGACCATTCTGGCAATAACTGCCTCAGCCAATTGGAACTACATCGCGACAATGCTTGCCGGGACCGGAGTTATCTTCGCAGCGGTCTATTTGTTGTGGATGATCCAGCGTGTATTTTTTGGCAAGGTCGCAAATGAAAAGAATCGAGGTTTAAAGGACCTGAGCTATCGTGAGATCGGGCTTATGGTTCCGCTATTGTTCCTGATGGTGTTCATGGGCGTATATCCGAGCCCCTTCCTTGAAAGGTCAAGAGACTCTGTGGTCGCTATCAAAGAACGCGTTGTAAGACAAGCCGGAGGGACTGTCGATGCAGAGCAGGCCGTTCGGTAGTGGGGAACGCTCGGTTTAATTTTTACTTATTTTATGCAGTTGTCTGATCCGAATGTAAATCTTTACATCATCCTGCCGGAGATAATCGTCGCTCTGACGGGTGCGATCGTGATGGTCTATGACAGCTTTTTCCCGCGGGACCGCCGTGTTAGTGGAGCGATGTCGATCATTGGACTTGTGCTTGCCGGCATTGCACTGTTCGCGATGTGGTCATCGTCGAGCGGACTTCCGGTGACGGCTTGGGGCGGGATGGTCACCCACGACAGTCTGAGGCTCTCCTTTACTGCGGTTTTTCTTATTGTATCTGCATTCACGATCCTGGTTTCAGCTATCTGGGTCGAACGCGAAGATGTTCCCGCAGGAGAATACCACGCACTTCTCCTTTTCGCGACATTTGGAATGATGCTGATGGCCTCGGGTAACGATCTGGTCGTGATCTTCCTTGGGCTGGAGACGCTGTCGATCGCGACCTATGTGATGGCGGGCCTTAGAAAATCTGACCTTCGCTCAAACGAATCGGCAATGAAGTATTTCATTCTCGGCTCGCTTGCCTCTGCGTTCCTGTTATATGGTATCGCGCTGGTCTATGGGGCGACGGGCACGATGAATATCACGGAGATCGCGGCAAAGGTAGCTGATCCTAATTTCCCGGCACTGCTGCTTGTCGGTGGAGCGATGCTTATCGTCGGGTTCGGATTTAAGGTCGCGGTCGCACCGTTCCACGTTTGGGCGCCCGATGTTTACGAAGGCGCACCCTCGCCGATCACAGGTTTTATGGCGGCCGGGCCCAAAGCTGCGGCCTTCGCTTCGTTCCTTCGCGTTTTCGTCATCGGTTTTCCGCTCGTTGCCGGTGCTGAGGCAGCCGGCTATCTTACCCGTTCGTGGGTGACCGTACTGGCTGTAATGGCGATCTTCAGCATGACCATTGGGAACGTAGCCGCCATAATGCAGAACAACATCAAGCGAATGCTGGCGTATTCGTCGATCGCACACGCCGGTTACGCTCTGGTGGGATTTGTAGGGGCGGGAGTCGCTGTGACGATCGCCGCGAGGGACGTCGCGGTCGCCGCGGTCGCCTTCTATATGCTGACCTATGCGGTTGCGAATCTGGGTGCCTTTGCCATAGTTACGCTGCTTGGGCAAAAGGATGATCGCCGCACCGAGTTTGAGGATTTCAATGGCATTGGGTTCAGGTCGCCGCTTTTGGCCTTTACTCTTTCGCTGTTCATGCTGAGTCTGCTAGGGTTGCCGCTTACGGCCGGCTTCATTGGCAAGGTGCTCGTTTTCCGTCCGGCCCTTGAGGCGGGTGAGACGCTGCTCACGATTATGGTAGTAGCGGCTGTGGTCAATACCGCGATCTCCGCCTATTACTACCTTCGGATCATTGTTGTAATGTTCTTCAAGGAACGGACGACGGAATGGGTCTCTCCGAAAGTGCCCGTATCGATCTCTGCCGTGATCCTGATATCCGTCATCGGCATATTTTATCTCGGTATTTTCGGGAACAGTGTTATCGAAAAATTCGCAACGCCGGCCGCACCCGAAGTCGAGGCTAATTTAAGATAGAGTTATGGTTTATGCCTCGCAGGAGGCCTGATGCGGCGTCGCCCAGGTAACGGAGGCGCCGTTTGTGCTTCAAGATGGAGTCCGTAAAGAACATCCGGGAACGACTGGGCAGCGACTGGCTTCCCGATCTCTACAGCGAGCAGATCCGCCCGCTGAGGACCCGGTCGTTCAAGATGGACATTCCGCCACGTGAACATTCTCCCATGATCATCGAAACGCTGCTCGGAAACGAGATACAAGTCGGCCGCACTCGCATCTTTTGTCCAGATAAGGCCACCGCCCGTTACCTTGTGGTATTTGCCGGCCTTGGGTGCCGGGATATTGCGGTTCCTTACGACATCACAAAACTCGCCCTATATGCCGAAATGCTCGAACGGGCTTGGGAGCATACTAACCATGAGATAGTGGTCGAAACGGAGGCGATGTCTCCGCAGAAAAGGGGCCGTGTCCGTGCGGCCGTCATCCGTTCTATACGAGACGAGATCGCGAGAATAGGTGCCGGCGACGCGATGCCCCTATTCGATCGTTCGACCCGACAACGAAAAAACTGATATAATTATTGTTTGTTCCGGAACATGTATTACAGGTTTCGGAGAATTTAACGGATATGCTCGACGCCGCCGCCAAACCCACAACTTCCGAGGAACTTCCATTCCCATTCAGCAAGCGGACGTTCTGCCTTTATGAGCCGATTGAGCGGAAGATAGAGCATGCCAGGATCCTTATCGTTAACAGTCTGCTCAGGTATGAGTCTGATCTCTCACCGCTCGCAATTGAGGAATGGAAGGCTTCCATTGAATCGAAGCTCCGGTTTGAGCGAAAGGTCTCCACGCTTGCCTGCGACAACATAGCGCAAAACGTTATCCGTCTAGTTCAGAGCCCGAAAACGGTTACGGTGCATCTTTCTGAAATAGAGGCAGCAGCCCATGATTTCGAACCTGATGCGATAGTTATGAGCGGCACTTACAGCGATTTTGACTACTACAACCCTGCCCATCTGGAGTCGTTCAGAAATTTTATTCACGAAACGAAGCTGCCTGTCCTGGCGATATGCGGTTCGCACCAGTTGGTCGGAGCATCATTCGGTGCGGAACTTCGAACACTAGACGGATTGGAACTGCATGAGCGGCGGTCGGACAGGGTCGTGGAGTACCAGTACCGATTTGTCAAGATCGTTGACCGGGATGACCCTATCTTTGATGGGATCGATGACAAGTTGTCCGGCATCTGGCAGGACTATACGAAAGAGGACGATATCCTCCGAGTATGGCAGAACCATGGTGTTCAGGTGTTGGGCGTTCCCAAGGGGTTTAAGCTTCTGGCAACTTCGTATCTTTGCCGCAATCAAATGATGGTAAAGCGTTCGGATGGGCAGATGATCTACTGTGTGCAGTTCCATCTGGAAAAATCATTTGAAGACTGGTCGAAAAATCCGACGCGCTGGGAACATCCGAACGAAAGCCGCGACGGACGCATACTGTTCGAAAATTTCCTTAGCCTTGCGTTAGAACACCGAACAAATTGATCAAGTCCGTTTTTCTGACAAAGCAACCTATCCGATACCCCCGCATCTCAGGATGGGGTCTTATCAAGAAAGAGATGAAAAGTACTCTATTTGCATTCGTCTCGGGCATCGGCTTTCTGCATTTCGCTGCAGCAACGCCAGCTCAGTCCACCGTTGATCTTTCGGTGCCGCACATCACGGTTACGGGACGAGCAGAGATCATTGTCGAGCCCGACACGGCGACTATTTCTGTGGATTTTACCAAGCTGGATAAGGATCTGCAGTCCGCCCGAAAGGAGAATGAGGAGGGGGTTGCGAAGATGCTTCAGATCGCGAGAAGGTATTCGATTCCGCAAGAAGACATCATTACGAACAATATCTCTGTTTCGAAGAAATATATTTCCATCCGCGATCCGCAGCAACGAATTTATGACGAAGACGGCGACGAGATCGGAACTCGTGTTTTTCAGGGTTACGAGGTGTCGCGGTCTGTAACGATCAGGTTAAAGAAACTTGAATTGTTTGACCTGGTCTTTAATGAGATCCTCGATGTGGACCCGACAGAGATCTCGACGGTGAGATTCGAAAGTTCGAGGATAATCGAACTTCGCGAGACGGCCCGCGAAATGGCTATGAAAGCGGCTCATGAGAAAGCGAGGGCGATGACTGCGGCGATAGGCCAAAACGTTAGGAAAGCGTTGCGGATCAGCGAGGGGACTGCCTCAGACCGTTATTTTTCAACTGCGAATGTGACCTCCAACGCAGTGAACGTCATGACGTCCGGGCGATCTCAAGGCGTAGGGGTACCAGATTCTTCGAACCTTGCGGCCTTTTCGGCGGGCTCGATCAACATTGAGGCAAGCGTCACAGTGACCTTTTTGATCGACTAATCAAAGCACTCTTCGGGGACATTCTCCAGGGTGTTCTCCATCAATAGGTCGACAACGGCGTTAAAGTCGCCGCCGGTCTCTTCGTAAACGCGTATCTGCTCATCCGCAGACGTGCCGCGTTCAAGCATGGTATGAACATGCTCGACCTCCTTACGAGAACCGAGTGGATCGAGGACCTCGTCAACAAAATCCAACAACTCCCGGATCAGGTCTTTTACCGGCACCTCTTTTTGTTTGCCAAGATCGAGCAATTTACCATCCAGGCCGTATCTGACTGCCCGCCACTTGTTTTCCTGTATCAGCCGGCGATGGTAAAGCCGAAAACCCAGATTCTTTTCGATGAGGACATTCAGTTTTGCAACGATGGCCTGGAACAGAGCGGCAACGGCGATGGTATCGTCAACGCGTGTCGGAATGTCGCAAACACGAAACTCAAGGGTGGGGAATATGCAGTGCGGCCTGACGTCCCACCAGATCTTTGATCCGTCCTGGATACAGTTCATTTTGACCAGAAGATCGACATAGCTCTGAAACTGCTGATACGATTCGAAATGGTCAGGGATGTCCGTACGGGGAAACTTCTTAAATACCTCAGAGCGATATGACTTCAATCCGGTATTGAACCCCAGCCAGAAAGGCGATGACGTGGTCATAGCCAGAACGTGGGGCAGGAAATATCTTGCCGCGTTCATTATATGGATCCGGCGGTCCAGATCGGGAACACCGACATGGACATGGACCCCGAAGATGAGAAGACTCCGCGCGACCATCTGCAGTTCGTCTATAAGGAGGCGATAGCGGTCGCCTTCATAGATCTGCTGTTCCGACCATTTAGAAAAGGGATGTGTTGAAGCGGCGACAATGGCTAGTCCTTTACGGCGGGCGAGCCCCGAAACTATACACCGGAGCTTGGTGATGTCTTCGCGGGCTTCCTCAATATTGCGGCAGACCCCGGTGCCAACCTCGATCATCGATTGGATCATCTCGGGCTTTACCTTTTCACCAAGAAGGAGCTTACCCTCTTCAAGGATCTCGGTCACGTGAGATTTTAGCTCCCGTGTGGTCGGATCGACGATCTGGAACTCTTCCTCAATACCCAGTGTGAACTGATCAAACATAATATATTGGCGGCCAAAGGCCTCTCATCCCCGTTTTTGGATAAACCGATACCGTCTCAATTCGGTGAGGAAGGCGAATCTCTGAAAAATATCAGTTGTCGAGCTTAAATGAACAAAAATATTCTATCCCAAACAAGTCCAAGAAAATAGGGTCACGACTCGAATTTATGAAAGGCTCGATCTTTCTACGTCCGCCGACCGCCGTTTCTATCTCATCTCTTTCGCTATCCTGATAAATTCCTGAGCTGCATGTGAAAGCACGGACCGGCGTCGATAAACAATATGGAGTTTTCTCTCCAGTTTGATCTCAGAGATCGAAAGACCGACAATTCGGCCTGAGGCGATCTCAGACGTTGCCGCAAGGCTCGGTACCATTGCAATGCCGACCCCCGCCTCCACCAGCCGCTTTATCGCCTCCAAAGAGGGCAATTCGACCGAGATATTGAGTGGGGTGCTATTGTTCTCAAATGTCTCGATCACCAGTTTGCGATACGGCGAGGGTGCATTATGGGCGATAAACGTCTCCTTCCCCAGGTCGCGTATCGACACCGAACGTTTCCCTGCAAGCCAATGCTCGGGCGATACGATCAGTAACAATTGGTCGTTAAGAACCGGAACCGAACGCACGGTCTCATCCGCCGGTTTGAAAGAAATGATCCCAAGCTCGACCTCGCGTGCGGTGATCTCTTTCGGGATGCGGCTTGCCACACCTCTTCTTACCTCGATCTTAATATTCGGATGCTGTTTCCTGTACTCCGCGATCACGGGAAGGAGAAAAAAAACGGTATGCTCATTTGCGCTAATGGTTACCTTGCCGGTATGCAAGTTCCGCATCTCCTTTATCGCAGCCTGGGCAGAATGCCGCAGATTGAGCATCTGCTTCGCGTAATCCACAAGCAATTCGCCGGCATATGTGAGCGTACCGTCCTTAGATGACCGGTCAAACAACTTTTCACCGACATCCTGTTCCAGACGTCTTATTGCCTGACTTACGGCAGGCTGCGTTCTTTCGAGCACCTCAGCCGCGCGCGAAAAACTCTTTTCCCGCGCGACCGCAACCAAAACTTCAAGCTGATTTATGTCCATTCCGTAGGTCCTCGAGTGCCAAAAAATAACGGGAAAAGGTCTTTCGCTATATCCGGTTCGGCAAAGAGTATAACGTAAGTGTTGAATAGGTATAACTGTCCGTTTCCTGCTTATTGAAATATAAACATCTATTATTGAATTTGCAAATACATAAGCTTGACTTTGTTTTTCGCCGAGGGTTACGATGCGGACTATTGGCTCCACGGCTCTGCGAATCAAGTTCGCACAAGAATTTGAAATAAGTGATGACAGGTTGAGAATATGAAAGTGAAACGGATAAGAATCTTCGATACGACACTTCGCGATGGCGAGCAATCGCCGGGATGCTCGATGCATCTTGAAGAAAAGGTCACCATGGCCGCGCAACTGGAGCGGCTCGGCGTTGACATAATAGAAGCCGGGTTCCCGATCGCATCCGACGGCGACTACGAAGCCGTGAAGGCGGTTTCTGAAGAGTGCCGGAGCGCAGCGGTAGCGGCTCTTTGCCGGACAGTGGACGCCGATATAGACAGAGCTGCCGACGCATTACAAAAGGCGGCAAAACCGAGAATTCACACCTTTGTGGCAACTTCGGACATCCACCTTGAGTACAAGTTGAAAAAGACCCGCGATGAGGTGATCGCGATGACGAGAAATGCGGTTCGTCGAGCAGCGTCTTATGCTGACGATGTCGAGTTCTCAGCCGAGGACGCGACCCGTTCGGATATCGATTTCCTGTGCGAGGTCTTTTCGGTCGCGGTCGAAGAAGGGGCGACGGTACTCAACGTTCCTGATACGGTTGGTTATACACTACCTTCAGAGTTTGCCGGGATCGTTCGCACGGTCAGAGAAAAGGTGGTGGGCGGCAGGGATGTCGAGATAAGTGTTCATTGCCACAACGATCTCGGACTCGCGGTGGCGAACAGCATCGCCGCGGTTGAAGCAGGAGCGTCGCAGGTCGAATGTACGATCAACGGAATCGGAGAGCGGGCGGGAAATGCGTCTCTCGAGGAATTTATCATGGCATGCACGGTCCGGGCAGATCGGCTGCCGGTAGAACACCGTATCGAAACGCGGGAGCTGTACCCTACAAGCCAGTTGCTTTCCACGATAATCAGTTTTGGCGTACAGCCGAACAAGGCCATCGTCGGCCGAAACGCTTTTGCTCATGAGGCGGGAATTCACCAGCACGGAGTGCTGAGCAATCCGCTTTGCTACGAGATAATGACGCCGGAGTCGGTAGGCGTTCCAAAGAGCAGCATTGTACTTGGCAAACATTCGGGTCGTCATGCGTTGCTAGCTAGGTATGAAGAACTCGGATTGCAGATCGACAGCAGCGATATCGGCGAGGTTTACAACCGTTTCGTTGCCTTAGCGGACAAGAAGAAAAATATATACGATCAGGACCTGATCGCGATCGCGCCGATCAATTTTCCGGCAGCCGTCGCTGCCTAACGATCTTTATGAAAGTAGTCATTTTGCCCGGCGACGGTGTCGGCCCTGAAGTTGTGAACGAAGCCGCAAAGGTGCTTCGTGTTGTCTGTGACACTCACTCATTGCCGCTGTCGGTCGAGTATGCGTCTGTCGGCGGGGCGGCACTGAAAGATGCGGGTTCTCCGTTGCCTGCCGAGACGTCGGAAGCATGTCTTGCGGCTGATGCCGTGATTCTCGGGGCCGTGGGCGATCCGGAATTCGACCATGTGCTCCCGGAACACCGTCCGGAATCGGGCTTGCTGGCACTCCGGAAACTCCTTGGCGGTTTTGCTAATCTTCGACCTTCGCGAGCGGTGCCTGCTCTCCTTTCGTCATCACCTTTGCGTCGTGAGATATTCGAAGGCACCGACCTATTGATCGTGCGTGAACTTCTCGGCGGGCTTTATTTCGGCGAGCCTCGTGGGATCCGCGACGATGGCAACGAAGCGTTCAATACGATGACATATACACGGGACGAAATTCGCCGAGTTGCCCGGATCGCATTCAAGGCCGCCGCGGGACGGCGACAGAGGCTTACGTCGGTGGACAAGGCGAATGTGCTCGAAACATCGCGTCTATGGCGCGAGACCGTTGACGACGTAGCGGCTGAATTTCCCGGAGTAGAGGTCGAACATCTTTATGTCGACGCTTGTGCGATGCACCTGGTTACCGATCCGCGACGGTTCGATGTGCTTCTGACGGAAAACATGTTCGGTGACATACTTTCGGATGAAGCGGCGGTACTTACTGGCTCCCTGGGGATGTTGGCGTCGGCAACTATTGGCGGTCGGGTCGATCTTTATGAGCCGGTTCATGGCTCGGCGCCGGACATAGCCGGCCTGGGGGTTGCCAATCCGATCGGGGCGATCGCATCGGCGGCAATGATGTTGCGAGAGACATTTGGGCAGACGGCAGCGGCAGATTGCATTGAAATGGGTATCGAAAGGGCTCTTGATGAAGGATTCAGAACTAGAGATATTTCGGGAGTCGGAAACGAAACCTTGGTCTCTACCTCAGAGATGGGCGATCTGGTGGCCGAGCGTTCGATAGAGATGTCAAACCTTAGCTTTGCCTACTACGCGGTATAACTGATGAGGACGCTTTACGACAAGATCTGGGAACGGCATATCGTCCACCGGGAGCCCGGCCGGCCGACATTGCTATATATTGACCTTCACCTGATCCACGAAGTTACCTCGCCGCAAGCCTTCGATGGTCTTAGGTCAAATGGGCGTCGGGTTCGCCGCCCGGATCTAACATTTGCAACCGTTGATCACGCGATCCCGACCCTGAACCGTAGTCTTCCGTTTCCTGACAAGGTCGCATGGAACCAGGTAGAGACGCTGAGAAGGAACTGCTCCGAGTTCGGCATACGGCTGTTCGATCTTGACAGGATCGAGCAGGGAATTGTTCACGTCCTGGGTCCCGAGCAAGGGATGACGCAGCCCGGACTTACGATCGTTTGTGGAGATTCGCATACGTCAACGCACGGAGCGTTCGGCGCATTAGCTTTCGGGATAGGTACAACTGAGGTAGAACATGTGTTGGCCACCCAGACGCTTCCACAGACCAAGGCCGACAACCTTCGGGTGAACGTTGAAGGAGACTTGCCGTTTGGGGTAACTGCAAAGGATCTGATTCTTGCCGTCATCAATCGTATCGGTACAAATGGAGGAACAGGCTGTGTGATCGAATATACAGGCAAGGCGATCCGCTCGCTTTCTATGGAGGGAAGGATGACAGTCTGTAATATGAGCATAGAGGCAGGTGCGAGAGCGGGAATGATCGCTCCGGACGATACAACGTTCGACTACCTGGAGGGACGTCCGTTTGCTCCAAAGGGGGAAAATTGGGAGCGGGCTGTTGATCATTGGCGGTCGTTGCAATCAGATCCGGATGCCGTTTACGACCGGACCGTTGAGATCGACGCAGGCGAACTTGCTCCGTTCGTAACCTGGGGAACGTCGCCGGAAATGTCCGTTATGGTGACAGAGGCCGTTCCGGAACCTGCAATGGGCCGCGACGAGGCCTCATATATCAAAGCGTTGGAATATATGGGCCTTGAACCGTCGCAGCCGATCGAAGGGATCGTGATCGATAGGGCGTTCATCGGTTCGTGCACTAATGCCCGGATCGAAGACCTACGCGACGCGGCACGCGTGGCGAGAGGTTATCGGGTTGCATCCGGTGTAAACGCTATGGTCGTACCGGGTTCGATGCAAATAAAGCTTCAGGCTGAACAGGAAGGGCTGGCAGAGATATTCGTCGAGGCGGGGTTTGAGTGGCGCGATGCCGGCTGCTCAATGTGTCTGGCAATGAACGACGACGTGCTAGGCGAGGGAGAACGCTGTGCCTCTACCAGCAACAGGAATTTTGAGGGACGGCAGGGACGCGGGGGCAGAACCCACCTCGTCAGCCCTTCAATGGCGGCGGCAGCGGCCATCGCGGGGCATTTAGTGGACGTAAGAAACTGGAAGTTCAGGAGCTAGAGCAATGACGCCTTTTGTCAAACATACAGGAAGGGCCGTAGCGATCGGTCTTGCGAATATCGATACGGACCAAATAATCCCAAAACAATTCCTGAAGCGAACGGACCGTTCGGGCTATGGAGAATTCCTTTTTTTCAACTGGCGGTTCTTGCCTGACGGAAGCCCGGATCCCGGATTTGTTCTCAATGATCCGAAATATGCCACATCTTCAATCTTGATCACCGGTGCAAACTTCGGATGTGGATCGTCGAGAGAACACGCGCCGTGGAGTTTGCTGGACTACGGTTTTCGGGTGATCATCGCGTCCGGTTTTGCAGATATCTTTTTCGACAACAGTCTCAAGAACGGCCTGCTGCCGGTGAGTCTTCCCGAGCCGATCGTCGATGAGTTGATCAAACTTTCAACTTCAGATGAAGGGCTAAAGTTGTCAGTGGATCTCGAAGATCAGATTGTTTCGGGAGCCGGTCTCGCCGTCAGATTTGAAATAGATCCGTTTCGAAAAGAGTCTCTGTTGTCCGGCATGGACGATATAGACTTCACTCTTCGTCACGAAGCGGCGATCAGCACCTTTGAAAGGGATTCAATGCCTATATATCGATTCTAGTTTTGAGCATTATATTCCGTCCCGGCCGCGTCTACTCGTCTGTTTGCTTTTTTACAAGGCTCAAGTTACCATAAAAGCTTGTAATTACGCGGATTTGAATCAAATTTCCGTAAGAATACATCAGTTCTACTCCGACTCCGATCACCGCCAAGTCGCGCGTATATGGGCTTCTCTACAACTGCGATCCATGCCGGCAATGAGCCTGACACCGCCACGGGCGCGGTCAGCGTTCCGATTTACCAGACGTCCACTTATGCACAGGAAGGTCTAGGCCGGCACAAGGGCTATGAATATGCCCGTACGCAAAATCCGACCCGTTCTGCACTCGAACGCAATATTGCCGCACTCGAGAATGCCAGATTTGGGTTTGCCTTTGCCTCCGGGATGTCTGCTATAGACGCTGTGCTCAAGCTAGTCAGATCGGGTGAACATGTGATCCTTGGCGACAACACCTATGGCGGGACATATCGCCTTTTTGATAGGGTATTGCGAAATTACGGTGTCGAGTTTGACCTTGTCGACACTTCGGATATCCACGCGGTCGAGGCCGCCTTTCGTGAAAAAACCCGGCTGGTATTTGTAGAGACCCCAACGAATCCGGTAATGACGGTTACGGATCTTAAGGCGGTTTCCGATCTTGCTCACTCCCGAGGTGTGCGAGTTGCCTGCGACAATACATTCATGTCACCGTATTTTCAACGGCCGATAGACCTAGGGGTTGACATCGTGGTGCACTCAACGACCAAATATCTCAACGGACATTCGGACAGCGTCGGAGGCTTCGTAGCTCTAAACGACGAAAAGGATGCCGAATGGATCGGTTTCATCCAGAATAGTGTCGGAGCGATCCTATCTCCGTTCGACTCCTTCCTTGTGCTTCGAGGTACAAAGACCCTGGCGGTGAGGATGGAAGCGCACGATGCGAACGGCCGTGCGGTGGCAAACTTTCTTGCAGAACATCCAAAGGTGGAAAAGGTATATTATCCGGGCCTAGCCTCTCATCCGCAGCACGAGCTGGCAAAGCGACAGCAAACTGGTTTTGGAGGGATGGTCGCATTTGAGACGGGCTCGCTCGAGAACGCAAAAAAGGTCCTGGAAAACGTCAAACTGTGTACTCTCGGGGAAAGTCTTGGCGGGGTAGAGTCGTTGATCTCACATCCGGCAACCATGACGCACGCTTCCGTTCCGCAAGAGAAGCGCGATAAACTTGGAATCAGCGATGGTCTCGTAAGGGTCTCGGTTGGGATCGAGGACGTCGAAGACATCATCCGGGATCTGGATCAGGCGCTCAGCTAGTTTCCGAGAGTGTATGGTTTGGGCGGGACTTCTAATGGTACAAGAGGGGTAATTATCGTTTTCTGAATTCGAATATGCTAACTGTTGAAGCTCATGCAACTTCACATGTAGGACGTGTCCGGAAGGGTAATGAGGACAATTACCTTCTTCTGCACATCTCGCGGTCGCGCGCATGGACCGGCTCCCAGGACAATGGCGAATTTGTGATCGAGAGCCAGCAGTTTGATATCGACGATAACGGTGTCGTTCTCGCGGTTTCCGACGGCATGGGTGGGGCAATGGCTGGAGAAGTAGCCAGCAAAATGGCGGTCGAATGTGTATGTGAAAAGCTCCTTGACGAAGACCTGGAGGAAACCCTTACCCCAGAGGCCTACGATTACAATCTGATCGCAAAGCTATATAACGCAACGCTTTACGCCAATCATCTTGTTCATCAGCAAGGCCGGTCCGACCCCCAGTTCCAAGGAATGGGAGCCACGTTCACCGGTATCGGAATAACGCCGCGCGGTATTGACCTGATCCAAGTCGGCGATAGCCGCGCCTATCTTATTCGTAATGGAAAAATATACCAGGTCACAAAGGATCAGTCGCTGGTTCAACAGCTAATTGATGCACAGCAGATCTCGCCTGAAGAGGCCGAGACCCATACTCTGAAGAACGTAATATTGCAGGCACTTGGGGCGCAAAGCGAGATCTTCCCGGTGTCCGCGCGGCTCCTGCCAAACAAGGGAGACATTGTTCTTTTGTGCAGCGACGGACTTTCGAACAAGGTCAGCGCAGCCGGTATGCAGCGAGTAATTTTGGAAAACCTGGATTCGCTTGAAATGGCATGTGCTGAGTTGGTGACCGAAGCAAATGCAAATGGCGGGGAAGACAATATCACCCTCGTTATCGCGAAACTCGATGGTGAAGGGCTGGCGGAGCCGGTAGGTGAAGAGGTCCAGATCGAACTTATCGACCTTGGAAATATCCACGATACGGCAGATCAGGATACCGCAGAGATCGTTTAGGTACAGCCCTGTTTAGTCCTCTTGCTTCCAGCCCGGGAGTTCTCTCGCTACCGATCTGACGTAAATTGTAGAACCGGTAACGCGGACAACCTCGACCTTGTCCCCCTCCAAGAATTTGGTCTCGCCATCCTCCGGAAATGCCGTCCACTCAGAACCGTAGACCTTAACGGCCGCCTCGTGCAGCGATCCTTTGCTTCCCGTCGTGACCGTTCCTACGCGTCCCGGCAGTGCATCGGCACCGGTTTTTATCTCGTCGCTTCCTTTGCCCCACATATAGTTCGAAAAGATCGTTCGGGACATGACCGTAAGTGTCATTGAAACGCCAGCGAAAACAAGGAACTGCCAGAAGACCCCAAATCCGATAAATCCTACAAAGGCAGCGGCTATTGCCCCAAGCCCAAACCAGAATAGGACGAAACCAAGGGTGAAGATCTCAGCAATTATCAGGATTATGCCGAGCACTAACCAAAAGATCCAAGCAATATTTTCCATATCCGTCGAACGGATCCGATCCTTTTTGCATAGTAGCACAAATCTATTACAGAAGAGCGTTCTCCCGCGTTCGTACCACCGAGGTCAATTCTTTCGTTTTTGGGTTTGTATATGCTAACCTCCCTTATTGTGCTGGGGTGGCGGAATTGGTAGACGCCCAGGACTTAAAATCCTGTGAACTAAGGTTCGTGCGGGTTCGACTCCCGCCCTCAGTACCAAGCTAACTCATTTGTTTTTAGAGACTTAGGGACTAGCCCGAAAATTGGCTGGTCTCTTTTTTTGTCTAAAATGTCCCTCGGGGGGGAATTTGGGGGGGAATTTTCGGCGAGAACTCCTTCCATATGTGACTGAAAGTGACCGATTCCGACCGCAGGTGACCCGGCCTTTGCTCTCGGGATTATTCAGTAGTTTTTTCGGCATAACTTTTGCCATCGATGGTTGTAAGTTGGAGGACGATACCCGGATGAACAATGAAATTCTTGATAACCAGCAGCTTGCAGAAAGATGGCACCTCACCGGATCAGTCGATGCTATTGCGAAGAGGTTCCAGCGACTTCGAGCCTTGCCAAAGTCGAACCCTCGCCATTTAAGAGCGATCAGGATTGGCAATCAAATTCGCTACAGAATCGTCGACATACTGGAATATGAAGACCGGATCGCCGGAAAGCGGCGCACTTACGTAGGAGTCGCTGCTTGATCTGCACCCTCGCGAAAGGCTGACGCTACTGACGACTGGAGTGATCGGTCACTGTTTAACCTCGTGCGGGCTATCCAAGAATGGTTTCTTTTCTAACCTATCGGTTGATTTTCGAGCCAGCCAAGTGCCGCGGTTGGGCATCGATCAATCCACGAGGGTTCAAATCTGAGCGATAAAGAGGGCACATTCTTGCCGGCGTATCCCAATCTGTCCAAGTTTGAAATGAAAACTGGGTCCGCCTCGAAAGACGGACCCAGCTTGAATCGCCGCTGTATAACGGCGGCTAATTTTTCTTCGTTTTATCGAGGATCTGTTTCAAGTCTTCGGCGATCGGCATCGGTCGGAAAAACCAGACATTCGAACCACCTGTGTTACCCGTTGGATAAATGCCAAAGGCCGTTTTGGTGGCAGCTCCGACGATGCGAACTAACTGCCCAAATATCTCCCGCGCGTCTTTCCTTTTCCAACCAATTTTCAACATCCGCCAATGAATACGGGTGTGTTGATAAGTTATGGACTGTCCCAGTACATGGGCCCGTTCGAGATGTTCGAATGCAGGGGCTATATCGCCGTTCTCAAGGGATCTGTCAGCACAAATAATCTCTGCATCAATATGTTCGCTAAGCTTGTCCATACCCAATGATTGTAAACCTCGCCTCGGGCCTCGGCCCACGAAGCTCATTTTGCCTACCGCTTCGTTTTTCGCTGTGAACGTCTCCAAAAGAAAATTCCAATTACTGCTAGAAGAGACATCATCAAAAAAGCACCGATCAGGAATAGCACAAACGGATGTTCCGACAATAGATGAGACAAACTCCTTTCCGTTTCCATATTCCGCTTACGCTACGCGATGCGCTTCTAGCTTATTGTCGAGCGAACATTCTGCAATGAGCAAACCCCAATTTACAAATGCGTTTCGTGGCAGCCGAAACCTTCGCGCTCGGTTTGGGCGGTGACGTGAGTGATCTTAAATTCCGAAGTGCAGCATTTATGAACTCGTTCGAGAACCTCGTCGTGCTCCGAGCCCGCGGTAAGTACGGCGTGAACGCTCAGGGCATTTACACCGGAAGTCAATGACCAGACGTGAAGATCATGAATGTCGGCAACGCCTTCAAGCTTGGAAAGCTTATCGCGTAACGTCGCGATGTTTACGTCTGAAGGCGTGCCTTCGAGGAGAACTCCGACCGCATCCTTTAGCAAGGACCATGTGCGCGGCAAGATAAACAAGCCGATGCCCGCGGAGATCAGCGGATCAGCGTAATACCAACCGGTCGTCAGCATAATAATGCCAGCGATGATCACGCCCACGGACGTAAGCATATCCGAAAGTACCTCAAAATATGCGCCCTTCATGTTCAGGCTTTCTTTTGAACCAGCTCGCAGAATAAACACTCCGACGAAGTTTACTATCAATCCGATCGCGGCGACGGCGAGCATTCCACCGCTTTCGACCTCCGGTGGATTCTTGAAACGCTCGTAGGCTTCATAAAGAATGTAAAGCGAGATCAAGATCAATACGACCGCGTTCGTTAGCGCCGCGAGAATCTCGACGCGGTAGTACCCGTAGGTTCTCTCCGGCGAGGCGGGCTTTTCGGCAAACCAAATAGCCAGGAGAGCGAGGCCCACGCCGGCGACATCGGTTAGCATGTGCCCCGCATCGGCAAGCAACGCCAGACTTCCCGTCCACAATCCGCCGATCACCTCGACGATCAGATAGGTCAGCGTTAAAAAGAAAACTATCGTAAGGGGTTTCTTGTTCTTGGCGGAAGCAGATACTTGATGCGTATGTCCTTGTCCCATATATCTTGGTGAACTCTTGCTTGGTACAGATTCTTTTACAGTCAGCGGCGGCGCTTATGGATCCTATGTTTTCGTCTAAATGCCGCCCGCCACTCACGCCTCTGCTGATGGTTGAGCCCCGCCGCTTTTAGATCGGCCGTTTTGAATTTGTGCCGCTTCAACCCGAACTTGGCAATCAAGAGAATAATCACAGTCAAAGAGACCGCAACCATGGCCCCTAACCAAAACAAGTTGGACGAAAATGAAAAAGCTAAACTCATGTCCAGCGACTGTCAGATCAGCACAGCCTTATCGAGAGGAATCACGAGAATGATCCCGTCACCCTTCTTGCCGGTGTGTGCGTTCTCCCGGATCGCCGCAACAATGCGGTCAACCATCTCGTCATCTGCCCCGATCTCGATCCGTTTGTTCGGTTTGAAAGGATCGAGAGCGTCGTAAGTCGTCGTCAACAATCTTTGCCCAAATCCTTCTGAGTCGCTCAGCGTCATTCCGGGAAAGCCTTCGATCTGTTCGAACGCCGTTACGATCTTTTCCACTGTGAACGGCCGCACAATCGCGATAATTAGTTTCATTTTCTAATCCTCCGTGAATTCGCCTTCCACGTCTTTTTCGAACCACGCGTAGAGCGTCGGCAATATCAGGAGCGTGAGCAGGGTCGACGTTATAAGCCCGCCGATGACGACGGTGGCCAGCGGTCGTTGCACTTCGGCCCCGGCGCTTGTGGCAAGGGCCATCGGGATGAAGCCGAGACTGGCGACGAGGGCGGTCATCAGAACGGGACGCAGGCGTGTCATCGCGCCTTCGTTCACCGCATCCACCACCGACTTGCCTTCTTCCCGGAGATGGTTGATGAAGCTGACCATTACGACGCCGTTCAATACCGCGACGCCAAATAGAGCGATAAAACCAACACCCGCGGATATTGAGAACGGCATTCCGCGTAAAGCCAGCGCCACAACGCCGCCGACGATCGCGAAGGGGATTCCGGTATAGATCATCAACGCTTGCTTTGCGGACCCGAAGGTGGAGAACAGCATCACAAAGATCAGGAATAGCGCGATCGGTACGACGATCAACAGTCGATTGGTCGCGCGCTCCAGATTTTCAAAGGCCCCGCCCCATTGCAAATAATATCCGGGCGGCAAGGTCACTTCCGTTCCGATTTTACTCTTCGCTTCGGCCACGAAACTCGCGATGTCGCGGTCACGGATGTTGGTCGATACTACAATTCTTCGACGCGTAGCCTCGCGGGAGATCTGTGCGGCTCCCTCGACCAGGGAAATATCCGCTACCTGTGCGAGCGGCACACGCTGGCCGTTTGGCGCGGTGAGCATCAAGTCGCGGACCGCTTCCACTGACTTGCTGGCGTTCTCGTCCAAACGCAGAACTATATCGAAACGCTGTTCGCCCTCGAAAACCTCGCCCGCTTTCTGGCCGGCAAAGATCGCCTCGACGAGCTCATTCACGTCCTCGACGTTCAAACCGTAGCGGGCCATGGCCGCACGGTCGGGCTTGATCTGCAACTGCGGCAAGCCCGTCGTGACCTCGACCTTTGTCTCCTCAGCACCGTTGACCTTCGCGAGAGCTCTTTCGATCTCTTCTCCTTTTTCCGCCAGGACGTCCAAATCGTCGCCAAAAAGCTTTACCGCAAGATCGCCCCGCGTTCCCGCGATCAGTTCGTTGACGCGCATTTCGATCGGCTGTATGTATTCAAACGAAGCCGCGACGGGAACTTCCGATTCCAGCTTTTTCGACATTTCTTCGATCAGTTTTTCCTTCGACCAACCCGATTTCCAATCGTCTATCGGGTTTAGCATCACGAATATATCGCATTGGTTCAGGCTCATCGAATCTGTCGCGACCGCGGGCGCTCCGCATTTTGAGACGACAATCTTAACCTCGGGAAACGCCTTGAGAGACTTTTCCACCTCGGTCGTCGCAACCATCGATTGTTCGAGCGACACGCTGGGCAAAAGCTGCATTCCGACCAGAATGTCGCCTTCATCAAGACGCGGAATAAATTCGCCGCCGAGATATGGGAAAGCTATGCCTGAAATGAGTACCGCAGCGACAGCGATCGCAAGAACTTGTGCCCGGAACTTCATCACAAACGCGAGTGAGGGCCGGTAGATCTGCTTCGCCCAACGGATCAAAAAGCTTTCCTTCTCCGAAACATTGCCGCGAAGTATCAACGCGAGCATCGCCGGGACGTAAGTGAGCGATAAAAGCAGCGAACCAAGTAGAGCGAAGATGACCGTCAAAGCCATCGGTACGAACATCTTCCCCTCGATGCCCCGAAGGCTGAGGATCGGCAAATATACGATGCCGATAATTGCCACGGCAAAGACAACGGGACGCGCGACTTCGAGACAAGCCTCGAGAATCGTTCGCTCCGGCGGCTCCCGCGATCCTTCGTGCTGCGCTTCGGCTCTGCGACGAACAACGTTCTCGACCATCACAACAGCGCCGTCAACGATCAATCCGAAGTCCAAAGCCCCCAGGCTCATCAAGTTTCCAGATACGTTGAAAATTCGCATCAGGATCGCCGCGAAAAGCATCGAGAGCGGAATTATCGTCGCGACCAGCAAAGCGCCCCGCCAATTTCCGAGCAGCACCAGCAGAACCAAGATCACGAGTGCCGCGCCCTCGAGCAGATTGGTTTCCACCGTCGCGATCGCGCGTTGGACGAGAGCCGTCCGGTCATAAAAGGGCTCTATCGTCACGCCTTGAGGCAGCGTCTTGCGTATTTCGTCAATTCTTTCTTTGATCCGTTCGGAAACTACGCGAGAATTTTCGCCTTTCAACATGATCGCAGTGCCGGAAACGATCTCGCCTTCACCGTTGGCCGAGGCTGCTCCTTGTCTGATACTTTGCCCCTCGACAATTTCGCCCAGATCGCGGACAAAGATCGGTACACCTTCTTTGCCGGTTTTGACGACGACGTTGGTGATGTCGTCCATCTTTTCGATAAGACCGACGCCCCGCAACAAATATTGCTCCGCACCTTTCTGGATATAACCGCCGCCGACCGTGCCGTTATTTGCGGTCACCGCCTCGTGGACATCGTGAAGGGTTAACCCATACGACTGCAGCTTTTCAGGTGAGAGACGGACTTCGTACTGTTTGCCATAACCTCCGTGGGAATTAACTTCGGTCACGCCGGGAACGCCCATCAACTGACGCCGAATATTCCAGTCGTGGATCGTTCTGAGATCGGTCGCGGTGTAGTTGCTTCCCGGTTCTGCACGAACTTCGTATTGATAGATCTCGCCCAAACCCGTCGCGATCGGCCCCATCTCCGGCGCACCTATACCGGGCGGGATGTTTTCCCGAGCGGTCGCCATACGTTCGAGAATGAGTTGGCGTGCGAAATAGATATCGGTTGATTCTTCGAAAACGATTGTGACGTTTGAAATGCCGAATTTCGACACCGAGCGTATTTCTTCGACGCCCGGAATCCCGGACATTGCCACTTCGACGGGGAACGTGATCTGCCGTTCGATCTCGAGCGGCGCGAGGCTCGGAGCACTCGTCAGAACCTGAACTTGAACGTTGGTTACATCAGGCACGGCGTCAATTGGTAGATTTATCAGGCTGTATGCACCCGCGGCGGCCATTATTGCGACGAGCAGGAGCACTACCAGTTTTTGTGCTATGGAGAAGCGTATAAGTGCGTTAATCATTAATTTATGTCTTTCTGAGCCAAAGTTCCGACGCCGATGATGAGGTCGTTCAAGAGCCAGAATTGTCTATTGTCCCCGACCACTATTCCCTTTTTTCCAAGCTCAGTAACAAAGGCATCCCCGCTAAATCGGTTCTCGTTCGGATGCTTTAGGAAGGTTCGGTAAACCCAGCCCTGAGCGATGTCGGTCATTATTGGATAAAGCTCAAACACATGAATTTCATCGGCTCGGAAACGTTCAAGATTATCTCCGTGCCGACTCTGCGACCGGCGCCGATCTCAAGCGCCTTCTTGCCCTCACTTCATGGTGCCCGTGAACGAAAGCATCGACCGGATTGTTCATCAGTGCTTTTTCGATACGAATTAGTTTCATCTTCCTAGTCGTAGAATCTTAATTGCCCCGCGTATAACCACAACGAACACGACTGTCCCGATAATCAAGTCGGGCTTGTTTGAACCGATCAGATTGACCAAAATGCCCGCCGTGATGACGCCCAAATTGATGATCACGTCGTTCGAAGTAAAGATCGTGCTCGCCTGCATGTGGGCATCCTTGCTTTTCGACTTTTGAAGCAAATAGAGACAAAAGCCATTTGCCGCCAGTGCCAACGTTGAGACTATTATCATCGTGAGAAAGTCCGGAAGTTCCTCAACCCCTATGAACCTTCGTACAACCTCAATAAAGCCAACGACGGCTAGAGTGATCTGGAAATATCCGGCAAGCCTTGCAACATTCCGCTTTCTCGCGAGAGTTCCACCGACTGCGAACAGACTAATGGCATATACGAATGCATCAGCGAGCATGTCGAGGCTATCGGCGATTAGTCCCATCGAGCCGGAAATAAACCCGGTAGTCATTTCAATCGCAAAGAAGCCAAAGTTGATCGCCAGCACGATCCATAACAATTTCCGCTGGCTTCGTCGGTCCTCGTCAAATGGGATATCGTCGACTTCCTCGGTCTTCATTGTTTTGCTATCAAGATCAAGCTCGCCTATCCGCAACTCGATCTGATCAGGCTGTCCGTCATGAAAAACCGTCAGCTGACGATTAGGAATGTCGAAATCGAGATGTCTGATCCCCGCCACTCCATCGAGCTTCACGCGCACCAAATTCTCCTCCGAGGGACAATCCATCCTGTTTATCTGGAAGACCGTTTTCTTCATACCTCGATTGCTGTTTTCAGTTCGCGAGCGGCACTTGTAAATACACGAATCGCAGAACGAAGAAAAAGCCCAACCAAACAGAGAGCTATAACGATGTCTGGCCAGCCCGACTGAGTGAACCACACAGCACCAGCGGCGAGGAAGACGGATATGTTCGATGCAATATCGTTACGTGAGCACTCCCAAACGGAACTCATGTTTACATCGTCTTCGCGATGGCGGGTCAGAAGAAACAGACACACGGAATTTGCGACGAGCGAAAACAGGCTGACAACCCCCATGATCTCAAAAATAGGTAGGGTCGGAACGATCAGCTTATAGATGACCTGACCAAGAACGATCAGGGCCGCGAGTAATATCAATCCGCCCTTGAAAAACGCCACCTGAGCCTTCGCCCGAGACGCCTTGTAAACGACGTAGAGACTAAGCCCGTACGTCATAGCGTCGCCGAGGTTATCAAGGGAGTCGGACAGGAGCGCGCTAGACCCTGCGTAGATGCCGGCTCCGATCCCCGCCACAAACATTGAAATATTGATCGCGAGAACGATCTTAAGAGTCGAGCTCTGCCGTTCCCGTAACGCATCGATCGCATCATCTTTTTCACAACAATCGCCCATATCTTTCCCTCTTAATGGTCATCGCCCATCGCACCCTTTTCGAGTTGCGTCTTTAGCGTAAAGCTGCCCTTCGTCACGACCTTTTCGCCCAATTCTAATCCCTCGATCACCTTTGTGTAACCGTTGATGTCAGCCCCTGCTTCGATCTCCCGGACCTCAAAAGCCCCGGGCTCATCTTCGCGTGGAACAAAGACAATCGTCTTGTCGCCGGAGCGTTGGATCGCCGTCGATGGCACGACCAGCTCCTCGCCCGTCGTCTCGTTCGTTCCGGTGTAGAAGCCGACTTGGGCGAACATACCGGCGCGGAGCTTGCCTTGAGCGTTCGGCACCTCAAGACGGACCCGCCCGGTACGTGTCGTCTCGTCCAATTTGGGATCGATATAAGACACTCGACCGCTGACCGTTCCGATAGCGGGCGAAGTGATCTCCGCGATCGACCCGATACGCAAGCGTGCCATGTTTACCTCCGGTACATTTGCGATGACATAAACCGTGCCGAGATTCGAGATCGAAAAAACCGGAACTCCCGCCTCGATCCCGGCTCCTGCGTTGAATTTACGCTCGGTGATCGCACCTGACAGCGGAGCTCTTAGCGAAACGAGCGACGAATCCTCACGATGGTCATCGGGTTTCCCCGATTCGACCGGAACGCCCAGCGCCCGCAGTTCGTCCTCGATGTGCCGCAGATCCACCCGTGCGGTTTCGACCTCGGCTCTGGCCTCCTGAAGTTCCTTGTTAAGGGCTATGTTCGATTGGAAATCGTGATCAGCCTTTGCCGTTTTGTAAGCCGTCTCCGCGGCTATAAGGTCCTTGCCTGCCCCCGCACCGAGCTCAATTAGCCGTCTCGTCCGTTTCAAAGTCGCGTCGGCTTCGTCAAGTTTTGCTTTTGCCTGAAGCACCGCGACCCGGTTTTCAGTTCGCTGAACACGGGTGAGGTTTCTCTCGGCCAGTTCGTACTTCGTCTTGGCCTCATGCATTTTTCCGTGCATCTGCGCCAATTGGGGACTTGAGATAATCGCCAGGACAGCTCCTTTGTTTACGCTGTCACCGACACCGTAGAAAACCCTCTCTATCCGCCCTCCGACCAAAGGTGTCGCCATCTCCGTCGTCTCCGGATTCAATTCGACCGCACCCGTCACCATGAGCCTAGCGATCGCCGGCCTTTGCGTGACGGCTTCCGTCACAATACCGGCGGACTCGAGCGTTTCGGGATCGAGTTTCACTTCGTTACCCTTCTCGTCGTCCGAATGCCCAGGCTCTTCTTTATGCACTTCGACGGCAACCTTATCACCAGTCGCCGAGCTTCTGCTTACTATCCACACGATTCCGATCAGCGCGATGAGACCTACGACCGCGACTGTGACTATCCACGGCAGGGCTGCATTGGCCTTTCGGGCCGTGGCTTCCCGCTCGGCCGATTCATGGCTGTCCGGATTGGATTCGAGACGAGCCGGTTCTGCCTCGTCGATGCGGCCGTGTTCAACTTGGTCTGTGAATTTTTTGTCAGACATCTTTCTTTTCCTCAGTTATCAAATGTGAGTCCGAGTGCGATAAATAGATCGGCCTGCGCGCGATATCGCTCCGTGAGTGTTTCGGTTAGGTCCCGGCTCGCCTCCAGGAGTTTGCGTTGTTCCGAGATCAGGTCGGTGATCTTTAATTCGCCGATCTCGTATACGCGGCGAATGGTCGCGATATTCTCACGGGCACGCGGCAGTACCGCAGAATCCAATATCGTGATCGCTCGCTTTGCGGCCTCGATACGTTGGAACGCCGTGACGATCTCGTTCTTGACGACCTGTTCGGCGAATGTCCGGCGTTCTTGAGCCTGCCGAATCGCTATCTCGGCTTCGGCCTTGTCACCTTGCTTGCGGTCGAAGATGGGCAGTCCGATCGAGACGCCAAAGGTAAGGCTCCGGTCGTTCTGAAAAAAAGGGCCGCGTGGATCATCGATTCCGGCTCGTCCCTGCGTGTAGCGCGAGTAAGCTGTAAGATCTGGTTTGCTTTGAGAGCGGATCAGCCGCAAGCCCGCGCTTGCCAACTGCTCCTCCAGTTCGGCCAGGCGAATCTCCGGACGATTTCGCAGTCCTACAGAGACACTCGTTTCAAGCGTCGCCGGGAGAAGGGGCAACGATGCCGCGGAGAGCTCTTCACGGAGTCTGAAGGGTTGCTCGAATGGCACACCAGCATAGAACTTTAGCTTCGATATCGCCGCCTGGAGCTTGCCTTCGACGAGAAGCCGACGAGCTCTGAGCCGCTCGACCTCGGTTTGGAGAAGATTCAGCTCCAGCGGAGACGACTCGCCTTCGTTAACCCGAATTTGTACGAAGAGAACCGCTTCAGTGTCCAGGCCGAGCAACTCTTCGACTATTGAGAGTTCTTTCAGGGCAGCAAGAGCCTCGGCGTAGTTAACAAAGATCTGACCCGCTAATTCTCTTTGTCTGGCCGTTACTTCCGCCTCTCTCAGTGTTATCTCAGCTTGGGCCAGATCGATGCGACGTCGGCGCTGTCCATACACATCCAACGGGACTGATACGCCCACGCTCAGCTCGCGTTCGCCCGACGAGCCGACCAGACTCCCGGTTGACTGTTCTACCTCAAGAGTCGGATTCGGCCGCACCCCGGCTTGCCGTAGCCGCGCGCGAGCCTTGTCCACTTCAAGGCGGGCGATCTTTATGTCACCGTTGTTTCCGAACGCACGCTTTACGATCTCCGCAAGCGGAACGCCGTCATCCTGGCTGTGGTAATTTGCTAAAACCGAAACTACAAGCGGTTTAGGTTCGCTTGCCGTAGCCCGACTTCCATTCGGGCCAGTGTCGGCGGACGCAATCGCGCCCTGCGCGTGGACTGCGGCCGCGCCGAGGCCGACTAAGCTCAATGCGCAAAAGAAGCGCATCGGATACTTCAAAATCATTTGTATATTTCCTGATCAAATAACGCCTGAGGCGCCCGCTTCAGCTTCTGTAGAAGCACAAACAGCGGAATCCGCAGACCAATCGACAGATCCGGGTTCAGACACGTTGCCCGAAACCAGACCTATCTAAAAGCCAGATCGATCAGGAAAATTTTGGAGGCAGGTAAGGAGGGGGGAGCGAACTAGAAAAAGCGTTCGCATAACCGATGGTCATCGCTTCCGCCCGGAAAGCGGAGGGCTCAGTGCCTGTTACTACGCAGGGAATCGCCGCTGCATGACAAAGACATTCGTCGTTGCAGTAAGCAGATCCGTCGTCCGTACGACCGGCAGACTGTTCAATAGAAGCTTCTTCTGGGTCAGATGATTCCCGGAATTCAGAAACGACCGCCGTATCAGAGGAGCGTAGATTTGCTGCAACGGCCGAAGGTTCATCACAGAAAACGGGGCATAAAAGTTCAATCGCGACAAGGCAGATCCAAAAAGCGACAAATCGCTTTTTCACTACTCGTCTGCGGAGCGATCGAAAAATCCCGTTCATAAGTTCGTCAATTCGAAAGAGGAATCTTAGATTCCAATCTTAAACGGTAATCTTTCGGCTCTCTCGTTGTCAATTTCTTTCTGGCGGAACACAGGAGACGATCGCGAAAAGATTCCAACGTCCCGTGGCTTCTAGAAAAAAATATAAAACTTTTGCCGTACGACGATTTTGCATTTAATTTTCCTGAATCAGGACGAATCAATGCGAAACCGCTGGCGGAAGTCTGGCAGGTTATTCGGATCTAGTCCTTTGCGGTCGCTGTTAAATGGCGTCCCGAGGAGTGAGTTCAAAAACGTTAAGTTTATTCTGAGATTGATGTTCGTACTAAGGGTACGGTTATTCGCGTCTTTCTAAACTACCCCTTGCTTGTCTTTGGTTTATATTTATTGGTATATTCGTACTATGAGTACCGATACTCCGACTAAGATAAACCAGCTTCTCCGGTCACAACCGCCCGGCGTGGTGTTTCAGTCCCGCTGGCTAACAACGCAAGGCTACAGCCTCGACCTCCAACGAAAATATCGAACGGGAAGGTGGCTAGAGTCGATAGGTAGCGGTGCAATGATCCGGGCCGGTGATAGCGTTGGCTATGAAGGCGCCATCTACGCTCTACAAAAACAGACAAATATGTCAGTGCATCCGGGTGGGCGAACTGCTCTTGCCTTACTAGGAAAGGCCCACTATCTAGACCTCGAAACCCAACGAATAATAATATTTGGAACACAGGGCGAAGGTCTGCCGGCATGGTTTCGACATCATGACTGGGGCTCAAAAGTGGAATACTATCCGACGACGTTCCTGCCGCCTGAGTTGGGTCTGACCGGAATCGAACTAAAAACTTTCTCGATCAAAGTTTCGAGCGCAGCGCGCGCGCTCATGGAATGTCTTTATCTTGCGCCGGAAAAACAGGATCTGATGGAATGCTACGAGCTGATGGAGGGACTAAACAGTTTAAGGCCTGATCAAGTGCAGTCTCTGCTTGAGAAAAGCACATCAATAAAGGTTAACCGGCTGTTTCTCTACCTTGCCGATAAAGCCGGACACCGCTGGTTCAATCAATTGAAACCGGAGCTTGTAAACCTGGGAAGTGGCAAGCGAAGCATAGTTAAAAGTGGTATCTATATCGACAAGTACCAGATAACAGTACCGAAAGAATTGGGAAATGGAACAAGCATATAGACGACAAGTTTCACTTCTTTTAAGCGTACTACCAGAGGTTGCCAAGGAGGAAAGCCTGGCTCTGCACGGAGGCACCGCGATCAATCTTTTTGTGCGGGAGATGCCGAGGCTATCCGTGGATATCGATCTAACTTACATTCCAATTGAAGATCGACAAACATCGCTCGCAAACATTAAGGCCGCACTGCTGCGGATCAAAGGGAGCGTGGAACGAGTCGTAAAAAACGCAAGAGTAACCGATCGAACCGGATTCGGGAAGCTTTTGATCTCTTCGCAAGGCGTCATCATCAAGCTGGAAGTGAATCTTGTGAATCGCGGCTCAATTGTGCGCCCGGAACCCATTGTTTTATGCTCTAGGGCACAAGAGGAATTCGACTCATTTTGCGAGATCTCGGTAATGCCGATCGGACAGCTTTATGGCGGTAAACTTTGTGCTGCTCTCGATCGCCAGCATCCTCGAGATCTATTCGACGTGAAATATTTGCTCGACAATGAAGGATTTTCCGACGATGTGAAAACGGGGCTTCTTCTCGCAATACTTTCCAGCGATAGGCCAATTCACGAGGTACTCAACCCAACGAAGCTAGATCAGAGAAATACGTTCGAAAATCACTTTGTTGGAATGGCAGTCGAAGAGTTCACATACGACGAATTTGAAGAGACTCGCAATACACTAATCAAAACGGTCGATAAAGATCTCACGGATGAAGATCGCGAATTCATCCTTAGCGTAAAGAGATTAGCCCCTAGATGGGATATTTACGACTTCGAATCATTCCCGTCCGTGCAATGGAAAATGCAGAACTTGCGAAGACTCCACGAAACCAACTACGCAAAATACAACGAGCAGTTAGAGAAGCTTGAGAAGGTGCTAGGAAAGGGACAATAGAAAGTGCCTTCTACCGGTCGAGTCGCCCGAACAACGCCGATCATCTAG
The DNA here is from genome assembly GCA_937859595.1 of uncultured Acidobacteriota bacterium. Classification (GTDB taxonomy): domain Bacteria; phylum Acidobacteriota; class Blastocatellia; order Pyrinomonadales; family Pyrinomonadaceae; genus OLB17. Next base: position 37,127 of record CALMAH010000030.1, on the reverse strand, counting down.
TGTTTACCCAATCGCCCAGGATCAAAGATGAGCCTTTGATTCCGTGACCCGCGATACTCACTCGCCCGATCGGACACGCTTGCAACGAACGGCCCGTCAATGAGCAAGTCGATATGCGTCAATATGTAGTCAATACTAGGCGTCTTCCGCTGCATCAGTACTTCCATCGTATACCCGGAATAGACCGTTATGTGGAAACCCAGAAGGTTCAGTCTCGATACAAGTTCGGCGACCTGTTCCGATTGGTCGAACGGCTCGCCGCCCAATATTGTCACGCCGTCATGTTTAGCGCGATTCGCCACTACCTCGTCAACTATCGTGGAAATCGAAATCAACGTTCCGTTCTCCCGTTCATGTGTTTGCGGAACGAAACATCCTGGACAACGAATTGAACATCCACTGACTTGAACCACACTTCTTCGTCCGGGGCCGTCAACGGTTGAATGATGGTAAAGACGGTAAAGCCAAATAGAGAATTCGTCTGATTCAGTTTGCCTGGTTGAACTACATTGACGCGGGAGAACGGGCAAGTTTCTTCGCGAGTTTTCGGCCGGCTTCGCGCAGTTTAAATTCACTCGCGTCCCAAGATCATCCGCAACATCGTAAACGGCTTGGTGCGAGGCCTGCGAGATCTCAACGGTAACTCGCCCGACATCAGGTTCCAGTAAGAAAACAATTTCGTTACTCATTTGATCCCACTTGCCGTTTTGTTTGGGCCTTTACATGAAACTCAGGCGTCCTTTGGTCCGTTGCGGGAGAGCCCAGTATCTGTTTTAGCTGCTGGGCATTCCTCTCGCACGCTGGCCCCTTAATACCGTTTATCTGGGTTTCGCATTTCCCGCTTTCGGTGTCGATGGTGAATTCGATTTCAGGCATATTCTCTCCTTAATGTCAGAATTTCACTCTGATCTTGATTGTCTTTCCGACTCGCTCTTTAATGAGGGTGCCGCCAAGTTTCTTGGCCATCTTCCGGGCCGCAGCTTCGTGATAGCTGTTTTGCAGTCTGATGACAAAGTCTTTTCCAAGACGATGTGCAAGATCCAAATCATCGATAATGGCTACATACCCATTAGCAGTTTTCTGGAAACCGATATCCCCTAAGAGCGATCGCCCAGCCACCTCACGTCGGCGGATCACGACGTCGGCTGTTTTGGGATCTCGTTTATCCCATCCTTCGAGAGGAATATCGGTTCCCACAGTGGGAGATGCGAACCCACACTCGGCCAAAGCTTCGAGGAGCAACTCGCGATTCGGGAACGACTGGGATTCAAAGGTCATGTATTTGCTCATTGAGATTCTCCGTTCTTAGAGTTCATAGATTCGATCGGTCCGGCTTCCGGCGAGGCCGGTATTCTCTGTCCGGGAACCAACGCCTTTGATATTGTTCCGGGCCCATTTGCGGATCTCTTCGATCTTCTCGCTCATCATCTGAGCTGTTGGCGTGATGTTCTCGGCGGCTTTGATAATGTCGCGGGTTTCCGCTGGCCGGTCGCCGTCGATGAAGGCTTCAAGGACTCCGTCTTTTACTGCACCTTCTATTTCGGCACCTGAGAAGTCCTTGCTCTTTTCAACAAGTTTCTCAAGATCGAAGTGTTCGGCATCAAGTGCTCTCTTAGTCAGATGAACCCGGAATATCTCCCTTCGGTCCACTGTCTCCGGAAGATCGACAAAGTGTATATACGAAAATCGGCCGATCCGGAACTGTTCGGATTCGAGTTCACGGACGTCGTTGGCGGTTGCGAAGACAAGAACATCCTGGTTGTCCTGCATCCAGTTGAGAAGATACGAGATGGTTCGCGCCGTTTCACCGCCGTCGGTCTTGTTCGAAGACTTCATTCCGGAGACGGCCTTCTCAAACTCACTGATGCCAAGGATGCCTTTGATCGTTCCGGCGATAGACAATGCCCGCTTTATCGACATTGCCGACGATCCGATGACGCCTCCGCCCTCACCCATGATCGAACCGAAGTCCAGATCTAGCAGAGCCCGATTTGTAATGCTTGAAGCGACACGTTTACAGAGATCCTTTCCGCAACCGGGGAGACCGACAAGCAGTATTCCTTTACACGGTTCGACGTGACGGGCCTTTGCTCGGGGACTGAACGTATAAGCTGCCCGTTCGAGGATGGCTCGAAGGGATCTGTAGCCACCCAGATTGCTTGCCGGTTCGGGATGAACGTAGGTAAGCGAGCCACTGCCGCGGATGACATTCTTCTTTTCCTCCAGAATGACATTGATCGAGTCCTGATTCAGGCCATTACAGCTGATGACTGCTTTAGCTACCACATTGCTGATCTCGACGGCGGTGAGCCCGAGAAGTGACTGCTGCAACGCATCCTGGGTTTCTTTAGTAAGGCTGATATCGAGACCATTGGAACGAAGGTTCTCGAACTGAAGTTCTATCGAGTCTTCGATCTCGGATTCCTTCGGAAGATCAAGATCTATCTGCGTGACTTCTTTTTCAAGCGTCTTTAGTTCAGGAAAGTTTGGTCCTACAAACAGAATGGTGGCCTTCGTCGACTTAAGCTTCCATGCGATCTCACGAAGTCGTCGAACCAGTAAAGGATCTTCCTGCCCATAGGGTGAGATATACGGAGCATAGTCACACAACAGGAAAATACCCGTCTTCTGCTCACTAATAAAACCAAGAAGACTTTCGGGATCTTCCGTATCGCCGATCGTTTGGGGCGAACTCAGAAGTCCCTCTTTCGGATCAACCACCTTCTGAAGGCCGCTTGGACGGCTCCAGAAATAGAGAGGCTTTTCCTTGTGCCTATCCTGAAAGACGAGATCGATCAACGCCTCTCTTACGCGGTCTTCTTCGAAGGTATTGATAGCGATAAGCGGGTATCGGGCTCTGATCCTAATATCGAGCTCATGCAGGAACTTCCGGATGCTGTCAGCACCGGCTTCTATTTCAGACATTATTTATTTACTGGAAAGTGTTTTAAGAAACGGATTGTGTGACAAGACGACCGTTGTGGCCATTTCGTCCGTTGTTAGTGGTCGGCTTAGGTGCCTCGGTCATTCTTTCGACCTTCTGCATCTCTTCTCTTGATGCGATTCCGTTATCGATCTTGAACCCAAGATTTGCTAAAGCCCTGCCCACAGCACTTGTTTCACCGTTCTCGATAAAGGATGTTGTGTTTACATATCCCTGTCCCCGGATCTCGAAGGCGTGTCCGGTAGAGCTGGGTTCCGCGTCGTCTCCGTTTCGGAATGCACTTGCCTTGATGCATACAAAGCCGCTGTCTTCGTTAAGTCTCATGATCTTCGTAACGATCCGGCCGTCAGGATACTTCTCATAGAATTCCGATATGCGTGCATGAACCGGGATGTATTTGCTCAGGTCGAAGTTTGCCATTGTTGTATTGCGCCTCGTATGTCGCTGATCTAGAGTTCAAGTGCGGTTAGCCGGTCTTCATCCAACAGTCTCTTTGAATGGACCGATGTCATGCGAAGAAGATCGCTCAGAGCAGTTCGCATCTCTTCTGGCGACCGCTGCTTGGCTTCCCGGCCCGCAGCGGTCTGCAATTGTTCGAGCACGTTTTCGAGGGATGTGTCGCCCGTGAAGTTCATCAACTGGTACCATTCGCACATCTGGCGTGCGCGTTTAGCTAATGAACCCGACACAAACTTCGCATCCTTCATTCGTTCCGCCATTTCAGAAGCAGATTCAAAGATGTTCGCAGTTATCTGTGCAAAGCCTTCCTTGATCGGAGATACGGCCTCTTCTGCTTCACGCTGGGCGGCCTCGATCTTCATCTCGCGGATACGCTCCTTCACCTCTCGCTCGCGGCGTGTTTCGGCAGCAACCTCATCGACCCTTATCTCTTCAATAAGGCGTTTGGCATCGATCTCAAGGTCGATCTTCGTCTGCTCTGAATCGATACGAGTCGTTTCGAGAGCAAGCGTTTTTGCGAGGTTTCGTTCGGCGATCATTTCCGATCCCAGGATGATCACTTTTGGCTTCATTGTTATCACGAGGCCATCGCGTATCATCTCGCGTGTCGGAACCATTCCGATGGCTTGTGCGGCGACCGCGTTTACGAACTCCTCTCTATCAAAAGCGTCATCACTGGTCGCCTCGAACCTGTCGGCAGAATCGCTAGCAAGTTGATAGAAACTGTCCTGAAGGATGGCGATGATCTCATCGTATTTCGATAGAACCTCATTCTTTGCGGCGGCGAGAGTTTCACAGGCCTGGAGATATGCTATTTCGAAGGATTCAAACGCGGTCCAGGGAATCCACTTGTACTCGCTCGTTCCCCAAACCGTCTCGCAAAGAGTGAACCTAAAGCCGAATTTGTTGAGAGCGTTGTGGGCCTGGGCCGCTCCTCGCATCAGGCGATTCCGATAGACATCAGGCAGTAAGCCTGCTCGCGGCGGGCTCACTCTGACGGCCGCGTTCTCAGGTAGCTGAACGCCGAGAGTTTTCCATTCCAGTTGCCGGACGAGACTACCAAACCCTCGACAATCGATGTTCATGAAGATGCCTTCGCTCTCCAATGTCGATAGATCGAATGGAAGAGATTCGACCTCTTCAGCACCTATACCCAACTCCGTCGCAGCTCGGTCTTTTCTGGTTTCCAGCCGAGCCAGTGCTTCCCGGGCGATTCCACTTGGCCCTTCAACATTCGAAGCACCGGAAAGTTGGTGCGAGGATGCGTCCTCCTGCCGCGTGCTGCCAAAGACGTTTCGAAGCACCGAAGATGTTAACGATGGCAACACCTGCGTGCCCGTGATTTCGGTAGATGTTCGAGTTTCCATTCGCATCCTATCCGCCGCTCAATTTTCAGAAAAGCCGTATTGTTTTAGACACTCTGATAATGGCCTCGGGACGTGATCTACCTCACGTCGGACCCTGAGCCCGTTGATGTCAACGGTTTCCAATTCACTGAGACAAAAATATCCCCATTCGCGCTCAAGCCCAACGACATAACCAAAGAAGCAAATATCGTCTTCATAAGAATCGGCTTCTGTCACAAACCATATCCATCCGCTCAGTGGAAATTGGAATACAGCATAGACGTTCGGATTCTTGTCCCCTTCTTGATTACTGATCCGTGGCAGAGCACTTTCAATTTCTTTTGGTAATAGTTCCGACATTATTTTTGACCTACAAGATGCGCTGAACGCTAGATACGGCTGCCGAAGTGCAATAGGCGGATCTTGTAGTACCGCTCTCAAGATCAAAATAGACCGCAAATCGCTTGAGGGTACGTGTCAAAAGCAGTGACGAAAGAATCTCTGCCATTTCGACCGCCACTCGCTGATTCACGTTAAGACCCTGCTCACCGAGACGAACGCGCTCAGGACACGATGCATCGCTCTTGGCTTCAATTTTTTCTGATTGAAGGAGATCGGGATGTTGAAGTGACGGTGCTGGTAGTGCTCGGCAGATACTAGTTCCCGCGAAGTATTGCTCCACCTTAAGACGCTTTGTCGTCGAACCGAGCAGCACTTGGCCTGATATCTTCCCGTTCCCGCCGTCTATCCACCAGACCCGCGAAGCATCACCGTAGCTGCGATACTCATCAAGTGCTCGATGCATCTCTCGTCGAGCGAGATGATTATCGACACAACCGACGATGATCGTCAGACTCCGATAGTCACTAGTCGAGCTTTTAAGATGTTTCTCGGCATCGAACCTTTCACACGAGAAACTTGTTTCTATTCCCCAGGCCGTAGAAACTCGCTCTGCAAGCGTCTGTGCCTTATATCGTCCGACTTCAGCAAAGCAGAAGTTGCTCCGCGGAATATTTCCATTTTCCACCACGTCCGGGTCAACGATCAGCATTTCCGCGGATTTGTTTTGCTGCTGCTTTAGTTCGTAGATAAGCCGGGCAATTGCAGGAACTGCAAAAGAGCCAGTGCCGCCAGCACCGACAACGATGAACCGGAGGATGCTGTATTCAACAGGCATTACAACCGCGGCCTGCGAGAAGCTAAGATCGATTTCCATCACAACATCATTTGAAGCAAAGCTTCGACCTCATTAAGATCGACAACACCGCTTGGAAGGTGTCCGATCCAGGAAAATGGAATAGGGATAAGATGATCGTATATCCCGCATCGGAATCTGACCTTGGGTTTATCATGGATATCCACAATGATCCCGAAGATACGGAATTTGCCTGATTCATCCCGGTCATCAGCGCTACTGAACTGATAAGCGCCGAGCGGGTGCGTGTGAACCTCGATACAAGCTTCCGAGTATTCAGGCCTTTCGTCATCCGCAATAGTTGATGCCCACGTCCGCTCCCGGCCCGAAGTGCACCACTTCCAAGAGTCGCTCCCTTTGTCCCAATAGATCAGATAGAGTTCTTCCTTGAAGTTGTCTTTTGAATTATGGACTTTCGCGTGCAGGCATATTTCGTCCCAGATGCGGCCAGCCACTTTCGGCTTGTGCCATTTGATCCCGACAAAGGCTTCCGGAAGTCCTTTAATCTCTCTGTAGGCGAGCGGCACTGAAACCGTGAATTCATCTCGATGAGCTTTTAGCACAACGCCGTTTCCGGCTAAAACATATTCGTAGAGGATCGCTTCAACCGGGTCGAACCGTCCCTTTGCGATGCGATGTCCGATGAAAGGTGTTGACGACGCGAACTGAACCGCATCCAAACCAGACGATAGCTGTTCCATATTATTCAGAAACGCGAGTCGTATCTCCGCTGTTCAACGATCGTTTCCCATGCATCTTCGACCGTAGTGGTTGATAGGATCAGGTCAGACTTCGGAAACTTCTTCACTTTGTCAGCCGCAAGTTTCGAAAGTAGATCGCGAATGTCATCTGGCTCGGAATGGCACCGATCGCCCGTGTGGTCCGCGTTGAACGGAGTATCGAAGATCAGTTTCCAAACGTCAGACAGAGTAGACGGGTGGGTCTCGGGAACTTCATTTTTCCCGAAGCATATCTTGCCTGAACCAATGTTTGGCAACGGTGCGACTGCGAGGTTGGTGTTCGCTGTTATCTGCGTCGATACGGCGGCCCACAGGTAATATTCGATCCCCTTGCCTAGCAGGATAAGTGCAGGAAGCGGTACTGCCAGTTCAACCAATCCTCTATCTGTGAACGAAATGGTAATCCGTCGAATCGCGGCCGGTTCATAAGAGATGATAGCGTTGCCTTCCGGAGCCTCTCGGTATCGCAATACTCGCTTGCCCAACCATCCCGTATCTGTGTGAACTTTTCGAAACGCTCTCGCAACCTGGTCACTTGAAAGAGCTTTCAGAGAGACCGACGATTCCTTGAAATCGGCAAACAGATATTGTCCCGGAAGAAAATAGAGCGCAGCCGATGCATCCGGAGGCACCTGAGAGAAGTTATTCATAGTTAGCCCGCCCTAGAGACCAGTCTTTCCTGTATTCCAGAACGAGATAAGCTCAAACAGAAACTTCTGAGCATCCTCTTCGATCCTATCGTCGAGATTTTCGAGATTTCGAAAGGACTGATTTGCCGACTTGTATGTTTCTGTCAGCCAATCGATGGTCTCTTTGTTCCATTCGAAGAACTCGGGATATTGACAATGGTTTACGTCGAGCCAAGGGTTTCCGGTAGAGTGATCGACCAGCCTTATCAGATCGCTATAAGGTTTTGTTTCAGCATTTTGTTCTTCTCGCCAAACTCTCGCGTGCGGAGAAGCTTTGATAGCAGGAAGTGTTTTCTTCTCAATGCCATACTTTTCGGAAAAGAATGTCCAGATCTCATCATCTTCAACAAAATAGAACATAAGACCGGCAAGGTAGCTCACTCTTAGCCCCGAGTAGTCCACCTCCTCGCAGCATAAGTCGAAGTTCATTGGCGGGATCGCGAACCTGTCGAGTTCAAGATCCGGATCGTCATGCCAGTATTCAAGGAGAGGAAAGCACTTATCGTTCACCAGCTGAAAGAACTCATTGGTCCGTTCGCTGTAAGCCTTGAAATGTCCCGCTCTATACAGGCTGGTTGTCGATCGTTTCCATTCCTTCGGAAACAAGTCCTTGTAAAGACGGTATTTGTACTGCTCCGATACAACCCTTGAGACGGTCTCACAGGCGAACGCGGCGTTATGACTTCGAGCCTTGAATCGCAGATATTCGAGTGAGCGAATCAGCCGGTCACCGAAGTACGATCTGTTTTCTCGACCTTGCCCTACGACCGCAAGTCCCGTCATAAATCCTCGATTTCTTAGAACCCGAGCGGAACGTAATCGATCGCTGACGCCGGAGTCTTGAGAAATGCCTTGCGGTGGAATTCGACAGTTTCGATCTCTTGAGTGCCGATCGCTAGTACTGTCTCCGCCTCAGAAACCTCTTCGACGGTCAAGAGTCTTTCGGCATCTCTCTGCATTAGCCCTTCTGCCAAAATGATTGCCGGATTGACCCGCTCGTCTTCAGCCCGTAAGAGTTTCACCGGCAAATCATCGCCCCGCATATCCTTTATGCTGCGCTCGCTTGACGATGGTGACGATCAGCTTTCCGTCTTTCACTTCCCGCGTTATATTCGCGTTCTCTATCGAAGCGAAATGCGGCTGAAGGACGACTTTTAACGTCTTATCTTCTTGCGCAAGCGACGCATCAAGTTCAAAGGTCTGACCTTCGATCTTGATTGTCGCCTTTGGATCGGTTACAGGGGTCTCCGCACCGGAAGCTTCCTTCGAAGCCACATCGGCGCTATTCGTTGTGCCCGCCTCATTCTCGGCAGGTGGAGTGTTTGTTTCGTTTGCCATGATTTTTAAGAAGCGAACAGATTCCGCTGATCTTTCGGTTGTTCTTGACCTGCCGGGCTGGGAGTTGGAGTACTGTCGGTGCTCGTCATCTCTGTCATCTCACCGGCAATCGTGTTCTTATCGGTTGGCTTGGAGGCACGCTTCTTTGTTGGGGGCTTTTCCTTCTTCAGTTTTTCAGCCGCCAGTCCCGGAAGTGCATTTCTGTATTGATCAAGGGCATCTGATAGTTGAGCGGACAAGTCAGACCGACCACTTTCATCGGTGATATTCGAAAAGAGAATTTGCGGAGCGAAGTTGTGCGAACGGACACTTAGAACGCAGTCGCGGACTCCGTTAGCTTCTGGCAACAACTGGATGACAGCCGTGACCGTACAGGAATCGAAGTTATATGGTTCCTGTTCAGATAGGATGACCGGCTTTACCGACTGCTCCCCGACAATAGATTCTACTTCTGTTTGAGTACCGGAACTCACTTCGGAAGGCTGGAACGGCTTCTCTTCCTCGACAAGCGAATCAACATCGATTTCACCGTCGTCTGATCTCATTTCGGAGTCAGTCTCTGCAACCGATACTCCTGCCTCGACCCTTTCTTCCACTGGTGTGCGATAGTTCCGTTCTTCGCTGTGAACACCGTCCAAATCTACGACATTACTTGTACCGGCTGAACTTAATATTGACGCGATCTCATCTTCGCATTCGGGAATACATTCGTGAGCGTAAGACGGCCGTTCCTCGCCTCCGTCTTCGGAATCGACTATGCCAAGAAACTCATCTTGCTGTGCTGGTAGTTCGTTCGATTCGACCTCAGTCTTAGGTACCGACGATACTGCTGTATCGGGAGTACTGAGCTTTTCCTCCGATCGCATCGTTATAGCATTGGTAACGGATGGTAGTTTGGAAGGCTCACGTTCGATCTCTCGCAGCCTTTCCAAGAACTTGCTCAGAAAGATATTACGGACCGTGACCTCTTCGTGGGAACGAGTCATATATTGAGCGCCATTCCAAAGCTCTAGTCCGATCTGCTGATTTGATTGCCCGCTGCTCTGGAATCCGTCGTTCCGTGACACTTCCTCAGCAAGCGCACGAGCCGTAAAGATAAGTTGCTCGATCCTTTCCCGATTATCAAGAGGAATGAACGAACCGCTATTTAGAATTTCCATGTCACTATCTCCACAGTCCTATCGACCGCCTGTTTCTTCCGGCTTGCATAACTGGACCAAAAGAAAAAGGGTTCGCGACGAATCGCGAACCCAAAAACTCGAGTATTGGTTGTATCAGGCTGCTGCCGCAAAAGTAGCGGGTGGATCTGGGGGAGCCACAAACCGTTCTTGGTTCTTTTTAAGAATCCGGGAGATCGTTGAATGAGTTGTATTGATCGATCGCGCCGCACGTCGTAGATTTCCGTTTGAACGCTTCAGAGCGTGTTCGACGAAAGTTGCGGCAGCTTTGACATAGACGCTATCAAGATCATCGGTCTCCGGATCAAGTATTACAGTAAGACACTTGCGGCCTTCTTCAGCCGCTGGCGATGGCTCGACAAAACATTTGGCCTCATTACTAATTAGTTGGTTGACGAGCTGAAGAGTGATCGCCCGTTCATTTATAGATTCCACGGCAAGTCGCGTTGCGAAATTCCGAAGCTCCCGATAGTTACCTTTCCATTCGAGGTCCTCGATAGCAGCAAGTGCGGCCTTTTCGACCTGAAACGGAAGCTCAAGACCGATCGTTCCTCTTTCGGTTTCCAACTGATCGAGAAACGTCTCTACGATCCGTTCTTTTTGATAGCGAAGAGGCAGAGTTTCAAGTTGAAGGATGTTCAAACGGTCAAAGAGATCCGCTCGAAAGGCACCACTGCCCACCATCAACTGAAGATCCTTTGAAGTTGCGGCTATTATTCGAACGTCTATGTCCCGCTCCCGATTGCCGCCAACGCGACGGATACGCTTTTCTTCGACGGCCTTTAGGAGTTTCGCCTGGAGGCTCAACGACAGCTCACCGATCTCATCCAAAAAGAGGGTTCCGCCGTCCGCCGTTTCGAATAGCCCCGATTTGACGCCATTCGCTCCCGTGAACGCCCCTTTCTCGTATCCGAAAAGCTCCGATTCGAGAAGTTCCGCTGTAAAGCTCGCGCAGTTTATGCTGACGAACTCCCTCCGAGATCGTGAACTCATTTCATGGAGTCGCTTGGCGAGAGTTGTCTTTCCAGTGCCCCTCTCACCCGTTATGAGTACATAATGCGGAACTCTTGCGTATAGAACCACTTTTTCGTCCAAGATCGACGTTGCCTTGAAAGGTGTACCATCCGTGTATTTGTCGGCCATAAGGTCTTTTTCTCCGTACATTCTTGGATTTTCAGTGCTGTTCGATAGCTTTAGCGGGTTTCCGTGGACGAAAAACCCGATTCACAAATTCGATATTTCAGCCTTCATAAGTAAAAACCCGCAAAAACCGGAGAGGTTACGTTTTGATAGCAATTATTTTTATGACTGAGAACCGTTATGGCGCGAACAATTCGTTTACCAGAGGATCACCGTTCTGACCTGGGCGGCGATTTTCGCTGGAGCCGCCGAGGCTGCCAGTCGATTCGAGATCAGGTTCAGTGAGCCACTCCGGCAGAGTGACAGGTTCTTGTTTAGTAAGTTCTTCAGAACCGATATGGAGTTCAGGGAGAAAGGAAATGCTTGTCGATTCCGGTGGATACAGTGACAATACCCTTTCGAGCGCGAGCCACGGCGAATCCTGGGGCAAGAAAAATCTTTGCCGGCCATGCTGCACGATATTAACGAGTCCCATTCCGCGAAGTTCTCTGATCTGCTCGAAAGTGGATGGACATACCTCGGTGAGCAACTGTCCCTGAAACCGCGACGATCGCACCGTGACATCTCCGATCAGGTTGACGCTGTTCTTCTCGAAATCAACGACTCTCAGTACTTCATTGGCCGTTGTTGGAATACTGGCGCGAAGGCCAAAGTGCTGTCGAATATCTTTGAGCCATTCTTCCGATATCCGAACGCCGACGAGCCTGGTTCCATCATCCGTTGTTGTTCGAACGATATTCAGAGCTTCATGGCTTAGAGTTTTTAGATACTTCCATATCGGAAGCAATGCACCGCTCAAGATATGTACGGTCCTGTTCTCAAATGTGGGTATCTTGTTCTCCTCGTTGACCCACCAGTCTTCTGCTTTGGTCTTGGGGACTATCCGATATCGCTGATTCAACTCGCCCTCCCGCAAATAAGCGATGTTGCGTCCGACAGGCTTTGTGATCGATAACATCTGGTATCGTTCGCCCGTCTCCGGATCGGTATGGGATAAGGTTCTTCTCACCGCTATTAACGAACCGTCTCGTCGGTCCTGATAAAACTGGTGTATCTCGCTTGCAGCCATGTCCTGATATTTCGCCGGAGTGGTCGCGACTTTAAGTTCGAGGCTGTAATAGACGGTCTTCGCGCCAGTCAGCGGGTCGGAGTTGAGAACCTGGGGCGATCCCGAAATGGCCACTGACATCGCCTTCAGGTCTTCCATTCCGTCATCGAGTTTTCCTTTTTGTTTTAAATATTCGATGGTCTCCAGAAATGTGGCGTAGAAATAATCGAATAGAGCATTTTGGCGGTCAACTTCGAGCGACAAAAGCCTGTTCAGAAATCGAGGGATATTTGTCTTCTCGCTATCCGGCACTTCTTCAGCGCCGTCGACGGCCTTCAGAAGCCCCATATCTCTAAGAGCTTGCTTGGGATCGTCGGTCCCTTCGATCTCGCGTCCTCGCATAATGCCGGTCAGTACGACACTTAACGCCGAACGCCCTTCCCTCGATTCAAGATTATATTTATCAAGGTTTCCGGCCTTTTCGGCACGCCGGTCACCCTTTGTAAGGGCTCCCATATTTCCAAGTCGCCTGGCGATGGTGGAGGAAAACCGTTTCTCACCACCGAGTTCTGTGAAGACGAGCAGATAGACGGGCGGTGCTACCTGACCGGTCCGATGGGTCCGCCCAAAGTCCTGGATCTGTTTATCGGCTGACCATTTTAGTTCCGCTGCAATATGCAGACGTCTCTGCTGATTCCCAACGGATTTACCCGCGTGAAGGCTGTCTCCCGTCGATGCCACTTCCGACATAATGGCGATCCTCTTGTCACCGTTCTGAAAGGCATTCTTCTCGTGGAGGTTGATGAGCCTCGATGGAACACCTGCAAGTTGCCGTGGTCTATATTCCAACGTCCCGCTTGCCGTCCGGATAAGACGTTTCTTACGGCCGGTCATCTCGGCGATATTTTCAACCCCGAAGTAGTTCACGAGTTGATCAAGCGGATGCTCCGGGACTTCCAGGGTGGACAGCTTGTCCAATAACTCTGCCCTCAGTTGCAAAGCCGCACGGCTCTCAACTTGATCGCCGTTTGCGTCAACGAGAGGGACATACTCAATCGTTCCGCTGTAAGGATTTGTTCTCTCCTGAAAACACGCGGTCGGAAAACAATTTGCGACGAGCCGAGTAAGTGTTTCTCTCGGACTGAAATCGAGGCTGTCGATAGCCTCTTCCTGATCCGCGGCACGTTCTATCTGCTTCTTGGTTTGGCTCTCACCCGTGCCCGTTATCGAAACGACAATCGATTCTTTTCTGCTAAGAGCTTCCTCGATCTCGCGGATAAGCGTGGGAACTTTGAAGGCAGTGATGAGATTGCGAAAACACCTTTGATGTTCGGCCCAAAACTGATTGACAGCGCTGCTTCGGGTGGCTTTGCCTGAGTTGGTTAGATCTAGGGCTCGATGGATATTCCTAAAGACTTCCTGCCAGCCCTGGGCCATGTTGTCATACATTCTTCGCTGAGCAGGCGTCAGTTTGTGAATTACCTCTCGAAACTCTACCGACAGGCCGGATTCCGGATCGGTTCCCATACTTAAGTTTCCGCAAAGGTAACGTCCCATCGCTTTTAGGTCACGGCATACCATCTCTAACGCACCCACACCGCCGGACTCGATCTCTTCAGCGAACTGCTCGAAGCCTATGGGAAAGTTAGTTCCTTCTCCCCATAATCCAAGCCGCGACATATATGCGAGGTGTCTTACCTCACCCGCCGAAGTTGCAGACGAATAGACCACTCTCACATCCGGGAACTTCTCGGGATTCTGGACCTCAAGTACCGCAGCGCCGGTCTGGGTCGAGTTGCCGCGGTCGTCAGCAAAGGCGTATTTCGCTTTATGACCTTCATCAAAGATCACGACTCCGTCAGGACCGAGCCAACGGGTTATCTGATCGATCCTTTTGTTTCCCTTCTTCGACCTGGCTATTAGCGATCGATACGTGCAGAAGATTATGCCGTCTTCGATGTCGATTTCCTGATCGGTTGGAAAGTCATTTATTAGTTTGATAGGAGGCACTAGCCCAAGCCTTTTGAACTCATCGGAAACAGCTTCGATCAGATCGGCCTTCACTGAAAACCAGACTGCTCGTCTTCGTCCCTGAAACCAGTTATCCAGAATAATTCCTGCAAGCGTCGCGGTCTTGCCGGTTCCGGTTCCGTCGCCGATGCTTATGCTGGCCCGCGCTCCGTTAGCTAGTCGCTGTTCGTGCGCTTGGCCAGCGTAAATGATCCGCTCCAATTGCATTGCGGATAGCTTACCGGTTTCAGAGAGATACTTTGGCAGTTGCGGGCGATACCGTATTGGAGGCGGTTCGACGTTGGCGAGGCCGGGCGGTTCCACGATCACGCCAGGGTGCGGCGAACCGCCGAGAACATATCTTGGAGAATAGATCTGAATGTCCGGATCGCTCGTCGTTTGTTCAACCGTCGCGATTGGTTGACCCAAAGCGATCATAGGCGCAGGAAATTCTTCCGAACCCTGTTCTTGTATTGAGTACATTGATTTTGTCGTTGGATCAGAAACGGATAGCCAGCGCCGATGATTGTTCAAAAGCGTGCTCGACCGATCGAGCGACGATATGAGGAACCCGCCCGATCTCAGCCGATGAAGCATTCTGAAGAAAGATCGGTTTCGTTCCAATGATTAGAGTCGTATCTACGCTTGTGCCGTTGGGATAAAACTCTTTTCCCGGCAGTTCGATCGATGCTTTCAATTGGATCTCGGGATGAAGGTAGTCCCAGAATCGGTGGCCATGGCGGGATCTCGGTGAGCCATTCTCGCCGAGAATAACAGCGAACCGTCCGCCTTTTCTAAGTCTTCGTAATGCAGAGTCAATATGGTGAAAACCGTATTCGAGGCTATTCCGTCGAACTCGTCCTCCGCTCGATGAGAATGGTGGATTGGCGAGAACCACATCGGGAATCAGATGATCTGGTAGCAGATCATCAACGAAGTCTCCATCAAAACCATAAGGCTCAAATCCCAGAGCATTAGCTAACAACCGCCGTCTCGGGTCGATCTCGTTGGTTATTACACTTGCTCCCGCGGCTTCCGCCCATACTGCGAGACTTCCAGTTCCACAGGACGGTTCAAGGACCGCCTCACCGGGCTGACTACGAAGAAGATAAGCTGCGAGATATGCGATCGCGGCCGGAGTCGAAAACTGCTGATAAGTTATCTGGGTTTCACTTCGCCATGTCTGCGTTGGTAGACGCTTCTGCAGCGGTCGTAATATGGCCGAAACGGCCTCGACCGGATCCGCAGCAGAAAGCAGGTAGCGTCCATATTTTTTCTGAATAAGTGAGTTCAGTGCGGTCTCGGCCACCTCATGGAAGATATGTGAATCGACAGTAGACTCAAATCCATGTTCCTTGCAGAGTTCGATCAGCTCCCTATTCGAGATCGGCAACTCGCTGTCTGCGATTTTGGCGACCTGTTCAATGAGGCTTGTAAGTGAGTGTGTAGAAACAGTTGGCTCGCACATGACGCGAACTGCCAGCCGCCCATTTTTATAGAGAGATTCCTGCGAGTTGATGCCTTGTCGCTTCGAAGCAGTTAGGCGTCAGCGACTTCAACCACGCCGAGACACTTTGATATTTGAGAGTCGCTCCTGCGATTAGTGCATCGTCGATCCCCTTGTAGTGCTTGTCCCAGGTAATAATTCTGACGGGGTGGTCGTATGATAGGAACTTCTGCTCTCGAACTCGAAGGGCGATAAGTGACGCAAGAGCTCTCGCGACATGCGGATTCGTGAGGCAGTCGGCGTCGAACGCTATCTCCAAGTTCTTCTTTCTAGCAGTTTTCACGATCTCCCGATGTGACGTGGCAACACCGCTGTTTCCTACGACATATCGATCGGGTAGAAAAGCCTGAACCGTAGCGGCCTTCAGGGCACCTTCAGTAACCAGCACAGTCTGGATGGACTTACCCTTGAATCCCAAAGGACCTTCATGATGGAGTGGAGTTCCTGGGCCGCATCCGTCTCGGTGCCGAATTGACGAAAGCCATAGATACCTTCCTGACCATGCAGACGACTCTTTCACGCACCTTATCTGGCAGGCCTGTATTAAGCCTTTTGGGTCAATGAAGGGTATGAGAATCAGATCCTCGACAAAATCAAAATCACCCCCAAGTCGGGGCCTTCCGTTCGAGCCTCGCCAGAATCCAGGCACACCCTTAAATGCAGGAACAATCCCATCTTCGCTTACAAAAGATTCGATGATCGCTTCGACAAGCCTATGTCGTTCGATTGCTGTTTTAGGAAACCCGCCATGTTTGTCCACCTCGCGAATTTGCGCGCCTCTTATCCCGTCGTTCCTAGAAACCGACTCATCGCACTTAGTTAACGGCGAAAGCTGGATGAGTTTCTTATAGATCTTATGTCTATGTTCAATCGAAGCAATCGGAGCTTGAATTGAGTACGCCTGAGTTTTCGCGGAGAAGGTTTTTGTCGGGCCGATCAGTCGCTTGAAGTTACTGTAATAGATTCCCCACCCATCTCGGCTAAGCCGATCGGCATATGTCGTAGAACGAGCGCAGAAGGAGATATTCTGATCTACTGTTGTGCTGCACCAATCCGGTTTACCGCAGATTCGGCATGGACTCTTCCTTGATACTCGGCGGTACCCAATATTCATACCTCCTTTCCCGCCGCTTTTTTAGCTGTGTGAAGAAATAATGTCAATTGGTGTAAAATGACATTTACTTTTGATAAATGTCACTTTACACCACATGCTTTAAATGATGGACAGACAACTGGAACAAAAGCTAAAAAGACTCGGGGTCTTTACGCTGGCTCAGGGCAAAGCGACGGGCATCAGTCAACAAGACATATCACGACTCGTCGCCGCGAAGGATCTCGTTCGGCTTGGCCGTGGGATCTACGTCCATCCGAAAGCTTCGCTGGATAAAGATGTAGGATTTCAGGTTGCGTATTCAAAGTTTGGGCAGGATTCGGCGGTTGGCGGTCTTTCTGCCCTTTATCATTACAATCTTGCCGAACAGGTGCCGGGGGAGATATGGGTAGTTGTTCCTCCTGGAAAAAGAACCAGAATGAAAGGCTATAGACTCATTCGAACGAAAACCAGACTCGACAAAGAGATCATGGATGAAAAGGGATATCGAATAGTAACTGTAGAAAGGGCGGTCCTTGAAGCCCTGAAATTCATCACTAAAATAGGCGAAAGAACCGCGATCAAAGCAGCTCGGGAATCCCTCGCACAAAGAAAGACTACGGAAGTGAAACTCGGACGAGCCGCAAAAGAATTAAAACTTGAGGCGTTACTGGCTAAGCATCTGCAGGTCATACTCCCTTGACCACAAAGGCAAAGGATCAGTCACGCAAAGGCTCGGAAGCTAAAGTCACGGCCACTCATCGCCTCCATGCAGATCTTCTTTATCTCGGCATAAACCCAATCCGTAATACGTTCTGCATCCTTAAGCACCTTTGATAATTTGTTTGGGCCTAACCATTCCCGAATCGTTCTCCGCACGTCGCTCGTTATCTGCTTTTGACCCAGTGCCTTTATGGCCTGCACAACGATCCCCGTTTCTTCCATTCGAATCTTTCAGAGTGGTCTTCTCAAATTGCAATGCGGTCTTGTCGATGACGTACTTTCGATCGGGATCGTTTGAATAGTAAATGAACTGACTGGGAACTTGAGTTGAAAGGCCAATCAGGTTCAACGCCGCCGCCGATCCGGCCTGGATCGACCATCCGAACTTTCGTGCAAGGGCTAATGAGACCTGGTGGATGTCGGGGCCGAGTTGCTGATTTAGAAAGTCACTAAATCTTGGGTAGTCATATATCCCTCGAATTACCCGTCGGATCGTCCCTGCGTTGGTTAAGCGGATCAGGGCGACATCGACTGCCTTGCGGCTGCCTAAATGCAGGAAATCTTTTGATGAAAAGGCCCAACCCCTACCGTGCCCGTATGCCCTCGCAAGTATTTGTTGTTCAATTGTTTGGCCCATTTGTGACCCTATGCTCCTGTAGGAAAAAATACTATTTTTTTCCTACAAGAATAAGGGTACAAGAATCTCAATTGGCGCCAACAGGGCCGCCGCAACAAAGATGCACAGCCTGAATAGCGCCGGACGCGCTATTCAAGCCTAGGGACTAGCAGATCGACAGGATTTAGTACTTTGGCTTCATTTCTTCCAATCGCCGATCCATATCTCTGAAGAAACCTGTTACGACCGTCGAGACCAAACGAAGCCTTGCTGCTTCCATCGCGGCTGTTTGATTTATAGAAGCCGCTTCGCTCCGGCCTTCGAAGTTTAGTTGATTCGAATCCTTCTCCAGGTCAGCGGAGCGTCTGATACCGGAAAGCTGAATTCCTGCTCCTTGTCTGCTGCTTGAAGAAGCGATAGAACTTCCCGTGTTAAACGCCTGTTTGCTTTGTGAAGCCTGTGTTTCAAGAGCTTGATTGATCTCGCCTTGATAGGTATTGCTAGCTTCGACCTTTTTGTCGGCGACGATATCGGTGTTGTTATTTTGGAGAGCAACAGCGCTTCGCGTACTAGAATCCATCTGCTTGTTGACTTCCTGTATCGGATGCTTGTCTCTTGACCAGTCGAAAAGTTCTTGGCCAGTTCGGATCGGAACGGATGTACCCGCGATCGACGAACCGCCCGGCGTGAGTTCATATGTCTTCATACCAAAGCGCTCCATGTTGCCCTGGCCCCGGAGTTCAACTTCCTTTTTTCCATCAAAGCTACGTGCTTCCTTCGTTCCTTGGGCTTCAGCCAAGGTACCTGTGATCTCACGATTTGTAGCAGAGCGGCTGCTGCTTAGTCCATAGTTCATGCTTGCTTCTGCGAGCAGAGATTGCGTTACCTGATTGGCGCGGATCTGCCCAAGATTTGTAACGAGCCCGCCCTCGACTCCAGCGACCGATGAGATCAACCTTGCGTCTGTTGACTGGTTCGCCGCTTCAAGAGCCTTCTTCGCGGCTGTCTGTTCCGCATTGTAGATGCCCTGGATCTGGGTGTTTTCAGCTTGACGGTTGATAGCGGCTCCGGCCACTAATCCGTATGTCTCAAGTGCGGTCCCTAAACTTGAAAGCATCCATCCCATCGATATTTGAGATACGCCCTCATAAACCTGTCCGCGAAGAACTCGATAGCTAAGCCACGGAACAAGAATGAAACAGAGGCTAGACACGAAGAACAATGCGGTAACGATAAGCGCACTCGACGCTGGATCGTAAGCACCGTTGGTAATGATCTGCGCGGTGGCGGGATCGAGAGAAAATGTGCTCTCACCGTTGTAGATAGAAAGCGCGAGAACGCCGAGGGCATAGCAAACATAGAGAGTCACTTCTTTTACCATCGGAAATGCCAGCGCAAAAGTAGCGACGCCCCAACAGAACGGATAGAACATCTGAGCCGCAAACTTCTCGTCAAAGCCGAAAGCTGCCAGTACCGGAGCAGCCAGTTTCAGGCCGATCAAAATGAACAGCCCCGCGATCGCCAGAAAGAGTCCGCCGAACTTTATGATGTTCTGCCCGATCACCATAAAGGTAAACATCCTGGGCATATTCCATCCGAGTATATTGAGTTCTCCGGTTATGTCTTTCACGGATGATTCCTTATCCATGATGATGCCGACAAGGCCCGGCTCTCCGTTTGGAAGCCGTTCGGCAAGCAACTCGTTTGGATCTTCGACAGCGAAGTTTGCTTTCACATACTGTTTCATCTTTTCGTCGAACTCAGTTACCAGTGAACGGTTGTAGGCACGGATCGGCCGTGCAAAGAACTTCCCGGTGATCGTGAGGCCGTCGATGATGAACGGGCTGGCCCCGATCAATACCATGAAGATGATCGACCGAATTGCCCAGGCAACAAGCTGCTCGGGTCCAAGCCCGCGGTTGTCGTGGAATCTTCTTATGAACGCAAAGATCAGAACGAAGCTCGCAATGATCCATGCGAGGAAAGTAAGGATCGGCATTAGCGGCTTTACGATCACGTTCAGTACGGACTGAAAAAGCCATTCCTGGCCGGTTCGCATTAGGTTTCTGATCTGCTCGCTGAAACTCGGAGCGGGCGGCTTCGGCGGCAACACTGGACCGGGGGATGGACTCGTGACAGGATTTGCGGGATATCTGTCCTCGAACTCTCTAAGAGCCGGAGCCGGACTTCCGTCAAGCGGCGGCATGAACGGTGAATCCGGGTTAACGGTCATAATCAGATCGTTCGCCGTAACGGGCTGCCCGTTCATCGTGCCGATCGGCGTCTGTCCTTCGACACGCGGTGGGCGAGGAGGGCGCGGCCGGGTTTGCCCGGCCGCTGGCGTGGCGAGGAGGCATGGCGAGACGGAGCAGGCGAGAACGAATAGAGCTGTCGCTAAAGCGTGGCGAAAAGTAGACGCGTTTCTCATGGCTTTGGTTTGTTTAGTGCTTAGATGAGTTCTTAGGTCCGGTCCCTATGGAAGCGGGCTTTGATAGACGTCATCGTTCCATACTTCGTAGCGTTCGAGTTCGCGTAGGAATTCATCTGACGCTTGAGTGATACCCGTCATCATCTCGGTGCTGCGGCGTATCTCCTTTCCGAATTCGGTCATCTGTTCGATCTTCAAGCCATAGACAATGAATTTAGCCTGTATCTTGGCTTCGAGTTCTCGCAGCTGACCCTCGACGGTAGTTATGCGCAGATTGATGGCGAGCATTTGGTCGATGAGGGATTGCACACCGTCCTGGTTAGCGGAAGGATTCGCAGAGATCGCCCTGGTCTCATCAGCGATCCGTTCACGTTCTTCGTAAAGTTTTGCGAGATCGAGAAGGATGTTCTCACGGTCAAAGAGCATCCTTTCGAGTTCGGAATCCAGCTTTGCAAGACGTTCCAAATTGGCCAAGTGAGCATCGGCACTGCGACCGATCGAGTGGCGTATAAAATCATCAAGGTCACGCTTGTTTGCTTCCATATCGAAGATGCCGTTCTTCAAGCGTCTCGCAATATTTACTACCGAATGTATCTGGCTCGTGATCGTCGCCTCAATTCGCTTTTTTAGCTCGAAGGTGCCGCGAATCAGGCGGCCGATGGTGGCGTAGGTAGTTATGAGTTGCTTGTGCCGCATTACCTGCTCATCGACCTTGTCGAGGATCCCGCGCAGGTTGGTTACGCTTTCGACCATCTTCTCGTACTGCCGAACAGCTTGCTCATAGGTTTGGATATAGTGATTGATGGTCTCGACCCACCGCGCGGCCTCTTCGATCCTTTTCGCGACCTGAAGCGTATATTGCGACGGATCGAAAACGGTCCACTGCGCCTGCGCAGGACGCACATCTATTCCGATAAATATCGACGAGAGAATTACTCCGAGAACGATCTGCTTTACTGTTCTGTTATTCCTAGTCATGCTGCTACCTCCAGACCACTCAGTTCATTGAGGTCAAAAGAAGAGATCTCCGTGAGTCCGATCGCCGTTAATCCGCTCGGATACTTCGAGGCGAGCCACGACACGACGATCTCAGGCGGCAAGTCCGGCCGAATGTTTTCGACGAGTCGTCGAGCGTTCGCTTCATTCGTATCGTTGGTGTTTGCCCAAAGCATTGCCGGCGAAAGACGTATCTCGGCCATCTGGACGATCTTGTCGGCACCGCTTCCGATCACGAACACCCATTGCGTATATCTGCCATATTGATTTCTGATCGCTCGGATAGCTGCGACGGTTTCGGGAGCGAGTTCGCAGTCTGACGCCAGACGGTCGAAGCCGCCGATCTGTTTGCCGATCATCTTTACGCCGGAGTTTTTTACGAGGTCAATTCCGATCTCATTCGGACGTTCTGCGGTTCCTGTAAAGTGCTCGTAGGCTTGCGAGAAAAGGACCGTCACTAAGCCTTCCTTGCGGCCTGTTACTGATGCCTCGGCTATAAGCTCCTGGATCGCCGGAAAGTGTCGGTTGATCTCGCGCATCTCATCGCAAAGAAAAAGGATCGGGGTCTTTTGTTGGCGGTCGTCTTCTTCGCCGATCTCCTGCATTATCTGGGCGCTGATTCGAAAGCCGACGCTCTCGCGGATCTTTTCGTCGAGACCGCTTATGCCCGAAAGCTCGAACACATCGAACATCGATGGAACGTCATAGTCGGGATGAGTCGGCGAGTTGAGCCAGGGATCTTTGCGATGAACATTGAGTTTTAGGTAAAGTTCGCTAGCCGGCTCCTGCTGTGCCGGTTCCCAGTGATAGGTCTTAAGAACATCGAGGAAATGTCCCAGTGTTGGCTGGAACTTCGGCCTGCCGTCTCCGTTGCGGGCGAGCGCCATCTTATAAACCTCATCGATGACGGTCGCGGCTATTGCGCTTGTGATCGCGTCGTTCTTCGACGTCTTGCTTAGGATAAGGATGTCCGTCAAAACCATCGAAAGCTGCCGCTTTGTCGGCTGGATGCCCGTCTCGATCCCGGGGTAGTTCCAGATGTTGATGGGCTTGGGATCGGCTTCATTGAACTCTATGTGGCGGCCGCCGAACAGGCGACAAATTGGCTTGAACGAATGCCTGTAGTCCATCACCCGGACCTTAACGTTTCCGCGGTGCGCCCTGATATCCGTGATCAGCATCGAAGCGAGGAATGACTTTCCTTCACCGGACGCGGCCGTAACTATGACGGTTGGGGATTTGATGAGCGCCCGATCGTAGAGATTGAGGCCGAACATCTGCCCGTTCGGGGTTGTAAAGATGCTGTGCGGGCGTTTACTTCCCCGCCAGCTGGTTTCCGTCGGGACAAATGCTATTACCGAATCGGCAGTCTCAGTGAGTTCCTGGCCGGTTGGCTTCGAGGAGAGTTCACCCGCAAGCATTCGCGGATAGATGGCTCGCTGCCTGATCGCATCTTCCCGTATCGCATCGGCACCGATCTTCTTTCGGATCGAGGAAACAACCGCATCGCACCGGTCATCAAGTATCTCAAGCTGCTTCCGAGCTTCCTTCGTTCCTTTCGAGCGGCTCGCAAAGACGATGACATTCAGCCGCAGGTTGCAGATCTCTTCGTTATCGCCCTCTACCTGTTCGAGAAGATCTTCAAGATCGGACTTGATCACGATCGCGTCTTTCTTGAGATTCCTAAATCCGAGCCAGGTATTCCGGCTTCCCTCTATCCGGTCGATGCGCTTTTGCAGGTCTTTTTTTGCAGCCTGTTTCTGGGTTGTCATCAGATCAACGACGATCTCGTGAGGAAATCCCAGAGCTCGTGTGGCCGTCAGGTAGCGCATTATGTCGGCGGTAACAAATCCGTTCGGAAGAGTTTTCAGGCTGACCAGGCATACGGGCGTGCCATTGTGCCGGACAAATTGCTCACGCGTGCTCTCGATACTTGTACTGCACAGATATCGCCTTAGATCGACACACGTTGAATGCTGCAAGTCTGGGAGGTTTGGAAAGTCTTGATGTTCACGGCGATGGCTGATAAAGAGTGCTTCGAAAATTTCCGTTCGGCTCATCTCACGAAGCTGAAGCCCTCGCGGAAAGTTAGCTTCGAACGACTGAAAGACACGTGCCGCTTTGAGTCGGCACGCGGCTTCACTTTGCACCTCTCTTTGCACCATCAATTCACTTTCGCGATTTCTTATCCTCAATAGGGGCGAGCGGAAAAGTCGCGCGATGCCGTATTCTTTGACGTCTCGTACAAGCGAGGGCAGTAGCGACGAAAGAGGGCTATTGTCTGCAGCATCTCTTACGGGCACGCGGATCCAGACTGTCGCGGACTGCCGCATCACTTCACCGGATCTTATGGCTTCTTCATGGAGTGAAAGATTGGTGGCTTGAAGGACGCCTGCGACCGGGTCGGACGATTCCGGATCGCGTGAGAGCAAATGGTCTCGAAGAACCTCTCCGGTATCAAGCGAGTTAAGAAATCGAAACTGTATGACCGTGTTCTTCGGCTTCTCGAACTTGAGGATCGTCTTCAGTTCTTCGATCCGCTGTTCAGTCACATTCCCATCTATGTAGAGACTGTTCGACGGCTCGAAGATGTACGCCTTGCCGTAGCTCCCGTCCCTGTATCGGATGATGTTGCCGTCCAGCCCGGCGATTTCGGTCGGAAGCAGTCGTCCAACGGCTTCTGCCATAGATCGTTCTTTCTTCTTTGCCGATATCGGGCCAGCCACCGTCCGACCTCTTTGTAGTTTGAATGCCGGGATGATCCGGTATCCGGCTACTAGACCAAGACCTGCGGAGAAAAGTCCGCCGAAGAGTGAGATTGCGATCTGTGTGAATGATAGGTTTGCGATGTCCATGTTTATTTCCTTCGTTTATTTTTGGGTTGGGATAGTCCAAACGAGTGGCTCGATCTCGCTGTTCAGCGGCGGTCGAAACGTCGCCCACCCGTCGATCTCAGCGTCGAACTTCTGAGAAAGCCAGTACGATGGCTTGCTTAGGCGTAGGTAATTGAAGGTTCCCAAGAGCGTGAGAAATACCAGTAATCCTACCGGGAAGCCCAACGGGACATATCCGACCCAAACACCTAGAACAAACGGAACGAGATAAGCAATGGCTGTGGGGATCAGGATAAACTTCCAGTCCGTCGAGTAGACCCCGAACCTCTTGAGTCCTCGGAAAACATTTGGTCGTGTTACACGTCTTCTCATTGGTCTGTCCCCCTAGAAGTTCGTGTCAACTCCGACCGCCCGGCCCTGTGCGAGCTGCCAGAACACCGCGACGATGGTTCCGAAAGCAAAAGAAAGGAGTGACCCAAAGGCCTGGTTGCCCCACTCTTTGCCGGTCATCTTGTTGTAGATCGACCATGCTACGCCGACCGCTCCGAGACAGAACAAAATGATCGCCATAAGCTTGAGGGCTTCGCGAATGATGTTCGAAAGATTGCTCGCATCGCCGGTGAAGATCGGGCCTTGGGCCGAAACAAGATTTGTGAAAAGCAATACCAAGGCGAACGGTGCCAATGGGGTTAGCCCTTCCTTTGTGATCGTTAAAAGTTTCTTCATATTCGTCCTCGCTGAAGTGGATTTTCCTGATGCTGATGAATGACCAAAAGCGTCAATGATTTCTCTCGCTTTGCAAGGGTCGTGCCGTTTCGACGAATGGATTGTTGGCACATCGGTTGCCGATGCCGTCGGCATGAAGCAACCGATCACCTTCGCCCTCGTACTCATCATCCCGTCCTTGCTCGGCTTTCCTTTATCAGCTGCGTCCCAGGAAACACAAAGAGTTTCCCGAAGCACACTTGCAAGAATGGACGTACTTTCGCGAGCGAGAGTTTTCGAGGCGACCATAGAGAAAGCAGCAAGAAGTGAAGGCGTCGACCCACTAATTCTCTGGACTATCGCCTACAACGAAACCCGGTTCCGTCCATGGCTGACTAGTCCTAAGAATGCACAGGGAATGATGCAATTCATGCCGGCAACCGCAGCTCGATTTGGTTTGGCCGATCCATACGAACCAACATCATCAATCCGGGCAGCAGCTCGGTATGTAAAGTACTTGGGACAGCTTTTCGATTGGAGACTAGAGTCTGTTCTGGCAGCCTACAACGCCGGAGAAGGAACGGTCTTAGCCTATATTCAGGGCCGCGAATTACGAGCCAATGGGAAATTGATCAATGCATCGAGGCGCAGGACCGCCCACGGCGTACCGCCGTACAAAGAGACTGTCGGGTACGTTTCGCAAGGTGTGAAAGTGTATCGCTGGTTAAAGGAACAAGGAAGGCTCTCCAGCTTTTCTCCACCGGAAACGATCGCCGAAACGTCCAAAATTCCAAGTCCAGATAGCCTTCGAACAAAAGAAGCTATTTCGGTGTTTTACGATCCCCGTACAGGTAATCGAAGAGTCGTCTCGTGGAATAGCGAAAATGCCTCGTCGCAGCTGCTGGATTTCGGGCCCGTCATCGTCGGACCTTCGATCCCAAAAAACTCAACCCAATTAGCTCGGTCAACCTTTGCCGGTAAGAACCCGCTTCTAGGACTTCAAAAGTAGTCGGCGAATTTTCACGTCATTCGCGGACGACTTTCACGCCAGTCGGCAAATTCTTAAACCGATTCCCAACCCGATAAGGAACGCGAGTGAATGCTTTATCGAGGAGTTATCGGTGATTCATATGTGGCACTGCTTTTGCCATTAGCCCCGTCGAGATATATGTCCTATGAAATCAAATGAAACCACAATCGAGTTGCCGGGAGTTTCCAGAGAACAGATGGATGCCCCGACCTACCTTACCCGCGACCCGGACGACATCGTAACCATTGCCTCGTTGTTCAACGCACTTTGGGTATTGTTGTTTGCCCTCGTCTTAAGCGGCGGCATCAATACTTTTCTCATCTTCAGAAAAGCCGATCGGATAGTCGTCGATAGATCTTCCGGACGAGTTGTCGAGCTTAACAATCGCGACTACGGCACGACGGAGACGGTCAGCATAACGCCGGACAATCCGACATCGACCGACAAGAAATATTTAGTAAAGGAATTTCTCACTTCCCTCTATGAAGTCGAGCAATCTACCCGCGAGGCACAGGTCAACAAACTTCTTCGGATGCTGGATCCTGATCTATCGATGGCGATGGCCGCTAGGTTAAAGCAGAATGGCGTTCTTGCTGCGGAAAAGAGTGAAAGTGTCAATTCTTCCTGGGAGCTGCAGGACTTATCTGTCGATGAAAGTGATCCGTATATCCTTCGAGCGATCGGGACCAGGAAGATACGACGCAAAGCCGCAGGACACGACGTGGAAGAGTCCGTACAGCTTAAATGCAAATTCCTTCTGAAAGACAGCCCGTCGGCTCCGATCCGCAACGACAACAACCTTCGAACTGGATTCACGATCCTTCGCTTTAGGGTTGAACCAGTTAACGGTAAGACGGTCTCGCCCATATCTCTCATCGGAGATGCAGAGGAAAGTCCTTCAATGAACAACACCGTTAGTGAATCCACTAACAGTAAACCTACTAACGACCAATAAAAACCGACCCTAACTACCATGAACACAATGCAAGAAAAAGCACATATCCATATGAAACTGCTCGCGGTTGCCCTTACGGCACTCGCAGTAATTTCCGGACACGCTGAGGCACAGGTTCGAAAGCCCGCAGTTAAACCGGGCCAGAAGAAAATTGCTCGGCCTGTCCCTCCTGAGCCTAAGTCTGCCGAAAGGATCGTCGACATTTCGTCGGCCTCTGGCGGAGTTCAGCCGGTCGCAGTTGTTAACTCACCGCAACCTGATTTTCTGTCGGGAGAGGCAAATGTAACCGTCAATCCTAAACAGCCCACGGTTATCCGTCTGGGACTGGCTCAGAATGCCGTCTCGGTCGTCGAGTTTCCGGCATCTGACGGCATCTATTACATCCACGAAGGCAACCCCAAACTTGCTTCGGTATTTCAGTCGCCTACAAAGGAAACTGACCGGTCGATAACTATCTACCCGGGAGAAGCTTTTGCTCCATCGAAGGATGGAACCACTGCTGCGGCGATCAGCCTTCAAATGCGATCCGGTCTGGTTCTCATTCTCGAACTCGTGCCGGTGAGTGATCTGAGAAGGAACGCGCACCGATGCGTTATCACCTATGACAGGGATGCTGTCGTGTCAGCTCGAAAAGTCGCGGGCCTTGCCTTCGATCTAGGGGGTGAGTCTGTCAACGCTTCACCGATCAATTCGCGAGCCGTTTCAAAACTCGTTGGCTCGTCGCCATCCCTTGAAACGAATCCGCGCGGTTCTGATGCCGCTAGGTCCGAAGACAGCTCGATCGTCAAAACCGCATATACGGATGTACCAAACTCAAAGCGAAACAGTTCAAAACGCGTAATGACCGATGCAGCAGTTTCGAAGTCTTCTAACAAACTGCTGGCGGATGTTCTCAGAGACCCAAAGAAGCATCTCGGAGTCTGGACGCCATCTCTTCACGGACTGGAACTTTCAGTGTCGCGAATTACAGATCTTGATGCTGAAAACCGGCTCGTTGTTGTAGCAGTTCGAAACTCTACCACGTCGAATTTGAGACTCCTGAATGGATCGCCGGAACTTCAGATACAGACACTCGATAAAGATGGGAACAGCCTCCTGACCTCAAGAGTCGATATCCGATATCTGGAAACCACTGCCTTGGAAGGTCTTGTTCTTCCCGGTTCTTCGAGCTTTTACGCGCTTGTCTATAAAACCCCGACGCTAGCGACCAATCAAAAGGTGAGAGTGGTTGTCGCTCACAAGGATGCAGCCGACGCTCCCATATCAGCGGCTCTGAACGGATCCAGATAAAGGAGAACATCGATGCAAACAACTGTGAGTACGAGTACCGATATTCCAACCGCATTGCCCGACATCGAAGCAGATGACGACCGAGAGAAGTTACTTCTCGAGGATCAAACGGATATTCCAGAAGACGAACTTTATGCAGCGGACGACTTTGCTCCGGTAGATGCTTCCAAGTCGCCGCGTTCTCGTGCGGGAAAGATCATGAAAGGCATCGCCGCTTTCATCGTTTTTCTACTTCTAATGGGATCCACAATTACCTGGTTTTTTGGAATGGGATGGTTCTCTCAGCCAAAACCAGAATCCGTTAACAGAACCGGGCAGCGGGATGCCACTTCCGCACCGATGACCGAGGACGAAAAACTCAAGGCCGCTCTGACAATGGTCGCTTCGAAAGAACCCAAGACAACCGGAGACCCGGTATCCAGTTCGGCTGGAGATGTCGAGATAGGTGATACCCCTCAAACAATTTCCGGTAACGAAGGCGACATAGTAACGCCGACAAATTCCCGACCTCCATCTGAACCGCCGTTCACGCATGTCGGCGCTGGTTTCTCATCTCTGGAAATGCCAAAAAGGCAGAACGAAATGCCAGATGCAAAATCGACGGATGTGGCTCCGCACCAAAATGGTTCCCAATCGGCTCTTTCAACCACTTCTAATGAGCCTTTGGGCCGATCGCTTTTCTTCGGGATTGCTAAAACGAAGAACGTTGCGATCGCTTCTCCGGACACAAAGCCAATGACTCCGGATGCTGAGGCGCGAAAGCAAGAACCTTTGGGACGGATACCCTTCGGCACTTTGCTGCCCGTACGTTTGTTAGGTGCGATCTACACACTACGGAATTCGGGTGGTGTCGTTCGCATGGAACTAACGCAGCCGATCGAAGGAAAGGGGTACTCGTACCCGGCCGGCACGACGCTCGTCGGCAACGTAAGAGGCGGCGAATCAACTAGAGCCTTTGTGGCTGTTGTCGGCCTCATTGATCCGGTGTCAGGTGAACTGATGAGATTCACTGGAGAACTCATGGGAACCGACGGGGCGTCTGGTATCGACGGAGAAAGAAAAAGGGTCACGGGCAAGTGGACTCGCTTCTTCCGCGGATTGAAGGATACTGCCGGGTCGGTATTGGGATCGGTCGGTTCATTACGATCGGGCGGCACCGTAATTCTGTCCGAACCGCTTCGTCGCGGCTCAGAAAGACTGTCTGAGGATACAAGCCAGTCCCTCTTTGGAAGCGAACGTGAAGATACGTTCCTGGAAGTTCTAGCCGGAACGAGCGGGTACGTTCTAGTTACACAATTGCCGGAAGCAAGCACCTCACCACTGACAGCTATTAGCACGGGAGTTGAGAAAGAATGATTCCGTTCGATCAAGGTCGGTCTCAGATAAACCCTCGTGACCTTGTATCGGAGGGGCTCGAAGCCGATCTCTTTCAGTTGATGGCTCGCAATGGCTATGTACCAGATGAGCAGGTGTTTGAAGACTTTTGCGAAAGCCTCAAGTCCGGTCGGGCCTGGCTGATCTCCGGAACAAGGGGTAGCGGAAAGACTGCCTTCCCAGAAGCACTCGCAGCCGCATGCAATTTGACAATGTGCGTCGTGGCGGGCCGTGATGGATTGAAACAGGAAGAGATCCTCTACGACTGGGATTCCGAAGAACAGGAGGTCTGGATGCGGGAACACTTGGCTCTAGCAAAACAGTTACCGCTCGAAGAGCAAACTCAGTTTCTGGACAACGCCCGTCGATCCAAATGGCAGCGCCGATTTCTGATTCTCGGTGAGGTTGGAATCGCATACGACCTTGCTGCAAGTGCGGCGGTATCTTCACAACACAAGCCGCCGCCAGTGTTGATCCTGGATGAAAGCGATAAATTCGGACCAAGTATTGAGGATTCGCTACTTATGCCGCTCGAACGCGGGTTGATCTACATTCCGAGATTTGAAGGCGGGACCATCGGAATCTCGGATTGGCGGTTCCGGCCGATCGTCATCACGACTTCGAACGATCTTCGTCATAAACTCAGTTCGCCGTTTATTTCGAGACACGTGTTCAGCCGATTCGCGAGCCCCTCGTTAGTAAAGGAGCTTGAGATCCTATCGACAAGAAACAAGCGAGCGACCTCAGCCCACCTGGCTCTCGCAACCAAGCTGATCGACGCCGTCAGAGGGATCGCCGGTATAGAAGACCATCCGAGCGTTCGTGAGTCTATAGATATAGTCGCGGCGTTTGAACGCGACTCGATCGGATCGCTAGATGCGAGAAGCATTGTTCGGTATTTCTGCTATTTCGTGAAGGCCGGTGCATCGCGAGACCTGCTCAATCTCCAACTCGACTACCTTCTCGCAATGACGGACGCTTTCCACCCCGACATAGATTCCTGGCTTGCGAGAAGAGATCCAGATTGGAAAGTTAGATGGCCGCAGCTTTCCGGCATTTCGATATGAAAGAAACGACCAACACACTGGACCTTTTTGCGAAGTTCAAAGAGAGGATCCGCTTTATAAAGTCGGTCGATCTCTCACGGCATGCGGGTGTCTTAGTAGTTTTATGTTTTGTCGGCGTGTATGGACTTTTCAGGATAATATCGCCCGCGAACAACTCTGCCCAAGTCCAATTCGTCGAGGCACCGGCCCACGGTTCTGGCGAAGAGCAGGCGGAGCATGAAAAACAGCTCAAGAATCCATTTTCCGGCCCGGAGCACGATCAGGCCTTAAGACTCCGCGAAACCTCAGCATTGGGAATGGCGATCTCATTGTCGGTGTTGTCCTTCAATACCCGGAGGTCGATACTTCCGCATAATGTGTCGGGAATCGTTGGAAATTTAACTTCGTCGAAACTATGGCCGCCCGGAATCGAACTCCGCAATGGGATTATTACTTCCGAGCAAAGCATATTTCATGTGGCCTACAGACGTGAGCCTTTCTCATTCGAGGTTCTTGCCATTCCTCGTACGGATCACGAATCGCAAATCCTTTTCAGGTTTCCGCTTCCGCAAAGCGAACCGAACTCCGTTCTGTATTTTGAAGCGAAACGTGATCAACCGATGCCGGCTGCACTCTTAACCACTGAACAGCTAAGCGCATCAGGTTGGAAAATTCGGCATTGGCGAGGCGATGCTCTGACACTGAACCCGACGACAATCGAGTCTCTCCGCGAACAAAGTTCGATGCTGGGCGCTCGCTAGTTCATAAGACTATGTTTTCCCGTGAATGGATCGAGAGGTTTGATGCTTCCTATGGAATCCCAAGGAAAGCAAACGAGCAGTTTCTGCCATCGTACCAGGCTTTTTGGCAATGGTCCGCTGACATTGGTATGTGTCTTTTCTTTGTTCTGTTGGGAATCGTCGGAGCTCTATTGTGCTTGTATGCGGGTGTTCTGTTGGACGTTTACGGATTGATCACGCTGGTCTTCTGGGCGATGGCCTTGATATGTGTTGCCGGATCACTAGTCGATGCTTATTCACTAATGTGGGCTTACAGAATTCGAACTATGAGCACCGCGCACGGTTCGGCCAGGTGGGCGAAGGCGTCGGACTTGATCCGCTGCGGTCTGATGAACCGGATAAGAGGTCTCCCGATACCTGCAAATGCTCTTCCGATTGCAAAAGCTTTTCGCGGCCGCGACGTATTTCTTCCGACGAGTCAGTGGCTTCGGCATTTTGCTATGTTCGGTCCGACTGGCTCCGGCAAATCAAAGACGTTTTTTGTGTCGATGATACGAGCGATCCTGAACAAGTCGTCTTGCCTTGTCTACGATCCGAAAGGAGAACTCTTCGCTCAGACTGCCGGTGCAGCCAAAACGATCTATCGTTTAGACCTAAATGATCCGACAAAAAGCGATCGCTGGAACTTCATTCCAAAATGCAGAAATGATCCGGCCTTTGCATGTCAGCTCGCGGGGATGATGATCGGGATCGAAAGCCGCCGAAGAACGAATGCCGACCCGTTCTGGGGTGATGCCGAGCAGATAGCATTGACCGCGATCTTACTTCACATCGCGGAGGTCTACCGCGAGAAAGCAATTCCCGCCTTCGCTGCGGATTTCCTCCTTTTCTTGAGCGGAGATAGCGACCAGGCCTTCAACGAAGCGATGACGAATTCGCCTAGCCTCTATGCGAAGCAGGCGTACAGGGCCTTTCGGCAGGCTCCAGTGCAGACACGCGGATCAATTCTGATCGGTCTCTACAACAAACTTCGCCCGTTCACTCTTGCACCGGCTCGGATGGTGACAGTTGCGCCAACCCGTGATGAAGAGGTTTCCGGTTGCCGGTCGATAAACTTCGCGGATCTTCGCAAACCCGGCACCGCGATATATCTCGTAGTCTCGGAGGGTGCTGCGGATGTGTATAAGGAGTTTATTGCAACATTCATGGGACAGGCGGTCATGGAGATGAGGCTCGATGGTGTAAACGAGCCTGAGCATCCATGCTTCGTTTTGATCGATGAAGCCTATCAACTGAATGTTTCCGAAGTTAAGAGGATCTCGGGTATCGGCCGGGGACGCGGTGTAGGGCTTGGACTCGGGTATCAGGACCTGCCTCAAATGTACGATCAATACGGACGTGAGCCCGCCAACGCAATTCTTGGAACGATCATGACCAAGATCTTTCTTCCCGGACTGGATGACGTTACGGCTGAGTACGCATCGAAACAGCTAGGCGACACAACGATCTTTTCAAAGACATTTCAGGATTTTCCCGGAAAGAAGCAGGACAACACAAGGTATGCAGAGCAGAAGCGTGCGCTCATGCAGCCGAACGAGATACGACAAACGGCGGCTCATTCCGAAGTACTAATTATCAGCGACACGGCTCCCCCAATTAGGGCAGCATATCCGCCTTTTGCGGTTTCTAAATATATCTTTCCCGCTTTACCAAAAGGCGCTCCCACCGATGTTCATTTAGGCGATGTCGATCCTCAGTTTCTACTTACCGCGCCGATCGAACGCGGTCCAGTCCCCGGGCATGACGAGGCCGCATTAAAAGAGATTATTTCAGCGGGTGTCGATCGCATCTGCACGAGTGAACGACTGACCGAACTGGCTGCAATAGCCCGACAAATATCAGGATACGGTCTACTCGAAGATCAGGTAGAAGTAGAACCCGAAGAGAGCGATCCTGTTAACACCGCGCTAAACACCCTTCCGAATGATGTTCGGTCCGTCGCTCTCCAAAGCAATAGAAACTCATTTGGTATCGAGCACGCTTCGATTTGAAATAGATGTTAAATAGGCTGAAAATCTCTCTTGTATTAGCTCCACTCGCTCTGACGATGTCGATTGGAGTATATGTTTATACCCTGTGGTCCTACGAGCGTGAGCGAGCTGCAGAGATGCCCTTTGACGCGACCGGAGCGATGAATCGGGATCTGCTGAAATTCCATGAGAAACGTGGCTCATTCCCCGAAAAGCTGAAAGACCTGGAAGGCATAATTTGGGAGAAAAAGGTGCGCAATTTTGCGTCGGAAGGTCGTTCGCTGAGTTATCGAAACTACTTCTACATCTACTCAAGGTTAAATCCTCATCGATTTACCCTTTGGGCAATACCAGTTGGAAATCTTCGGGACGAAGGAACAACTAGGTACGTCGTAGTTACGCCTGAGTCTATACGGACTTGGAAAGGGCCGCCTCTTTCGCTAAGCGACTTGAATCTGGTGTCTGCGACACCGCATTTA
The DNA here is from genome assembly GCA_937859595.1 of uncultured Acidobacteriota bacterium. Classification (GTDB taxonomy): domain Bacteria; phylum Acidobacteriota; class Blastocatellia; order Pyrinomonadales; family Pyrinomonadaceae; genus OLB17. Next base: position 3,197 of record CALMAH010000030.1, on the reverse strand, counting down.
AGAGAATTCACATTTTTGGGTATGACCAAGCAGGTGGATCGTTAACGAGACAATTGTAAAACCGTGGTCGACCAACCCTACCCCGGGGACGGATATATGTTCATCTCTGTTTTCGTCCAAACTTGACAACCGTCCGGGTTCTTTCGGACCACGTTTCGTTTCCAAATGAGTTGAAGGGAGCACAGCTCCGCAATTGATGCACGTAGTGTGCCTGTCCCCGCCAACATTTGCTTCGGCGTTTCCGCATCTGTATTTCTCAGAAATGTACGTTTACAAACAGTGGTGTACGTTCCTAGCAACATATACTGTCGTACGTGAGTGGAAACGCCGGGTCCAGACGCTGCATTAGGCATCTTTATGATCAGCAATACGGGGATTTATCGGGAGCCTGTTTGTTACGATACCCGATAATTGCTCAAATCCCGTCGCAGTATGAAAGGCGTCGACCTGCGAAGGTTACGTGCTTCAAGGCCGAACTAGCCGGTTTTTGCTTGGGTTGTCAGCATCGACAGTATAGAAAGGAGTAGCAAAATGGAGAACCAAAACCGATCCGAAATGCCGAGTATGAGCTGGCTCCGATTTGCCGCGATGATCGCGGCGTCAACGTTCATCATGTTCTTCCTGATGTATCAGCTCATCTTTACCGTGGACCACGCCATGTTTAGCATTAACCGACTCATCGCCTCGCTAGTTATGGGTTGCGTCATGACGGTTGTGATGCTCAGCTTCATGTGGTCCATGTATAAGGGTAATACAACCAAGATTATCGTTCTGGTCGTGGGATGTCTTGGTTTCGCTTCACTGTTGCTGTTGAATCGGAGCCAAGCTGCTGTATCCGATACCTCGTTCATGAAGTCGATGATCCCGCATCATTCGATTGCGATCAACAACGCACGCAAGGCGACCATCAGCGACCCGCGCGTGCGAAAGCTGGCCGACCAGATAATCGAATCCCAGGTGCGCGAGATCGCAGAGATGAAGTTACTTCTCGACGATATTGGGCGCGATGGAAAACGAGGAAATGCACCGTTACCGGCTCGCCCCGCTGAAGTAACTCCTGAGATGCAGAACCAGATCAACAAAGCTGTGCGGTAGGGACTAGCTTGACTGTTGCAGACGGTCATGGCGTTCTAAAAACCGAACGCAGTGAACTGCACTCGAAGAGGCGCGAACGTCGGGCTTCAGAAAATCGTTTTTCGTTTTAGACACTTGCCCGCTAACCGCGCAGCCTTGACGAGCAAAGTAAATCCAGCTTATTGAGCCTTCTAGAGTTTCAGACTCCTCAATCTGAGCGCGTTGACGATCACTGAAACGGAGCTGAAGGTCATGGCGGCGCTGGCGATCATTGGGCTGAGGAGGAGGCCGAAGATCGGGAACAGGACTCCGGCCGCGACGGGCACGCCTACGAGGTTGTAGATGAAGGCGAAGAAGAGGTTCTGGCGGATGTTCTTCATCGTCGCCTCGCTAAGTTTTTTCGCCCGAAGGATGCCGCGCAGGTCGCCTTTCAAAAGGGTGATATCGGCGCTTTCCATCGCTACGTCGGTTCCGGTCCCCATCGCGATCCCGACCTCGGCCTGGGCCAGGGCGGGCGCGTCGTTCACGCCGTCGCCGGCCATAGCGACGATCTTGCCTGTCGCTTGAAGCTGCTTGATCTTCTCGGCCTTTTGTTCGGGGAGTACGTCGGCGAAAACTTGGTCGATGCCGAGCGACGAGGCAACAGCGCGAGCGGTCATCTCATTGTCGCCCGTCATCATGACCACCTCGATGTTTTGCCGGTGCAAATCGCCGATCGCCTCTTTTGCCGAATCCTTGATCGTGTCGGCCACGCCCACTAGTCCAGCGGCCTTGCCGTCGATGGCGATGAACATCACGGTCTGCCCGCCGGAGCGAAGCTCGTCGGCCTTTTCATCGGCCGAAAACTCAATGTCGTTTTCCGCCATCAGTTTCGCATTGCCGAGCAGTATGCTTTTTCCGTCGATCTTGCCCGTGATGCCTTTGCCCGTCACGGACTCGAAGTCCTCCACCTTGGCCAGTTCTATTTTCTGCTCTTCCGCGCCACTCAATATTGCCGCGGCCAGCGGATGCTCGCTCGACCTCTCAAGGCTCGCAGCCATACGCAAAATTTCTTCTTCGTCGAAACCATCTAATGATAGAACCGTCTGAAGACGCGGTTTGCCCTCCGTTAACGTGCCGGTTTTATCAACCACGACAGCGTTTACTTTTTCCAGGATCTCAAGAGCTTCGGCCTTCTTTACCAACACTCCGTGTCGGGCGCCGTGCCCGGTTCCGACCATGATCGACATGGGCGTAGCGAGACCCAGAGCACACGGACAGGCGATGATCAGAACCGAAACTGCCGCAACCATCGCGTATGCGAAACTGCCGAAGAGCATCCAGACGGCGAACGCGACGATCGCCACCACGATAACGGCCGGAACAAAGTAGCCCGAGACGATGTCAACAAGTCGCTGGATCGGCGCTCTGGAACGCTGGGCTTCGCCGACCATCCGGACGATCTGGGCGAGCAGCGTGTCGCTGCCCACCTTCTCGGCGTTCATCGTGAACGAGCGCCGGCCATTGATCGTCCCCCCGATGACGCTGTCCCCTGACGTTTTCTCCACCGGGATCGACTCGCCGGTCACCATAGATTCGTCGATCGACGTCTCGCCTTCGATGATGCGACCGTCGGTCGGGATCTTTTCGTTCGCTTTTACTCTCAGAGTCGCGCCGATCTGCACATCCTTCAACGGGATCTCCGCCTCGCCACCGTCATCGAACACTACCGTAGCCGTATCGGGTGCGAGACCCAAAAGCTCCTTTATCGCGCTCGATGTCTGGCTACGAGCTCTCAGTTCCAGCACTTGCCCGAGCAGCACGAGCGTCGTGATGACGGCCGCCGCTTCGAAGTAAGCCGGGATCAACCCTGTATGCAGCCCGCGCATGGAGGCCGGGAAAAGGTCGGGAAGGAACAGCGCGAACAGGCTGAAAAGATACGCGGCCCCGGTTCCGATCGCGATCAGGGTGAACATGTTGGGGCTGACGTTTTTCACCGAGGCCCACGCGCGCTGAAAGAACGGAAATCCGCCCCAAATAACGACCGGTGTCGCCAAAACAAACTGTATCCAAATGGAAATGTTCGGCGGGACGGTCTCGTGAAAGTTCGGCAACATCTCCGCCATCGCGAGGGCGAAAACGGG
>CALMAH010000029.1 GCA_937859595.1 uncultured Acidobacteriota bacterium | reverse complement strand
GTCGAGAGCGGGCATCGCTCTGACGCTGTTGGATCATTGACCGACGGTCGCTGCGTGCCTGCTGCTGTCGAGAGCGGGCATCGCTCTGACGCTGTTGGATCATTGACCGGCGGTCGCTGCGTGCCTGCTGCTGTCGGGCTCCGCGATCGCCTCGAGCATGCTGCGAACGTTCAGCTCCGCGGCCACGATCATTGCCTCGCTGTGCAAAAACAGAAATGTCGCCGGCGACCATTGCGATCAGCACAAACGACATCAAAAATGCTGTAAACTCGAGAAGTTTACTACGTATCATAAATCCCCCTTTCAAAACCTGATCTGAAACTTCATTATCAACAACGGTATTCAAGCGCAATCAGCGTTCCACTCCGTTTGTTTCAATGAGAAAGGGGGTCTTTGCCTGAATGTTTATAACCAAATGGTGTTGTTTTTGACAAAATCGGGCAGGGGCGGCGGGTGCGAAGCGGTCATGCCATTTAACTGTATCGATCGAATACAGAAAACGGTAACGAGATTCATCGAGCGGAGATACCAAAGAGAATAATGAAAATGACGAATTTTGTGGACCGTGATCACTGCACGACCGGGTGATGTGTGATGTCGGAGCCCGGAACCTCGGTAAATACTCGTTCGCCAGAAACGGAGAGATAATCACGGAGCTCGTCGATGCCCATGGGCCGTGCGAAAAGATATCCCTGTCCGCGCTCGCATCCCATCTTTTTCAGCACATTCAGATGAGATTCGGTCTCGATGCCCTCGGCCGTGACCGTCAGTCCGAGGTTTTTCGCCAGTGACACGATCGTCTCTACTATCTCCGAGTTCGCTCCATCCGCTCCCATCGCTTTAACAAATGAACGGTCAACCTTGAGCGTCGAGATAGGAAGGCGAACGAGATAACCAAGGTTGGAGTACCCCGTGCCAAAATCGTCAATATCGATCTCTATGCCAAATCCGCGCAGATTGTGGAGCATCTCAATAGCGCGGTCCTGATACTCGAAAAATACGGACTCCGTTATCTCCAATCGCAGCCGGGTGGATGGAAAGCCTGATTCGTCCAAAATAGAAAGTATTCTGCGTACAAGGCTTCGGGTGGCGAACTGCTGGCAGGAAAGATTTACGCTCAGCTTAAGTTCGGGCGTCGAAGGCAGAGACAACAGCGGCCCGATATCTGAGAACGAGCGGCGCATTATCTGCTCACCCAGCGTATCGATCCATCCGATCTCCTCCGCAAGTTTTATGAACCGTGTAGGGTTAATGTCGCCGAACTCAGGATGGCACCAACGGGCGAGGGCTTCGACACCGACCAGGTCATTGGTATCCAAACAGAAGATGGGCTGGTAGTCTACAGTGATCTGCTCCTCTTCGATCGCTCGCCTCAGATCTGTCTCGAGCCTGAGGGTCTCACGTGCCTCGGCATGCATTTTCTCGTCAAAAACTTCATGGCGTGCTTTGCCTGAACGCTTTGCGTGGTACATCGCCGTATCGGCGTCGCGCATCATTTCCTCTGCCGAACGATATCGGTCAGAGGCCGTAAGCAGCCCTATGCTAGCCGAGCTATAGATCAAATTTCCGCGGATCTCAAAAGGAAGACTGAATTTCCGCTGGATCCTTTCGGCGATCTGGCTGACCTCGGAAAGATCGTGCCGCCCCTCGACAAGGATCGTGAACTCGTCGCCGCCAAGACGAGCCACTACATCGCCCGGCCGGAGACATTCTTTCAGCCGTGAGGCGATCTTTATGAGCAGCTCGTCGCCCACCAGATGTCCGAGGCTGTCATTAACGTTCTTAAACCGGTCCAGATCGATGAAAAGAACGCTGACGTTGCTTTCCGCGCTTCGGTCGGCCTTTTTGAGGGCCACCGAAAGCCGCTGCATAAAATGGGCACGATTGGGAAGCCCGGTGAGCGAATCGTGGCTTGCTTCGTGCTGGAGCCGTTCTTCAGCGACCTTCTTGTCCGTAATGTCCTGGATCTGAAAGATCAGATCTGCGGTCTCGCTCGCTTCCCGGCTGGTGGTCGAGACGCTCCAGGAGGTCCAGACCGTTCGGCCGGTGCTATGAATGTAGCGCTGCTCCATCTCGCAGCTAGGCTGCCGTCCGGTGAGTATATCGCTGATCCTTATCATTGACGGACCAAGGTCATCGGGAGAGACCACGTCCTGAAACGTCATTGTAACGAGTTCATCGGCCGAATAGCCCAATATCCTGCAAAGCGCTCGGTTGGCCTTTAGCCATTTACCGGACGGCGACACAAGTCCGATACCGATCGGGGCATGGTCGAAAGCACTGCGGAACCGCTCCTCCGACTCCTCAAGTGCAGCCGACCGCTGCTCGATCTCGTGGGCATATTCCTCAGCTCTTTTGGTCTCCGCGATGGACATCTCGACATTCTGGAGATACATCCGGTAAGTCATGAAGCTGAAGAAGATCAGAGGAATTGCCGCAAAAACAGCAAGCATGCCGGCGGCTGCTATCAACTGCACGAGCAAACCCGCTCCGGCCGCCCCGATAAGATAGGTGACGAAGGACCACAGGTATTTCGTCTTCCAATTTTCCCAGATGTTACGGCCTTCTTTGATAAGGTCGTAGAGCGAGGCCAGCGTCGTGTTCACTCCGAACTGTACGACCGCCATTAGCGAAAGTGCAGCAAGGAAATCCGTGAGATGGCCGGGCTCGCCGCGAAGTTGGAACTCGGTGTAAAGCCCAGTTGCCTTAAGCGTCACGAACACGACCGCGATCGAGATAACCATTGCGGCCGAATTGAAAAGTATGGTCAAAAAGCGATTGCAGAACCGATATGACGAGGCGAACGCGTCGAGTGCGGCAACAATTATTGCGGCCTCCCCACCGTAAAGAATAAGCGTCAGAAATATGAACGTATCGGAGACGGAAATATGGGATTTCAGCCGCGGTATCTTTACACTGATGCGCGAGCCGAACCCGATCGTGCAGACCAGAATTACCGCAAACAGCAGATCAAGCGACCCATAAGGAAGGTCGTAGAGGGCTGCTGCAAACAAGATCACACCGACAAGGACCGTAAGCTTCATAAAGCGGTCGGTCCAGATCGTGCGGTCAAATATTATCCCCGAAGCTTGATCCATTAGAAGTAGCCTTAAACAAGACCGTGCGGCCAAGGCAGAAAAAACCAGGCGGGACGCCTTTCATTCGGTGGATGGGAGAAAGAAAGGATCTGACCTTGGGAGCCAGATCCTTTTCTATTATCTAACATTTACGGGCACGAAGTCTATATCTTTTTAAAGGAATATCGTGGTACAGCTTCCCTGTTCCTGATACCCGGCCTTAATGAAGCTGCGGTGTGCGTGGGGGAAATCCACGTTGCTTAAGAGGCTGATCGTGGACGCCCTTTCAAGCAGGTGCAGGCTTAGCTTCGCCAGGCATTTTGCGGCGTATCCCCGGCCCCTGTATTCAGGAGAAACCCAAATACCCTCGAGATAGATCACATCCGAAGCTTCGGATATGATATCGGCCTTAAAAACCAGCGTATCTCCATCATATACGACAAAAGTCCGGCCTTTCTCTATGCGTCGCATGACGCGCTCCATATACCCCTTCGGATCCCGGCTCATGGGGTCAACGCCCGATTCGATGAACGCGACCTCGGCGTGGGCACGGGCTATCTCGTTTATCTGGTTAGGTTCGGCCGTTTTGACCTCCCATTCACAGTCCTGGACCGGGAACGGGAAACTGGTCGCGAAGAGAAGCTCTGTACAGACCAGGCGTGGCAGCAGCGAACCGCTGCCGTAGTAGTTAAAGAAACGCTCAGCGTTATCGTCCGACGACATTATCATATGGATCGGCGTCGTTGAAGACCGTGCGGCAAATGCGAAAGCCTTCAATGATTCGTCCGAACGGGCCTCTACGAGAGTGGTGTGACCGATCAAGGCAACGCCCTCAAGTTCTCCGCCGGCATTGCGGTAACCGACGAATTTGCCTCGGTTCAACGGGCTCTCGATGCCGTTGTCGACGATCATGCTGACCATCGCTACCGTGTGCACAGGCTTGCGTGCGAGGAATGCGATCACCTCGCCCGTATCGTCACTGCTCAGCCGGCATACCTTGGACAGGTCCGGGGCCGCCGTCAGGATGATCTCAGAGCCGTTTGGGCACAGATCGAGTTTACTTGTGACAGATAGCTGCATCATATCGTACTCTCCTTGCTTGATGAACAAGTATTCTGAGTAAAAGGGACGGACCTCCGGAAAATTACTCCATCCTTGAGGTCCGATCGCCAATGAGAACGCCGTCCCCAATAAGGACCCCGTCTCCAATGAGCACTCCGTCACCTACCAGAACTCCGTCTCCCACGAGCACTCCGTCACCGACGAGCACTCCGTCACCGACCAGCACGCCGGAAGCAAGAAGGATCGTTCCCGAACCCGCGCTGCCGCCATTGCTGACCGTAACGTTCGTATGGACGTTCAATCCGGTAGTAAAGAAGCTGGTTGTGTTTAGTGTAAACAGGCCAAGGCTATTCGAAACACCGTTGTTAAGGTGGTTGTTGCGCCTATAGCCCAGCTGGAATTTTGTTACCAGGTCAGAACCGGTTATGTACGTATGGTTAGCCAAAACCAGCTGTGACCAGGGGAAAGTGCCGCCGGCGACGTTTGTTGTCGGTGTCGGATGTGTCCAACCGGAAGGCACCAACGAATTGCCGCGGCTGAGGGCGTTGAAATCAACGTCTTTTCTGAGCGAATTCGCAAGCCTGATCGCTCCTTCTACGTTGAGCTGTCCGGCGCCCTGTTCGAGCATGTCTGCACCGGCCAAAGGCTGAGCAGTGTATTGCAGGATCATCTTGACCATTCCGGGCGTCAGATTCGGGTTTAGCTGGATCAGTAGAGCGGCGGCACCCGCGACCAATGGGGTGGACATTGACGTGCCGCTCTGATACATCATCCCGTCAGCAAGCGTTTCGCCCTGAGCGAGGGGAATATCAAGTTCGGGGGCGAGCGTTACGCGCCGATTATTAGGCGACCTGTAAGAGACAAGCTGATTGCCGGGGGCGGCGAGATCAGGCTTGACCACATTGTCGTAAACGCGAACGCCGAGCGAATTCGTAAAGTAGCTGCGGCTCGGGCCACGCGAGCTGTATGTCGTGATAGAGTCATCAGACCGGCTGTTGGTGCCAAAGCTGTTGACGGCACCGACCGTGATCGCCCAGGGGCTGTTGCCCGGCGAGTGGATCGAACCATATTGCTTGGTGCCGTTTTGACCGCGGCCAAGATTGCCGGCGGCGGCAACAACAACGATCCCCGCCTCCGTCAGTTCCTTTACTTTAAGCGCGATCGGGTCGTTGTGATAGCTATCAACGGCGACCGTGCCGAGACTGAGATTGACGACTCGGATATTATGCTGCAGGCGGTTCTGAAGTATCCAGTTGAGCCCGTTCAGCAGCCAGGCGGTCTGGCCAACGCCTACATCATTTAATACCTTAACGCTGATAATGTCCGCTCCAGGCGCGATGCCTCGATAAGCACCGTTATTCTTGGTCGAGCTGCCGACGGCGAGGCCCGCAACGTGGGTTCCGTGGCCGTAGGCATCTCCGAGACCAGAATCAGTGAAGTTAACGTTTGCCTTGATCCTCGACTGGGAGCCGTTATGGAAACCCGAGTGGCTAGTGTCGATCCCAGAATCGACTATCGCTACACCAATACCCGCACCGTTGAGGTTCAGAGTACCGCCGCCGACCGGCAAGCTGCGGACTGCAGACGTGCCGGTCGTATCTTCAACGTGGCCGGATGACCGCGTTGGGCGGTTGGGGGAAACATAGTGGATCAACCCACTGGTGGACAAATTTTCGATAGTGGAAACAGGCAGGCTGACAACAAGCGTATCTGATGAACCGATGCGCTCGCGGATCTTTGCCTGGCCGCTTTCGAGGAGCGATCGAAGGGCCGGGCTGTTTGCATCACGGGCCTGGAGAATGACATCGGCAACGGCGTTGGGGTCGTTGACCATCATTTCCCTCAGGTCCGGCGAGACGTTGTCGCCTTGGTAGCCTTGGTACTTGCCTTTTGACTCGGCTTCGTCGCCGCCGTTTCGGGCATCTATCATCAATGAATCAAAATCAGCGATCGCTTCGGGCGTACTGAGGGCCGCCTGAGCGAAAGCAAGCTTGGTATCGGCAGCGACTACAAGCAATCCACTGGAACTTACTGCCGTCTGGATGGCCGACAATACTGCGGAATGGCGCAGCAGGCCTACCGAATTATCAATGAAAAGGATGGAACCGCCCTGGTAAGATGAGATCTCCTCGATGGCGGCGGCTATCTTTTCGATACCAGCCGAACCGGCGTTCGAAAGAATGTTCCTGTCCTCAAGCTTGACCAGCCGCTTGCCTTCCAGTTGGGTGGGCACCGAACCGGAGGCTATTTTAATGGCGAGTTGTTCCGCGAGGCTGTTGCCCGCCTGTCCGAGATCGTCCAGCACTATCGGATGACGGTTCTCGCTACCCACTAGCATCCTGATAAGCGAAAGTGTCTCGCTCTCAAGATCTAGGTTCTCATGCAGTCTTCCTTCACGGCCAAGCTGCGTGAGATCGGTAGCTACCGAGATCGTCTCCGTAACGCCGGATGTTCCCGTTCTGACTTCACCGCCGGCCATGCTTACCGCAACGGCATTCATGAAGAACAACGAGAAAAGCAGGATACCGGAAAGTATCTTCTCGATCCCGTTGATTTTGATGTTCGATCTGATCATTGATGTTTGACTCCTGTCTAAACTATCGAAACGGCACTCTTTGCCGCCATGACTGATTACAAGAGCCGTGCCAATGATCTAATTGTTGTAATAATGAATGTTATGGCCTGCTGACACACCCGGCCAGGACCGGATTTCTGGCTATCTGACCGAAGCAATATGTCAATATGACCGAATCGCCGACGAGCGAGGCACCACCCGCGCCCGTTCTTTCAGGGACGGATGAGAAGCGAGATCGCAACGGGGGTGCGTTCCTAATATCAGGTGGTTTAGGGGCCGAACAGGACAGAAGAACGCCCGAGAACGCCTGACATCGAAGCCAATGTCGAGGAGTTTTCGGGCGTCTGATCAGATGTTCGCCTATGGGCGGTTATCAGATCTCAAGAATATCGACGAGTTCCTGAACCGCCGCCGCGCTCTTCTGGAGAGCGGCACGCTCATCGTTCGAGAGCGAGATCTCGATGATCTGTTCGACGCCGTTTTTGCCAAGTTTGACCGGGACGCCGACGAAAAGATTGCTGATGCCATATTCGCCTTCGAGGAAGACGGCACAGGGAAGGATCTTTTTCTTGTCCTTGAGGATCGCCTCGGCCATCTCGACCGCTCCGAGCGAAGGAGCGTAAAAAGCCGAACCGGTCTTGAGCAGTCCGACGATCTCTGCTCCGCCATTTGCCGTGCGGTCGATGATCGCGTCAAGCGTTGCCTTATCGAGCAGCTCGGTAACGGGGATACCCGCACAGGTGGAATAACGCGGAAGCGGCACCATCGTGTCGCCGTGACCACCGAGGACGAAGGCGGTAACATTCTCGACCGAGACGTTCAATGCCTCTGCGAGGAAACATCGCATCCGTGCCGAATCAAGCACGCCGGCCATACCCATTACACGATTTTTTGGAAAACCGGAGCGGCGAAACGCCACCTGGGTCATCGCGTCGAGCGGGTTCGAGACGACGATGATAAATGCGTTCGGGGAAAACTTCGCCACCTGATCGGTCACCTGGCCGACGATGTCGGAATTCGTCTTGAGCAGATCGTCGCGGCTCATACCGGGTTTGCGCGGCAGCCCGGCAGTTATGATGACGATGTCGGAATTTGCCGTTTCTTCGTAAGAATTTGCACCAACGAGCTTTACATCAAATCCGTCGATGGGGGCGGCCTGTGCCAGGTCGAGCGCCTTGCCCTGCGGTGTGCCCTCAACAATATCGACCAAAACAACATCAGCAAGCTCCTTGCTTGCGATCCAATGTGCAGCAGTGGCACCCACATTCCCGGCGCCGACGACCGTAACTTTATATCTTCCAGCCATTATTTAACCTTCCTGTTCGGATAATTTGTGTGAAATAAAAAGGATATTCTGTCATAATTGACCGAAAACGGCAAAAAGGTGGAAAATGACAGGGATGCTCGCCATAAAAGACCAGAAATATTCGCTGGAAGAGTACTTCGAACTGGAACGCACGTCCGAAGAGAAGTTCGAATTCTGGGACGGGAACGTCTGGTGCATGTCGGGAGCAAGCCCGATGCACGAGCGTATCGTCTCGAATTCCATTTTTCATTTTCGTACCATATTGGGTCGAGGCTGTTCGGTTTTCGGCTCTAACCTAAAGGTAAAAGTGCCCGATTACCAGCCTTACCGCTATCCCGATCTTTCGGTATATTGCGGCGATGGAGTTTTTGAAACGATGGGCGGGCTCGAAGTTCTTACAAACCCGCAGCTTATAATCGAAGTTTTATCGCCCTCGACCGAAGCCTTTGACCGGGGCGAGAAATTCACTTATTACAAATCGATCCCAAGCCTGACAGACTATTTGCTAATAGCATCGCTTCGCCCACACGTCACGCTTTTTACAAAACAGAGTGAGAATGAATGGGTACAGCGAGAGGCCGTGGGACTTGACGAAAAACTAAGGATCGAAAATTTCGATATAGAGATTCTATTGTCGGAAATATATCTCGATATCGAGTTTCCGGACCCTCCCGCTAATCTGTTCCCGGTTGACCGGTAAGATACGGAAAGATCCGCTTTCTCTATAAAAGACAGCTTGGTTGGGAACCGTATTTTGTGGAGCACTGCTTTCGGGAAGAACCTTTGCGGGTTGCTTCCGCTTTGAAATTGATTCAAGATCTCGGAGGTCTTTTTATATCGATCCGTTAGGATAAATTGCTATGAATAAACTTACTTTCCGTGTCGGAGCTATCGCCCTATTATTTGTTTCGTTCTTTGCGTCGTTTGCCATTGCGCAGCAGTCGCCGGAGTCGATTTCGGGGAAGCGGCTGAAAAGGGTGGTCGTTCGCGGGGCGATGGTCGTTGACGGCAGCGGGAAGCCGGCGGCCGGGCCATTTGATATCGTTGTCGAGAACGACATTATCACACAGATAGTCGGCATCGACCCGGTTGCAGCGGCAGAGGGCAGGGCAAGACGGCCTGAAAAGGGCGAGCTTGAGATAGATGCCGCCGGCAAGTATGTGCTGCCGGGGCTGATAAATCTGCATGGCCACACGCACGACGGCCGCGCCGGAAAGTCTTTCCCGGTGGAATATGTGACAAAGCTCTGGCTTGCCTGCGGGATAACGACCGTGCGGGACGCCTGGGCAAACCCGAAGATCCTGGAATACCGTGACCAGATCGCCGCCGGCAAGCTGGTCGGGCCCAGGATATATGCTTACGGCGGCTTCCCGGCGCCAAATCTGAACACGGCAGATCAGGTTCGCCAACGCGTCCTCGACCTGAAAAACGCCGGATACGACGGCATCAAGCTCTACACCATCGACCGCGACCTAATGAACGTCATGATGGCCGCGGCGAAAACTCACGGGATGCGGGTGATGCACCATGTAGGGGTTGAGGAAACGAACGCGTGGGACAATATAAGGCTCGGAACGACCAGCATTGAACACTGGTACGGCATCCCCGACGCGGCCATTCTGAGCGGAAGGCAGAATTTTCCTACTTACTATAACTATAACGACGAGGTTCACCGCTTTCGTTATGCCGGGCGGCTTTGGCGCGAGGCAGACCGCGAACGGCTGATGAAGGTGCTGGACGGAATGATAGAGGCCGGCGTGGCATGGAACCCGACGCTGGTCATTTATGAGGCCTCCCGCGATCTTCAGCGGGCGCAGACCAATCCAGTCTTTGCGGAATACCTGCACCCCGTGCTCGAAGAATTTTTCCGGCCCAATCCGGCGAACCACGGCTCGTATTTTATCGGCTGGTCCACCACGGACGAGACGTTTTGGAAAGAGAATTATCGGATCTGGATGGATGCGTTAAAGGAATTTGGTACACGCGGCGGAGTGGTCGGGACCGGTGAAGATGCCGGATTTATCTATCAGGTCTATGGCTTTGGCCTGATCCGCGAGCTCGAGCTTCATCAGGAGGCCGGTTTTCATCCGCTGACGGTCGTGAAACACGCTACCAGCAACGGCGCCCGCATCCTAGGCAGAGACCACATGCTAGGCCGCATCCGAGTCGGTTACAAGGCCGATATGATCGTCGTCAACGGCAACCCGCTTGAGAACTTCAAGGTGCTCTCGCCGCTCGGTGTTGAAGAGATACGAAACGGAAAGGCTGTGAAAACCGGCGGAATCGAGTGGACCATCCGCGACGGCGTCCCGTTTCACGCACCAACACTTGCCAGGGAAGTTCGTGAACTTGTGGCCGCGGCAAGAAAATAACCCATGGTTCGCCGCGCTTCCCGATCACGAAAGTCCGGAAAGATAGAAAAAGCCCGGTGCGCTCTCCCCTTCACACCGGGCTCTTTCGAATTGACCTCAGATCATTGATCTTTGGCCAAGTCCTATTGTTACCAGACCTATCAGCAACGACCGTGCCAAAAACCCTGTAAACCGGCACGTCCATTCAAAACCCTGTTTTTCCTGACGAAATCAGCCTGTTGCGGAGAAAGACGTGTTGCCGTGCAGACAATATCGTAGATGCCGCATACGATATCAGGCAGACGGGCACCCATATATTGAAGGATCGGGTGGCCACCGCCCTTGCTGTGGTCGGCTGTCTCATTGAAGCGGCGACGGTCGTTATGGTACAGCACAAGATGCTCGCCCTCGAACCGCACAACATCCGAGACCCGGTTCATCTCGCGGGTGTGTTCGGCAATGACGAACGCCATCGGGTTAAAGGCGATCACCATACCCGCGGCGTAGATATATCCCCCCTGGTCGTAATCAGTGCCGGCATATTGTGCAGCCCCGACGGCTATATCGGGCGAATAATTGCCTTTGCTGTCCTCGGTCCGGTCGGCCCTGGCGATGTATATTGAATAATCGGAAAAGCTCAACCGGCGGTTGTATCCGTGCTTCCGCGCCACCGCAAATAGCTCCGTCAACCCCTTGTCAATCGCGTTGAGCATCGGCCCTGAAGGCCTATTGACAGCATAAATGCGTGCGCCGCGAGGTGTACGCGTCGATATGGTGAACCGATCACCGGAAATACGCTCCGCCTCAGCCCTCACGGTGCGGTTCTGGCCAGATACGTGATCATCGGTCGCCGATCCGAGTCCCGCAATCAGGCCAAACACCAAAACTAGTAACCTATTTTTCATAGTTTCTCCCCCCATTACCGGCCACAATAGCGAAATGCAATGAGCGTACCAGAGAAAAAGATCTAACGGAATTGATCCAGATGCCATTTGCAGGTGGAACTGCCCTTTCCGCGTATTTCGACCCATTTTTCGGAAGCATTTGACACATCTCGCAAAAACGGATAGAGTAATGCAATTGAAAATCACTTTCAATTAAAAAAAATGCAGGAAAAGAAAATTTCATACCTCTCCGGCCATCGCTCTTCTTCGCTTTCCGGCCGTCTGCTAACGGCGGCCTTTCTTCTCGCGGCACTTGCCGGAATGGCCTTCGGCCAGTCCCCGCCAAGCATGATCTCAGTGAGGATCATTGACCAGAGTTCGGCACCGGTTGCAGGCGCCGTAGTCAAGGTTACGGCAGTCTCCGGGACCTTTAAGGCTGTGTTTGTCACCGACGCGAATGGCGAATTCTCGTTCTCCTCCGGAAGGGGCGAATATGTCATTTCCGCGGCTGCCGAAGGGTTCGCCTTGAGCGAGTCCAGGGCCGCCTCACCCGCCGCAGGGCCGGTGGTCATAGTTCTTTACCCCCGGCCCATCGCTTCCGAGGTGGTCGTATCGGCGAACTATGTAGCCGGCTCCCAGGCGGCACTTGATGAGGTGCCAGGGGCTGTCGAACGGCTCGACCGGCACACGCTTGAGAATTCGCGCGTTTTCTCGTTCTCTGAGGCACTCCGAAAGATATCCGGCCTGAATCTGCGAGAAGAGGAAGGTTTTGGCCTTCGAGTTAATATCGGCATTCGAGGCACCAATCCGACGCGGTCAACAAAGGTTCTTTTGCTGGAGGATGGGATACCGCTCGGGTTCGCCCCTTATGGCGACAACGCTTCGTATTATCACCCGCCCGTCGAACGGTATTCGGAGCTTGAGGTGCTAAAGGGTTCGGGCCAGATAGTTTACGGCCCGCAGACCATCGGCGGTGTCGTCAACTATATCACGCCGGATCCGTCAAAGAAGCCGAGATTCGCGCTTAAGCTGGCGGGCGGAAGCCGGGACTTTCTAAACGGCAGCGTCTCGGGAAGCGGCACGATCCGCCGCACCGGGATCTTCGCCAACTACACACGCAAGCAAGGAAAGGGATCGCGCGAAAATATAAGTTCCGAATTGAACGACATCTCGACAAAGGTGGTCCAGACGCTGAACCAGAGCAATGCGCTGACATTCAAGTTCAGTTATTACGGCGAAGATTCTAATACTACATATTCCGGACTGACCACGGCGGAATATGCCGCGGACCCCCGGCAGAACCCATTTCGAAATGACTTCTTCTTTGCGGATCGGTACGGCCTCTCGCTTTCACACTCTGCCGTACTCTCACCATCTCTTGTACTGACGACCACAGCATACTCTAACCGTTTCGCTCGTGACTGGTGGCGGCAATCGTCAAATTCGAATCAGCGCCCGAACAGGCTAAACGTTGACCCCGACTGCCTAAGTATGGCTGATCTGAACACGACCTGCGGCAACGAGGGGCGACTTAGAAAGTACGGCACCCACGGTATCGCCCCGCAATTGACCTTTCAATATCGAGCAGGGACCGATCTTCGCGGAGAGCTGAAGACCGGGTTTCGTGTACATTGGGAGACACAAGACCGCCGTCAGGAGAACGGCGATCTGCCGAGCAGCCGGAGCGGCGTTCCATCCGAGATCAATCGAAGGGACAACTTCGCTCTATCAGGTTTTGTGCAGAACAGATTTGTCTTTGGTAGTTTTGCCGTGACGCCCGGCATCAGATTTGAGCAGATCGACATCGAGCGCAGGAACCTTTTACTTGACCCTATCGCCGTTGGCAAGACGTCTGTTCGAGAGGTCATTCCCGGTGTTGGGGTGGCGTATTCAGGGCTGCCGAGGACCACGATCTTCGCCGGGGTGCATCGGGGGTTTTCACCGCCGAGGGCAGAAGATATTATTAACAATACGGGCGGGGTGATCGAACTCGAACCGGAACGAAGCTGGAACTACGAGGCCGGCGTTCGTTCGATCCCTGTAAAAGGCATCGGGATCGAAGCCACGTTTTTCCGGCTCGACTATGAGAATCAAATAGTCCCGGCGAGTTTGGCAGGCGGTGTCGGGGCAATATTGACCAACGGCGGGCAGACGCTTCAGCAGGGTTTTGAGATCAGCGGCAGGCTGGACACGGACCGACTCTTCCCTTCCCGGCACAACTTTTTTGTCAGGACAGCGATCACATGGCTGCCGACCGCCGAGTTTCGCGGGGAGCGGTTCAGTACGACGACGTCTTCGGCGCTTCTCGACATCTACTGCCCGGCTGCACGGCGAGCGTCGGCCACGAGCTGCTCGGTAAGCGGAAACCGGCTGCCATATGTCCCGGAGGGCCTGGTTACGACCAGCGTTGGATATTCGCACGCGAAGGGGTTTCAGGCCTTTATAGAGAATGTCTATATCGGGAGCCAGTTCGGAGACGATCTGAACGCGAACTCTCCCACAGGAAACGGACAGATAGGCAAGATCGGGTCGCAGACCTATTGGAACGCGACGGCAAACTACCACGTCGAGTCCATCCGCACAACATTTTTCGTAAGCGGAAAGAATCTGTTTGACCGCACTTTTATAGTTGACCGATCGCGCGGGATACTTCCTTCAGGCCCGAGGATGGTGCTTGCGGGAGTGAAGATCGAACTTGGCAGATAGCCGGAGCTAAAGCAATATGGTTGACGAAACGAATCAACGAACAAGGCTTGAGGTCTGGTACTGTAGGGGCTGCAATGCTGTTCATCTGACGGCCGGAAACGTAAGGCTCAGCCTGAACACAGAAGAATTCGAAGCCTTCACTCATGCCGTGGCAAATATATACTGCGGAAGCCTGACGGGTGCCGGCCCGCTAATTGGTAAAAGCGAAACCGAAAGTATGGAGATCTCCCGGACCCTTCTGGCAAGCCGGGAGATCCACTGAACCGGCACATTTTGCCGTACCCAAAACCTTTATGAAATATCATATCCACCTTGTCTTTTTAATTTCGATAGCCATTTTATCGGCAGGCTGCGGCGATACGGCCCCTGCGAGCAACGACCTGAACCCGACACAGAAAGTGGTGATCGCCCTAAAACCGGACAAGAACCCTGATCAGATGATCGAAGAACGAAAAGCTCTCGAAGAATTTCTGACATCGCGGCTGGGCCGTCCGTTTGAGGTCATCATCCCGATCTCAGGGGCGGTGATCAACGAGGGTTTTTCGAACGGCACGGTAGATCTCGCATATCTGAGCGCGAACGACCTGATAAATGCGAAGGACGCCGACTTGCTGCTGGTGGGCGAGATAAACGGGAAGACCACGTACAAGAGTTATTGGCTTGCGCTCAAGGAGAAACCGTATACGTCCATTGAGCAGCTCCGGGGCAAACCGATAGCCTTTGCAAGCCGGACGAGCACGTCGGGTTTTGTCATTCCGCTATGGGACCTCAGAAAACGCGGCCTTGTCTCCGAAAAGAACGACCCGGAGGAGTTCTTTGGCAAGGGAAACGTATTCTTCGGCACGGGATATGTCTCGGCGGTGGAGCGTGTATTGAGCGGTGACGCGGAGGCGGCGGCGGTAAGCTATTACGTACTAGATGAGGACAAGCATCTCTCCGAGGAACAAAGGGGCAAGCTGAAAAAGATAGCCGAACAGGGCGATGTTCCCACGCACATAATTGCCATCCGAAGAACGGTCTCGGCGCCGGACCGCGAAGACCTGAAGAAGGCCATGCTGATGCTGAACGAAGAGGCGAATACGCAGCTTCGCGACCGGCTCTTCACTTCTAAGCTGGTCGAGGCCGAACAGGAGGCCCATCTCAAACCGCTCAAGGAGGCACTTGTCGTCGTTCAAAAGTGAACAATCGCAGAGCGGCCGATGGCCGATCACCGCGGCCGGGTTGGAGCTCAGCCGCGGGGGACGCAGGCTTTTTTCCGGAATGACCTGGGAATTGCCGCCGGGCAAGCTTCTGGTGGTCACGGGCCCGTCAGGTGCCGGAAAGACCAGTTTGCTCGCATGTCTCCGCGGTATCCTTCGGCCCCAGGCTGGCTCCGTCTCCATTCCCGATGGCCCGCGGGCGGCTGTCGGGGTGGTTTTTCAGCACCTTCGGCTAACGGGAAATCTGAGTGTCCTGTCCAACGTATTGTGCGGCCGGCTAGGACATCACCGATGGTGGGAGACGCTCTTCGGGTTTCCGGCGGCAGAGCGGGAGCAGGCGTTTGATATCATCGCTGAACTTGGCCTCGCCGGGCTGGTCCATCGCCCGGTCAGAAGTATATCCGGCGGTGAAAGACAGCGAACCGCGATAGCTCGCGTACTCTTTCAGGACCCGGCGGTCATCTTGGCTGACGAACCGACCTCGAGCCTTGACCCACAACTGGCACTCCGCGTGATGGAGCGTTTTCGAACACTCTGTGACAAAAAGGAACGCACCGTGATCGCCGTGCTACACGATCGCGCGATGGTCGAGCGCTTTGCAGATCTCGAGCTGCGGCTCGGATTCGAGAACGGCGGTTGGGAGATCAGCGAACCGAGAAGAGGATAGATGGGAACGACATCCGGCGGCATACCCAAGCTGAATTGGCGAGAGCGATTTACGGCGTTCCGGGCCACACTCCTGCTTTTTGCCATTGCCGTCATATTTTCGCTCCCGGCAATGAAAGGTTCGGGCCGCGACCTGGACTATCTGTCCAATTTCCGCCGGTTTCTCTCACAGTTCTTCCCTCCCGATCTTTCGGTCACACCGCAGGTGGTCTCAGCTCTTGGCGAGACCATTCAGATAGCTGTTATGGCCACGCTCTTTGCTGCCATTATCGCGTTGCCGCTCGCCGTTGCGGGATCGCAGACTATCGCCCCGCGCTGGCTGAACCTGGCGACCCGAATGGTGTTAAACGTGGTCCGGACGCTTCCGAGCCTGATATGGGCATTGGTCGCCGTTGCCGTGGTGGGGCCAAATCCGCTGGCAGGCGTCATCGGACTTACGTTTTACAGCGTCGGCTATCTGGGAAAGTTCTTTAGCGACGCATTCGAATCGATCGACACGGAGATATCGGACGGGCTTCGCCAGCTGGGAGCGGGACGCGTTCAAGCCTTTCAGTACGGGCTTTTTCCGCAGGTAAAGCCGCTCATAATGAGCCATCTTCTCTGGATGCTGGAATACAATATCCGGTCGGCGGCGATCATCGGCTACGTAGGTGCCGGCGGGGTTGGCCTGCTGCTGCACACCTATCAGGAATTCGCGCAATGGGACCGTTTTTCGACAGTACTGCTCTTTATCCTGTTGTTGGTCACAACGCTCGATCTGCTGGGAGAGTGGCTGCGCGGCAAGCTCGTGGGCACCGAAGCGACGGCCTGACAGACGTGGTCCTCGGAATCATTCTGAACATTCTGTTTGCATCTAGCGTTTTCCAACGCGTCTCATTATTCTTAGTCTTGCATGTCGACGCTTACCTACGGCCAGCTTATCCGGACCAACCGAAACTTCCGCAACCTGCTTGCGGGCCAGTTCATCTCTGAGTTGGGAAATTGGTTCAACTTCATAGCGGGCCTCGGCCTGATCAGAGCGGTGAGCGGTGCGTCGCCTATGGCAGCGGGGATCTTCTTTGTTTGCAGGCTGATCCCATTTGCGCTTGCCTCGCCTATTGCCGGTACCTTTGTTGACCGTTTCTCCCGGCGACAGGTAATGATTTGGACGGATCTAGCGCGGGTTGCGGTCGCGTTAATGTTCCTGCTGGTAACCAGCAAAGAGAACCTCTGGATAGCCTACGTGGCAACTGCGATGCTGTCGGTATTCGGGGCATTTTTTGAAGGGGCGAAAAACGCCTCCACACCAAACCTGACAGGCCGCGAGGGCCTGCTCGCGGGCACGGCACTGATGTTCTCGACACGTTTTTTGCTGATGGCGATGGGGTCTGCCCTCGGCGGCTGGGCGGCATCGATATTTGGCTATGAGGTAGCATTTGTCATCAACGCCCTTTCGTTTCTGGTGTCGGCGTATCTGGTCTGGCTGATCCCGGAGGAATCGACACGCGACGCCGCGACCGGTGAGCGAATGGCCGACCGGACAAAACGGCAGCCATTTTTCAGAGAAATGCGCGATGGGCTCCATTATGCCTTTCGCAATCACTTTGCACTGACGATCTTGCTGATGAATGTTATCTGGGCAGTGGGCGGCGGTGCCGTGAATATCATCTTTGAGCGGGCAGGCGGCGTCCACTTTGCCGGACTGGAAGGTTGGAACCCTGACATGGCCGTCGCAGTCTTGTGGACGGCAACAGGGCTCGGCCTTACGTTCGGGATGTTGATCGCCCACCGCACGTCGATCTATCTCGACCTCAGAAACCGGAACAGCACATTTATCTGGGTGACACTGATCGTGCACGGCGTGCTCTTTTCGATCGCGGGCCTGATGCCGTCACTTTGGCTCTTTACGCTATTCGTTTTTCTTTCGAGGTCGCTGATCGGGGTTGAATATGCGATACAGGAAACACTCTTTCAGCGAAGTCTGCCGGACGATATACGCGGGCGGATCTCGACGATCGACCGAGGAGCGGAGTTGACCGTCTTTGGCCTTTCGAGCTATGCCGCGGCGGCGATGATCTACTATGTCTCGCCGATGACGCTAACATTGATATCAGGGATACTCTCGGCGAGTGCAGGCCTGGTTTGGTTTATCCGGCACCGAGACGATGATTTCAAGTTCAACACGAGAGACCATCAGACAAACGAACCGCACCCTCGGCCCGAAGCGGCAGGTGCTGTAAAATAAACCATCTTCGCGATCTGTGCGGCTTCGCGTTTGGCTCTTTCGCTAGCCTCAAACGTGTCACGCAAAGGCGCAATGTTCGCAATAGGAAACGAACACCCTAAAGCCAAACCACATCGCGGCAAAATTAAGTTGTAATAATAACGGCCTTAGCTCCGGTAAGTTCGGAAAAGTCCTTTGAATAGACCGCCGCTACCTTTCGCACTTTTCTGATGGCCTCAATGATCTCTTCGGTCGAGATAAGCCCGGTCTCCACGTGCATCACTGCCCATGTGCGAAAATGCTTGGCGTTTTCCAGCGAATGTGTAAGCAGATCGATATATTGCGATTTCGTGCCCACGGGCATTCCGAGCATCCCGCTCCGAGAAGATTCGAAATCAGGCCAGAAATCGTTCCCGCCCCTTAGCCATTCTTCTCGCCAGACGGCGTTGTCCGGTATGCCGAATCGGTTCGAAACGCGTGACGGCGGCAACCTTAAAAACAGCAGGTCACCCTGGTTCTCGGCGATAAAGTCGCGTACGGATTTGTTCTGACATGTGTTGTTGAGCCCGTTGTTTACAGGAGCGGCCCGCAGGCTCCAAAGGCGGCGAAAAACATTGGAAAGCGGTTGGCGAAGCTCGCGCGTCTCTTCGATGAAAGAACGCACATAGTCGCCGACGTCCATCACAAGGCTGGCGCCGATGGCAAACGCAAAAGGCGATTGGAGACGGTCAAGATTTCGCCGGATGTTATCAAACCACCATGCGTCGGTCTCCGAGAACCACGACCGCAGCGCCGCATTGGCGAGCTTATAGCCCGGGACGTAAACATCTTCGAGAATGACATTCACATCATCGTCCGTCAGCGTTTCGCCGTTGTTCTGGATCGTAGCCAGGGAGCACGTCCAGGCAGACTGGAGCGGGTCGTTCGCCATCACCTTTACATTAACGCGCTTGAGATAATTGCCGAGAGCGGGCTCTGGCGTGAACGGCGTGGCGACAGACGTGAATTTCAGCCGGCGGAGAACGTTCAGTTCAAAAGCGAGCCAGCCCGTTGGTGACGTTTTTGTTTGCAGAAGCATCTTTTTTCAGCCGGATCCAAGGTCAAGAAAGCCTCACTTCGCAAAGACCGAGGACATGTCGCGAAACCCCTTGAATTCAAGAGCGTTGCCGCTCGGATCGAGAAAGAACATCGTGCCCTGTTCGCCTGTCTCACCCCGGAATCTTATCTTTGGTGGGATCACAAAGTCCACTCCCTTTGACCTGAGTTTCTCGGCAAGTTCGCTCCATTCGTCCATCTGGAGGACGATCCCGAAATGCGGGATCGGTACGGAATCTGAATCGACACCGTTCATTGCCGTATGCCGCGGATAATCCGGCGCCAGATGGGTCACTATCTGATGCCCGTAAAGATCAAAATCGATCCAGCACTCCGAACTTCGCCCTTCGCGACAGCCAAGCACGCCGCCGTAGAACTCGCGCGCCGCATCAAGATCATGCACGGGAAACGCCAGATGAAACAAATTGGTCATAGCTATCGGCCGTCAGGTAATTGCCTGACACAGAATACGATATCCACGTCGCCAAACTCCCTATCCAATCGTATCTCTACGTTCTCATTTGTGATCGGGAAGATCGACCTCATCCTTGATATTCTCTTTACGCTCTTCTCCAAAGCCGGGTAAAGATATCTCCTTCGTTCAATTGCCGAAGCCGCTTAACGAACTCCCGATGCCTGATCGACGTGTTTCCACGTATCTCGACACGCCGGATATTAATTTGTTTGCGCTCGGCCTCATCGATCAGCGGATCCTGAACGCTCTTCGCCTGTCCGCAAGTGCCAGCATTGCCGATCCCCTCGTCAACCTGTGCGAAGGCAGGTCCGAAAAGCAAGGATCCGGTCACGGCTATCAAAAAGAAGGCTAAAGCTTTTAGCATACTATACGCGCTTGGCCAATTGCCGGATAGCACCGAGATGATAAGCTGTGTGGGCGACCATGCCGATCGCCATTCCTACTTCGTCCTCAGTCCAACGCTCTACTGAGGCGAGGCACCGCAGCGTATTCTCATACGATAACCTGACCATTTCCCTAAGCGTATCCCATTCCTCGGCGTTGACCGTATCTATCAGCCAACTGTCTTCCCAATTCACCCTCTCGGTCCTGCCGTTTATGAATTCGCAAAGCCGATCGAGATAGAACTTCGCATGTTCGGTCTGGGCAGCGATGGTGGTGCCGTGAAACTCGCGGGAGGCGGCCTCGTGGTGTATGGGCCCCAGAGTGTTGAACAAACCGGCACCTTTGTCAAGATATGCGCTCGATTCGCCCTCCGGTGAACCTTCGAACGTCTCTCTCAGCAAAAAAGCTACCGTCTCTACGAATTCCCTGCTTTCGATCTGTGTTGAAGCGGCGGTCATTTGTGCTAATCTCTTTTTTTCAGCCACGCCGTGAACGACGCCAAAGAAAATTTCATCCTTGCGTTTCGCGAATCCCTGGACAAAGGCACCTTCGTGCGGCTTTCGTTAGGCAATTATAAAGGGCATGAAGAACATCTGCAAAAGATAATTGCCCGTATAGTTGAGACAAAAAAAGGCCGCCGACTTTTTCTGCAGTACAAATTTACCACCCGCGACGTGGTAAAGACACACGACATTGCCGAGGGCGTAGAGATAGTTGCGAAGGCGATCGCCGACGGATTCAGGAACGGCCATCTTTTCACCAGCGAAGGCGACCTCCAGCTGGATATAGGCAAGCGCAGTTCGCGGCTGAACGTAGGCAAACCGACCTTCAAGACGCCGCCTTCCGCTGAGCATGACCGTAGGAAAACAAGGCTTATAGACAAAGATGCTTTTTATTTGAAAGCTCTGGGCATCACCTCAGACAGCGGCGAGGTGATGGCTCGGCAGCACGACAAGTGGAAACAAATAAACAAATTCGTAGAAATTTTGGCGGGGCTCTACGACAGCTCCGAGCTGCGGGAAAAGGAGCATTTGCGGATCCTCGACATGGGCTCGGGTAAAGGATATCTGACATTTGCCGCGTACGACTATTTCGCAAATGTCCGTGGACTAAAGGTTGAGGTAACGGGCATCGAACGGCAAAAAGAGAGCGTTCGTCTCTGTAATGACGTGGCTATCGCCTCGGCGTTTGAGGGACTGGCGTTTATCGAGGGCGAGATCGCGGGGCAGGATGTCGGCGAAACGGACATCCTGATCGCGCTTCACGCCTGCGACACGGCAACGGACGACGCGATCTTTGCCGGCATCAGTTCGGTTGCTTCGGTCATTGTCGTGGCCCCATGTTGTCATCGGGAAGTAAGAACACAACTAAAGCCGCCGACAGAACTGGCCGGAATATTGAAACACCATATGATGCTCGACCGGATGGCTGAGGCCCTGACGGACGGCCTACGCTCGCTAGTCTTGGAACGGGAAGGCTACATTACAAGGATGTTCGAGTTCGTCAGCAGCGAACACACGCCAAAAAATACGATGATCACGGCAAGGCGTCACCCGCGTGCAGCATCTTCCCGCCAGGCGGCAGGCCAACTTCGCGAGATCGCCGAGCGATACGGAATAACCAACCAGCGACTTCTGAGGTTAACCCAATAAAAAAGGGCCTCCGTTCAAAGAGGCCCTCAAGAAAAAGAATCGAGAGACGCGGCATTAGGTCCCGAACGCGAGGCCCGCTACCGTCGCCGTTCCGATCGGAAATCCAGCTTCGAATGCAGTGGTCTCAAAGACCGCGTTGAGAGCACCGGCGGCCTCGGGACGGAGCGTTACCCCGACATTGGTGATCTGGAGTGTTACCCCCCTAACGCGAATGCCTGCGCCGCTGAGGTCAAGGTCAAAGAGTGGGATACGGCCGACCACGGAACCATTCGCGGAAGCTAGTCCTGTGATAATAGCTCCCTCCCCGGTGGTGTCGATGATAAAGCTTTGTATCTTTACGGCAGAGCCGCCGCGGCTGAAGACGAGGCCATTGGAATGAAGGATCTCTCCACGAAGTGTGGCGTTGTCGAGCGTTCCGTCCGTAATAGGAAAGGACACGCGACCGCGCACGATCGGAAGATTGTTCACCTGGCGAACACCGATCTCGAGAGCTCCCAAGGCGCCGACTAGGTCGCTGCTTAGGTGGACAGTGGTCGCACCGCCAAAGAACGAGATCTGTTGGTCAAAAAGCGAGACCTGCTGTTCCTTTTCTTTGCCGAAAACAGGCAATTCGCCGCGCTGGGCCGGAACGTTGCTAAATGCAAAAAGAAGTGTGAAAACGACCAAGAATATTTTCATTGTTTCCTCCAGAATGTTCAAATAATTTATGGGATCAGGATATCTTTCGACCGGACGAGAATATCGGATTCAGGCTGACTCGGGCGGATGCGCACTGTCGCCGAACAACTTGACCCGCACCGGTTTCAGGCATAAAATAAAGGTTTGTCCCAGATCCTGAAGTTGAGAGCAATATAATGAAGCAAGATATCCATCCGAATTACGAAGAGATAGACGTGACCTGTGCGTGCGGACATTCGTTCAAGACCCGTTCGACCATGGGTGCTGAGCTGCACATAGAGATCTGTTCGGAATGCCACCCATTCTTTACCGGCAAGCAGAAGCTCGTTGACACGGCAGGCCGGGTTGACCGATTCAATAAGCGGTATGCACGGGGAGCGAAGTCCGCGAGCTGACATTGTGGAGCATTTACTGAACAGGCATTAACCGACAAGATCCGACGCCGACGCTTTCCGCGCCGACCGCTGAAAGTCCGCCAAGCCGGACAGCGACAGGCACCAGAGGAAGTTCGGCGTTTTTCTTGTCCCGGATATGGGCCATTGGCGGCAAACCGAACGCCAACCGGCCTTCATCACTTAATACGGAAAAAACGGAGCTGCCAACAATGAAGAGCAGAAGATCAGCCAAGTTCACACGATTTGTTCACACCGTATTTGCGATGGAACGGGACCTTATCGTCGGCGGACAGGCCGTAATGGAAGGCGTGATGATGCGGACACCGTCGGCATATGCCATCGCGTGCCGAAAGCAGGACGGGACCATCGTGACGACCGCCGAGCGGCTGCCGAAGTGGAGCGACCGGTTTAAATGGCTGAACATTCCGATACTTCGGGGCGGTGCGACGTTGATCCAGACACTTGCTCTCGGGATAAAGGCGCTTAATTTTTCCGCAAAGATATTTGAGGACGACCTAAAGGCCCAGGAAGAAAAAGAAAAGGCGGAGGAGAAGATATTCGAACCCGCCCTTGTGGAAGGAACGCTGGACGAAGAATTTACAAAGGCACCCACAAAAGTGGTGATGCCGGAACCGGCAAGAAAACGCACCGCGGGCGAATCAGCCGGGGCCGCGGGATCTATCGCATTTGCGCTTTTGTTCAACATCGCTCTTTTTGTAGTGGCTCCGCTGCTGCTGACGAACGTCTGGTTTATCGCGATGGGCTGGGCCGAATCGCCCGTCATTGCAGCGAATGCTTCGTGGTGGAGCGTGGCCGGAGCGTACATCTGGGAAACGAAACCGCATTCATGGGTGGCATTCAATCTGGTGGATGGCGTTATCCGAATGATCTTTTTCGTGATAATGATCTATTCGATGTCATTCCTGAAAGATATCCGGCGGGTGTTCGAATATCATGGTGCCGAGCACAAGACCGTTTTTACTTGGGAGAACGGGCTTGACCTGACAGTGGACAACGCAAAACCCCAGCGTCGCCAGCACCCGAGGTGTGGGACCTCTTTCCTGATGGTTGTGATGCTGGTCGCGATAGTCCTGTTCTCGGTGATCAAATTTGATGCAATGTGGATGAATCTCGCGGTCAGGATCGCGTTGATGCCGTTGGTCGCAGGCCTTTCATATGAGGTGATCCGCTACGCCGCGAAAAAGGAATCGGGTGCGATATTTAGGCTGATGACACTGCCGGGGATATGGCTCCAGAATATAACCACTCAAGAACCCGACGGTGAACAGCTTGAGGTCGCAATCGTTGCGCTCAACGAATCACTCAAATTGGAGCCCGCTCCGGCAAGTTAGCCACTGACGAATACAGATCTGTACAGATCGTTGGCTTTATCTGCGATAAACCCTTTTCGTCCCGGTTCCGCTCAACTTTATGCTTGAAAAGCTTGCACAGATAGAAAAAAGCTACGAAGACCTGACTGCTCAGATATCCTCGCCGGAGCTGATGTCTGACATGAAGGCCTATGCAAAGCTAATGAAACAGCATCGCAGCCTGGGCGAGATCGTCGAGAAATATCGTGAGGTCAAGAAGCTTTCCGAAGACCTTGCAGGTGCGCGGGAACTGGCTGCGGCTGCAGACGACGAAGAGATGAGCCAGATGGCGCTCGCCGAGGTGGAAGCATTAGAGGCAAAGCTGCCAGCCGCCGAAGAAGAATTGAAATTTCTGCTCCTGCCGAAGGACCCGTATGACGAGAAGAACGTGATCCTGGAGATAAGGGCCGGGACCGGCGGCGATGAGGCGACGTTGTTTGCTGCCGAAATGCTGAGAATGTATGCCCGTTACGCCGAACAGCAGGGATGGAAAATGGAGATAATGGAAACGGCGGACACCGGAGTCGGCGGCATAAAGGAAGCCATAGCCATGATAGAGGGCGAAAACGTTTATTCGAAAATGCGCTATGAATCCGGTGTCCATCGTGTCCAGCGTGTGCCGCAGACCGAAGCCAGCGGCAGGATACATACATCGGCAGTGACGGTTGCTGTCCTGCCCGAGGCCGAAGAAGTGGATATACAGATAAACCAGAACGACCTCAGGGTCGATACGTTCTGTTCCTCCGGACCCGGCGGCCAATCTGTAAACACTACTTACTCCGCGGTCCGCATAACGCACTTGCCGACGGGACTTGTGGTCTCCATGCAGGACGAGAAATCGCAGATAAAGAACCGGGAAAAGGCGATGCGGGTGCTAAGGGCCCGGCTGCAGGAAATAGAAGAGCAGAAACAGCACGACGCGTTATCAGCCGAACGCAAATCGATGGTCGGCAGCGGCGACCGCTCCGAAAAGATCCGAACATATAACTTTAAGGAAAATCGCGTCACCGACCACCGGATCGGTTTGACGGTTTATCAGCTGGATCTCGTTATGCAGGGGCAGCTCGACGAATTCATCGAGGCGCTCAGAACACACTACCAGACGGAGAAACTAAAGGCTGAGGCTGTGAACGTTTGATCTTCCCAAGAGATCGCCAAACCGTCGATCGGCAGCGTGCCTGAGACAAAGACAGACAAGACGCGTGCCCATAACCCGACTCTACTTAATAAGGCATGGACAATCTGCCGGAAACGCCGAAGGGCGATTTGGCGGACACGGGCCAACTCCGCTATCCCCCCTCGGTAAGCGGCAGGCTGAGTTAACGGCACGAGTTCTCGCCGACGAGCGGATCTCCGTTGTCTATACAAGCGACTTGCTAAGGGCGGTACAGACGGCCGAACCGTTAGCCGATCTGATCGGCGAGCCAGCGACGGCTACGCCGGCATTTCGCGAACGCAACGTCGGCGTGCTTGAGGGACTGACATTTGACGAATCGCGTGAACGCCATCCGAAAGATTATTTTGCGCTCGTGAACCGCGATGTTCGCCACGTGATAACTCGTGGGGAGAGCTATCGGCAATTGCTGGAACGTACTACCGGAGAGCTTTGGGGGATCATCCGAAAACATCCGGGCCGACGCATCGCCGTATTTTCGCACACGGGAGCTATCTGCTTCATGACATTACATTTAATGGGCGCCATCCGGCGAGACACCCGCAATACCCCATGGATAGTAACGTCAAATTGCGGTATCAATCGCTTTGAGATCCGGAGCCGCCGAAACATCCGCGTTCTTGCCATTAACGACACCCGCCACCTTTCCGATATCACCGGAAACGATAGCTTTGCCGCCCGGTGAAACCGCTATGATTCGTTGACTTGCGGTATCGGTTGGACTGACAATAAAGAAAATCAAAGAAATTCGGGAGTTCATATGAGATCAATCATCGCAGTTTTAGGCATTTTTTTTACGGTACTTTTGATGCCGGCCGTTTTGCCGGCTCAGGGTGATGTCCGTTCTGCTACGGGGATGCCCATTCCTATCGGTCAGGCGGTCACCTGGGGCAAGATCGAACTAAGGGGCCTTCGGTCCGGTGAGCGAAAACCTATTATTACGGTTACGCTCATGGCCGAGGGGGTTGAGCTAGGGCGTTCGATCGCCAATGATGAGGGCTATTATTACTTCCTGTTACGGCCGCGGGACGGTGCATTCCTCGTTGTTACGGTCGGCGGAACAGAGATTGGCAGGCAGCCGATTTTTTCGTCCAGGGGCGACCGGTTTGATATGGAAGTGTTGTGGACCGACGGTACTGGCGGAGGCACCGGGTCATCAGATGTCGTTTCAGTTCGCGACGCCTATACCGAGCGGAGTGCCGCCAACCAGAGGCTGTTCGAGCGTGCGAACGCCGCTGCAAAGGCCGGGCGGTCTAATGAGGCCGTAAAGCTTTTCAACGAGATCCTTACGTCTGACCCGAATGACTTTGTTGCCTGGACCGAGGTCGGCTCGCTCCATTTCACGACTAAAAAGAACAGCGATGCCGAAAAGGCATATAAACGTGCTCTCGAACTAAAACCCGATTTTGCGATCGCTCTTCTGAATCTCGGCAAGCTCTATCTCAGCCAGAACAAGCTGGACCAGGCGATCGAGGCATTGACAAAGGCGGTTGAGGCAGAGCCGAATTCTCCGGAAGCCCATCATTTTCTTGGCGAAACTTATCTTCAGGCACGTAAAGGGTCGCTGGCCGTGGGGCATTTATATAAAGCGATCGAACTTGCCCCGATCGAAAAGGCCGAGATCCACTTGCGACTCGCAGCTCTCTTTAACGCGGCAGGTGCCCGCGACCGTGCCGCGGCCGAATATAAGGCTTTTCTCGAAAAGGTACCTGACCACGCTGAGCGGAATACGATGGAAAAATACATCAAAGACAATTCCGGAAACTAAATTGCATTCTCTCAACAAAAAACGAGCGAGCCGAATTTCTTCGACTCGCTCGATCATTTTGCCCTAAGCTCAATTAGAACTCGAACCTGAAGGCAAACTGCATGATCCTGGGATTCTGTTGGGTAAACGTAAAGTTACCGAACGACGGGCCAGGATCGCCCTGTAGATTCGGATCGAGACCGAAGGTGCGGTCAGCGTTACCGGCAAAGGATACCGAATTCGTAACGTTGAACACATCCCATCGGATCTTGATCTTGTGGTTCTCATTCCACGGCATATCGAAGCCCTTCTGCAAACCGGCATCCATTACCCAGAAAGATGGGCGGCGAATCAGGTTTCTGTCGCCTGATTCACCAGGAGCGGGGCTGCGGAAACTGCGATAGGTCGCGAGCCTGTCGGAGAAGGCGTTCGGACGATTGTTATCCGGTCCGCCCGAACGGGTCGGGTTCATCCGAACATCTGACAACTGGACCATTGCACTACGCACATTCCAGTTGGTCGGCCAACCGTAGATGTCGAAGTAGTAACCATCCGGATATCCGGTATTGAACCGGTAGATGGTGCTAAGCTGCCATCCGCCGAATATCGCATCTACCGCACGGTTCATACCCTTAAAGAAGGTACGATTCCGCCCGATGGGGATGTCCCAGATCGCGTTGACATTGACAATATGAGCAATGTCAAAGTCCGAGACGGACCTATTGTCTTCCTGGCGAAGTGCATTGAGAATGAACGCCGTACCGAACACGCCACTGGTCTGAAGACCCGAAGCATCGTCCATCGATTTGGCAAAGGTATAGTTCATATCCCATGTCAAGCCGCGAATACGCTGCCTGACTGTAAGCGTACCGCCATGGTAGTCGGAGCTTCCGATCGTACCGTATGCCGACAGGGCACCATACTGTCTCTGGTAGAAGAGCCTAGGACCGACGAAGCGATCAAAGACGTCTTGCAGCCAGGTCCAGTCGGTTCCGTTGTCATAGCAGCCGAACAGCGGCGGGCCGGAGCAACCCGGGGTCACCGAGGTCACAGCCATAAAGCCGTAAGCCGCACGGGTATTTGACAATCCGGCTCCGAAGAGAACGGCGTCGATGCTGCCCGGGGCATACATATTTTCAAAGAACGGCTGATTCGGCACCTGATTGACCGGGGTTCTGTTCCGCCTGTGGAATTCGAGTGCCTGGGCGGCTTCATAATAGGTCTGGCCCGAAAGGGGGTCACGGATGTTGTTCGGCCCCATGACGTCGCGAGCCGCAAGGAGATTGCGTGCCGCGCGGCCAATATAAGACGCTTCTGCATGCATGCCCCATCCAAGTTTGCGACCAAAGCTGACGTTCCAGGAATAGTTCACAGGAGAGACAAGATTGTCATCCAGGGAACCCTCGATCCTGCGAGCATCGTTGAACGGCTGCTGCAGCGGGAACGAGATACCGGCCGGAATTGTGATACCCGGCAGTGTACGGATCGCCATGCTGGGATTGGCGTACAGCGGCGCCGGATTGGTCGTGATGTTATAGGTATTGGCAGCAATGGTCTGGTTCGACGCAAAGCCTAGGCGGTTGTTCGCGTCAAAGTTGACCGCCAATGCCTGTCCGAAGTAGTCGTGAGTGACAGCGAAACCGCCACGGAATACCGACTCACTGTTGCGGCCGAAGAAACTCGCCAGCCAGCCGTCCGAGAAGTTCGGCGACCAAGCGACCGAGAAGCGCGGCTGCCAGTTGTCCTTGTCCATTTCGTAGAAACCGGGAAGATTATTCTTCGGTCCCGCAAGAACGATCTGGAGCGGATCAGTATAATTCTGGCCGACCGATGATGCAGCAATACGCCTTTCGAGGTATGTCTGCAGCGTGATGTTCGGCTTTGCCTGGAATCCCTGCTGTTCATAAACCGGAGTACTGAAACCATAGCGGAGGCCAAGATTCAGCGTCAGGTTCGGACGGATCCTCCACGAATCCTGGGCATAGAAGTCATATTCCTCGGCTGCCCACTTTCTGACGACCGGGTCTCCAGCCGGAAGCGGCTGTCCGCTCAACTGGAAGTTAAAATTCGCGCCGTACTGCGAAAGTCGGCCGATAAGGCCGGCGAGCGCACGCTGTACCGAAAGCGAAAGTGCAGGAGCAACCACATAGTCAGGGCCGATATTGGCAAGGGCCTGGGTAAGTTGGTTACCGGCTCCGAGATAGAACGACGAATTGGCGATACCATTGTCAAACGCGGCGCCAAAATCGGTGCGCATATTGCGAATGATACGGAAATTTATGCCGAACTGGAGCGTATGGTCTCCCTTGATCCAGTTAACGTCGTTGGTGAAGTTCTGTACCGGCGTTACGCGGCTGAACGTCCGCTCAAAGAGATTCGGCTGGAAAACGTCTCTAAACGAGATAGCGTTAAGGTCCGAATCGCCCTGGTTGCTGAACGCGTTACGCGTGATGCCGTAGCTGAACCTATTGATAAGGTTGCTCTTCATCAGCCACGTATAGGTCGTGGAGAAGCGGAGCGGATGGCTCCAGGTATTCGGCGACGGAGTGTCGGGGAACATAGGAGCACGGCCAAAGAGGTCCTGCTGATAGTTTCCGGTAACCTGAACCGAATGTTTTTCATCGGAAGTCACCTTCCAAGTGAAATTTGCGGTGTGAGCGTTGAGCTCGACCGGGAGCGGAGCGTTAAAGCGAAATCCGCCCGTGTTGTATCCATCACCCAACGTAAAGTTGTTAGACGGATAGCGAGCGGCGGCATCCGCAAACACGGCGATAGCAGCCGGGTTCATCGGCACAACCGGACCGGGGGCCGGGCCACCGGGAACCGACATGTTGTTCAGCTGTGCAAGCGTGACCGTGACGTCGTTGCCCAATGTGTTCTCATACCTGATCAAACCTTGTCCAAGACTCGCAAGCGGGACGATGCGGTTGATCGTTGATTCCTTTGCCTCCCGCATTCCTTCGTAGTTATAGAAGAAAAAGAGACGATTCGGGACGATCGGGCCGCCCAGCGAACCACCGAAGAGATTTCGGATAAGTTTCGGACGATCTACCCCTGACGAGTTGTTAAAAAAGTCATTCGCAGTGGTAATGGTATTCCGATGGTAATGGAAAAGGTTACCGCGAAACTCGTTCGAACCTGACTTCGTCACAAGTGCGATCTGGGCACCGGACGAACGGCCGCGGCTGGCATCGGGGTTCGACGTCGTAACGCGAAATTCCTCGATCGAGTCCGGGGTCACACGGATAACCGGCGTAAATGCGGTTCCGTTCTGTTGTTCGTTGACGTCGATACCGTCAAGGGTGATGTTCGCCTGGTCACTTCGTCCACCGGCGACCGAACCGTCCGGCGTCACCGCAGCCTGGAGGCTGAGCAGTGCACCGACGTTGCGCCCTTCGAGCGGAAGCTGAACGATCTGTTCAGAAACGAAGTTGTTACCAAGACTCGCATCCTGGGTGTTTATGAGCCCCTCGATGCTTGTCGTATCGACTGTGACAATCTCCGTGACCTCACCGATCTCCAGGGTCACAGGCATTTGGGTCGTACGGTCAACAAGGACCTGGAAATCGGTTGTAACGGACCGTTTGAAGCCATCGGCCTCAACTTCGACCCGATACGTGCCCGGCACGACCAGTGCAAATGAGTAGTTACCCTGCGAACTCGTCACCGCGGTTCGACGGGTGTTTTGGGCCACGTTTACAAGCGTGACCGTCGCTCCAGGGACCACTTCGTTCTGCTCGTTAAAGACCGTTCCGCTAACAGTAGCAGTACCGGCCTGGCCGAACGCCGTCGTCCCAAAAAATCCTCCAAAAACGAGCCCCGCAACAAGTACGAAGATCCCGCTTTTTAGAGTCGCTTTGAGATTCATATATTCCTCCTAGCTTAAGATGTTAACTGAGGTCGGTGCCGACTTGAAGATCGGAAACGTGACCTATTTTCAATGAACTTACGCAAAGTATGTTCGATAAAGGCGTGAAAGCACCCTTATTCTAAGGCATAAATCGTGCCAGCGGGCTGACTTTGGGCCGTAGATGCCGAATAAGCAGCAAAGAAGCCGTAAAGCGTTGCAAAAATGCAGTTTAGAAGGCATTTTTGATGAAATGCCCTGCTTTTTATACAAATTTGGCGGCTTGGTTCCACAAGGTCAGGTGCAGGAATTATCCATAATTTCGGACTAAGTTGTCAATTTTATGAAGTTTTGGCAGCTATTGCCTTGGCGGCGGCGGCACCCATTCCGACGGCGGTTGCGATGGTTGGACTGAGGGGATGGGCCACGTCACCGACGGCGAAAATACCCTGCCGGCTTGTCTCGGAATTGATATCGACGCGTACAAAACCCCGTTCGTCCAGCTCGACGATGTCCCTCAGAAGTTCCGAGTTCGGCTCGTGGCCGATCCGGATGAGAATGAAGTCGGTACCGATCGTTCGGCTTTCCCCGCCCGCGGGGGTCAGCCTGATACCCGAAACATTCCCCTCGCCGATTATCTCTTCAACGACCGAGCCCATGATAAACTCGACGTTCGGGAGTTGTTCAGCGGCCCTCACAAATTCCTTGCGAGCGGAAAATCCCTTTCTGCGATGAACTACCGTGACCCGGCGCGCGGCCTCCCCGAGCAGGACCGCATTTTCGAGGGCGGCATCTCCGCCGCCGACGATGACGACCCGCTTTCCGGCAACGCTCTCGAGTTCGGCAACCCCGGAGTTCAGTATCCCCCGACCCGCGAACTCTACCTCGCCCGGCACGCCGAGCGTTCGTCGCCGAAGGCCCGAAGCCAGTATCACAAAACGGCTGTAAATATCTCCTCCGTCAGCAATTTGAAGACGTTGCGGCGATCCCGGCTCGATGGCGGAAACACGTTCGCCGTACAACCGTTCAAAACCGGATCGCGCCGCCGAGCCCGCAAACCGTTCTGCAAGTTCCGCACCGGTCTCGGCGGTCAGGCCGGGATAATTCAAGACCGGCCCGAAGATCATGTGAAGCTGTCCGCCCGGCTCCGCCCGATCGTTGATCAATATGGTCTCCAGGCCAAGCTCATCGCACCACATCGCGGCCGCGAGCCCGCCGGGCCCGGCACCCACGATCGCGACGTCAAAAATGTGCGAATTCACTTCCATTTGCTGTTCGGGACGAGGCCGGACAAGTGACGTTTTTTTGCCGCGAGCGATTGCCACTTTTTGTCACAAGCCCGGCATACTGTCGGCTCTGTGCTAGCCCGCGGAGCCGCAACACAAGCCGCTAAGCTCTTGAAAATACCATATTTTAGGCATCCTTTGCGAAAAAAACGAACAACTCCGCCACTTCACATGCGTGGCACCCGAATTGCTGTAAAGTCAATGCTGTGAGTGGGCAATCTCTATCTGCTGCCCGCTGTTCCGACTTTTTTCCGCACGGAAAGCCAAACACAAAACCTACCTGAACGTTATGAGACTTGAGATCGAATCAACGACGGCCGCGCCTCCCCTCGCAGACCAGATCGTGAGCGAAACCGAACGAGCAAAATCGGTTTCTGAGGTACAGGAGTTCCTGAAAAGCGGCATCAAGGCCGCACAGAACGGTGACCGGGCCGGTGCACGAACGGCCCTGCTCAAGGCTACCGAGCTTGATCCGCGCAACGAGAACGCGTGGCTCTGGCTGGCTTCGATAAGCGAATATCCGGAGGAGCTGCTGGTTTTTCTCAACAATGTGCTAGACATAAATCCCGAGAACGCGCGTGCTCTCGAATGGCGGGCCGCGACCAATGCCCTGCTTGCGAAGACTCTGATCCAGCGCGGTATCGACGCTGCCGAAGAAGGCAGTAACGAAAAGGCCGCAGATTATTTCTCAAAGGCGCTCGAATACGACCAGCACAGCGCTATGGCGTGGATGTGGCTCGCGTCGCTCTCCGAGTCCAATGAAGGAAAACTACTTTATCTTGAAAAAGCCTTAGCGATAGAGCCAGAGAACCAAGAAGCGATCGCGGCATATCGGGACGCACGGCATTCGATCACCGCTGGACACCTTGCCGAAGCAAAGGCGGCAGCCGTGGCCGGACGAACCTCAGAGGCCCAAGACCTCCTGAACGCGGTTCTCGAAGAGATGCCTGATTCAGAAGACGCGTGGATGCTTCGATCCCATTTTGCGGAAAGTTTTGATGAAAAGATACGTTCGTTTGAACGCGTGCTTGAGATAAATCCCGACAATGCCGCCGCAACGGCAAGCCTTGAATCGCTCCGCTCATTGGTAGGTTCAGCGGAACAGGCAGTTCAGGCCGAGGACGACTCAAGCCCCGAACCGGAGATCTACGAAGCGGCGGAGGCCGTATCGAGCGAGCCTGAGTTGACGACCGACGCTCAGGAGGCTTCTCCGGAGACAACGGAACAAGCATCTGCCGGGGAAGATCTGAGCTTTGTTTCGGCGGAGATCGCACGGATCCGTGATGAAGCCACCGAAGACAAGAGCCCGACCCAGGACCTGGAAATACCTGATGGAGTCGCAGAAGCTTTCGCCGACGCGCGACCCGCTGAGGCATTTGAGACCGTTGAGGAACCTGTCGAGGAAATGCAGGCCGTGCCAGAAATGGCTGAAGAGCCTGTTTATCAGGAAGAACCTGTATTTGAAGAGCCGTGGGTAACCGCAGATCCTTCGGCCGAAGCCGAAGCCGAGCCAGCAGAGAGCGAAAGCTTTAACCCAAGCCTGACCACCTTCATAAGCTATTCCGAGCTTTATGGCAATGCCTCCGAAGACCCTGCTGATGCAGTAGAACCCGGTTACGAAAATGGTTCCGCTGAGGTGATGCAGTCCGAGGAAGAGGTCGCCGTTCCTGTACCCGATACGGCTCTGGTAGAGGAGGCGGCCTCCGAACCCGCTAACGACGCCGGCGAATTTGATCCCTTCGCGACGATGTATTCGGTACCGGAGATCAGTTCGATATTTGACGAGGCAAAACTCGCGGCGATGTCGGAAAGCCCGGTCGGCGGTGACGCCGAGGAGCGATCCTCCGATATTTTTGCCGCACCGGCAAACGATCCTTTTTCGGCTGAGGCTCCGCCCGTTTTCGAATCGATCCCGATGCCCGAGGCTGATCTCGAACTTCCTGCCGAAGCAATTGTCCCGACCGGATTCGAGACCACGATCGTGCCCCCAGAGGGACCGACGGGGACGGTCAGCCATTGCGCGTTCTGCAATTTTGGCAATGAGCCTCAGGCATTCGTCTGTGGAAACTGCCTTTCGGTACTTTCGCTGTCTGACCTCGAAATGCTGCTTGCGAACTCGAACGCCGACCGTGTCGCGGTACGCAAGGCAGTTGAGGAAATGGAACTCGACCGTGCCGCCCGGCCAATGGACGAAAGCGAGCTTACAATGCTCGGCATCGGCTATCTGAACCT
This sequence comes from uncultured Acidobacteriota bacterium, assembly GCA_937859595.1. Classification (GTDB taxonomy): domain Bacteria; phylum Acidobacteriota; class Blastocatellia; order Pyrinomonadales; family Pyrinomonadaceae; genus OLB17. Next base: position 47,570 of record CALMAH010000029.1, on the reverse strand, counting down.
GCAGAACCTTGATGCCGGCCACGCCGTGCTTCTTGAAGCTTCGCGGCTCAATCCCAACAATGTTGTGCTTTCCAGCCAGGTGAATGCTCTTCACATTCGGATGGAAGAGATCAGGCAGCAGCAGGAAATACACAGCGAGATGACCGTTGGCAAAAAGATACTGGTGGTGGACGACAGTCCGACGATCAGGAAACTTATCTCCGGAAAACTTGAAAAATCCGGACACGAGGTCTTCTGTTCGGCGGACGGTGTTGAAGCCATCGAACGCCTCCAGAGCCTAAAGCCAGACCTTATCCTGCTCGATATCACGATGCCGAGGATGGACGGTTATCAGGTCTGCAAGATGATCCGCAGCAACGACGCTACAAAGGACATTCCTGTCGTGATGATCTCTGGCAAAGACGGATTCTTTGACAAGGTCCGCGGCAGAATGGCGGGCACTTCCGGCTATATAACAAAGCCGTTCGGCCCTGAGACTCTGATGAAGGTTGTCGAGGGGTTTCTCAAGAACGGAACTGCTGAGGTGGCTGAGCTATGAACTCCGCGGAACCGGCGGGCCGCAATGTCCCGGACGATAACAGCTCGGGCCAAAGGTTCGTCACGTTCGATATAGGCAAAAACTACTATTGCCTTCCCGCAGACGATGTTTCCGAGATCTCCCATCCGCTGCCCATTACGAAACTACCTCGAGTTTCGACCCAGATCGCGGGCATAGCTCCGCTGAGAGGAGAGATACTGGCGGTGGTCGATCTCCGCCAATTGCTTGGTGAGGAACGTTCCGCCCCGACGTCAAAGACCAAGTTCGTCGTTCTCGGTTCTTCGGGCCCCGAATGTCAGATCGCCCTTCCCGTTGACCGGATCCGCGATGTCGCAGTGATCGCTCCGGAAAGCGTGTCAGACCCGAAAGAGGGGCAGGTACTAGTCGCCGGCGTTGCAAAGACAACCTCCCGAACGCTCAACATACTGGACACGGGCCGCATTCGGGTGGCCTTCGCGGAACAAAAAGTTTGATGCTTCCACGTTTTCGGCATTACCCCCGATGCAGACAGATAGAAAAGATCCGCTATTCGCTTCCCTTCGCTCAAGGGTCTGGCTTTCGACCGTTGCACTCGCTGCCGTAAACTGCGTTTGCGGTGTCGGCACTTACCTGGCTGTTTCATACGTTTTCACGGATGCGACGGTGCCGGTCGCCGCGGCATTTGCCGTTACTCTGGCTCTGACGGTAGCTTATGGCCGTTGGCTCTCCGACGACCTGATGCGGCCGATAGACAAGGTGAACCTTGCCGCCCGAAGCCTCGAACGAAACGCTGACGCTCCGCTGCCGAGCACTACGGGCTCAGCCGAAACGGACGAATTGCTCACGAGCCTTCACCGTAACGCGAAACAGCTAAGCAATATCCTGATGCTGATGGAATCAGTAGCCGCCGGAAAAACGGCTTCCGCTTCCGTCCCGCTGGAAAACGCCGACCGCTTGAGTTCAACCTTTCAAAAACTCGTCGCAAAGGTAACGGACTCGATCGATGCAAAAAATGAGCTCGAGGAGCTTCGGACCTCGGTTACTCGGCTTGCGACCGACATAGAGCACGCCGTCCGAGTCAACGCCCCGGTGGAGATCCGCCCCGGCAGCGAAAAGACCGCCGAGATAGCGGCCGCTTTTAACACCCTGCAGCAAAGAAGCGATTCCTCGGCATCGAGGCTTCGTGCGGCGATAAGCCATATGAACACGACGCTCGCAACGGTGCGCGATCGGGTTGGGAATCTCCGGGAGGTCGAACTCCCCGCCGCCGAATCCCTGAACAAACTAATTGAAAAGCTCAAGCACACGCCCGACCGCATCGGCCAGTTGAAAGAAGAGGCATTGGCAATGCCCACGGTCTCCGGCGACCTGCTGGGCACGGGCAATGACCCTCGCGAGATGCAGATCCTGACGCGAAAGCTCAATGGCGTGCGGGCATATACCAGCGATCTGCAGCGGCGGCTTAGAAACGTCCGCGAACGCACGCATCAGCTGCCACAGGTTTTGCGGCTTGCCGAAGATCTTTCAAGGCGGTCAAAGATGGTGGCCCTGAATGCCTCGATCCATGCCGGATCCGCCGGCAACAACGGAACCTCGGCGATCACTGATGAGTTTTCTCTACTTTCCGAACGCGCCGTCAGGCTGCAACGCGACCTGACGGGCATCGACAAGGCGATCGCCGACGACATCTCAGAGGCGGAGCCGATCGTGGAAAACATCTTGACGGAGATCACGGAGGCTTTGCTCAATGCGACTGCGGCAGCGGAGCTGATGAGCAAGCTTGAACCCGTGATCGATGCCGTCGCCGGCCTTCCCGCACGCATCTCTTCGTTCTCAGAAGCAGACGCCCGCGAACGTGAGGACGTAATGCGTCAGCTTACCGCACTCCATTTTGAGAGGAACCGGACCGCCAAAGACCTGAACGAAGCGGATCATCTCCTAGCTTCGATCTGTAACTCGATCAAGGAGCTGCAAACAGCTGAACCCACCGAGCGGCCCTATCCGTCCGACTCTGCCGCCGTAATGTCGCAAGACCCGTCAGATGAACCTGATGAATACAGCGGCCCAGCCGCCGACACGGCCGAATCGCCGATGCTTGAACTACCCGGCGAGAACTGAGAATAATGGAAACCGCCCTATGGAACCTAGTCCTCAAAGCCTGTGCCGTCGCAGGAGTTTTGCTACTGCTTGCGGGTGCGGTGCTTTTCTTCTCTGCCTCTGCTGACGGCCCCGGGCCTGAGGCCTACCTTTCGCTCGGGCTAGCCGTTGTTCTTTGTACTATTTCTATCGGTGCATTTCTTTTCCACCTTTCCCGAACGCGACGGAGCATAGAGAATGCTCGCGAGATCGCCGCTTCGCTCGCGAGGGGACAGCTTTTCGACGACGATCCGACCGACGAACTGACCGAGGAGTTGCGGGCCATCTCACAGTATCTCAGGCATCACGCCCGTCTCGCCGAACGCATCGCTGAAGGCCAACTGGATTCGCACAACGATCTGTTTTCCGAGCGTGACGAACTTGGCAAGGCCTTTCGCTCGATGATCGGTAAACTGGGCGGGTCGATACAGACACGCGAGAGCCGCGATCGGCTGGAACGTTCAGTGATGAAGCTGCTCAGCGAAGTTTCGGACGTTTCAAAGGGCGACCTGACCGTTTCAGCGGAGGTATCGCCCGAGATCACGGGTGAGATCGCCGTGGCATTCAATTCTATGACCCGCAGCCTGCGTTCGCTTATCAAACAGGTTAAGGACGTGACGCTCAGGGTCGGCAACACTGCCGAGGCGATAAACGAGACCACCGAACAGCTTACCCGAGGCAGCAGCGCCCAATCTTCACAAATAGCAAGGACAAAGACGTCCATTGCCAACATGGCCGAGCAGATCCAGGCCGTCTCGGAGAACAGTTCGATCTCTGCACGCGTTGCCGGCGATTCGCTCAAGAACGCCCGCATCGGCGTACAGGCCGCCCGCGAGAATATTCAGGCGATGAACGCCATTCGCAAACAGGTACAGGAAACGGCAAAACGCATCAAGCGGCTCGGCGAACGCTCGCAGGAGATCAGCCAGATCGTGGCTCTCATCGACGACCTTTCGGACCGCACCAGCGTTCTCGCCCTTAATGCTTCGCTGCAGGCAGCTGCCGGCGGAGGGAACGGCCCCGGATTCGGTTCGGTCGCCGAAGAGGTCGAACGCCTTGCCGAACGCTCGAACAAACTGACAAAACAGATCTCCACGCTTACACATACGATAAATGTCGAGACCAAGGAGGCCGTTTCCTCGATGGAAGAGACCATTCGCGAGGTCACGCTCGGGTCCGCATCCGCCGAAAAGGCCGGCCGCTCGCTCGTCGAGATCGAACGTGTCTCCAGCGAACTCGCCGATCTGATACGAAACATCTCCGAATCGACTCGTTCCCACGCCAGGGTATCCGAAGACCTGACCGGTGCAATGTCCGACATTTCTCAGGTCACCGAGCTAATCCATCTTAGCTCGAGACGTGCCTCTGAATCGGTCAGGATGCTTGTCCAGCTTTCGGCTGACCTCCAATCGTCCGTGGCACCATTCAAGCTGCCGGCGGATATGCCTCCGGCACGCCCCGAACACGAAGAGCCCGCACGGTTCATCAATTGAAATGGAACTTGAACGACTCCAAAATTTTCTCGACGAATCTGAGATCGTGCTCCACGGCGTCAGGGGCGGGTTGCTGATGTTTGCACAGGACCTCGGTTCGCGAACGCTGCTGGATATACCGTTGAGACGGATGAACGAACTCGCCCGGACGGCATCGGAACTGGAACTTGAGGAAGTCCGTACGGCCGCTCTCGATCTTGTCGCGGACATCGGTGCCAGCGCGGATCCATCGTTCGATGTAAAGAACGAACATGTCCGTGTGATCCTCGACAAGGTATCGACGCTCGAGTCCATACTCGCCGGTATCAGAATGAGCCAGGATGATTTCACGCTCGGGCTCTCTCAGTTGGTTGACGAAGGTTTTGAGAATCTCTCTCAGGAGGAAGCCGAGTACGGCGGATCCGATGACGAATGGCCCTCCGACGACGCTGATGATTTCGAGGTCGATGCCGAACTTCTGGAGGTCTTTGCCGAAGAGGCGGACGACCTGCTCAAGAATATCGAGACGAATCTTGCCAGGCTGGTCTCGCGTCCCGACGACAAAGAGGCGCTGTGGGAGATACGCCGGAACGCACACACGTTCAAAGGCTCTGCGGGTATAGTCGGACTGAAAAAGCCGAGCGAACTTGCCCATCGCGTGGAAGACCTGCTCGATAGGCTGGTCGAAACCGAAAGCGGCAACAACGAGCAGATAATTCCACTACTTTTGACGGCGACCGATTGTTTGAAAGCGATGGCCGCCGGCGAAAATACATCGTTTCTTGCCGCTACAGTCGCTCAGCTCCACGAAGAATTTGATCTTGCGCTCCAGGCCTTTGAGGAACCCGAAGCCTCCCCGCCGGCCGCTGCGCCCGTTGTGGTCCCTGTCCTGGCCGAACAGCCCGAGCATGAAAAGGAAGCCCAGCCGCGTGCCGAGACCCGAGCCATAGTGCGCGTCTCGCTGGACAAACTGGACGACCTGGTCGGAATAATCCGCGACCTGGTCATCAGCCGCTCCGTGTTCGAACAGCGGTTGTCGGAGTTCGATCAGCAGATAGACGACCTGCACAATGCGACACGCCGGCTGCAATCGACCAACACCCGGCTCGAGGTCGATTTTGAGGCTGCGATGTTGGAGACCGACCGCGGCATCGGCCCGAATGTGGCCGTCTCCGGCCCAAACCGCGACAATCTGATCGACGCTGACGCGGACCAATTCGACAGCCTCGAGTTTGACCGCTACACCGAGTTTCACCAAGCGATCCGCGAGCTTACCGAAACGTCCAGCGATACCTTTGCGATAAACACCTCGCTTGAGGCGCTAAAAGAGGACCTCGGAACCTTATTTGAACAGCAGCGAAAGCTTATCGACGCCATCCAGGAAAAAGTGATGCGTATAAGGCTGGTGGCATTTGGCTCGCTCAAGACCCGGCTTGACCGCGCCGTCCGCGTTACGTGTGACGAAGAAGGCAAGAAGGCCGAGGTTTTTCTGGAAAATCAGGAACTCGAGGTCGATACGCAGATCCTCGACTCGCTTATCGAACCACTTCTTCATCTGCTTAAGAACGCCGTGGTCCACGGTATCGAATTTCCGGAGATGCGGCGGCTTTTGGGCAAATCAGAGACCGGCAGGATAAATGTCCGGCTGGCCAGCGAAGAGACGCACATAGTTCTCACGGTCTCCGACGACGGAGGCGGCATTGCTACCGGGGCATTAAAGGAAAGGGCCGTGATGGCGGGCGTTATCTCGCGGCAGGTGGCCGATTCGATGTCGGACGATCAGGCGAACGACTTGATCTTTCTTCCGGGGCTGACGACCGCGCAAAAGCTCAATCTCAACGCCGGCCGCGGTGTGGGGATGAACATCGTTAAGGACAGCATCGAATCAAAGAAGGGGACCATCTCCATCGACTCCGTCGCTCACAAGGGTACAAAGTTCACGGTAAGGATGCCGCTCCCACTTGCGGTCACCACAGCCCTGCTTGTCCGTTCAGGGCAGAACACTTTCGCGATCCCCTTCAAGCTGGTTAGCCAGGTCGCAGAGATCGAACCCGGCGACATAACGAAAAACGGTACGGGCTATGTTTGCAAGGTCGGCGGGAAAGAATATGGGCTTCGCCACATAGAAGAGATCTTGCGAATGGAGGCTCGACTGAATGTCGGCCGTCCGGTAACGGCATTTTTGGTCGAGACGTCGGCAGGGTCTTTTGCCATCGCCGTCGATAGCGTTGTCCGCTCAGAAGAGATCGTGATAAAGCCGCTGGGCAGGCCGCTCGATTCCACCCGCGGGATATTGGGCGCTGCAATTCTCGGAAACGGCCAGCTGGTAACCATTCTTGACGTCCCTTATCTTGTCACGGAAAAGCCAGAACCAAAGATCGAAGAGCCCGCCGAATCTGAAAAAGCGGGTACGCTGACAGTGATGGTGGTAGACGACAGCCCGAGCGTCCGTCTGATGACCTCAAAGGTGATAAAGGGAGCGGGATGGGAAGTGGTAACTGCCAAGGACGGTGTGGACGCCCTCGAGACACTCGCCGCAGCAAACGATCTCCCGGCCGTTATTCTCAGCGACATCGAAATGCCCCGAATGGGCGGCTTTGAGTTGGTGTCGTCGCTCAAATCCGATGAAAATCTGAAGCATATTCCTGTTATCGTCATCAGCTCGCGTGCCGGCGACAAACATCGCGAAAAGGCATTCTCCGCCGGTGTCTCGGAATATCTGGTCAAGCCATATAGCGATTGGGAACTGATACAAAAGATACAAAGCCTCGCCGATGCCTAAGGCAACATGCCGGGCTTCCGCCAACGTGAAACGTTCGCGAAGAAATATACAAAAGGCTGCCCGAGAGATCCGGACAGCCTTTTCATTTATTACCTCGATCGTTCTATTCGGCGTGTTGCAGCGAATAGTCGTTGACATTCGTACTAAGGGTCAGGAACGCCGGAAATCCGTAAGGCAATTCCTCCGGTGTCAGATGAAAACCGCAGATCTGGCTGCCAAGTCCGAGGCTTCGGAACCCCGCCTCTTCGCTCAGGGCAAGCAGATCATAGTTCGACATAAATGATGCAAAAGCTGCATCCGGGCCCGACTTTCTGGGGAGCCGTTCGTCCATCATCGCCGTGTTGTAGGCGAAGGTCGCCATTATCACGGCCGAACGTTTCAGGTCTTCCTCGATCGTACGATCGGCAACGTCCTGGGTAGTGTGCCACGTTCGGCCGAAATACTCGATCGGATCCTGTATGAACTGAAAGCCCGGCAACCCAACGCCGTCAAAGGCTAGGTGGTCGGTGCCGCCAACGGAATTGGCACTTACGGTGGCTGCGCCGATTTCGTGGAACGGCTCGAACCATCCGCGAAATATCGGCCTTAGCTGTTCGTTGCCCTGCATATTGATACCGCGTATCTGGCCCGTACCATTGTCGAGATTGTAGTAAGCAGAGAATTTGTCAAAAGCAGGCTTCTTGATGAGCTTTCGCTGCGATGCCGGTGTTCCGGGCGCCGCCGGCTCCAGCTCTGCAAAGTTCTTCGCCACGTAACCTCTCGAACCCAACAGCCCCTGTTCCTCACCGGTCCACAGAGCGACCCGGATGGTGCGACGAGGTTTGAGGCCGGTAGCCGCCAGTATCCGCATCGCCTCCATTGCGACGGTAACGCCAGCCCCATTATCCGTAGAGCCGTTTCCGGCGTGCCACGAATCAAGATGGCCGCCGATCATCACAACTTCGTCCGCGAGGTCGGTGCCCGGTATCTCGGCGATAGTGTTATAGCCCTGCAGGTCATCATCAAAGAACTGTGCCTCGATATCGACCGTCATTTTGACCGGGATCCCCGCCTTCACCAAACGGTAGATGCGGTTATATTGTTCGGTCTCGGCGACAAGCTGAGGAATGGTCGGGGCGGCGTCCTTCGAATAAACGCGCATTCCGCCAAACGGACCGCCGGGCCCTGCCTGCTGTCCTGGCTGTATCGGCGCCGCCATTGCCCCCATCACACGGATCGTGCCCGAATCGGTTCCCATGCTCGGCTCGACCAGGACCGCGGCTCCCTCTTCAAAATAGAAGCGGTTCTTCCGCTGATTGAACTGCATCGCTCCCTGGTTTCCGCCGGCCGTTGCCGCGGTACGCCCGCGATTTTGCTGGACGTTGTCCTGAGGCCTCGCCTCTTCCAGTTTCGCAAGTTCTTCATCGGAGACACGCGATGCCAGCGGTTCAAAATTTGGCCTTACGGCACGCTCCGGGGCCATCAAAACGATCGCTCCCTTCAACTTGCCTTTATATTTTTCGAGCCCCGCCTCGTCCGTTGCGTCAACATAGACCACATCGCCCGTGATGGCGCCGTTGGTCGAGGGCGACCACGCCTTTGGATATGTACGGAAGGCAACAAATTCCTCCCCTATCTTTACAGTGGACTTGAATCGCTTCAGCTCCCATCCGCGGCCAAATTCGCCCCACGGATCGATGGCGGCATTTTTCATCCCCCATTTTTCGAGCTGTTCTTTTGTCCATTGGTTCGCTCGTCGCTGTGCCGGTGAATTCGTGAGCCGGGCGCCGATCACATCGCTGAGATAATGCATCGTCGCCATCGCCTGGGACCGGTTCATCCCCTCGTCGCGGATCCGGTCAACTGCCGCATTTTCTACCGCCGAGCCCGGATGTGCGAACGCAGCCCCCGGAACCAAAAGGCTGACAATTAGTAAGAATACGACTCTCTCTCGTTTAAACATCTATTTCTCCTGAAATTATTTTATGACCATTGTGCGGGATTTTGCTGCCGAACCGCAAGTGTTAGTTTTCGGAAACAGGCAGGCTACGAGGAAAATACGCACCTTTCGACGCGTGGGTTTCATAGTGCAGAGGCTCTTCTATATGAAATGGCCCTGAAAGACGAAAACACCGTCTCTCAGGGCATCAGATCGTCTAAAGACAGTAGTCACTAATGACTGGTATGGCTCGCACCCGAGGGTTTCTTTTCATCCGGGTTCTGGCTCCAGATGATCTTGCCTTCTGCGTTTATCCAATGGTGCATGCCGTCGTCGGTCTCGACCTGGGCGACGCCGCCGTTGAACGAGGATGCCTTCTTGTACCTGGCCTCGGTAACAGTGCGGCCCGTTTTGTCGATATAGCCCCACTTACCGTCTTTCTTTACTGCCAGCCTGCCCTCTGAAAAACCTCGGGCTACTTCGTCGTAGTCACGCGGTTGAATTACCATCTTGCCCGTCTTATCGATCCAGGCATACTGCTTTCCAACCCTGACCATCGCCAGGCCGTCAGAGAATTTATAGGTAAAGTCGAACTGCGGCTTGATCACCCATTTCCCTTTTGTATCGATGTAGCCATACTTGCCATCCTTTTTTGTGGCCGCAAGCCCTTCGCTAAAGCCCATCGTATTTTCATACTGCGGAGCGATAACGACCTTTCCGGTCTTATCGATGTAGCCATACTTTCCATCCTCACGGATCCAGAAAAGTGGCATTCCCTTTTCGTCGTTCCTTTGTGCAAACGCCGAAGTTAAAGCTGTCGCGGCGATAAATGTAAAGATCAGTATTTTTCTCATAGTGCTATCCCTTCCTATCTTTGTAATTTAGTTTGCGGCGTGAAATTCGCAGCAGTCCTTGCCGACGCGGCGATTCATGAATTGTGATACGGCGATCAAGGCAGCCCCGGCGATGGCGACGGCAAGGCCCGCCATTGTTTCCTCTTCCAAAACGAAGTGGGCCGAGGCAAGTGCCGCGAAGCCCGCGAAAAATACGATCATCGGCCGGTAGCTGCGGTGCCGGGTAAAGAAGCGATGGGCGATGCTTCCAAGCCCGAGCACGAAGACCAGCCCGATGATCGCAAGTTCAAGCAGTTCTGAATCGACCAGCTTGACCCCGAACAGCGGCAACAAAATGATCGCGAATGGCTTTGCCGCACACTCGACGGCACAAAATACCGACGCGGCCGTCGCAAGCCTTTCGAAACGACCCAGTCCGTTGTTCACTTCCGTTATCTCTACACCCATGCCTAGACCTTCTCCCTGCGGGCACGCATCTCGCGAAGCACGCTGTCAAACCCCCTTTTTGTAATGGTCTTTATCGCCCGGGCCGAAACGGTCAGCTTTATCCACCGTCCTTCTTCCTCGGACCAAAACCGCTTCTTTTGCAGATTTGGGAGAAACCTGCGCTTCGTCTTGTTGTTTGCGTGGGAAACGTTATTTCCGGACATCGGCTTTTTGCCGGTCACCTGACATCGCTTTGCCATTTCATCCTCCTAAAATGAGAACCGCGCCGAAAGCTGCAGCGAACGCGGGCCGCCGACCTGGTAAAGCGAATTGAACCCGGGGCTGGGGCTGGTCTGCGTGGTCGCCGTGTTCCCGCTCAACCCGCGGCCCAGCATTGCGGTGCTGACGCCAAATCCGGGAAAGCCAAAAGACGAGGCGGGCGTATTGAAATTTGCGTTGTTGAAAGCGTTGAATGCCTCAAGCCTCAACTGAAGCCGATATCGCTCAGAGAATCGAAGCTGCCGCCTGATCGCCAGATCGACCTGATTGACAAAATAGGACCGGAGCGAATTGCGCCCTAGCGTTCCCTGCCGTCCCGCTTCCGGTTGTGCAAATGCGGCGGGGTTCAAACGCCGACCGCCGGGAACCGTTGCATCGTCGATCCAGAATGGCTGGCCCACGACCACGTCCACACGCCGCGAAGTGCCGACATTGAAAACGTCGAAGCTCTGCGTGACGACCGAAAAAGGCAGACCGCTCCTCAACCTGAATATCGCGTCAAACGACCATCCTCCGAGCAACACCCTCGCGGCATTTCCAGACAAAAAGACCGGAATGTCATACGTAGCCGCCGCCGTGAAATTATGTGGAACGTCAAAATTTGATCGCCCGCGTTCGAGGCTTAATATCTGATCTGCTATCGGGATGCCCGTAAAGGTCTCGTCGGAAACATCATCCATCGACCTTGAGAACGTATAAGAGGCTATTGCCTGAAACCCTCGCGACAGCCGACGCTGGAACTGGGCCTGCAGTGCGTGGTAGTCCGCTTTCGTACCGTTTCTAGTCACTGATACGAACGATCCCGCCGCGATCGGCCCACTGGTCAGATTCGCCGGGCCAAAGATCGCCGGATTTATCTCGATGATCGGCTGCGGCGGCGTACAGAACGGCGGCGGGTTCGGCTGGCCGGCCGGGCAATATCTGTCCGCAACGTAAGGGGCATTGAAATTGCGCCGTTGTTCTGCGCGAAGCAATTGTCTGCTCGCCGAACCAACATAAGAAACGGTCACCGATTGAGACCGTCCCAGCCCTTTTTCCATCGATAGGTTCCACTGGTGTGAATACGGCAATTTGAGGTTGCGGTCAAAAACGTAGAAGTTGGAACTGTAGGGCGGCGGCGAGGCGTCAAGGAATGGCGGGAGGAAAAGGTCTGCCGGATTCGCCGGAAATACTCTCTGGGCCGGATCGGTTATCGTTCGTGTTGTGTTATAGGGAAAACTCGAGTACCCCCTCAGTGCTGTACCGGTGTTGAGGTCGTAAAAAATGCCGTAGCCGCCTCTTAGGACCAGGTTCATTCTGTCTGATACCGTGTAGGCAATGCCAAAACGCGGAGCAAAGTTGTCATATTCCGTATTCCATTGCTTTGTGTTCGGCGGCGCCAGCACGGCCGTCAACGGATCGTCAAGACCGTCGATCTGATAAGGTAAACGTTTTCCGGACAACGGCGGGTTCAGTTCCCATCGCAGCCCAAAGGTCAGCGTGAGCCTTGGTGTGACCTTCCACGTATCCTGTGCAAACAGCGAGAAATTATCGACAAAGAAATCCGTGACCGGCTGAAACGCCTGAAGCGAAATGCTTGTCGGTATTCCGCTTGCACGGCTTGCCACAGTGTTCCACACGTAGTTTACGCTAACCTGCCGTGTGTCGCTTCCGGGTTTAAGACGCCGGAAGTCTGCACCGAGCTTAAGGATATGGCTGCCCGCAACCACCGAAAGATTCTCGACGATATTGAACTGCCTTTGACGTGTTCCGAGAGCGTTGCCCTGTGTAAGGTTAGCGGAGGAGACCCCGCTGGCACCGGTTGACAACTGTAGGCTGACAGCACTGGTCTCGCGGGGATAAATAGACGGAAACAACAAGTTGTCCGGCGGGAGTACGCCACCGTCAACTTCGATACCCCGAAACTCGAATAACCCCCGGTTACGGCTAAAATTGACCCGCAGGTCATTAGTAACTCTCGAAGACAATATCCACGATGTTCCCACCGTTAGTGTGCTCAGGTTCGATTCGAATGCATTCTCCTGGCTGGGAAACGAGCGAAACCGCGAATTGGACGGAGCTCGGTTCCATCTGCCAAACAACGTTACCCGGTCCGTCAACCTGTGATCGAGGCGAATGCTCAGAGCATCGATGCGGGTCGGATAAGAGAGCGCCGCAATATACCTTTCCGTATCGGCCGGGTCGCCGGCCAATGCCGGGGCGTTCGGCAGTGGAAACGCATTCAACACCTGGCGAAAAGGCTCCGGAGCCGCCTGTCTGGCTGCCAGAGACGGAACTCGGGCTGTCAAGACGTTGGTCTGCGGCTGGGTAAGCCGAAGCCCCTCATAGGAAAAGAAAAAGAACGAACGGTCGCGCCCGTCCCAGATCATCCGCGGGCTTTCGCCGAACCACGGCAGGAAGAGGCGTCCTCCGACCGCGCCCCCAAAGTTGTTCTGCCTAAGCTTTCGTCTCGGGCGTCCGGCAACGTTCTCAAACCAGTCATTAGCGTCGAGGGCCTCGTTCCTGAAATAGTTATATACCGAGCCATTAAAGTCGTTTCCTCCGCTACGCGTGACGATCGAGATCTGCCCGCCCGGCTGCCTGCCAAATTCCGCGGCATAGCTTGAGGTCTGAACGCGGAACTCCTGGACCGACTCAACCGACGCGAGGCTGTTCGTGCCACCCGTTATAGAAAGGGCCGGGAGTGTGCCGCCCGCCTGCTGGTAAAACTGGGCATTCGTCGCCGACCCGACGTTCGCGCTGACGCCGTCGACTGTGAAGTAATTTGAATTCGTTCGATTTCCGTTTATCGAGAACTGCCCTGAATTCTGGATAGTACTCGGTGCCAGTACGACCCCCGGCGTCAGCTCGATCAGCGTCTGGAAGCTGCGGCCATTCAACGGAAGATTTGAGACGAAGTTGCGGTCGATCACCGTACCAACCGCGCCGGATTCGCGCTCCACAAGGTCCGCAGTGTCGGTTATCAGGATCTCTTCCTCGGGCCCGGCCACCTCCAACGAGAAATGTTGTGTCGTTGTACCGGCGACCGTAACCGCAAGTTCTTCCCGGCCGGCCTGCTTAAACCCCGTGGCCGCCACATTGATACGATATGTAGCCGGCGGTAACTGCGGGAACACATAGTTTCCCTCGCGGTTCGTGGCCGCTGTGTATTCAGCATTTGTCGCCCGGTTCGTTGCCGTTACAATGGCCCCCGGAACAGGAGCGCGCGAGGGATCGGTAACCCGTCCCGTCAGCGTAGCGTTCGATTGGCCAAAGACGCTCGGAACCAGGAAAAGGATCGTGAGGAAGGATAGGTATATTTTGTTTCGCATAGTGTTTCGAAATGAGTGCCATTATTCCTTGGAACGTTAAAAGACCAGTAGAACATGCCATTCTGTTATGTGACGATTTTTTCAACGGACTGATGGTCTCGGTCGATGAATGTTCAGTTTTGGGTTGCCGAACGCAACGAACTATATGCCGAAATCGTCCGGTCATTGTTCTTTGCACGTTCTTCGTTGAAGTCTTTTTGCGGTGTTTTCGTTTAGCGGTATAGTTCTATATTTCGGAGCCCCTGATGAAGAACAATTTGTCGCTTACACTCATTTTTTTGTTTACGTTCCCGATCCTCGCGGATGCCGCCGATCGAGCCGATTGCTTTCCGTTCGAAAGGCTTCCGGCCGAAGCTCGGCCACAGGCAGAGGCTTTGCTTCTAAAGGCCCTCGACAGCGAAGCCCTTTACACGATCGTTGGAGGTATAAAGCCTATGTCGAGCGGTTTCTCGGCGTTTACGGTCGCTGTCCGCCAACCACGCGACGAAAAGGCCCGGTCGGAGCGTTCCGAAACGCTTGCGAAGATGGAAGAGACCCGCCAGGCGCTTGCACTCTGGCGGTGCGGAGGGGACGAACTGTTCGCGGATCTTCATCATTTCGCGAGAGCCTTTGACGGAAGGCGAAGTTCCGACGCTGTCGTTTTCAACCGGCGCTCTCTCAGGGAGATGCTTGATGGCCGGCACGACTTTTTCGACCGATGGGCCATCACGCCGTCTGCCCATCCGCTCCAGGTGCTTTATGCCGTCGAAAATGCCGAGTCAACCGCCCGTTTTGCCGGTTACGGTTATCTTTTCGGCTATCCCGACCATGCGGTGCGTTTCTTCGTTGAGGCTGCCAATGAAGAGGAGCTAACCGGACGGTTCGTCGAGCGTGACTTTTATTCGATAGCGACTGTGACCAGCGACACGAATAGATTTGTCTTTGCCGTTCCCAAGGGGCACAAGGAAACTGAAGCCGACCGAAGTTTGAAGGAAAGGGCAGAACTCATTCTTGCCGAATACAGAAAACGCCGCGGCGAATATATCGGTGAAGATAAGGCAGGTGTGGTCGAAATGCTCCGCGACTGGTTCTGCGGCAATGACGGTATTTGCTCTATACCGCGATACTGACCTCGCTCCGGTTTTGAAAATTGATAATGTTCGCGGATTTGTAGATAATATGGACGGCTTCGGGGCCAGATTCCTGAGCGCGTGCCCCGCTGCCGACTACTGAATGAGAATACTTGTTACCGGCGGTGCCGGATTCATCGGATCGCATCTTTGCGAACGTCTCCTGGCCGATGGCCACGAGGTCATCTGTCTGGACAATTTCTTCACCGGCCGCAAGGCAAACATCGTACATCTGATAGGCAACAGCAATTTCGAGCTTGTCCGGCATGACGTAACCGAACCGATCTTGCTGGAGGTCGATCAGATATATAATCTCGCCTGCCCCGCTTCGCCGATCCATTACCAGTACAATCCGGTTAAGACCGTTAAGACCAGCGTGATGGGCACGATAAACATGCTCGGGATGGCGAAGCGCGTAAAGGCCCGGATTCTGCAGGCATCCACGAGCGAGGTTTACGGCGATCCGCTTGTTCATCCGCAAACCGAGGACTATTGGGGAAACGTAAACCCGATAGGGCTTCGAAGCTGCTATGACGAGGGCAAGCGCGTGGCAGAGACCCTGATGATGGACTATCATCGGCAAAACGGTGTCGATACCCGCATAGCCCGTATATTTAACACCTACGGCGAACGGATGATGGAAAACGACGGCCGCGTGGTTTCAAATTTTGTCGTTCAGGCCCTTCGCGGCGAGCCATTGACCATTTACGGCGACGGCACGCAGACCCGTTCGTTCTGTTATGTTAGCGACATGCTTGATGGCCTCATCCGGCTTATGAACACCGAGGCCGAGGACATCCACCTGCCGGTGAATATGGGTAACCCCGGCGAATTTACGATGAACGAACTTGCCGAAGAGGTCGGCAAAGCAACCGGCAAAGACGCCAAGATCGAATATTTACCGTTGCCACAGGACGACCCGAAACAGCGAAAGCCGAACATCGAACGTGCAATGAACCTTCTCGGTTGGGAACCCAAGGTCCCGCTCGCCGAGGGACTCAAGAAGACGGTCGAATATTTCAGAGTTTCGCTAGGCGAAAGCGCTATGCAGAAGCCCGCGTCTTAGCGAGGGCATTACGATCTATTTTACGACCAAAGCCCCTATTTACGTGCGGGCCGCGAAAATTAACTTATGAAGATCCTTATCACGGGCGGGGCCGGATTTGTCGGCAGCCATCTTGCAGACAAACTTATCGCTGAGGGACACGAGATCACCGTTATCGACGACCTCTCGACCGGCCGCTATTCAAATGTGGAACACCTAGAGGGACACGAACGTTTTCGGCTTCTTATCGATACGGTGCTCAACCAGCCGCTTATGGAAGAGCTCATCCGCGAAACGGACCGGGTTTTCCACATGGCAAGCGCGGTCGGTGTCCGGCTAATTATGGAACAGCCCGTCAAGACCATTGAGACCATCTTTCACGGCACCGATGTCGTGCTCAAGTTCTGCTCACGGTATAGAAAACGCGTTCTTATACCGAGCACCTCGGAGGTTTACGGCAAAGGAGCCACGGTTCCCTTTCGTGAGGAGGATGATCTGCTAACCGGTGCCACCGATAAGCATCGCTGGGCCTACGCATGTGCCAAGACCCTCGACGAATTTCTCGCCCTTGCCCATTTCAAGGAAACGCGCCTGCCTGCCGTCGTCGTCCGGCTTTTCAATACGGTCGGCCCGCGTCAGACAGGACAATACGGCATGGTCGTACCGCGATTTGTCCAGGCTGCCGTAAAGAAGGAACCGATCAGCGTCCACGGCGACGGAACACAGTCGCGATGCTTTGGCCACGTTCTGGATGTCGTCGAGGGGCTTGCCAAGGTGCTTGAGACGCCGGCCTGCTTTGGACAGGTTATAAATCTCGGTAGCGACCAGGAATCCTCGATACTGGACCTTGCAAAACGAGCCATCGAACTGACCGGGAGCACCAGCGAGATCGTCTTCGTTCCCTATGACGAGGTTTACGGCGAAGGATTCGAGGATATGCGCCGCCGAGTCCCGAGCCTGGAGAAAGCCAATAGATTATTCGGCTATAAGCCAACCCGCACGCTGGATAACATCATCAATGATGTAGCCGACGAATTTCGAAAAACAGCGGCGGTGTCACATGTCAATGCTTAGACCACTTTCGGCCGGGGTTATTGCCCTCGCGACTGCTTTCGTACTTATTTTTGCTGTTTCGACAATGGCACAGTCGGGCGGCATTCGTGGTAAGGTACGCGATGCTCAGGGACGCGCCATACCCAATGCGACCGTTGCGGCACGCCAGGAAGGAGAGGACATAAAGACAGTCCGCACCGACCGCAAAGGCGATTTCCGCATCACGGGGCTTCGTCAGGGTACTTATAATGTCGCAGTAGAGGCTGAAGGATTTGCTTCCGGTGTTCGTTTCGGTGTCGAGGTAAAGAACAGCGTCGTGAATATCGGCGACCGGCTTATCCTAAATCCCGACCTTGGCAATTTAGTGCTTGTGCGCGGCAGCGTCTTTTTCAAGGAGGGCCGGAGCGTTACGGGTGCCAGGGTCGAGATGTTCGAGGTTGGAAAGGACGGATCGCTAAAGAATCTCGGCAGCACTTACACGAACGTAAGCGGCGATTTTACGTTTCGCTTTCCGGAACGCGAGGCCACTCTCCGCATACGCGCAAGCTATCGCGGCGTATCGGGCACAAAGGACATCGAGGTCGATATGCGGGGCATCTATCGAACGGCGATCACCCTCGATCTTTCCGCAGCTTCAAGGTAACTTCAGTTTATCGTATCAGTGATCTCTTCCGGGGCATGAGCCGCATTCATCTCGGCGGCGTCCGCAACGATCAGCGGCACTTCTTCGACAACTTCTTTGTCCGCAATGGTCTGCACCCAATAGGTGCCCGAACTCGGGAATACCACGTTCACAAAAAAGCTCACATTGTCCGTAAATCCGCCCGGCGCCAGTTCGATCGGCGTCGGCTGTGATGTGACAACGACATTCAGTCGGTCGGGCGAGAGTATTCGGACCTCTGTCTGATGGCTCCCCGAACCCTGCCAATGGTTGATAACGGCAAATTTGATAAGCGAGACCGGAAGCTTTTCTACCATGATATTCTGAAAGATACCCATCAGAGATATCTTGTTGCCCATCTCGATCCGGACGTCGTCGCACAATAGCGTATATATCAATCGAAGTTCTTGCATTATAGATCTAGGACCCTGAATCCAGAGTAGCAATATATGCCGGATTCCACTATTACGGGCAGTCCGGCCGCGGCATCAGGGCAAATTCGATTCTTGCCTTTATCGACGCTACGGTCAAGGCTTATACTTTATTGGCAAGCATCGATCTCGCGGTATCGGCGAATCCGGTCGTGGCCAACTGTCGAATTCGTTGCCGTTCAAACCAGGGGCCTGCATTATGTCGTATTACGTTCTGATCTGTCTCGCGCTGGCATTGACCGGGGTCACCGGTCTTCAAATGGCCTACCTTTTTTACATCGACAAGCTCGACAAGGAAAGAAAGAAACGCCTCCGATATCTCGAACGTCGCTGCCGGTCGCTCGCCGCCCGGCTCGAACAGGCCGAACGCCGTATCGATGAACAAAACCTGCTTATCGATTCGCTCTACCTCGACGAAAGCAACGCCGAAGACGAGGCATGGTCGGACATAATCGATGATCACTGAAGATCTTGTTTTAGCTCCGCAATTGTTGCGCCGTCGCCGCCTGAGAATTCGTCGCCCGACCGAAAGCCTTTGACAAAAGCCGTCTCCGCCAGCTTCTTTCTTACTATCTCGCGCTGGACCCCGATACCCTTGCCGTGGATTATACGCACGAAACGAAATCCGGCGCGCCAAGCCTCTTCGAGATAGGCATCGACCACTGCCCCTACCTCGCTGGGGACGAACGAATGCAGGTCGATGGTGTCCGTGATCTCAAGCTGGACCGGCTCCGGAAAGGGACTATCTGGATCAAATTCGCTGTCCATCATCGCCATGAAAATCTCTGCCTTAGGACCTTGGGCTAACGGCGGCGCTTCGGGGTCTCCATATATTGAGCGATGTCCTCAGGCGGCGTTACGCGGACGCGATTCCGGTCGCGAAAGACGACGAACCGTTTGTCATCCATCCTTCCCTCCGGATGTCGCAGGCTGATGGTAAACGCTTTGTTATCGCCGGTGCCGTCAACTCTCAAAGGCATTCTGCCCCAAACGTCGCCCGTCGAACGCCAAACGGTGTAAAAGCTCTGGTCGTATCGGTCGAACGCAAGCACCAGTATTCCGTCGAAATCCGGCTCCACGCCGTCTATCGCCTTTACAATATTCGTACGGGTCAGAATCACCCAGTTGCCCGGCGTCGCCTTTCTGTCCGCCGTGACCATCTGTGACGAAAGGTCCGTGTCCAACCGCTGCCAGGTAACGAACTTTCGATTATTCTGCTGAAAGAAAACTATGTCCGAGGGTACGTTCATTTCCACCTGCCGCCCGAAAAGCCATCCCGCCGGTGCGGGCGAGACCGAAGGGTCGAGCTTTACCAGATACCAGATATCGTACTTTTCCTCGATCTTTTCAGGTTCACCGGCCTCCTTCGCTGCCTTTATGTCCTCGTCCGTGTCGTCGGCAGGCCTCGGGGCTCCCGTGCCGTCGTCCACATCTGCCGTTGTTTCCTTTGGTACAAATCGCCAGTTCATGACCTCGAACGTAGAGCCGTTCGCAAGTCGAAAGAGCACGTTCTCCTCGTTCATTTCGGGTGCGAGTCGCAGGTTCGATGCCGCTCTCAATTTGCCTGCGGCCTGCGGGGGCAGATCCTTAAACTCCTCCGCGAGCTTCTGCGATCGTTCGAGCACCTCGCTCGTTATCACGTTCTGCGCCTCTATCCAGCCTTCAGTGCGTTCCTCGTCGCGGGCCCTAACCCGGTACCAGATCACCTTTTCAAATTCTATCTGGTCTATTATCTCAAGCCGGTCGCCGCGCTTTACCTCCAACAGGTCAGCCGCCACAACAGCATAGCTTGTGCGGATCTGAGCGGTCCGGGCAATAACGATCGCGGTGTCCGAAAGACCAACTGCCCTTGAGAATGTGTTGACGGTGGCGTCAAGCATGCTGCAGCCCGGCAGCAGGGCAACCCCAAAAACCAAAACGATTATGACGGCGATCTTAGTTAGCATTCTGATACTTCCGAGCCTTTCTCCAGTTATTATAACCCAATTTGTCTAAAAGCCGTCGCTGGTTGCCGTTGGGCCGCCGGACAACATAGAGCCGTTCCCCGCGTCCTCGCGACGCAAGCTCCAGCCCAAGTGCATCCATCGCATCCGACAGATCTGGCGGTTCGCTCCCGGCTATCCATCGCTCAACTATCGGCCCCAACTCGCGCCTCGCCCTCATCGCTTCCGTTATAGCCAGGTTACCGTCCGCCGGCGGTGCAGGTGCGGCGTGTTTCCGGAATATCTCCCGCAGAAGCGTCTCTACCGATTCCCGCCCCCGCGAATCGCTCAGCATTGCCGCATCGCACATAAATGCGACCATCAACCCCCGGGCATACACCTCCAGGCCGCCTGCCCAGCGGTCCGTCGCCGTTTCGACGATCGGCCTTCTCTTCTGCTGAGCACGGTCTATGGCGTACGCACGCGAGATCGTGTCGAGCATGTCGTCGAAAGAGATCCCGTTCAGTCTTACCGCCGTCCGAAGCGATTGATAAAGAGCAAAGCCTTCATAGAACCAATCGTATCCGCCCTCGAGCGCCATTGCGTTCGGCATCCAGAGATGAAACAGCTCATGTCTCAGCTGCTCGTGCATTCGCTGAACGGACTGCGTGCGAAATGCCATATCCGACGATGCTATCGTTACGGTACTGCCGCGGGTCTCTGCCTCCCATCTCCCGTATCCGGCCTCGACAGGTATCGGTGCGAAGATGATCAGGACATTTTCGGCGGCCGGCCTGCCGAAAACAGCGGTCAGTTCTCGCAGGATCTCTTCAGCTGCCGTCTCGGCCTCCGCCAACGCAAAATTCCAATCGCCGGACCGTATGATCGTAACGTTCATCCGCGACATCGACGCCCGCCGCATTTCCCAGTTTTCGCCAATGGCAAAGATCTCCGCCCGCAGATCGTCGGTCTCGATCGTCCGTCCGCCAGCCTTTGCCGTTGTCAGCAGGTCCCAGCCGTCCGGCAGATCGAACGTAATCCGCGCCGATATCTTCCTGTCCGAAGCCGCCATTCGCGGAAAAAGGTCCTCGGCCATCAGAACGCCGATGTCCCGCCTCAACCAGGTGGTGTGTGCGGACACCCCTGCAGAAAGATCGTCTGAAAGATCGATCCGGTAAGACCATTGGTCGAGATCCGCGTCCGAAACGAACTCTCCGGGCGCTATTTCCCGTATTTCGCGATTAGCCCCGCGACGATCGGCAGCCGCCAGTTCCACGATGCGTTCCGCAAGCCGTGTCCGACCGGCCACCGTATCCGCAAACCCGATATTTCGGCGGAAAAGACCCGACCCACCCGCTTGGTAAACCCCATTTATCGACGCAATTCGAACCTCGGGATCGATCTTTACGCTCAGTTCCACATCCTGGGCCGCCGCAAATGTAAAGATTTGTAAGCTAAGCAGGATGCCGGTGAGAATGTAGTAAACTAATGAATATTGCTTTGACATCCGGTTCGTTAGAAATCTAAACTGGCTTTTCTGTGTGGTTTTCGCCGGTTGTCTCTAGGATAGGCAAAAATATGAGTCTAATCAAAATTCTGGTATATGCTCTTGCCCTTATCCTCAGCCTCCTGTTTCTGGGGCGGTTCATCTTTTAGGATTGCGGCCCACCGCCGTTTTCCTTAAAATGCGGCCTTTTATACGGGATGGTGACGGCAGGCAGGGGTTTGCCTAAAACCTTCGCCAGGCCACAACGGTCTATCAGGGCCGTTTTTTTGCGCTCTGTTCCGGCTTCCGAATTAAGGAATTTCGTTCTTATTTTTCTTCCTTTGCGTTCTTTGTCTCTTTGCGAGAAACTGCTTTCTTCTCAGCAAAGGCGCAAAACTCGCGAAGAGATCATTAAAAGAACCGTAGAAGCTGATACTGCTTTTCTGATGATCGATCTTGGTTTCCGCCTTGCGGCATAATTCTTATGACTAGCGTTAGAAAGATCAAGCGGGCATTGATCAGCCTATCCGACAAGGATGGGGCGGCCGAGTTCGCACGTTCCCTCGCGGAGTTTGGCGTCGAGATCATCTCGACCGGCGGAACCGCACGAATGCTCCGCGAAGCGGGCATCGACGTAAGAGACGTATCAGACGTCACCGGATTTCCCGAAATGATGGATGGGCGAGTAAAGACGCTCCACCCGGCCATCCACGGTGCCCTGCTCGCACTGCGCGATAATGCCGGGCACGCGGAGTCGATGTCTGAACACGGTATCGAGCCGATCGACATGGTCGTGATAAACCTATACCCGTTCGAGCAGACCGTTGCGAAAGCAAATGTCTCGCTCGAAGAAGCCATCGAGAACATTGATATCGGCGGCCCGGCGATGATCCGCTCGGCATCGAAGAACTGGCGCGATGTTGCGGTAGTCACAGACCCTCTTCTGTACCCGGAGATCCTCGAAGAAATGTCCGCCAACGAGGGTTCCGTCTCACTTGCCACCCGGCGTCGGCTCGCGACACTCGCCTTTACTCGAACGGCCTCTTATGACCTTGCGATCTCGTCATATTTGGCACGGCAGCTTTCCGAAAGCGACCTTGAGTCTCTCGAACCGCTTAACCCGCTCGGAGGGCTTATCTTTATCGAATCCGAATCGCTCGATGAAGATCAGGAAGAAGATGGTGGTGCCGGTAAAGGCCTCCCCGGTTCCATCAATCTCGGGCTCGAACGCCTGTCCGATCTTCGTTATGGTGAAAATCCACATCAGAAAGCCGCTCTTTACGCCGGCGACAGCACCGGCGGCATCGCTCATGCCGAAAAACTTCACGGCAAGGAGATGTCGTTCAACAACTACATCGATGCCGACGCTGCGTGGAGCCTGGTCTCTGACTTTGACGACCTGGCCGTCGCCATCATCAAGCACACAAACCCCTCCGGGGTTGGGCTCGGCGGATCCAACGTCGAAGCCTACAGGCGTGCACTTTCCACGGATCCTGTCTCGGCGTTCGGCGGCATTGTGGCTTTCAATAACAGGGTCGATCGCGAGTCTGCGGAGGCCGTGATCGAGGTCTTTACCGAAGTGGTCATCGCTCCGGCTTACGACGATGACGCGTTCGAGATCTTGAGCACGAAAAAAAATCTCCGGGTGCTCCGATGTTCACGGGCGAGCGCGGGACGTTTTGAACACAAGCAGATCTCCGGCGGGTTTCTCGTGCAGGACTTCGACACCCACCGTCTTACATCCGAAGGATTGAACATCGTCTCCCGGAGGCAGCCGACCGACAGCCAGGTGCGTGAGATGCTATTTGCCTGGACGGTCTGTAAGCACGTGCGGTCAAATGCCATCGTGCTCGCTTCGGGTGGACGGACCATCGGCGTTGGTGCGGGGCAGATGAACCGTGTCGATTCGGTAAGGATAGCCGCGATGCGCGCCGAACGTTTTGAACTCCCGGTGGCGGGATCCGTGCTAGCGTCCGACGCTTTTTTCCCGTTTCGCGACAATGTGGACGAGGCGGCAAGAATGGGCGTTTCCGCAGTGATCCAGCCCGGAGGCTCGATAAAAGACGACGAATCCATCCTCGCCGCAGATGAGCACGGTATCGTGATGGCCTTTACGGGGATTCGCCATTTCAAGCACTGAATCGTTAAAACATGTTTGTTAATGTAAAACTTTAACAAATACTTGACATTGTGGTCTGGTTCTTCTATGATACCCACATATAGGACAACTGAAGGAACGCCCGTAAGGTCTGGTAACCGGATCTTCCGGGCTTTTTCGTTCTCAAACCGAGCCCTTCGTTCACGGCACAAAGTGTTGCACGGTAAGGAAATAGCCGTCTGTTGTGAATCTGATTGCGCCTTTTTCGCCGGTCGTCCGGAGCCTGGCACCGGCGTTGAGCCAGCGTTCGACCACCTCAGGGTGCGGGTGCCCATAGGGTGAACGTCGCCCGACCGGTATCACGGCATGATCGGCCGCTACTGCCGCAACAAATTCGGCAGAGGACGAAGTCCTGCTGCCGTGATGCGGCACCTTAACCACGTCCGTCATTCTCAGCACGCCTTGTTCCACCAGCCATCTTTCCCCTTCCGCTTCGATATCACCCGTCAGCAGAAAGGTCCTGTCCCCATAGGTCAGCCGCAGGACAAGCGAGCGGTCGTTGACCGCAAGCTTTTCGCGATCAAGCCCGGTGGGCGGGTAGAGCACTTCGACCAGCACCCCGCCGATCTCCATTTCGTGCCCGGCCTCGAGAATTATCAGCTCCGCACCCTGACGCTGCGTCCAGCCAAGCAGCCCGATCGTGTCTTCGGATTCGCCGTGAAGCGTTGAAAGATAAACGGCCGAGACACGGAAATTTCCGGCCACGTCCACCAGCCCCTGTTCGTGGTCCGCGTGAGCGTGGCTCGCCGCCAAAATGTCAACCCGGCTATAGCCCCGCTCCCAAAGAAACTCTGAGACCACGCCTTCGCCGATCCGCATAATGTCGGGTTCGAATATCTCTTCGTCCTCGTCATTCGCTGGACGATTGTAATTCGGGCGTCCGCCGGCGTCCACCAGCATTGTCCGTCCATCCGGAAATGTGACGAACACGGCGTCGCCCTGCCCTACGTCGAGAAATTCGACCGTCAACTCGCCGTCGGCCCTTGGGCTGCTAAAGGGATGGAACAGTATTAAGGCCCCGATTGCGACAGCCGCTGCCGCCGACCCAACCGCCATGAGCGTAACGCCTTTCGGCTTTTCAGAAGGCCGAGCAAAAAGCCCTCTCTCCCATCTCGCAGCCGCCGCGGCCAAGAATATCAGCGGAACGAAATAGACAAGATAGAACGCGCTTCCCGTTCCGCGATAGATCGGCACACGGGTGCTGGCCCAACCGAGATCGACCATCAACCCCGGGACCGCGGTCATGATGCGGTTGAGCAATTCGGTGATCTCAACAAACGGCACTGCCGGCAACTCGGCGATACTTCCCAGAATAATGGCCGCAAACGCCGCCAGGCTCTGCATCGCAAGCAGCGTCCCCACCCACAGGTTGAGCACCACGCCGGCGAATGTGACCCGGTGAAAATAGAACACCATCAGCGGCAACAGCCATAGTTGCACAGCGAAGGAGACGATCATTCCTTCGATCGCGTACGACGTCCATCTCCGCAACGTGTCCGGGAGCCTGCCGCGAAAGAGCGATTCCTTGAATAGCCGCGCGGACCACGTCTGTCGCCCGACATTGATCTCCCACGCAGCGTTGTTCCAATAGATCGCTTCGCATGAACGCCTTAACCGGCGTCCGGCATTCGGCGGAAAGGGGCGTTTGGCGGTCGGCATCCACGAGCCTATCGCCCGCAGGCTCCCGACCAACGGAAACCCGAATCCTACAATGCCTACCACGCTGGCGAAGGTCAGTTGAAACGATGGGGTGAAAAGATCGCTCGGCCGCCACGCAAGCAACAAAAGAGCGCACAGGCCCAGGGTATTCAGCGGCGAGGCATTTCGCATCAGAACGTGTCCAAGGAGCACCGCCGTGAACATCAGGCACGCCCTGATCACAGGTGCCTCGGCCCCGACGGCGATCGAATAGGCCCACAGGATGGGGATCGTAACGGCAAACTGAAGCCAGCGATTCCCTGTCGCCGACCTCATCACAAGCAGCACCAGACCGCCGAGAAACGTTATGTGCAGCCCCGAGATCACCAGCAGGTGGAACGTCCCGCCTTCGCGAAACAGCGTAGCCGTCCGGCGATCAAGAAAATATTTGTCGCCCAGCGTAGCGGCAGCGAGCACTCCCGCCGTCTCGCTGCTGAACCGGGTTCGCACTTCTTCGATCAGCCGCGACCTTATATCTCTCGCAAAGCCCAGCGGGTCCGGAAATCCGTCGGTCCCGGTCCTTTGTATCAGAAGCGGGCTTTTGAGCGAGCATGTTGCGTCGATCCCCTGCTGATCAAGCAATTGCCGCCTCGGGACAACGCCGGGATTGAGGTATCGATCCTCGCGTTCAAGCCTGCAATTTATCATCACCGGGCTGCCCGACCGCAGACGGAATTCGGCGAGGTCTTGCTCGGCTTCTTGCGAAGGCGTCACTACGAAAACACGTGCAAGTCCGGCAACCGACATCGATCGGCCCTTGTGTTCGATCGATTCGGCCGCGACGGTTACGAACTGTCCGCCGTACGCGGGTTCCGGAGAACCCGAGACGGTGCCGTTCATTCGCACCGGCTCGCCCGACTCTACCCGGCCCTCGTCGTAGATCCGCCGCAACCTCTCGGGGCGAACGCTCGTTTGCTCAAGACTGTATGACGCACCGCCGGCCGCGATAAACACAGCAATAAGCAGCAGCATCCCGGCACGGCGTGCCGCCAATAGAAACACTCCGAGAAGACACACCGCCAGCAGCGCCACCCAACCGACAAAGCCGGCCTCCGTTCGCCCACCGACAACAATACCTGTGGCAAATGCGGCCGCCAGCCAGACCAGCGGATCTGACGCGACACGCGCCGTCGCTTCAGCGGACTCATCTCTGATCGGTTTATTCGACACTTATCAAATGGCGCATGTTTCGAAACCGCGTATCGCTTATACCGTCAACCATCATCAATTCTTCGGGGCGCTGAAAACCGCCGTAGGTCTCGCGATAATTCACTATCCGTTCCGCGAGTTTCTCACCGATGTGGGGCAACTCTCTAAGTTCGTCTGCCGTGGCTGTATTTATGTTAATGGTATGCGCTCTCGGACGGGGTATTTCTCCGGCGAGTTCGTTATTGTGAACCGTGCCGCATCCGAACGCGATAATGACGACTGCAGCTAACATCGCAGCCCGGTATGGACATAAGTATTTTGAGGTCGTCGGCCCTCGAAGCATCGCCGTCAAATTGCCGCAGATTTGTGCAAAATGCTAGAAGTGTCCATGTTACAATTACTTGAACGAATTAACATTGTGGAAATGGCCCGCTTTTCCACAGTTTTTGTGGAAAACCGCTTATCCGCTCAGTGGCCAAGGCCGCTGCAACACCTTGCGTTTCCGCACTAGGCATTTTCCATTTCCATCATGTCCTGAAGATCGTCGTAGGCCTTTTGCAGTACCGGCCGAGCGCGTGTCGAACCGTCCATCTCGCCGATGTATCCTTCCTTGACCATCGCGTCGAGTATTGCTGCGGCGCGTCCGTAACCGATCCGAAGATGGCGCTGCAATAGAGATGTCGAACCACGCCTCGCATTGATCACACATTTCAGAGCGTCCCAGAACAGAGGGTCGCGGCGGCCAGGCAGATCGCCCCCGTCGTCCATCTCTTCTTCGCTCTTCGTGATCGAGGTGTCGTATTCCGGCCGGCCCTGTGCCTTTATGTGCTCCACGATCTTTGCGATCTCTTTCTCATCAACGTATGCCCCGTGCACACGGACAACCTGCGACGTAGCGGGGGGTAGAAAGAGCATATCGCCGCGGCCCAGCAGGCCCTCTGCGCCGTTGCTGTCGATGATGGTCCGCGAATCCACCTTGGACGAAACACGGAACGATATCCGCGCCGGGAAATTAGCCTTTATCAGCCCCGTTATCACGTCAACCGAGGGCCGCTGCGTAGCAAGCACGAGGTGTATGCCGACCGCCCTCGCCATTTGCGCCAGCCTTGTGATCGATTCCTCCACGTCCTTTCCGCTTACCATCATCAGATCGGCGAGTTCATCGATAATGATGACGATATACGGCAATGTGCGGTGAGGTTCGCCGTTCTCGTCCCATATCTCCAGCGAATTTCGGCGCTTCGCTTCTGTGTTATAGCCGTCGATGTTTCTGACGCCGTAACCGGCCAGGTCCTTATACCTCCGCTCCATCTCGGTCACAGCCCATTTCAGAGAGATGGCGGCGCGTTTCGGGTCGGTGATTATCGGCGTCGCCAGATGTGGAATGTCTGCATAAACGCCGAGTTCGAGCCGCTTCGGATCGACCATAATGAACTTCACCTCGTCCGGCTTTGCTTTGTAGAGAATCGAGACGACGATCGCGTTAACACCGACCGATTTACCCGCCCCGGTCGCACCGGCTATCAGCAGGTGTGGCATCTTTGCAAGATCCGTAACATAATTCAGTCCGTCTATTGTTTTGCCCAATCCGATGGTCAGCAGCGAATCCGATCCCTTGAATTTCTTGGATTCGATCACATCGCGGAGATATATCGTCTCGCGTTTTTTGTTTGGCACCTCTATACCGACAAACGCCTTGCCCGGTATGCGGTCGATCCGGATCGACTCAGCCTTGAGCGCAAGGCACAGGTCGTCCACCAAACCCGTAACGCGCGAATACTTCACGCCAGGTGCCGGTTTGAACTCATAGGTCGTCACCACCGGGCCCGGGAAGATATGCTCAACCTTCCCGGCGACGTTGAACTCCTTCGTCCTCTCGACAAGAAGACGAGCGATGTCGAGCATCTCGTTCTCTTTCTGCTCGATCTTCGGCGGCGATTCATGGAGAAACTCGGGCGTCGGCAGGATATAATTCTCAAATCGACCCATCTCGCCCGAAACGGTCGGCTCCGCTTCGTCGTTCGAAAGTTCACCGTCCGACTCGGGGTTCAGATCTCCTGTCGCCGGACGTGCGCTTATAGGTATTTCGCCGGACCCCGATGCCGCCGCGGCTACGGTTTCCGCAGTTTCCATTGGCGTGACATCCGGAACGGCTATCGTCGGCGGTATCGGTTCGTCATCCTGCCCTGCCAGTGCATCGGGCATTGTCCTGAAGAGTTCGTCGCCGGTCGCGGCCATGGTCTTGCCCTTTCCGGCAGACTTCGTCTTGGGTTCGGCGACGACTATCGTTGGAGGCTCGGCCGTGCGCCTCTCGCGGCGTTTCTCCATACGCTCGCGTGCCAGCGCAGTCTCGGCTTCTTTTTCCTTTCGGCGTTTCTCTTTCCATTCGTCGAGACGGATCCGGAAATTGTCTCTGGCCACCTCAAAATGGCCCCACAGCCCAAGAAAGCTGAGATCAGAGATCATCAGCAAAGAAGCAAGGAACAACGTCGAAAGCAGGATCGTCGCACCGATGGTCGAAAGCATATAGGTCGTATAGACCGCGAAGAATTCGCCGATGACCCCACCCCGCCACCCGGTCGAAACGGCCAGATTGATAAGCCCGCCAAGAGCTGCGACAAAAAGCAGAAACCCGAGAACGCGATACCAGCGCGGCCGCAGATCTTCCGAGTTGAATACGCGCCACGCGATAAGCCCCAGCAGCAGTGGAAACACGTATGAGACCAGCCCAGCAGCCTGCAGCAGAAGGTCGGCCGTATGCGAACCAACGACTCCGATCCAATTCCGCACCCGTTCGGAGGTCGCCGTATTGAACGACGGGTCGCTCGAGTTATACGAGACAAGCGAAAGAAAGATAAGCACGGCAAGCGCGCCCACCGCCAAAGCCACCACTTCGTTGAGCCGCGACGTCCGCACGCCTTTCGAGCCCTTTTGAAGCAGAGTGGCCCCGTCGTCAAGGCAGTAGTTCAGCCCTTCGTCCTTATAGGTCTTTTTGCATGTCGGGCAGACTTTCATCTTTCGGAAACCGTCGGCCAGCTAGGCCGCCGCCTGTTCGCTCTTTTTGAATTGCAGGAACACCTTTATAAACTCGTCGATCTCACCATCCAGTACGGCGTCCACATCTGTGAGTTCAAATTTTGTCCGCGTGTCCTTTACGAGACGATACGGATGAAGCACATAGTTTCGTATCTGCGAACCGAACGATATGTCCAACTTGCCTGCCTCAAGCTCGGCGGCGCCTGCACGCCGTTTTTCCAGTTCCAGTTCGTAGAGTTTCGACCGCAGCACCTGCATCGCAACCATTCGGTTTTGTATCTGCGAACGCTGGTTCTGGCAGGTTACCACAATATTTGTCGGGATGTGCGTTATCCTTACTGCGCTGTCCGTAACATTCACATGCTGGCCGCCCGCGCCGGACGAGCGGTACGTATCGACGCGAAGATCCTTGTCCTGTATATCTACCTCTATATCCTCGTCTATTTCGGGCGAGACAAAGAACGACGCAAAAGAGGTCTCGCGGCTGCCGCCTGCATTAAATGGAGAGATGCGTACCAGGCGATGGACACCTGCCTCGGCCGCCAAGAGCCCATAAGCATAATCGCCTTCAACCCGGAATGTGGCGGATTTAATGCCCGCCTCGCTGCCCGGCTGCTCGTCTAGTATCTCTACCTTAAAGCCTTTCCGCTCAGCCCACCGCAGATACATTCGCAGAAGCATCTGGGCGAAGTCCTGCGCGTCGGTTCCGCCTGCACCTGCCTGTATCGAACAGATGGCGTTGTTTGCGTCCGTCTCGCCTGATAGCAGGCTTTCCGTTTCTGCGGCGGCCACCTCGCGTTCGAGCCTGATTATCAACGTCTCAAGCTCGGCGGCCGATTCCGGGTCGGTCTTTGCAAAATCAAAAAGCACCTCGGCATCCGAAACACCCGTCTCAAAATCTCTCTGCTGTTCTATCGCGTTTTCCAGCCGGCTTCGCTGCTTTACCAACTTTTGAGCCGCTTCCTG
The DNA here is from genome assembly GCA_937859595.1 of uncultured Acidobacteriota bacterium. Taxonomy (GTDB): domain Bacteria; phylum Acidobacteriota; class Blastocatellia; order Pyrinomonadales; family Pyrinomonadaceae; genus OLB17. The sequence goes on along the minus strand of CALMAH010000029.1, from coordinate 17,161 downwards.
ATCGTCCCAAAAACCCGGCTCGGATATCTTTGACTCTAGCTCGGCAACCTCTTTCTCTTTGCCCGGGGCGTCAAAGATACCTCCCGAGTTGGCCGACCTTCTCTTTTATCTCTTCGTATTTTGTTTGTAGTTCTGTGAGTTCCATTGCTTCTCTGCATTCTTTGTGAGATCTGCGTTTACTAAAATGTTTTTCCTTTGTGTGAGCGCGCCCAGCGTTAAATTAACACATTTCCACGTTTTGTAGTTTATCGGAACAGCGCGCCTAAACCAACAAAGGCCAAATCGTTTCCAACGCGAAACTGTCTTAGAATATGCAGCCATCGATTCCCACCGACCCCTATTCTTGAGTAAATGAGTTTCCCACGGGATTACACCCGTGGCTCTATGCTGATGCCCGCTACGCAGGCTCTGTATAGATATCGCTCAAGTTTCAGCCTTTTGGCTTGTTCCCTTGGCTTAGATATTTCCGGATCCCCTCAAACGTATCTTTCCAGCCGGTTTCGCATGCGGCGTAGAAATCGTCCGCGATCGCGTCGACCGGAAAACCGGTCTGTTCCACTCTAAGCGTGCAGCCGTCGCCGTTTGCCGCGATGGTAAATGTCGTCAGCGCGTCATCGGCAAACTCAAAAGGCAGCGGGCCGGTTTTTGCATAATATTTGCCGTATTTCATCGCCAGCCGATTTGGCCGGTCAAACTCGACCAGCGTCGCCGTTGAGATATAGTCCGGGTCGTCCTCGTCGCCCCACGACGCCGCCCAAACGCCGCCTTCTCTTGCGTGTACTATCGCCCGCGACGCCCCCCACCACTGGCGTATCGCCGACGGCGTTATCAGCAGGTCGAACATCCGCTCCGACGGAACATCGAACGACTCTTCATGAATATGTGATCGGGATTCCATAAAAGGCCCTCCGTTTCTTTTCGCCGTTGCCCTTAGCCAAACTGACCAAACGTCCGGTTAAAATTTCCGTTCGCTCTGGCCAGGGTCAGGTCCGCAACCTAACTAACCCGACTCCCAATAACCCCACCGTCACCAGCACGCTCAACCAGGCAAACCAATCACCATGCTTTACATAGAATGTTTGCGAGCCATCGGATATTGCGACCGACCAGGTCCGCGTGTCTTCCTGATATGTCGGCGCGGGGTCAAATATCTCGCCGCGCTCATTTATATATGCTGTAATTCCCACGTTCGTAACGCGAAGGACCGGTCTGTTGGTTTCCGCTGCCCTGAAGACAGCGTTCGCCAGATGCTGCCGGAGTACGGGTGTGTTCCCCAGATAGCCGTCGTTCGTTAGTTCTACAAGCACATCCGCGCCATTTATCACATATTCACGGGCGAGCTCTCCAAAATGCGATTCAAAGCAGATCATCACGCCCGCATTTGTCTCGCCGAGCGGCAACAGCCTATGGTCCGAGCCTCTCGAAAAGCTGCCGACGAATGCCGGAATTACATACTCGAACGGCCCCGGCACAAACTCGCCGAACGGGACGAGATGGATCTTGTCATACCGGCCAACGGGCTTGCCGTCCGGCCCAACCATCTTTGCCGAGTTGAAATATTTGCCGTCCGCGTGGTTCGGCTCGGCGGAATTAAAGAGCACGCTGACCTTGTGTTTACGCGAAAACTCCGTAATGAACCATCGAAACTCCGGGTCTTCGGAGTACATAAAATTCATCGGAGATTCGGGAAAGATAACCGTCGTCGGCCGCTCCGAGGCGGTTGGGGTCCGTGCCCTAAGTTCGGCAAGCGCTCGCTCCGTCAGCAGTACGTGTCGCTCTCTTAGCTCCTGCCATTTTTCGTAGCTGAGGCCGGACATCGGAACGTTTGGCTGTATCGCCACTATATCTGCGGCCGCCTCCGTCCCCTCTGCATCGGCCCGGGTTAATATACCGAACAGCCCGACAAAAAGCACAAAGACCAAAAGCCCGACGCCCGTCTCGATCCGCCGCTTTGGCCAATTCAAATAGCCGAAAACGACGATCGCGGCAAACGCCGCACACAAAAAACTGACCATCATCACGCCGCCCACCGCCGCAAACGGCAGGACAAACGGCGTGAACGCCTGCGAATAGCCGAGTGCGTTCCAGTTGTTGCCCGTTACCAAATAGCGCAGCAGTTCTGCCGCTGTCCAAACGAATGGTGCAGCGAGCACGCCGGCCGTGTTCAGGCGCCTGAGCAGCACTGCCATCAGCTCGGCAAAGATACCCGAAAAGAACGCCACGATCGAACAAACGACAAACAAAAGAAAATATGCCAGCAAGGGCGGGAATCCGGCATAGGTTATCGGAGCATGCGTCAGCCACCAGCAGGTCCCGAAAAAGAATACCAGGCCGAAAACCCAGCCCACGATAAACGCTCTTCCTCTTGACGCCTTTTCGCGCTCTACGGCCATCAAGAGCGGGATGATCGCAAGCCACGCCATTATCCGGATATCAAAGTCCGGAAAGGCCGCGATTAGCATCACCGCCGCCACGAGGCCGAGCACAAGGCTCTGCCAGGCAGGCATCTTTTCCCGAAGCCGTAACGTGATCATTTTCCAATGATAACAAAGTTCACTATTTGCATCCTGCGCGGTGCGGAATTCAGGGAAATATAGGATCCTCGTCCGTGCCGTTCTGCGGCTTGGCACTCAATGTTTCAACAAAGCCCCGCATCATCGGCCAAAGTGACCGATGGGGAGAATTCGTGCACAAATTTTGTCATGCGGGGAATGACAAATAACGTCATTTCGGACCCTGATCGGCACCTCCGCCTGTCAATGTGAACACACACTGCCAAACATCGGTCAGCGATCATCTCAAATTGAACGAATACGCCCCATATCGCGTAAATCCCAGTAATTTGTTGATTTAAAGAGGTTGAGCCCGGCCGTTTTCGGCCGGGCTCAAAAAGGAAGGACAACTGAAGGAACGCTCGGAAGGTTTCAAGCACAGTGGCAAACCGCGCTCGGAGAAGTGTTGGCGGCGGGGTCTTGATCAACTTCATCAAGCTAGCCACTTTCCCTTAATGCACATTGTGTGCCAAAGCGGTCTGACACCGAGAGTCTGCCGTTGCAGGATCGCACAAAGTCGCCAAAAGCCTTTATAAATTGGTTAGTTAGACGATTAGCCGATATCCCGATAAAAATTTTCCGGATATTGCTAAGGAGGGGGGAAATGGCGATGTCAGTTACACTATTTGGAACATCGCTCTGCCTGGCGACCCAGAGAGATCACCTCGGAGTTGTCCGGATCTATCTCAGCCGCCGATGCCGCATAGGTTTTTACCTGCTGGCAATCGTTCCTTTCAAGAAAGATGCGCCCGAGAGTAATGTGAGCATCCAGAAGACGGTTGTCCCAGAAAAGGGCCGTCTTCAACGCGCTTACAGCCTGGTCGCGGTCGCCGCGGCGAAGATGAAGCCTGCCAAGGATCAGATAGCTCTCCGCACTCATCGGCTCGCTCACAAGGATGCGTCTGATCATCGCCATCGCCTCGTCATCGTTGCCTTCGCGGTAATGCCTTCGTGCCTGTTCAAGCATACTTTCGACGCCCGAGCCGGACGTTCTTACCGGTTCGGCATCCCGACGGCTCAAGACAACGCTGACAAACTCGCGACGCTGAGGCTGCTGGACGCGCATTGTCATCTCAGGCACGGTCTTCGTTTTCGCCCATTCGCGCTCAAGCGTGGCATATCGGTTACCGGCCGACAGATGTACCCGTGCCTGATCGTCGACGGCAGATGCGGTTTCGTCGTTCAATTGAGCCAGGCTCTTAGCCAGTATGTAATATGCCTCGCCATCTCGGGGTGACTCTCCCACGATAAGACGCATCTGCTCGGCAGACCGGAGATGATCGCCCTGAAGAAACAGAGCTAGCCCATAATTGAATCTTACGGCAAGGTCGTCGGGCGCAGAATCTGCGGCGGTCTTCAGCAGTTCGATTCCTTCATTAAGCAATGCTGCCGCGCGAGCCTGATCGCGTCTCTCGGCGCGCGAGGCCTGGATGGCGATGGCCCCTAGCATATTGAAAACGCTTGTCAGCCGCATTTCTTCCGCCAGCGGACGCAAGACCGCAAGTGCCTGTTCGAGATCTCCCTGCTGCCAACGTATAAGGCCTATGTAGAAAGACGCCTCGGCAAAGCTCTCGTCGTTGCATTGCAACACGCGGCCGCTGCCTTTTGCAGCCTCGCGGCATTGCTGGTTCGCGTTTACGACCCGTTCGAATTCGTTGATCGCGTCCGAAAATTTCCGCTGGCCATGATATAGATGAGCAAGCTCAAGAGCGGCCTCGACAAACGTGCCCTCGGCGTCGGAATCGGCATTTAGCCTGATGGCATTTTTGAAAAAGTTTTCGCGGAGTTCGGGGACCGATGTCAGCAACCCCTTAATGTATGCCTCAAAGGCACGGGCCGGGACACGGTTTGCTTCGACTACCTTGTCATTCTGGGAATAGGCGAGATTTTTGTCGCGCTGATAAAGGATCTGATAGGCGATCTGGCCCTGCATTGTTTGCAGATTTCCGAGAGCGTCATTCAAGACGATGTCGCGTTGTATCTGTCTCCCATCGATAACCTCGCTCAGGAAACGCCCCTCGTTGACACGGATGATCCGAGTGGTAACGTTTATGGTCGCCGCAACATCGTCCTGAGCGGGGACGATAGTATAACGGCCTGAGATCAGCAGCGTGGCACCGCTTTCGCGGGCAAGCCGGAGCGACGTCGCAAGGCTGGGAATGCTGGTCAGCGGTATCCGTAGCCGCTGTTGTATCATTTTTCGTTCGCCGTTAGATATGACATTCAGCCCCGGCACACGGAGAAGATCTGAGAGAGCATGTGCAAAGCTTTCACCCACCCAATTGAACTCAGCCTTGTCCGAACGGTTCTCAAACGGAAGGACAATAATGGTGTCGACAGCCTGCTGAGTCTGGCCGAAGGATACCGAGAACATAGCGATGCCAAGCAAAATGCCGCCGATCAAATATTTAAATCTCATTACAAACCTATAAAACAAAAAATTCGCTTGGGTTACAAGCGAATCTATTATGTGATGCAGAAGATCGTGTTAAAGATGGTATCCGGTACGGGATTCGAACCCGTGTTGCCGCCGTGAAAGGGCGGTGTCCTAGACCCCTAGACGAACCGGACACATGATCACGCCAAGGCGCGAACAAAAAGAATAACAATCCGATAAATTCCTTGTCAATCTTTGGACGACGCGTTCGCGGCCCTTGGGGCCCTTTCGTGTGGTAAGTGTACCCGCCCGGTTCCAAACGAATCGCGACCCGCCCCGGTTCTACCAGATCATAATGGCCCCGTCATACTCTTTGATCTCCTCGCCCTCGATGGTCGTTACCAGACCGCCCGCACAGCCGCAGCCTTCGTATGAGATAAACACGTCCGAATCGTTCGCACTCTGCTGAGGGTCGCCGTCCGTCGCGATCTTGCGGATCACACGCCCCATCCAGTCATATTTTTGGAATGTCCACAGCCAGCCCCGCGTGTAATCGTCACCCGCAGGCTGCCACGCCCCGTCAACCTCGACCGGCACGCTCTGGTGCGAAACCCTTCCCAGAATGTCATATTCCGTCACCGTTGCAGCCCACGTCGCCGTCGAACCGCCGCTGAATGTATGCGGAACGCGCGAGAACCTCACTCTCCCCGCACCATCCGTCCAGGTCTCGCTCAAGACCTCATCCGACGCATCCGGCCCGTTCGAGTTCGTGTCGATCAGCGTCGCAAAGACCTTGCTTTGTATCCCGTTTGTCGGGTACTCGTACCGGACATACGAATGCTCCGTCGTGTTCACATAGACCGAGTTCTTCTCCAGCCGCCCGATGGCGTCAAACTCGTATGTCCGGTCCTTGTTCGGGTCCAGATTGTCCGTTATCTGTGTCAACTGCCCCGTCTTGCCGCTCAGCGTTCCCTTGCTGTCCCCACGCTCGTAACCGTAGCTCAGATCCATCCGCGTCTCGTGGATAAACCCCAGCTTTGTCACCGTCTGGCCCGTCAGCAGCCCCGTCTCGTCCTCATAGATAAAAGCATCGACACACTGCCCTTCCTGCCTGAATCTACATACCTGAGTTGAATAGTTGATACCTTATTCTAGCTTGCAAAAATCATGTGATTAATGGATGGATCAAATCCATCTGGAAATTTAGTTCGTCCATCATATTCAGCTTCACGTAAATTCGCATCTGAGAGATTTGCTTCGCGCAGGTCGGCACCCTGCAAACGCGATCTTGTCCCAATGTTACTTTTGCTCAGATCAGCTCGACTTAAATTAGCCCCGACCAAGTTTGCAGCCCCGAGATCAACTCCTAACATGTCTGCCTCAAAGAAGTTCGCGCGTTTAAGGGATGCAGAGAAGAACGATGCCATATAAAGATCTGCCTTTGAAAAATTCACATTGTCCAAAACCGCACCATCAAAGGTCGCCCCTTCAAGGATTGCCCCTGACAAGTCTGCCCCTTCCATTTGTGCGTCCTCAAAATTACACATAGTTAAATTCTGACCTGCAAGACTTTGGAAAGCTAAGTTCATCCCTGCATAGTTTTGTTTTTCACTCATACTATCCCCTTCTACATTCTGGTTTACCAAGAATGAGCGTAATACTTACTCCGCTATTATCGGTGAGCTGCATTTATCCGGCATGAATATGCACTCCCACCCTGGAGGAAATATAAAAATTGGAGGCACCACAGGGGTTACCGGAACTAGCCTCGGAAGAGTCCTCGGTATGGATCGTCGGTTTGTATTTGGCCTCGCCGGTTGGGGATTAGGAACCGGCTGTGGCACTGGAACATGAGCGGGACCACTAGCCGGAGGATTGCCTCCACATCTTTGTTGATACTCCTCTCTTCGCCTTCTTAGATCATCCATGTCCTTATCTATTAATTCCCCATGACCTTCCTGAGTATCCCTGGGCCTCGATCCAGGAAATTTATTACGAGGAAGCGCATTTGGATTAAGGAACAGATCATTGATGCGTTTCCCAATCTTGTTTCTGAGATTATTTATTCGACGAAGTAGGCTTCGGCAAAACACTCCATTTGGATCGTCAGGTGGCACTGATGTATTTGGTGGAGTGGTTCCCCCTCCATCGCCTCCACCGTCTATCGGGCCTTCATTGCTTTCCGGACGCGTCTGCTGCTGCGGGATCATCGACCAGTTGATGGCCCTTATTGCATTGACGACCATGAAAACGGTGGTCTCGATCGTATAGCTTTCACTCGTTGCAGCCCAGCCTGTGCTCGTCCATGTGCCATCATCCTCATTTTGCATCCGTATTTCACTCCCGGTACCGGTGCGACGTATGGTGCTTCTGCTCAATGTCCTTATCTGATAGCTTTGCACCTCTGTACTGCGGAATAAGATCCCAAACCGCCACCTGTCCCACTGTGAACCACCCTGGTTATATTCCGGAGGGACGTGAATTCCCTCTTCGACGCCTACATTATGTGATCCCGTGTTAATTGAACCGAACGACCAGCCGGAGGTGTAGAGTTCGTTCGAGTGTTCGGGGAAAGAGAGCGGGGCACTCAGCCCGACGCTCTTGCCGTCGCCGTCGGTCTCTATCTTGTCCCAATCGTGATTATCGACCCCCGTGCCGAGCACCGTGCCGCCGGGCTCGGTCGAACGGTAGCTGGACATATTCGGGTCTTTGTGGTGCCACATCGTTACCAATGCCGGAGAGGGTGTTCCCACTTCGTAGCTGGTCGCTATCTTCTCACCGCCGGCATAGACAAACGCCTGCCCGTTCTCGTAAACCACCTCTCCGCCCAAAATGCTCGAACGAAGCCGGTAAGCACTGATCTCCGTCGGTTCGCCTTCTTCTCCTTCCTGGTCCGAGGTCTCTATCCTTAATATCCGCCCATCTCCGTCATAACCGATCTCTTCCTGCTGTCGGATATAGGTCTCTTCGGCCCCATGTACAAAATCGGTGTGATGAAGCTGGCCCGCCGCATTGTATTTCCACGTCTTGTAAGGCTCCGCGGTCAGGTTGCCCTCCGCATCGAATGTTCTCCCGCCTCCGCTCCGGCGGTTGTTCACCCATGTTGTGTTAATGGGATTGCTCCAGACGTTCGACCAGTGGCTCATTACACTCTCTATCCGCTGGCCGAACGCATTGTATTCATGGGTCTGACGGTAAGGAGTGTTCGAGCTGGTGACGGTCTCGCTGCGTGCAGCCGCTCCCGAAAGCGCCTTTGTCATCCTCGTGAGATGATCGTATTCATACGAACGGTCGAATTTTGCATCCAGACTGTCGGTTTCGTGTTTTACCATCCCGTCCGCATTATATTGGTATGTCTTGTTGATTATCTGCGTCGTATTCTTCTTTACCTCAAACCCAGTTGCCTGCAGCTTGTTGTTGAATCCGCCGATGTTCATCTCTACACCGTTGCTGTATTCGAGATGTTTCAGCAAGCCCCAGGCCCGGTATTGTGCATTCGAGGCATAGGTGACATTCCCAAGCGACGACGTACCCGCAACCGAACTCAACTTGCCCAGCTTGTCGTGTGTGTAGCTGACCTGAAGATTCGAGAAAAAGGGCAGCTTGTACGAAGCAAGCTGTCCGCCCATCGTTAATATCTCTCACCGCCTCCCGCTTGAATTCCTCATCGTGTTACCTTATAGCTCCATCTTACTGTGAAATCACCGTCCGGCTAAATTAGTCCAACTCAGCTATATCTAGATTCGGACACAAATCATCAGTCACATCTAGCTTTTCCAGTATCTAGCGGGCCTGAGACAAACTCTATGAATCTGATCGAACCATCTGCGTCGGATACTGACACTATCATCCCAAGCGACCTGTACTCGTAATAGGTTACACTGCCTTCTCGGTCTTCGATTACCATCGAACTCCCAGCGTCTCCCAGGCATTCAATGAACTTGTACTTAGTAACGACATACTGATTCCCGTAAATGGCTACCAGATCGTCCAAAGTCATTTTTGAAGGCACTAGAACCATACCGGTCAGAAGCATCGTGTCTGGTGAAAAAAACGCCTGAAGTTTCTCAAAAGGTTCCGGGTAGTGAAATTCATCCACTATCGAGCCGTCCTCGCCTTCGGGAAGATCAACGGTTGGGCGGGAGGTACTTATTGGGGTGCCGAATACCTTGAGAAATTCTTCTCGGGTGGCCTTGCCGACGACCATCCCCTTTAAGTTTCCCGGACGCCAGGTATCTTCGTGTGCGGGCGACTTTGAAACAGATTCAACTGCGGCATCCGATCGCTGTTCGGTGCTTGTTTGCATGCACACATTTACCGACAACATGGCTCCGACGGAAACTACAAGGACTTTTAACAGCTTCATAAACGCACTCCTCCATATCAATCGATCCGGCAAACTTTTCGATCCCACGTCGTCTATCTTAGACTAACGCGGATCAAAATCTCGAGGACACGGAGAATTCAGAAAGACCTCGGGATTCAATGCAACATTGTTCTTTCGCATTTCCCAGTGGACGTGATATTCGTCTTCGTCCGGATCACGAGCGTTTCCAGAATTTCCTGACCAACCAATAACCCCTGCTATTCCATTCCTTACTATGACCCGATCCCCTGCGGCAACACCGGCGAGGTTTAAATGCGCGTAACGAGACGTATATCCGTTTCCATGATTTATAATGATCATTAATCCATATCCTTGATCATCATCTGAGCTACCTTGCACGGCAATCACCGTTCCAGACGCAACGGGTACAATTGGAGTTCCGACCTCTGCGGCAATATCAGTACCGGTATGTCGATAACGTTGACCTTGCCTGCTCTCGATTCATCTCTGCAAATTGCACCTGGATGTTTTTGTGCCCGGTGCTTCGCTGACAAACGTGATCAGTTCGACCAGATCTAGGCCATTGAACCTATCTTGTTTCTTTAGATTGAAGAAGATACCAAGTTCTCGATACTCGAACAACTCGAGTTCACCCTTAGGTGATTCAAAAATCGGAACGCCATCTTCGTCGTCGATACAGTCGTCGTAGCCATACCTTGTGATCTTGAAGTCAGATCCATAAAGTCTGACGACGTCCTCTTTCGACATCTTCTCCGGTTCGACTGAGATCCAAATGACTTTTCCATCTCGACTGCTCACAGCAACCCTATGCGGACCACGAATTTCTCCGACATTCTCGTAAATGTGCACTATTTCCGGAGGAAGATCATCGGTTTTACTTCTCCATTTCTCCATCTCAGCGAAATCCTCCGCTTCGCCGAAAGCACGTAACATATCTTCACGTGTTGACGTGCCCATTGTCAGCCCCATATATGTTGCCGGTTTCCAATTCTCCTGAGTTCGAGTTTGGGCATCAACTCTGAAGGAACTTTTAAAATCGCTAGTGCAACTTACCGTGATCAACTGGCAGCACAAAATCAAGACGATATTTCTACTCAGAACTAACATATCTAATTCACCTCATTCTGGACACGGAGAGTTGAGGACCGCCTCCGGATCAAGTCTGTTCCCCCCCGGCTTGTCCTTTAATATCCAATGCACATGAGCTTGCATTCCAGGAAGATTAGCATTTCCCGTATTACCCATGATGCCAATCTGGTCGCCTGCATTTACACGAGTGGGACGTCCATTTGTCATCAAAGCGATAAGGCTGCCTGCCTTCATGTGAGCCAAATGACTTTCCATCCCGTTATCATGTTTGATTATCACGGTTTGACCCATTCTGCTACCAGCATTTCGAGAAAATGTAATCACACCCGAGAACGGAGCCAATACCGGAGTCTGATTGAGAACGCCAGCAATATCTAACGCCTTGTGAGCGCCGGGGACACCCCGTCTTGATGCATCAAATGTTCCTCCCCCTTGTCTGTCGCTTCGAATATTTCCAGTGGCATTCGTCGGATCGCGGTTGATTCCTGGTTGACCAGTAACCGGGTTAACTCCGCAGTTTCCGGCTCCACGACCCTCTGCTCCTGCTCCGAAACAAGGAGGATCTGGGCAATCTTCACCAGATGTGCTTGGCCTTGAAGCAGGCGGAATGAAACTGAACGTAGAAGGATAGCCGGTAATAGTAACGACGTCCGGACACACGCCGCCGGAGCAAGCGTCTCCACCCCCGTCATCTCCGCCCGGGGTCTCAACGTAAACACCATCATCTATGAAGGCGTTTATGCTGTTGCCGTAAAACGCATTATAGAACGGATGTCTGTCCGGAAGCCCGGAATCTCCTGTTCTCGTCATCTCGTGTGGGAGATCAGACCCGCTTGAGGCTATAGATACCCCGCGTATATACCAATTCACGAGATGGCACGGGCCGGATAGGCCGCCTTTGTTACAGATCGCCTCAGGGCTTATCGGGCTTCGATTGGCTGGCGATATCTCTCCCTCCGAATTTCGGGGGTCGGTCAGAGATCCGTGTGTGCCGACATTGTTGCCAAGCGCGTCGAGTTCGCCGCCCCCGTCATCCGCTCCCCACGGGGTACCGTCGGACGAGATCATTCTGATGCTTTGGCCGCTGGCATCGGAAAACTCCCAAGACACGCGTTCCTCTTCCTCGTCGTTAATGAACTGGCGTGCCATTATAGTCCCCGCTGCATAGACGAAAGTGCGTTTTTTCTTACCCGTCTCCCCAGCCTCGCTAAGCGTTAGTCCCAGAACACTCGAATAGATGAAATAGTTTACCTCAGGATCTTTCCATACCTCTTCCGCTGGATCCCACAGTCTCTGTGACCGCTTTCCTTCACGACCAAGTCCGTCGTGGGCGATCGTCATTTCGTAGGAGTTGATCCGCCAGGTCTTTACTAGTCTGGTCTTAGCATCGTAGTCAAAGTAAATCCCGTCAGCGTAGGTAGTATTTCCGGAGTAATCATACGTCCATCCGGTTGTTCGTCGGTTGTCAACGTAGGTATCCTGGAAATTCCATCCCTCGTTTGTCCATAATGTTGACTGTCGTTCCGTCAACATCCCGAATGCATTGTAGTTGTAGCTCTGACGATACGGGAGAAGAAGCAGGTCGGACTGGGTTCCGCCATTTGCTTCTGCCCCTGAAAGGGCAACCTTGACGCGACCCACTTGATCGTGAGTATATGCCCTATCAAAGCGTCTGATCGCCTGGTCCTGAAAGTTCTCCTTGATATATTTCAGCCGTCCGTCATTGTAATATTCGTATTCTTTTCCAAAAACCTCTTTTTCGGTATCTGTCGGATGATTGATCTCGAAGGCACTAGCCATCAGTCGGGCATCGAAATCAACATTGAGGTTCAGTCCGTTCCCGTATTCCAGATGCTTCAATGCTCCCCAGGCCCGGTAGGCGGGATTTGACGCATAGCTTGTAACACCACCGAAGCTGCTTCCCGTCACGGCGTCGAGCCGTCCGACTTTGTCATAGTCGTAATAAATGACATCGCCATAGGGGTCGGTCAGCGACTTCAGCGTGCCGGAAAGGTGATATTCGTATTGCAGCTTGAAGCGATTGTTCGACATCGGAGCGTGCTCAAGCGTGTCCGTAAACTGCCGGGTCTCGGCTGTCAGTCTTGAGAGGGAGTCATACTCATACGTTACATTCCCAAGCCCGTCCGTCATTTGGGTGCGGTTGCCGAGGTTGTCGTAGGTAAACTCGACCGTTGTCGGAACCTCGATATTCGATTCTCCCGGAACCGTCCAGCTTATCTCTTCGGCCAGCCCGCGTGAGTTGTATTCATAGTGCGTTGCCGCGCCTCTCGCATCCACGACCGATGAGATGCTGTCGTCGGCGTTGTAGTTGTAAACCGTGGCGGTTTCTGCGGCCTGCTGCGGCAGATGGCGGGTCTTGAGTCTGCCGTGGCCGTCGTAGGTCATCGTCGTGGTCTGAGTGGCTTCGGCGTCCTCGTCTGTCTGCTCGATTGAAACTGCCTGGTCGCGTCCGTTAAATGCGATCTCCGTCGTCAGATAAGGCGTAGTCCCGTCCCACTCATAAGTCTGTGTCTTCCACGTCCTCCCCAAAATGTCCTGCCACGCCTTCTGCTTTCGTCGGGCATTTCCCGTCGTGTCCGTCCGGGGCACAAGCTCACCCTCGACAGTCGTCACCAGACCTCCGGCACACCCGCAGCCTTCGTAAGAGATAAACACGTCCGAATCGTTCGCGCTCTGCTGTGGGTCGCCGTCGGTCGCGATCTTGCGGATCACACGCCCCATCCAGTCATATTTTTGGAATGTCCACAGCCAGCCCCGCGTGTAATCGTCACCCGCAGGCTGCCACGCCCCGTCAACCTCGACCGGCACGCTCTGGTGCGAAACCCTTCCCAGAATGTCATATTCCGTCACCGTTGCAGCCCACGTCGCCGTCGAACCGCCGCTGAACGTATGCGGCACTCTTGAGAACCTTACTCTCCCCGCACCGTCCGTCCAGCTTTCGCTCAGAACCTCATCGGCCGCATCCGGCCCGTTCGAGTTCGTGTCGATCAGCGTCGCATAGACCTTGCTCTGTATGCCGTTCGTCGGATATTCATACCGCACATACGAATGCTCCGTCGTATCGACATACACCGAGTTCTTCTCCAACCGCCCTATCGAGTCAAACACCCTCTTTGTGGTCTTCCCATACGTCTGCCCCGCCGGTGCCGGACTCGTCGCCTCCACATTCGCCCCGATGTCGTAGCGATATTTCACAGTCGATGAATTGTCTGCTGGATCCGTTATGCTCGTGGGATAGGCCCATGTCGTGCGGTTCGGGTCCGGGTTGTCGTTCCAGGCGTCTGCGTATCCGATCTTTACCGTCCTCGACATCGGGTCCGTCCTCGATACCATCGCTCCGGCGGTATTATATTTCATCGACGATGTGACCGCCTCGCCCGATGTGGTTGGATACTCCGCGTTCCAGCGTGTCACGGATGTCAGATTGCCGCGTCCCGTAATAAACCCCGAACCGTAGTTCGTATTGTCATGCTGAACCGGAGAGATGTTCTGATTCAAACCCGAATCGCTGAAATCGCCTTCGTCATAGGCATACGTCACCTTTGACATCAGGTTAAGCCCCGATGTCTCACGCCCGTAGCTTCTTGTTTCCGCCGGGAGACCGATGATGCGGCGTGTGATATAGGCCGAATCGAAGTTATAGTCGGTCTGCTGTTGTTTGAGCACGGTCGAAAGATCGCTGTCATAGACGCGAACTTCCTCCACCAGCCCGAACTGCGAAACGGTCGTGGATGGGTATAACAGATAGTCCACCATTGTCTTTCGCGTGCTGATGCCGTCGCCGACGCGGGTCTCTACTATACGAGGATTGCGGACGGGGGCGTCCGCGTTCCCGCCGCCGTCGTCCTGCGTCCAGTTTGTCCATGTCCAACGCTGAAGCCCAAAGCTCCCCGCTGCGGTCGGCTTTGCCCAGTCCTCGCCGGCCAGCGGCAGCCCCTCTTTCCAGCCCGTCTCGCCATACCACGTCTTCGAGACCGCCTCATACGGATGGCCGTCCATTGCCGCCTCGATCAGCGTCCCCGTCCCCGAAAGGCTCCCCGGCAGCGAAAACCCCTCGTTCGGCGTCCGCGTAAACTCGGTCTTTATCTCCTGCGGAGCGCCGTATTGGTCGGTATTGAAGTTTGCCGCCTTTGTCCAAACGGCCGCAAAGCGCGGAACATCCGTCTGGTTTGCCGCAGGCGATTCGAGATCGGTGCGGACGCTGTTTAGCAGCGTGGTGTCGGCGGCATGGTTGTCTATCTTCCAGACCTGTGCATAGCCATTGTGGTGAAACTTCGTATAGCTCTGGTCGGGGTAGGTCACCTTGTCCAGCACCTTTAGCTGCCAGCCGTTCGGCGGACCGACCACCGTCAGCCCATCGAAATCCGTCGCCACAGTCTTTGTCGTATAGCTGAACGTCGCCCAGGTGTGCGTGGTCGCAGAGCCGCTGCCGTTATTCGTCTTCCAGGCCTGCGTTATCGTGGTTGGGAAAAAGTCCTCGGAATAGTTTACCTCCACCTCGCGGCCCAGCGTGTCCGTCACCTTTCTGAGCAGCCCAAGCTCGTCGTGTTCGATGGTGATATAGTTGCCGTTCCTGTCCTTTATCTCGCGGCAGCGGTATGCCCCGCCCGCCCATTCGTAGTCCATCACGGTGCCGTCCGTTCCCCTGACGGTAAGCTCCATGTCCTCTATCGGCTCATTGGGGTCGGGCGCCGATTTTGCCTCGATCTGGAGATAGCTCGAATCCGTCGTCTCGAATATCTCCGTCACGCCGACCTGCTTGAACTCGATCCTCCCGCCCGATGGCGTCACCATCACATATGTCCAGTAGGGGTCACTGGCGATCCCGCCCGGAACGAAATATGCAGGCTCGATCACCGGAAAACCGAGCCTGAACCCGGGACTGATATTGTCGTTGTTTGTGTCGAAATAAACTGCTGTGTCCTCTTTTGTCCAGACCAGCGAGTTGTAGCTCATCCCGAAACCCGCGTTCAGCCCCGCACGCCCAGGCAGCCCGACCAGCGATGTCCCCCAGCCGAAGTTCTGCGAATAGAGATCGGTCCCGCCCGTGGCATTTCGCGGGCTTAGGCGCTCTTTTGCAAGCGCATACGGAGGGAGAGAAGCCCCCACCTGTTTTATATATGCAGAAGGAATCGCCGTGTCGCCTGCCGTGCCAAGCCCATGGTTGATCGTTCCCGAACTGCTTTTCTTTATATGCCAGACACCGGTCGAGGGCCGCCAGACCGCGTGGTCAGCCTTTCCGTCGCCGTCGTAGTCGGCCGGCACGGGCTGGTCGCCGTAGTTTCCCCAGCTAGTCACGTCGTAACTAGCGTATTCTTCGTTGCTTTCCAGGTAATACCACGTCCCAGTAGACGGTCTGAACACCGCCGGGTCCGTCTTTCCGTCGCCGTCGAAATCCGCAGGAACCGGTATGTCGGCAGCATTACCGAATGTGAGGCCGAAATATCCGTCAGTGGAACCGAGTATGTGCCATTCACCGGTCGATGGACGAAACACGGCAATATCCGCTTTGTCATCGCCGTCGTAATTTCCCGGAGTCGGGATATCGGTCGAGGCACCGAACTGTGTGGAGACCGTGTTTGTTGTGCTGCTCTGCCGAATATACCAGGTACCGTTCGAGGGCCGGAACACCGCCAGATCGGTTATCTCATCGCCGTCGTAATCCGCAGGCACGGGTATGTCCCCGCTCTGACCGAATGAAATTGTGATCGTCTGGCTGTCCGAGCTTTTCCTTATCGTCCATGTCCCGGCATTAAAAACGGCAGCATCCGTTTTCCCGTCGCCATCGAAATCGCCGGGGGCCGCCTTTGCCGAACTCGATCCTATCGTGTATGCCGAGATCGAACCGCCATTGCTGTTCTTTATCCGAAAATCTGTCGCCGACGCATTCCACCGCCCGACATCCGCCTTTCCGTCTCCGTCAAAATCGAAATCTACGATCCCCGCAGGCTGCGACCAGGTCATCGCCGGGGCTTCCACATCCTCGGTTTCCGAAACCGCTTCCAAAGGCGTTTCCTCGCTTTCTTCCGAAACGAGCACCGCGGAAAATACTCCGATCACCGAGGTCATCACCGCAAACGCTGCATTCGTGAACGTCCCCGCTGCGAATGGCCCCGCTGCGTCGGTCCGACCGAAATCGAACGGCGAAGGCGGTATCGACGGCAGAACAGGCACCGACGGCCTCGCACCGGAGGCTTTGGCCGCCGGCATCGCTCCGGTAAATATCAGCAGAGACGGGGCCAGCAGCGCGGCTATGACGCCGATTGAAACTATTCTGTAGATAGGGCTAAGTCGATCATAGCGAACGGCAGGACGGGGGGTTCCGGTTCTCGGCATTTCGATCCTCAACCTGGGGTCGATGCTCCGATGGGAGCAGACGGTCTGAATGTCGGTTTAGCGGGCGAGGTGAACCAAGACCCGCAGATTTTGAAATGTCGAAAAAAAATAGCACCGTAAGACAGCCCTTGTCAATACTTTTTTTTACCATGCTCCCGGAAATGCATTTATCCGCACGGATCGGCAAATGCCATCCCCGTCCTATGAACAACACAAAACAAAACCGACTGGCAAGGGGGAAAAACAGCAGTCACGTCGAAAAAAGCTGATAAATATTGCCAAATAGTGAGGTTGCGGCGTCTTTTCGCGGCTTTGAAGTGTCCAACAACAGGCTTGCAGTTGGACGTTGCAGGCCCGCAATTACCAGATTCCGGCCTGCAATGACCAGATTCCGGCCTGCAATGACCAGATTCCGGCCTGCAATGACCAGATTCCGGC
>CALMAH010000028.1 GCA_937859595.1 uncultured Acidobacteriota bacterium | reverse complement strand
GGAAACCCGGAATCCTCTAATTTAGATCGGTAACAAGAATAGGGGGTAGCTCAAAACGCCGGCTCTTAACCGAAAACTCCAGTTTAGACCTGTGACATTGACGGTGAGCTTACGTTACTTCCCAAGTAAACCGCGAAATGAAGGTGGTCATTGGTTGCCCCGATATTGCTGATCTCTCCAAGGATCGTCATCTGCGAAACAGTTTGTCCAAGTGTTACACGGACGTTAGCCATATGCAGGTAACCGCTGAACCATACGGGATTAGCCGCTTTCGGATGGGCGATGAGGACTGCACCCGGACCGCCCCCGGGCGGAGTGCCCACAAATGTTACTACTTCTCCGGCGGCGACGGCGAAGACGGCCTTACCAGCGTCAGCATTGCCGCTGGTTTGGGAATGGTTTGACCATCGTATGGATACTCTCTCGGAGTGCATTCCGAATGCCGGTCATCTGGCACTCGCCGACGCAAATCGGGCTCAGGGTAACACCGGGAGCCACAAACCTGCTGAAACTGGAATACAGCTATGGCGATCGGAACGGCTCGACGTCGTCCTCTTTGGTCCTGTCGGCGACGGCCGTGAACTCGGCGCGACAACGAATCACGATCTTGCGAGCAGTTCTCTAATCTCGGCGATCCGGTCGAGCACGCTTGTGGCCCGACCGGATCGAGTAGAGCCGACGGTTCTTACCGTATAAAGGCTCCGGGAACGGGGAGGTCACCCGAGGAGCCGAAGTTGACTATCTGGATGCCTTCGGTAGAGCGGAGGATAAACCAGGTGCCGGTCGAGGGACGGAAGGCAGCGGGGTCTGTCTGGCCGTCGCCGTCATAGTCTCCGGGGACCGGGACGTCCGTCGCGTTGCCGAAGGGGAAGGCGAAGTATGAGCTGTCCTCGCTTCTGAGTATGAACCACTCGCCGGTCGATGGCCGGAAGAAGGCCACGTCTGCCTTTCCGTCTCCGGTGTAGTCGGCGGGCAGTGCCCGGTCGGTCGGCTGGCCGAAGGCAAAGGCCCGGGCCTCACCGTCTGAGCTTCTCAGATACCACCACTCGCCGCCTCCGGTCCCGCCGAGCGGACGATAGATGGCGATGTCGGCCCTGCCGTCCCCGTCAAAGTCCACAGGCACGGGCTGGTCCGAGGCCGACCCGAACGAGACGATCGAAACGCCCTGATCAGAAGACCTGAGGATGAACCAGGTGCCGGTAGAGGGACGGAAGACAGCGGGGTCTGTCCGCCCGTCGCCGTCGAAGTCGGCAGGTGAAGGTATATCGCCCGCACCCCCGAACGGGAACGAGAAGAACGAACCGTCCTCACTGCGGAGCACGAACCACTCGCCGGTCGAAGGCCTGAAGAACGCAATGTCGGCCTTGCCGTCGCCCGTGAAATCAGCAGGCGTTATCACATCAGTCGATTGCCCGAACTGAACCCCATAATGGCTCCCGTCCGAACTCCTCATCGACCACCACTCCCCAGCCCCGCTCTCGCCCGTAGGACGGAAGATAGAGATGTCGGTCTTCCCATCCCCATCAAAATCAAACGGCGCCGTCGCATCTGTCGCGGATGTAACGAAAATCGGGCCGCTGGCGGCGACACTTGTGAATCCGTCATTTAACAGGTAGCGGAACACGTAGATTCCCGGCTGAATCGGAGCCTTAAAGCTTAACGACCCAGTGGTCGCTCCATCGGTATATAGCTTTGCGATGTATGCTGAGTTTAACGAACTGGTGCTAAACAAACCGATCCAATCAAATTCGGGACGGCCCTCTGGTGCGGTCCAGGTTGCGGCTATGGTGCTTCCGGGTGTCGCGACGTGCGGTCCGCTAACGGAGAAGCCGGCGGCGGAGACCGTAAGGTCGTGCTCGAAAAGCCCAGAACGATTCGCGACATTGTCATCAGCGAAAACGTATATTTTCGGCGTCATTGCCGGGTTGAGCATTAATGGCACGCCGTTGTACTCGGTAAAGCTCGTACCATTCAGCGAATACATTATCCGTTGGACACCTGTCCCTTCGTCGGTTGCCTCTAGCTCGATCCGCGAACCGTTGCCGAGGACGGTCTCGTTAATTGTCACAGTCGGGGCCTCGATGTCTGCGGCGTCGGGGCCATTTACAACGATCGTAGGTGTTACTGGAGTGTCGAAGGTTCCGTCACCGTTGCTGTCGTATGCTAGGGTCGACACCCCGACCGGGGAGAAATCGATCTGGGCAAAAACGTTCGGAGGAAGAGAAATATCGACATATCGAATAGCCTGTGTTGTCGATGAACCATCATTTTTCAGGACTGAGATTGAAAACGGAGTTGCAGGGGTTCTGATTAAGGCTCGATACGACTGATCGAGTTGCATAGTGGCGGAGAGATTGGTTTCTCCGGTGACGTCGGTTCTGATTGAAGGAATCCCTTCATACGGCGAGGTGTTCAAGGGCGTCGCCGTGTTTCCGAATGAATCAGATAGCTCAACAAATTCCGATCCGAAAATGTTAAAGAGGTAATGAGGTTCTCCCACGGTTCCTATAATCTGAGGATCGGCACCAAAACCAGGAAGGCTGTTGATACACGCCTCCGCATTCGGCACGTTGACAACACATCCGATGTGTCTGAATGTTGAAACGGGTCTTGATGGATCCCTTGACACAAGCTCAGTGTGATCTAAAGGAAAACCTTTTTCCATTCTAATAGGTCCTCGATGATCAACTCGACCTCTTCTAAGAGCGCTGACCAAGGGAACGGTCCCATCACCATCAGGCAATCGAATTGAATCAAACTTCGTACCGCCTAGAATCGTTCTTCTCGCAAGGTAGGTGACTGGAGTGCTTTTGCCATAACCCACAAAATTGTAATAATCCACTCCAAATAAATTATTCCCATTCCACCGATCCTGACCAGGATGCTCATGAAACGTATTCGTCGCCGTCCCTGGCGTATTCGGGTAACGATAATTCATGGTTGCCCGAACCCGATTGAAATAGAATTCTCGGACTGGGGTACTTCTCGTCACGTCGAAATCGAAATCGTGCCAGCCATCTTCTCCGATAGGACGGTTCCAATCAAACACCTGCTCGTCGATATAGGCGCGACTCGGGATGAGTTCATGAGCACCGCGAATCTGTGGAATAATAGTCCGAATAACCAAAGGGGTTATAAACAAGGTTTGAGAGTCGATAATATCACCGCCAAACTCTAATTGGTTGAATGTTTTTGGAGCCCCTTGCCATGGGGTACCCAAAGTGACCATTCGTTCCACAGAATGCGATGAGGGATTATCTATAATATGCCGGCGGGCAACTAGACCTCCCATACTATGGGCGATGATATGCACTTTCTGGTTTTGATTCTGCCGAATATTCTGAACGCATTGGATGAATGCCTGTAAATCCTTTGCGCTTGTACGATTACTATTCCGCCAATCATATGGAAAAACAAAAAGATCAGCGTGGTTTCTGTCGGGATTACAGGGTGCGAGCGTTGGATGGGGGACACTGTCAAGTGTGTACCCTTCGGTATTGGTAAGATAGTTGATCAGATTCCCGTAGAAGTCCTTCACGTTAACATTGCTAACGGCGATGCTTCTGACGATATTGGTCGCAACATGTGTTCGACCGCCAACTGGGGTGTAAGGGATATCAGGGTTTACCACGCCTTGTCCGAGCAGAAGATGATTCGGAGATTGTGCTCCGTCAGGCCACAACTCATGATAATTGCCATTTTGAACTCGGGCGATTCTACTACCCATTATGCCTGGAATCAGGATTACCGGAGTACGCCCAGACGGCTGGGATGTTACCGGTCGGGGAGTTGAAACGAGATTACTGGTGGTGTTTATCACCCTGACCGCATAAGTCCCAGCCCGTACAAATCGTATTGCAGCCTGAATAGAACTCGGCGATACTTCGGTAATTTTGATGTCGTTGTACATCCCTAAGGAAGAACCAAGCCCCACCGTTGATACCACACCGTCAGGGGACTCGACTTCGATTACCGAAGACTGATCGAAGTTCGTCCCGTTAATGACAACGGGGACGGGTGTACTCGACTGTGTCACTACATCAGGGGCTACCGACGTGATTGTTGGAACGTTTGGCCCGACTGGAGATCGTTCCAGAATGGCCACATTAAATGAACTTAGGTTACCCTTAGTATTTGTTCCTGAATAAACGGCAAAATGAAGATGGTCATTTGTAGCTCCGATGTTACTTACTTCACCAATTATTGTCGTCTGGGAAACCGCCTGTCCCGTGGTTACCCTCACATTTGACATATGTAGGTAACCGCTAAACCAAATTGGATTCGCTCGGTTCGGATGAGCAATCAATACGGCTCCGGGACCGCCGCCGGGAGGTGTACCAACAAATGGGACAATCTCGCCTTGCGCGACCGCGAACACAGCTTTACCTGCGTCAGCGTTACCGTTGGTCGCGGTATAGAGATTGACATCCCAAGCGAATCGGTCATTCGATGACGAAATGCCGCCTGTAGCTGTGTGGTACCCGATTCCATGTTGATTGAATTCCCATTTACCGTCACGAATACCCTGATTCGTCGTAGTTACCCTCAGTGGCCCAATCACGGGTGCAATCACGGAAGTGGGAAGTCCGGTGGGCGGTGGGCCGGACGAATTTACATTAAATGCAAATTGCTGCGATTGTGAGTCATTCGGATTTACCACGCGTATCGTCCAGTTACCGGTCGCATTGAGAGTAATTCGCATTAGGAACGAACTTGCCGTTACATTTTGGATCTGTCCTGTGCCTTGGAGCGTGGCCATTCCACCATTCGGAAAAGTCACATTTACCCTCAGACCATTTTGGAAATTGCTGCCGTTCACTATCACGTTCTGGTCCGCACCGCCGGCAATCGGAACTGACGGATTGATAGAGCCAATGCTTGGGTTTGTTCCAGACCCAACGGTAAATCCGAACGGACTTGATTGTCCGCCATCAGGATTGCTGATTCGAATTGTCCAGTTTCCCGCAGCATTCAACGTGGCTCGCATGATGAATGAAGACGAAGTCACGTTTTGAATTTGAGCCCCGCTAAGGGTTGTACCTCCGCCGGCCGGGAAAGTGATCGGAACCGTCAAGCCTGGCTGAAAGTTGTTTCCGGTTACTATTACGTCCTGGTCGGTGCTTCGGGCGATTGGAGAAACTGGGTTTATCGAAAATATTACAGGTTGTTGAACATTACTTTGTACATTGAAGCCAAATGGATCAGACTGCCCTCCATTCGGATTGTTAACTCGCATACTCCACTGCCCAGGTGTTCCGAAAGTTGCCCTCATCGTAAACGAGTTTGCGGTGACGTTCTGAATCTGTGTTCCCTGCAAAGTCCCACTTCCGCCTCCAGGGAAAAATAGTGTAACTGTGAGCCCTTGCTGAAAGTTCGATCCATGCACAGTTACGTTCTGATCAACACTACTTGAGATCGGAGAAGCTGGGTTGATCGATGCGACCGTAGGGGGGGCAGGAGCTTGAACATTAAACTGGAAGTTGTTCGATAGATCGCCGTTGGGATTCCTGACCTTGAGGAACCATGTTCCCGCCGCATTGAAGGTTACATTGATTGCGAAACTAGTTGTTGAACCAGGCACGATCTGAGAACCGCTTAGAGTTCCAGTCCCTCCGTTCGGAAAGGTCAAAGTCACAGTCAGCCCGCTGGTAGCAAATCCACTGCCGTTGACTGTAACCTGCTGGTTCGTTGGGCTCTGGGTAGGAACCGATGGCACGATCCCCGATACGTTAAGGCAATTCTGCGTTGGCATACTGAAGGTGTTCGATTGAGCGCCTCCGGGATTGTTTACGCGTAACCCATAGGAGCCGGGATCAGCTAATGTGATAAGCATCGTGAAAGACGATGGAGTTACATTTTGGATCTGCGATCCGCTAAGCGTGCCTGTTCCCCCGCCTGGAAATGTAACTGTGACCGTTAGTCCCGATACGAAACCAGAGCCATTAACAACAATCGCTTGATCGACGTTTCGAACACACGGAGTGGTCGGTGTGGTCGACGAGACAACTGGGGTCGGGGCAGTTACGCTAAAAGAATGCTCATTTGACAAGTTGCCATTCGAATTTCGGACCCTCAGCTTCCAAGTGCCGGTCGCATTGAGTGTTGCCCTCATTGTGAACGACGTTGAAGTCACGTTCGTAATCTGAGAGCCGCTCAACACCGTTGATTGGCCGTTAGGAAACGTGAGCGTAACGGTGAGCCCTGAGGCAAAATCCGACCCGCTAACTTGTACATTTTGATCTGACCCGCTTTGTGTTGGACTCGTCGGATTAGTCCCTGAGACCGTTACACAGTGCTGAACTGGAAGATTCTGGGTATTCGATTGTGTACCGTTTGAGTTATTGACTCGGATGCCATAGTTACCAGGATTGCCAAGTGTCGCCAACATCACGAACGAAGTCGATGTAACGCTTTGGATCTGGGACCCGCTTAATGTTGTACTTCCACCGCCGGGAAAGGCCACCGTCACCGTCAATCCGCCCGCAAACCCGGTTCCATTGACAGTAACGGATTGATTGACATCCCTTACACAAGGACTAGACGGGCTGAAAGAAGTTATAGATGGCCGGACAGTAAAATTGAATGTGCTTGAGGTTAAGCCGCTTGGATTGTTGATTCGAATCCCATAGGTTCCCGTGAGGTTCAAAGTCACAACCATTGTGAAAGAGGTCGGCGTGACATTTTGAAGTTGAGTTCCGCTCAAGGTTCCGCTGCCCCCACCCGGAAAGAACACGGTAACGGTCATGCCGTTCTGGAAATTATTGCCATTCACCGAAACATTCTGGTTGGAATTACTTGCAAACGGACTTGAAGGATTGATCGAACTAATTGTCGGAGTTTGAGCGGTCACTACGGAAAAACAGAAATTGCTTGACGACTCTCCATTTGGGTTGTTCACACGGATGCACCAAGTCCCTGTGGCGTTTAGCGTGATCACCATGTCAAAACTCGAAGATGTTCGATTCTGAATCTGTGAGCCGCTTAGCGTTCCGGTTCCGCCGGTCGGAAACGTAACCGTAACGGTCAACCCGGACGCGAAATTGCTTCCGTTGACCCGCACGATTTGGTCAGTAGTACTTCGCTGAGGGGTCGAAGGAAAAATGGACGTAACATTTGGCGGAACTAAAAATGACGGAATAGCCTCATTTGTCTGGGCAGGGTTGAACAATTCAACAACATCAGTAAATCTCTTACTGATGGATTCATGAAAAGAGCGGCTTGATTCGTTTGAAAAATCATACCCGCTCGTCGTTATTTGTGGTCCAACAAGCAACAAGGTAAAAATTGCTACAAGGCTGAGTTTCAGATTAATCATGGTTTTTACAGAATTCTTGTTTATGTTAAATACTCACACCTGAATTATTTTACAGTTCAGGACCATCCCTTGGTTTTCTAGCGGGTAACGCTAAAATCAAACACCTTCCCACCGGCAAAGCCAATGCCGGTTACAGTGCCGGCGTAGTAGAAGCAGTATTCGCCTGGGGCAAGATCTGTTTTGGGCATAACCTTGTAGATACCGGTTTGTATTTTTTCGAACGAGTACTCGCGAATATCCTTATCTCGGGCTCCCATAGAGGCCCCGGTCCAAACGCCGTACTCACCAAGAACGGCTTCTCGCGTGGCCTTTTTGACGCTCATTTCGACCATCATAAACTCGTTTGGCGATGTAGCGGGCATTCCCCAAAAAAGACCTGCCATCGTGGCTCCGGAGTTTCGGTAATCAGGATTGAAAACGAAGTAAAAGACGGGCTGTCTGTTCGAAGTCTTCAGATTTGCGGAGGCGCCGCGCACTCTTGCCCGCCACTTGGACTTTACAGCTCCGTAAGTGATGCCGCTCAAAAGCGGATTCATCTTTCCGCCACTAAAGACTGTGGCCTCTATAGCCTGCATCTTTCCATTTTCAAACAGATATATGCCCGGTTCCGTGATCTGACGCAGCGCGTCCGGACCAGCACCGGAAACTTCTACTGTTCCGGATCCAATGTTTGCAGTAGGTCGCGAAGCCGGGGTCTGCTGCTCGACCCTCGCCGTTTGAGTTCCGGAACTCGCATTCATCATTGCCATTATTATATTGTCGGAAACGCGAGCACTTTTAAGTTTGACCAGGGCATCGGTGCTTGTGTCACATTGGCATTCTGACCGGCGGATCTTTTCAATGATCAGAGCCTCCCCCAACCCTAATTTGACAAGCTCAATGATATCTGCGTTTGTAAGGGTTTCACGGGTCGATTGTGTATAGGATGAGGTCCCGAGCAGCAACAGGCTCAGAATAAATAGGAGAAATTGTTTCTTCATATTGTCTA
This sequence comes from uncultured Acidobacteriota bacterium, assembly GCA_937859595.1. Classification (GTDB taxonomy): domain Bacteria; phylum Acidobacteriota; class Blastocatellia; order Pyrinomonadales; family Pyrinomonadaceae; genus OLB17. The sequence continues at coordinate 35,234 of CALMAH010000028.1, read as the reverse complement.
TTTAAGGATCAAGATGTACATGCAACAGAAAAGCTGTTGCAGGGAAAGCAAGGAATCTGCTAGACTTCCGTACACAATAGAAAAATCTAGCGGCAAAACTAACGATGAAGCCATCATAGTGATGGAGCAACAAAAGTCCATAGAAAGACTGTGAAGAAAACTTAAAGAAGCCTTTAAGTTTCATAAACTATTGATTCCCAATGACTTCCGCAAAAAGACCAAGACTATGTTTCACGGTTTTCGAGTTTGACCCAGATCGTCTCACGCTATATTTCAATGGAGAACCAGTAAAGATAGAGCGGAAAGCACTGGAGGTGCTGGCCGTGCTGGTAAATACGGCCGGGGAGATCGTAGAAGTACAGAAGATAATAGACGAAGTATGGGCAGATAATCTGATCGGCGTGACCCCAATGCATGTGGCCCAAAGCATCAGCAAGCTGCGGAAGACCTTTTCGATGTACGACCCCGACACGGAATATATCGAGACCTTCAGAGGGAGCGGATATCTCTTCAAACAACCGGTCATAGACCGGCAAGGCGAACCGAACGATAGAAGCAAGGGGCTGAACGAGGAAGCGGAGCTTGGACCTACGGTAAGGGGGCAGCGGGCGAATAGAAGAGGCATGGCGTATATATATGTCTCATTGGCGGCCACAATGTTTGCCGCTGTTACGCTGGCAGGCTGGAAGTTCTACGGAAATATTGACGAAACAGCTGAAATAAAGCGAGTCTTAGAAGCTTCGCAAAAATACGAGTCGCTCGTGCTCTACCGCGATCCCCGCAATATCGACGAAGCGAAGCTGAACGAATACTGGTTGAGCGAACAGGAATATGGGGCAGAGGTGGACTTGCGGAGGATACGGGCCGGGGCAGACAGACTGAGCCGTGAAAACAAATACTACGGGGCCGAATCGAGATGCGAACAATTTGAAATACAGTCAATAGAGATCAGTAAAGGGGGTGATTTTGCCACGGCTAAAACTCTGGAAAAATGGTTCTTGGCTGAATACCATACCGACGGGACGCTTGTAAAAAACAAAACCGTTGGCCCCTATTTTGTCCATTATATCCTTCGCAAAGATGGCGGACAATGGAAGATCGAAAAGTCTTCCACGGCCCGAGCGACAAAACCGCCACCGATCATCGAGAAGATCGAATTTGTCACAGACCCTGTGGCCGGACGAGAGTTCTTTGTGCGGATCGAGGGGCAGGGCATCGACCCGGCGTCCGTATTCATAAAGGTCATCGGCCCCGGGTGCCCGGATGTCTCGCCGTGCTCCGTGCCTAACAGTGCCCTAAGGATCCACTCCAAGATATCGGAAACTGAGATAAGCAACGCCCCTTTTACGCTCGACTCAGGGGAATATACGATCTATGCCCAAAACGGCGAATCGACACCATCAAATTCGATTACTCTTCTGGTCCCTTGATAAAAAACAATCCATGAAAGAACGTACCTGAAGTTCCACCGATGTTGGTCTACTCAGACTCAAAACCGTGGTTTGTGAAGCGCAGGGTCCTGCTATTTTCTGTTACGGTTCGGACGACCTGGTCATTCACACCGGATGGGATCCTTGCCTCGATCTCGAGGGTTACTTTCACATCAGCCCCAACAAGACCGACCAAGTGAGCAATGACCTCATCGGCGATCTGACTAGCGTTCGAGGCGATTCGCTGAGGATCTAGTTCGACGGAACCAAAAAACCGATTTGGCATCGTATGAGCAGGCGCGATCGGCGGCGCTGTTCCGTCGGAGGTTCCAGCTGAAGATTGACCGCCTTCGGTGCCGTCGTTAACAGGCCCAGGATCAGAGGGAGCAAGCCCGATCAGGCCCTGGTCGGACTCGAGCTGTTTGGCGGCAACATCAGGTTTAACGAGCAGGCCAGGAGCATCCGGATCAGTAAGACTTATGTTTGATGCACCCTTCAGACCGCGATAACGGCCATTTTGCTCATCATAGCTCTCCGCAAAGGCAAACGTTTCAATCTGCCAAGTCAACGAGCCTACACCGCTTCTGATCGCACCGAGCAGTACAGTTGGATCGAGAAGCCGGGGCAGATAAAGATACCGGGCAAAATCCTCGACCAGTTGACGGATCTCTACGCTGTCACCTCGCCAAAGCGGGATCTTGTCAAGGTCCATTCTGAGCAGCGTGCCGCCGAAGCTGGTCAGCAACAATTCTTCGCTTTTGAGCTTTTTCGTAGCCCGGACGGCAAGGCTGTCACTTCCTGACAATCGGACCGCTTTCCATTCAATAGGGTCCGAGGCTCCCGCCTGTGCAGGCACGATCAACCATTGATAGGTTTCCGGAACCCGGGCGTTCACAGTGCTGTCCGCGGATCTCAGTTGATTTTCGGCCTGGGTAACTTGATGCGGATCGAGATTTAGCTCTTTCTTTTCGTTCAATATGGATTCCCAAGCAAGATAGTTACGAACGGCCTCATCAAGATCTTGCAGCCTTGTCTTGTCTGCGGCAAGAAAAACAAGCGTGTTGCGATAGATGCGTGGAGAGCTTCCCCGCGTTTCAAGGATGGATCTGGCAGCGGCCTCGGCGCTTTTCCCCGGTTCTTTTGTAAAGGGGTGATCAATGCCGAGGACGACTAGTCGAGCATCAAGATCGTCCGGAACGTCGTTGCTCGTCGCCGGCACCGGGTGGATCCTGCGGAAATCGCCTCTGTCGTTAAGGTTAGACCGCAACCGCTTTTCGATCTCCTGAGCGATCTTGTCAGGTTCGCGCGCAAACTGGGCACGACGGTCTTCCGCCAGCTTGGTGACGGTGGGCTGCGTTGAATACCAATACCGGTTGCCATCCTGATAAAGATACGTCGCTGCGCCGGCCAAGCGGCGAAGAGCATCACCAAACAGATTTGGCGATTCACCCGGCATGACACACCCCAATTTTATTCGACGATCTTCCAGTCCCCGGTGGGCTACGCCTGATGTTGGTGCCGAACCGAGGTAAACGGTGCGGGCCACACGTCGGCATGCCTGGATCTTTCCAAGGTTTGTTATCTCGCCATCAATTTTCATCGGAAGCGAGCTTGGCCCATCCACATCCTTATCGATTATCGGGCTCCATTCGTCAGAAAGGTATCGCGTTAGCTCCCATCTAACCCTGCTGTCGTCGATCGGTATCATAGAGGGCATGATCAATGGATTTTTGTCACCCTTTTCCCACAGCGTATGGATCACCGATGCCATAAGGCGCAATACACCTCTGGTCCTTTGGAACTTAACGAGTGTCGACCAATCAGTATAAAGCCGATCAAAGATCTCGGGATGGATCGGGTACGCCATTTTGATCCGACTCTCATAATCGGCTTCGCGACACTCCGGGGGGAATTCCTGATGCTGCTGACGGTAAAGATCTGCAAAGGCACGAGCAGTCACGTCGCGCTGTTTGAATTGCTCAGCCGACATCGGCTCAAAGAGGCGGCGGCGAACGATCTCAAACCCCTCTTCGGCGCTTGCCGGTCGCCACGAAGATTCGACCCGACCGACGACGTTTCTCAGACGGTCTAGTGCTTCGCGGCCGCGCACGCCGCCGACCTCGACGTCTTCTGCCTGGGTATGAGGCGAACCCGAAGTATCAGAAGCGGGAAGCGAGATGACCAGGAGGCAATTGCCCGCCAATTTTGCCGACTCGGTCAATGCCTGAGCAAAAGTGAATTGAGTCTCAAAGCCGCCTGCCGGAAGATCGCTTTGATCGTGAAGCATGCGGGCGTAGGCGACCCACTCATCGATTAATATAAGGCAGGGGCCGTATTCGACAAACAATTCGCGCAGTTTGTCGCCGGGGCTTGTCGAGTTCCTATCGTCCTCTGCCAATTTGGCAAATGCTGCAGGGCCGCCGAGCTGATAAGCAATTTCTCCCCAAAGTGTGCGGATTTCGGTTCCATCACTTTTTACAGAAACACTTCCAGGAGGGATCCTGTTGCCAACCAGCACCACGCGAGTGGCTTTTGCAACATTTTTTACGCCCGCTTCTTGAAGCAGTTCTTCGGCACCGGGAAGTTCACTTGGCGACGTGCCGGAGAACAAGTGATAGAGCGCCAACATCGAGTGGGTCTTGCCGCCGCCAAAGTTGGTTTGGAGCTGGACCACCGGGTCGCCGCCTTTGCCGTTGAGCCGCTGCACTGCGCCGATAAGAAGCCGCTTTAGGCTTTCGGTAAGAAATGTTCGTCGAAAAAATTCAGTAGGGTCGCGATATTCCGCTGACCCCTCGCCAATATGTACCTGCCAGAGATCAGCCGCAAACTCGGCCTGCTGGTAATTGCCGCTAGCTACATCCTTATGCGGCGTGGCGATCTCGGTCCATGGCTTTAGATTGCCCGTAGCTGCCGCCTCGATAAGCGAACCGCCCGCCTTGCGTTTTTCGCCGCGCACCTGTTCGTCGTAGATGAGACGACGAAGCTCCATTTTCATTTTGTTTACTTCGTCTGCCTCGCTGGCCGAGACCGAAGAAAGCAGTCGGGCGGCCGAATCGAGCGCTCGATCAGTGTCATCGCCCGAGAACGCGTTTTGGTGCGCCCAGCGATTTCTTACGTCGATCAACTCGTTTACAAGGCTCCGTTCTGCCTTTCCGAGTATGTTGCGAAATACGGAGCCCCAGTGGCGATCTACGGCGACTAGCTGGACCGCAACATCCGTTAAGGGGTCGCCGGCCGCGCTTTTCAGCCTGGTGTCGCTAAGCGTATCTTTTAACTCGTTCTGCCATTCTTCGCCGTAACGGGCTTTAAGCTCTCTGGCAACAAAGGGACCGAGGCCTGCTTTCAACAACTCCAGTGCTTTTCCGACTCGTTCGTGATTTGTTATTGCCATAGCTTTTTTTACCACAGAGACACAGAGACGCAGAGAGAGATGACGCCTGGTAAGCATCATTTTCTCGGTTGCTCAGCGTCTCTGTGGTTCATTTTTCTTCAAACATCTCTCCCTGCTCCACTCTGGCAGACGTTGATTGCTCTTGAGCCAGTCTCATTATCTCGGGCCAGGATTGGACTAGGGCGTTGTATGAGAGTGCTTCGGGGGCGCGTTTTTTTCGTTCGCAGAGGGTGTAGAGGCGGTAGCAGAGTTCGCGGGCGGTTTCGGCTTGGGCGCCTAGTTTTGCGGCGATCTCGGCTGCGGCGGACTCGCCGCCTGATTCCAGAACGCGTATAAGGTGATGCACCATGTCCCAGACGGTTAGACGTTTGTCGCCTTCGGGCGTCCAGTCTTCCTTAAGCTCGCTAGGCTTGAGCAAACGGAACTTACCTCTGCCGGATACCGCGATCCCGGCGTCGACGACTCCCCGTACACTCGTGGCCTTTGCCGTTGCAAGTACGTTCGCAACACCGAACTCGCCCTCTTCAAAGCCGACCTGATCAAACCATGTCAACGCAAATCGCGTGTCGGGATCAAAATCGCCTTCCTGCTCGGCCAGCACCTCGTCCAGCGTCTGGTTTATCAGCGCCAGAGCGTCGCGCACTGAGAGCGGCGTGCCCTCGGCATCCAGCACCTTCTCGTACCTAGTAAAAACCGCCATCCCTGGCCCGATCGCCGCCTGTGCAAGATCGACGGGAGCGATATTGCCGCGTTGAAGATGGCGAAGAGCATCGGAAAGCTCGGATTTTAGTGCGTTGACGAACTCGCGACGAGTGACAGTTGATGACGTTCCTAATCGTGGCTTGCAAACGAGAATAATGCTGGACGCAAGCGCGTTAGAGCCAGTCTCCCTTAGCCGTCCAGGACGTTCCGTCCGCATTGGCCAAGTCCCATCGATAGTAAATCCCGCACGAACTACGGCGTCCAAGAAGGTTTCCCAACCAGTACTTGCAAGGCCAGAGTCACCATCGCTTTCCGCCTGTTTGAATGCATAGTAGATAGTCGTCGGAAAAACCGGATGAGCATGGCTTGCGACTTGAAACATAGCTTTGGACATTCCATCCAGAAAGAAGCGTTCCGCAGCCGATTTGTTTTCGTGTCGGTAAGCGAATGCGACAAGTTCCTCGGACTTTGGCACTGTGACTGTTGCGAATAATGAAGGGAAGACGAATCTCAGTGACCGCCGCATCCATAGGTAAAAATAATCCGAAAGATCGGCGTAGGGAACGTTATCGTAGTATGGTGGATCTGTCGAAACCACTTTCCCGGCAGAAAGAGTTTGTGTGGCCGCATCGGACTGTAGGGCAACAGAAGACTGATTTGCCGGAAGCTGTCTTAGAACCCGGGAAATCCATTCGGCGGCTCCTGTCCAGCAGCCGGTCGAATCCGAGAGCGGGTTAACTTCAGCGAAATCCCAAGTCATCGGTATGGCCTGGCGTCCAAAAGTATGAGCAACAAAATCTCCGGCCCATACTGCGATTGTCGACCAGTAATCCGCGGATCGATCAACAGCAAACGTCAGGTAAACAGCTAATGCCTCAGCGTAAGCCGAACCTGACCTTCCTCCCGCTTCCAAACCAACCAGGTCATCGTTGAAATTGGCTGTCTTCCAGTCTGTTAAGACTTTTTCGCGACAGGGAGTTACTAAGTCGGAAAACGTTTCTAGCGCAATTGTTTGTCGAGGACTAAACAATTGATCAAACCTCTCCATCCCGTATGGCTTTATCCCCAGATACTGCGTACTTCCGGAAATCATAGTTGCGGGACGCCAATCGGGAGTGGATGATCGAGCAGTTGCTTCCATCTCGTCGTTGGGTTCTACGTAGATTTTGCCTCGTTCTGTTTCTGTCACGGCGGCAAGTAAACGAAATCCCATTCTTTCGGCCATCCCCTCTGCCTTGATGTAGTCTGATCCAATTGGACTCCCCGACATCAAACATTCGAAATTCGCACCACGAGACAACTTCGTGCCACGCCTACGTCCGTCCGGCGCTTTTCCATTGCGAATTCTAAAAGTGTAGCCTCGATCTCCTATCACCGGCTCAATGAACGCTTCTCTGCCGGCTTTAGCAGACAGAATAAACGTGGATGCGAGCGGCACATCAACGTCCCGAAACGCCGGATTCGGACTCTTCACCGTCCGTGCCCAGATCCAGGCGATGACGGTCAGTTTTTTGCCGACATACTGTTTCAGGTCGGCGCGGTCATTGGCCATTTCCTGGGTGACCTCGATCTTTGGGTAAAGGTGGCCGATGCGTTTCTCCGCCTCGTCGCGCATCCATTTGCCGTAGTAGCGTACGTCCTCGGCCAGGCCCTCCGCACCGCGCCAGACCTTCATCGCTTTTTCCGCTTCGGGCTTCGACTGCCATTCGGGGTTGACCGGCGGCATCCCGGCAAATTTCGGCGGTATCTCGATCATCGCCTTGTTGATGAGCACCGCCACCGGGTTCAGGTCCGAAGCATAAGCCTCCAGCCCCAGCCGCTGTGCCTCAAGCGGCAACGCCCCGCCGCCCGCAAACGGATCATGAAACGCCGGCAGCTTGTTCCGGTCAAAAAGCTCGCCGGCGCGCGGATGATCCGCATTGTCCGCACAAGCCCGCCGCCAGCTCTGCCATATCTCAGCCCGGGCCTTGTTCAGCACGTCCTCGTTCGTCGTGTTCTCCCACAACACAAGCTCCTCAATGATCTTGAACAGCCGGTCCCGCTCCTGCTCGGCGATGATCTCGTCCAGCGTCGGCTCCGGCCCCGGGTCCGGAGCTTCGATCCCGTGTGCGTCCGCCTTCTCCTTCGCCGCCGTCAGCTCCGCCCAAACCTTGTGCCTCTTCCTGAGCTCAGTCTCCGCCTTCCTCTTCAAATTGGGATCCGATTTGAGCGTATCCACATACTCCGACGGATCATCAACCATCTGCGAAAAAATAACCGCCCTAGCCGCCGCCAACGGCCGCCTAGCCCACCACAAATGCAGTGTACTAGGATGCCCATGCCGTATAGATTTCTCCCTCGCCGACGCCTTATTGATCGCATCCAACGGCAACGCCACTTCTATTAGTTTCTTTCTAAGCTTCATTCCTAAATCTCTTTGCGTGACGGTTGATTCCATTCGCAGCTGCGTACGGCTAGCAACCTTCGTCAGCAGCCAAAGTGAGCCGATAAGATGCGGGATGTATCTTAAGCTCTCTGGCTGAGCTCAACTCCTGGAGTCTCGTGCCCGGGACCTCGACGGGCTCACCCGCCCGGTCGATCAGCAACAGTGAATACAAGTTGGGAAATTCATTAAGGAGCGACCATAGCGAGGCATCGATTTGCAGCGGTGACTTTTCAAGGCAATGCTCTTTCAAAGAATAGTACCTCAATATCGCACCGTCGCGACCCCTAAATTCCCACGGGATCCCCGGGAGATCGCTCTTCACGATCGAACTTCCGTCATCGCGAACGTATCGGTTCTCGCCACGTGGACTAAATCCCTGAGACGCTGCGAATCGCTCGATCAGGGGGACCTTATGTCCTCTGGGAGACTCTACGCGGTCCGGCTCAAACGCACTTAAGTCCTTGTCCTCTGCCGCCGCCACATCTAGTTGCCCAGCGTTACCGTCTGGCTGATACATATCATCATCGGCATACGCTTCCTCATCATTAATTATTGAACCGGAGTCCGGCGGAGGAATAACTTCATCATCCGTCGGGTTTTCGACCTCTGTATTAACCGGTCCAGATTCGACCTCTGTCAGCTCTTTTGATGGCGGCTTGGTTGTGGGGATATCTTTTTCGGCTCTTTCTTTTATGTGTTCTGGTGCGATGAGCAGAGCTTCGGGAGCTAATTCAAAATTCGTTTCCATGTATTCTTTAACAAAGGCTTCCGGGCGATCGAAACACAGTTTCACCGCATCAATAAGATCCTCTCGGCGAAACGCCTTCCCCAATTCAGTAGAAACGTCTCGGGCGAGGCGAGCTAATGGGCGATCCTCAACATATAATGTTCGATCTAGCCAAGCCGCATCAACGCGAGTAGGAAGACCCGCCGGAGTATTGTTAATGTAGGGAATTACTTGGAGGCCGCTCACCGTCGCCCACGAGGTATTAGAAAGTTTCGCTCCCAACTCACGAACCCGCATCGTCTCCGCCTCATCCTCGTACCTGATCCGCTGTAACCCTTTCCCTAGTTCCCTGAGCCAGTCCGGCTGATAAGCGCGCATTCCTTTAGCAGAGGCCTCATAAAGCCGATTTTCGATCACTGCTGCCAGATGCAAGAGATGAGTAAACGGTGCTGATGCTACAAGCTCACCCCCCAAGCCCCGAAACAGGGCGGTCTTCTCTTTCACAACTTCGTGCAGATGCTTCCATTTTACTAAAGATTGCATCGACGTTGCGTATTTCAAAGATTCGATGGGTGCCCATTGTCCCGCTAAGTTGAGCCAGTGGGAGCACTCAACCCAGATCCTCATCGCATGCTTCGGCAAAAGGGCCTCAACCCGCCGCTGATCGGTCTGGCTCAAGACCTCTCCCGACGGAAGTGACCGTAGCCATTCAATTGCGAGGTCGGCATTGGGGCGCTCGGCCACGCCCACTTTTCTCCAGAGAGCGAAGTGCTTGAATGTATGGTGGATCAGTGCTGCTCCGGGAACATCTTCTTCGTCCGGATCTAAAAACACTTCGCCTGATGTTGTCCAGACCCCTTCTGCCGAATAGACAAGTTCCTCAGTTCGCAAAGCTGTTCTAAGTACATTCTGTTCGCTTGTTGAAATCGAATCTATAAGGTGATCCAAGCGTGAATACCACTTCTCCAGCTCGCGCATCGGCGGTGTATCAGTAAACGAAAGAGCGCGTAGACGGTCGAGAATGCCGGCGGAGCTGGTCGGAGAACTCCTGACGCCCAGCAGGTCGAGAAGCGGCCGATTTACTTCAACATCTAAATATCCCTCAACAAAGGGCTCCACATCGAGAAGTGATTCTGTTTCTGGGGTTCGCCGCATTAAGTCACCTGGAAGGTGTAACACTCCCGTGGTATCTTTCAGGCAATGTAACTGTCTGAATTTTTGTATCCAAGATGGGGTTATCGGCGCGTTTGAGATCGGTGAACGGGTCCCCGTAGACGCAATGTGGGATACACGAGCAGAACGGCCGTGCTCCCAAAAATTCTTCGGCTGTTGCAGTATCCGCTTGATTATTCGATACCAGACGTCTGGATTATCTAGACTAATAGCCTGCCATCTATCCCACATCCAGTTGGGAAAGTCCCAATCGTCCAATGAAAAAGTATCGGTCTTGTACTTGTAATGAAGTTCGCCGCTGAAATCCCGTTGCGCAAGTTCTAATTCTAACTGTCGCCGCCCGTCGATATTCAGTGGCGTGTTTTGCAGATAAGGGAACCCACTGATCTTCGATCGCCCGGTTGAAACCCACATACTCCATTCCTGTGGAGTGCAGGATCCGAAATGGGCTGTATAATCTGGATGCAAAAGGTTTGCCCCAGTCCATTCCTTCGAAAAAAGTTCGTCAATTAGCCCGTCCGAATCTAACAGAAGCGGACCTTTGCGTAATTCATTGTCGAACGAAATCAATCGGAATGCCTCCCCAAGTCCAACACCTAGTTTCGCCGCGATCTGGGTCAGTTGTACAGCTTCGCGGGTCCTAACTACGTCCTCGCCAAAAAATTTCTCTGCGACCTGTTCTATTACCAGGCTAAGATCGCTAGAGTTAATTAATCCGAGTGAGATTAGAAGATTGTGCGTGTGCTCCGCTGTATCGCCGGATATTGAAGAGTCCCCCGAATGGGCTAATCTACGTTGTTCAACAATGTATGGGGGCCAATTCTGATTGAGAACAAGCAAATAACGGCTAAGAAACTCCCAATCGTCATCCGACTGGACCAAACGCTTTTCTCCCAAGCGGACCACCTGATCGGCGTTAAACAGCGTCCCTTTGCCTCGAACCGGAACGATCTTGACGGCTCTTCGTTCTCGACTTAGCTGAAATCGAGTGAGGTCAGGCGCGAGATACGCCCACAGGATCATAAGCTTTTGCCACGTATCTGGCTTGGGAGGTGAATGTCTACATAAAATTTCGATAATAGAACGTGAATCAAGTTCAATAAGAGCTCCCCAGAGCCCAAGCTTGACACGATTCTCCGGTTTGATATGCGTTGAAATCGGCGGTCTTTGGAGGTCAGGGTCAAAGGTTTTTACAATATCATCCGTTTCCCATACTTGATGTAATTCATCGGGATATTTAAGTGCCTCACTTTTGTGCTTCAGGACACCGTCGGTCGTAAGCAAGAGCGGCTTCCCATTAATCTCTTTCTCAAAAGCAGCAACAACGAAGCTCGTGCACGCCGATTCCAGTGAATTGTCGTCTTGGCTCAAGCGAGGCAAGAAACGATATGCCTCAGCACGCTCCATCTCACTGAGGTCTGAACAGTTTAGCCATTCACACATTACCTTGGCAGCTAAGGTGCCGACCCTCGCCAGGAGCCACCTATTGGTCGGGGAGGTGTCCGGGTCTTTGATCTTTAGCCTCGCAGGATCCTGAATAAAAGGGGCATTTACTGCGAACGGTAATTGAGTTTCGACACCGGTGGGCAATACTACGAAGAGCCGACCTTTTGCCCCAAGAACTAATTCAACGTTCGAGGGTGGAAAGGCTACATCTGATTGATCACCCAAGAGACGTTCCTGAGAGATTTCGTTTAGGGCGTCTTGAGGAAAGGCCTCCTCATCAGATCTGACCAACAGATATTCCTTGCCATCTTCTTTTAAGGCCATCCATTCGGAATTGCCGACGGGGCCGCGTGCAATTGAGCTCCAGCTGATATCTGTGTTTGAAATTACCAGTCGCCGAATACTTCGGAAGAACAACAACGAAACAGGGCTCTTTTTCCACTCGCTCAGATTCTTCTCTATCTCTTTTTTTCGACGTTCATCCTCAATCTCCACACGAATTTCAGTTTTGGTAGTCCCCTTATCCGATTCGATCCAATGGGGTTCAGTAAACCTGTTTCGAAAAAATCGGACCGATAGCGAAGGTGTGAAGAGTTCAACTTTGTCACCAAGGCTGAACACGCTCTTAAATCCGACCCCTCTAAACCCGATCGTGTGCAGAGCTCGTTTATTCGAATACCCGAATCGACATAATGACCGAAAGTGCTCCTCTATAAAATCATCGCCATCATGTGAGAAAACAAAAACACCGTCCACAATCTTTACGGTTGCTTCGGTAGCATTGGCATCGTCGGCATTCTGTAAGAGTTCCGAAAGGACGTGGCGTGGGCTCTGAACCTGCTTAAAGAGCTGATGCCAAGGCCCGGCAAGGTCCGGATCAGTTTCGAGTTGACGCCACCTGTTGGCGGACGCTTGGCGAATGTTCTCAAAGAAGTCGGGCTTCGTCATGTACAAAAAAAGATCGTTTTCGCTCCTATGCTTGGAGACATACTCCTGCGTTCAACTTCAGGGTCAGACGGTCCGAGATGACTAATCTAGCTTTGAGTGTCAGTCCTAGGAGCCGCCGCCAGCGGCCGCCTAGCCCACCACAAATGCAGCGTGCTAGGGATGCCCATGCCGAATGGACGTCTCCCGAGCCGACGCCTTATTGATCGCATCCAACGGCAACGCCACTTCGATCAGTTTTTTTCTTAACTTCATTGGATATTCCTAATTGCAATTTACGCAGGCTCGCCTGCTTGCGCAATTAACTCGGCAAAATTGTAGTTAACGCTCGTGACCCCAAAATCCGGTTCCTTCTTGAACGGCTGCCGCACGTAATGCACATTGTGCGAATCCCCTTCGAGAAACTCGACAATAGCCAGAATGAAGTCGTCCGGCTTGTTTAATGAATACAGTATTTCGTTCTTGGTAACTGTTATTATATCAGCACCCGAAACGCGGCCTTTAACCTCGATGAAACGAAGCTTGCCGGTGCCAGGAACGCGGCTCTCAATATCGTAACCTAGCTTCTCGAACTCGCGATCGACGGGTTCGAAACCGAGGCTGCGTTCGACGTCCATGATGATCTTTCTTGCCTTGGCGGCTGAGACCTGTGTGTCGACCGAACCGCCGGGTGAAGCGACGGGCTTACCGGTCATTAATGCGATCAAGCCGGCCGGGACGACGAGCATTCCACTCAGGACGACGGGCGGCAATGGCGAGATCTTGCGTTCGAGTGCGAGATTTTCAAGGCGTTTTTGCAAACGTCCTTGGAGATTGTCAGCACGTTTTCTCGCCTCGGCAGAATTGAGCCTTGCATTCGTCCTACCGGAGCGTTCGTGCTCAAGCAGGGTATTTGCCCGATGGTCCCAATAGTTGATCTCCTTTGTTAGTCGTTCCCTGACGGCGGCTTCGGTCTTGTCTATAAGCAGAAGGCGGGGTTCGCGAACTTCAGCCAAGTGCTCGGGAACCACCGAGGCCACTGCATGCCCCTGAGCCGTTTGCTCCAGATCACGTGTTATCCAGGAACACTCAGGCCGAGCAAAAATATCGCTAATGGAAGGATCGTTTTCCGTTAATGGCCGGAAATCAAGATAAGGAGCGTAATGCAGGTGGTTCGCATTGCCCTCGGCATCGATCTGAACATACAAGATCCGCTTGGATATAACGCGGCGTTCACCGGCCCGTGTAAGGCTCGCGTCCTGGATCGCGTGTTCAAGGAAGAACACCGTTCTGGGCGACGTTCCAAAATCATTGTCATCTACGAGGACAGTGCCGCGTCGCAACAGATCACGATTTCTTTCAAGAACGAGATCGATGGTCGAATCCAAAAGCGGGTGACCGGGACAAAGAAAAGCCGCAAGAGGGACGCCAGCCTGCGCGATCAGGGATTTCTCGAAGGTTACTCGTTCGTATCTGGGTTGAAGCGGCTGTCCGACCCCGATCAAGCGGTCGCGACTGCGAACGGCCGCCGGGACGCGCGTGATCTCATAGCGGCGGCTTTCTCGTTGCCTGACGGCACCGCCAAGCTGCTGGAATGCCTCTAAAAAGAACGATTCAATGTAATGCGGCTGCAATCTCCTTGCGTCGGCCCGCTCCATATCCTCGCGAATGAGATTGACTCGGGAAACATCCATTGAATCACGAACAAGGGAACGTTCATCCAATAATTCGCGAATATGATCCTGATCAAACGCAGAATCGACCACCTGCGAAAGCCGAGCGCGTACCTCCGGACGTTCACCGTATCTGATGGCCCTGATCAGCAGCACACGCAGGGCGTGCCCTTCAAACTGCAGTTTGCCAAGAACGTCAAAGACCTGACCGCCGAGCGCGTTTCGAGCTTCTTCCAACTTTTCGAGTAACCGGCGGTAAACATCGCCTTCGCGGGTTTCGTCGGCGACAAGATTCCATAGATGACAAACCTCAGTCTGGCCGATCCTGTGAATGCGACCGAAGCGCTGTTCGAGGCGGTTAGGGTTCCACGGAAGGTCGTAATTGACCATCAGATGCGCACGCTGGAGGTTGATGCCCTCGCCAGCGGCATCCGTGGCAAGCAGCACCTGGACCTCGGGATCGTGTTTGAACGCCTCCTGAGCGTTCATGCGATCTTCACGACCCATTCCGCCGTGGATCATAACGACTGCCGATTCACGACCAAGCAAAGAAACGATGCTCTGATGCAGATAATTGAGTGTGTCCCGATGTTCGGTAAAGATCACGAGCTTCTGGCCGGGAGAACGAACTCCGGCAGGAAAACTTTCGGGAATATCAACTTCGGTATTGGGGGGCCGTGTCGCCGAGAAGATCTCGTGAAGCAGATTTGCAAGCTCGCTCCACTTCTTATCTTCACCGCTCCGGCGCACGGCGAGGGCGAGAGCTTCGAGTTGCTTTAGGGTGCGGATCTCGGCCTTTAGTTCAACGATCGAACCTGCAGCCGTCGCCTGATCGAGGACCTGCTCCTCGACTGCCTCTGTTTCCTGATCGGGAGAATCTTCGAAATCCTCAAGGTCATCAGCATCGAACAGGTCTTCAGGTGTGGGGATCACAATGTCAACCTGGCCGCCGCGGACCAGGATCTCCATCTCTCGAAGCCGGCTTTCGAGTCGCTCGCGCCGCCGCCGCAACGATTGGTAGATCGCCTCCGGCGAAGACGCCAGCCGACGCTGGAGGATCGTTAGAGCAAATCCAACCGTGCCGGCGCGCCTGTCGTTCTGAAGCGCCTCCGCCCGGTTGAACTCTTCGCGAACATAGTCAGTAACTGCCTTGTAAAGCGTTGCCTCGGGGCCAGTAAGTTTATATGGAACCGTATAAGCCCTTCGCTCTGGAAACAACGGAGTCGCATCGAACTTGAGAAGATTCTCTTTTACCATCCGCCGCATGAGGTCAGAAACATCGGCGACGTGAACGCCATCGCGAAACCGGCCTTCGAAGCGGTCACCGTCAAGAAGGGCCATGAACAACTGGAAGTCCTCTTCTTTACCGTTATGGGGGGTTGCAGTCATCAATAGGAAGTGCCGCGTAAGGCCTGACAAGAATCGGCCCAAGTGATAGCGTTTTGTATATTTGACCTCGCCACCGAAAAAAGTGGCTGACATTTTGTGGGCCTCATCACACACGATCAGATCCCAATCGATCTCCGGACCTTTAAGTTTTTCCTGAACAACTTCGTTACGGGCGAGCTTGTCGAGTCGGGCAATACACAGACGGGTTTCCTGAAACCAATTGCCGGTGCGAGCAGATTCGAGCTTGTCATTGGTCATAATCTCGAACGGCAGTTGAAATCGATGCCAAAGCTCATCTTGCCACTGTTCGGCGAGGCTTCCAGGGCAAACAACGAGGCAGCGTTCCAGATCTCCACGGGCGATCATCTCTTTTATCAAGAGGCCAGCCATAATGGTTTTGCCTGCCCCCGGATCGTCTGCGAGCAGGAAACGAAGCGGCTGCCGAGGCAGCATCGCCTCATAAACAGCGGTGATCTGGTGAGGCAACGGTTCAACATTCGAAGTATGGACAGCCAAAATCGGATCAAATAGATGTGCCAGAAAAATACGTTGAGCCTCAGAAACGAGACGAAACAAACCACCATCGGCATCGAAGGACCAAGGACGACCGGATGTGTCGATCTCTAGCCGGGGCTCGTCATCCCGATACAAAAGTTGATTGGCCACTTTGCCGTTAGCGGCCTTGTAGGTTAGTTCCAATGCCTCGGAACCAAACCATTGAACGCTAACGACCGTGACCAGGCCGTCCGGCAAGATGCCGCGTATGGATGTATTGGGAAGGAGGTCTTCGAGTTTCATAGCTTCTCATTCGATAAATTGGGGGGCCGAGATGAGCACCTGACGCGAGTTTTTCCGAATAAGCCTGATCTAGTGTGCAATGAGTTTAGATGTTTTGTGGTTTGATATCAACAGGGGACATGCTGGAAATTGGTTAGACCATTGCGACAACCGCAGGCAACGGGCGTCGACACTCTGGACATAACCAAGGTGGGGCGGCTCTTTAGATAACAACTACGTGGGAATCGGTGGCGATTCGCGGTCGGATATTTACGATGAAGCTTCGACTGGTATCGAGAGCAATCTGCCGCACCTTCTGAAGAAATGCGTGGGCGAATAGTTTGGCCGAGTATGTACCACATATGATAAACTGTGTCGCAGCTGATTTAGATTTAGGAGGTTTGGATCAGATGAAAAAGAAAACAGCGGCTGAGGCGCCAGAAAGTGAAATAACCGGGATTTCGCTGGAAGATGGCATGAAAGCTGTCGAAGTAGTCAAAGCAGCCCTTCGCCACAGGCCTTACTTAACGGAAGCCGTTTTGGGGGCGAGGTGGACGGAGTTATCCAAGGAGCAGCAGCTAACGGAATTTCTTACCCCACGGATAGGCATCTATCATCCCGACAAAGATAAAAATATCTCAACGTTGTTTTTGAGAATTACCGGCGAGGAAGGGCCCGTGGTCGAAGCGATCTTCTATCCGATAGAAGCGGCCTGGTCCTTTCTGGAAGTAGGACGTGATTATGCACGTCGTTACAGGAGCGATGATTCATCTGATGAAGAAGTTGAAGGCCGCGCATTCGAATTCGCGCAGGAAATGATGCTAATGATGATCGATAATCTTTACAAACGCTCGCTATTGATGATGGACTCGTTCACCGAGGAAACGATAGCGCAGTGGTATTCGAATAGGGATCAAGGGGCGCACGCTTATTTAGCTGCGAAGGGTGAGAATCGGCCGAAACCTAAGCCGTTGTATTTGGACTCTATTGTAAAGGATTACGGAAAAAATGTTCGTGATCTATGGAAGTATCAGGGGCAGTCATTGGAAAATTGGCAGAAGATGCAGCTCGTAGATCACTATGAAGCCCTTTGCAAGCACTGGCAACGACTATTGAAGATGGCCAGCAAGGACGAAGCAGACTGGGAACAGTATGCAAAGGCGGGAAAGTATGCAGATACGCCGGACGATCTAATCAAAAGGCTACAGGATGTCGATAGAAGCAATCGGAACACCGTAAACACTAGGGTCAGCGAACTCGCTTTGGAGCATGCGGCCCGACGTGTCGGGCTAATAAAGAGGTCAGGAATAAGCGAGTGGGCACGGAAAAAGCGGAAGGCGGGCCTAGTTGTAAGCGACTATTCACCGCAGCAACTCTTTCAGTACTTGAAGGAGGGTAGAGATATTAAATTGCTAGTCGAGCAAAACCTGAAAGTTCAAGAACAGATGGCTTCATACCCAGAACCGACAATGGCTCCGGATCCTGCTCTGGAAAAAAAACGAAAATCACTAGAGCAGAAATTGGAGTTTGTTCTGAAGAAAGTATCTAGATCGGCAGAGAATACAGGCGAATCTGCTAAAGAAAAAAAAAGTGAAAGATAAATAAAGTTTCACGATCGAATTCGATTGATTAGAGTGGACTCAGATGGGCGCAAACCCACCTGAGTCTTTGATTTTTGGGAGCTGTTTTTGATGGAAAAGAGATTGTTAGTAGCAGATGAGGTGGCGGAGCTGCTGCGAGTTGACCGGCAGCGGGTTTATGAGCTAGTTCGGACACGGAAGATACCGGTGATCCGGCTTGGCGAGAGGCAATACAGGTTCTCGGCGGATGCCGTGAGTCGGTGGTTGGAGGACGGGGGGGCGATTCGCGAAGAGGGGAGTCATGAAACGCTTAAGCAGGTGTAATCGAAACGAAATCGGTGCCAATGCGGCAAACATTAGCACCGGATCAAACCTTGAAATTTTGACTTATTCCGGAGGTTTAACATGGGGATTATAGCACAGGAAGACCTACAAGCGGTCAAGAATTTAGTAAAGAAATGTGAGAACTGCGGCAAGGAAACGAAGAGACTTGTATTGTCGAAGGGGCGTTACGGACGACGGCTTTGTGCGGATTGTCTCTTTCGTGTGCCGACCTGGAGCGGGAAACAATGCCAAGCCGGTGTCATAGGCCTGTCGGCGGAACCAGACTCAAAAATAATCCGGCTTTTCAAGTGCTTTGGCTGCGGCGAAATGAGGGCAGCGGCGAAGATGAGCGTGTGCCCGTTGATCTGTCGCGAATGTTTTATGCGAAGCGGTCAAATGACCGAAGATTCAAGGAATGTTTTTACCGACAGCGCAGTGGAAAGAACCCGACGATCCTTAGGGAGGCGAACATGAACATTAATGATTTCTGCCGCCTTCTGAAAATGGTTCGCGGTCGTGGCAAGAAGCTGACTGCATGTTGCCCGGCTCACGATGACCGGAACCCATCGCTCAGCGTATGTGAGAGTGATGGCCGTATATTGATCAAGTGTTTTGCTGGATGTTCGAATGATGCAGTCCTTGCAGCGATGGGCCTAGACTTTGCGGATCTGTTTGACCGGGAAACGAATGTGTCGGGAAATAATGGGCATCACAGGACCTTCGGTTCAATCGCCGCTAAAAGCGGAGATGACGAACGGAATAACGGTGGGACCAAATCCGAAGCGTTCACGCCAACTAGGTTTTACGACTATTGTGAGCCAGACGGACGGGTGAGGTTTCAGGTGGTTCGATCTGAACGAGTAGCGGAGAGCGGTGAGGTCGAAAAGACCTTTCGGGTAAGGCGAAAGCCTAAATCGGGTGAGACCGCTGCTGCTGACGGATGGATCTATAACGCAAAGAGAATCGACCTGATCCCATACAACTTGCCAGGGATCGCAGACGCCTCTTTAGTTTACATTGTCGAGGGCGAAAAGGATGTAGAAACGTTGCGTGGGCTTGGGATCTCGGCGACGTGTAATCCGTTCGGTGCTGGAAAATGGCGGACGGAATACAGCGAATGGCTTCGAGGAAAGACGGTAGTTATATTGCCCGACAACGACGAGCAGGGGCAAAAACATGCAGAGGCAGTAGCGGCTTCGGTTTACGGTGTGGAGAACGAGGTCCTGATAATAGAGCTACCAGGGTTACCGGAGAAGGGCGACGTTACGGATTTCGTCGATGCGGGCGGTACAGCGGACGACCTGATGGACCTGGTGCAGCGTTCGGAAGCGTGGACGCCGGCGCTTACCGTGACGGCCGAAAACCTATCGAGATTTCGATTTACGACGCTTGATCAACTCTTGAGTGAGCCAATGGAGGAGATCTCGTTTGTTTGGGATCAGACGCTTCCGACGGGCGGCTTCTCGATCTGCTCGGCAAAGCCAAAGGTCGGCAAATCGACCCTTGCACGAAATCTGGCGGTCGCGGTGGCGACAGGGACTCCATTTCTCGGGCGGACAACAGAAAAGGGACGCGTGCTGTATCTATGCCTGGAAGAGAAACGCTCGGAGGTACGAAACCATTTCGAGCGAATGGGTATCAGCTCTAGCGATATTCTCATCTACACGGGAGCAACCCCGGAACATGCGATCCGTGAGATCGGAATCGCGATCGGTGAGTTCGATCCGGCCCTCGTAATCATAGATCCGCTATCACGAGTCGTGCGTGCGCGGGACTTCAACGACTACGGACAAATGTCCCGCGAACTCGAACCCGTGATCGACCTTGCTCGGCGATCGGGCTGTCACATTCTTGCGCTTCATCACGACTCAAAAATGGGCGGCAGCGGCGGCGACGCTTTGCTCGGATCGACTGCACTTTTTGGATCCGTTGATTGTCATATTCAACTAAGGAAGAACGCGGGAACCCGCACCCTGAACACGACTCAGCGATACGGCGAGGATATTCCCGAAAGCGTGATCGAATTGGATAAGGAAACGGGCCTGGTCGCAGATTCCGGGAGCCTTGGCGATTTTGTGCGGGGCAAAGCCAAGAATGCCATTCTTGCGGAGATAAAGCCGGGTGAGGAGATAGACGAAACGTCGATCAAGGCACGAGTTGACGGATTCAACCGCGGAACGGTGGCGAAAGCCATTCGTGAGCTGGTTGACGAACGCAAGATGAAACGAAAGGGGGCAGGAAAAAAGGGCGATCCTTATTTCTACGAGATCGACGATGAATGGGTGATGTAGGAATGCCAGGTATTCTGGGTATTGTGGGTACAGATATATAGATTACCCAGAATCTAAGACGGCAGTTCAATACGAAAATGTACGGATTTGAAAAGAAATGAAAGGAACTAGAGAAATAACCGCAAAACAAGAAAAGCTGATCGCTCACCTGTTGACCGAACGCACGATCGAAGGGGCATGTCGGCAAGCAAATGTAGCAGTTATCACATATTGGCGGTGGATGAAAGAGGATGCATTTCTTCGGGAATATAGACGCGCCCGAAGGGGGATGCTTGAAAACACGGTAGCGCGTCTGCAAAGCATAACGGCGAGTGCGATTGATACTCTCGAACGAAACCTGTATTGCGAGAATCCGAGCGTTGAGACACGAACCGCAACAGTAATTCTAGAGCAAGCAATAAAGGGAATTGAGGTACTCGACCTCGAGAAGAGGCTCGAAACACTGGAAGCGGTGATCGAGTCAACGGAGAAAACGAAATGAGCCGCCTAGATTCAAGATACACCCGCATTCTCAAGAAGACACATATATTTGTGCCTAAACGCCGACTGGAAAAATTTATAGAGCACGAAGAGTTGCGATTGGCAACGATCGAGAAACGGGATGGGCTAGAGGAGAGGGTGAAGACCTTCGGGGAACTTTTCGAGCGTGCATTCGGTTTGGACGATGCTGAACTCAAAAAGCAACTTGGCGAGCTTTGGACGGCAGATGAAGAAGCCCGGTTAAACTATCTGATTCCGATACACAGAAACAACGCTGAGACATGTGGTGATGGAATTTGGTTGCCGAATGAAGTAGCAAAGAACGTGTTGGAAGCCGCCTCACGTGCGGAATCCGACATAAATGGAAATGGATGAAGAAGACGCAAAGCGGGTTGACGGGGTTGGGCTATAAGTCGTGATCGTGGGCCTTTTTCGGCCGTCCCGGTTTGCGGTCTTTTCCGGCAAGCTCGACGATCTCCGACAACGGGATCAAGTGGTCCCGGCCAATCTTTATGGACCTTAGGATAACACCATCGCGAATCATCTGGCGGACTCTGGTGTCAGTAACATTTAGCCGTCGGGCTGCGTCCCGTGTGGTAAGAAATTGATCCATTGAGTTAAGTTTACTAAAAGGCATAATAGTTTCGCAAGCGTAAGGGATTTTGACATATCTATTATGTATACGTAATATATAATTTATAGGAGGTCAAACGCGAATATGGCGGGAACAATAACTAAGAAGGCAGAAAACAAGTGGCAGATCCGAGTTTTTCTCGGTCGCGACGCGAATGGTAAGACCAAGCATTTTAACAAGACGATAGAGGGCACAAAACGTCAAGCTCAGCAGTTCCTCACCGCTAAGTTAAGAGAGCGGGATCTGGGGATCTTTGTTGAGCCGTCGTCGCAACTGCTAAGCAAATATCTTGACGATTGGTTGGTAGAGGTGGCAAAACCCCGTGTCAGAGAAAGCACATTTTCGAGTTACGAGATGATCGTCAGGAACTACGTAAAGCCGAAGATCGGCATGAAACGGCTTTCAGAAGTGGACGCTCGCCAGGTGCAAATGCTCTATTCGGATCTTATCGCTCGCGGGCTATCGCCGAGGACGGTCCGCTACACGCACAGCGTTCTGTCATCAGCAATGGACCAGGCCGTGAAATGGAAGCTGATAATTCAAAATCCGTGTAAGCAATGTGATCTGCCAAGGCAGAGTTCGAGCGAAATGCTCGCACTATCGCCGGATGAAGCGAGACGGTTCCTGGAGGCAGCTAAGGACGACAAATACTACGCACTCTTTCTGTTGGCGATCCAAACCGGTATGAGACCGGAGGAGTATCTCGGGCTGCAATGGAAGGATATTGATTTTGAGAACGCGGCGATCTTGGTAAAACGGGCACTTGTGTGGAAACGAAAGGGCGGTGGATTCTACTTCACTGATCCTAAAACGAAGAAAAGCCAGCGATCGATCCCGATCTCTGATAGCTTGGTTTTTGAACTGAAACGCCATCGAACCAACAGCTTGGAGCGGATGATGAAATTTGCCCCGGAGCTTAAGAAACTGGATCTGGTCTTTACGTCTGAAGTCGGAACACCGGTTCAGCCAAAAAACTTACGTGACCGACATTTTTTTCCTATCCGAAACAAGGCTGGCATTCCGAAGATCAGACTTTATGATCTTCGCCATACGACAGCAACATTGATGCTTGCTTCAGGCGAAAACCCGAAAGTCGTTTCGGAGCGTCTCGGGCATGCATCGATAGTTCTGACACTCGACACCTATTCCCACGTACTTCCAACGATGCAGCGCGACGCTACTGAGCGACTTGAAAACCTAATGTTTGGAACTTAATATTTTCTAGGTTGTTGCACTGGAGTTGCACTGAAAGAAAGGCGAGCTTTTACGGCTCGCTTTTCTTCTTTGTAAAGTGTTGTATCTATTATAGTTATATGGAGCCGGTGAAGGGACTTGAACCCCCGACCTGATGATTACAAATCAACTGCTCTACCAACTGAGCTACACCGGCGATTGTAGGTGGCGCCCGACAATGGGCGAACGAAAATACTAGCAAACGGCGGCCATCGGTTGCAAGTTTGTATTCGGCGGACATTTATTGCAGGTGTCCAAATGTCATTAGTTCTCATATTCAATAGGCCGAGAGCGAAAAACTTATCTCGCTCTTGCTCGCTGCTCTGCCGAATGAATTAGCGGGAGATCCATCATGCATAGGGAGCAACTCGGAAACATGCGACCCTTGTGGCCGTCGGGCCAAAGGTGGACACTGCTCTTTCAATGAAGTTATACGCGATCATTTCCCGTCCGAATAGCTTGAGATCCCGGTGTTGAACACTGCAAAAAATTGTTGACTCTAGTATTTGCTTAGGTTTACAATACAAAGGTGCCGAATTTTGGGCACCTCTGACCTATTTGCTCGCCCTTCGAACCTGACGGGTGGGTTTAGCAAGAAATTAAACCCTTAGTGGACATGAGGAGAATATTGTGAGATTTACCAAGATCTTGAGTAAAGGCATTTCCGCCTTGGCATGTGTCGGTGCCATCGGATGTGCCGGAATGGCCGTATCCGGACAACAGGCGTCAAACCCGCTTAGGGTTGCCGCTGGAAGCAATCTTTATTGTGCTGGCTATGTTCAAACCTCGGCAATTGATACGAGCCGAAGACTTGTCGGAGCGGTGGAAGAGCAAGACGGTTATCTCTACACCGAGAACAACGAGGTTTACATAAATCTTGGTGCAGACCGCGGCGTACGCGTTGGTGACAAAATGACCGTGGTCCGTCCCCGAGGCCAGGTTAGCACGCGTTGGAGCAACAAGCGAGGACTCGGCTTCTACGTGCAGGAAGTTGGAACGATTGAGGTTATCCGAGTCAAGTCTAATGTTTCCGTTGCTCGGGTAGATACTTCCTGTGACGTTATGATGTTGGGTGATCTCGTCCAGCCCTGGCAAGAACGCACAAGTCCGGTATTTGCCCAAAGGCCCGCATTCGACCGTTTCGCCAATCCGTCCGGCAAGGCGATGGGCCGCGTTTTCATGGCCCGTGACAATCAGGAGATGGTGACTCGGGACCAGATCGTATTTGTTGATCTTGGTGCTGAGGACAATGTAAGGCCTGGCGACTATCTGACCTTCTTTCGCCCGCTTGGCAAGGGCAACTTGCACGACGCACCGCCTGAGTCGCTTAGCGCTCGCGACTATGGCTTCAGCAGCCTGACCTATCGCGGCGGTAAGTTCTCAAATCAGGCAGCACGCAAGTCCGGTGAGACCGCTCGCGGCCGAGTGGTGACTACCCGCAAGGCGAAAGAGGGGCGCCCGGCTATCCGTAAGATCGTGGGCGAAGGTATGATCATTAACGTGAAGGAGCGAACGGCTACGGTCGTTATAACCAGGACCGCACAGGAGATCCACACGGGCGACTGGGTCGAAGTCCAATAGCTGAACACGAAAATGCGCAACGGAATGGGCCGGGGAGATCAGTCCCTGGCCTGTTTAGTTTCTTCAGATCGATTTTTCTTTTTCAGGAAATAAGACAGGTAGTCGTAAAGTGACCAGACGGCCATCGCGACGGAGACCCAAAGCGCACCCCGGCCTACGAGATAGCCAAACACCTTCCAATCGTTTGAGGTGAGCGAGAAGGCAGAAAGATTCGAAAAGGCGGTCCGAACTTCCTCTACCTCCCAAAACCTAAGGAATGGGTATTCGAGGCCGAAATTGGAGACCGGAGGCTTGCCCGTCGCGGCCGCGACCAGAAGTGCGACAACGGCCACGGACTGGGCCCACATCTTTATCTTTCCTGACAACTGTGCCTGAATTATTATGCCCTCTGCCGCGGCCACGGAACGCAGCCCAGTGACTATAAATTCACGGCCCAGAATGATAACGACGGCCCAGGAGGGAGCAAGCTGTTTCTCCACCAATACAATGAGTGCGGCCGAAATCAGCAGCTTATCGGCTATCGGGTCAAGAAATTTGCCCAGCGTTGAAACCTGGTTTCTGCTCCTGGCAAGGTGGCCGTCAAGTATGTCGGTCAGCACTGCGGCCATAAAAATGATTATGGCAAGGGCGTAACCATTCATCCCGAGCCAACTCTCCGCCACAGGTGTCAACAGAGCAACAACAAGCAGCGGAACCACAAGGATCCTGGCCAGCGTAAGATAATTTGGTAGGTTCACGGTCAGCTAAAGTTTATGCGTAACTGAGCCAAAGTTCAAGAAGTTGATGTGATCAGCTAATTGCTGTTGAATTTGGCCGATCGTTACGCTCAAAAAAAGCCCCCCTGCGTGTAGCAAGGAGGCTTCCGGGCCCGAGCGAACGGACGGCTTCAAGACATGAACCCGAGATTCGTGTTTGCGAAATTACCGATATAAGGAAACACCTGCGGTAACTGGCCCTCCGGGAGACCAAACCAGCGTGCAAGGGTCGCGGCGTATTGTTCGACCGAGGTTGTAGGTATCCAGCGTCCTCTGGCGCCCGAGCTATTCGATGTGTCGTCAGGGCCATTGGCCCCTATCACAAGCGTTGGGAATGGGGTGCCGTTTGAAGTATTGAGTCCGTAGAAATTACCACCAAGCACAGACCCTCCGATAACGAACATATGGTTCCCCCATCCGTGATCGGAGCCTACATTCGCCCCTGAACCGGCCGGATTGAACGTTCGGTTAAAGTCAGAAAGCGTGAATGTCGTTACATCGTTCACTACCCCCTGCACCGTCATCTCGTCATAGAAAGCTCGAACCGCCTGGCTGAACTGGCTGAGCAGCGTTGGGTGCTGCTGAAGCTGGCCGTTGTGCGTATCAAATCCGCCGATCTGGCAATAAAATACCTGACGCGAAACGCTTAGATCTGTGCGTTTTTTGATCAATCTGGCGATCTGTTTCAGTTGCCGGCCGATGCCTGTGTTCGGGAATTCGACCGTCACTTCCTGAAACGTTTGAAGGGCCGTATTTGCCTGTATCGCAAGATCTGTCACGTGGCTGGCAGCGGCGACGTAGTTATTGTCGAGGTCGATCGAACGAAGCTGGTTGAACGCATTTCGTCTGGCGATGGAGGCCGCGGTGTTGTTGAAGCCCGTTGGGTTCAGTACATTTGCCAGCGACGTATTGGAATCGGCGATGGCCATCGGCAGCGTGCCCTGTCCCGCAGTAAAAAGCTGAGCCCCGGCTATGGATGTGATCATGGGGATCAATCCGTCCGGATTGCTTCCCTGGGTCATACGGTCAGATATCCTTCCGCCCCAGCCCGTGAATGCCTGGGTAGTTGAAACCGACGTCTGGGTTTGGGCGACCTGGTCCGAATGGGAGAACAGCTGATATGGTTTTGGTACCGAATTGTTAAGGTACTGAGCCTTGGTCATCGGAGCTATAAGGGTACCGCAGTTTGTTACGATCGCCATTTTCTGCTGTGCCCAAAGCTCGTGGATGCCATTATTCAAGCCGCCGGCAACAGGTCCAAGGGCGGGATGGAGCCCGTAGCTGAGCCCACCCATCCGCGGAACGGAGATCGGCAGCAGATCGTTCTGGGGAACAGCAAGCCCCTGAGGTGCCCGAGCCGCACTATACGCAGCGTAATTGCTGACCGAGCCGTCGTTGTGGTTCGGGATGACCATATTATTGCCGTCGTTCCCGCCGGCCCAATAAACGAGGACCAGAGCCTTATAACCAGACCCGCCGACTATCTCCTGCCTGCGAAAATCGTCTTCTACTTTCTGCGCCATCGCACTGATCATGCCCATATGGTGCATCTGGGTAGCAAGGGTTGCCATGCTAAGCGCGCATGTAGAGTTCTTTAAGAAGTCACGTCTTGATCCGTTCATAGTAATCACCTCTGTGTCTGAAATTGCGACGAGGTCACGACCAGATAGATCGCAGCCTGTGCCCTTGCCCTTGGGTTATTGACGCTGACGGCAGTGAAGGCCGGAAGTATAGCCGAGCGCATTTCCGGAGACATCGTTCCGTGTAGCAGACGGTAACTAAGATCGTCGAGAAGACGGTTTCCGGTAGTATCTTCCGCGGCCAGTGCCTCACAATCCGAAATGTCGATCGCTGTGCCCGTCGGCCTGGTCTCCACCACCGACAGCGTACTGTAGACCACGGAGTTACCGAAATTTGCCCTTCCTATTGCTGTCCCTGTGGTCATAAGCCCAAACTCAGGCCCCGGCATCGACGTCCCGGGGATCACATAATCGCTCGGGTAGTAATTGAACACTGTAGGTGAATTGAAAGGATTCTGCCCCAGGGGGTTCGTGTAGTTTGTAAGGACGCCGTCGCTCTGGCCCTGAAGGTTCGCGGACTTCACGTTGAAGGCCCTGAGCACATTCGTGACCAATTGAACCGGCTCGCGCAGTTTTCCAAAAAACGGGTCTGTCTTTACATCACCGCGGGCCTCGGGGTCGAGCAGGATTGCTCGGACCACAGCTCTCATGTCACCACGAACGCCATAACCGTTGTCGTTGAACGCCGCAGCGACGCGGCCAACATATGCCGGAGTCGGGTCGCTCGTAACAAGATGCTGGATCATCAGTTTGCTGACAAACGGTGCCACGTTCGGGTGATAGAAGATATTATCCAGAGCCCGTTCCAGCTCATCATTCCCGTTCAGATTGGCGGGGATGTTGACGTGCGGGGCATTTGGATAATCCAGAAGTGTCTTCGCCTGAATATTGTGATTGTTTTGGTTCAGGATCATCGGATCCTTGTAGTTGACAATACCAGGGGCAGAGTTGGGGCATGTCTGATTGCAGAACGACCAGCCCGTAAACACCTTCGTGAATTCATCAACGTCGCCTTGATCATAGGTCGGGATCGGGTTTCCCTGACCGTCAAGGATCAGTGTGCCGTCCTGGTTCATCATGAACAATCCGATAGTGAAAAGCTGTAGTATCTCTCGCGGATAGTTCTCGTTCGGGTTGTTCCGCGTGCTGCGGGCCATGTCCAGATAATTCCCCATGCCCGGGTTTAGCGTTATATCGCGCATTATGTCGCGGTAGTTGCCAAATGCGTGCTGGGACAAGATCTTGTGATAGGCCAACATCCAGCTGGACTGTTGAGTTACGCCCCCGGCGCCTGAAATGACCCATACCTGCGAAAGTGCCCACGCCACACGATGACGCAACTGCGGATCGCCGTAAAGGGCCTCCTTCATGAACCAGTTCTGCACCGGATACATCGAATAATGATCGCGATTGCAGGCTCTGCGTTCCGGCGTATTGTCCGGGAACATTCCGCAGCCCAACGTGACGTTATTAGAGTCGGTTGACTTTAGCGGGATATCAGGATAAGGGTTGTTGAACGACGGATAAGGAGCCGAAAATTGTTCAGCCAGCCATGTCCGGATGCCGATCCGTCGGATACGATGGTCAAGTGCAGCAGTCGGCCCGAACGCGGCCTGCTGAAGAAATCGCATTCGGTCTCCGGACCACCGGTATCCAATAAGTTCGTTGGTGTCCACACTTGCGGAGGCGGTCATCCCCCGCATGGATTCTGCGACCTTGAGCGGTGTTGGAAATGACCCGGGGTCATTCTTGAGGTTGCCTCCGGTTTTTCCGATCCCCAGCAAGACCCTATTGCTTGACAGCCCTCGCCAGGTTAGCCGGACGAGCACGTCCCCTTCCGCCGGTGGTGTGTCCCAAAAGCCAAGCTCGTCCCTGAGCAGCACTGTTGCCGCGTAAACGTCTTTCATCCGGGGTGCTGGCTCCAGAGCGACCACCGGGAATCGATAGCTTCGCCCGGCGGAGTCCTCAATATATACACGAAAGGCGTTTGCCCCTTCGCCGTCCATCAGGTCGATGTTCGTTACGTAAAGATTGATCTTCGAATTGCGCGGAAACGAAGTATCGCTCAGTGTCCTGCGAGTCGTTCGCGAGACGCCGCCGGGATAGTCAGCCAAAGCCCGCGTGGAATCGTCGAGACTTAGAAGTATCGGAACCGGTGAGTTCGGGTCCGGGTCAGCCTGTGCAAACCCGGCGACGACAAGAAACAGAGAAAGAAGGATCGATCCGAAAAACGAGCCTAACACCCGTGTTCGATAGCTAAACATACCCCAACCTCCATATTGGCGATGCGAGAATACTGATTCAACAGGTCACTAAGAAACTTAAGCAAAGAGTAATTTCATGGGGGAGCGACAAACAAGTTTTATCAATCGCTAACAAATATAAATACCGAATGTCAGGCTATTTCTCAAATTTTCTCGACGAATTTTTTCATGCCAGAGGGCGGGAGGCTCCTTTAGCTGTCGAGTAGTTTAACTTAGACGTCTTTTTTGTTGAAATAGTCGAGAAAAGACGATCTTCGATCAAGCCGAGGTTAAGAAAGAATGAACAAGATGTCGAGACGATATTTGCTGGATGCGCCGGAGGGGTTTAGCCTTCGTCATTGCATCGAAAGTCACGGGTGGTACGATCTTCTGCCATTCCGGTATAACGAGAACGCCGGGGCGCTTACGTACACTTTCATCTCAGCACGTGGCGGTGAACCGTCGACGATCGAGATCTCCGCCAGCGGCGAGACCGGCATCGAGGTGCTCACGGACGGCATCGGAAAGGCCGAAACAAAACGAGTTCTCGCGCGGCTCTTTCGGTTTGATGAGCCGCTTGACGAATTTTATGGTTTGATCGAAGGAAGGCCCGGGCTGGAATGGGCTGGGGAAGTTGGGGCGGGCAGGCTTCTTCGTTCGGCGACGGTATATGAGGATCTGATCAAGACGATCTGCACAACGAATTGTTCCTGGGGGCTGACAAAAAAGATGGTAACCAATCTCGTTGAAATGCTGGGCGAAAAGTCGCCTTCGGGCGAGAGGGCGTTTCCGACACCTGCTGCGATGGCGGCAGCCGGCGTCGGGTTTTATAAGGATGAGGTCAGGGCGGGTTACCGATCGTTATACCTACAGGAGTTGGCCGAGGCGGTTGCGGCCGGGGTGTTGGAACCGGAGTCCTGGCTCACGGTCGATGTTCCCACGAAAGAGCTTTGTGGCGAGATAAAAAAGGTGAAGGGTATAGGCGACTATGCGGCAGATCACCTGCTAAAGCTTTTGGGGCGCTACGAGGGGCTTGCTCTTGATTCCTGGCTTCGTTCGGGGTTTTACAAGAAACACAACAAGGGGAAGACATGCCCGGATTCAAAGATCGAGCGGCATTACAAAAATTTTGGCCGATGGAAAGGCCTTGCTATTTGGTGCGACATGACCGAATCATGGTTCGGTGACCGCTGAAAAGGAAGACACCCGCCAAAGTGACGGGTGTGTCCAAACGATCTTTGATCTGGTAAGGGCATGATCAGGTAGTCTGGGGCTGCGGGGTTTCCTTGGCTCCGGCTACTGGCATGTTTTCGACAGGGAATTTTGCCTTTACGAATTGAAGATGCAGGCGCATACGGCCATCGCTTCCCGCCTGGCGATTACAAACGACCGCTAGGCCTGAGAAATCATACTGCTCACTTATGAACTTCACACGGTCTCCTATATTGACATCGAGATCAGTGAAGACGGAGGCTCCGCTTTTTGAAATGTTCTCTGTGGACGATCTGGCACCCATCAGTGATTGTTTGTTCTTGTCCACCAAGGCCACGTAACAGTCAATTGACTGCCAATACCGGACATCTCGCCGGGCCTTGAACTCGCTTTTCGCAGGTTCGACCTTCCAAAGGCCATCACCGTTCATTCCGCAGATCCGGTAGTTCTGCGCCGGTACATCATGATAGGTGGTCGGGGCATTTTTTCCGATAAAGGCAACGCCGATGTGATAGCTTTCGCCCTCGTCGCCGACGGACTTCTGACAATGTTGAACGAGGCCCCATACGCGATAAAACTCCTTATCGTGGTCGTAACAGCGCATGTTCGCCGGAAGCGGAAGCATGAGGGAGACCAAGCGGCCGGCAGAGCATTCCCGAGCCATATAAAAACCGGCTCCTGTTGCAGAAAACGCTACGACGTCTGCGACCTCTTTCCAGCTTTCGCCATCGTCGTCTTTTCCCTTAACGACCGCATTCAAGACAACGGAAACGACTTCCTCGGCCTCGTTGGGTACTTCTGTGATAACTGACATTTACTCCTCCAATCTGGGATGAATTGATCTAGGTTCTCAACCGTGAGTTCGGGGTTATTCGATACCTGCAAGCGGGAACAGATTGTCGATAAACTCGAGATGCAAACGAACTATGCCATCCGGCCCAACGCGTTTGCCACGGACAATGGAAATGATGGTCAGATCATGACGCTCGCTCGTAACGCGAAGAAACGAGCCAACCTCTGCGTTAAATGACGTGAAGACCGCGGCGCCGCCGAGGCTGATGTTCTCCGTAACGCTGACTTCGCTTGCGGCGACGTCACCATTCTCGTCAAGGATCTCAAGAAGCAGCGACTCCGGGATCGAGAAACGCGTGTGCTTTCTCATGTAGGCCGGCAGATCGCTTTCATCGGGATTAGTGCTGGCGTCCGTCAATTCCCACAGGCCGCCGTCGTTTCGGCCAGATAATTCGTATAGCTTTGACGGATTCTCAGTAAAACTCGACGGAGGGCTCTTTCCGATAAATGCAACACCCACGGCATAGTTTTGGGCGCCGGCGTTATTGCCTCCGGGAATACACCTTCTTACTAAGCCCCAAACACGATATTGAGGCTCAAGAAAATCAAAGCAGCGAAGTTGTCGCGGCATTGGCAGGCTGATGTGAATGAGGCGGCCTCGTTTGACCGGCCGCGTAAGTTCAAAACCAGCACCGAACGCGGAAACATCCTCCAGCCTCGTGACCTCGTGCCATGTAAACTTGGAGTCAACTCGGACCTCGACCCTGGTCGGCAGCGCAAGAGAATAACGCTGGATCCTGCGTTGGTCCTTATCACTTATAACTGTTGACATACCGTGACTTAAGAGTTGGTGAACCTCGGAATGAAAATTTCCCGGGAACCAAAGATCAGCAGGCTAAAAAGTGGGGCCGTTTGTGAGGTCGGCTAGTTGAACTACAGGCTTCCGGCCTGTAAAATCAAGAATAGCATTTGAATTGCCAAAATACCAGCATTTTTTTGTTGCTTACCTGGATCCAGCGATACCGCCAAGCTGGAAGGCAGTAACTGGAAACATCATAAATGGATCAAATTGAACGAAACCAGATCAACCTTGATGACGAGATGCGCCGGTCGTATCTCGACTACGCCATGTCGGTCATCATCGGCCGAGCCCTGCCCGACGTTCGTGACGGCCTCAAACCCGTCCATCGACGCGTTCTTTGGGCGATGAATGAACTGGGGAACACCTACAACAAACCCTACAAGAAGTCCGCCCGCGTCGTCGGCGACACTATCGGTAAATATCACCCTCATGGTGACACCGCCGTTTACGACACTGTGGTTCGAATGGCGCAGGATTTCTCTATGCGCTATCCGCTTGTTGACGGGCAGGGCAATTTTGGGTCGATCGATGGCGACAATCCCGCCGCGATGCGGTACACAGAGGTTCGTCTAAAAAGGCTTACTGATGAGGTCCTTGCCGACATCGAAAAGGAAACCGTCAATTTCAACCCGAATTACGATGAATCGCTCCAGGAGCCGAGCGTGCTGCCGACGAAGGTGCCGCTTTTGCTAGTGAACGGCTCGGAAGGCATCGCTGTCGGTATGGCGACCAAGATACCGCCGCATAATTTGAGTGAGATCCTGGATGCCACGGTCGCTCTTATCAAGGATCCGGCGATAACCGTGGATGAACTTATCAAGATCGTGCCGGGCCCCGATTTTCCGACCGCCGGTTTCATTTACGGGAGGGAAGAGATACATAGGGCCTATCGGGAAGGTCGGGGTGTTATCCAGATGCGGGCCAAGGCCGGGATCGACCGCATCGGTAGGGGGGACCGCGAACGTGACGCCGTTGTGGTCACCGAACTGCCTTATCAGGTAAACAAAGCGAAACTGATCGAGAAGATCGCGGAACTCGTTAACGAGAAAAGGCTTGACGGCATCTCGGAGATACGTGACGAATCGAATCGAGAGGGCATGCGGATCGTCATCGAACTCAAGCGAGACGCCATCCCGCAGGTTATCCTGAACAAGCTGTATAAGCTTACGCCTCTCCAGTCGTCGTTCGGCATCATCAATATTGCCATCGTCGACGGCCAGCCAAAGCTGCTGACGCTCAAGGGGATGATCGAGGCCTTTGTCGAGTTTCGCCGCGAAGTGGTTCGGCGGCGTACGGAGTATGAACTCCGCAAGGCACAGGCTCGTGCTCACGTCTTAGAAGGCCTGAACAAGGCTATCGATGCTCTCGACTATATCATCCCGCTTATCCGCAACGCGCGCTCCGTCGATGAGGCCCGTCAATGGCTGACCGCGAACTTTGCCACCCTTAAAGAGGTCAAGAAATGGCGCGGGATAACCGGAGCCAAGTCCGAGGATGCCTTTTTGAAAGATCTTCAGAAGGTGGTAGGCCGCCTCGAGTTTTCCGACATCCAGGCACAGGCCATCCTCGATCTTCAGCTCCGCAGGCTCTCGGCACTGGAACGCCAAAAGATACTTGACGAATACGAGCAGATCATCAAACACATCGCCGAACTGGAAAATATTCTCGCCAATGAGAGCGTTCTCCGCCAGGTGATCACCGATGAGCTCCTTGAGGTCAAGAAAGCATTTGGCGACGCACGCCGTACGGTCATTATTGACGCCGGCGTCGAGTTGACGATAGAAGATCTTATCCCGGACGAAGACGTTGCGATAACCGTGACCAAGGCGGGCTACATAAAGAGGACGCCTGTCTCGACCTATTCGCGGCAGGGACGGGGCGGCAAGGGTCGGCTCGGGGCTACGGCGAAGAACGACGATTTTGTCGAACATCTCTTTATCGCCTCTACCCATGCGTATCTGATGATCTTTACGGACGACGGCCAGGTCTATAAGATAAAGGTTCACGAGATACCTGAGGCTGCTCCGGCGGCTAGAGGGAAGGCTGTGGTCAACCTGGTCCAGATCTCAAGCGAACGAAAACTCGTGGCGGTAATGCCCGTTCGTGACTTCGCAGAGGACGTTTATCTGACAATGGTCACCAGGAACGGTGTTGTTAAAAAGACCGCACTTTCGGATTATCAGAACATCCGCGTTACAGGTATTAACGCCATTAACATCGATGAGGGAGATGAACTGCTTGACGTTATCAGAACAGATGGGGCTAAGCAGATCTTTATCGCGACCCGAGATGGAATGGCGGTCAGGTTCAAGGAATCAGACGTCCGCCCGATGGGTCGCGTAGCACGCGGTGTCCGCGGGGTGAACCTGAGAAAGGGCGACTATGTCGTTTCTGTCTGTGCCGTTTCCGAGGAGGCAAAAGAAAAGATGCTTTCGGTGTCTGAGAAGGGTTTTGGGAAACAGACGCAGGTCGATAGCTATCGCCTTACCAAACGCGGCGGTATCGGTGTCATAAATATGAAAACGACCGAGAAGACGGGGAAGGTCGTGGCCGCGTTCCCGGTCGATGAGGATAGCGAGATAATGATCATTACCCAGCAGGCTAAGCTGATCCGGCTCGGCGTGGACAAGATCCGCGAGACCGGCCGCTCCGCCCAGGGAGTGATGCTGATCCGTACTGACGACGACGACCTTGTGACCAGCGCCTCGCTGTTACGCGCCGAAGCCGAGGAGGAAGAGTAAAACTCTTCCTCCCCCTCACAAAACCCGGCCCCGCCGTCGTTCTGGAAAAAACTCCCCTTCTTACGAAGGAGGGGTGGCAGCCGCCTCGGCTGACGGAGTGGTTCTTTGGCCGACAAACGTTCACGGGATCATTAACAAATGGGGTCAGGCTTCGATATTACGATTCTCGACCCTAATTTTCTGACACCGGCCACTGAATTCCGCATCTCGAATTTCAGATTCCAAGAGCTGATAGATGAAAGCTGGAAACTGACAACTGGAAGCTGACAACTGGAAGCTGATAACTGGAAACTGATAACTGGAAACTGGTTTCTGGATCTCTTCTCGCCCAGACCGATTGACTGAACGCGGACACTCCTGCCATGCCGATTTTAGATTTTAGATTTTAGATTTTGGATTGCGGATTTGGCGGCTCTGCCGTTCGATGTGCGGAAAAGCTCCGCTTTTCCGTTAGCTTGATAAAATATCCCGCGGCTCCGCCGCCGCTGCAAGGTTACTAGCTTTTCCATCCGGCGGCAGAGCCTCCATCCCGCGAAGCGGCACTTAGCCACGCCGTTCACGGCTTTAGCGGCCAATCTTTAATGCAGTGAATTACCACGCCGTTCACGGCGTGGAACACGACCACAAACAGAACCCCAGCCCGCTTTAGCGGGCGACAGATCCCGGCCCGATCATCCCGCCAACCCGCAAAACCCTAAGCAGCTCAACCAGGCTATTTTTTAACGCGGATCAACCTCGAGAACCAAAGCGGGGTCTGGTCGTCGATATTTCGATCTCACTTCTCACTTCTCACTTTTCATTTCTCATTTCTCATTTCTCATTTCTCACTTCCCCTTGCAAATCGTGCAAATCGTGCATATCGCGCAGAT
>CALMAH010000027.1 GCA_937859595.1 uncultured Acidobacteriota bacterium | reverse complement strand
TTGAATTGGCAGAGTGAAAACCCTGCCTGTGGAGTAGAAATTCATCATAGGAGGTAACAAATGATAGAAAAATCAACAAATACTGAACACCAGGAATCGGATGTCCCCATCGTCGGGTATCTGCGGGGCCTGGCAAAACGTAAAGACCGCGCCGCGTTGGCACATTTGCGTCGTGGGCTTGGGCGAAAGCCGGGCGAGGCAATGGAGATGTACCCATATGTCGGCAAATATCTACGCGAAGCGCCAAATAGGGCCTATGAGAGGGCTGTTTTTCTGACATCGGCATTGTTCGCCGATTACCCGGAAGCTCCGCAGAACGCTGGCGATCTCGGGAGTTCGGTGAGGCAGATCAAGGACAAGTCCGACAGCATCGAGCGGCGCTTTGTCGCCCTGCTAGATGCCGATGCCGAAGACCTGCATTATTACTTGCGGCAAATGATCGGGCTTCTCAGAGCGAATGATGTCCCGGTCAACTGGGAACGCCTTTTCAAGGACATCAGCAACTGGGGCAGCGACAGCCGATACGTTCAACGAAAATGGGCACGGTCCTTCTGGGGCAGTACTGAAACCCAAAAGACCGCAGAACCTCAACAGGAAGGAGAATAGAAAAATGATCTTAGAACTACATTTGATACAGAATTTTGCACCCTCAAACCTCAACCGCAGCGACACGGGCTCGCCAAAGGATTGCATCTTCGGCGGCGTCCGCCGTGCCCGTATCTCCAGCCAATGCTTCAAACGCGCGATGCGGACCTATTTCCGCGAGAAATTCGAAAAACCTGAAAATCTGGCAGAACGCTCAACGAGGTTGATCGAGAAAATCTCTCAAATGCTTATCGACAGCGGACGAGACGAAGAGCCTTCGCGAAAGGCCGCTCTCGCAGCACTGACATGTATTGGTCTGAAGGCATCAAAAAAGGATTCTACTAAAACGGAATATCTTCTCTTTATGGGCCGAGATGAATTGGAAAGGATCGCAGCGGTCTGTAACGAGAACTTTGATGGCTTATCAGACGATAACGTCTCTGATG
Organism: uncultured Acidobacteriota bacterium; assembly: GCA_937859595.1. Taxonomy (GTDB): domain Bacteria; phylum Acidobacteriota; class Blastocatellia; order Pyrinomonadales; family Pyrinomonadaceae; genus OLB17. The sequence goes on along the minus strand of CALMAH010000027.1, from coordinate 3,557 downwards.
AAACTAAAAAGACCGTTAAGAAAGCTCTGATGGACTTGATGAAGGAAGGGAAAGCCGCCGATCTCGGGCTGTTCGGCCGCATGCTCGCTGATCTGCCTGAGCGTAATCGTGACGCTGCCTCGCAGGTCGCACACGCGATCTCGACCCACAAGGTAGGCCTTGAGTTCGATTTCTTTACGGCCGTTGATGACCTTCGACCTGAGGATACCGCAGGCAGCGATCACCTTGGAACGGTCGAGTTCAATTCCGCCTGCTTCTACCGATATGCGAATGTGAATATCGACAAGCTGCTCGAGAATTTGCAGAATGATGAGGAGCTTACCAAAGCAACCGTTGCGGCCTATATCCGGGCAGCTGTTGAGGCCTTGCCGACCGGCAAACAGAACTCATTTGCGACACATGAAAAGCCCTCGCTTGTTTATGCCATTGTCCGCGATGCGGGAATGATGTCGCTGGCTAACGCATTCGAAAAACCGGTTTATGATCCCAAAGGCGGTGTGGTCGACAGATCGGTCGAGAGCCTCGTCGAACATTACGGCAAAGTCACAAGTGTTTACGGCGATGATGCCAGGTCGAGACTGTTCATAACGACGTCTGCGGCCGATGCTTCGAGCCTGGGTAACAACGCGGGCAGTTTCAACGCACTACTGGATCGTACGATGGAAGCCATCTTCGGCGGCGGGGAGGTGTAACCTATGTCCCACATACTTTTCATGCGCCTTGCCGGTCCCATGCAGTCGTGGGGCGTGAAATCTCGATTCTCGCGACGCGACACCGGCAAGGAACCGTCAAAATCGGGCGTGATCGGGCTGATCTGCGCCGCAATGGGCATCGACCGCGACAACGATTCGCATCCTGATTTTATCGGGCTGCAAAAAACAAGACTCGGTATCCGCGTACTCCGCGGCGGCAATATGGAAAGCGATTATCACACCGCTCGAGATGTTGCTATCGCCGATGCGAAACAGAAGAAGGATAGAACCTTTACAACAAAGGACACCGAGCTTTCCACACGCTTTTACCTGGCCGACGCGGATTTTATCGTCGCTTTAGAATCTGACGATCGCGATTTGCTTGAGCGCGTTCATGCCGCTTTGAAACGTCCTAAATGGCAGCTTTTCCTTGGCCGAAAGGCATTTGTCCCGAGCGTTCCGGTCTTTGTTAGGGACGAGTTAGCGATCGTCGAGGGCAGCGATATCCTTTCTGCTCTTAGCGATGACAGTTTGATCGAGCGGTTATGCCTGTCGGATCCACACAGGCCTTTCGATGTCCGGCAGCGCATCGTAATTGAAGACCCTGAAAACGGCTCAGAGATACGCCAGGATGTGCCGCTTTCGTTTGTCGATCGCCGTTTTACGATCAGGCGCGTCCGCACGACATTTGCGACAAACAGTGGAGGTGAAAATAATGTCTCTATACCTTAGTCGGATCATCTTGAACCCGCGATCAAAAGCCGTAATGCACGATCTCGGCAGCCCTCGTGAACTTCACAAGACCATCTCACGATGTTTCCCGCCGATCAATGACAAGGTTGGAAGCCCCGAGAATGGGCGGTCTACTCCGAGATCTGCATATAACCTGCTCCATCGCCTTGACCGCAGATACGACTCATTCGTGCTTTACGTCCAATCCTCTATCGAACCGGATTGGGATCGGCTCTCACCCGGTTATGCGGATCGAGCAGATGCAAAACCCATTGATCGGCTGTATGACGGCATACGAGTTGGCGATCGACTTATTTTTCGCCTTGCCGCAAATCCTACAAAGAGAGTCGGAAAGAGCGACTCTTTCTCGAATGAAAAATTCAAGGATCCAAAAAAGCGGCGGCGGGTCGATATTCGTTCCGAGACGGATCGGATCGATTGGCTCAAACGCAAAGGCGAAGAATGCGGTTTCCGTTTATGCGAGGTCAAGCTGGCAGATGGGGTGCCTTCCGTTACTACCAGTATGAAACCGGTCCTTTCGTTTAGGCACGACAAAGCCCGCGTTACTCTCGGCTCCGTGGTCTTTGATGGAGTCCTTGAGGTCACAAATGCCGACGCGTTTCGCAAAGCACTTGAAAACGGGATCGGAACCGGAAAAGCATACGGTTTCGGCCTAATGTCTATCGCTCCGGCACGTCAGTGACCACGATCGGGGTTAAATGTAAAAAAGTTACATTGGGCGGACATTGCGGTCCGCCTTTTTTTGGAGAAATACAATGAAATTGAAAGATCTGACAACGCTTCCAAAAGTCCGCGATAGCTATAGCTATCTTTATGTCGAACACTGTCGCATCGAACAAGACGCCAAAGCCATTGCGTTCTTTGATCTCGATGGCAAGACTAGTGTTCCGTGTGCCAATCTGTCTCTTTTGATGATCGGCCCCGGTTCTGCCATCACGCATTCTGCTGTTAAGGCACTTGCCGACAATGGCTGTTTGATAATGTGGTCCGGCGAGGGCGCTGTCCGCTTCTATGCACTCGGGCTGGGCGAGACGCGCGGCAGTCGGCGGCTGCTTCGCCAGGCATATCTAAGCTCTTTACCCAGGCTTCGTCTCCGAGTCGTTCGTCGTATGTATGAAATGCGGTTTGCCGAGGAACTGTCCGACGAACTCACGCTTCAACAGATTCGAGGCCGTGAGGGCGTCCGCGTACGCACCGCATACTCTCAGGCGTCGGCCCAAACAGGTGTGCCGTGGCTCGGTCGCTCCTATAACAAAGATGCTTGGTTTTCCGCAGACCCTGTCAACCGTGCACTCTCTGCTGCTAATAGCTGTCTTTACGGCGTCTGCCATGCAGCTATCGTCTCCGCAGGCTATTCCCCGGCCCTCGGTTTTATACATTCAGGACGGATGCTCTCTTTTGTCTATGATATCGCTGATCTCTACAAGGCGGATATCTCCATCCCCCTCGCATTTGAGATCGTCAAAGAATCAGAAGATGACATCGAACGTCGTGTCCGCTACCGCCTGCGCGATGCCTTTCACGAGTCGCGCTTTTTGTCTCGCATTATCCCCGATATCGAAAATGCTCTCGATATTCGCACTGACGATGCCGAGGTCGCATTTGATTTAGATGATCTTGTCCCGGGAGGGCTTTGGGACGGAGGCGACAACACCGTCCCGGGCGGCGTCAATTATGGTGACGAACAGTCCAACCATCCCGACACCAAGGAGGAAATACCACAATGATCGTGCTGCTTATGGAAAAGGTTCCAGTCTCTTTGCGAGGCGAGATCACACGATGGATGATCGAACTAAGGCCTGGCGTTTTTGCCGGCAACCTTTCTGCGCTTGTGCGAGATAAACTCTGGGACCACATCTGCCAAAAACTCCGCGGCGGCGCGGCTACCATGCTCCAAAGCGCCGCCAATGAACAAGGCTATACCATCCGGACCTTTGGAAAAACGGCGAGAAAGATCCGTAACTTTGACGGACTCCAACTCGTAACCGTGCCTATCAAATCAGTATCCGGTTCCAAAAAACACGAAACGAACGCTTGACACTTGGACATTCTGAACCGCTTGCTGATACAGTATTTTTCATGTGCTGTCTCCACGCACGTGGAGATGAACCG
>CALMAH010000026.1 GCA_937859595.1 uncultured Acidobacteriota bacterium | reverse complement strand
AAGGACGATCTGCGCGATATGCACGATTTGCACGATTTGCAAGGGGAAGTGAGAAGTGACAAGTGACAAGTGACGAGTGACAAGTGACAAGTGACGAGAGACAAGTGACGAGTGACAAGTGACGAGTGACAAGTGAGAAGTGAGAAATAAGAAGAGAGACATTCAATCGTGATATCGAAGGCCAGAGCCCATTAATCTCCTGATGTGTTGACTACACTGCGGCCGAATTTTCTTGCCATAACATCGGCATCGAGGCTATCCTTACCAAACAAAACCGCATCGAACGGTTCAAACGGGTCGGCGGGCTTGAAACGATGCGAAGCGTCGGCCGCTGCCCAACTAAGATAAATGCAAAAATATCGCAGAATCGGGCCTGACACTAGTTTTTTGCAAGTAGAGCTCGCACTGAATGATCGGTTCAAGACATATATCGACGCAATAAAAGAAGAGTATGCACAAATCGCAATATTGCAGGCCTGACCCCCGGATTCGGGAATTCTTTCAGCTATCAAGACAGTTGGACAAACGAATAACCAGGAGAGATCTTTATGGAAAGAATGCAAAGACTATTTGTTGCGGTGCAGATCATCCTTTTCCTATTGGGTTCGGGGCTTATAACCTACTCTCAGGCGGAAAATGAACGTATATCAGCAGGTTTTATTTTCCCGTGGGTCGAATACAGTGACGGGGTCATTCTTGCACAGGCTATTGCTGAAGATTGTTCAATTCTTCACGGATCGATTAGACAGGTGGTCAATGAAACCGATGTCGACGTAGAGATAATTGATGAAGTATTTCTTGGATCGGCTAACGGTGAAAATATTCTTCGCTTATCGTTTAAGCCGCGAGCGGCAAGATCGTCGGCTCGTGGTGCAGCTGTTGATCGTGGGATCGACTCATGGCAGTCCAGAATGGACAATACTGTAGGGAGTGAACTCTTTCTTGTTCTTTGTGGTAGCTCAACGCCTAACCGACAGCCTAGATACGGAACATCATCCATAGATCAGTTTCAAACGATTCGTGAGATCGTCTCTAATTTTATTAAACTGAAAAGTAACCCTGAGTTGGCCATTGAGCTTACCGATGAGATCAGGAAAGAGAAAGGGGATTTCTACAAGGGTGCAATGGTTACGCTCTTGACTCGTTTATCGCTAGTTTCTGAATATAGATATTATGTCTATTGCGACCTGATGATTAACGGGGTCCTTCCCAGACGACATAGGTCCGCCAGTTTCCTAGCGCTCATTTCTTTTGTAAGTCGTGATAAAGGGGACTTCAATTACCAAGAACTCAGGAAGGAGGCATTCAGGTCGTTGGTCGAATTTGCGGCGAGCGATGAGAATGGGGCTGAAGATGCAATCGTGATCTTGTCGGAAGCCATAGCGAATAATCAAAACGAGTTAAGGATGTATCTAAGCCAAAGTACAGCTGAACGTATAATGTACAAGCTCAAAAATATGCCGGTCATGCGCATTGAAGCTCGGACAAGAGAAAAGTTTTTTGAAATACTTCATGCAAGTAAGAATTAGACTTTGAGATCTACTTTTGTATTGTTCTATGCCCTGTATAACTAATAAGGAAAACCATGGGGACTCTTGGCGTATTTGGCCGATTTCTTAGTCAATAATCTAAGGTCTTCCGCAGAAATATGGCCGATGTTCGACCCGGAAAAAATGCCATCGAGTGCGGGCGGTTTTCCGTGGAAAGCGGACGGGGATTTCAGGACGATCGTTTACATAAAGAACGAGACCGACGAGCCGAGAAAGTTCACGGCGTTTCTGACATGGGAAGGCGGGGGATATGCAACCGGGATAACGGAGATAAAGCCGAACCAGACCGTGGCGATAGATTTTCGCGAGATGCGTGGCAGCTTGACGCCGGATCAAATGGGAAATGTGATCCCGTTCGACCTTGAATCGGGGCAGATCGCGTGGTCAGCATCGGGGTCTGAGCCCAAGACTCTTAGCGCACGCAGCGAGCAGATCAGCGTGTCTGAGGGCATTGCCAGCACCTATTCGTGTGCCAACTGCTGCCCGAACGTGATCCAGACGTTTATGTCCATCCGGAGGACCTTGAGGCCGAATACGGCTCAATAACGCAGTTCTCCGGTACCGGAAGGCGGGACCCCGATTCGGTTTGGACCGAAGGTCATTTGCAGGATGGAAGCAGGAAATTCGCGGGCGGACCGAGGGTCATTCGCCGGAGCGCATTTGGGCGGAGAGGCTGCGAATATTGTGTTTGTCGAGGAGATGCCGGAGCGAGCGAACCTGCATCTGCAGCAGGTCTGCGGCCTTGGTCTGGTTGCCCGAGGTTTTCTTTAGAGCTTCGATAACGTAGGTCTTTTCCAGATTTTCAAGATGTGAGGCGAGGTTCAACCCGTCGTCCGGGAGGTCAAATTCCGCCTTGATCCTGTCCGGGTTGTAATTAGTGATGTGTTCGGGCAGCCGTTCGGGCATTATCTCGTCGCCGCGTTCGAGCGCGACGGCACGCTCGATGGTGTGTTCGAGCTCGCGGACGTTGCCGCCCCACATATAGTTCTCCAACATCTGCATTGTCTTTGGGGCGACCGTCATGGAACGTCCGGTCTGATCGCAGAACTTTTCTACAAAATGCTGCACCAGATCGGGGATGTCCTCGGGGCGATCGCGGAGCGGCGGCAGATCTATCGGTATCACAGAGATCCGGTAAAAGAGGTCTTCGCGAAACTGGCCGTCCAGGGACATTTGTTTCAGATCGCGATTTGTCGCGGCTATGACCCTGGCGTCAACCTCAAGCTCATCGTGGGCGCCGACGGGGCGGACCCTTCGTTCCTGCAAAACGCGGAGCAGCTTGACCTGCATCGCCTGGGACATCTCGCCGATCTCGTCCAGGAAAATGGTGCCTTTGTGTGCGGCTTCGAACAGGCCCTTGCGGTTGGTGTTGGCTCCGGTGAATGACCCCTTTATGTAGCCGAAAAGCTCAGATTCGAGCAGGGTTTCGGTGAACGCTCCGCAGTTTATGGAGATGAAGGGTTTCTCGGCCCGCGGGCTCATATCGTGGATGGCTCTGGCGACCAGTTCCTTTCCCGTACCGCTCTCTCCGGTTATCAGGACGGTCGATTGCACGGCCGCTACGGTCTCGATCATCTGAAAGATGGCCTGCATTTTCGACGAGCTTCCGACAATGTTCTTTACGCTGCCGCGTTCGCGCTGCGCACGCTTAAAGGCGCGGTTCTCGTCGATCAATTCCTGCTTCTCAAGCGTCTTTTTGACGATAAGTTTGAGTTCCTCGACGTCGAACGGTTTCTGAATGAAATCGTCTGCTCCAAGCTTGAACGCCTCACGGGCCGATTCGACGGAAGCATGCGCGGTCATAAATATCACACCGACATCCGGCATCGTTTCCCTTAGCTCGCGCAGCATATCTATGCCGTCCATGTCCGGCATTCTTACGTCAGAGATGATCACATCCGCGGGTTCCTTCTTTAGCTCCGTGAGAGCCTCGCGGCCATTATTTGCCACGCGGATCCGGTGGCCCTCGTCCTGGAACACAAGACTCAGGAGTTGTCGATAGCTTTGTTCGTCGTCAACGATCAGTAGGTTTGACATTGTTCAATCTTGGTTGCAAAGGGTTTTGCAGATGGGGAGCGTTGCCGCCAACGCCTCTTCCATTCTCACAGAAAAGTGCCCTTTTGTTCAAGAGCAAAGTTATTTATCGCGATTCCTGACGTTCAAGTATTCCGTAAGCCGCGACCGCTCGGCGTCGTCCGCGGGCGGTTCGATCTCGGCCTCAACGGGGCTTTCCGGCTCCGGCCGCTTCACGTTCTCCACGGGAAGCTCGATCGTGATAACGGTGCCTTCTCCCTCGCTGCTGCGGACGTTGATGACGCCGCTGTGGTCGCGAATTATCTGATAGACGATCGAGAGGCCAAGTCCGGTCCCACCGGTCGTGGACTTGGAAAAAGGCTCGAAAAGGCTCTCTACCTGTTCGGGCGACATCCCTACGCCGGTGTCCTCAAAGGTGATGCGGACGCGGTTTACGGGTATCGGAAAAACTCCGATCGTCAACGTTCCGCCCTCCGGCATCGCGTTCAGCGCATTTCGCGCCAGATTCCAAAAGACCTGCTTGATCTGGGTGATGTCTGCCGATATGAACACGGGAGACGAGGGGAGCACCTCCTTGAAGCTGTGCTTGTCGGAGACATCGGGACCGTGTTTCAAAAGAGTTATCGTATCGCGGATGGCCTCGCCGATATCAACATCCGTAAAGTCGCCGACCTTTGGACGGGCATAGCTCAAAAAATTTGTGATTATGGAATTGAGGCGGTCAGATTCGCGGAGTATGATGCCCATGAGGTCCGCCTGCATCGACTCAGGCGGTGTAGCAGACTCGAGCACCTGAATAGCGCCGCGCATCGCCCCAAGCGGGTTCCTGATCTCGTGGGCAAGCCCTGCGCCGACCCGTCCGACAGCGGCAAGACGGTCTTTTCTCCGGACGCTCTCTTCCATCGTACGTATCTCGGTCAGGTCCTGAAAGGTAATGATATAGCCATTAGCCTCGTTCTCTTCCGAAAGCAATTGACAGACGCTGTATCCCACCCTTACGGCAAAACCTTCAGGGGTGGCGAGGTCGGCCTCAAAACGCGGAAGCTGTTCTCCGATCATGTCGGCCCCGACGGAGAGCCGGATCGGCTCCGACAGGTCGCCGAAAAGCCGGAACGCGGAAGTGCCGACAAGCGAATCGGCGGTATAACCGGTGATCTCCGAAGCCGACTGGTTAACAGTATATATGGTCCCGTCGAGGTCCGTCGTAATGAGCCCGGAACGGATGGATTCGACGATGCGTTCGTGAAGCGCACGGAGATTTGCAAGGCTCTTTGCCGTTTCTTTTAGTTGTTCGCCGGAAAATCGCCGTTCGGATAGCCGGGCGGCCAGAAGCCCAACGACGAGGAACGCAACAATGTGGAAACTTGCAATCTGGACTATCTTGCCGATCGGCTGTGCCGGGTTCGCGGATTCCAGGATCGAAAATGCGATCGCCACAGCCAGCCCGAGGAACAGTGCGACCGAGGCGAAGGCCAGCATCAGGGTCCAGAAGGGCCTCAGATAAATACTTGAAACCCCGATCAGGACGATGAACAACGTGATGTAAGGTGACGAAAGATCGCCGGTCAGCCAGACGAGCCAGGTAACGATCAGGGCGTCAACAAGAAACTGTACCCGGAGCTGCCAAACGAGGCTGCCAACCAGGTGGGCCGCCACGAAATACACCACCGAGAGCCCAAGAGAGACAAGGAATACCTGAAACAAACCAGACGGCAATTCCTGGAACGAAACTCTGAAGGTGCCGCTATACCATGCCCAGCTGGTCGTCAGCAGTAAAAGTATCGCGATCGCCCGCCCGAGGATCAGGTTCCTTACGGCCGAAAGAGAGGGACTCTTGGTCAGGTCGGTGTTTTCCACTAAAATAAAGGGCTGGTATCGAGATGTTTCTAAATTTGACCAACAGTAAGTCGGGTCCGGGCCGGGAATCGCCGGCGACAAATTGCCTCTAATCAGGTGTCACGTTTTGGATCTCGGAATCCGGCGGCCGACCATTGTAGATTACCATCAATGCCCACAATATTGTTAGTGTTCCTTTCGGGCCGGTAGGCCAAGAGGTTGATCTTTACTACAGGGATCAGGTCCGGTAAGAAAAGTCATTTTCCGGCGTATCTGAATGGCAATGAAGCTGACATTTGAGAGAAAACTGCCGCTGGTCCTGTTTTTCGTCTTTTTTCTGATGGCGATAACGGGAGTCGTTTTCTATCAGAACACAGTTTCGCTCCAGGACGCCCTTACCGAGGAAAAGCGCTCGCAGGATGTGGTGTTAAGCCTGGAAAACACAATGACATATGTCCTTAACGCCGAATCAGAGATGAGGGCATTCATCGATACGGGCAATACGACCTACGTAGAACAATACGATGCGGCAAGGCGCGGGACGGATCAGAACCTTCGATTCGTAAGACAGGAGATCTCGCCGACCGAGACGACTTCAACGGACGTGGGGAGGCTCGATACGGCCTTGTCTGATTTTTGGAACCTGACCGGCGAACGCATCGAACGACGGAAGCAGTTGGGCCCCGCCGCACGCGATATAGATCTTTCACAAAGGGACACCCGTGCCGCGCTGGACGGAATACGGGCGGCGATCGACCGGATAAAGGCCTCGGAGCTTGCAGCGATGAGCGCCCGCGACCGTTCATTGGAACAGAGCCTCTATCGGACCATCTGGCTTCTTATCGTTGCTGCGTTTGCGGGGCTTGTTTCTCTGGCGATAGCAAACATGCTGGTTTGGTCAGAGGGGCGGAAACGGGCGGCGGCGGAAGAAAGACTGATAGAAACGAATGTCGATCTGGAGAAAACGGTCGAAGAACGAACGGAAGAGCTTCGGCTAGCGAACGAAGATCTCCGGTTGGCGGCCGTAGAAAGAGAACACCTGCTGGAAAACGAAAGGCGAGCGAGAGAGGAATCGGAGATCGCGAACCGGCTCCGCGATGAATTTATGGCTACGGTCTCGCATGAACTCAGAACGCCGCTAAACTCAATACTTGGCTGGGCCAGGCTGCTAAGAAGCGGTTCGCTGGACGATGAGCAGGCGACCAAGGCCGTGTCGACGATCATAAAGAATTCAGAGGCCCAGAATCGGCTGATCGAGGACCTGTTGGACGTCGCTCGGATCATCTCCGGAAAGCTGCAGCTAGAGATAGAACCGATAAGCATATCGGAAGTTATCGAGCACTCGGTAGAGAGCGTTTTGCCCTCGGCCGATAACCGCAATATTCGATTGACGGTCGAACTTTCAGACAACTTAGGCGAGATATCCGTTGCCGGCGACCGCGGCCGGCTGGAACAGGTCTTTTCGAATCTGCTTATCAACGGGGTGAAATTTACGCCAAACGGAGGTGCGGTGACCGTTACGGCCGCACGGAGCGGCGACGACGTGGAGGTAACGGTGCGAGATACCGGCAAGGGCATTAGCCCGGATTTCCTTCCGCTTGTTTTCGAGCGATTTAGACAGGACATCGGCAACGAAAAGAACAATGGCGGGCTCGGACTCGGCCTGGCTATCGTGAGAAATCTGGTTGAGATGCACGGCGGGACGGTCGAAGCGAAAAGTGAAGGCGAGGACCGAGGGGCCGAGTTCACCGTTCGGCTGCCGATCAAAAAATGAAAACAGGGCGCCACGGGCCCATCCTACTTTTAAGACCCAAGTATCTGTCGAACGGCATCGAGAAGGTCTTCTCCCACGACGTCCGCTTGCCGTCCCTGCCCCATGGCGGTCTTCGTTCCATATCCGGTCTTTACCAGCGCCGTTCTGATGCCCGCGTTGATACCGGTGTCAATATCGAGCTGTTTGTCGCCGATCATCCACGAACGCTCCCGGTCAACGGCGAAGCCGCCAGCGGCGGATTCGAGCATTCCGGTCCGGGGTTTTCTGCAAAGGCAACCGGCGTCCGGCAAATGGGGGCAGAAAAAGTATCCGTCGATAAGGCCCTGGAGCGTTTCTGCCATCACCCGATGTATCCGGTGCATATCGTCTTCGGTGTAAATGCCCCGGCCGATACCGCTTTGATTGGTAACGACAAAAATGCGATAACCGCTTTCTCGTAAAAGAGCCAGTGCCTCGTTGGTGTGCGGAAAGATACGCAAGTCTTCAACCTTCGAGAGAAAGTTGACTTCCTCTATCAGCGTCCCATCTCGATCGATAAAGGCCGTTTTTTGCAGGACATCGGAAAATTGATTCATCGCTTCTTTTTCTGTCACAGGAACTTGCGAACTGTCCCAAAAACTCGGTCCGCAGAGATCCGTTCCATACATCTATGATCGATCGGGCAGTCGCGGAGCATACAGGGTGAACATTCGACGGGCTCGCGTATCACTTCCGCGATCTCAGAATAAGGCCCCGTATTACCGTGGTTGGTCGGCCCGAAAATGACGACCGCCGGTGTGCCGACCGCGGCCGCCAGATGCGCCAGCCCCATATCATTTGAAACGAAAACATCCGCCGCGGCGAGCAGCCCCGCCGCCTGTCCGAGGCCGGTCTTTCCAGTGAGGTCGAGCAACGTACCGCCGCACAGTCCATTGATCACCGAAGCGATCTCGGAATCTTCCTTACTGCCAAGGAGAAGGATATCAACCTCAGCGGCCGATCTGATCTTCTTCGCAAGCTCGGCATATCGTGCCGGAGCCCATCGTTTCGCCCTCGAATTGGCCGAACCGGGCCCGAGGGCGACTATCCGGCCGCTGTTCCTGCCGCCCGCGGCCTTGATCATGAAACGTGCTTCCTCAACTCGGCCTTCCGTAACACTTATCGAAATGTCCGGCTCTCTATCTTTTACGAAATCGGTTCCGAGCAGCCGCGTCTCGACCGTTTCTACCAGCCGAAGATAATAATGCACCTCGTGGCGCTCGTTCTTCCATTCGGGTACCCCCACGGGGTCGGTTAACAGAAACCTGCGACCCTGAGCCGAATATCCGAAAGTGCGCTTTACCCTTCCGAGTTTTAACTGGGCGGCGGACCGATAGGAATTCGGGAAGATGATGCCAAGGTCGAAACGCCTTCGTCGGATCTCCGCCGCCTGGCGTATCACTTCTTTCAGCCCTGCACCTCTGTCCTCGACGGCCATGATCTCATCGACGAGATCGGCATCCTGAAATATTCCCTCGGCCCATGGACGGGTCAGGAGCGCAATATGGGCATCCGGGTAAAGGCACCTTATCTGCTTGATCGCCGGTATGGTCATTACGGCGTCGCCTATCCAGTTTGCACCGCGGATCAGGATCTTCATAAACGGCTGATGTCAGGCAGCGTCGGCGCCCTCCGCGTCAGGAGCATCGAATAGAGTGGCCAGGCCCTCTTCTACGCCGATCTGCGGTTCCCAGTCCAGCTCTTGACGCACCCTGCGAATGTCGCTGACATAGTTCATCGGAACGGGATCCGGCACCGTCACGCTATCGTCGATGACCGGTTCTTTGCCGGTGATCCGGCCGAGTGTGTCAACCAACTCGCGCAAGGTCAGGGCATTTTGCCGTCCGCCACCAAGGTTATAAATTCCATATCGCAACACCGAATCGATGAACCGTTCGCAAGCGGCAGCAAGATCATCGACATGCAGCAGATCTCTTCGCGGCCTACCGCCGGCAGGAAGAGCGACCGGATCGCCTTTCGCAACCATCTCGGCATAATGGCCGACGAGCCCGGGCGAATTACCCTCAGAAGCGGGTGCATAGACATTGGAAAGCCGAAAGATACACGAGCGGAAACGCGTACGATGTGAATAATATTCTACATAGCGTTCGGCGATCAGCTTCGACCATTCAAGCGCCGTCTGTCCGGAATAGAGGGTCGGACAATCTTCCGGCACCTCGGGATAGTTATCCGCGAACCTTCCGTAAACGTCCTTTGTCGATGCGAAGATGAAGACGGTGTCGCTACGCATCACACGGAGCAGGTTGATAGTGCCTTCGACATTGGTCAGGAAGACCTCGTCGGCCGAGTCGGGCGATTTGTCCAGACAAGCGGCAAGATGGATCACCACGTCAAAGTCACGGGCCATCTGCACGTCCTGAAGGTTGAGCAGATCAAGGCCGGACCGGCGGGAGAGGGCTTCCCCTCCGACACAATCTCGACTTTCGCGCTCGAGATATCCGCCGCCGCCGGTCAAAAGTAACCTCTCAGTTTAAAAACGCA
>CALMAH010000025.1 GCA_937859595.1 uncultured Acidobacteriota bacterium | reverse complement strand
CCCGCCGGGGGGGTCCCAAAAGGGCCCGCAAGGCGCCCCGGAGGAGGGGCCGGGGGGTTTTGACGGGGCCCAATTCCACCCCCGGGGTTTCTAGGGGGGGCCCGTCGCAGCGCCGGTATATCAACCGCCGGTACACACAGAATACGGCCGCGCGTCCGACCGAAAGGAGACACGAACCGGCATCCCCGAAAAATGGCTGATCGGGCTTCCTTATCTGCCATTTACGATCGGCTGGGTCGCCGGGCTGATCATGCTCTTCGTTATTCCAAAGGAGGAAAACAAGGTCCGTTTTCATGCCGCACAAGGTTTCGCCGCACATATCGGAATCCTGATCGTGACGATGCTGCTTGGATTATTGAGTTCGGTCGCCGGAGTTGCGAGCTTCGGACGTGGCGCATTTACGATCGCCACTTCTATTATGCTGATCATCTTTGCTATCAAGGCGTGGCAAGGTAAACCCGTCCATATTGCCGCCATAGATGAATTGACAAATTGGTTTGAGGACAAGATCGGCCCCTTAAAGACCTAAGTACCGAATCGAAGAACTATGTATTGCTCCGGATGCGGAAGCCAAATTCAGCAGGGCCTCAATTACTGCAATCGTTGCGGCAAACGCATCAACGATGAGCGGCCCGTGTCTCAGGGCATCTCGCCTGATGTCGCTAAGGCGGTCGGCTACATTGGCGGATTCGGTTTTTTCGCGTATATCTTTGTGGTTTTTATCTTCTTGCGGGCAGGGGCACCAACAAACCAACTAGTTCCGATCAGCTTTTTCTTCTTCGCCGCTCTATTTGGGATCTGTCTGATGCTTTTGCATTATGGGAAGGGGTTGACAATTAAAAAGGGAGATCAGCAGGTTCTTTCGACATCCGATGCGGAGGTTCCCAGGTATATTGAACCAACCGCGACCCATCGACTTTCGGAACCGGCAGAAGCCGGCTTTCAGAGCGTCACCGAACACACGACCCGAACGCTGGATGAAGTGCCGATCGAAAAAAAATAGCTCGCCGAAAAGCAGACGTGGCCTCTCAGGCTGCGCTTCCTCTAGACGGACCATGACCCCCTTAGAACCCCGGGAATGATCTATTGTTCTGGCCTCTATTCCCTCTCTGTTCCGAAAACCCCTTGAAGAACATCGGCGTACTCCAGGATCGCTCGCTCGCCATCTCCTGCGAAAACAGATCCGTGCATCGTGGCGACCGTTGCCGGCCGGAGCGCAGCCAATCGCCTTAGCGTATTGTCTGTCATTCCCGTGTAGGGCAGGTAGTTTGCGAGCGGTCCCGCCTGATACTCCACCAGCGTATCTCTGACTCGGTCTGTAACGCTGTCCTCCGTCAGCGGCTCTACGTCCCCGTTCTGGTGGAGAATGTCCGAGCAAAACAGGGTCTTGTTCGTTTTCTCAAAGAAAAGCCCCGCCTCCCAGCAGTGGGGAACGTGCGGCGTCTGCAGAAACCTGAAGGTATATTTTCCGGTCGAGAACTCTTCGTTGTCCACCATTCCCTTTGCCGGATTCTTAGGTGCAAAATCGTCAACGCTAACCATTTTCCCGACCATACTGCAAACGCCGGTCGCTTGCGGTGCGATCTCCTGCCATTCGTTGAGCGATCCACATTCATCCGCTTCAAAATGGCTGAACCCTATCCATCTTACTGTTGATGGATCGAGGATCGTCGCTACCGCTTCCTTTACGATTGGAAACATCGCCCTAGGACCGGTGTGTACAAGCAGCGGTTCTTCGTCGCGGACTAGGAACTGGCTGAATCCGAGTTCAATCGCAGGAAAATAGGTCGAGATACGAAATATATCCGGTGCGATCTCGTTTATTTTGGTCATTCTTTCTCCATTAGCGATCCGTTTATGATCGTCTCAGACTATCAACGCGTGTTCCGTATGGGTAAAGTATCAGGAGGCGATAGCCGTCGGGGTCTGCGTCGGATCTCCTCGCTCGCCACGCAGCTTCAAAAAGGCTGTAATGACAAGGTAGATTGCGAGCACGATTAATATGAGGGAGGCAACGCCATTTACCAGCTTGATATCCAAACCGGTTGAGGCCTGAAAATTTCCCCAAACAAGCGACCCTAGGGCCCAAAGCGTTATCGTCAATACGAACAGCATCGGCAGCAGGGTAAATGCTATTCGACGTCGAGCCTGATACAGCCAAGCGGTTATCGACAACAATGTCAGGGCGGCGAGCAGCTGATTCGAAGCTCCGAAGAGCGTCCAGAATTCAACCCATGAACCCGGTTTGGCAAAAAATATAAGAACAAACGGCAATGCCACTGTTGCAAGCGTGCCGATAAGTGCCCCGACCCGTCCGCCAATTCCTAACAGCTCCTGGACCAGGTATCTCCCGAGCCGCATCCCCACGTCCAGCGTATCGAAAACGAATGTCGAGAATGCCATCGCACCGAACGTAATTGCGAACTGCAGATTTTCCCGTCCGATCAGCAGCGTCAAGAATTCGCCTATCCCATTCCCGTATATCTTTCCTGCCGCAAAGGGCTTACCGTCCGGACCAAATAGCATCTCATTGCCAGCGATCATTACCACTACCAGTGCCATGAATGCGACGAAACCCTCGGCCAGCATTGCCCCGTAGCCTATCGGCCTTGCGTGAGTTTCCTTATCTAGCTGTTTTGAAGTCGTTCCCGAACACACCAGTCCGTGAAATCCCGAACAGGCCCCGCACGCAATAGTTACGAACAGAAATGGGAAGAGCATTCCTGTCATTCCGCCAATGTCCCAAGATCTGAAGGCCGGCTGCTGAATCGTATAGCCGCCAAAGAATATCCCTATTATCCCGACGGCGATCGCTGTATAAAGAACAAATCCGCCGAGATATCCCCGCGGCTGCAGCAACGCCCAAACGGGCACAACTGATGCAACGATACAGTAAAGCAAGATCACAATGCCCCAGGTCATATGCCCGAACGCGAAAACGTTCGAATACATAGTGCCGACCCAGGCAACGGCAAAGGTCGCGGGAACGAATACCAATGTCGAGATCCATAGCGGCGGCCTCAGAAACCGCTCGACAAGACCTAATATAACCGACAGCCCGAGATACAGAATGCTCGCCATTGCCACCGCGCCGCCCGGATTGAACGCTGTCTCGCCGACGAGTGCCTCATCACCCGAAACAAATGTTCCTGCGGTTATGTCCGTGAACGCAACGATTACGTAGACCAGGGCCAGCCAAATGAAGCCCATCATTGCCCGCCCCGCGCCAAAGCCAAGCTTCTCTCTCGTTATCTCTGCTATTGACCGGGCACTATGCCGCACCGATGATGTCAGCGCCGAAAAATCATGCACCGCTCCGATCAGCACAACCCCCATCGCGATCCATAAAAGGCACGGAAGCCAGCCGAATGCCAGACACGCTATTATCGGACCGGCTATCGGCCCTGCCGCCGCGATCGCCGAAAAATGCTGGCCGAAAAGATAGAAAGGGCTGATCGGGACAAAATCGCGACCGTCATTTACTATGTTTGCCGGCGTTGTCCTGCTGTCGTCCAGGTTGAACTGGCTTGCGACCCATCGGCCGTAGCCGAAATAGCCAAATACAAGCCATAGCAGGAAAACCACGGCGAGAATTGTGAGCATAGGCAGTCGATACGCCTTTAGTTGAAGTCTACGGCGCCGTTAAAATCTACACGCACACAAGCCTGCTTTTCAAGCCCGCCAAATCTTGACTTTTAATTCAGGTATCGCTAACATCCATTTTGACAATTTGGCAAGGGGAGTAGAAAGCCCTCAGCGGTCCTTGAGGTCGTCAATACGAGCAGCGATGCTCCGGCCTCAAGGCGAAGATTCAAGACCTTGCGCGTTGACACGATCGATGTCCGCGTAGGGTTTTGTCTATTCGGACTTAAGCTTACTCGCTGTTGAGGATTACGTATGAGTCTTTTTCCACTTGCTGAATATTGGTGGTTCTACCTTGCCTTCACCACTTTTGTTCTATTGATGCTTGCCCTTGATCTCGGCGTCTTCCACCGAAAGGAGCACGAGGTTAGTTTCAAGGAAGCATCGATCTGGAGTGCGGTCTGGGTGTCGCTTGCCCTTGTTTTCAATTTTCTTCTTTATCGCTACGCTCTCTGGAAATTTCCCATGGATGATCGGCTGATGTCCATTCCGGACTTCATTCCGGAGGCGGCTGCCTGGAATGTCTCGCTGGAATTTCTAACTGGTTATATCGTCGAAAAATCGCTTTCCGTAGACAACATCTTTGTTTTTGTGGTGGTCTTCGCCTATTTTGCGATCCCTGCCAAATATCAGCACCGTGTCCTATTTTACGGCATCATCGGAGCCCTCGTCTTTCGTGCGGTCTTTATCGGAATGGGTTCTTGGCTTATGCAGTTCCACTGGGTCATTTATCTTTTCGGCGGCTTTCTTATCCTTACAGGACTAAAGATGATGTTTGGTGCCGAAAAGGAGATAGATCCTGAGAAGAACCCGGTCATAAAGCTTTTCAAGCGCTTCATACCGGTGACCTCCAGGCTGCGCGGCAAGCACTTCTTCGTGCGCGAGCGCGGGCGCTGGACGGCCACTCCGCTGTTCATCGCCCTGCTATTTCTCGAGATGACCGATATCATCTTTGCAGTCGATTCCGTCCCGGCTATCTTTGCTATCACGGCCGAACCGATGATCGTCTTTACGTCGAACATCTTTGCCATTCTAGGCCTTCGTGCAATGTACTTCATGCTCGCCGGTGCGGTCAGCAAGTTCTATTTGCTCAAATATGGCCTTGCTGTCGTGCTGGTCTTCGTCGGCCTTAAAATGATCTGGCTAAATGATGCTTTCGGCGGCAAATTTCCGGTTACGTGGTCGCTCATCTTTATACTTTCGGCGATCGCTGTCTCGGTTGCTGCCTCGCTGATATTTCCGCTCCGAGAGAGTGGCGCCGACCCAGACAAGGCTGCTGCCGACTGACGGCCCTTAAATGTGATCAGCCACTATGCTAGACTTCGAGATTATGCAGGCAGCAAGATCAGTTCAGGAAATCTATTCGCCCCGGAGCATCTGCTTTGGCTGCGGCCCTGCCAACGAAAAAGGTCTCCATATTCGCAGCTTCCCTGAGGGTGATGAACTCGTGGCGGAGTGGCACGCTGAGCCGCATCACCAGGCATTCCCGGGCATATTGAACGGCGGCATCATCGGTTCCTTGCTCGATTGCCATTCGAACTGGGCCGCCGCCTATCATCTGATGAAGAAGCACGATGCCAGTGACGCTCCCTGCACCGTCACTGCCGAGTTTCATGTGAAACTCCTCAGGCCGACACCCGTTGATGGCCCGATAACCCTTAAGGCACACGTTGTCGAATCTACCGACGACCGAGCCGTTGTCGAAGCCGAACTTATCGCCGGCGGCAAGGTCTGCGACACCTGCCGCGGCACGTTTGTTGCCGTCACGGAAGGCCATCCGGCATACCATCGCTGGTAGTTGAGAAGAAAGGGGTTTGCGAGATGGCCGGCCGGATCTTATCAGGGTCAGCCGACTTGAAACTTGCTGAATCTCGGATCGTCAGTTTATCTTTTAACTATATGAGATCATTGTTTCCCCTTGTCCTCACTTCGGTGATCTTTACAATGCAAACGTTTCCACAAACCCACGTCGAGATCGCTGAGATCTGGGATCGCGAACATGTTTCGAATAAGTTCCCATCCAACACGCGGCACAGCGACCTCATCAGGTATCTCGAAGGATTGAAAAAACTCGGGATCAATGTGCGCGAGGTTGGCCGGAGCTACGCGGGCAGAGAGATATTTCAAGTCGAGTGGGGCCGCGGGCCATTGAGAGTATTCATGTGGTCGCAAATGCACGGTGACGAACCCACCGCGACGCCGGCGCTTATCGATATGTTTACCATTCTACAGAACAATCGCGACAAGGAATGGGTAAAGCAGATCGAGGAAACTATGACTATCCGTGCAGTGCCGATGCTAAACCCGGACGGCGCAGAGCTTTTTATTCGGCGAAATCTTCAGGGCATAGATATAAACCGTGATGCCGTTGACCTGAAAACTCCTGAAGGACGATTGCTCAAACATCTGCGTGACGAATGGGAACCCGAGATCGGCTTTAATCTCCACAATCAAAATTACCTGACCGCAGCCGGACGAACCGACCGCCAAGCCGCGATCTCGCTACTCGTTGTATTCGGCGATGCCGCAAAGACCGTCACAGACGGGCAGGAGCGCAATCGCAGGCTGGCGTCGGTGATGACCTCTGCCTTATCTCAGTTTATTCCCGGCTACATCGCTCGATACGGTGACGAGTGGACGCCGACCGCTTTTGGTGACAATTTTTCCGCTTGGGGAACAGCGACGATCCTGGTCGAGACCGGCGGACTGCACGGTAACGACGAGATGTATCTGGTTCGTCTAAACTTTGTGGCGTTCATTGCCGCACTAAGGGCATTGGCCGATGGCAGCGAAAAAACGTTTAGTCCGATAAACTACGATATGCTGCCGAACAATGCGAGCGGGCGGCTGATGCATTTCATTTTTAGGAACGCGACGGTCATTGACCGTTCAAAACCCGACTCACCTGTGTCCGCGGACATCGGTATCAATCTTGAAAGACGGCGTGAAGAATTTCCCGCACCGGGTTATATTCGCCGGATGGGAGACTTGTCGGCGGTGACCGGCCTGACCGAATACGACGCCTCCGGCTATCACGTTACGGGCAGGATGCAGCCGGTCGGTGTGGGTAATTTTGGGGATCTTCTTTTTTATAAGAAGGATCGGAAAATAAACTGGGAGGCGGAATATCTTGAGGAGGAATTCCCGCCCGATGCTATATTCTCCCTGGGTAATTGGTTCCGAGGCGGCGATGTTCTAAAAAAGCTCCGTTGACGCCTGGGGCCCGAAATAAAGATGCTCAGCCTTTTAAAGATCAAAAACATCGCTCTTATTGACCGGCTCGATATAGAGTTCGCGCCGGGGCTGAATCTCTTGACCGGCGAGACAGGTTCGGGAAAATCCATCATCGTCGACACTCTCTCTGCACTTACCGGCGAGCGCGTTTCCTCTGATCTGATCAAAGAAGGTGAACAAACTGCAGTTATTGAAGGGCTTTTTACCACCGCCGTGACACCGGAACTTAAAGCGGCTTTTGACGAAAGCGGTTTCGATACGGACGGAGGAGCGGAGATCGACGTAATCGTGCGACGGGAAATTTCGCTTGCGGGCAAGAACCGCGTTTTCGTCAACGATCAGCTCGTAACGGCGGCATTTCTGAAGCGGATCGGCCCCTATCTAGTCGATATTCATGGGCAGGGTGAACATGCGAATCTCTTCGACCAAGGTCGCCAACGCGATATGCTTGATCGATTCGCGCGGGCTGATGCTGCGTTGGAAAGGACGGCTGCCGCATTTTCAGAATGGCGTCGGACTCGCGGCGAGGTCGATCTATTCAAGCAGGACGAAGCGGAAAAACTGCAACTCATCGATATACTGGCTTTCCAGGTAGACGAACTTCGCCGGGCAGCCCTTTCGGAAGGCGAGGTCGACGAACTCGAAGAAGAAAAACGAAGGCTGAACAATGTGGAAAAGCTATCGGCCCTGAGTGCCGAAGCCTACGCTTCACTTTACGAAAGTAATAGCTCGACTGTCGCCACTCTTGGTCAAGCGTTCCAGCGTATAAAGGAGCTTGGGGAATACGATGCGCGATTTCGCGAGTATTTCGCGTCATTTGAATCAGCGGCTGCCGTTCTCGAGGACGCGGCCATTGCATTAAGGGATTTTCGCAACCATCTCGAGTTTTCGCCGGAGAGGCTTGAAGAGGTGGAAAGCCGCCTAGCCGAAATATCGCGTGTGACGAGAAAATACGGCGGTACTGTGGCTGCTGCTGTTGAGCATCTGGCGTCGGCGGAACAGCGGCTTCGGAATATCGAGAGCGCAGAATTAAGGGAAAAGGAACTGCGTGCGGAGCTTGAAAGAAGCAGGGCAATTTATGTTGCCGCATCTTCTGAATTGAGCGATCTGAGACATGCCGTTGCCAAAGCTTTCGAAAAGGCCGTATCAAAGGGCTTAAAGGACGTAGCTCTTGAAAAGGCAAGATTCGAGGTGCGCATCCGGACTGAGAAAAACGACGAGTCATGGTTCGGGCCGCGAGGTTTCGACCGGTTGGAATTCTTCTTTTCGGCCAATCCCGGTGAATCGCCAAAGTCTATATCCAAAGTAGCCTCGGGCGGCGAGGCATCGCGGCTGATGTTGATCCTGAAGACTGCTGCCGATCCGCATAATGAAGGAAAGACCGCAGTATTTGACGAGATCGATGCCGGCATCGGCGGACGCGTGGCAGAGGCGGTCGGGCTAAAGCTGAAGCAGCTTGCCAAAACCCAACAGGTGCTGTGTGTGACCCATCAGGCTCAGGTTGCCTCGAAAGCCGACAAACATTTCGCAGTGGAAAAAACAGCGGCGAGCAACCGAACTGAGATCGCTGTGCGCGAACTCGGTGAGGCGGAGTGCATCGAGGAGATCGCGCGAATGCTTGCCGGAGAAAAGATAACAGAAGCTGCCCGCGAAAACGCACGCGAGATGTTGGCGGCCACAGCATAAATGAGAAATGAAGGACAGGATGCGACCATAGAGCACAACACCAGCATTATCGCCTCCCGATCTATTGCAGATCCAGACTGATCGAACAGACGGAAGACATTAACAGCTTCTTCATGCAAGAAATTTCGTTTCTCATTCATAAATATGGCGTCTAAAGTTTTGGCAAAGGTGGTCCGCGGCGGCGTGGTCGAATCGGTCCACCGTGGCCATCTGGTCGTGATAAACGGTGACAAGACGGTGGCCTCGGCAGGCAATCCGAATACGGTCACGTTCTTTCGCTCTGCGGCGAAGCCCTTGCAGGCGATACCGTTCATCACAAGCGGGGCGGCAGATGCCTTCGGATTTTCTGACGAGGAGATCGCACTGGCCTGTGCCTCACATTCGGGCGAATCCAGGCACGTTAGGATCGCTCAATTGATGCTCGAACGGGTAGGGCTGTCGGAGATACACCTTCGCTGCGGTGCACATCTGCCGTTTTACGACAAGGAAGCGGAACGGATGCAGAGAGAGGGGGAATTTCCCACGCAGCTTCATAATAATTGCTCCGGAAAACATGCCGCGATGTTAGCTACGGCAAAGTACATCGGCTCGGAGATAGCGGAGTATGAGATCTCCGAAAACCCGATTCAGAAAGAGATCCTAAAGGTTATCTCACGGTTTACCCAGATACCGGAATCGAAGATAGGTACAGCAACGGACGGCTGCGCAGCCCCAAACTTTGCTCTCCCGCTGGCGTCGATGGCGAAGAGCTTTATGAATCTGATATCGCCGCCGGACGACCTCGATCAGAGAACGAAGGAAGCATGCGGGAGGATAGTCAGCGCGATGCGTGCATTCCCAGAACTGATCGGCGGCAGCGAACGTCTCGACACCATAATGATGCAGGCCGCAGAAGGGCAAATAATTTCAAAGGTCGGTGCCGAGGGCGTCTGGCTTTGCGGCGTCCTGCCGAACGAAACCTATCCGGATGGACTTGCCATCGCGCTCAAGATAGAAGACGGCGACGACCGACGTGCCCGGCCGGTCGTTGCGGCAGCACTCTTAGAACACCTTGGCATCCTTCCTGAGGACGCTCTGCCGGAACTCTCCCCGATGCCGGTAAAGAACCGAAGGGGCGATGTGGTCGGCAAGGTCGTTTCCGTGATCGACCTCGCGGCCTAACCGAGACATCTTTGCACAGGCCGCCAACGGCGAAATAGTATGGAGCGTCGCAAAGATCCGAGCATGGCCGCGTTGTTTTCTTCGATCCGAATTTATTCATAGACCTTACAAGATCAGGGGTCGGGTTCCCACGCTGGGGAACGCGCGTTCCCCGGGTGAACGGCCGGGTTGGGATGGATGTACCAAATTTCCCCAACTTTTTGCATTCTTTTACCGATATTTGTCTCATTTTGTGCATTAAAATGTCCAAAGTGAGACAGGTTAAGTGCCTATGCTGCTTGCATTTGCGGCGAAAAATTGTCTCACTAAAGAAAAACGACTGCGGCTTAAGTGAGACATAGGGACAAGCGGCGTGGTTTTTGGCAAGATCGTTCCACTTTTTGCAGAAAAGTGTCCAAAGTGGAACGGGTTAACCTGTTGAAACAACATTGGTTGTGGCGAAAAATCGTTCCATTTAACAAAATAAGGAACACTTTAAGTGGAACGGCACTCATTTTTGCCTCTGATCCTCAATATCGTCCCATTTTCGTCCCATTTATGCTCAAACTGGGACGGGTTAAGTGTTGATC
>CALMAH010000024.1 GCA_937859595.1 uncultured Acidobacteriota bacterium | reverse complement strand
TCCGGCGGCAGAGCCTCCATCCCGCGAAGCGGCACTTAGCCACGCCGTTTACGGCCTTAGCGGCCAATCTTTAATGCAGTGAATTACCACGCCGTTTACGGCGTGGGACACGACCTCAAACAGAACCCCAGCTCGCTTTAGCGGGTGACCTATCCCGGCCCGATCATCGCGCCACCCCGCAAAACCCTAAGCATCTCAACCAGGCTATTTTTTAACGCGGATCAACCGAGAGAACCAAAGCGGGGTCTGGCCGTCGATATTACGATCCCATTTCTCATTTCTCATTTCTCACCTTTCATTTCGTGCAAATCGTGCATATCGCGCAGATCGTCCTTCCAACCCGCCGCGTGGCGTGAGACCATCGACCGTCGGCCCGTGCTGCCGCGAATATGTGGATGTCTGAAATGCAGGAAGATCGGTTTATCGGCAGGCTCCGTCAGGAGCAGGATGTTTGTAGCGCCAAAGCACCCGCAAAGCCGCCAAACCCCGTCATGGGCGACATCTATCACACGGCCCGCGCTGGGCAGGTATCAAAGTGTTTCAACCGTTTCAAATGTTTCAAGTGTTTCAGGTGTTTCAGGTGTTTCAGGTGTTTCAGGTGTTTCAGGCGTTTCACCGCAACACTCTCTCCTCCGAGAAACGAAACACCGTCCTGCTTAAACGGAGCACTTTTTGCAAAATGGAACGATTTGTCGCCGCAAGCCGAATCGGGTCACCATTTAACCCGTTCCACTTTGGACATTTTTCTGCACAAAGTGGAACGATCTTGCCAAAAACAGCGCAGTTTGATGCTTTGTCTCACTTAAGCAGCAGTCGTTTTTCTTTAGTGAGACAGTTTTCCGCCGCAAACTCAAGCAGCATAGGCACTTAACCTGTCTCACTTTGGACATTTTAACGCACAAAATGAGACAGATCCCCGAATATCTGAGACGAAAAACACAACGCAGGAAGGATCATTGATTTTCGCTAATGAACTTCTCAAATTTTCTGCGATCGGGATGGTCTGGTACCTTTTCAAGGAACTTACGATATTCCGCGGCGGCCATCGGGCCCGCCTTTGCCAGTTGATAAAGATGAGCAAGTTGCAGGTGGCATTCGGCCATACCTATCGGGTCCAGCTCTATCGCCTTGTTCAGGGCCTCCGCCCCAAGCGTGCCCTGGCGATTCAGCAGATACGCCTCGCCCAGCAGTTGATAGGCCCGGGCGTACGCCGGTTGAAGCGACACCGCGTGGAGGAACACCTCGATAGCCGCTTCGTATTGCTTTTTCGCGAGGCGCACCCGTCCGGCGGTTATCCAGGCCGGGAGATATTCGGAATTCAAGGCGATGGATCGGCGGAGAGCGGTCTCGGCCTCATCCGGCCGCTCCTGTTTCAGCTCGATGGACGCGATAAATCCCCACACGACAAAATCCTTCGGGTCGCGCCTGACCATCTCCCGAAGGTGCCGGAGAGCGCCGGCGGGGTCATTGTTCGTTTCCGCCTCGGCCGCAAGCCTGAGATCTTTCTCGGCTTTTTCGGACCGCGGATAATGGTGTTTCGAAGAGACAACGCCGGGCGGGCCTTCTCGCTGAATGATCGGAACAGCCACGTCAAAATCTTCCCGCTGTTGTGCGGTTCCGAAGTTCGAGACCGCTCGCCTGGCGACTTCGACACCGTCAATATCGACCACCAGTACACCTCCCGCCCCGCCGGTGATCCGGAAGCAGTAATTGCCGCTTTTGCTGATGGTGATGCGTTCAGGCGTCTGGCCGCGGTTAAGATAAACGACGGTTACCTTTGGCGCCGGGTCGGTGCTCCGTTCGGAGCGGATGGTGATACGCCCGTAGACAAAAGGAGCGCTAAGCCGCGGCGCCGTAAGCGTGGGGATAAAACCGAATTCACCGCAGAACTCATCGATCTGCCCGCTCGCTCCGGAAAACCCACTGAGGCAGATAGCAAATACACCAAAGAAGCGAGCCAGTCCTTTCATTTACAGCAGTCCATTTTCGATCAGAAGAAATTTTCTATCCGTAGATGGCTAGTGTCATTGCAAAACAATATGGTTGTCAAGCAAAATTGGATCGACGTTTCGGCGAAAATGCCTTCTTCTTGGGAGAACTTGCGTTATGAATGATGATGTAGTCCACGTATTCAATGGTTTCCTACGGCTTAGGAATCTCGACAAGCTCGCAATGGTCGAGGCGATCAACGAATATTTTGATTCCCTCGACCGCGAAACCATACGCCGCCGCGCCGATCTTCGATATCAGGACTTGATGGATCGGCCCAATAAGCCTGTGTGCACATGTTGCGGCCGGGGTTTTTGAGCAAACTGAGCCAAGAGGTGTTATTATCCTCGCAAGAATATTTGTACGTTTCGCACCATGGAACAGATTTTTGATTTGACCACTAGGCCGGATCTTTCCCTTTTCCACCGCCCCCCGGATCCGAACGATCCGCGGCTTGCGGAGATAGTTGGTACGGCTCCCGAAGATTACGCAGAGGCGGACATTGTGATCGTCGGCTGTCCGCAGGATGAGGGTGTCCGGCGAAATAATGGTCGGGAGGGCGTAGCTCTGGCCCCGGCAAGGATCAGGGAACAGTTTTATTTGCTCACTCCCTTCAACATTTCCCGTAAGATCTGCGATATCGGCGACGTAAAGATCGGCAGGACGTTGGAGGAAACCCACGATAACCACTTGGAGATCGTAAAAAAAGTGCTTTCCGATGGAAAACGTCTGATCGTCCTCGGTGGTGGAAACGACATTTCGTATCCCGACGGGAGGGCTATGAGTGAAGTATTCGGGACAGAGAACTGGATCGCGGTTAATGTCGATTCGCATTTGGACGTCCGCGTTGCCGAACAGCGGAATAGCGGCACACCTTATCGACAGTTGCTGGAGGAAAAGCTGCTGCTACCGAAATATTTCTACGAAGTCGGCTTTCAAACCCATTTCTGTTCACCCGTTTACTACGATTATATTCGAGAACTTGGGGTTCATCGGATAAGTCTGGAGATGCTTCGCAGCCGTTCTGAACCAGATCAGGAGATCAGGGAACAGATCCGGCTAAACTTCATCAATCACAGTTCTTCAATGAGCACCTTTTTTGGTTTTGATATTGACGCCGTCAGAGCATCTGATGCCCCGGGTTCTTCTGCACCTTCGCCGTTGGGTCTGCGGGCGGGCGAATTCATCCAACTTGTGAAGTATGCCGCCTCGCTAGCGAATACGAAACTAATTGAGTTTACGGAGGTGAACCCAAAATTTGATGCGGATAGCCGCACCGTCAAGCTCGTTGCTATCGCGATGCATCGTTTCTGTTCCGGGAGTACGCTCTAGCACACAGCCCGGAACCTATCGGAAGGTACTTGATATAAATTGATGAATGACCGGCCCGTTACATATGAAGTTACTTGTTCCATCGCAGCGGATCTTTGTGAGGAATTCGAAATTTTCATGTGCGGCCGGCACATCCCGGAAATACTCTCCAGCGGACTGTTTACTTCTGCGTCATTTGCTGCTTCTACGCCGGGGCGTTATAGGATCCGTTACGCGGCACATGACCGCACCGCACTGGACCGCTATCTTTCGACGTTTGCAGACGGTCTCCGCACCGATTTTGCTGACCGCTTCCCAACCGGCGTGCTGGTGACTCGAGAAGAGTGGACCATTTTGCGAAGGTTCGAGGCGGCGAAAACTTGACACTGGAAACGCTGTTTGGCATTTTAGTTATTCGCTCTTGAAGCGACACGTAGGCACTTAGCTCAGTGGTAGAGCACTACCTTGACACGGTAGGGGTCAGCAGTTCAACTCTGCTAGTGCCTACCATTTTCTTTTTTGCACCCACAAATCCAGAACTTCTTCTTTATACAATTCGTTGCACTTGATGGGTTTTAATTAGTGGATTGAATTAGAGCGATGCTCCCGTTTGTGAGTTCGTGGAGGTATTATGATAGAAATTTTGGAGTCTTCTAAACATCTCGTCGCAATGAAGTTCTCCGGCGACCTAACGGCAGAGGACGTCGAAGAGGCATACAAAGCGATCGAGGACGCGATGAAAAAAGTTCCGCGGATCTCCATGTTTGTTGAGATAGATCCGTCGGTGAATTTAACCTTTGAGGGGCTTTTTAAGGATATGGTAGCGGGTCTGGGTCAGATCGGTAAGTTGAACCATTATTTTCGGGCCGCTATCGTAACCGACAAAGGCTGGATGGCTACGATGGCACGGGTTGAAGGTTTGGTATTCACGTCCGTTGATATCCGTGTCTTCTCGTCCGCTGAGAGGGAGAAGGCATTTGCATGGGCGGCAGAACCTCCCGACCGCCTCCCAGAGCCCGACGAACCGTCTCCGTCGCTCCACGTTATCCAGACCACGAGCGAAAATGTATTCGCATACCAAGTTGACGGCCGCATTCGCGAAAAGGACATCGAAACGGTCGTCAAGGCGGTTAACGACGCATTCAAGGACCGAGAAAAGGTCAACGTTCTTGCAAGGATAAGATCGTGGAAAGGCTTTGATCTCGCCTCGGTCTTCAGCGATGGCCTCTTCAAGATGAAATACGATGCGTTCTCCAAGGTCGATAAATATGCCATCGTCGGAGGGCCTCCGTGGATGCGAAACTTTTTCGAACTGGTAAACTCCTTATTCCCGACTGAGGTTCGCGTGTTTGAAGAATCAGAAGAGGACGCAGCCTGGGAATGGGTCGGAGCAAGTCAGGCACTTCTTCCCAACTAGAATGCGGACTTTTGGCTTGAATTTTCGCTGGCTGGGTCGTACACTTCTAGGGTTAGCTACAAAAGCGGCGGACGAAACGTTTCGCCGCTTGTAATTTTCGATAAGATGCTTACGAAGAACTTTGCTATTAGAAAAACTACTACAGCACGACTCTAATTGCGTGTACGACCTTCTTAAACTTGAAGGGTCCTGGCAAAGTCGCTTTTATCGGATCTGATCTTTATTGGTAGTAGTACTGCGGAATTTCCGCGATTGGTAAATAGTAACGATATTTGCTTTATCGATTAAGCTTGCCGACCCGAGGATCGGGAAGTTTATCTCACCGTAAAATGTCGTCGGTGCTATTTACCCCACTATGAGCGAGTTAACCATAAAAATTGGTGAGAATACTAAGGCGATCCGCGGGCCTGCGACTGTTGCGGATGCAATTAAGGCGTTCGACCGCGATGTGTTGAAACGCGCTCTCGCAGCAACGGTCAATGGCGAAGAAGTAGATCTTAATAAGGAACTTACTACAACCGACGAGATCATTTCGATAGAACCGGTAACCGTTGATTCGCGCGACGGATTGGAGGTAATTCGCCATTCTACTGCGCATCTTCTTGCTGCCGCCGTCCTTGACCTTTTTCCTGGCACCAAGCTTGGCGTAGGCCCTGCATTGATGGAGGACCCGCGTTATGGTTTCTTTTACGACATTATCGCCCCGCGTATGCTGACCGAAGAAGATCTTCCGGTGATAGAGAAACGAATGCGGGAGATGGCAAAACGCAATCTTGCCTATCGCCGCGAGGATGTGGAAAAAGCAAAGATACTTGATATGTTTAAGGAGCGTGACGAACCGCTCAAATGCGAGCTTATCGATGAAAAAGTCCAGGGGATGGCGAGTATTTATTACATCGACAATTCTCCGTTCATCGATTTCTGCCTAGGTCCGCACGTTCCTCACACAGGCAAGTTAAGAGCATTTAAGCTGCTCGCCATCTCCGGTGCATACTGGAAAGGCGACTCCGAACGCGAACAAATGCAGCGCATCTACGGAACCGCCTTTGCCACACAGGACGAACTTGACGCCTGGGTAAAACAGCGCGAAGAGGCCGAAAAACGTGACCACCGTAGGCTTGGCAAAGAGCTCGATCTTTTTTCGATCCAGGAAGATTATGGACAGGGTCTGATCTTCTTTCATCCGAAAGGTGGCATCGTCCGAAAAGAGATGGAAGATTACCTTCGCGACGAGCTTGTGAAACGCGGTTACGGCATCGTCTTTACGCCGCATATTGCCAAACGACAGCTTTGGCAGACATCCGGCCACGAAGAGAATTATTCTGATGGCCTGTTCGAACCGATCGGATTGCCTGAATGGTTCGGCGAAGAAACCGAGTTTCGCCTCAAGCCGATGAACTGCCCGTTTCACATCGGTATTTACAAGTCGCACCGACGTTCGTATCGCGAGCTTCCGCTTCGCTATGCCGAGCTTGGTACGGTCTATCGTGCAGAACTCTCGGGCACTCTCCACGGCTTGATGCGTGTCCGAGGCTTTACTCAGGACGACGCCCATATCTTTTGTACGCCGGAGCAGATCGTAGCTGAGATCGGCAGCTGCGTGGACTTTGCATACGACGTTTTCAGAACGTTTGGTTTTGAGAATTTCAAGGTTGAACTTTCTGTCAAGGGTGAGGCAGATAATAAGGGCTATCTTGGATCCGACCAAGACTGGACAGAGGCTGAGATCGCCTTGGTAAAAGCGTTGAATGCTCGTGAGATCCCATATGAACGCATTGAAGGCGAAGCCGCATTTTATGGGCCAAAAATAGATATCAAGGTCGAAGATTCCATCGGTCGGATGTGGCAATTGACGACCGTCCAGTTCGATTTCAATCTCCCGGCGCGTTTTGAACTTGAATACATCGGCGAGGACAACCAGCCGCATCAGCCGCTGATGGTTCACCGTGCTTTATTCGGCTCTGTCGAACGGTTCTTTGGCGTGCTTGTCGAGCATTTTGCCGGAGCTTTCCCGCTGTGGCTGGCTCCGATCCAAGTCGCAATCCTTCCGATCACCGACCGGATAAATGAATATGCGGAAAAGGTCGCAGCCGAGCTAAAGTCACATGACTTTAGGGTGGAAACCAATCTTAGATCTGATAAAATCGGAGCAAAGATCCGCGACGCCCAAATGCAAAAGGTTCCCTATATGCTGATACTTGGCGATAAGGAACTTGAAGAAAACAAGGTCGCGGTTCGTGAAAGAAGAAAGGGTGATATCGGACAGATGTCACTGGAAGAGTTTCTCGAGATGGTCGTTCAGCAGCGGCAGACACGAGCACTTTAGGAACGCATTTAGCAACTGGAGGTATATATCGCTAGAAGATTTGGTGGACGTAATTTCAGGCCTCGTCAACGAGAGCCTCAACACCGGACTAATGAGAGAATTCGTGTTCCGGCCGTCAGAGTAGTCACCGACGACGGCGAGACTCTTGGCATTATGGATACGCGTGATGCGATACAGGAGGCACGAAATCGTGGGGTAGATCTTGTAGAAATTGCCCCGAACGCAAAGCCGCCTGTGTGTCGCTTGATCGATTACGGTAAGTTTCAGTACGAACAGAAGAAGAAGGCTCACGAGGCGAAAAAGAAACAGGTCACTGTCCAGGTGAAGGAAATTAAATTTCGTCCGGGTACCGACGACCATGATTACGGCTATCGGATGAAGCATGCACGCGAATGGCTTGAGGGCGGTGACAAGGTCAGAGCGGCTATCGCATTTCGTGGCCGCGAAATGTCGCACCGTGAGCTAGGGGCGAAAATTCTCGCTAAGTTGACTGAAGATCTCTCTGATCTTTCTGACGTAGAGGTGGCGCCAAAGATGGAGGGCTATCAGATGTTCACGATCTTTAGCCCGAAAAAGACGAAATCCGTGGATAAGAAGGCTGCAAAGCCGCAGGAAAACGAAAATGAAGCATAGGATAATGTACCACCTTTTTATTTCGGCTCTGTACGTCGCTATTTTGGCCGTGTTGAACACCGCGGCCTACGCTCAATTCGTTTACTCGCCGGCCGACATTGATGATGTTATTTCAAAGATGACTTCCGCGGAGACAAACGAAGAACGAGGTGCTGCCATCCGTCGGGAGTTATCTAAGCTTAACATCCGTATTGCGACCGAAGGTTTTTCACAGAAAACACGAACCGGGCAAACGGTGGCCGGAACGAATATAATTGCCGAGGTCCCCTCAAAAGACGCCAAATGGACGCTTCTTATTGGGGCCCATTACGACAAAGTATCTCAGGGTGAAGGTGCGATCGACAATGCATCTGGTTCTGCTGCCGTGATTGCTCTTTTGAAGGCCTTTAGGGCTGATCCACCAAAAACTTTTCGGTTTTTGGCAGCTTTTTGGGATCAGGAAGAGGTCGGCCTCGTAGGTTCACGTACCTACGTTCAGAATCGGATGGAAGGCGGATTGCCACAAATATACATTAATTTCGACGTCTTTGGCCACGGAGACACGATCTGGCTCTGGGCATATAACGAGGATTCGGAATTTGCTAGGTCTTTTTCCGCGAATGCGACGAGGCTGGAACGGCCTTTCCTGATCAGTACGATCTACCCGCCGAGCGACCATCGCAGCTTTATGGTCCCGGGTGTGGAAACCTTCTCGTTTAGCCTTGGGCCTTCAGGTGAGGCAAAGAACATTATAAGGGTCCTGCAGGGGCAGCAAGTTGCTCAGGAGGATTTCCCCGGTGTGCTCCGCTTGATCCATACGCCGGAAGACAAAAAAGACAAAGTTGACGCTATTGCAATGGCCAAAGCTCTTCCCGCTATCGAAATGGCGATCAGGGCACTTGATAAGTAGTTTTAGGAGAAGAATAGAATGCCAAAATTAAAAACACATAAGGGGGCAGCAAAGCGGTTTCGCTCGACGGCGAGCGGAAAATTCAAGCGCGGACATTCGCATGCCCGGCACATATTAACGAAGAAGACCAATAAACGTAAACGATTTCTTGATATCGATACTTTGGTTTCAAAAGCCGACCAGAAGCGCGTCGAAAAGATGCTGCCATACGGAAGAGACTAACTGGTTTTAGATTTCGGATTTTGGATTGATCTTGCGGGAACTATAAATTCCGCATTCAGCATTCCAGATTCCACATTTGGAGGAATTATGCCAAGAGCGAAACGTGGTAACAAACGATTAGAAAAACGGAAAAAAATACTGTCCCTAGCCAAAGGGTATCGCGGCACGAAGTCAAAACTCTATCGTTCGGCAAAGGAATCGGTCGAGCGCGGACTTAACTTTGCTTATACGGGCCGAAGGCTCAAAAAGCGCGATTTTCGAAAACTGTGGATCGTTCGCATCAATGCGGCGTGCCGCTTGAACGATATGAAGTATTCGCAGTTCATGCATGGGCTCAACCTTGCCGGCATCGAGCTAGACCGCAAATCGCTGGCTGATATTGCGGTCAAACAGCCGGAAACCTTTGCCGCCATCGCAGGTAAAGCAAAAGAAGCAATAAACAGTAAGGCCCAGGCCGCGGCCTAGGCTCTCGATCAATGGTATTGCGGCATGTTGGCTTTAGGCCGACATGCCTTTTTCTATCCCAAGTTCCTCTTTTGCCTCCGCAAACTTTTCCACCGCAAAATCGAGATCCTCTTTCGAATGTGCTGCGGACACCTGCGTTCTGATACGTGCCTTCCCTTTCGGCACTACCGGGAAAGAGAATGGGATAACGTAAACGCCTTTTTTGAGCAATGCATCAGCCATTGCAACGGCCGGTTTGGCCTCGCCAAACATTACAGGGACTATCGGATGCTCGCCGGGGAGTACCTCAAGACCAATGTCCTGGATCTTTTCCCTGAAATACCGCGTATTATCCATCAGCTTGTCTCTTAATTCCGTTGATAGCGTGAGCAGATCTATCGCTGCGATCGAGGCGGCTACAATCGGCGGTGCGACGGAGTTTGAGAACAGATACGGCCGGGAGCGTTGGCGAAGAAGTTCCACGATCTCCTTCTTCCCGCTAGTGTAGCCACCGCTGGCGCCGCCGAGAGCTTTGCCGAGGGTACCGGTGATGACGTCGACGCGGTCCATCACGCCGCAATGTTCGTGAGTACCGCGCCCGTTCTTGCCCATAAATCCTACGGCATGCGAATCGTCCACCATCACCAACGCATCGTGCTTTTCGGCGATGTCACAGATCTCCGACAGCCTCGCGATGTAGCCGTCCATCGAGAAGACACCGTCGGTCGCGATCATTTTGAACCGGGCCGACTTCGCCTCCTCCAGCTTAGTTTCAAGATCAGCCATGTCGCTGTTCTTGTATCGAAAACGCTTGGCCTTGCAGAGCCGTATGCCGTCGATGATGCTTGCGTGGTTGAGTTCGTCGGAGATCACGGCGTCCGCTTCACCAAGCAGCGTCTCGAACAAACCGCCGTTAGCATCAAAACACGAAGTGTAAAGAATCGTATCCTCGGTGCCGAGGAATTCGCTGATCTTGCGTTCGAGCTCTTTATGTATCGCCTGAGTGCCGCAGATAAACCTTACGGACGAAAGCCCGTAGCCCCATTCGTCCAGCGATTTCCTTGCCGCATCAACTATCGCCGGATGATCGCTCAAACCGAGATAGTTGTTAGCGCACATGTTCAATACTTCCTTGCCCCCAACATCGATCCGCGCGTCCTGCGGCCCGTCGATCACACGCTCATTCTTATAAAGCCCCGCCTCGCGGATCTCACCAATTGTAGTTTCCAAATGTTGTTTGAAGTTTCCGTACATAAGAATTAGTTGAACCCGAGCCAGCTCCTTAACGAAACCTCAAGCTGATCCGAGTCCTGAACTGAAAGCTGCCCGACCCGCTTTACAACAAGAGTCTGCTTAAGAGTGTAAATGCCTCGTTTCGCTGATGTTACAACATTAAGGCCCGCGACCTTCCATTCGGCGAGGACAAATTCACCTGAAAGCAGCTTCTCCGTTTTGCTTGTAAGCGGGACAACGAAAATATCGGTTGAAATATGCGGAGCGTTGACGACAACGGCAGGCCTTACTTTGGAACCTGAAAGATCTGAAAAAGGAAACTTTACGAGAACGACATCAAACCTTGAGTAGTTCGGCATAAACGTCGTCCTCTTCGTTGTCCCAGATCCCTTCTAACGTTTCCGAACTTCCCGTTAACCATAGTTCGCTATCGTCCGATCCCGAACCCATGGAATCGATAGGTTCTTCATCAAGTATCGTCACCAACGCGCGCCGCTCTTTTGGAAGCTTCACGCTGCCCAGAAGCCGAACCGCACCGTTCTTATCAATGATCGCCTCAACAGTTTGCATAACACGGCTATTTTATCACGAATTTTCTAGAACTTCTGCGAATCCGGGTCCTGTCTGTTTGAAAAAAAATAATTGTATCTCGACCTGTTTTCTCTCGGGGTTCACTCGATAATACAAAGTATTGAATCGCAAAATGACAGCTCTTCGAACTCCGCTCGCCTTTGCTGATTCCGGATAGATTAATGGATTTCGAGTGATGTGACTAAGCGTTGACTCAAGCGCTCGGGCCAAGCGGGCGATCTCAACGTCGGTAAAGTTCAATTGCAGATATCGATTGCATTATCAAGTTCCTCAAGGGCGTAGTCGGTCCAAAGGATCCTATAACCACTTTTCATACTTCGCCCTAGCCTCGGAATGCGGTCTTAAATGTCCTGAATCGGCGTCGTTGATAACAATTGCGATCGATTCCTTTTCGGCCCCAGATATCTCGTGCCACCAGTCGCTAACGCTTTCGTCCCGCACCTTCGCGACCTCCTCGATCAACGAAACATCATCGGTCACCGATAACCACTGGATCAATTCGAGTTTTCGTTCTTGATTATTCGTTGAACTCATATGAGAAACATTAGCATATCTGCATATCCTACGAACGTTGACCCCACATTCGTTCCAGAATAGTCTCGACTAGCGGATGTCATTTATCGTACTCAAGACATATTCACTGAAAAGGCAAACCTACTCGATGAATAGAGCTTAAAAACGTTTGTGCTCACAATACGTCGGTTCGCTTATTATCCGCTTCTGAAATCGAATATCACGGATGAGTCCCACTCTCTTTTGGTCGTAAATCTTCTTGAGTTAAGCACCTTTGAACTTTCGCAGTTTCGGGTAATGGTAGTTCACCTCTGTAGCTGAGCCAGGCGACATCCGTCAATCCGTTTACATGCACCGATGCGTGAACTCCATGGCTACCATGGGCCATGGTCAGTGCTTTTGTTATAAACGGCATTATTAGTCTTCTGACTCCGCTTGCCCTCATTCGTCGTTCGGGAAATATCACGTAACCACGCTCGTCTGTGATTGCATCGGCCGAATCCGTGTTCCCAGTAAGGAATAAGGAATAATGTCCCCATCTCTCCATGACTGGCATCCTTTGGCATTCGGTTCCTTCAACGTCAATAACCCTTACCCTCCATTCCGGGGCAATGACGCTTTCGTATGGATAGGCCCCAGCCGCCAATATAAGGGCGAGAGTCATAAAGGTCAGTCTTTTTGTATTCGATATCTTCATTCATTTCCGGCTTAGCCGACGATCGGGGTCTTTTAGGGTCTATATTTCATCAAAATCCAAAACAACCTTACCGCAATTCCCTTCCTTTATCGCCTCGAACCCCTGTTCGAAATCTTTGTATGAATATCGATGCGTGATCACCGGCGAGATGTCGACGCCGGCTTCGAGAAGGTTGGACATTTGGTACCAGGTTTCGTACATCTGGCGGCCGTAGATGCCTTTGATGGTGATCATGTTGAAGATGACGGTCTTCCAGTCGATGGCGAATTCTTCGGCCGGAATGCCGAGGAAGGCGATCTTGCCGCCGTGGAACATGTTGGCGAGCATGTCTTTGAACGCGACGGGAACGCCGGACATTTCCATGCCGACATCGAAACCTTCTTTCATCCCGAGTTCTTTTTGCACGTCTTTGATCGAGGTCTTGCTGACGTCGATCGCCTTTGTCACGTGGCCCATTTTCTCGGCGAGTTCGAGGCGGAACGGGTTTACGTCAGTGATCACGATGTTGCGTGCTCCGGCGTGTTTCGCGACTGCGGCTGCCATTATGCCGATCGGGCCGGCTCCGGTGATGAGCACGTCTTCGCCGAATACTTCGAATTCGAGAGCTGTGTGGACGGCGTTGCCGAACGGGTCGAAGATCGCCGCCACATCCAGATCGATCCCGGGCTTATGCTTCCAAATATTGGTATAGGGAACCGCAATCAATTCCGCAAACCCGCCATCTGTGTTAACACCAACGCCAGTGGTGTTCGCACATAAAGCCCGTTTCCCCGCCATACAATTGCGGCAGCGTCCGCAAACGAGGTGGCCCTCTACGCTTACCACATCTCCGACCGAAAAATCGACGACATTCGTCCCGACATCCACGATCTCGCCGACAAATTCATGGCCTATCGTCGTCGGGACTCTTATTGTGCTCTGTGCCCACGCGTCCCAGTTATAAATATGTAGGTCTGTGCCGCAGATGCCCCCGCGTTTTACGCGGATCATCACATCGTTTATGCCCATTTCCGGCTCGGGAACGTCCGCTATCCACAATCCTGGCTCGGCTTTATTCTTAACTATTGCTTTCATTTAGCTATCAATTGAAATGATAATCAACTTGATATTACCAAAGCCTTCAACCTCAGGCGAACCCTTGCTTTTACCAAATTCCGCACTCTTGATAAAATTGTTTTTACTCCCGATGAAATCCCGTCACAATTCGGGTATCCTTATCTCTTTATGTCTGAAGCTAAACAGCAGGTCGAAGCAGCACAAGAGTCATTTAACTTGGCATTCGCTCCGTACGCAGAGATCAATTTGAACGGCAGCGGACTGGCTGAAGCCGAAACCCTTCTTCGCGATCTTAACGAGCTTAAGGTTCGCCAT
Organism: uncultured Acidobacteriota bacterium; assembly: GCA_937859595.1. Taxonomy (GTDB): domain Bacteria; phylum Acidobacteriota; class Blastocatellia; order Pyrinomonadales; family Pyrinomonadaceae; genus OLB17. The sequence continues at coordinate 150,010 of CALMAH010000024.1, read as the reverse complement.
ACCGGCAAGAAGTCAGAGTTGGCCGGCACAAAAAAGCTTGTCGGACGGCTCTCGCCCGAAGAACGCGCCGATTTCGGAAAGTTTGTGCAAAGTGCCGAAAAAGAGATCGCCGAAAAGCTTGCGTCCGCCGAGGCAAAACTCAATGACTTCATCGCAAATGCAAGGATCGAACGCGACCGTTTGGACGTCACCATACCCGGACGCCGTCCTCGTACAGGCCATCTGCACCCGATCACTATACTTCGGCAAAAGATCGAGGACATTTTTGTTTCGATGGGTTATGCAATAGAAGACGACCGTGAGATCGAGACGGATTACTACAACTTCGACGCCTTGAACATTCCGGAGGGGCATCCCGCTCGCGAATCTCAGGACACTTTTTACACGACCGAGGGGTTTGCCCTACGTTCGCAGACCTCGACCGTGCAGATCCGTGCCATGGAGCGGCGCGGCGTCCCGATACGCATCATCGCACCGGGCAAGGTCTTTCGCCGCGACACGCCGGACATGACGCACGTCCCGATGTTTCACCAGATCGAAGGCCTATGCGTCGATAAAGGCATCACGATGGCCCATCTGAAAGGCACCGTTACTGAATGGCTCAAACGGCTCTTCGGCGAAGATACCGTCACGCGTTTTCGGCCTTCTTACTTCCCTTTCACGGAACCTTCTGCCGAATTCGATTTCTCTTGCTTTGTATGCCACGGCACTGGTTCAGTAGGCGGCGGGCATTTGGCAGTTGGCAACGAAATCGAAGACTACAGGCCAACAGCCAACAGCCAACAGCCAACTGTCACCCGTTGCCGGCCCTGCAAAGGCTCCGGCTGGATCGAACTCGGCGGTAGCGGAATGGTTCACCCGAATGTACTAAAAGCGTGCGGCGTGGACCCGCAGGAATACTCCGGGTTCGCATTCGGATTCGGCCTCGAACGGATGGCCGCAATGATGTTCAACATCGACGACATCCGGCATATGTTTGAGAACGATGTGCGGTTTTTGGAGCAGTTCAGGTAGTCTCTGCAATGACCGACGAGACCACAAATTGCACGGCTTGTGGGAATCCCATGCTGGTACGGACGGCTGAAAAGTACAACGGGAAATGTATTCCGTGCACGAAGGGATATCGCAAGAGCCTTGACAAATCGAGGCTCTTCTACGAAGAACAGAAGCTCCACGAAAACGATCCGGACGTCCTTTTTTGGAGAGCGCTGTGCGAGCGTGTTGACAATCCCGCATTGGGATTTAACTCGCTGCCGGGCCCTGAGAAGCTTTTCTTTGCTGTTTGTTTGCTTGAAGGTGAGATTTTTAACGGAGGCTTTGAGCAATACTCCACCAATAGCTCCGCCGACTATTTCGACTATGCTTTGAGCGGGCTTGAGAAAATGGGTGACCAGCTCGGATTAGAGCTAACCCTTAAAGCGAAGCGGCTTCTCTTTCATGACAAGGCTGTGCCGAAGCACATTGAGAGGCTGGACTATTTTGCAGCGACAAGAATTCTTGATGAGCAGGAAGTTTCCGACATTCTCGACGAGTTGGACTCGGCTTTTCTTAAGAACTACGAAAAAGTGCTGAGTAGTCGGCTCACTGCTTTCGCTATAGAGAACGGCTTTTGGAAGTAATAGACTCGCCGAGCATTGATCAATAATGAACATCAGCTACAACTGGCTAAAAGAACTTATAGAATTAGACCTTTCGCCCGAAGAAACGGCGAAAGCCTTGACGCGCGTCGGGTTGGCCGTTGAGGGCATTCATCCCCACAAGGATGACTTTATTTTCGACATCGACCTGACGTCCAATCGGCCCGATTGTCTCTCACATCTTGGCGTCGCCCGCGAACTTGGCGTTGTCACCGGAAGGGCTTTGTCAGCAGAGGCCGATTCAGCTCCAGACATCGATGACAGCGAACCGGACCCTGAAGCGGTCCCATTCCCAGCCGTCCTGGCACCCGAGGTCGTCAGGATCGAGGCTCCCGAACTCTGTCATCGTTTTACCGCCCGTATCATACGAGGTGTAAAGATCGGCCCGTCGCCGAAATGGCTTATGGACCGGCTCGAGGCTGTTGGTGAGCGCTCGATAAACAATGTCGCCGATATTACGAACTATGCAATGCTTGAACTCGGCCAGCCGATGCACGCCTTTGACCTCGATAAGCTCGCCGAAAAGCGGATCGTCGTTCGCACAGCGCGGGCCGGCGAAAAGATCACAACGCTCGATGAGGCCGAACGCGAGCTCGACGAAACGATGCTCGCAATCTGCGACGCCGAACGGCCCGTCGCGGTCGCGGGCGTGATGGGAGGCTTCGCTTCCGGAATAACCGAGGAGACCACCAATGTCTTGCTCGAGGTAGCTTTCTTCAGAAGAGAAAATATTCGACAAACGTCTCGAACATTAAGGCTCGCGACCGAGGCGAGCTACCGCTTTGAACGCGGAGTCGATATCGAAAATCTAATTCGTGCTTCTGACCGTGCGACCGAATTGATCCTCGAACTCGCCGGCGGTGAAGCGGCCGATATTGTGGATGTGTATCCCGAACGGCAGCCCGAGCGGACCGTCCGCTCTACCGATATTTCTGTTGCCGTCAAACGGCTGACTGGGCTCGAGGTAGCCGCCGACGAGTGCGAGCGGATCCTCGCCGCTCTCGGAATTGTGCACCTTGGCGGAGGCGAATATACTTCGCCGACCTGGCGACACGATATCGCCATCGAGGAAGACCTGGTTGAAGAGGTCGCCCGCCACGCGGGTTATGAGAATATCACTGACGAGCTACCGCCGGCCTATGGAGCGGGCGAATATCAACCAACCGAACAACGAAAGAGGTCCCTTCGTCATACGCTTTCTGTCCTCGGATTTGACGAGGCGATCACGTATAGCTTTGTCGATACGAGTCACGATATGGTGTTTACCCCGGTGCCGGGACTCATTGATGCCTCCGTTGAATCTCCGTTGGTCGAACTCAGGGCCTCTGTTATAGAAGGTGCCACAAGGATGCGGCCCAGCCTTGTCCCCGGACTGCTTGACGCCGTGAGGCTTAACTTCAATCATCAACGAAAGGATCTTAAACTGTTCGAGATCGGCAAGGTCTTTGCGTCCTCCGGCACCCCTGGAGGATTGCCGGTGGAAAAGGAGATCTTCGCACTCGCGGTAACTGGCGGCGTGGTATTGGCGGAAAGCTCCGCAGCCACTCGCCCTCTCGATTTTTATGACGCGAAAGGCTCGCTTGAGGCCGCCCTCGATTCTGCAGGGATTCCTGTTCCTTCGTTCACTGCGGCTGATATAGGCCACCTCCATCCGGGGCAATGCTCTAAGGTTTTCGTAAACGGAAGATCAGTCGGCACGATCGGAAGACTTAAAGCGGAAATCGCGTCCGATTATAAGTTTAAGCAGGCAGTATATGTCGCCGAGATCGATCTACAAACGCTCCTCGCGGAGCCTGCCAGGCAGGCTGTTTATTCGCCTCTACCGAAATATCCTTCGGTCATACGCGACGTTTCGCTTTTGGTCACGGGTCAGATAATGTATGATGCTGTCTCAAGCTTCATACGCGAAAATGGTGGCCCTCACTGCAGATCTGTGCGCTACGTAGATCTCTACAAAGGCGAGGGGCTTGAACCGGACCAGGGTTCCCTGACCATACGTATCGAGTTCCTCTCCGAGTCCGGCACCTTGACCGACGCCGAGATCGACGAGGCAATGGCTCAGATCCTCGATTCGTTACATAAGGCGATGAATATTCGCCCCAGAATCTAAAAATCTCTTCACACTTGCTTGAAGTTTTAATGGAAAATTTACATAATCATTCCCGCAGTCTTGTTATCCGCGACAAAAATGGAGACAGTTTAATGAACGGCCTTACGGGAATGGAGAAATTCTCGCATCTCGAGGACAAGATATACTTGACCATCGAGTTTGCAAAGAAAATGCGCGAAGAAAATGAGCGAATGCAAAAGGAGCTTTCCGAGCTCAGACGCTCATCGCTGCACTTTGAGGCCGAAAGGAACCGCCTCGAGGAAAAGATCGAAAGTCTCTTGGCCGAGCGAGACGCTATCCAGCTAAAGGTTGAAGCAATGCTCGACGCAATGACCTTGATTGACTCCGAGGTCGCGGAGGCGGTTGGGAGGGTGCAGTGATGTCTGCAGACAACCCCGGTGTTGACGTATCAGAACAAACGGTGCGAGTTGAGATCTATAATCAGACGTATAGTATCCGTTCTGATGGCGACAACGATTATATTCAAACGCTTGCCGATTACGTTGATTCGAAGATGCGGGCTATATCGTCCGGCACCTTAACGGTCGATTCATTGAAGGTTGCAATCCTCGCGGCCCTGCATGTCGCAGACGAATATCACCAGTTACTGTCCCAGCAAAAACAGATCGACGCACAACTTGCCTCTCGCAGCGCCGAATGTACCGAACTGCTTGACCGCGTCCTTAAGCACAAGGAAGTGGTCCCACCGCAAGAGATCGAGACCGAACAAGCGATGTAGTTGTCCGCCGAGTCTAATACCATACCTTTCCCGATAATTGCCGATATCAAATAACTTCCTTTTTGGTGTTCGACGTGCTAACGTGGAACTTGGCGATAGATCTTTCTGCTGGGCTCGTATGCGAACGCCACAATAATTGAGCCAACACTCGAATTGAGGGAGGTCAATGCCTGAGTCAGTGTGGTTCTCTACGCGAGAAAAACCGGAGACAAGGGCTAAGGCTCATCTTGGGCCGAAGGCCACCCACCTGTTGAAAACAGGTTCAATTCAGTCGTTCGTTACGGCCACAGCGGTTGTCGATCGCCACCCCTTCCTTCTTTAACCTTCGTCTCCGACATTTTGCCGATCCACGTCTTCATTTTGAAGTTCCGCTCTGATCTCACTGGCCAGCCTTGCCTCTTCTAATGCAAGCGGTAACGAGTCGCGTCGCTCGGCCAAACGGCGGAGAGCAACCTCAGTATCGGCGAGCCCACCGCCTCTAAGAGCGGCCGCCTCTATCATTTGCAGGCGAGATTCGGCTTCGGCGAGCATCAGCTTCGCATCTTCGGTAATTGATTCGATCTTCTTGGCGTCAGCCGCGATCTCATTCAAAAATTGTTTCGCATTCTCGCTGCGTAGCTGCTTTATCTTGTTTTCCCGTCGCCGAGTATTGGCTAGTTCCCGTCGGGTTGTCTTGATTATCCGGGAGGCTGTAAGCCGAGATGCAAGTGTTTCGCGGTAGGCATCGCCAAGCAAAAGGTCCTTTCGCTCGATCTCTTTCAGCGCTCGTCGCTCCTGCGGCCGCAATTCCCGCCTAAACCAATCGATCTCGCCAGCCTTTATGCCGTCCGCGGCGATCTTTTCGCGCATTTCACTGGACCATCGAGAATATCGATAACCAAATAGCGCCGCCAGGAGCGATCCTTTTACAAACCCAATTGCGGTAATGATCAGCCCAAGGAAGAAGATCGTCGCTGCGACTGGTGGTGATGACGCAAATAGAAGAAACAGCGTCAGAGAAACCACTGCTGGAATAGCCGTCAGAACCAACGGCGAGCCAACCGTCGCCAACTTCAGGTTGCGGCCTCTCGCAAGGTCCCGTTTAGTTAGATCATACTTTGTAGGAAGGTCCGACATCTCGCTTGATGATACTTTACAAGCGAGATGCGGCTCAGGCAACTTTGGCCATAACAAACCTTTGTATATGAGTGATTTTGTATTAAGATTGCCACGTTATGGGACGTCGGCTCATAAAACGAATGAAAGCCAGGTTCGCCGCACACCTCGTTCTTTTGGCGGTAGTGTTGACGTTTTTTGTTCTCGACGCCGCTGCGCAGCGGCGCGGTAGCGACAACCGCGTGCGAACCGTCGCCGTTCCGATCTCGATCTATACAAAGGATGAGCTGCGACGCGGCAAACCCGAAGAGTTTCTCGTTGTCGATAATCTGATCGTAAAGGAGAATGGTGAAGAAAAACAGGTTCTTTCTATCCGAAGTGTTACCGATGCTCCGCTTTCGCTTGCCGTGGTGATACAGGATGACGTTTCCTCTGCCTTTAATCTTCAGATTCGCGATCTCGGCGCGTTTATCAGGTCGCTTCCACAGGGTTCACGTGTAATGGTCGCCTATATCGTCGGCGGGTCTTTACAGGTTCGTCAGCGCTTTACCACCGATCTTGACCGTGCCGCGCGAGCATTACGGATCGTGACCTCCAGTAGCTCCGCCTCGCCGCGAAACCCATATGACGGGGTCGTTGATGCCTTGAACCGGTTTGATGCTCTGCCGGCGGGTAGGCGGGCAATGATCCTGATCTCGGACGGAGTTGACCGCACCCTCGGCCCCATAGCCGCTTCGCCATCCCAGAGTACGGACCTCGATCGCGCAATTCTCCGCGCTCAACGGAGAAGCGTTTCGATATTTTCCATCTACCACGCAACCGTTCATACAGAGAACGGCAACTCGCAACGGATCCTTCTTGGCCAGGGCTCCCTTTTGAAGCTCTCCGACGATACGGGGGGAAGGGCTTTTTTTCAGGGATCTATCTCGCCGATCAATTTCGATCCATTCTTTAAGGATCTCTCGATCCTGCTGAATCGGCAATTTCTTCTTACCTATCTTTCGGACAATATGAGGAGGGGGTATTACTCTGTGGAGATAACTTCTTCTTCGCCTGGAGTTAAGATCGAACATCCACGCGGATATTATTATCGTTAGCCCTTTCGCTCAGGAAACCTGTCGTCTGCAAACCGGACAGACATGTACGTCTTCCCGGATAAGTAACCCGATCCAGAAAAACACAAGGGTGAAGATCAAAAGCAGAGCGAACGTTATCCAACCTGCCGTTGAAACGCGGCGCTCGATGACAGGAAGAAAATTCGTGCCGCAAAACGGACAGCGATAGTTACCGGCAAGGTCTTGCGGCCCCCGATAATTTGTTTGCATCGCGGTCTGCGTATTCTGTCCGGGCACGGACGGCCCATGATGCGGCATTAGCGGAGCGTTCACCCTTGCCTCAGCGTGTGTTTGATATTCGTCGGTCTTCCACGCATATGGCCGCGGCGGCCTCACATCATAGGTTTGAGGCGCCTTCCCTGCAAACCGATGCCCACAGAATCGGCAAAAATGGCTTTCGTCGGCATTAGCTTGTCCGCAATTTTGGCACTGGGTCATGATGGTTCCGGAACAGCGGGTACACCCCTATAACGAAAAATACTACAACAAAGTTCGAGTTTAGGCACTCGTTCAGGCAAGTCTCACTTTTTCACCGCTGCGAATGGCCGAATAAACAGACTCGACCAGCTCTACCGAACGAAAACCGTCTTCCGCCGAAACGGGAGGGGGCTCGCCAGCGAGGATCGAATCGATGAATGCCCGGTCCTCCTGAACGTAACCCCAGCGCTCATCTTTTTCGATCATATGAAATGAATTGGTCTCAAAATTCGGGTCCATACCCCGCGAATCTAGAAGCCTCTCCATCTCCTCAGTCATTATTGTTCGGTGATGACAAAAAACTTCGATGCGTTCAAAGGGAAAATGCCAGCTTGCATCTGAGGATGAAGCAAATGTGCAGTGAAAGCCATTCTTGAACTTAAAAATGATCGAAAATTCGTCTAATTCAGGATATTCATGCTGAGAGCCATAAGCGACGAGTTCCTCGATCTCGCCAAACTGAAACCGCATCATATCAAAGAGATGTATCGTGGTCTCATATAGAAAACCCCCGGTTACATTTACGTCGCCGGTCCAGACGGGGTTCTTTAGCTCGCCCCGGTTCATCTTTATATGGGCTGAATGTGCACTATCCTCTCCCAGCAGCTTTTTCAAAGTTGCGTAAACGGGTGCAAAACGGCGGTTATGGCCTACCTGAAAGATCCCCTTTCCGGCAGTTGCAGCATCACGCAATTCGGAGGCGTCTTCGATACCGATAGAAAATGGCTTTTCACAAAAAACGTGCTTCCCTTCGGCAATGGCATGCAGAGCTATCTCTTTATGGGTCTTGTTGGGCGAGCAGACAAGCACAGCGTCGCAGTTTTCCATCAGTTCGTCCCGCGACGAGCATACTTTCCCGCCGATGCTCTTTGCCGTACGTTCTGCACGCTCCGGAACTATGTCGAAAAGAGCTGCAACCTCAACCCGCTCATCGCGCGAATAGATCCGACCGTGAACATTTCCGATATAACCTGTCCCAACGATGCCGATCTTAACTTTGTCCATTTCCTACCAATTCTTACCAACTGCCGCCCGCGGCGTATTTCCCGAGCCCTAACGCCCTCTCCGCGGCTTCCTTTGCCTCTCTTGCAACGACAAACGGATCCCGTTCCCAATATTCCGGCCTGAATATCTCGACACTCGCCGGGCCGTCATAACCGATCTTATCCAGCGTCACTTTCATCCTTGCGATGGGCAAAACGCCTTCGCCGGGATAAAGCCGCTTGGAATCGTTCAACTGATCCTTCGGCAGGTCCTCTGCGCCGTTTATGTGAAAGATAAAAAGTTTTTTTGGGTCGAGACCTTCCAGCGACTCCCACGAAGAGCTCCCTGCATAAAAGTGATAGGTATCGATCACATTCCCGACGCTCTCGCGTCCTACAAGATCTACTATCTTGCTTCCAAGATCGAGCGTCTGCACCGAATTCCCTGCCTCGCCGAGAAACTCAAACCCGATCTTGATCCCGTGAGGTTCCGCAATATCAGCAAGCTGATTTAAGACACGGACTGATTCCTCTATCGTCTCCTCATCTGTCTTTGGCCCCTGTCGCAATGCTCCCGGCACCGATAGCACATATGGACAGCCGATCGCCGCCGAGATCGCAGAAAGCTTTTCACATTCTTCCTTGATCGCCGCGTAATCCTCATCGGAACGCCAAGTAATGTGCTCCAGCGTATTTATCGAAAGTACCCTAACGCCGGTTTCCTCGAGCAAAGCCTTTAGATCATCAACCGAGTTTTCGTTCAGATACGTGTAAAGCTTGTTTGACCTTAGCTCCACAAGCTCAAACCCCGCTGCCGCAGCCGAGCGAATGTCTGTTTCAAGATCGGCGGTCATCGTGGTCGCACCGTTTATTGCCAGTTTCATTTGTCTTACCTCAATCAAGGAAAAGCAGATTCTATCACGCCGCCCGAGCGTATCGAAGCCCGCTGTGCCTCTCAATGCGTGCAAACTAGCCTGCAACCTGCCCTATTGCCCTTTCGTCTAACAATCGGTTAATCTTGGAGATAGCATTTTCCTGCCTGTAGTAAAAATATGAAGACGATCGTTGCCGGAATACTCGCGATAATCATTGCCGCATCTGCTGTGTTCGCTCAGACATCTGACGCTGCTCTACGCCGTGCGCAGGCCGCTGACAATGCCGCGCGGCTTGCGAATCAGGGCGCTCTTCCTCTGCTCCCTGCCGCGGAACATCTCTCGCGTGCCGAAGCCTATATGGCCAACCGACTGTTCCCCGAGGCCCGTGAACACTGGGCAAAGGTGATGAAGCATTATCCGGACGACGCGGGGATCCCGAAAGCCCTTTTCGGCACGGCGCGCTCCTTGATGTGGGAACGCGAATATCTCAAGGCGGTCGATTGGTTTGACCGGCTATTAAAGGATCATTCGATGACCCGCGAGGGCCGCGAAGGCCTGGCATTCAAAGGGGCGAGCTATGTCCGTGCCGGCAAAAATCTTGAAGCGGCAAAGACCTACGAGCAGTACACGGTGATGTTCCCGACGGGCGAACGGATCGAATCCGCCTATCTAAACATCATCGACGCCTACCGCGAAGCGGGCGAATACGACAAAGCGGACGAATGGGTAGAAAAGGCGGTAAGGACATTTCCCGGCCGTAGGACCGAAGCAAATGCCTTGCAGGCAAAAGTACGTATGGAGCTTTTTCGCGGCCGCTGGGATGAGGCCGCCGCCGCCGCCGACCGGATGCTCGCCGTCCGCAGCTTTGCCGGCTCGATGACATCCGCCGACGAAGCCCGCTATCTAAAGGCTTTCGCTCTTGAGAACGCAGGCAAACGCGAAGAGGCATGGGCGATCTATTCGACGATACCGAACACGTTGACGTCTTATTACGGCGGGCTGGCGGCAGACCGTATCGCCGGCAGCCGCGTACAGCGTATCTCGCAGACTACGCCTCGGCTTTTCACGGAATACCCCGTCCAGTATCGTGTCCAGGTGCTCCGCCATGCACAACGGCAGAATATCGATCCGCGTTTCGTCCTCGCGATAATGAAACAGGAGAGCAGTTTTCGGCCAGGGGCGCGATCTCCTGCCGGTGCACGCGGGCTGGTCCAGCTTGTCTATGACACGGCGATAAAATACAAGGACGAGGCTGGATATCCCAACCTACAGCCAGACGATCTTTACAACCCCGAGATAAACGTCGCTATTGGCTCCATCTATATCCGCAAGATCAAGGATGAATTCGGCGGGCTTTATGAGGCGGTCGCGGCCAGCTATAACGCCGGCGAGGACAACGCCGCTCGCTGGCTCAACCGTACCCGGCCCCGAGAACCCGGCGTATTCGCGGCCGAGGTCGGCTTTGCCGAAACAAAGAACTACGTCTTTAAGGTAATGAACAACTACCGCGTTTACCGCGAGCTTTACGACGAGAACCTGAACCGCCGTTAAAGGGCCCTCGTCGCTGTCGATAAGTGTCGATAAGTTCGTGCAGAAACGAAACGCCCCGGGCGGACGAGCTCGGGGCATTTTTGTTTACCGGGCGGCGATGCGGGGTCGCAAAGCGGCTGTTTGGAAAACTACGGACACAGGGTCTTTCTCCAGCCGACCGGCCCGTGCATGCATTGGAACATCCGGCCGAGCCCTTCGAGGTTAAACGCGGCCGACTCGTCCGAGCTGCGACTGAGCTCCAGCCTGTAAAGCTTTCCGAGCACCGAATCGTCATCTTCCACAAAATGCGATACAAAAACCACCGTTACGTTCTTTTCGTCAACCGGCCCTATCGGGTAAACGCTAAAGAGCGGTTCTTCGCCGACCGGGATGTTCAGCTCCGTCAGCATAGCGACGGCACACTCTTCCGGCGTACCGGCACACTCGCCCGGGGCATTGAATTCGACCGTCTCCCAGCGGTCCGGATCGGTCACGACCGCTGAAAATCTCTGCTGTGCGGCCGTATCCGCCGAAAAGAGCATAAAGGCAAAGACGAAAAGCGCGATGAACGTTATCTTTCTCATTGATTTCCTCCTTAGGTTAGGTTGGTTTTCCCGGCCTGCGAAACGGAAACATCAAGAACGGCGTGATCAATACCGATCGAAATACGAGGCAGGGAACGTTGGGCCGCCGTGATCATGGGCGGTAATTCGTGTTGTTTTTTTGGTGAGTTGAAGATCTTTTTAATGGATCTTCGAGTGAGAACCGGTCTATGGATATATGTGCAGACCGATTGTTGAACACTATTTTATAACAAGAATACTGGATCTGTCCATATTATGCCCCGCGGCGGTGTTCGCACCGACGGGTCCAGGGGCTTTACACGCGGTGTATAATAGCTTCAGCAAAAGTTCCCGGCTCCCACGCAGCATCAAGACCAACATGACTATGAAGATATCCCGTTTTGTCCTGATCGTCGTTCTTTTGGTCTTTGCGATGCCTTCGCCGGCCCAGGACCTGAAGTTTGAGATGGTCCGCCACAAGACAATGCTCGACCGGCTGGTCAGCGAGGTGAAACGCCACTATTTTGATCCTGAATTTAAGGGCATCGACATCGACGAAAAGCACCGCGAGGCCATAGCCAACATCGAAAAGGCCACCGGCGTTGGCCAGCTGCGCTCTGCGATCGCTCAGTTCTTTGCTGAGTTCAATGATTCGCACATGTTCTTTTTGCCGCCGGGGCATGTGAACAATATCGAATACGGCATTGATTTTCGCATGTTTGGCGAGCGATGTGTCGTGATCTATGTTGAAAAGGGCAGCGACGCCGAAAAGAAGGGCCTCGAGATCGGTGACGAGCTGCGCTCGATCAGCGGCTTTACGCCGACACGCGATTCGCTCTGGCGCGTCCGCTATTTCTTCTTTGTACTCTTTCCGCAGCCCTCGCTAAAACTGGACGTCGCCAAGCCGGACGGCCGGGCCGCCACCTACGAGATAGAGCCGAAGGTGAGCACCGGGACGCGCGTCACACAGCCGGACCCCAACCAGATAATCCGTGATTCGGAACGTAACCGCAGGCTCGCAACACGACAATACTATTACGACAAATTTCCCGAGGCGTTTATCTGGAAGATGCCCTCCTTCAGCCTGGAGCCGCATCGCGTGGACGGCATCATCGGCCGTGCAAAGAAGCATCCCGCACTTGTCTTTGACCTTCGCGGAAACGGGGGCGGCCGAGTGGATATGCTGCGCCGCCTGATAGGGAACGTATTCTCGGAAGACGTAAAGGTCGGCGACGAGGTGATGCGGCGGCGGACAAAGGAGATGATCGCCAAGACACGCGGCCGCAATGCCTACACGGGTACGATAGCCGTCCTGATCGATGCCGATTCAGGCTCGGCGTCTGAGGTGTTCTCGCGCGTGATACAGCTCGAGGAGCGGGGCCTGATCATCGGTGAGCGGTCAGCCGGGGCCGTCATGGAATCGCGCGTGTATGGCCAGATGGTCGGGGTTGACGTGGTGGCCGTCTATGGAGCGAGCATCACCATCGCCGACCTGATAATGAAAGACGGCAAGAGCATAGAGCACGTCGGCGTAACGCCCGACATCCTGATCGTCCCCACGCCGCAGGACATCGCGGCAAAGCGGGACATCGTGCTGGCGAGGGTGCTCGAGGCCCTCGGCGTAAAGGTGACGCCCGAGGAAGCCTACAAGATATTCGAACACACGCTCGATGGACGCTCCGAGTAGCGGTGCTCAGGAGCGTGCAAAAATAGAATTCCACGCCAGAAACCCAAAAAGGACGCCCGACGGCGCCCCTTTAATGTGATCATTCTGTCCATTTACGGAACAGTAACGACGGTGTAGATGGCTGAGTATTGAGAAACGGGAACATTCTTTTTCAGAAGCCGTCCTCGATATTCGCGGTCTCCGAATTTGTCAATACTTTTTTTTGACCGCCGATCATAGGGCTGGGGTTGCCCTTTTGAGGCCTGGGATCACCCATTCGAGGTCTGGGATCACCCTTTTGAGGTCTGGGATTACCCATTCGAGGACTGGGATCACCGATCCGAGGACTGGAATCACCGATCCGAGGACTGGAATCAGCGATTCGAGGGCTGGAATCACCGATCCGAGGACTGGAATCAGCGATTCGAGGGCTGGAATCACCGATCCGAGGACTGGAATCACCGATCCGAGGGCTGGAATCAGCGATCCGAGGACTGGAATCAGCGTCAGAAAAGGCGTTTTGACCCGCCAAAAACGTCCCAGAACCCAGTATTTACGGGCATTTTTCCGAAATTACCAAGTTTTTTCAACCTCAGTCGTGATGAACCGTGCTCGTGAAGCTGTAGATGCCTCCCACAGCTTGATTGCGGTGGAAACGATGATGTTGGCTATTTCGCGAGGGTTGTCAACTGGCTCACGTTCCCCAGCTTCGGCATGCGCCGAAGAATTTCGATGCGAACGAACGAAATGCAATAAATTCCGTATTTTCACCGAGACGAGACGTCTTCCTGATGTCTTCCATTTCAACCGATACATGAGTTCGATCAAGTCATTGAAGTCCGCATCGTCCGCAGGAATTATGTCGGACTTGATCTTCAACTGTATTGATTTGGCGCGAGCAATTGCCCGAAGTACACCCTCCAGACCACGGCCCGCTATTAATACCGCCGTTTCGTCCTGCCCGACCGAAAAAAGATCACGTGCGAGCATGAAATCGCTTGAAAGTTCATCGGGGAGTTCTTCTGCGTTTTCGAGAAGTAACGAGTCTTGAATAATCATGTCCCGATGCTTCTCAAGTAATGTTTTCGCACTAAAGAGTAGTCTTTTGATGTTGAATAGCATTCCGTGCTCTAGCCAGCTCGCACTAACCCGATTTGCGTTCTCGGTATACGAGAGGAACAATCCGGTGTTCGCTGCGTCAATCAAACGTCGGTTGTGCATGATCAGCCATTCACCCGAATACGCAATATCTGTCATTATGCTTTTCATGTCTTCAAAATCCTTGGGACAGGAAAAAACGATCTCATCTAAGGATAGTTCGTCATACTTCTTGTAAAAGGCATCAATTGCGCGTGCAAGTGCCTCTTCCGCCTCGGTTAGACTTTGTATTTGCTCCATTAAAGACTGGTCTTGAAGCAACCGAAATTCACCCTGACCTTGCACAACACTTGGCCCCACAGCATCCTCGTATTCACTCCACTTCTTCCACAACCAGACCATATTAGCGATGTAGCCGACTTTTTCGACGAGATGTCTATAACGACAGCTTTGACGTGTTCTCTGTATTCTAGGTCACGACTCGGTCTTTTCCGTATTGCTCAAAGATGAGTTGAGGTCAAAACCCGCTTGATCCTTACGTTTCGATGCTACCTTCTCGGCTTGTTTGAAGGTCATTTGGGATGGGGGCATTTCTACTTGTTTGCCGGCTAGGAGTTCTTCGACGGTTACGATCTGTAGCCGTGGATAGTCTTTGTTCCAGCCGGGCGAGTGGTGAAAGCCTTTGCCGGCGGCTTCGGTCAGCATTGGTTTGGTCGGCGGTTCGAGGGTAAGGTAAACGCCGATGGCCGCCTTTTCGCTTTCGACCGTGCCGATAAGGTCACGAATATGCGAAACATTCACCCCGCCGCGCTATACTTAGACAATGATTTCTGTCGCCTTGATCGAACTATCTAATTTAGCGAAAAGGCAACACGGTGTTCTTGCCGAAGACTCCATGGGATTGGCTTGATATCATAATTCACCATTGCATTAATAACGTCGCTGGAAACGGTTCGTTCACTATCGTTGTAGATAACAAACTGTGTAGTAGGAGTTTCCCTAGCTTGCTCGATATCGGTAAACGCCATAATCGCCGACATGATCGGGTCTTTCTTCGGCGTGTTCACGGCTTTAATCAAGCGCTCGCGGTAAGTTGTTGACTGGGGAATCAAAAAATCGATATTGTGATCAAATCCGCTCTTGCCAGTAATCTTGATATCCTTTGAAAAGACCACATTACTTGACCTCAAAAAGGCTTCGACATCCTCTTTGAACAGCGAATAGACGGTTTCCTGAGCCAGGTTAAACATATCGTTAACCGCGATGATTGCTTGAAGCAAGTAATGTTTCTTTTGTCCAATATTATGTTGATTAGCATCGACATATAGTTCATTCCCCTCCCCGACGTGCACACCAAATCCATTTAGCGTTGTCTTGAGTATCTGCTCCCGCTTGGGTGTGCTTACCTCAAAACCCGACATCTTGAGATCTGCGATTGTGTTTCCTTGGTCAGAAATTCGAATATTACCGTTAGTTTTTGTCAAATAAACTTCGACGTGATCGTTGTGTCGGTCAAGGAATGGCGTCGAAATAGCGCACGCATTTCCATCCGACATCGATCTAAGAACCGTATTATCTCGGATCCAATTAAGATATTCGCTAATTATTTTTTCGCAGTCCATGGCCTAATAAAGTGGCGGCAAGATCATCGGTGACGATGTAACATTACAATATGCCAATAATTTCTCAAGGACAACGTCCATTCTATCATTGTGATCGATGCCTAACTCTGAAATCGGAAATGCAAACTTATCACTAAATCCCTCACGATATAA
This sequence comes from uncultured Acidobacteriota bacterium, assembly GCA_937859595.1. Lineage (GTDB taxonomy): Bacteria > Acidobacteriota > Blastocatellia > Pyrinomonadales > Pyrinomonadaceae > OLB17. Next base: position 134,347 of record CALMAH010000024.1, on the reverse strand, counting down.
GTGAACGTGCGGCCCGCTAAATGGCTCGCCGTCGGGATTCGTATGGCGTCCGGTGCTGCAATACCTCACAAGTATGATTGTCTGTCGATAACGTTTATTGTAGGTATACTTTGTTAATTCAAAACCAGACCGGCGGAAATCAAGAAGAAATTTTTCTTTTGTCTCAGGTGCGGTGAGTGAGCGTGTCCACTCCTTAGGCGCAGGAGCTAATTCGATTGGATCAAGTTCATCGAAAATCTTTTCCTGTTCGATCAAATAATCGAATTCCTCTTGTGTAATCGACATATGCGACTGCTAGGTTACATCACAACACTCTTTCTTTCCAGAGAAATAACGGCCATCATGACGAGATATGCCATCATTTGGTTCGTGCCGATGAAGCCACGAAAGGACTCGATCATCCGGCCAACCTGATCGGGTTCGTTTATCAGTTCGTTGTATGTTTGTTCGGCTTGAAGGTTCCAATGCCAGGTGTCCTCGAACGCGGTTATCTGCGATTGCGAGTCGGTTCCGCTCTCGTCTTTGAACAAAACATTGTAATTCCGGTTCGAGTTAGAGGGCGGGTCTAGGTAGATGAGGTCAACGGACTCGTCCGCGATGTGTTCCCGCAAGATCTTCAGGTTATCGCCGTAGTAGAGAGTGTTCATCGCGAGTTTCTCGGAATCTTACAGCAATTGGCGGAAACGGACAAGAACGTTAGAACACCGGCGTTACCAATCGCCCGAGACCTGTTCGGCGTAGTAGCCGGCCGCGGTGAGCGTTTCGTGGACCTCGCGGCCGTGGTCCCGGTCGCGGACCTCGAGGATCGTCTCTATGCCGACGCTGCCGAGCGGGGCCAGCCAGATGGCGCGCTGGTGATAAACCTCTACGACGTTTGCGTGGAGCCCGGCCACTATCTCCAGCATACCGGCCAGCGAACCCGGGCGGTCCGGCACCAGTACCTTGAGGATCATATAGCGGCCGTTGCGCACCAGGACCTGCTCGATAACGCGTGCCAGCAGGTTGCCGTCTATGTTCCCGCCGCAGATAACGGCACAGAACCGCTCGCCCGGCCTTACCTTTATCTGCCCTGCCAGCAGCGCTGCCGCACCCGCCGCACCGGCCCCCTCGACCACCAGGCGTGCGTTCTGGGCAAGATGGAAGATGGCGTCGGCTATCTCTTCCTCCGACACCTCTACCACATCGTCCACGTATTTCTCTATCAGCCGCAGCGTGCGCTCCGCCGGCCGCTTTATCGCGATGCCGTCCGCGATGGTGTGGGTGTGGGGCACCTCGACGGGCTGGCCCGCGGCTAGCGAAGGCCGCATTGAGGCGACGTTCTTTGCCTGCACGCCTATCACCCGCGCAGAGGGCGCAAGATGCTTTATGGCGATGGCGACCCCCGAGCAAACCCCTCCGCCGCCTATCGGGACCACAACGGTGTCTATCTCGGCGACATCCTCTGCTATCTCAAACCCGATGGTCCCCTGCCCCGCTATCACCAGATCGTCGTCAAAGGCGTGTACATAGGTGAGTCCGCGTTCCTCGCCGAGCCCCCGCGAATATGCCACCGCCTCGTCAAAGCTCTGGCCGTGCATTATCACCTCGGCTCCCAAGGACCGCGTAGAGACTATCTTTGTGAGCGGCGCAAATTCGGGAAGGACTATCGTGGCGGATATGCCCTGCAGCTTTGCCGCCAGCGCCACGCCCTGTGCATGGTTGCCCGCCGAGGCTGTGATCACGCCCCGTTCGCGTTCGGCGGCCGTTAGCTGTGAGATGCGGTTATATGCTCCGCGTATCTTGAAAGAGCCGCTCCGCTGCAGGTTCTCGGCCTTGAGATATGCCTCGCCGCCCAGCCTCTCGGACATCCGCCCGTCCGCCAGCGTCGGCGTTCTCGTTATAACCCCGGCGAGCCGCTTGCGCGCCGCTTCTATGTCTTTTATCTCAACCGGCATATCGCTTTTCCGAGATTATATGCCAGAATTGATTCTTTGCTGAGCGGGGATGGCGGTTTCTTGTCTGTTGAGGTAGATCGGTAGTGGAGCAAAAAGAACGGCCGGGACGCCCGGAAAGGCATAGGTTGGTAAATGAAGTATTACTGTAGGTTAAATGAAGGATTAAGGTAAGTATGCTGTGCCTTTCCGAGCGTTCCTTCCGTTTGTGAAAACTTTCAAAGATGTCCTAACGTCAGATTCCCCTTCGGGGTTCCAATTATTCCTGTTAACTAACGCGTTGTTCCGGGACAAAAACTATCATTCCGGATGCCTCTATCCAATAATACGTATTTTGGGGCCGTTTCCGGACAATGCGCCGCTGATCGCCGCGCCTGCTTACCCAAAACGCACCGGTTAGGGTATATTATTGAAAAATGTATCTCTGGAGGATCAAATGGAAGGTATCATCGGCGGACTTGGTTTACTCTTTTTGCTGTTCATAGGTTTTTCTCTTCTCATCGTCGCGTGGAAGACCATAAAGATAGTGCCGCAGTCCAGCGTGTTGCTTATCGAAAGGCTCGGGCGTTTCCATCGCGTCGCAACCAGCGGCCTCAATATCATAGTGCCGTTCTTTGAGGCACCCCGCGCCGTCTATTGGTCAAATGTCCGACCGGGGACCATCTCCATCGACCTCCGCGAGCAGTACATCGATATGCCGCCACAGCCGGTCATTACGCGCGACAACGTCACCATCAATGTCGATTCGGTCGTCTATTGGCAGATAACCAATGCCACGCAGGCGGTTTACGAGGTGGCCGATCTCGTCGGTGCTATTGTCCAGCTTACGATCACCGGTATGCGTTCCGTGATGGGCGAAATGGATCTCGATCACACGCTCTCTTCCCGCGAAGAGATCAATTCAAAGCTGCGGTCGATCCTGGACGAAGCGACCGATAAATGGGGCGTAAAGGTGACCCGCGTTGACGTAAAGAACATCAATCCACCCGAAGATGTCCGGATAACGATGGAAAAACAGATGACCGCGGAAAGAAACCGCCGTGCACTTATTCTCCAGGCCGAAGGCGACAAGCAGGCCGCTATCACTCGCGCCGAGGGCGAAAAGACCGCAGCCGTTACGCGGTCCGAAGGTAATAAGCAATCGGCGATACTTGATGCCGAAGGTGCTGCCCAGGCACGGCTTACCGCCGCGAATGCCGAGGCACAGGCCATCGCACAGATCGCCAAGGCGATCGGCAGCCCCGAGGCAACGACGCAATATCTGATAACGGCCCGCTATATCGAATCTTTACGCGATATGACCAAAACGCAGAATTCCAAGGTCATATTTATGCCGGTCGAGACATCGGCAATGCTTTCCAGCGTCGGTGCCATTAAAGAGGTCTTTGCCGAAGCCGGTGAGAAAAATGATGACGGCCCCGTGAATCCGTTCAACCGGCGTGAACTAAACCAATAAGTTGGGGTTTTGACGCCGGCTCTGAATTACGGGCCAAATGAGGTCAGATAATGAAGATAATTCTCAAAATGGTCGGGGTTGTGTTGGCGGTCGCTATCGTGGCCGCCTTGGGCGGCGCTTATTGGATGGGGATGATCCTTAACCCCTCGCCGACGGAAGCTCGAAAGGAACGGTCTATGTACGATTTTATGATGAAGGACATCGATGGGAACGATGTCAAACTTGAGAAGTATAAGGGAAACGTAGTGATGCTGGTAAACACCGCCAGCCGGTGCGGACTTACCCCGCAATATGAAGGGCTGCAGGCCATCTATGACAAATATAAGGACCGGGGATTTACTGTGTTGGGTTTTCCTGCCAATAATTTTATGGGCCAGGAACCGGGCACGGACGCTGAGATCAAAGAGTTCTGCACCTTGAATTACAGTGTCTCATTTCCGATGTTCTCAAAGATCTCCGTAAAGGGCGCTGACCAGCATCCGCTCTACTCGTTCCTCACTCATAAGGAGACGAATCCGGGGATGGACGGCGATATAACATGGAACTTTGAAAAATTCCTTGCCGACCGCAATGGCCGGATGATCGCCCGTTTCAGCCCTCGGACGCTGCCGACAGACCCGGCGGTGATCGAGGCGATCGAAAGGGCGCTTTCGGACGCCGAGGCTGAGGCGGCCAGATAACTATTACGCTTTGAGCGGGATGCGATGAAGCGGGATGTATCTCGCTCCACGCGGATCGAGCCGGCTCTCGTAGATAACGATCTCGCGGATAGTGGACTCGACCGGTTCTATCCGCGAATTTTTGTGTTTTGCGGCGAGCTCGGGTGCGGCCCCCGGCCGCTTGATCCGTGCCAGGGTTAGATGCGGATCGAATTTCCTCGTTTCGGGCTCCAGACCGCTTTTGCAGCATACGCTTTCGATTCTTCCCTTTAGATCGGCGAGCTTGCGGTCCGGGTCATCGATCTTTATTACAAGAACGCGTCCGCCAAACGATGCGTTTTCGCCCGTAGCGACCGTTATCGGTTCCACGTCACGCACCAACCGCGATAGCTCGGCCGCGATCATCGGTATCCTCTCTTCCGGCGTATCTCCCAGAAATCGTAGCGTCAGATGCATATTTTCCGGCGGTACCCACCGGATCCCGCTCTTAGGAAAGGCCCGCGTCAGATCATCAATATAGGCAGCCGCCCAACGGCGCGCTTCATCCGAGATATCGACGGCTATGAATACTCTCTTGTTACCCATTTTGCACCCGGTATTCGCCGTTGCTAAACTTTCGATAATTTATGCGTATTCTACAGGCCATAATTGTTCTATTCCTTATCGCGCTCTTTGCCCTCGGCGGAGTTTCTTGGTGGTTTTATAACTCGCTGTCGTCACCCGTCGAGCATACGCGTTCGAATGATTATATCGTTATCGAGCGAGGTTCCTCTCAACGCCAGATAATTGAACAGCTGCGGGCTGAAGGCATCCTACAGAGCGAACTGCCGATCCTCGTTTATCTCCGCACCATGGCTCGCTCTCAGCGGCTACAAGCCGGAGAATATCGCTTCCCGTCTCCGATCACACCACTTCAGGTCATCACGGAGCTTGAAAAAGGCTCGATCCGGACAACGCGGATAACCATTCCCGAAGGGTTCACACGGTTTGATATAGCAAAACGGATCGGCGAGACGTTCCCACAGGACCCGCCGGTGACCGAAGAGCAGCTACTGTTAATGATGTCCGATACGAAATTGATCCGCGACTTTGCACCGGAGGCACGAAACCTTGAAGGATACCTTTATCCGAGCACCTACGAATTCCCGCCCGATTCGAAACCGGAGGCCATAATAGCCTCGATGGTCGAGCAGTTCAAAAAGATCTGGAAACCGGAATGGGAAGAGCGAGCGCGGCAGCTTGGGCGCACGCCGCATGAGATAGTGACCCTGGCATCGCTGATCGAGACCGAATCGCCCGTCGAGAGCGAGCGGCCGATCGTTGCATCCGTTATCTATAACCGGCTGAAACGCAATATTCCTCTCGGAATAGATCAAACTGTGGTCTATGTAGCAAAAATGCAGAACCGGTGGGACGGGACCATTCACAAAAGCGATATAGAAGCGGATTCGCCCTATAACACGCGGAAATACGGCGGAATACCGCCCGGCCCGATCTCGTCCGTCTCCGTCAGCGCCATCGAGGCCGCTCTGAACCCCGCTGAAACAAATTACATCTTTTATGTCCTGAATGTTGAAAAAAATGACGGTTCGCACCATTTCTATGCCACCGCCGCCGAATTTGAACGCGGAAAAGCGATTTACCAAAAATGGCTGGCGGAACAGCGTAGGCTCATTCGCGAGAAAGAGAGAAAATAGCCGATGAAACATTTTCGCCTTTTCGGTGTCTAATTTTGTAACTGGATAGAAAGGAGGCGAGAATGAGAAGACACACGTTAATGGCGTTAACCTTAGTGGCGTTAGGATTTGCGTCCTATAGTTTTGCTGACTATACGATAAAGGAAGAAGTAAAAAGGACGGCTTTTTACGCCGAACAGGAGTGGAACAGCAGGAACGGAGGGATCGTAATTTCAGGACCGTATTGTTACCCCGACCCGCACCCTGGCCGGTTGCTCGGGATAGCCTTTCTCATTGGCATTACAGCTTTGGTGATCCGATATAGTAGGAGTAATGCAGTACCGGCGGCTCTTGCCTTGCTGACGACCTGGCTTTTCGGAGGATGGTATTATTGGACTCGGATGGCTATCTCGTTCGCTGAATCGGCCGAGGTCAAAGGATTGGACCGTTATTTTTATAATGCCAGCCCCCACGACATCGCTGTAATGATGATGATCTCGTTCGTGGCTCTTAATTTTACCGCCAGATCTCTTGAGTCGGTCGTCCACAGGTTTGAAAGGAGGGATCTGATCTAGTCCGACTCGTTTAGGAGCCGGTCAGATCGTTCAGATTTGAGCAAAAACATCAAACTCCTCGCGCTTGACCTTGATGGCACCGTCCTTGATTCTCGCGGACAGATCCCGGAGGAAAACCGTATTGCGATCCGCAATGCCGAGAATGCCGGTGTTTTGGTGACGATCGCCACGGGGCGGCGGTTTCGCGATGCCCGCCACATCGGGCAAGAACTTGAACTGAACGCACCTCTCGTTACTCATAACGGTGCTCTGCTCAAATTTGCTGACACGCTCGAGACTGTCGATGTCTCCCTGCTTGAGACCGATGTCGCGCTTGAGATAGTTCGGGTCGGTAAAAAGTACGGCGGAGATGCACTGGTCAGCGCCGACCCGGTCGGCAAGGGTACTATGATCTACGACCGGATCTCTGACGACAATGTCCCCTTGCAGAGATATATTCAGTGGGCAGAAAAAATGCACGGCCCCGAAGCTCATGAGGCCGTACACCATGTTTCCTCGCTTGAGGCTGCTCTAAGCGATCATGCCGTGATACATATCTCATTTTCCGGTGGTTGTGCGGCGATGAAAGAGTTGGAAGGCTTTCTCCGCCGTGAGCTCGGAGAGACCGTTACCCTGTTGGCGACCATTTATCCGAAACTTGATTTCACCTTGCTGGACATCTTGCCTCACCATGCTTCAAAAGGGATCGGGGTCCGCCGGCTTGCCGAACTTAACAACCTTACGAGCGAGAACATAATGGTCATTGGCGACAATTTTAATGATATCGAGATGCTTGAATTTGCCGGAACACCGGTCGTAATGGGCAATGCCGACCCGACCCTGCTTGAACGAGATGAGTTTCACATTACCGCCTCAAATGACGAACATGGAGTTGCCTCCGCCATCGAACGTTTTATCCTTCGGCCTTAGCCGTAAAATTTCCGCCATTAGTTTTTTTCCAGGAATCATGTTAATTTTTTCATTTTAGCCAAACCACATACAGGAGCAGAGAATGAGCAATAATATCGCAGTGCTGGAAACGAACAAGGGAACCATCAAATTTCAATTATTGGAATCGGACGCGCCAAAGACGACTGAAAATTTCAGGCTTTTGGCGGAAAAGAATTATTACGACGGTGTTATCTTTCATCGCGTGATAAAAAACTTTATGATCCAGGGCGGCGATCCGCTTGGCGAGGGCTTTGGCGGCGAATCCGCCTGGGGCGGCCGATTTGACGATGAGATAGATCGGACGTCTGAGCTTTACGCCGGGATCTATGAAAAGGGGACTGTAGCGATGGCAAATGCCGGGCCGAATACTAATGGATCTCAGTTTTTCATAATGCATATCGACTACCCTCTACCGCCGAGCTATACAAAATTTGGAAAAGTGATCGAGGGGCAGGATGTGGTCGATAGGATCGCCGAAGTCGAGACCAATTCGAACGATAAGCCGCTTGAGCCCGTAGTAATGAACCGCGTTTACATAGAGGAAAGCTCAGAATAGTGAGGGTGGTTTTGCAGCGGGTCTCACGTGCAAAGGTCACCGTCGGAGATGAGATAACCGGCGAGATCGGACGTGGACTCCTCGTGCTCTTCGGCGTGGCAAAAGGTGATTCCGAGGCAGAAGCCGACCGCCTAGCTGAAAAGATCGTCAATCTTCGCCTTTTCGCCGACGCTGAGGGGAAAATGAATCTTTCGTTGCTCGACGTCGGCGGAGAACTTCTCGTAGTCTCCCAGTTCACGCTGCTCGGCAACGCCGGCCGGGGCCGTCGGCCTTCATATATCCGGGCTGCTCCGCCGGAAAAGGCTAACGCGATTTACGAATACTTCGTGAAAGCGTGCCGTCAAGTTTGCGGCCGGGTTGAAACGGGCGTTTTTCAGGCGATGATGGACGTAGAGCTCGTAAATGAGGGGCCCGTAACCTTGATACTCGATACAGATGCCGCCTAAGGTTGATAGAAATATGAAGAAAGGATTGTACCTGTTTCTGCTTTTTATGTTCCTGTTTGCCGTTTCGTGCGGTAACCCTTCATCTTCCTCGAACGCTTCTTCGCCGGAGATTAAACGCGGTGTGAAACCGATCGCGGACGACGAGATTGCCGTGATCGAGATGGAAAATTCCGCCGCCTTCGGCACGATAAAGATTGAACTCTATTCAAATATCGCTCCTCAGGCAGTTGCCAGGTTTATGGAGCTTGCACGCGAAGGATTTTATGACGGCGTGACCTTTCATCGGGTAAATGAGACCGTTATACAGGGCGGTGATCCTAACTCGAAAGACGACGACCCGACCAACGACGGCCAGGGAGGCTCAAGCAAACCCAACGTTCCTGCCGAATTCTCCGACATTGAATTTGTTTCCGGGATCGTGGGGGCGGCACGCGTCGCTGATCCGAATTCGGCCAATTCCCAATTCTTCATCACCCTTCGGCCTGAGCCTAATTTCAATGAGAATTACACGGCGTTTGGTAAGGTGATAGAGGGAATGAACAACGCCCGAATAATCTCAGGAGTTGAACCGAAAGTTAAAGAACGTCCTGTCGAGCCGGTGAGGATCAGGACCATAAGAATAGAGAAGAGGGATTGATCCCGTGATATAATTTCAATTATGCTCGCGTAGCTCAGTGGATAGAGCGCTTCCCTCCGGAGGAAGAAGTCGCAGGTTCGACTCCTGCCGCGAGTACCAAGATGAAAAAAGGGAGCCACGTTTTCGCGGACTCCCTCTTTTTATTGACAGCAATTTCGCTATCGAGTTCTCAGCATCGGATCTCCGATCAACGCCCATGAAAGCCTTACGTCCATACCACCCGGTATCTGCGTTTTGGCGTCTTTTATCAGATCGCCCATCCTTGTGATGTTACCCAAGCCAAGCTGATTGTAAAATCTCTGTCCCATTATCTCCTGGATGTCCGGAGTCGTCAGACCGGTCGATGCCCACGCCGCGACCGCTCCGCCATTTTCAGAGAACAAAAGCGACTCCGCCAGGCTGTCGTTTGTCAGGTTTAGGAAAAAGCCATTCAAACACGTCAACATCGTAAATAACGATTCGTTGTTCTGATTATTTATGCAATGGGTTTGTCCGCCCGTACAGGTAACATTGCTTATCCCGAAAAAGCCCGTCGAGGCCCATAGGCCGGTCGTACCATGGCCCGAATAGTTGACGACGAATTTCCCTGAATTGATGGCGGCAACCACATTTGCCTGAGAGTTAGCCTGCCCGCGCCCAACAAAGGCGGCCGGCATGGTCCCGGGGAGTTGATTTCGCATCCGATGGCTCATCGCCTCAAAATCGTAACCGTCCGGAAGATCATATGCGAACAGTGAGCCACGATCCAGAGGATCGGTCAAGTTTGCCTCCCAATGCGTAACCTTAGCAAGCGCACGGGTTACACGCTCAGGGGTCCGGGCCGGTATCCTGCCGATCGAGATCGATGCCAGACCGTCATTATTGAAGTCGGCGAGGAACTCATCGCTTCCGGTCTCCGTGAAGATCGTGTTGATCATCCGCGTCGGGACCATGTTGAAATAGCCGGTTCCCAGATAGTTTCGCGAATCGAATGAAGCGTCGCCCACGAGAAGTACATATTGGGGCGCCGTCTGCCAGTTTATGTACGCATAATTTAAAAAACTCTTGATCGAATCCGCATTCAATATTCCATAGTTAAATTCGTCATAGATATCGCGAACGTCAACCACTTCTACGGAAAAACCCTGATTACGCCGGTATGTGGCCCAGGCTTCGGCCTGGGTCATCAGTTCATGGTGAGCAATGATAACAAGCTGAGCCCCGTTCGTCGGTTCAGCAAGATTTTCGGGATTTATCGGAGCGACCGAAAACGGTGATAATAGCGAATTTTCGCCAACCGCATAGACCGTTCTTGGCCGCGCTCCCGTCAACAGTAACGTGAACGTCCCGTCACCCGCTGGTACCACCGTCGTACCCAATACCTCTTCAACTCCAGAAGTATTCGTAGTGTCGAAGACACGGACGTTGGCGGACGGGAACCCCCGCACATGGGCCGAACGCCTGTTCAAAGTATAGAATCCCAACTTCCCCTGCTGGGCGACATGCCTCCGGTCAAATTTCACCTCAACAGCATCAAAAAAATTTGTATCGCCCTGTGCGCTCGACGCCATTTGAAGCTGATTGTTGCCCTCATTTAACAGCGAAGTCGGAATGGTCTGCGTCATCGCGAAAGGTATCTGTCCCGCTCCCGTCGCCGGGTTAAGCGGCGTACCGTTCAGCGTTAACTGGACGGAGTGATTATTTATCGAAAAACCCTGGAATCGGATGGTGATCTCGGCCTCAGGCCGATCCGGATCAACACCGGTAAGATTGAAATTGAGTGTTGTCCCTGTGTTCGTTACGATCCTGCCCCAGAAATTTTCAGCATCGCCATTCCTTATTTGGTTCGTATAGTTGGTGCGCTCCTTCAAAACGAATTTCTGAGAATAATTCGGCGAAACGACCGCGCCGGAAGACGGACGCGACGAACGCGTAGCCATTCGCTTGCCCGCATTTGTTCCCGACACTAGGAAGTACATTCCAATATCACTTTCCGGCGTATCGACCCCTCTACCGTAAAACTCGATAAATTGACCGGCCGGTTCGACGACTATAGCTTGCTCTACCCCGCGAAGATAAAGCTGCCAAAACGCCGGGTCTGAATCCACATCAAATCCTCCCGCCTGCAATTGTCCGCGCGTTACCCGCACAAGTCCTTCGCCTCGGACGCCGATCTTGACTCCCGGACGCGAAATTACCCAACGATGGGTATCCGGATCGGTCGTCGTTTGAGAAGTGTCTATCTCGTCAAGAACTTCCTGCGGCAGGTCGAGGTCAGATCCCCCGAAGAATCCATCCGGCCTCCGGGTAGAAGCTTTGTCCTCTGTCTTTTGAAAGCCTTCGTCTATTCGAGCCGACCAAACAGCTTCACTGAAGATCGACCGGCCATCAAGGTTGATAGCTTCGATACGATAAAATGAGCCCTCTCTGGGCCTTTCATCCTCGGCGTCATATTTGGTGCCCGCAGAGGTTTCCCTTCCGAAAAGCAATGCGGACCCGGAAATGATCTGATCGTTTATTCTGGTAGGGCCGTTAATGGACTCGCGGTAGACGTTAAATCCCAAAACGCCTCTCTCCTGCTCCATCTCCCATGCAATATTCACAAGGGTACCGTTCGAAACTGCGTAGATCTTGCCAAATCGCGCGGTCAATTCATTTGATCGTGGCGTAACTATGCCTTTAACTTCCTTATTGTCGGAGGGTGTTCCTCTTTGGGACCAAACGGGGATAACCGACGCAAACAAAAGCGATAGGGCCGTTAGGGAGGTGAGCAGGCTTTTCATGACAATTTACTCCTTGATAAAAACAACAATACGCCAATACGAACCGCAATTCGGGGTAAATCAGGTTACGGCATACATTTCCCGCACAAAACTCCGAACGAGTTAGAAGCCCATGGTCCGAAACTTCTTTAGTTCAAGTGCGCAAAGAAACCTGATGGCGTAAGTACTCGGGGTCGAGCGAGAAGGGTTAGGCTGAGGCGACATCCTCGTTCTCAGACAATAATTGCCTCAAAACGAAAGGAAGAATACCCCCTGAAATATAATACTCTATTTCGATCGGAGTATCTATCCTTAATGTCACCGGAACTCCGCGTTCAGCACCATCTTTGTCGATGATACGCAGCTCCACATCCTGCATCGGCCGAACCTCTCCTCGTTCGAGACCAGCTATCTCAAATGTTTCATCGCCCTTCAAGCGGAGAGATCCTACTGAATCTCCGTCCTTAAACTGCAGCGGTAAAACTCCCATTCCTACAAGATTTGACCGGTGGATCCGCTCAAACGACTCGGCGATGACCGCCTTCACACCCATTAGCCGCGTTCCTTTCGCGGCCCAATCACGCGAACTTCCCGTACCGTATTCCTTCCCGGCAAATATTATCAGCGGAGTTCCCTCTTCCTGATATCGGACCGAGGCCTCGTAGATGGTCATCTCTTCGCCATCAGGCTGATACCTCGTAAAACCCCCTTCCGTAGGGGCCACCATCTGATTCTTGATCCGGACATTTGCAAACGTTCCACGGATCATAACTCTGTCATTGCCTCGCCTGGAACCGTACGAATTAAAGTCTCGCGTTTCAACCCCGAGCTCCTGTAGATATTGCCCTGCGGGTGAACTTCCCTTTATCGCACCTGCAGGTGAGATATGGTCCGTCGTGACCGAATCCCCAAATATCGCAAGCGCCCTTGCGTTCTTAAAGTCCGAAAACGCACCTACTTCCATTGAAAAGTCTTTAAAATACGGCGGTTCCTGAATGTACGTCGACGCCGAGTCCCATGTATAGACCTTTCCGGCCGTGAATTCGATCTGGTTCCACAGTGGATTCTGCTCGGCAAAATTTGCATAAAGTCGCCTGTACGTTTCGGGATCGAACGCAGATTCCAATACGTCCTTTATCTCGTCCGATGTCGGCCACAGGTCCTTCAAAAAGACGTTGCTGCCATTGGCGTCTATCCCGATCGGCTCTGTTGTCGGGTCGGCCAATACGCTCCCCGCGAGGGCATATGCGACCACCAGCGGCGGCGACATTAGAAAATTCGCCTTGATGTTCTGATGAACTCGCGCCTCGAAATTGCGATTTCCCGAAAGAACGGACGCTGCAACAATATCGTTGTCCACGACCTCGCTCTCTATTCCCGCATCCAGTGGCCCGGAATTTCCAATACACGTCGTACATCCGTAGCCGACCAAATTAAATCCTATGTCGTCAAGATATCGCTGCAGGCCTGTCTTCTCGAGATATTCCGTGACGACCCGCGAGCCTGGTGCCAGCGACGTCTTAACGTAAACCGGTACCTTCAATCCACGTTCGCTGGCCTTTTTCGCAACGATACCGGCCGCGAGCATCACCGACGGGTTGGACGTATTCGTGCACGATGTTATCGCTGCGATCAACACGTCGCCATGCCCGATCGTGGTCTGGGCTGGCGGACAATCCACAGATGCCGGAACCGGGTTCGGGGTCGGACGATTATTTACCATCTCTACTTCGCCACCGACACTCACGCCGTCGTTAGCCTCAACATCGCCCAGTATCGGCAAATTGCGACTGCTTTGATCGCCGCCTCCGACGGGTTCGTCAGCCGGCGGACCGCAGAGAGTAACACCAAACCTCCTCGAAAGGTCCTCGGCCGGTTTTCCATAACCTCCGTCGCTGACCGATGCCGCAAACAGTTCCCTGAACTTCTCGCTGAGTTCCGCCATCGCGATCCGGTCCTGCGGTCGTTTTGGGCCGGCTACCGACGGGACAATGCTGGCAAGATCGAGTTCGTAAACAACCGAATAATCGACATCGCCCGCTTGCGGGATGCCGTACATGTCTTGTGCCTCAAAGTAGCTCCTAATCGTGGAGATCTCTTCTTTGGAGCGTCCGGTCGCTGCAAAATAATCCAACGTCTTCTCGTCAACACCAAAGAATCCGATCGTTGCGCCATATTCCGGGGCCATATTGGCTATCGTAGCCCTGTCCGTGGCATTCAGCTTTGATGCACCTTCGCCAAAGAACTCTACAAATTTGCCGACCACCTTCGCTTCCCGCAGCATTTCAGTTATGCGAAGCACGAGGTCTGTAGCCGTAGCCCCGCTCGGCAGCTCGCCCGAAAGATGTACACCTACGACATCCGGCGTCAAAAAGTAGACCGGCTGCCCGAGCATTCCGGCCTCTGCCTCGATCCCACCAACGCCCCAACCGACGATGCCAAGCCCGTTGATCATCGTCGTGTGGGAATCCGTACCAACCAACGTATCGGGAAAATAAACACCGTTTCGCTCAAAGACACCCTTCGCAAGGTATTCAAGGTTGACCTGGTGGACAATGCCAATGCCCGGCGGCACAACACGAAAGCCGTTAAACGCCTGCGTTCCCCATTTCAAAAATCGGTATCTCTGTTCATTCCGGCGAAATTCCATTTCTATATTTCGCTGATAGGCCGCTTCGCTTCCGGCGTAATCCACCTGAACCGAATGGTCAATGACAAGGTCCACCGGCACCAGAGGTTCGATGATGCTGACATCTCGGCCGATTCTTTCAACCGCCGACCTCATTGCCGCAAGATCAACGAGCAGCGGTACACCTGTAAAATCCTGCAGTACGACACGTGCCACCACGAACGGGATCTCAGATGTCCTCTCCTCATTCGGTTTCCATCCGGCAAGCTGCCTGATGCTGGATTCCGACACTTTTCTACCGTCGTCGTAATTTCTCAGGACCGATTCAAGGACGATCCTGATCGACAAGGGAAGCCGAGAGATGGGGCCGAGCCCGGCATCTTCAAGCTTCGGTAAAGAATAGAGATTGCCCTCTGAACCGTCGCCGGTCTTAAAGGATTGAAGGGTGTTAAACAGATCGTGATGCATAATCGGGTCAAAGCGCTCCCTATCGGCCAAGAAACTGCACTATCTTCGGGTTTGAATTGGAAATTATATCACAAGGCCACCTCAGAATAGCTCGTTTTTTGATCGCTACCGTTCAAACAGACGATTTAAGCCCGCTTCTTTCGCCGCCCAAGCTTCTTTAACAGATCGAACCATCTCGACGAGCGGGCACGCGGAGGATAGAACTCCGCGATACCCAGCGTTTTTCTGGGAATGCCGTCCCGAAGCATGAGTGTGATCTCATTAATGAAACGGAGAAAATAAAAGCCCGATTGTATTGTCTTAATGGTCTTCGATTTCACTTGCAAGCCCTCGTCCGTGGTCAGCCGAAACCTTGCCGGATACCGGATTCCAAGGATATCCCTTGAAAATTCCGTCTCCAATGTAGCGGCGCGTCGCAGACGGATCACTCCGTCTCTGACGACGATCAAGTTCGAGTCTCCATCGTCGTTCTCACTTGCCCTCAACCTTCCGAAAACAAGGGTCGAGTCATAGTAATGGGCCCTGCCCCAGTACCATTCCCCGGAGATGCCCTCCCGCCCCCGGCGGTCGATCTGATGATCGTGATACCCGGTGCCGCGAAAATGGTGTGTCGCCAACCGACGGCCGCGGCGGTCCTCAACGTCGATCCTTCCGCTCACGTCGGACCGTGGCACAACCACGTTCCACACTCTCGCCGTTATTGCCCCCTCTTCGCTTGCGAGACTCAGATCTGATTCGATGGAAAGCCATTCGAGCTGGGCCTTTAGGGTCCGACCCCCGGCTAGCGGGACCACCATGCTCACAAAGTAGCCCGACCCGTAGGCGGCAGAATCAAACGAAAATGAGGAGTCGCCGACCCTACAACCGGGCCTATCCGTTTCCGCCACGAAATCGCAATTAATGTGGTCGCGAATCGATCTGTAGACCAATCGGCCGTCAAGGAAATAGGCGAAAGACACCGCAGGGAACCTTTTACCGGCGATCGCCCCCCAGGTGTCCCAAAAAGGGGGAACGCGTGGCGCATAAATATAATTGTCAGAAAAAACAATGGCTACTGCTTCGCGCCCATCGTCCGACATCGCGTCGAAATGCCACCATTCGTATGCTCCTGGGTCTTCCAGCCCATGCCAAATGTCTTCCCCGAGATTTGAGATGACGCTTAGAGGTGCCGTATTTACCCGGTCATTTACCATACCGGTAACTCCGCAAAACGTTTTTTTGAACCCTTTAAGAATCTCAGATCGGTAAAATTATGGCAAACTATTCCCGCCAAACGGAATCTGTGTCTTTGGTTCTCTTCCCGAATATCATTTTTAGTTGAGGAGACAAAATGAAAAGCATTTCCAGGAATTTCTTATTCATCGGCCTATTGTCCGTCGCTTTTTTTGCGATTGCGTGCCCCAAAAGGGTTAGCATCGCCGAAATAAACGCTGATCCTTCGCGCTTTAGCGACCGTGACGTAGCTGTAGCGGGCGTTGTTCGGGATAGTTGGGGGCTTAATATACCTGGCCTGCTAAAGGGTGGAGCCTATAAGGTCGACGACGGGACCGGAACTATCTGGGTCATCACCGACGAAGTGGTGCCGAATCGAGGTGCTGAGATCGGCGTGCAGGGCCGTATCGGTAGCGGTGTCAGCATCGGCGGACGCAACTTCGGCCTGGGAATGATGGAAAAGAAGCGTAAATTCCGACGTCGGTAAAATACGTCAATCAAGGATGACAAAGGCCCTACGCCGCGTTAAGATGCGTGGCATAGGGCTTTTTAATGCTGCGTTTGGGCTATTCGTTCTGGAACTTCTAATTTCGTGGACTCGACGACTTTTCGAGAAACCACTTTCTTTCGCTAATGCGTCGGACCCGAAAGACGTCCATAGGAATATGCAGATCCGATCGCTGGAATTCTTTTTGATGAGATATCTTCGTTTATGCGGTTTACGATCGAACGTTTGGAGGAGTGTTTCACCAAACTAAATGAGGAAATGGTCGCGATCGTTGAGAACTCGCCCGAAAGGTCACTCTTTGAAGATGGGGGCAAAGGCGAGATCACACCGAAAACTCCGCCGGTTGTTTCGGTCGTAAGGGCCGCTGCCGTCGTCGAGCAGGTATTCGGCGGCCTGACAACGCGGCTTTGGGATGACCCGTTCGAATGGACCCTTCCAGAAGCGTTAAATGACCGGCAGTCGATACTATCCTATCTGGACGACGTGAAAAAGCGGCAGTCAGAGGTCTTCGGCCGATTGCAAACGGACGCCGATCTGCAAAAGACGACCCCGGCACCGGTCGAAATCATGCCAATCTTTACGATATTGCTGAGAGCCCTGACAAGATCCTGGTACCTTTTGGGGATCGCAAGGGCAAACCTCGGACATCGAAATATTGATCAGCAGATCTCGAGTTAAACTCCGATCAGCCCCCACAACTATCGAACTTTTAGCGATATTCCTAAGCGGTTGCGGGGATAGAATATGTCAGAATGATTTGGCGCAAAATTGCGAAATGCCAGTATAAACGTTAGCATAGCCGAAACATTCGGTTCGCGGGCATCGTTTAATCTTTTTTGGATCGGATGGGTAGAAGTATGCATTGTCCCAACTGCGGCCAGAAACAGGTCTCCATCGAAACGCGATTTTGCTCTCGCTGCGGCTTCCAGCTTGCGCTCGTTGCTGAATTGATCCTAAATGGAGGCGCCCTTCCAAGATTAGAGGCGGTCGAAAAGGGACCTGACACTTGGTTAACCCGGAAGAACGGCCTCGTCTTTTCGCTTCTTTGGTTTCTCATTTTCGTATTTCTGCTTACCCCATTGTCCGCGATCGCCGATCTCGGCGAGTTGCCGGCCTTTACCGCCGTACTTGGTGTTTTTGGGGGCTTGATACTCCTTCTTGCGTCGCTCCTTCTGTTAAAGGGCCCGAGGCGAACCCAGTTCGAGCTACCTCAGCACTTCCCTCCCCCCGCTTCGCTCTACGGAACACAGTCAAGAGGCGAGTTGGGATCCACCTGGACTCCATCGGCACGGGACTATGTCTCCGGCACACCGGGTGACATCAGAGCCCCAGACACCGGTGAACTCGTTCATCCTGGAAGTGTTACCGAAGACACCACAAAACTGTTAAGAAAAGAGGATAAATAGATGCATTGTCCAAAATGCGGACAAGAACAACTCTCGGATGCGATCCGCTATTGCTCCCGATGCGGATTTCTTCTCAGCGGAATTGCATATGTTGTCGCAAATAACGGCGAACTTCCGGAGACCAATTCCGGCGTGGGATTGTCCAAACGCAAGAGGGGAGTACTACAGGGCCTGTTTATCTTTCTTCTGGTATTCCTGGTGGTACCGGTACTGACCTTGATCAGTATTGCTCTGAATGCCGAGCCGTTTGCGGTGGTTTTGGCAACGATCATGTTGACCATGGGCGGCCTGCTCAGAGTTGCGTATGCTCTGATGTTCGAGCCCGGAGCGACCGGACCGCATGTTTCAGATAGAGGCGGAGACCTTCGGCAGCCGTTGCCGGGGAGCGCGGCTTTTGAGGACAAGGCACTTCCCGGGTCATCTGCGATCCCGGTTTCCGCATATGCAAAACCGGCGGCCGGTTCGTGGAGAGACACAAACGACCTGGAACTGACTCCCGGTAGCGTAGTGGAAAACACGACCAGGCAACTTGAATAAGGCCATCTGGATCAGTAGCCGACCGCAGCCCCGTCGCTTCTTGAGTCTATCGCCCCAAACCGCGTACCATCCCCGCCGATCATTATCCCAGTTGCCGAGGCGAGATTTCCCGGCCTTGCGGCTAGCGTATGCCCTTTTTCTTTCAATATCTCGATAGTATCCGGCGAAAGACCAAACGGCTCATGAAACACTTCGTCCGGCAGCCACTGGTGATGTATTCGAGGTGAGTCAATCGCCTGCTGAATATGCATGTCGTGATCGATAATGTTGATTACCGTTTGCATCACGGCTGAAATGATCCGGGGACCCCCTCGTGCACCAACTGCGAACCATACGGAGCCGTCTTTCCGAAGGACGATCGTGGGTGTCATCGACGAAAGCGGGCGCTTTCCCCCTTCGACCTTGTTCCTTTCTCCCTGTATCAGGCCAAAGAGATTCGGAACACCGGGCCTTGCGGAGAAATCATCCATTTCATCGTTCATCAGGATGCCCGTCCCCTTAATAGTGACGCGCGACCCATAAAGATCGTTTATCGTATAGGTATTCGAGACAACATTCCCCTCTGGATCAACTACAGTGTAGTGCGTCGTATCGCTGCCCCCGCCGGTTACCGGATCCCCAAACCGGATATCTTTGCTGGGTGTTGCCTTTTTCACGTCGATCGAGGCGCGGCGCGAAGCAATGTAATTCGTAGAAAGCAGTTGACTGACGGGGACATCAGCAAAATCGGGATCAGCCATATACTCGGCCCTGTCGGCGAACGCTCGGCGCGACGCCTCGATGTAAAGGTGATACTTTGCGGATGAATTATGACCCATCGACCGCAGGTCAAAGGCCTCGAGCATACCCAGCACCTGCATCATTACGATCCCACCCGAGCTTGGCGGGGGCATCGAAATTATCTCGTGGCCCCGATATGTGCCCCTGATCGGAACTCTCTCTCTAACGCGGTAGTTCCTAAGATCTTCCAGCGTTATTAGTCCGTTGTTCGCCTTCATATCGGCAGCGATCAGTCGGGCGGTTCGTCCCGTATAGAACTCTGTCGCGCCTTCGCGCTCTATCCTGCCCAGTGTCTGCGCCAGATCAGGTTGCTTAAAGAGGTCGCCTTCCTGGTAAAATTCGCCGTTGTTGAGAAAGATCTTCTTGCTGTCAGGATATTTTTCTAGATGCTCTTTGTACGCTATCGCGAGTGCGGCAAGTCTATGCGAAAGAATGTAGCCATCCTCAGCCAGCTTCCGCGCCGGTTCTACAAGCTCCGCCCATTTCACCTTACCTGAACCATATCTTCGGTGTGCGTGATCGAATCCTGCAAGGGTCCCCGGCACCCCGGAAGCTCGATAACCGATCGTCGAACCACCTTCGCCGCGAATTACATTTCCATCCTCGTCCACAAAGATATCCCGGTGAGCGGCCGCAGGAGCCATCTCCCGATAATCGAGTGCGAAGGTGCTCCCGTCTTTCTTTCGGATAAGCATAAAGCCGCCGCCTCCGATATTTCCCGCTTCAGGATACAGGACCGCAAGCGCTATGCCGACGGCGATTGCTGCGTCAACCGCGTTCCCGCCCTTTCTCATGATGTCCACCCCGATCTTCGAGGCGAGTTCATGCTGGGAAGCCACCATCGCATATTTGCCGCGATTCGTTTCAAGAATGGTTTGAGGTCGAACCAGCTGAGGACTGAGAACAAAAAGAGCGACTAGAACTACTGCGAAAGAGGACTTACCTTTGGATATCGTGGATCTCATAGGATGAATTTACCAAACGGCCTTTCCGATTCAAAATTTCGCCGCGCGACGCCGATCAACGGATTGTTATTCGCTTCAATAGGTTATATTATCGCAAGCGGCTTTCACCGGTAACTATCATGACGGAGATCCCCATACGAAAAAGATTGCTTCTGTTTCTCGTCCTGATAGCGGCGACGTCCCTGCTCCTCTTTATTCTTCCGCTGATCGAATCTGCGTTATGGAACTACATCGGCGATTCATACGGAGTTTCGCTCAATCCCGACGGAACGTTGGCCCGAACACAGGACGCGATTCCCGCCGAGTTGTTCGGATTAACCTTCGCTTCCCTGGTCGCAAGCCTTTTCAAGGTGCTCCGCATCGTCTTCTGGATGACAATGGTCATCCTAGCGGTGCGGTTGTTGTGGTTCGTTATCTTTACAACGGCCTTGCGCGCAGCTGCCCAATCTGAGATCGCCTCACTTGTAAAGACCGTTCTGTCGATCATCGTTTACATCGTTTCTTTCTTTGTTATCTTTCAGACCCAGTACCCTAACGTCCCCCTTGCCCCCCTCTTTACAGGCTCGACGATTATCGGCATCGTCGTCGGCCTGGCTCTTCAGGACACGCTCGGAAATCTTTTCGCCGGTATCGCGCTGCAGGCGGATCAACCGTTCCAAGTTGGTGACATCGTATCCATCTCCAACAGAGGGATGGGAACCGTCGAATCCGTTACGTGGCGCGGGGTCAAGATCCGGACCTTCCAAAACCGTCTCCTGGTGATCAGCAATTCCGTTCTCGGAAAGGAGACGATCGAGGTAGCCCCGAGAGACAATCTAAATGCACGGGTAGTGACATTTAACACGCTTTATTCGGATTTCCCCGTAAAAACGATCAACGTCGTCCGCTCGGCCATTGGGGACATCGATAATGTCGCAAGGCGTCCCCGCCCGATCGTTCGCATCGGAGGCTTTGGAGAGAGCGGAATTGACTGGGAGATCAAATACTGGTGTGAAGATTTTAAGCGCCATCCGGAAACCGACGCCGCCATCCGTCAGCGTATCTGGTACGCCTTTAACAGAGAGGGTATTAATTTCGCCTTCCCGACAAGGACCGTGCACATCGAGCGGCAGCGCTCACAACCTACCTCAGCGGAAACGACCGATGCGGTGGCCGAAAACCTTCGCTCGGTCGATCTTTTCTCTTCGCTTTCTGAAAAGGAGATCGGAAGGATCGCGGCCAAGGCCAATGTTTCGGTTTATGCACCCGGCGAGTCGATCGTTGTTCAGGGCGATGACGGTGATTCAATGTTCCTGATCTCATCAGGATCGGTCTCTATCCAACTGAAGGACGTGCGTTCCGATCGACTGAACAAGATCGGAGCTCTTGGCCCCGGAGATTTTTTCGGCGAGATGAGCCTTTTGACAGGCGAGGCCAGGAGCGCCTCTGTAGTGGCGGAGGAAGAGACCGAGGTTATCGAGGTCGATAAAGAAGCGTTGCGTCCCGTCTTTCAAAGCAACCCCGAGATCCTCGTGTCCATCAGCGACGCGATCGAGGAGCGCAAACCGATGCTTGAACAGCCTTTGCACGAATCAATGTACGGGCAAAGAAAGGCTGACCGCAAGCCCATAATCAATGCCCTAAAACGATTTTTCGGCCTCGATGGCGAGAAATGAAACCTGCTGACCGCTTACTACGAAACCTTATTGTCGTAAATATCATGCAATACTTCGGAGATCGGCTTGCGGTTTGAAAACGGGTCTGAATTCTTCCTGCCGGCTCTTGATCGATGGCCCTCTGAATTATCTGATGTGCCTTCAAACGTTTGGTCGTGGTTCTCGGGTCGATCGGTATCGACGAATTCAGCGTAGATCACTGACGTGTTGTCTACCTTTTCCAGGGTCGCATCAGAAGACTCCTCAGCCTTTATCTCCGTTCCTTCGATGTCCACTACGTTCAGGTTTCGCCTGCACTCTTCCAGCATAGCTGTGGCTCTCAACTTTCTTGCCCGCTCCAAAGAACGGACCGCAGCCGATGTAAGCGGAGCATCAACCGGTTCCCGTTCGATCTTGCGAAGTATCTTTACATAATTTCGAAGCTCCGGCGTAGCGTACACGTATGCCGATTCGTCCGCACCTTCCCTCTCTATCACATTCGACAAATATTTTACCGCCGAACTGTGGTCACCGGCCTTTTTATGAAGGGCTCCCACCGCAAAATGAACAAGCGGCGGGGCCGAACTCATCCTTTGGAGGATACCCTCGCCTCGGCTGATCACCTCATTCAATTCGAACCCGAACCACTTCCGATCATCCTCTCGCAGCATCTCATTCGCTGCTAAATAGAATTCAAATATCTCCCTGGTCTCGCTCTTAGAACCGGAAGCCAGGATCTTGACCACCAGATAAGCAAAGACGCCAAAAAAGAAGACCACCAAAACCGGGATGTTAGCGACAACCAACATCGACGCAATAACGCCGAACGCGAGGACATATTGTGTTTTGTCCTTCAACGTTGACGGAACGCGTTTCTCTAATGAGGTATCGGCCATTACTCACCCATTTTGTCTCTATTCGCGGAAGTGCTTTTTGGTTTGCGCTTCCTTACCTGTTTGACGCCGCGGTCGCCGTCGGCCGACTCCGTGCGATGTTCCGGTGGCACGGATGCGGCCCTTTCCGCCATCTCTTTTCTAAGCCCCAACTCGGAGAATACATCTAATACCTTGTCAAACACTTTGTATGGCGAATTAATTACGTAAGCAACCGTTTCATTGAATGCAACTGCCTCGAGATGGGCGAGTTCGGCGATCTTCTTTTCAAGGGGGAGCTTAGAAAACACCTCTCTATAACTTTCGCTTCCGGACCCGTTATTCGTAGCTTCGTCGCTCTTTCCTTCTTCTTCCTCAGGTTGGTGTTCCATTTTGATCTCTATCTCTCCCGGTTCTTCAAAAAAGGTCTGGCACCCAAGACGAACACTTTCTACACCTTCGTTTCCGCCAAGAAACTCCACTTCTGTTTCCGTCGGTTTTGATAACAATGCCGCTCCTGCTATCGCAACAAACTTACAGTGGTGTTCGCCAAGCTCACCCGAACAGCGAGATAAAGGACGAAACCCGAAGCGCGAAAAGCAGTCAGCTACGTATGTACCAACCGGAACGACACCAGATAACTCACTGTCGGCAAATTTGACGAAAACCTCTTGCATTATTCTAAGATGCCATCTGTTCCCCAACCGCTGTCTTTACTCTGACCCTCGGCTGCGCACCCGAGGGCGGCATCTCGATATCAGCGTCCGCCTTTTGGCAAGTCGAACAAACGCCCCACATACGAAGGCTATGATGGGAAAGTGTGAATCCACGTTTTTCGGCGATCTCCTCCTGAAGGCTCTCAATATCTTGTGAAAAGAACTCCGTGACCTTTCCGCAAACCGTGCAGATCAAATGATCGTGATGTTCGTGGTCATAGTGATGCTCGTAGTAGGTCTTGTTGTCACCAAACCGCACCTCTCTGGCCAATCCAGCCTCTGTGAGCAGCTTTAGGGTCCGGTAAACCGTGGTGTTCCCTATCGTAGGGTCCTGCTTATGAACAAGCCAGTAAAGGTCTTCGCTCGTGAGGTGGTCCTCCGTGCTCAGGAAGATCTCCAAAATAAGATCTCGCTGCGCGGTACGTCGCAGCCCGGACGACTGGATGTGCTTAAGGAGGATCTCCTTTTCAGCCGCGAATTTTTCGTTGGCGGTGCTCATTCTCCATTATTTTATCATTCGCCGATTTCTTTATCCAGATTCAGTACGTCCATGATCGCCCGACAGATATTCTCATCGACCCCTTCGGCCCGCGCCAGATCTACAGAATGAGCTCCCAATAAACGATAAGCTTGAAGCGCCAAAAAAGGCCCTTCCCCTTGAAGTGCGTCGATATGTCGTTCTATCGTTTCCAGATCCCCGCGGGCAAAACTGCCGGTAAGAGATCGGGAAGCCGTCTGTACCCTTAGATTGTCAACTGCACTCGCGACGAGTGGCCACAGGACCTCGGGCGGCGAAGGCCCGGCTAAGCCCGTCTTTGAAAGAACTTCACATGCAAGGTCAAAAAGTGCAACGACATGTCCGGCCGCCATAACCGCGGCCGCGTGGTAAAGCGGCTTCATTCTGGGTTCGATCGTAAATGGCCTGCCGCCCAGAGCAATGGCTAACTCATTACCTATTTTGACCGATTCGGCGTCCCCCTCCACACAGAAAAACGCCCCCTGGAACGAACTTCGCCCCGTCGATGCGTCACTAAGGGACACTAGCGGATGAAACGATCCGACAGGTACCGACCCGGCAAACTTTCCCAAAAGAATGTCCGAAGGGAGCGAACCGCTAATGTGCAGTACACATGAAGCCTGCTTAATGCGTTCGGAGAGTAATTCAGCAGTCTGGGCAATGAAAGGGTCCGGCACTGCAACTAGAACGACCGAGCTCGTGATCGGCGTCCTTTCATCAAGCGTCGAAACAGTCGGATCGGACGTCAGCGAAAGCTGAGCCAGCTTTTTTCGAGAGACTGAACGGTCGCGCGAGACGACCAACTCGATCTGGAACCCTGCCTTGTCGAGTGCGACGGCTATAGCTCCGCCTGCCCGGCCAAGACCCACGATCGAAACCGTTCTCATGGCATTACCTTAGCTTGTCAACCCGCTAAAACGAAATCGACATGGACGGAAGCGAGGGGCATTTGCCGAACGCAACGGCTCGCCACTTAGACTTCTACCAGTATCATGTTTTCGCTGGGTTCAAAAACGCCTGCATGCCCTTTCGGTGACTCTTCCTTAAAAGCCCTTTCCTCGGTGTAGCCGTCGCCGGCTGTGGAACCATTAGACACTTCATCGAATACCTGACGCAACAGATCAAGCTGCTCAAGGTTTAGGCGGGGTATATCCGAGCCGGATTGAAGCAGCCGAGAAAGCTCCCCGGCCGCCACCTTGATCTCCTTGCTGACGCCGGTTTTGCCGATCAGGTCATCGATCCTTTCAACAATTTCTTTCGACCGTGTCCGGAGCATGTCTCTTATCGAAACTTGGCCTCTCGATATCTCAGACCACAGTTCATCCGGCAGCTTGTGCCACTTTTCCGCATCTGCGAGCCGGAATTGGCAAAAACAGCTTGGACTCTCTGCCATAGCGCCCGTTACGTCAAAACTGCAATCTAACTGGCCGAGACGCCTGATCAGATCCATCGAGTTATGCCAATGGACTGTCCGCAGTGCGGTTATTTGGGAAAGATGGCGAAACTCCCACCAGATATCCGTCCGCAATATTTCGTCGAATTTCTCCTGGAGATCGTGGGAACGAAGCACTCCATCGTGTGCCGCAACATAGGATTCGCTGTATCCACGGTGGAATTGAGCCCATAAATAGCTGACCTCTCGATTTCTGGCTTCCGCAGGCTGCTTCAATGCTCTTTCTATACTTCGCACCAGAGCTTCGCGGGTGGCCTCAAGCTTTGCGTCTCCGGTCGGCTCGCTCGCAGACAAAAATCTCATTACCGTCGATCTGAGTTCAACAGCGAAAAGATAGTTCTCTATTGCTGTGGCGGCATGGGTTGCCCGGCGATACTCGCCATCGTCATCCAGAAAGACCTCCGACAATCTCGCCAGGGCGCCATCGATCGATATTCCGCCGGCCAAACTCGTTCGAAGATCCTCTGCAAATGCTCCGAACGTTTTCTTTAGCCGCGAACCCTCAGCCCAGATGGTCGTGGTCATTTCGGTTCCCGAGGCTTTATCCATCTTTTCGAGCAATGCAGCCTTGTCCCATTCATCAAGCCAATCTTTAAGCGAGGCCCTCAGCTTCGCTTCATCTTCTGACGTGGTCCATGCCTTTATCGAGCTGTCGCCGGTTATCGTCTGGGCCCAGGCAACAAGCCGTTTTGTAGAAACCCCGGAATCAGAAGGCTTCGCAACGCCGACTATGTCGTCCCAGATGATCTTCAGATCGAGCGATCGCGAGTTTATGCGGTCGCCCTTTGATGTAACGAATTCTATCTTTCTCTCCGCGACAAGAGCAGACAAGATCAAGTGCTGAGCCTCGCGAACCAACCCGTAAGGCGGACGTTTCAGGTGCGAATAAATAGCCGAAAGCGAAACGCTCCCGTCTCCGGCGGAAGACAGCAAATTTGAGACTTCAATGACCCCCGGCAGCTTTTCGAGATTTTCCAAAGCCTCCGGAACGTATCGGCCGTCAACAAAACGGACCAACCCAAGCGGGAAGAAGAAGTTTCGCGCCGATCGCTGAACATCCTCCAAATTCTGCCGCGAACCGACATAAAAGTCAGAGACCAGTTTCGAGACCTCCGCCATTCCAAGCCGTTCCCCAAAATGGGGATGCAAAGGAAATCGCGTCTCAAACATCGGTTCGAGCATCACGGACAGCAGGTCTGAGAGCGTATCAGCCGCACGTGCCTCGTCCGTGAAGTTGTAGTCAAAGCCTCCAACCGTAAAGTTGCCGTTCAGGAGCATTGCACGCTCCACTATCCGCTCGGCGGCAAGCTGATGCGTGTGTATCGAGGCTCGAACATGCTCGCCATACTTCGCAACCACGTCTTCCTCGGTTTGAAGGATATAGTGTTTTAGCAGTGAGTCGATCTCTTCGGGTGTGAATCGGTCGGCTCGCCAGATCGCGCGTGCCTCGACCCCATCTGGATCTACCTGCATGTCACTGTTTTCTCGAAGATCAACGATGACCTCCCAATCTACCGGGTCCTCAGGCCGCTTTTTACTGATGTATGCGCCCGAATCCTCGTTATCTACCCAGAATACCTTGCCGCGCCTTTGTCCGCCCCTCCACGTCGTTACACAGTCCATTACCGAACAGGCAGGGTTCTCAGCGAGTGGGGACGGATTCAGGTCGCTGAATTTGTCCTCCATTATCGACCGGACAACTTCGTACGCCTTGCTCCTGTCTATCGCCGCAACGGCCTCAGCAAGAGCGCTGTTGATATTCTCTTTTGCCCTTACTCTAAAGCTGAAGAGTGTCTCGCCAGATTCATCTGCAACGGTCGTAATGTCCTCGGGTAAGGTCTCAGAAAATAAGCTGATGATGCCGCGAACCGATTCTATCGATCTGTTAGGATCGTTCTCATCAAAAATGAGCATGCAGGAGCAGATATCTTCCGCGCTTGCCCCCCGTCCGTTCAACGACAGAAGAAGCAGTGCTTTCAATATCAGCTTTGCCTGCAATCTTTGGATAACTGGGATCTTCCCTACAACCTCCGAATTGAGGCGATCATAGGCTGCAAAGGCATCCGCCAGATCATCGATCTTTCTAAGACTTGCCTCGGCTTTGTCAAACACTTCGTCAAACGCTATCAGCGAATTTGCGGGCCGGCCCAGGATCCTTTCCCCGGCTTCCGCAGCAAAGCTGAGCAAGGCAAAGTCGTGAACATACAGCCTGACGTACGGAGCAACTTCGACTATTCCGGGATGAAGGGGATAAAGCGAAGTAAATCGCTGAGAGCTCCATCGAAAGTTCGGGACCACCTTGCAAAAGAACTGGTAAATATCCGTGATAACCGATTCCCTTTGCGAGTTCTTGGGAAAAATATGTGTGTTTACAACCTTGTAGAGGTGTTCCTGATCGAGGTAATCGATCTTGAACGTCCGCACGATCGCGGCATTCGACCCGTCTGCACCGGCAATATCATCATCCAGAGCAACACAAACGATCACATTGGCCGACTTCGCATACTCCGCGACCTCACCAAGCAGTGCTCCGTCGTTCCTCGCAACACGGCTACCGCGTTCTACGGCCGTGTCTATAACCACCAATACGGGCAAGTCGCCCGCGTTTCGAACCGCTTTTTCAAGGATCCCTCGCGGACTATCTTCGTCGAACGTCAATTCTGATCCGAAGGAGATCTTTACCGCATCCTTTAGTTCCTCGATAAGCGAATCCTTCGAGCCACGCCGAACATTCACTAGCGGATAATGACGCCTTAGCAAACCCTGCGCCGACGCTGCAACGTGTGAATCTGAGACCTTCGAACGAAGCTCCGGAAAGGCTACGATCGAACTGAAGGCGGCCAAAAAGTGGCTTTTCCCAACACCCCGGTAGCCCGCTAGCGCCAGAGCGGCCCCGTTCTGAGGCGAAACCGTTGTCGCGACACCGATCCATTTAGCCATCAAGGCTGAGGTGTCGTCGGTAAAGCAATAGTTTTCCAGCGTTTCCTGGGCATTAGCAACAAAATCACGTAAACCCCTGTACGGTCGTACTTCAACGATGTCTTTGACTTTTTCTTGAATACGATTCATTTGATTGACTGTGAGGATGCGATCCGAAGATTCGTCTGGGTAGATCAGTGTATCGAGCTTATAAATGAGGAACTTGTGGCGGGTACAAGCCGTACCCATAATCATAATGATACCAGTTTTCCCGCAAAACGGGAAGAAAATTGTGTAAGCCTTCGCTCATCGGGCCTCGGCCGAAACCAAACAATTTCTACTATGATCGAACTTTAACCAACCACATTAAATGATCGCGCATCAAAAGATCATTGTAATTGGGCGAAATTCCATTTATCATTAGTTCTTTAGGAATCGATTAAGGAGGTCTTCAATGCGGCGTTTCTCGTTTCGTGCACCAACTGCGTTAATGTTGGCTGCGAGTGTGGTCTTTGGTGGGTTGGCTTTTCTGCCTCTGTCTGCTTCTGCACAGGATAGTTCTACTCGCAGGCAGTCGAATAATGCTTCAAGAACCTCGCAAGCAACGTCTCAGACCCAAAACACCCGGCCTCTTTCCGACAAAGAGAACCCTGCGATGATCGGAAAACGCCGGATCAATCGAGGAACTGACAGGTTCTTCGGCTGGTTGGGCGGCTCTCAGCAAAGGGAATTGGCCATCGGGCGTCAGTTGGCAATGGAGGTCGAACAGGCCGCGCGAATGGTTGAAGACCCCCTGGTCACTGAATACATTAATCGCGTTGGTCAAAATCTCGTACTCCATTCTGATGCTAAGATCCCGTTTACGATTAAGGTGATCGATAGTGACGAGGTAAACGCCTTTGCGTTGCCGGGAGGCTTCTTCTTTATCAATAGAGGTCTCATCCTGGCCGCCGATAATGAATCAGAATTAGCCGGTGTAATGGCTCACGAGATCGCCCACGTCGCGGCCCGTCACGCGATGGAGAATCAGGGAAAGCTCCAAGCCATCAATTACGGGTTGATCGCAACCATCATCTTCGGTGGCGGTATTGCAAGTGCCGTAGCGCAAAATGCCGGCGGATTTGGACAGTTACTGAGTTTTCTGAAGTTTAGCCGAAATGCCGAAATGGAAGCCGATATGCTCGGCGTCCAGTACCTTTATGCTGCGGGCTACGATCCAACGGGTATGGCGACCATGTTTGAAAAGTTGAATGAAAAGAACAGCAAACGTCCCGGAACGCTTGCTCAGATCTTTTCTACTCATCCACAATCGCTGGATCGGCGGGACGCAAGTCTGGCTCTGGTTGCACGATTTCCTGAACGTGAAGAGTACATTATCAGCACGTCGGAATTTCAGAGAGTTAAGGCCCATTTGATGCGGTCTTCAAATGCCAGGGCCCGTATCCTCAGGGATGGTGGAGACGATGACCCCGGACGGCCGACCCTACGCAGACGGCAGCCCGACCAGTCTGACGAAAACACGGATCCATCCACCGGAACATCGAGCTCGACGGATGAACGCCCCCAACTGCGGCGGCGGGACGCCGAACCGCAACCCTCACCCACACCGTAGAGATCGCATCTATATGAAACTTCGAAGGGGAGCCGAAATTAGCTCCCCTTTTTGATTCCCAAAGTTAAAGAAAGGGATTCACTTTTTCAAACCGAGCTTTCCCTTGATCCGGGCGATCATTTCATCGTCGGTCGCCAGGCTAAGGGCCGACTCCCATGCACCCTTTGCTCGTTCAGTTTTACCGAGCTTATTGAACGCATCGCCTAAATGTTCTTGTATGGTTGCCGATTCCGGATCAAACCCGGCCGCCTCTGAGAGCCGTCTTTCGGCCTCCGAATAATCCCCTAGCTTGTAATAGGCCCAGCCAAGGCTGTCGAGAAAAGAGGGGTTCATTGGGTCGACCAAAACGGCCCGTTGGATCATCGCCTTAGCGTCCTCGATCCTTTCATTTCTTTCCAGCAAATAATACCCGAGGTTGTTCAATGCGAATGGATTCCCCGGCGATTCGGCCAAGATCTCTCGAAGAGTACGCTCCGCCGATCCAAAGTCGCCGGCGGTATTCTGCGCCATCGCCAACGTCAATTTGGCTATTTGGCGCGTCTCCTTGTTTGCCGCAAGGTCCAACGCCTTCTCGGCGGCGGTTATCGCCTCTTGGCCGCGTTTCGCACGGGAATAAAGTTCAGAAATGAATACCTGGTCGGAAAAATTGTCGTGGGTCGGCCTACCTGAGCTAGCGATGATCTTCTCAGAGAGCGTCCTCATATTCTGCATATAGCCTCTCACCGCTTCATCTATTTTGCCCACATCGGACAATAATGTTGCCTCCAGCCGGATAAGCCCAGGGTCATCGGGAAATCGTTTTTTAAGATCCCTCGCCACACCGAGAGCAACGTCGCGCTGCCCGGTTCCCCGAAGGACACTGATAAGTTGTCGGTCTGCGAACGAGTCATCGCCGCCGAACGTTTGTCTTGAATCATCGATCGCGCGTTTCGCGCCGTCTGTGTCACCGTCAAGCCGATAAGCCCTGATCAATTTTGTGAAGGTCTCGATCGCGAATTCTCGCTCGCTCTCCGTCTCCGCTTCACGACCCGTTAATCCATATGATTCTAAAGCGGCCCGAAACGCAGCGGCCGAATCGGAATAGAGACGATTCCTCAGCAGAAAGCCGCCGAATGAAGCAAATACCCTTGCTCGGGTTGTAGGGTCAACGGTAATTCCATCCAAAGACCGGCGATAAAGCTCTTTTGCCTCGGCCAACATCCCTTTTCGGCCGTAAAATTCACCTAGCACCTCAAGAAGAGCGTAATTATTGGGATCGGCCATAGTGCTCTTGTAAAGGACCTCGGCAGCCGAACGTGACGTTCTTTCGTCACTATGTGAAAGAGCATCCTCCAGCATCGCAAGCGCCACCTGGTTTTTCGGATCGTCGGTGAGAACCGTCCCGATGGTGTTGATAGCCTCTTCTGTGCTTCCGGTTCTGAGTAAGGCTGCGCCTAGCTTCAGAGATGCGTTCTGAGTCGTAAGCTCGTCATTTTGGCCCATCACAAAGCTGTTTAACTGACGATCGACGGGAACGGAAGAGCTCGTCCATGACCGAAAGGCTTCAATTGCCTTTTCGTCGTTTCCAAATCGTTCGTGGAGTGCTCCTATAAATGCCCATGCCTCAGCATTTCGGGGATCTGCCTCAGCAACCGCCTCCCAATCCCCAAGGGCTTTCTTTGCGATCACAGCGTCAAAGCGCCGATCCCCCTCACGGCGAAAACCTGCCCGGCTCGACAATAGCCGTGCCCGCAGCCTGCGTGCTCCAAAGTTATTCGGCCCCACACTGACTGCCCGGTCTAACCAGCTTATCGCCTGATCCACTGAATTCGGTCGGCTGCTAATACTTATTTCAACCTCAGCTAAGAGTGTGAAGGCCTCAGCAACGCTGGGGTCTGCCTCTGTCGCTGCGATCAGCGAATCCTGAGCGCTTCGGAGGTAGCCGATCGCACGTACGCGGTCACGGCTTCGGTTCGCGAGCCAAACGTAACGCTGACCCGCCATCAGGAGCGAGTAGGCGATCTTTCTATCGACCGCCGATGATTCAGGTTCTTTTGCGATCGATGCAAGCTTTTTTTCATCTTCGATCCAACGACTGCCTTCCGGTTCCGGCCTCTGGGCAAGGGCTGGTAAAGCAGCAAGGAGGGCTCCGATCAGGAATGCGGATCCTATCGACATCGATCGTTTGGCATAGCTTAAAGACATGAGGTCACCTCGTCCGTTCGAAGGAGAAAATTCACGATTCTGGGCCAATAAAAGCGGCCATTAGGGGCCGCTGGTATTGATCTTCGGGCTTGATCAGACGCCTATCTTTCTTCGGGCGCCTGGGACTGCGGTCCCGCCGCCGGCTGTCGCTGCGAGATTACCGTCGTTAGCGATTGTGGGATCTGGTTTGAATATAGATCTCCCTGATTCTCGATTATCTGGTCAATAAGTTCAAACTTCTCGCGATCGAAATTTTTTGTCATCAATACGCCGTCCCGGTCGATCGTCATCGGATAGATCCCAAAGAGCTGGTTTCGGAAATTTCGGAAGAAAGATTCCGACTGAGGCGGCATCACGTTCATCCGCTCCGGATTGGGCATCGGGACGGTCGCTCCTATCAGTTCAAGTTGGTCTTTCGAACGCTCCACAAAGGCGCTGTTGGGGTAATCTGCAACGATCTGTGCAAAATATCGTGCAGCCTGGTCCGTTTCTTCCTCGACCATATAAGTAACAGCAAGTTTGTATAGCACCTCGTCCATATTCCCAAAGTTAGGATACTTTTCGATTATCTCCATATACCGCGACTGAGCCCCTTTCAGCCCGCCCTTTTTTTGGTCTATCGCGAGGTTATAATAGTAATTTGCTACGATCAGGTTGTGCGTGCCGAGGTTGTTCTGCACCTCGGCCAGCCGCAGTTCCGCGTCCTTCTTCAGGACGGTGTTCGGATAGTTCGCGATCAGGGCCTTCAGCCGGACCTCCGCACGGCGCGCTCGTGTCGGGTCGCGGTCAGGAAGTCCGATCTGCCTCATCTCAGATTCGGCAACCTTTAGTACCACGCGGTCGGCCAATGCATGGGTCGGGAAAAATGTTAGCCAGTCCTGGTAAGCGGAAATGGCCTGAATGAGTGCGCTCGTCGATCCTTCGAGATAAAACGAATCGGCGATCGCAAGTTTGGCCATCGGGAGATATGGCGAATCAGGATAGGTCGTAACGATCGTCTGAAAGAGGAGCCTTCCGACATCGTAATTGCGCTTTCGGATCTCTCTGGTAGCAACGACAAATAGCTCGCGGTCGCGTCCGGGACGAACTGACCCGAGCAATTCATCAAATTCATCGCTCCCGCCGCGGCCGAAAATACCAAGAAATTTACGACGCTTCTGCGGTTCTCTCGGTCGGCCTTCAGTGACCTCCGCCTGCGAACGTTCCTCTGCTGTCTCGAGGAATACCCGGTCCGCCCGTGCCTGCAGATCAGCAACCGCAGCCTCAAGCTGGTCGATATCGGCCATCTCATACTTTTCTGCTCGATCCAACTTGCCTCGGAGGTTATTCACCTGATTCTGCATCGAGGATGCCTCTCGCTCGATCGACCGAAGCCGTGCTGATGCGGAATCCGGATTATCGCGATCGGTTCGCGTGTCGCGGGAATCTTCCCGCAACCCTGTCAGTGAACTGGCGGCCGAGCGGCGTATCGTCTCAAGCCTTTGCCGCATCACGTCGAGCCGCTGCATTGGGGTCCCGTCGCCGGTCTGCGAAAAAACCGGAACCGAAGTTAGGGTGAGTATGACCGCTAAAACAATTCCGCCAGATCTATAAAAATGTCGCATAACTTATGTATTTACAATCGCTTACAGTATGTGCCATCCGAAAAAGCATCAGGTTTGGATCAAACCCATACTCTACCATTTTCGTATAGCTTCCTCAATGCCGCCACAGGGTCATCCTTGCCGTAAACTGCCGACCCGGCAACCAATATCTCCGCACCGGCGGCAACGACTTCGGCGACGTTCGTTTCGTCGATCCCTCCGTCGATCTCGATCTGAGTGTCGAGTCCCTTTGTCGAGATCATCTCACGTAGACGTCGCAATTTACCCAGAACCGACGGAATAAACCGTTGGCCCCCAAAACCCGGATTGACCGACATCACCAGAACAAGATCAGCGTGTTCGATCGCGTCGTCAAGAGCGGACAACGACGTTGCCGGATTTATAACGATCCCCGCCTTGCCTCCCGCATCGCGGATCGAAGAAAGCGTGCGATGAATGTGCGGATCCGCCTCGATATGGACCGAAACCATGTCCGCCCCCGCCTTGACGAATTCGGCAGCATAACGCCCCGGCTGTTCGATCATCAGATGGGTGTCGATCGTCATATCGGTTGCCGATCTTATAGACTTCACAACCGGCAGGCCGATCGTGATGTTCGGCACAAAATGTCCGTCCATTACGTCCACGTGCAAGATCTTTGCCCCACCTTCCTCCGCCGCCCGTATTGCTTCGCCCAGACGGGTGAAGTCCGCAGAGAGAATTGAAGGCGCTATTTCAAACATAAGCTTTGTTGCATTGGCCTCGGCTCCGGTTGCTTCGGTTCACGGCCTTGGAGTGGTCCTCGGCCTGGTTTCTCCGTCCGGCACCGGTTTTGGCGGAGTGGCCTGGCCTCTCGGGCTTGGAACTGGCGATGTTTCCCGTGTAGGACTTGCCGGCGACTGTCCCTCACGGCGAGCGGGTTCGTCCGTACGTGTAGGCGATTCGCCCGCCCCGGCACTATTCGAACCAGACGAAGCGGTGTTGGCCGCCGTATCCCGCGCCGTGTCGGATGCCTTTCGGTCGACATTTGCATTCGCATTGGCGTTTGCCGGTGTACGTGTTCTACGCGGCCGGTCAGAGATCATCTCCTCGATCTTCTTTGAATCGTCCGCTTCAAGGTCCTTTATAACGGATTTAGGAACTATTTCGCCCGCTTCTCCGGCCTTTGCGACCACCACAAGTATCATTTGCCCCGGTTTTACCGTCTCACCGGGCCTCGGAAGCTGTTCGAGGACCGTATTTATCTTTTCCTCGCTCGGCCTGTCAGCCCTCTTCTTGATCCGAAGACCGAGGGAGGCAAGCTCCTTTTCGCTTTCAACAAAGTCCTTCCCTACTATCTCCGGAACAGTGATCTCCTCGCCCGACAACGACAAATAGACCACTCCACCCATACCGACCAGAAATGCGATCAAGAGTGCGGCGACGATCGCCAAACGACCCAGTGCCGATAAGCTATGCGTTAAAAATCTCATGTACTACTTTAACCCAATTGAGTCTAGCACTTTTGGCGCGGACTACAAACTCAAATTTAGCCCGCGCGAACCATCCGGGCGACAAAAAAACCATCAGTCGCATCCAGATCGGGGAACGTCCGCACAAATTCTCCTGAACGCAAATACCTAGCCGGCGCAGACACGGTTAATACGCAAAAATCGAGGTTTTCTCGTAGAAACTGATCGACGACCAATTCGTTCTCATCCTCTTCCAAGGAACACGTTGAATATATCAACTCACCGCCGGGCTTAACACATTTTGATGCCCTTTTTAGGATCTTTAGTTGTTTGTCCGAAAGTTCCCCGATATCCGGTTCTGTTAGTCGATAACGGATCTCCGGATTATTCCTTATCGTACCCGTACCCGAACACGGCGCATCTATAAGAACTATATCAAACACGGCGTCCGAAAAAGGCGGGTTTTCCCCATCCAATTGGACTATTGCTGCAGCAACCGACTGGTTCTTACAGATACGGGCTAACAGTTCAGTCCGGGACCATCGAAGTTCTCCGGCGACAAAAAGGCCGCTGCGATCGGATTCTCTGGCCGCAATAAGCGTGGTCTTCCCACCCGGTGCTGCACAAACATCCAACAACCGCCCACTCTTAGGAACTGAAATGCCGTTCGCTACTAACTGCGACGCCTCATCCTGAAAGTAGACAAGCCCACCAGCCGCTAAACGGCGAAGGCCGGGCGTCATTCGTTCCGCCAGTAATCCGGTATCTGTCAACTCCGACTTGATGATCTCAGTTCCGGCATCCGCTTGGATGTTCGAAATAGTCTCATCGCGGTCCGAGACACCTATCCCAAACCTGTCCGCGCCCTTTTTTGTGAGCCGAAACGAGAGCCGAGGCGTCCGATTGTTCGCTTCGCAAATATCCTTGGATCGGGTAGTTCCAAATTGCCGGCACCATCGCTCGACCAGCCACCGCGGGTGCGATGTCGTAATGCATATCTCTTCGAGGGGATCCGCAAATTCAAGAATTGGAACTTCACGCTGAATTTTTCGAAGTACTGCGTTGACAAAGCCCTTTGCCGAGGACTTTCGCGCTCGGGCGACAAGCTCCACACTTTCGTTTACGGCAGAATAGGCGGGAACACGGTCGAGAAAGAGCAACTGAAAGAGACCGATCTGCAGAGCTGTCGAAACTTCAGCGTCCAACTTGCGTTTCCCTCCGGCGATGAGAATAAGCCGCTCAAAATAGAGTCTTCTCCGGAGCACTCCCAGAACGATCTCGTAGCATAAGCCCCGGTCCGCATCGCTTAACTTCTTAGTTCTTGTTGGAAGAAGCTCGGAGGAACGGCCCTTTACTTTTTCGATCGCAAGGAGGATGTCATAGGCGGCCGTCCGGGCCGGAGAGACGCTCATTCCGCAACCTCGCGCTGGGACAGGTCGGGAAGGGTGCCTTTGGCCAGATCTTCGCTTACCGTGATCCTATCGTCAAAAACGAAACATTCACCCCTCCAAAGCGATTCCTCTCCCGAGATCGCCGCAAGATAGCCGAGTATGCCGCCTTCTAGCTGGTAAACCTCGCTGAACCCCTGATCTATAAGATATGGAGCAAATTTCTCGCAGCGTACACCACCGGTGCAAAAAACAGCTATCCTCTTATGCCGTTGCGGATCCAGATTGCGTGCAACATAATCCGGCAGATCGCTGAATTTCTCGGTCATTGGATTAATTGCCCCCTCAAACGTGCCGCTTCGGCATTCGTAATCGTTCCTTGTATCGAGTACGACAACGCCCTTTTCGCTTATCAGGGCATTCCAGCGATCCGGCGCGACGTGTGTGCCGACGCCTTTTGCAATTTCAACCGGCTTTTTAAGGGTCACTATCTCCGGCTTGATCTTAATAAAAAGTCGACGGAACGGTAACGAAGAACAATACGTAGTCCGCACATTGAACTGGACGTTTAGCAACTCCTTCAGGATCGTCAACGATTCGTCGATCTGTGCGGGGAGGCCCGCGAGCGTTGAATTGAATCCTTCAGTTGCCAGGATCAATGTACCCTTAATCCCAAGATCGGTTAGCTCCGACCTGATCGCTGCACGCAGATCGTCCAACGGCCCGGTCTCCTCGATCGGCGTGAATCCATAGAACGTTACGATCTTAAAATTTCCCTTCATTGTTCGGCCCGGGGCATAGTTCAACAATAGCTATCCGTCCTCGAGCGGTTCTCCGATTATCGGCTTGGATCCGTTAATAAAATCGCCTGCGGCCATTCGCCGCTTACCTTCCGGTTGAAGCTCCGATATCTGCAAGGTCGAATCGTTTCCACAACCAACGGTGAGGACCCCGCCTTCGACGGAGACTATCGTCCCGATTGCGTTCTCGGCCACGCTCCCCGTTTCTGACGATGCCCGCCAAAGAGTTAACCTTTTTCCACGAAAGAACGTGAAAACGGTCGGAAAGGGTTGAAATCCGCGGATCCGCCTTTCGATCTCATCCGCCGGCATCCCCCAATCAGCAAGTCCGTGCGAACGCGTTAGTATTGGAGCCGTGGTGGCCAGGTCATTATCCTGAGCCAGCGGGACGATCGAATCAATGTTGGAGAGCGTCTCGCTCAAAACATCCGCACCTAGTTCCGCAAGTCGCTGCATCAACTTCGGGGCCGTTTCGTCTGCAGCTATCGGAACGTTGTGCTGCATCAGGATGGGCCCTGTGTCGAGGCCTTCGTCCATTTGCATTGTAGTGACCCCGGTCTCAGCCTCGCCGTTTACTATAGCCCAGTTAACAGGAGCCGCTCCGCGATATTTCGGAAGCATTGAAAAATGAACGTTGACGGCCCCACGCCTGAACGCCGCAAGGTAAGCTTTCGGAAGGATCTTTCCATATGCGACCACCACCGCAACATCTGCCGAAAACGCTCGAAAATCGCTCAACTCCGTCGCCGGCGCCAATTTCTCCGGCTGCTTTACCGGAATACCAAGCCTAATGGCGGCTTCCTTTACCGGCGAAACCGAAACGCGCCGGCCCCTTCCGGCGGGCCTGTCCGGCTGTGTATATACGCACAAAACTCGATGCCCATCGACAACCAACCGCTCCAGGCTCGGAACCGCCGCCTCAGGTGTCCCCATGAATATGATATCCATCCTATCTGCCGCTCAATCAAATATGGCCGCCCCGTGGTCGGCGGCCGCCAAAATACGTCTTGTGGTCCGTTCCCTAAAAACCACAATGATAGTTAGATCCTTCGAACACCTTAGTCCACTTGCCGGCCATTCTCTTATAGACGTTAAAGCCTGAGCCTTCAAAAGCCTGAACGTATGTAAATATCTCACTTACACCATCGCCGTCGTAATCAAACACGTCGAGCAGGAGTTCGTGATAGACACCTTCGTCAAGCGCAGTGATGTCCCCGCTCATCACTTCATCTTCCTTGATCGTGCGAAGATCCGTGTGGTTCAGCTCCAGTTTGCCGTCCGCGCCGCGTTCGGCGATAAAGAAAAGTAGTGTCCGGGAAAGCGGATCATTCTCAGCCCAGAAACTCCCAACCAGTTCAGCCCGCTTGTCGTTGTCCACGTCCAGTGCGGTCAAATTGTGGTAATCCAGTTTCTTGACCTCCACAGAATGCCTCGCAAATTCAGCTCTTACCAAAGCGTCGATATCATTTCTTTCAGGCCAGGTTGGCAACCGCCGTACACCGCTTCCGGGTTTGGAAGCGGCTGCGTTTGTCGCAAGGGCCATCACCTTGCCCTTCAGGGGGGTACGCCGAGTGACCGTTTTCACCCGTGCCAGATTCGGCCCGCAATCCATGCCTGAGTCTGAACCCGTTACCGTTACCGTACCGGCGTTTGCCCCGCCGAAGATCAGTCGATACGAGTTCTTTGCGCCGTAGTAGGTCTGATTGAACTTTTCGATCAGACTGGTCTCGTCACCCCCGCTGACGGTTTCCGAAAGCTTCCCCTTTTCCACATGGGCGATCGGCTCGATCAGCATTCCGTCATTGAGGACCGCGAAAATGATCGGCCTCGCCGCGGGTTGTCCACCGGCACGTTGGGCATGGATAGCGAACGAACCCGCCAAAAGCGCCATCATCATCAAAAATGTAGAAAGTCGGCGAAGTAACGTCATATTCATCCTAGATCTTTCGCGAGATCGATTTTCCTTGCATAAATTGCAGCAGATACTCACGTCCTCCGGCCTTTGAGTCGGTCCCGCTCATGTTAAATCCGCCGAACGGGTGTACACCGACCAACGCCCCCGTGCATTTTCGGTTGAGATACAGATTCCCCACGTGAAACTCCCTTCTTGCTCTCTCCAGCCTTTCTTCAGATGCAGAATAAACGGATCCGGTCAACCCGAATTCCGTTCCGTTGGCAATCTCGAGAGCATGGTTATAGTCACGAGCCTTTATCACCGCCAAAACAGGTGCGAATATCTCTTCCTGCTCGATGGTGTCCCCCGGCTGGACATTGTCGATGATCGTCGGAAGAATAAAGTACCCGGTCTTATCGTCTCCCGTGCCGCCGGTTACGATCTCTCCTCCTTCTTCAACTCCTTTCTGAATATACTCCAGCGTCTTGTCAAAGGCCCGTTTATTAATGACTGCGGCAACATTGGTGTCGGATTCTGTCGGCTGGCCGACGTTGAGTGCCTCGGTGAGACGAACAACCTTTTCGAGCAACTCATCGTGCACTTTTTCATCTACGATCAGCCGAGAGCAAGCAGAACATTTCTGGCCCTGAAAGCCATATGCTGCCTGAACAACCCCTAGTGCGGCCGCGTCAAGGTCTGCGTCGTCGGTAACGACGATCGCGTCTTTGCCGCCCATTTCCGCAACGACCCTCTTTATCCAGATCTGCCCGTCGCGGGTCTTCGCGGCCTCTTCGTTGATATGGAGCCCGACGCCCTTCGACCCTGTAAATGAAATAAATCGTGTCTTCGGGCTGGTTACCATCGCCTCGCCGGTCGCTGCACTGCCGGTAAGGAAATTGACCACACCCGGCGGCAGCCCCGCCTCCTCTACTATCTCAATGAACTTCGCCGCAATGGACGGCGAGTCCGACGAAGGCTTTAGAACAACTGTATTTCCGGCGACGACAGCTGCCATCGCCATACCAGACATTATCGCAAGCGGGAAATTCCACGGCGGAATGACGGCACCGACCCCTAGCGGAATATACTCCAGGCTGTTGTCCTCACCAGGGATCTTCGTGACCGGCTGCTCCTGCGCCCATCGAAGCATTTCACGGGCATAGAACTCCATAAAATCGATCGCTTCTGCCGTGTCGCCGTCCGCCTCCGACCATGTTTTGGACACCTCAAAGACCATCCAAGCGGATAGCTCGTGTTTCCGCCGCCGCATAATGTCGGCTATTTTGAATAAATATTCTGCCCTCTCGGCAGGGGGAACGAACCGCCATGAATTAAAGGCCTCTGTCGCAGCATCGATCGCACGCTCGACCAAAGAAGTATCGCTATCAACCTCCGGGAACACACCGATCACCTGTTCCTTTCTTGCCGGATTGAAACTCTTGAATTTTTTGTCAAGCGAGACCCGCTCTCCGCCGATCAAACAGTCGTACTCTCGGCCAAGCTCGCTGCTTACCCTTTCTAGTGCGGCACGCATCGCATCCGCATTCTCAGGCCTCGAAAAATCTGTAAATGGCTCGTTCCTGAATTCGTCTACTACTCTCTGTGTTTGCATTTTGTTTTACTCTCTCCCGTAAAATACGGCAAATTCCTTATGCCCAAACGCCAGTCTCTCGAAGTTTTCTGATCTTACGCTTTGAAAGCTCGCGTTTCAAAGGGCTCATTCGGTCAAGAAATACGATTCCATCGCAGTGGTCCGTTTCATGGAGGACGCACCGTGCGGCCAGATCATTGAGATCCATTTCGAACTCGTCCCCGCCGACATCCTGTGCACGAACCACGACCCGCATCTCCCTTTTTACTGCCTGAAAAAGCCCCGGAAACGATAGACACCCCTCATCGCCAAATTGTTCGCCTTCGACATGTATGATCCTGGGGTTAATAAAGGCGACCTTTATGGATTCGGCGTCATCCTGCGGAACGTCCATTACAAAAAAGCGACTCGATATGCCGACCTGAGGCGCGGCGAGGCCGATCCCGTCGGCTGAGTACATTGTCGCGAACATCTTATCGACCGTCTGCCGCAGTTCTTCGTTGAATTCTTCCTCTACTACCGGCTTTCCGATCTTAAGGAGCACCGGATCAGGATAATGCACGATCTCTAAAAGGGACACACCACAATTTTATACGGATAAAGGGGGTTAGGCAATTTCCCGGTGCTCGCGACCTGAAAGACAGCAAGAGGCTGCCAAAGAGTGGGAAGGTTCGCTGAAGTCGAAAGAGTCAATAGCTTCTGGTAAGCGAAGCGTATCCCCGTCGAACTAGTCCATAAAGAATCCGACACGGTAGCCGATGAAAATAGACGTCATTGATGCTAACCACATAGACGCTTAGCTAGTCGTCATTTAGACCATCTAAGGGTTCTTCCATTCAGACATCCCCGCAAACATAACAAGGCCCGCATATCGCGGGCCCCTGGAAAACGAGTCTTTTGCAGATAGAGTACGCTATTTGCTTCTAGTCCGACAAAAATATCTGAGTCACATAGAATCGGCCATTCTCCGATCGCCATACGCCAATTCCGGTGCTTTTCCAATCGCGATCCAGGATATTGTCGCGATGGGACGGTGAATCCATCCAGAGCCGGACCGCCAACGGGCTAAAATTGTCTCGGCTTTCGACCCAGAAAAGATTTTCGCCGACCTTCCGCCAATTTCGGATACGGGCCATTTCGATCCTGTCCTGAACCTTCCGGCCGTTTGGATCGCTGTGGCCGAAAAAGCCCTGGGAGGCCATTTCACGCGAATAGCCCCGAGCGATCTCAGCAAGGCGTTCGTCCCAGATTAGCAAGGAACGTTTTGTTCGAACTCTCTCCCGATTAATGCGGTTGTAGATCTCGGCTTCAAAATTTGCTACGACCACATCGTCCGAATCTGGGCTTATCAATGCCGTATTCGAATATGCCGTAGCCACAAAGGCCGCCAGTAGCAGGATGACGATCTGGAATCGAACTAATCTCATCAACAAAAAAAGGGTGAAACGGGGAAAGCGGAACGTTGCCAATTCGGCAACCTATTCGGATTATAGATCGAATGCCAACAGGAATCAACGAAAATTTACATCGCCCTCCTGTTGCCGGTATGTACTTTGTTGTCCCAGCGGAGATCACATCCGGCAGAT
This sequence comes from uncultured Acidobacteriota bacterium, assembly GCA_937859595.1. Lineage (GTDB taxonomy): Bacteria > Acidobacteriota > Blastocatellia > Pyrinomonadales > Pyrinomonadaceae > OLB17. The sequence goes on along the minus strand of CALMAH010000024.1, from coordinate 92,035 downwards.
ACAGACCTCAAATAGATAGGCAGCGATAGATCCGAAGGCGTAGCCTCTCAATTCTTTCCAAACTTGGCAGACAGAGATAAAATGATATCGTGACTTACCTTAGCCCGACCGTTATTGCGATACCGTTGTTTGCGGCCCTTATCGGTTTTGAGGCTTGGTACGCGCGAAAACGCCGCCCGGACGCCTATGAGGCAAAAGATGCAGGCACCAATATTTTTATTGGGTTTATGAGCGTTGTTTTTGGTGCTTTGTTCGGCGTTTTCGTTGCGGTGATCTATTCAGCGGCGTATGCCCTCGCACCGTTCAAGTTTCCCGTAGATGCATGGTGGACCTGGGTAATTTTGTTCTTCGTGGACGATCTTGCCTACTACTGGTTTCATCGTATCAGTCACGAGACCCGCCTTTTCTGGAATTTTCACGTGGTACACCACTCGAGCAGGCATTTCAACCTTAGCGTGGCAGTACGACAAAGCTGGTTCAGCGGCATGCTGCACTGGATCTTTTATGCTCCTATAATGCTGTTGGGCTTTACTCCCTGGATGTTCGCTCTGATGCACGGCTTTAATCTGATCTATCAGTTTTGGATACATACGAAGTTGATCGACAAGATGGGGCCTTTGGAATATGTACTGAATACTCCCTCGCATCACCGTGTCCATCACGGCGTGAATGATCGCTATCTTGACAAGAACTACGCCGGAGTTCTGATCATTTGGGACCGCCTGTTTGGTTCTTTTGTTGAAGAGAAAGAAGAGCCGGAGTACGGGATCACAAAACAACTTGACAGCTATAATCCGCTCTGGATTAACACTCATGGCTGGTTCGAGATGTGGAGCGCCATCCGAAAACGACGCGGCATCTTTCAAAAACTTCGGTGCATTTTTGGCTCGCCCAATATTGATATCGACGAGCCTGTCTCGGTACTCCGAAAGGCAGACGCATGAATCTGCGCTTGCCGTCCGCTTCCTGCCGGTAATATACTCGCATTTTTATGACAGAACGAAAGATAAGGGTTCTCGTGGCCAAACCCGGGCTCGACGGCCATGATCGCGGTGCAAAGGTCATCGCCCGTGCGCTTAGGGACGCCGGGATGGAAGTTATCTATACCGGGCTGAGACAAACTCCAGAGATGATAGCCTCGGCCGCCTTGCAAGAAGACGTGGATGCAGTAGGCATCTCGATTCTCAGCGGCGCTCACAAAACCCTCTGTCCGAGGATCGTAGATCTTCTTCGCGAGAACGGAATGGACGATACTCTCGTGCTTGTAGGCGGCATAGTGCCAAAAGAGGACATCGACGAGCTGAAAACGAAGGGCATCTCAGAGGTCTTTTTGCCGGGGACATCTACCGAGGACATCGTCAGATACCTTCGTGAAAATGTACGAGAAACAGCCTAAACCCCTTCAATAAGCGAATTAGGGCTTGTTTATAAGACACCAGACAACTATCCAACGGATTTGCTCACATGAAGGAATTGATACGGATCGCTAGCGGCCAGGGCTTTTGGGGCGACCTGTTGACGGCGCCGGTCGATCAGGTCCGAAAAGGCCCGATCGATTATCTGATGCTTGATTACCTCGCGGAGGTAACGATGAGCATCGTCCAGAAACAGCGACAGCGGGATCCCAACGCCGGCTATGCTCGCGATTTTGTCTCGCTGATGCACGAGATTTTACCCGATTGTGTGGAAAAGAAAATAAAGGTTCTCTCGAATGCGGGTGGTGTTAATGTCGAAGGCTGTGCCGCCGCTATCAAAGATGTAGCCGAGGAACTCGGCCTTTCAGGCAAGGTGAAGATAGGCGTGATAACCGGTGACGATATACTGCCGCGTCTGGATGAATTCATCGATAAAGGCATCGAGATAAACAATATGGAGACCGGCGAGCCGTTGGCCGCAGTCAGGGACAAGGTGCAGGCGGCAAATGTTTATCTCGGGGCCGGCGGTTTGGTCGAAGCTCTCGGGAAAGGAGCACAAATTGTGGTCGGCGGGCGTCTGACCGACACGGGTTTGACGCTTGCGCCAATGATGCACGAATTCGGCTGGAGTTTTGAAGATTGGGACCTGCTTTCCGCCGGGACCATCGCCGGACATATCATCGAATGCGGTGCGCAGGCTTCGGGCGGCAATTGCCAATACGATTGGGAGAATATTCCCGATTTGGCAAACGTCGGCTTCCCGATCGTCGAAGCCTCGCCCGACGGTACATTCATCGTCACCAAACACGAAGGCACCGGCGGTCGCGTCAACATTCAATCCGTCAAGGAACAGCTTCTTTACGAAATGGGCGACCCGAAGGCTTACATCACGCCGGACGTTGTCGCCGATTTCTCGTCGATCCGGCTTGAGGACGCCGGCCCGGACCGCGTCCGGGTTTTCGGCATCAAGGGCAACCCGAACACCGAGTTCTATAAGGTTTCGATCGCATATTCTCATGGTTGGAAGGCCGTCGGCACGCTTGTTTATGCCTGGCCGGACGCCTACAAAAAGGCCCAGGCCGCGGACCGCATACTCCGCGAGCGGCTCGACCGTCTCGGACTGAAATTCGACCATATCCTAACCGAATATGTCGGTGTGAACGCAACTCACGGCCATCTCGCTTTTAGCTCCCCTCCTTACGAAGGAGACGCGGACGCCGCGTTGAGCGGACGGGGTGGTTCTCTCGACGGTGCTCATACAACTTCCTCGTCACCTGTCACTCATCACTCGTCACTAGCCGACATTCCAGAGATTCAGCTGAGAGTTGGCGTCCGCGGACAAAACAGATCAGACGTCGAACGCTTTACAAAAGAAATAGCCCCGCTCATCCTGACCGGCCCGCCCGCCGTTACCGGGTTCGCCGGCGGCCGCCCGAAGGTCGAGGAGATAATGGCCTATTTCCCTGCACTGATCCCAAAGTCGTTGATTGAAACAAAGGCTGAGATCATCGAGGCATAGAGATGGATTCCGACCAAGTTAAGATCCCAACCAACCATTCCGAGTGGGAATCTTTTATCGCCGCCTGGATTGCGGCCGAAGAATCTGGCAAACGAAGGTCCGACGATGATCCCGAGTGGTGGGCGGTCGATGCAGCGCTTGAATGGCTATTCGATGATCTCCACGAGCAGCTCTGGGAGTTCATATTGAGGATTTTTGAAAGAAAGATGTCTGACAGAGTTTTCGCAAGTCTTGCAGCCGGACCGTTAGAAGATCTACTTGGATCGTTTGGTGACCTGTACATCGACCGAGTCGAAGAGTTGGCACGGAAAAACCCTCGATTCAATCATCTTCTCGGTGGAGTGTGGAAAAACGCAATGACAGCCGACGTGTGGGATCGCGTTCAGAAGGCGAGACTGGCCGTCTGGTAAGAAGTCCGGCATCTGCGTTGATTGCGGCGGGATTATTTTTTTAGGAACTTGGTGATTCCGTTTTTACAATCGTCCGTCATCCGTGCTTTAGCATTGACTCCGACGCCTTTCTCGATGGCTGCTTCGAACGTATCGCCGTCGATGTCGTAGAGCAGATGCTTTGTCATCGCGACGGCCGAGCCGCTTACTTTTGTGTAAACGGAGGCGAGGTCCATCACGGCGTCGGCAAGTTCGTCGTCCGGAGCGATGCGATTGATGATGCCCAGGGTCTGGGCTTCACCGGACGAGAATTCAAAGCCCTGTGTCAGTAGTTCGAAGCTCTTTTTTTCGCCGAGATTTCGCCGCAGTATTGCCGCCACCATCGCGGGAACAAACCCGATCTTCACCTCAGGGTAACTAAACCGTGCGGACTTTGCAGCAACGATCAGATCGCACGCCATAGCCAACCCGCACCCGCCCGCCATAGCCCGGCCGTGAACAGCGGCAATTATCGGGACCTTTGCATTCCTTATCAAGGAAAACAGTTCCGCCAGGCTTCTAGCGTCTTCGACATTCTCTTCGTACGACGCCGTCGCGATCTTTTGTAACGAGCTAAGATCGGCCCCGGAGCAGAAATCTTTTCCAGCACCGCGAATGACAATACACCGCAACGATTCATCAGCATCCGATTCACGCAATGCAACTTTTAACGCCGCTATCAGCTCGTCGTTTAGCGCATTGCGCTTGTCAGGACGATTTAGCGTAAGCGTGCGGACCGCATTGTCGGTTGTCGTTATAATTACAGACATATTTTTCGCCCGCGGATCACGCGAATGAACGCAAAAGTAATAGATCTCCTAATTCGTGTTAATTCGTGGCTAAAACCTCTTCCGGCACCTCGATATACATTCGCAATAGCGCCGTCGAGAACGTTTTCCCCTGTGCGTCGGTCATAAGGCTGAGCGTGCCGCCGCCGCCGAGGGCTCCATGGAGCAGGAAGTTGAGAGCGCCGAGGTTGGGCAGCTCGAAGCGTTCGACCTCGCCTTTGACCATGTCGCCGAAATGCGCTTTGACGCGTTCGGCCGTTACCTCGCGGACAAGAATCGGATAATATTTATCTTCAAGGGCGATGAGCCCGACGTTTGCGGTGTCGCCTTTGTCGCCCGAGCGGGCGTGAGCGATGCTGACCAGTTGAACTTTCATAAGGGTTATCTTATAACATTAAGCTCCTTGCTCTAACGCCCGAACCAGCGGATCATCATCTATTTCGTCGATCAGGCCGATCTTGTAAGCCCGGGCCGCATCGATCGGCGTTCCAGTGAAAAACATCTCAAGCGCATTTGCCTGGCCTATCAGCCGAGGAAGACGCTGCGTCCCGCCCCATCCGGTTATGATGCCGAGGCCGGCCCCTGGATGGCAAAACACGGCGTTTGGTGATGCTATCCTTCGGTCACATGCCAAGGCAAGATCCAAACCGCCACCATAGCAGAGGCCGTTGACGGCGGCGATCGTACGTTGCGGCAGTTCGGCAATACGTTCCATGAGATGCTGGCCGCGACGTGAGAATGCGGGTGCGGCTTCCGGCGTAAGTTGTTCTATTTCGTTGAGGTCCGCACCGGAGGCGAACACACCGTCCGTGCCGGTGAAAATTACTTTTTCAATATGTGCTCCCAATTTGCTGACGGCGACTTCCAATGTGTCGATCGCGCGCGACGACAGCGGATTTCGCTGCTTCGAACGGTCAAAGCAGATTATCAGTGCGTTCCCGCGGTCTTCGATGCGAAGTGGGTTAGACATTGGCCGGCCAAGTCACAATAATAACTTTATGTTCCGAACCGACAAAGCCCATCCGTGGCACGGCGTACCGATCGGAGACGCGGCCCCTGATGAGGTTACTGTTTTTATTGAGATCGTCCCTCGCGATACCGTGAAATACGAGGTCGATAAAGAATCCGGCTACCTAAAGATCGACAGGCCTCAGCAGTATTCCAACGTCGTTCCGGCCAACTATGGCTTCATCCCTCAGACCTATTGCGACGGGAACATCGCCGAGCTTGCTCGCTCAAAGACCGAGCTATACATCCGAGGTGGAGACGGCGACCCGCTCGATATCCTCGTGCTTTCGGAGCACCACATTCCGCGGGGCGACATCATTCTAAAGGCGAGGCCGATCGGCGGATTTTGTTTGATCGACGACAGCGAAGCCGATGACAAGATAATCGCCGTGCTCAAAGGCGACAAGGTTTTTGAGCAATATGAGGAGATCTCACAGCTTCCGAAAGGCATTCTCGAGCGGTTCGAGCATTATTTTCTTACGTATAAGAACCTTCCGGACGAGCCCAACAAATGCGAGATAGCCTATGCTTATGGGCGAGAAGCGTCTTATGAGGTAATTCGAACCTCGATGGCAGATTACTCCGACCTAACCGGCAGGGTTTTCTAACCGATTCACCGTAGGATCGAAAGGTACGCTCGCCAAGGACCTACCTCTCCGTCAAGTTTCCGAGCCATTGCCGTGGCGATCTGGCGAATGTGAGTCAGATCGTGAACAACCCAAGTGGAAAGCAATTGAGAAAGGGTGACCTCGCCAAATTCGGGATGAATGCCTTTAAGTTCGAGTTTATCAGGGGATAATTCCCACGACCTGAGGGTCTCGAGGCTCTCGCTCCTTTTCGCATCAAACTCTGCCAGCAGTTCGATAAGACCTTTGCCTTTGGATGCCTCAAAAAATGCGTCGCGGTCAAAAGCGATGACTTCAGGAGGTTCGCCGCCCTCAGCTTCTAATATCTGACGGGCCCTCGGGATCCAGCCGCCTTCTTCAGCCGATATCAAATGACCGAGAACATCGTAGGGCATCCAATTCTCCATATCGCCCGCCGAAGCTATCCATTCATCAGACAGTTCACCAAGCCAGGCCCGCAACATTCCAGGCGTCGCGGAAAGAAGTTCCTGTGATCTCTCTAAATCAAATTCCATAACAGCAACTCCAAAATATCAGATCTGAGGCAACACAAACGCCCCGATGTGCGGCGTCGATGTGTTGAGGGACGTTTCGAGCGCAAGGATGAGCGCCGGACGAAGATCCTCGGGGGTGATTATTGCATCGACGAGTCCTCTGGCTGCGGCGTGTTTGGCGTCGAGTTCTCTGTCGTAAGTCGCTCGCACTTTGTCCATTTCGGCAAGCATCGCCTCATCCGGTTCCTTTCCTTCTTGCTTCAGCTTTTCCAGTTGCGTCCCAAAGATCGCCTGAACGGCGCTGTCGCCTTCCATCACGCCCATTCGCCCGGTCGGCAGCGAGAAGATGAAGTCGGGGTCAAATCCCTGGCCGGCCATCGCATAATAACCGGCGCCAGAAGCGTGATTGACCGTCAGTACGATCTTCGGCACTCGAGCGGTCGCCATCGCTTCGACAAAACGAGCCCCGGCACGAATGATCCCCGAGTGCTCGGCGTCGGCCCCGACCATAAAACCCGAGACATCCTGAACAAAAAGGAGCGGTGTGCCGTGGCGGTCGCAGTTCTCAATGAAATAGGCCGTCTTCTCGGCCGATTCGGTGTAAACTATCCCGCCGAAACGCGGCGGCTCGCCCGGTTTGCCCTTGGAAATTCCGCGGCTATTGGCAATAACGCCGACCAGAATCCCGCCGATCCGTGCCGTTCCGCAGATCATCTCTTTGGCAAAGTCGGCCTGAAACTCATCGAGCGTGCCCTCGTCCAAAAAGGTCTCAAGCACGGCGCGCATATCGTACGGGGCTCGGTGGTCTTCAGGCAAGATCTGATAAAGGTTATCGCTTGCGGCTGCTGGCTCGCGACTCTCGTCGATAGAAACCTGCGTCGGCTCCTTAGCAGGCATTTCGGCGACAAGGTCGCGTATCTTCGCGATACATTCGGCATCATCTTTCGTCCGGTAATGGGCCACGCCGGAGATAGCATTGTGCGTCATTGCCCCGCCTAGTGTCTCATTGTCGATCGTCTGCCCCGTAGCCCCTTTTACAAGGTTTGCCCCGCCTAGACCCATGAACGAAGTGCCTTCGACCATCAGTATCACATCGCTCAATGCAGGCAAATACGCCCCGCCCGCAACACACATGCCCATAACGGCGGCGATCTGCGGCACGCGAAGATAGCGACGCATTATCGAGTTGTAATAGAAGATGCGGGCCGCACCGTACTGGCCCGGGAAAACGCCGCCCTGATACGGAAGATTCACCCCGGCAGAATCGACGAGATATATGATAGGCACGCGATTGCGCATCGCGATCTCTTGAGCCCGCAGTATCTTTTTGATGGTTTCCGGATACCATGCGCCCGCCTTTATCGTGGCATCGTTCGCAACAACGACCGACTCGCGGCCCCGGACTTTCCCTACGATCGTCACCACCGCAGCAGCCGGAGCCTTACCGTCATACTCATCATATGCGACAAGTAGCCCGATCTCCTGGCTGAATGAATCCTCGTCAAGTAGAAGATCGATCCGTTCCCGGGCGGTCAACTTTCCTTGTCCATGGAGCTTTGCGATCTTTTCCGGGCCGCCTCCCTGCTTTAATTTCTCTTCCAGACGCAAGAACTCATCCGTCAGGCGGCGAAGGCGGGCATTTGATGGAGCGTCGTTCATCCTCGATGACTATTTTATAGGAAAATTGCTGGTGCTCGAATCCGTGACGGTCGGGTTGTCGATACTGACGATCCTCAGACGGCCCTGCCGCGTTGCCCGGCCCCAAACCGTTACGGCCTCAGAACCGTCATTTGGGGTGTTTGCCACCAGCGTTTGCCAGGTTCGGCCGCCGTCTCTTGAAAATTCAATTCGAACATTACCAGCCAAATTGTCAGAACTCCAGTGTACCGTTCGGCTTATGCCCCGAGGCAGTGCAGAGATACCAAGCGGATCGGTGAGTGTGATACTGGAGCCGCTATAGCGGTAGTTCGCAATTGCGTCGGCAGTATTGTTGAGCGAACGGGCATTGTCACGTGCGTTCTCGACGCCCGTAGGAAAGCCATTATAAAAAACTCCGGGGTTTGAGAAATACGGTCGACGAGCACAACCATTTGGGCATGGATCGACGTATGACATTACCGTGCGGAACACCTGGTTCTGATAGTGGCCGTATCCGTAGGAATATGTAGCACCACTGCCATTTTCCGGATTGTGCTGACTGCCCATATTGTGGCCGATCTCGTGGGCAAATGTAAGGTTGCCGACCGCGCAGCTTCTCGCCGTAACAGAAAAACCGAACGAAGGATTGCCCGCGGGTGAACCCCCCATCAGGTATGCTACTCCACAGGCTCCCGCTATCTCACCTATCATTGCAACGAGGTCAGCTTTCCATGAGTCACGAAGATTCTGGATGGCCAACGTGGTGCGCAGATTGCTCAGATCTGTGCTTGCGCTGGCCGTTTCGGTGTAAACCCATTCTTCCGCGTGGACCAGTCGCACACGCTGGCGGACACGGCTGTTTGCATAGGCGCCATTTGAGGCATCGATAGCTGCCTGAGACAACGTGCGCGCCTGCGTGTCACCACCGAGAAAATTCTTCGTAGCCGTGGTGTAGACAACCAGGATGTCTATCCTGTCACCCGAGTCCAGGGCCGGGCCCAGACGAGACGAGATGTCACTCAACTTTTTTTCCTCCGTCGGCTGCAACCCGCTTACGCATTCGGGAAAAAGTGATTGGTCGAGTTCTATAAGGATATGCCTGTTCCCCCGAGGGACTATCTCGTAAACAGCGTCAGGAGAATAGATAAGACCGGCAACATAGCCTTTGTGAAACGTTAGGATAACGTCGCCTTCAAATCTTCCTTTGTAGATCTTGCCCCACCACGACCGGTCGTCTATCCCCCGAAGCTCTGCATTTGTCCGAATGGCCTGGAAATTCTTTCCGTCAAAAAGCTCTATCTCGAACGCGAGCGGATCAAGCCGTGTAAATGCATCTCCGCCAAAGCTGATCTCGGCTTCACGAACGGAAGCGACGGAAGTCTTTTCCTTTCCGGTGTCCAGAGAATTTACGATCGAAAAAAGTCGAACCGGATCCTGCGAATAGCTCTCGACCGGGACCGCCAGCAAACAGAATGCCGCCACAAAAAGAATCATGAATCTCATCTATTTAACCTCCAAGGACGAAAGTGGGAACCATCCCGCCTCCGCTCGACACGTTTGCGAGTTCGGTCGAGGAAAGCCTCGTAAAGGCAGAACCAACGACGCCGTTGAAAAGTAGCGGATCAAGGTCGACAAGTTGTTCGACCATGCCCCATCTACCGTGGTCGTCGAAAAGCATCGGAAAATTTTCCTTTGCGGTTCTGACCCGTTCCTGGACCAGATAGTCGCCCGTCCTTAGGGCGGTTTCGATCGCGGCATCCCATTCGGCCTCACTTGAGTTCCAACCGATAAATATGCCGTGGCCGCCGTAGTCGTCGTTCGGTTTCAGGACAAGTTTGTCGGAGTTTCGCCTGGTCCATTCGACAAGTTGGATATCCTTGCCCTCATGCCGGGTCAACTCTTCGCGGAAATTGCGGGTCCATGGAACGTGGGCGGAAATGGCCTTGATCTCGGCCTCGTTAAATAGATTATCGTATTTTTCGTCAGTTAGGATAGAAAAAATCGATTTCTTGTGAACCAGCTTTCCTCGAAAGCTGTTAACCATACAAACGGCACCAGCCCTGCATGCGTCAAGTAACGCCGGAGCCTGATCCATTATTGGGAGATATTCATTGACCAAAAGCCGCTTATAAACTATGTCGATAGCGACTCCGCCGAACCAGAGTTTCCCGCCGTCAAACTCAAGTTCGTCCGGCGAACATATGATCGACGTGTAGCCCTCATATTCGAAATAATCGCGGAAAAGCTCGAACTCCTTCTGTGTCGGCAAGCCCTTGAGATCGACGATCGCAATTATTGGATTATCATCCGGCGTCCGGCCCAGGTATTCCTGATAGCATTCAAGTAAGACCCCGAGCATCTTTGAACGGCCCTCGAGACGCTGAAAGGGAAACCGTTCGCGGAACGCCTTCATCACAGGGAGCTCCTCAAAGATCTCCGAAGCGGAATCCGAATAAGCGATGCCTGCCGGGCTCTCGCCATTCAGTTCGACAAAGCTGTAGGCGTCGGCCGTCAGGAACGAATCGAGCCGAGAGGTAGGAGCTACGTGGGAATAGCCAGGGTCGATCTTTACCAACTCCCGCTCGATCTCGGTGACGCCCAATTCGCCCAACAAAGCGTCATCGGCAATGGCGGCGTCCTTGACCTTTTGCAGGGTACCCCAAACGGTCTCGCAGGCTCGTCGGGCCATTTCCCATTCGGAGGAGCTGACAAAATGCGGACGCAGATATGGCGAAAGACGACGTCCGCCAAATATGAGGCGGGCCGCTTCAAGACCGCGATCAAGAACCTCGGCAGAGTCTCGGGCAAGAGACTCGTCTTCAAGAAGTTTGTGGTAATAAGCAACGGCTTCCTTTGTCATTTGGGCGGGGAACAGGCGAACAGCGTCAAACTTCACACGCTAACGCGCCATGCTAAGGATCTCCTCGTATTCATCTTTGGTCAGAGGCATTACCGAAAGCTGGGATTGGCGGATCAACTTAATATCTTTGAGGGCGATATTTGATTTTATCTGATCAAGCCCGACCGGTTTTTTAAGCGGTTTTTCGGGCGATAGTTCTACCGCCACCCACTTATCGTCGTGGGCCGTAGGGTCAGGAAAAGCCGTATTGGTCACTTTGGCAATTCCGACAACTTCTTTGCCGACGTTCGAGTGATAAAAGAGGACCTTGTCACCCTTTTTCATTTCCCGCAGATTGTTCCTCGCCTGATAATTGCGTACACCGGTCCAATCCGTCTTACCATCCTTGACAAGATCGTCCCATGAGTAAGAATCCGGTTCTTGTTTTACCATCCAATAGTTCATAAGTGTGAGTGTCTTGGTTGTCCGGGAGAGTGTGTATCTTCTAAACTCTCTTCTGCGCCTTGGCCGCTTTTTTATTAAGCCATTTTGCCCAGCGTTCAACTATCGGGCGGATAGGCTTGAATATCTTTGCTCGGATGCTGTTCTTGTTCTGTTCCTCACTCCAGGCCCGGAGATTTCTTTCCGTGTATTGGCGTACCTGGCCCTCGATATTCTGTTTCTTGACCGAATGCTTAAGCGTAATGAAATGGTGCTGGCCTACAAGCGAGAACAAAAGCCCTGCCATATTTGCCTTGAACGAGGTCTTCGCCATCCAGCGTTTTGCAAATCCCTCGGTTGGCTGCAGCAATGCGACCATCGAGATCTCGAACCATGCGTTCTGATTGCCGACCTTCGGATGATAAAGCCCCGGCAGTTCGCCTTTCAACGGTACATCCATGTTCCTTATCCTCGGATCATTGATGAAATCGACCAGCTTCACCCGTTCGAGTCCGCGAATATGTTCTATCGGGACCGAATCCAGCACGTTTTGTATCAGATCTTCAGCGCCTTTAGGCAGATCGATCTCTGACGCATTTTCGATCTTCACTTTTATTGCCTTTGCGGTGCGCTGACCCGCGGTTTGAATTGCCATATCGTGAGTAGATTGTAAATGCTGATCGGCGAATAGTAAATCGCGCCACAGTAATGTGGCAGGCCCGCAACATTTGGTCGCCGAGAATCCCGAAAATTCAGGCTTATATATTGGCACGCCGATTGTTGAACGAACATTGCATGGCAGACCAGACCACTCTTTCACGACCCATAGACATCAGCGGAACGGGGCTTCATACGGGCGTGGCCGTGAAGCTTAGACTGAGGCCTGCGCCGGAAAACACTGGGTATATCTTTATCCGGACCGATCTCGACAATTTTGAGATCCCGGCCTCCGTGGAATATGTCGGCCATTGCAGCTATGCGACAACGCTGGTGCGGCGTGGTGTGGTGCTTTCGACGTGCGAGCATCTTCTGTCGGCCCTCAGAGGTGCGAATGTGGACAATTGCTTTATCGAACTCGACAACTTAGAAGTGCCGATACTCGATGGATCGAGCGAGAATTTTTACGATCTGATAACTTCGGCCGGCATCACCGAGCAGCCGGCACCGCGACGCTATCTCAAGGTGAAGGACAGAGTTGCGATAGAACAAGGCGACCGGAAAATGTCGATCGAGCCATCAGACGACTTTCGCATCGAATGCGTTATAGATTTTCGACACCCTTTTATAAACCGGCAGAGCTTTACATTTACGGCCGACAACGGCGCCTATGGTCGCGAGATAGCCTCGGCACGCACATTCGGGTTTACACAGGAGATCGAGATGCTGCGGAAGGCAAATCTCGCGCTAGGGGGCTCGCTGGACAATGCAATAGTGCTGACGCCCGAAGGAATGCTAAATGAAACTCCGCTCCGATTTGCCGACGAGTTCGTCCGCCACAAGATACTCGATATCATTGGGGACGTCGCTCTGGTCGGGCTGCCCGTGCTGGGAAAGATAACCGCCGAAAAAAGCGGCCACGCCGTCCACGCCGCCCTGATGAGTAAGCTTCTGAAGACAGAATCCGCCTGGGAAATAATTTAGAAGGTGACAAAGTAATGATGATTTGCAGTGATCAAGCGATATGCGACCTGGCAACGTATCTAAGGTAGAATCCGAGTTTGAGTCTCAGGAAGCCCCATTTCTTTGGTTCTTAACGACTAATTCCCGCCTTACATTATTGATCGATTTTTTTGTTGACATAACTTTTGCTGACGATAAAATACTAGGCGTCATAACTCACAAAAGTGCTGGAGGTTTTCCATGGCCAGGTCAAATCAACCAAGAGAGATCATCATTCCTACCTTGATATTGGCGGCAATTGTAGTCTTGTTCATCGGCGTTTCCGATGGCTCGTATAGGCGAAGCGAAAGCACAACAAACGAAAGAGACCATGTTGAACCGGTAATAAACGTCAAACAACTTGAAGACGGCGAAGGAAGTATTCCAGTCGAAATTATCTCACCAGAGGTTCAGTTTGCCACTGCATCAAAGATCACAAGAATTTCCTTCGGCGTTAGGAACAACTCAGACAAGGAGGTTCGTTCGTTTTGTCTTGCATATGCAGTGAACGTCGAAACAAAAGGAAAAAGAAATCGAGACACCTTTTATTACACGATTGAAACATTAGTTCATCCGCACATTCGCAAGAGTTCGGGCGCCTTTGCGCCTATCTCGACCGGAATATCACGTACCGTTTCGGATGATTCTCTGTTGGGATTCGATGGTGAATCTAAAATCCTTAGTTTAGATGTGTGGCTCGATTTCGTTGAGTTCGAGGACGGCGCTTCGTACGGGCCAAATATCCGCGGAGAACGTTTGATCTCAGGTATACGTGGCGGTGCAAATAATTATGTTTTTTGGTTGAAGAACCAATACGTGATGAATCCGACAATTGTTGAGTCTTTTGCTTCCCTCCTATTTCTGGATGATTTTCCTGATTCCGTTAACACAAGTTCATCTCAAGAACGTTATGGGGCGTCGATTTACCGAAACCAGCTACGCCGAATTTATAGAGATGGGGGTCTGGAGGGGTTAACCGATTTCATGCGTAAATACGTTTTGCTTGACCAGAAGAACTAACAATCCAGGTGGTTACAGAGACATGCATCGAATTTTATATTTGAACGTAATTCTGATTGTATTTCTTTTCGTTTTCGTTACACGCGTTGCGTCAGAAGAGATGGGCTGTCAGACCATGAATAGCTGTCAGAAGACGACGCTTTCGAACGGTTGTAGTTTGACAGTTCAATGGACGAGGTGTGATGGCACTTCGGGATATCGGCAAGCTGGATGCTTTAACGTTGGTTGCATTACTAATTGTGATTGTGAATGCGGAGAGCAATCGTACTACCTAGGTTGGTTTGATACTTGTCAAGAGACTGTGGGACATCTTACGTGGGCGTGCGATGGTTGTCCCTCATGTGGCGCTCCAGAGGAATGTAATGAGTGTGAAGAATGGGATTTGGAAACGTGTACGTGCAAACCACTTTCTGCTGGCGAATGTGGTGGTGGAGAAGCACCGGGGTGTAATTGCACACCGATAGTTATCGATATTGCGAGAAATGGTTTCAATTTGACTAATGCCGCGAATGGTGTTGAATTTGACCTGAATGGAAACGGAGTTCTCGAGAGCAGGCTTGGATGGACGGCAGCTGGTTCGGACGATGCCTGGCTGGTACTTGATCGTAATGGGAATGAGGTGATCGACAATGGAACGGAAATGTTTGGAAACTTCACGCCACAACCTGATCCGCCCGCCGGACAGGGAAAAAATGGCTTTCTTGCTCTGGCTGAATTTGATAAACCCGAAAATGGCGGAAATGGTGACGGAAAGATCGACAGTCAGGACGCCATTTTTTGAAGCCTTCGACTCTGGCAGGATGTTAACCACAACGGCATTTCGGAGCCGGATGAGCTGCACACGTTGCCGGCATTGGGTGTAGCCGCAATAGACCTCGATTACAGAGAATCGCGACGACGTGATCGTCACGGAAACCTATTCAAGTATCGCGCAAAAGTATATAGTGCGAACGGCGCCCAGTTGGGAAGATGGGCATATGATGTGTTTCTCGTTAGTGAAAGCCTGAACAACCAAAGTGTGCTGATCTCGCAAATGCCGATCTTCACCTTTTCAAGTCCCAAATGTGATCTAGAAGCCGCTAACTTATCGTAGACACATAGATTAGAAGTTGTTCTGCCAACTGACGATCGTCGATCCCAAGGACACGGTGGGTTTCTGTAGGTGCTCTACCAATCGTCTGTATGAAACGTTCCTTCCTTGTCTATTCGCTGATATGTATGTGCACCAAAGTAGTCCCGCTGGGCTTGCGTGAGGTTTGCGGGTAAGCGTTCAGAGGCAAGGGCTTCGGTATAGAAGAGTGCGGAGGCGATGGCCATTCCCGGCAGCGGATTTTCCGCAAAAAGCGAGACGGCATATCGCCAATCTTCAAGTACATTTTCGATATCGGCAGCGATCTCAGGGTAAAGCAGCAAGTGCGGAAGACCCGGAGATCCCGAATAAGCGGCATATATTTTTTCCAGGAATCGCGATCGGATAATGCAGCCGCCCCGCCAGATGCGAGCGATCTCGGCCAGATCGAGGCCATACCCGCGTTCCGCTGAAGCCGCCCGAAGCAGATCCATTCCCTGTGCGTAGCTAGCGATAAAGCTTCCGTAAACCGCCGAACGCAATGCCAGGAGGAATTCGCCGCGCTCTTCTCTTTTGACCGACGCCGCGGACCCAAGTTCGTACAGCTCAGCTACCGAACGCCTGAGATGCTTTTGCGACGAGATCTGTCGCATCGAAACGGCCGCGTCGATGGTCGGTATCGGGATGCCCATCTCAAGCGCGGCCTGCGACGTCCAAACGCCGGTCCCCTTTTGCCCTGCCGTGTCGAGTATCTTTTCGAGAAGCGGCTGCCCGGTTTCCGGGTCTATCTTCCGGCAGACGGTTGATGTGATCTCGACGAGATAGCCGCCGAGTTCGCCTGTGTTCCATTCTGCAAACGTACGGCCCATCGATGCGTGGCTCATCCGAAGCACACGCCGCATCATGTCATATGCCTCCGCGAGGATCTGCATCATGGCGTACTCGATGCCGTTGTGGACCATCTTTACAAAATGCCCTGCCGACCCGGAACCCATATATGCAAGGCAGGGTTCGCCGTCGACCTTTGCCGCAACGGCCTCAAATATCGGAGCTACGCGGTCATAGTATTCCCGTCTGCCGCCCGGCATAATGCTTGCCCCCATACGGGCCCCCTCTTCCCCGCCCGAAACGCCGACGCCAAGAAAACCGATCCCCTTCTCCGCCAGATACCGTTCGCGACGATCAGTGTCGGAGAAATGTGAGTTGCCGCCGTCGATGATCAGGTCGCCGTTTCCGAGGTATGGTAAAAGCTCTTCGATGACCGAATCGACGATCGGACCCGCCGGGACAAGCATCATCACCGCTCGGGGGCTTTTGAGCATCCGCACCAGTTCTTCAACACTTGTGGCAGCGGCGACGTTCCACTGATGCCCTTCGGACTTTAGTAGTTCCTGCTTTGCCGGATCGAGGTCATAACCTGCACATCCAATACCGCTGTCCGCTATGTTTAGCAGAAAGTTGCGGCCCATGGTACCGAGGCCGATCATTCCGAACTGTGCCGCTGTCATAAGAACAATTGTAAGGCGAAAATCTATAGATAGTTAATTGGATGTGCCAATTATCCCAAGCTAGTTAACAATTTCTTGATTTTCGATCTACAATCGGCATATGGTTCAGAAGCAGATCTCCGAGGTAATTCGCCCTACTACCTTTGTCAGTTCGACAAAGCTCTGCGAGCAGTTTGGGCTTGATATAACAGTCGCGACCGAAACGTTCCAGCACACCGGCAGTTTTAAGTTCAGGGCGGCATATAATCTGGCTATCAGCGTGCCGAATGAGGAGATCATCACGGCTTCTTCCGGCAATTTCGGCCAGGCTCTTGCTTACGCCTGTAAGCTAACGGGAAAACGGTGTACGGTCGTTATGCCTGAAACTTCGGCCCGGGTAAAGATAGACGCCGTGAGGGGATATGGCGCCGAGGTTGACCTTATTGACGTTGCTAAGATCGGCCGTAACGAACGGGTCGCAGAGCTTGCCGCAAAGATGCCAGATGCCTATGTGGCGTCTGCATACGATGACGAACATGTTATCGCCGGGAATTCGACGCTTGGTGACGAACTTGCCGGGTGGGGCTTTGGGTCGGTGATCGTACCGGTCGGCGGCGGCGGACTCATTTCGGGTGTTATTACAGGCCTCCGGCGAAACGGCGACAACGCCGAGGCATTTGGAGCCGAGCCAATACTTGGGAACGACGCAACGCGTTCGTTCCGCGCGGGTGAACTCATCGCCAACGAAACTGAGCCGACGACGATCGCCGATGGCGCTAGGACGATCTCGCTCGGGAAACTGAACTGGGCGATCATCCGTGAAGGGGTAGAGGACTTTATCGAGGTGTCGGACGAGAATATCGCGGAGGCCGTGCGTTTATATTTTGGGCTTGCGAATCTGAAATGCGAGCCGACGGGGGCTGTCTCGCTTGGGGCGATCCTTGAAGATCCGGAGAGGTTCGCCGGAAGAAAGATCTGCCTTGTGGTAAGCGGGGGCAACGTCGACCCGGCGGTTTATCGTGAGCTAATTTGACCGTTATTTCACGGCTTTGCGGTAAATGCCGGAGAATGTGACGTTCGCACCGCCGCATTGCATATTGTCCGATACGATCAGATATTTTCCCAAGATCTGAATCGTCGCTTTACAATCGAATTCGTCATCGCCATCCGAATATTTTGCAACGCCGGCCTTCGGTTCGACCCTGCCATCCAGTTCGCCAATATGGATGTTATCTCCGAGGCCTCTCCAAAATGCATTGCCCGTAACGTTTAGCCAGCCAGCAAGCTTGTTGTTGGTAAAGTTAAGAGTGTTCTCGGCGTATTTCCATTCGCCCAGCCAATCGCGAAGCGGCTGGTTCGAAGGTGTTCGCTGAAATTCGATGTCTTCGAGACGCAGCCAGCCGACGGTTCCTGCCCCTTTCGTCGACGGATACCACGCGCAGGCAAAACCGTAAAGTTCGCCCCTTACGACGACCTCATCGCCGGGCACGAGATAGCTCGTGGACAAACAGCGGTCGCCCTGTGGACAATCCGGCCGGTCATCACGAAAAAAATACGCACGCCTCAATGTCGTGCCCGATAGCGAGCCGACTTTCGCGATCGTATATTCGGGAGAATCTTTCATGAACGTGCCGGCGCGACACCAATTTGCCGGATCGCCTTCGTTCTGAGGAAAAGCAGACGGCACGGCGGCCAAAAACACGATTATAATTAGCGTTCTCATTCTTTACTTTATATCCTCAACAAATGTTACACGGTTTATCTCATGGAGCGTGGTATGTCCCCCGAGTACCTTTTTCACAGCAGATTCTCTGAGGCTCGAAAGCCCCTCCTTTTCTGCCTGCCGCCTTATCTCGGAGCCGGGCCTTCGTTCAATGATCATTTCGCGGATGGTGTCTGACATATCCAACAACTCATGTATCGCCGTACGTCCGCGATAACCTGTATGGTTACAAGCGTCGCAGCCGACGTTACGAAATAAGACGTGATCGGCGACATCTGCCGGACGCAGAGCGGATTCGAAAAGTTCTTCTTCGGTTGGTTGAAAAGGACGCTTGCAGGTTGGACACAACAGCCGGACAAGCCGCTGAGCGAGAACGCAGTTAAGTGATGATACGAAATTATATGGCTCGACGCCCATGTTGAGAAAGCGGCCAATTACATCGATCACATTGTTCGCGTGAACGGTGGTGAAAACAAGATGTCCGGTAAGCGCGGACTGGATGGCGATCTGTGCCGTCTCTTCGTCGCGGATCTCACCGACCATTATCTTATCCGGGTCGTGTCGGAGAATTGACCGCAGCCCGCGAGCAAACGTGAGTCCCTTTTTCTCGTTGACCGGTATCTGCATTATGCCCTGGAGCTGATATTCGACCGGGTCTTCGATCGTAATGATCTTGTCTTCATCGTTGCGTATCTCATTAAGTGCTCCGTAAAGCGTGGTAGTCTTACCGGAACCGGTCGGGCCGGTCACAAGAACCATCCCGTAGGGTTCCTTGATATAGATGCGAAATCGACGGAGGTCATCGGTGTCAAAGCCGACCACATCGAGACTCAGATTCTTGAATTCCTCAGAGATCTGTTCCTTGTCGAGGATACGGATCACACAGTTCTCGCCAAATGCCGAGGGAAGGATCGAAACACGGAAATCAACGGTGCGCCCTTTGTAGCGGACGCGAAACCGGCCATCCTGCGGGATCCGTCGTTCTGCAATATCCAGTTCGGACATGACCTTGATGCGCGAGATCAGGGTTTGGTGATAGGCCATGTCTATCGGATCCACCTTTGAATATAATGCGCCGT
Organism: uncultured Acidobacteriota bacterium; assembly: GCA_937859595.1. GTDB lineage: Bacteria > Acidobacteriota > Blastocatellia > Pyrinomonadales > Pyrinomonadaceae > OLB17. The sequence continues at coordinate 72,802 of CALMAH010000024.1, read as the reverse complement.
CGATACGGAACTTTACCCTAACGTCCCGGTCGCCCGCTTCAATGTGAATGTCAGAGGCTCTTGATTCCATCGCGTTATACACGATGGTGTCCACCAGCTTGATTATCGGCGACATATCGCTGTCAGTCGCCAGACGGTCAAGGTCGAGCACCTCTTCACCCTGCTCCGTCTCCTTGACCAGTGAGATCTTGAAACCGGAAGCTGCCTCCTGCAGAACTCTCTGCGTCGCCTCGCCCTTTTTTAGCACAACGTCGATCGCGCCCTGAGTAGCGATATAAGGAACGATACGGACATTAAGGGCGTTTTCCATCTCGTCAAGCAATTCGAGATTTGTCGGATCGGCCATTGCGGCGTGTAGGTCCCGCCCCTCGCGCCTTAACGGCACAAAATGATTACGAAGCATCATCTCGACCGGAATGTTCGAGAGTTCGCTGTAATCTATGGGCGAAGGCTGATCTGGAGGCAGCAGGTCAATATATGGCAGCCGGTAACGGCGAGCCAATTGTTTAGCCTCGATCACTTCCGGCGGCTCATTCTCGATGAAATCCGAGAGTTCTATCTTTGGCGATGAGATATTTGTCTTGAATGGGTCAGTTGTTTCGTTCATTATTCATTCCCTGGGCCGCACTTAGCGGCCGGACGCAGGCCCCGCCGAAATAGTATCGATGATAGGCAGGTAGATCGCCAGTAGAATGACCACTACCACGATCGCCATGAATACAAGGATCAACGGTTCCAGCAAAGTGGTCAGTTGCTCGAGCTTTACCTCGGCCTCGGCGTCATAAAAAAGAGCGACCTCATCGAGCATCTCCTTGAGACTTCCGGAACGCTCGCCAATACCGATCATATCCAGCCCGAGCTCCGGTATCCACCCCGCACGTTCCAGCGATTCCGTAAAACCGCGGCCCTCCCGGATCATCGGCAAAACCTCTACGCTTCGCCGGCGCAGTTCGAGGTTGTTTAGCGCCTGTGCCGCTATCTCCCATGAATCGGGAACCGTGATGCCTCCGGAGAGAAGTGTTGACATTGAACGCGAAAGTTGGGCCGCTGCCATCTGCCGGACGAGAACGCCGGCGATAGGAAGTCGAAGCATCGATCTATGCAGAACCAGTCGTCCCGATTCCGTCCGCATCCATACAAAAAAGGCAAAAACCAGTATTCCAAATAGCGGCAGTACCCACCAGGCATTTGAGGCTACCGCATTCGAGATAGCCAAAACGACAACGGTCACCGTCGGAAGGCCCCGATTTGCGCTCAGGCCCTGAAACAACGAGGACATCCTGGGAACGATATAGAGCGTAAGGAATGCAACCATGAACGCAGACGCGATAAGAAGAAAAGCCGGATACGCTAGGGCTCCCCGTAGCTTGCGTGAAAGTGCGACGCTCTTTCGGAGGTATTCAACGAAGCGTAAAAGCACTTCGTCGAGAGCTCCACTTTTTTCGCCGGCGAAGATCGACGCAGTATAGATCCGAGGGAAAATTCCTTGTGCTTCAAAAGCCTCCGAAAGTGGAACGCCGCTTTTGATCTTTTCTTCTACGCTCGCAAGCATCTCTCGAAGGGTCGATGATGACGACCTGTTCTTGAGCAGTGCGACCGACTGAAGCACCGGTATCCCTGCTCTGAGCAATGCCGAAAGCTGTTGGTTAAAAAGCAGGAAATCGGCTTGTTTCACACGGCCCTTCGATGCCCTGCCGCCGAAACCCAGTAGAGCGGAAACGCCTCGGTCAGCCGATACCACGTCGAAAACTTTATACCCGTCAAGTTCGAGCTGAGTTCTGGCATCGGCAGCCGCGTTGGCCTCGACGATCCGTGTAACGACCTCGCCCGAAGGAGTGCCCAATCGACAAATGTATTCCGCCATAGAAAGAAGATCGTGTTTGCCTAACGGGCCGGTCTAAAAAAGGCAGACACCAGCCCCGCAAAACACATGGTTTTACCGGATTATATCACGCAAATTGAAGGAAAAGGTTCCCCGGCAGGGCGGAATCCGATAGTTTCCCGCTATCGAACAACCTAATTGTTTGCAGCTACATCATAAAAATATCTTGCGTGAAGCGGAACGTTTCTCTAAAATTAGGTTGTTCACCTCTTGGGAGATCTCTATGGGACCTGCAGCATTGATGGTCGGGAATCCTCTATTTCCCCTTTTCCGACTCGTTTGCCTTTTTTGCATCGCGTTATCTGCCACCATTGGGTCCTTTGCCCAAGTGCCCGAGGCAACGCCTCCGCCGATCGAGGACGAACCTACACGCCCGGAACGCGTTAGAACGGATCTGGTAACACTCACGCTTACGGTAACCGATCTATACGGACGCTACGTATCCGGGCTTTCACGAAACGCATTCACAGTGATAGACAATAACCGTGAACAGGAGATCTCGTTTTTCAGCGACAGTGACGCCCCGGTTTCTATCGGCATCCTCTTTGACGTTTCGGGGTCGATGTCGGGGGACAAAATAGACCGAGCGAGGACCGCCCTTCGCAGATTCATAAATTCCAGCCATCCGAATGACGAATATTTTCTGATCGCATTCAACAGCCGCGCTCAGCTTTTACTTGACCGAACGCGCGACGGTGACGCAGTCCTTCAGACGCTCACCCTGGTTCAGCCAAGGCATAACACAGCTCTATATGACGCTGTTTATCTCGGACTGGAAAGGGTGACTCGCGGCAGCCATCAGAAAAAGGCAATGCTTGTGATCAGCGACGGCCAGGACAATGCTTCTCGATACAACTTTAGTGAAGTTCGCCGCTTGATGCGAGAGTCGGACGTAGTAACGTATGCCGTCGGGATACTTGATGTGGGTGATCGAGGAAGCATGTTAGGGATGCAGGGCCAGGCCTTTCTTGATGAACTTACTACAGTGACCGGCGGACGAGCGTTTTATCCAACCACTGCCATTGAAATGGACGAGATCTTTGAAAGGATCGCGGTCGAGCTTAGGAATCAATATTCCATCGGCTACACACCTACCGACTTTCAGCCGGACGGAAAATGGCGTAGGGTCAGAGTTCGCGTCAAACCTCCGCGAGGGATGTCGCGTCTAACAGTCCGGAGCCGGGAAGGATATTACGCCACCCCGCAGACCAGTTACTAATGAAAATGTCGATAACATTTCAAACGGCCGGCAGACTTCTACCTTTGTTGGCTTTGGCAATTTTGTTGTCATCAGCTTTGTTCCGTGTGGAAAGCCCCGTTTCGGCTCAATCTGCAGAACGCGACAGGGTGGCAACGCCTACGCCGGGAGCCACGCCGCCGCCGAGGATAATCAGCGAGGATGACGACGTCATCAAGATCGAAACCGAACTTGTTAATCTGAACGTAAGAGTCGTCGACCGTTTGAACCGGCCTATCAATAATCTTACACAACGCGATTTCACCATCTTCGAAGATGGGGTACAGCAAAAGATAGAGTTTTTCTCTCAATCTGAGGTCCCTACGAACTATACACTCGTTATTGACAATTCCGGCTCCCTTCGTCACCAGATCAATGATGTGATCGAGGCGGGGAAGATCATCGTCTCCACGAACCGTCCCGAAGACGAAACAAGCGTGATCAGGTTCGTAAGTTCCGACAAGATCGAGATCGTTCAGGATTTTACGGACAAGAAAGTTTATCTCGAGGACGCTCTAGACAACCTTTACATCGAGGGAGGACGGACCGCGATCATCGACGCCGTTTATCTCGCTGTGGAGCGTATTTCAGAATATGAAAAAGACGACCCCGGCAGAAAACGGAGGGCTCTCGTTCTTGTTTCGGACGGTGAGGACGTAACCAGTTTTTATTCGCAGCGACAGCTTTTCGAACTTTTGAAAGAATCGGACGTCCAGATCTTCACGGTCGGCTTCGTAAGGGAACTTAGCGAAACAGGGGGATTTTTCTCAAGAAGTTTGCAGAGCAAGGCGCGGTCCTTCTTGGAATCGCTAGCCACAGAGACCGGCGGCAAGGCATATTTTCCGAACACTGTCGCTGAATTACCTGCTATCGCACGAGATATTGCGAGCGAGATGAGAATGCAGTATTCGATAGGTTACATTCCTTCGAACGAATCTGAGGACGGAACATATCGAAACATCAGAGTTGTCGTAAATGATGGCCCTAACCGCGAGAAGCGCATCGCTCTGACCCGAAGCGGACGAACAGCTTCACGGCCCGATTCGGCTCCGGCACTTCAGCGGCCGAATGAAAGAAGGTAATGCGGCCTATAAGAGAGCACGATCAAGCATTGAACCGTCCTTGGCAATTAGCCCGGGACGTTTTTTGTTTTGAAAGGTGCAGCCTAAGGGCAACGCAAGGCTGAGTTTATTCTTCAGGAACCGAGCCTGAGATCTTTTTACGGTTCGTCTCCCCGGTAACCAAAACAGGGATCCCTTCATCAACCTCACCGTGCGGGCGCGGTATCACGTGGACGGCGGTTACCGTTCCCACCTTTCGTGCCGCCGCTGCACCCGCGTCAACGGCCGCTTTAACAGCTCCGACCTCGCCGCGTACGATGGCTGTCACCAGGCCGGCATCGACTTTTTCATATCCGACTAGCTCGACATTGGCCGCTTTGACCATCGCGTCCGCTGCCTCGATCATCGCGACCAACCCGAAACACTCGACCATTCCAAGAGCCTGCATATTTTTACCGGACCTTACCGGCCTCTGCGAAAGAATTTATATAGCAGCACAAACACCACGAAAAGGGCGGCTACTCCCAATAAGACGCCAAATACAACGAGTATGGCAATTTCCATTTAACTTCCCATTCATCGAATATACATCGCAACGGCAACGAGCGCCGCACATAGAAGGAGCAGAACGATCGACCAAACAATATACCCAACGCCGATCGACTCCGGTTCCTTCCATTCTACTTCTACTGACTTGGGTGCGGGCTTCTTGCGGCGAGAACGTCGCTTTCCCCCGGGAAGGACCGCAGGAGCCGCTTCGACGGACGCGTGTTTGTCGTTAGCGGATGGCCGGCCCTTTGAAACACCCAAATTATCAAGGTTTTCATCAAGCAAGACTTCCTGCGGGATCGGGATCGCAGGATCAGAACCTGGCGGTTCCGCCAGATCGCCGCCGCAATGATAGCAGAACGCCGCTCCGGGACGCCTCTCTACGCCACACAGGCCGCACACTTCTTTCTCGACAACCATTTCCGGCATTCGATCCCTCTATTTGCTCCGCCAGATCATTTCGGTCAACTCTGCAGTCGCACGAAGCACATCGTCCTGTCTTTGAGCAATTAGTTTCTTTCCACCCGTTTCGCGTACGAGCCTGTCGATCATCCGCTCGGAGATCCGCTGCTCTGCCATTCCGATAACGTAAACCTCGATATTTCGTTCACGAAGTGACGCGATCACCGACGCGGGCCTGGCTATACTTCCCTTTTCGTCTCCATCGGTTACGACCACCAATATCCGTCGCTCACCTTCAGAGGGCGACTCCTCGGGGAATTGCCCCGCCGCGATTCCGACCGCGTCCCAAACCGCACTGCGACCGGGAAGAACGTGCATGTTCTCAAGGGCATCGACCAATTCATCAATATCATCCGTGGGATCTTGCCTTAATAGAATTCGCTCAGGCTCAGAGTACACGACGAGAAAACCGCGCGCCGATTCATCCTTTTCCATGATGAACGGCGTAAGAAGCCGGATCGCCCGGTCAATCGCGAGACGAAACGTACCGGAATTGTCCACGACCATTCCGAACGTGGTAGTCCCTGCCGGGCCGGAGTCATCTGACTGGGCGTGGACGGCCACAGGGAACAATAGGACAGTGAAGATCAGGAGCCGGGCCAGAACAAACATAGATCAGATCAGACGCGGGCGAATACCTCCTTTTCCTCGCCTAGATCGCGAGCCGCCGGAGTAAGTATTGTCTTCGAGGTTATATAGATCTTTTCGCCCTTGTCGATGGCGCTCCGAACGTCACCTTCGCTGACGAAATCGACCGGTTCGGGGCGCTCACCGTTCGTGGAACTCTGTGGCCGCAGTTCATGGATCACCGTCCTGACTGGAGATTCAGGGGCTCTTGCGGGCTCCACTGGAGTCGAGGCCGGTACGGGCACATCTTCCTTTGTAACGCGGCTGCTGAGAAATTCGTCAACAAGAGCCGCGATCCGGGTACGGTCCGGGACTTGTCTTGGTTCCATCTCCGGCTCTTTTTCGATTATGGAGGCCGGTTTTGCCGCAACGGGACGGTTTACGGGCTTTGTTTCGAACGCAACACGCTTTATGTCGAGAAGATGCACCGGCGATACATTGTCGGAAGTCACATTTCCACCCCACGATCCGCAGCCGAGCGTCATTGACGGCGGCAGGTCTGTGGAAAGCCCTATCGCACCGTGAGTGGTCGGCGAATTGATGACCACCCGGGCCGCGGGCATCTGTTCGCCGTAGCGGACCGCCGCGTGCCGGTCGTTCGTGTGCATCCCGGCCGTATGCCCCATGCCACCGAATCGGAGTATCTCGTGACAACGGTCGGCACCGGCTTTTATCCCATCCGCTACGAACAACGCCAGCGTTGGCGAAAGCTTTTCTATCGACCAAGGATGGTCGCGGCCGACACCGTCGCAGTCTGCCAAGAGGCATCGCGTACCGTCGGGAACAGACACACCGGCAAGATCCGCGATAAATGCAGCTGACTTACCCACGATCTTCGGATTAAGCGTCCGTTCAGTAGTTACCAAGACCTCAGCAACCTTTTTTGCTTCTTCGGGTGACAGGAAATGCCCCCCCTGTCTGATAAATTGCTCGCGGACAGCAGCCTCGACGGGAGCGTCAACAACGACTGACTGTTCAGATGCGCAGATCGTCCCATTATCAAAACAAGTGCCGGTAAGTACGTCTGCAACAGCCTTCTCGACGTCTGCGGAGCGTTCGATGAAAACAGGGACATTGCCAGGGCCAACCCCAAATGCAGGCTTTCCTGACGAATACGCAGCCCTGACCAGGCCGATGCCGCCTGTGGCGAGGATGACCGCGGTCTGCCGATGCTTCATCAGCGCCTCGGTCCCCTTGATGGTTGTGTTTTCCAGACAGATGACGGCATTATCCGGAAGGCCCGCAGCCCTCCCTGCCTCTACCATCACACGCGCGGTCTCGGCAATGCACCCTCTAGCCGACGGATGAGGCGAAAGCACTATCGAATTACGCGATTTTATAGCGATGATGATCTTGAAGATCGCAGTTGAAGTCGGATTCGTAGATGGAATGATCGCGGCCACGACCCCGCGAGGACTGGCTATCTCAACGATCCCCTTAGAATCGGAAAGCACTCCGACGGTTCGCATCGGGCGAAAATGACGCCAAACGTCCTCTGCTGCAAATCGATTCTTCTCACGTTTATCTTCAGGTTTGCCGAAGCCGGTCTCCTCGTGGGCCAGACGGCCAAGACGGGCAGCTTCATCGAGAGCGGCAGCGGCCATGGCGTCGCAGATGACATCGATCCGCGACTGATCAAACTGAGACAAAGCGAGATAGGCAGCATGGGCCGATTCGACCGCTGCACCTGCCTCGCGTTCCGCAATTTGCCCATTGTCGTCCATCAAGATCCATTAATTCGCACTACGCGCCCGAGGCTGTATTTCAAGCTGAAGCTGCCTTACTTTGAGCGCGATTTCGTACGGTCATTTTCTGAGATCGCAGAGCCGGCCTGGCCGGAAGAGAGTTGTTTCCCGCCGCCGCTCAACGCCTTTTCATCAGGGCTCCGTCCTACTCGGCCACCTTTCGGAACAATTCGTTCAACCTCATTATGCGGCCGTGGGATCACATGAACACTTATCAATTCCCCTACGCGACGAGCTGCGGCGGCACCCGCATCCGTCGCCGCCTTAACGGCCCCCACGTCTCCGCGAACGAAGATGGTCACATAGCCGGCGCCTATATACTCCTTGCCCACTAGTTGAACATTCGCAGCCTTTACCATTGCATCAGCCGCCTCGACCGCACCGACGAAACCCTTCGTCTCGACCATCCCGAGCGCCTCTAGACTCATTTCGCTTTCCTCACTTATTTTGAGTGGTTCGGAGATACCAAACCCGGACAATTTTGTTGTCTAAACGTATCACGCAGTCGGCGAAAGAATCAAGCCATCGCCTGCATTCGCCGTTTTCTCACTAGATTGACAGAGATACACCGGCGGGGCTATATTTCAAGTTTACAGCTTTTTGGGGTTGACACTTCCGGCGACGGCACCACAACGGTACTAATGTCTCAGACACTTGGAGAAAAATTGCGGCAGGCCCGCGAAGAGCGGGGTATATCCATTAGCGAGGTTTCCGAGCAGACCCGCATCTCTTCGCTCTATCTTGAAGCGATCGAGGCCGACAATTACAAGCCGCTGCCCGGAGGTATTTTCAACAAGGGTTTCGTTAAATCTTACGCCAAGTTCATTGGGCTTGACGAACACGAAGCACTTCAGGACTATGCGAGAGTGGTGGCGGAAACCGAAGGCCGTGAATCCGACCCGCTCAGGAAATATCAACCGGAGGTGCTGACCGATGACCGAGCTTCCGCCTCGATGGCCCCGCAGGTGATCTTTGCCGTGATTATACTCGCGTTGGGCAGCGCCTTGATCCTATTGATCCTCAATTATTGGCAGGGCAGCCCGGCCGACCCGATAGCGGCGAATAACGCTTCGAATCAGAATGGTGAAACTGCCGACGCCGTGGAAAAGCCTGAGCCAAAGCCGGCTTTCGACAGGATCCGTCTTGAATTCCGTGCGCTCGCCGAACCGATTTCGCTTACCACTAATGTCGACGGACGATCGGGGATCGAGATCGTCCGTTCGGACGTGCCGAAGATACTGGAAGGCAGCGAGAGCGTGCGGGTAAGTTATTATCGCGGTTTTCACGACAAGGTGGAACTCACGTTAAACGGAAAACGCCTGACTCCCCCGGAGGCTCCGGAAAAGGGCCTGGCCATCGCTTTCGAAATAAACAGGGCCAACGTTGAACAGGTTTGGCAACGCGGAAGGATCGACGACGACGCCCCTGCGGCCTCACCGACGCCGACAGCGATGCCGCAGGCAACCACACCGAGACCGACGCCGACGTCCGAGCCCACTGAGACACCCGCGTCGCTGCAAACACCAACAGCGACACCACCTGCGGCAAGGACACCGACCCCGGCAACGCCAACACCGGCCCGCACGCCGGCAGTAGCGACACCAACGTCGCAGCCGGTGGTCACTCCGACTCCCGGTCACTTTTGAACGGGATTGATATGAGTCCTTAATTGTGGTTTTGATCTATTTTTCTATCTACAGGAGCCCCACCGCCGTCGCAAAGGGCTCTCTTTGTTATTTATCTGACACAGTTCGCGTGCAAGAGTTGTGATTATGCAAATTGATGAGATAAAGGAAGGCCTGACCTTTGACGATGTTCTGCTGATACCCGGGTATTCCGAGGTGCTTCCCGGCGAAGTCGAGGTCAATACAAGATTCTCGCGTGGGATCGAACTAAACATCCCTCTATGCTCGTCGGCCATGGACACCGTTACCGAAGCGGCCCTTGCCATCGCGCTCGCTCAACAGGGCGGTATCGGCGTTATCCACAAGAATTACTCGATAGACGAACAGGCTGAAGAGGTGGACAAGGTAAAACGCAGCGAAAGTGGTATGATCGTCGACCCGGTCACGATAGACCAGAATGCTCTGGTTTCAGAGGCTCTGCAAATAATGGAACGCTACAAGATAAGCGGCGTTCCGGTGATCGATGAGAATGGCTTTCTTGTCGGTATCATCACAAACCGTGATCTGCGCTTTGAAACACGTTTCGACATACCGGTCTCGGAGGTGATGACGCCCCAGCCTCTAGTTACCGTACCCGTGGGGACCACGCTCTCCGAAGCAAAAGTAAAACTTCAGAAGCACCGCATCGAAAAGCTGCTCGTAGTTGACGACGATGGGCATCTTAAGGGTCTGATCACCGTTAAAGACATACAAAAAGCGATAAAGTTTCCGAATGCCGCAAAAGACGACCTTGGCCGGCTCCGCTGTGCCGCAGCGATCGGGGCGACGGGTGATTTTCTCGAGCGGGCCGCAGAACTTCTTCAATCCCGTGTGGATGCGATCGTGATCGATACAGCTCACGGACACAGCTCCCGTGTGATCGACGCTATCAGGGCCATAAAATCAAGATTTCCCGAGATCGAACTGGTCGCCGGCAATGTCGCAACCGCCGAGGCAACAAAGGAACTCATAGCGGCCGGTGTTGATGCTGTTAAGATCGGTATCGGACCCGGGTCAATTTGCACCACACGGGTGGTCACCGGTGCTGGAGTGCCACAGATCATGGCTATAAATGAGGCGGTCAAGGCCGCGGAGGGCTCCGATGTGCCGATTATTGCCGATGGCGGGATCAAATTTTCCGGCGATGTGGCAAAGGCCATAGCGGCGGGCGCTGACTGCGTGATGATAGGCTCGCTATTTGCAGGAACCGAAGAGGCCCCCGGCGAGGTCATTCTTTTCCAGGGCCGAAATTTCAAGACTTATCGCGGAATGGGCTCGATAGGAGCGATGAAAAAGGGATCAAGCGACCGTTATGCCCAGGAACTAACTAAAGCGGATTCGAAGTTCGTACCCGAAGGCATCGAAGGCCGTGTTGCCTATAAAGGCTCCGTTCAGGATATGGTTACCCAACTCGTCGGGGGCTTGCGGGCGGGAATGGGCTATACCGGCTGCCGGAACATCAAGGAACTTCAGACCAACGCGAAATTTGTGAGGATCACATCCGCCGGCCTACGCGAATCGCACGTCCATGACGTGATAATCACAAAAGAAGCCCCGAACTATCGCATCGAGAGCTAGCAACCCTATAGCCCCATTTTTCTTAGTATCTCCCGAAACCGGGCATCCCCTCGTACGGGGTCGAATTTTGGATCGACATTTAGATATGGCAGCGTAAAGCTATCTGCTGCCATCGCCGTTTCTGCCTCTGCCAATAGCGATTCGCGGTCGTCGGTCTTCGGCTCATTGATCACCGCGATGTAGCCGCGTGCCATAGAATGGGCAGGTTCTATCTCAAGCGCTTTGTTGCAGAGCTCAAGGGCTGTCGCGTCGTCACCGGCAAAATAGTGCAATTGGCCAAGATCGGCTAGAAGTGTCGGGTTGGTCGGATCTAATTCAAGTGCGAGCCTTAGTTCAGCCTTGGCCTCGTCAAGCCGACGATGTATCGAATAAAATACCGCAAGCCAATGGCGGGCGTTCACATTATTGCCGTCGAGTTCGAGCGCATTCCGCAAGCTCTTTTCCGCACCGTCCCAATCGCGGTGATGAAATATCCGAATAAAGCCTTGCACCGCATAGGCATCTGGTAGTGCATCATCAAGGTCAAACGCTTTCGCCAAAAGGCTCTCGGCAGTTTCCCCTTCAGAAACTTGAGCATCTGACCCCATTGCCATCATACCGGCGACTGCGGCATAGGCCCGTGCAAAGCTCTGATCAAGCTCGATCGCTTTCCGGAGTAATTCTGGCCTCCCGTTGCGAACCCGCCATGTAGCAATTCCCCTCTGATAGTGCTGATAAGCTGCCAAATTTGTCGGCAACCGCTTGGCCACACGTCCACGTTCAACATCCGTCATGCGATCAACGATCGACCTTGATGCGCCATTGGCGATCGCATCCAGAAGTTGAATCACGTTGTTATATTCGAAGTTATCCGACCAGATGACCGAGTCAGTTTTGGCGTCGATCAATCGAACATCTGCTGCAAAACGCCCGCTGGAGGTCTCAAGTTCACCGAGCAAAAACATATCAGCCTTGATCTCCGCCTCTTTCTTCAGGTATTCGCTTACACGTTCAGACGCCAGCACCTCAAACTTATTTATGCTTCCGAGCCGAATCGAAAGATCAGACGAAAATGACGTTGCGAAAGCTGGCTCTGAGCCACTAAACTGGAGAATCGCGATGCGCTTTAGCGACGAGGGTTGTGAAACCGGCCGAAGTCGGAGAGGGGTCGCACTCGAAACCTCGCTATTCTGTTTTCCGTTCAAATAGCGATAACCGCCAAAGCCCGCCGCAAAAAGGATCGCGATTACTGCCGCCCCCATTAAGAAACGCCGAGGTGATTGCTGGTCCGCTCTATATTTTGCGGATATGAACTTGTCCTGAGGCGGCGGCTGAGTAGCAATTTGAGGATCGGCAGCCGATACACCTCGGCCTAGATCGGGCCGAACGTCTCCGGACGCCCGGACCGGATCGTGCGGCTCAAAGATATATCCTCGACGAGGGACATTCTTTATCGCAGCCTTCGAACCATTTGCTTTCAACGTCTTCCGCAGGATGTAAATGTTCTGAGTTAGTACGCTGTCCTCGACAAAAGCATCTGTCCAGACGCTTTCCATCAATTCTTCTTTTGAGACGACGTCACCCGTATTTTGGGCCAAGATAGTCAGAAGCTCGACCGCCTTCAGCGGCAAGGGCACGACCTCATCGTTTCGGCGGAGGACCTTCTTCTCGACATCGATTTCAATGTCGCCGAATTCGATCAGGTTTTTGCCGTTCAATTGCTCCATTTACACAAAACGATAGAAAATTGAGAAACGTATGAGAAATAATTTAGGACTTCGGGTGAAAATTCCGTTAAAAATGTACCTAGATTTTACTTTACTCCCGGCAAATCGACAATGATATTGCGTCAGTGTTCCTTTGCCCGGAATTCGGCGAAAAAGTTACCTCTATGCGATTTAACACCCTCAAGCTCTTCGCAGCCGCACTGTTGCTGATCACTCTTTTTGCTCACACGATCGAAGCGCAGGTTTGTCAGCCCGTCGCCCCCGGGTTGGTCTCCTGGTGGTCAGGCGACGGAAATGCTCTCGATTCGCGTTCACGACAGAACGGAACGCTGGTGAACGGCGCAGGCTTCGCGAATGGCCTTATCGGACAGGCTTTCAATTTTGATTCGGATTCGAACCAAGGCGTGTCTATACCCAATGATCCTTCACAGAATATCCAAGGGTCGTTTTCTGTCGAGGCCTGGATAAATCCGGCGACGTTTCCGAATCTCGCTCCGCACATTATTGAAAACCGCGACTTAACGTCCACTTCCTTTTGGCTGCTGGCTGTAGGGAGCGGCACCAGCGACGGACTTCTGCATCTGAACATAAACAATGCCCGGACCCCGTCGACCGCACCGGGTTCGATACCTCTTAACGAGTGGACGCACGTCGCTTTCACTCATAATGGCAACTCCGGCACTATTCGGCTCTATATCAATGGACAGGTCGCGTTGATCGATGAAGGAGTTCCGCAAACCACTTCCTCGACCGGGCCACTCACGATCGGCCGCAGAGGGATCGACACTATCCGCGACTACGATGGGCTGATCGATGAGATCTCTCTTTACCATCGTGAGCTTGCAACAAACGAGATCGCGGCGATCTACAATGCCGGAACAGCCGGAAAGTGCAAGCCGACGGCGACGGCCGTGCCGGCTGGTGTTGTCGGTTGGTGGAGCGGCGACGGAAACGCGAACGACATCTCCGGCAATGCGTTCAACGGTACACTGCAGAACGGTGCGGGCTACAGCATCGGGCAAGTGGGGCAATCATTTAACTTCACCGCCCAGAATCAATATGTAAGCATTCCGAACAACCCGGCACTCTTCCCGCAAAGTGGTTTTACGCTTGAGGCATGGGTCAATCCAACAACCTATGAAAACTGTAACAGCAGTTACCGCATCGCACACTCGATGCAATTCCAACTCGTTGGCTGGGTCACATCTATAAGCTGCTCCTCACAAAGATTTACCGCAGAGTTTCGATCGCAAACAAGTGTCTCAAACGTCGTCCAGAGCACTTCAGAAATACCGGCCGGAGCTTTTACACATGTAGCGGTAACGCACGACGGCACTAGTCTAAGGTCCTACATTAACGGTCAGCTTGAGGCCACATCCCCGGCGACATTTCCATCCATGGGGATCAACGGAGACAACCTAAGGCTGGGCAATGATTTAACTTTCGGATTTGTCGGGCGGATCGATGAACCGACAGTATATGATCGGGCACTTTCACCTGCGGAACTCGCCGCGATCTTCAACGCAGGGGCGGGCGGTAAGCTAAAGACCGCGGAAACTCCTGCGGGGTTCGGTGCGGATAAGGAAACCGCCGCAATTTTCAAGAGCGAGACCCCGGCTTCGCCCGCGGCCGTCGTAACCCGGTTGGGCGATGTCACTATCACTTACGAGGAGGTGACTGTGGGCGGCGTTACTCAGCAGATCCCTCTTTCGGGAGTTGGACTTCCGGCTTTGCCGTCGAACCCGGCTTCGGCTTTGATCTATGACATCGCAACAACTGCTGAGTTTCTTGGCGATGTCGATCTTTGCTTTAACCTGCCTTCGTTCACTACTGCTGAGACCTTCGCGACGCTGTTCGTACTCCATCTTGAGAACGGCACTTGGGTGAACCGGACAACATCGCGTGATTTCGCTACCCGGACGGTCTGTGCCGGGACGACTTCCCTTTCCCCCTTCGCAATAGCTCCCTTCGTCCCGACATCGGCAAACGGATCGATATCGGGGCGAGTAGCGACCCTTGGCGGCCGCGGAATCCCAAATGCCTCCATCACGATTACCGGCGGCGGTCTTACGGAACCGCGGCGGTCGCTTACCAATTCATTCGGTTTTTATCAGATCGAGGGGCTGCCCGTCGGGCAAACCTACGTTGTCGAGGTCCGATCCCGACGATATCTGTTCTCTGAGCCGGTCCGGGTTATTAATTTTGATGACTCCATATTTGGACTGGATTTTATTGCCGACTCTCCTTAGCTAACTCTAAACTACGAACACTCCCCCCTCCGGGGCTATCAAACCGCAGCCCGCCCTTCGGCTCTGCGGTTTTTTTTTTAGTCGCCAAGCTGTTCGGAGAGCTCTTCCCATTCGGCATACAATGTCTGGATGGACGATTCCGTGCGGGAAAACCTATCCGCTGCATCGTTATAGGCACCAACATCCGCAGCGAGCCCCGGAGAGTTCATTTCAGCGGCGATCTCGGCAAGCTCAGATTCCCTTTGCTCGATCTCGGACTCTATCTCGGCAATGCGTCCCTTTAGGCGGTCACGCTGGTTCTTTGACAGGGTTGTTCCGGTTGGTGCCCGACCGGTCGTCACCTGCCCTTGTACGTCGCTTAAGACCGTGTTTAATTCCCTTATCCCCTTCTTGCCTGCCCTATTCAACCGCCAGTCGTGATATTCGGTATAGTTGCCGTTGAAATTCTCTACGCCGCCGTCTGCTTCAAAAGCAAGTATCTGCGTAGCGATCTTGTCCAGAAAAAACCGGTCGTGGCTGACGGTTATTATCGTGCCGTCATACTCTGCTAGAGCGTCCTCAAGCGCCTCTCGCGACGGAATATCAAGATGGTTCGTCGGTTCGTCGAGTATCAGGACGTTCTTTCGCGAATAGATCAGCTTGGCAAGTGCAAGCCTGCCCTTTTCACCGCCCGACAGGTCGTCAACCCGCTTGAAAACATCGTCTCCGACAAAAAGGAACCTTGCCAGAAACGAACGCAGCGTTCCATTGTCTGCCATCGGGTCCACTCGCCGAAGCTCTTGTATTACCTCATTTGCAGGGTGCAGTTCGTCTAGGTTCTGTGCGTAGTAACCGATATCGGTCTTTGTCCCCCAAATGAACTTGCCGCCGAGTTCGCGTATCTCGCCAAGTATCGTTTTCAAAAACGTCGTTTTCCCTGTTCCGTTCGCTCCGATTATGCCGAGAACTTCGCCCCGGTGAAGTGATAGCCCGATCCCTGAGGCCAATGCCTTGTCGCCGTACCCGATTGACAGCTCTTCGGCCATCAGGACGTTGTTACCGGTCCGCTCGACCTTCTTCAACCCAAACTGGCCTCCCGACTTTTCGGAAGCGACCGCGTCGACCCGCTCAAGCCGCTCAAGCATATTGCGTCGCGATTTGGCCTGCTTTGTTTTCTGGCCGGCAAGGTTCTTTCGGATAAAGTCCTGTGTTTTTGAGATCAGCGCCTGCTGGTTCTCATATTCACGTTGCTGTTGTTCACGGCGAAGCTCTCGTTCGACAAGAAATTTCGAATAGTTGCCTTTATAGCTAACTGCCCTGCCGTTCTCGATCTCGATGATCCGTTCAGTGGTCCGGTCAAGAAAATAACGATCGTGGCTGATAATGACATACGCCGTTTTATATTCACCCAGAAATTCTTCAAGCCATTCGACTGCGTTGACATCGAGATGGTTCGTAGGCTCATCCAGCAGTAGAACGTCGGCACCTGAAAGCAGAAGACGGGCCATACCGAGCCTGTTTTTCTGGCCGCCCGAAAGAACTCCGGTGTCCATCGCCCACTGATCCCTTGTAAATCCCAGGCCTAGCAGGATCGACTCAGCTCGGGCGGTATAGCTAAAACCGTCCGCCTGCTCAAAAGCGGTCTGAAGGTCGGCGTAACGCTCAAGCGTCTCGGGTGAGTGGTCGGTCACCATTTCTGCCTCAAGCCGACGCATCTCTGCCTCAATGTCGCGTATTTCCTTGAATGCAGATAAAGCGGCCGTGTGGACCGTCTCCCCCGAAGCAAATTCGACGTGCTGTTCGAGCAGGCCAAGCTTTAGCCCGTTCATTTTGATGACCTCTCCGGAATCTGGCGATTCAGCCCCGGTCAGCAAACGGAAGACCGTGGTCTTTCCGGCACCATTTCGCCCGACCAACCCGATCTTTTCTAAAGAATTTGCCTGAAACGACACCCCGCGGAGTATCTCGGTGCCGCCGTAGCTTTTCTTTACTTCGTTTAGCCGAAAAAGCATTTGGTCAAAGATAAAACCACGGACCCTGGCAACACAACAGCTGCGTATGGGGTCCGTGGCGAGTTGATTCAGCAGAGCAAATTGCTGAGAAAGACTTAATTGCCGGTGTTTGCTGGGCTATTCGCATTTGCCGCACCGTCGGCGTTCGCATTGGCGTTCGCCGCATCGGCATTTGCGTTCGCATTAGCTGTGTTCGCGTTTGTGTCGGGCTGCCCTTCCGGGGTGGCGGTGGGTGCCGGCCTCGCTCCGCTCAATTCGTTCGGATTGTCCACAACTTTACGGGCAAGATTGTTTTCGATCTTCGCCTCGTTCATCGCCATTGCCAGATATGACTGCCAAAGTAGGTTCTTTCTCGCATTGGTCAGCAATTCTGTGATCCGCGGCCGCACGCTCGGGCTCTCAAGCGTGAGGTCCTCGTCCTGTTCCTGGCGTCGCAGCATCTTTACCACAAGTATGCGGCCATCAAGCGGAAGTGCGCTCGGGAAAACGTCCCCCGCCTTAAGCTGCTTCATAAAAATGTCCGCAACCTGGCCGCCGAAAACCTGCCTGAGTTCTTCTTCGCTAAAGTAACGCCAATCGCCGCCCCGCGCCCTGGTCTCAAGGTCTTCGCTGAATTCACGGGCGACGGAGGCGAAATCGGTTCCTGCCTGCAGCCGCTGAGCGATCTCTTTAAGCCGCAGCTGAGCCTCAGCTTCGTTGGTCGTCGGGTCGCCGGGGCCGCTGTCCGACGGATCGATCACTATCGCCGCAAGCTCGACGCCTCGTTTGTTTTTGAACTGCTCACGATTTCCCGTATAAAAGGCCTCGATCTCGCTGTCGCTCGGTGCCTCCACCCTACCGGTGATCTTGTCCTGAAGTTTCTGCAGAGCAAGCTCCTTCCTGACGTTTTGCCGCCAGCTGTCTTCGGTCTCGCCGGCATCAGCCATTTGCTTTTCAAACTCTTCCCGCGAAAGGCCGCTGTTAGTACGGCGATTATTCATCTCCGCAGTAACCTCTTCGTCGGAGGGCACGGTCTGTTCCTTTTCTGCCTTTTGGAACATAACCTCAGTCTGTATCAGCTGCTGAAGCACGCTGAGACGGGCCGATGCAAGTTCGAGCTGTGAAAATGACGATTCGGTCCCCTGAGCCTGGGCCTTCATGGCTTTCTCGACCTCTTCCATCCTGATGTCGCGTCCATTTACGCGGGCGGCGATCTCATTTGACGCAGGCGGGCCGCCGGGGCCGTCAGAGCATGCTGAGACGAATAAGGCCATAAAAACGATACCGGCCAAAACGGCCGAAGACACATTCACATTTTTCACGATCGGATAGACTCCTTCTACAATTTGAAACTTACTCATTACTTGACTTACTGGTCTCTATTTTGCTATAAAAATTGTTTTTGAGTTTTGTTAACTCAACGTACCCCGAAATTACCGGAGGCAATTATAATGGCAAAACGATGCGACATTTGCGGCAAGGGGCCGCAGTTTGGGAACAATGTTTCCCACGCTAACAACAAGACCCGGCGCCGATTTAATCCCAATCTTCAGCCGGTGCGCGTTCAACTTCCCGGCGGGGGAAGCGGCAGGATCAAAGCCTGCACCCGCTGTATTAAATCAGGTAAAATTGTCAAAGCTGCGTAATTATATTTGAGTTACGCTTTTCGATTTTGGTTGCCAAACAGCCTCGGTTGTTTGGCTTTTCTTCTTTATTGCAACATGCCGGCACGCCGTTAAACCACGGCAATGCACTCGATCTCGACAAGTGCCCCTCGGGGTAACCCGGCAGCCTGCACCGTAGCTCGGGCCGGCTTGTTCGAAGAAAAGTAACGTCCGTACACCTCGTTCATCGCCGCAAAATCGTTCATATCGGCAAGAAACACAGTTGTTTTCACAACATCTTCGAGCGTCGCCCCCGCCGCTTCCAATACCGCAATGAGGTTTTTGAAGACCTGCTCAGACTGCTCGGCGACCCCTCCCGCAACAAACTCGCCCGTGGCCGGGTCGATCGGGATCTGACCCGAGCAAAATACAGTCCCATTGACCTTCACGGCTTGAGAATACGGACCGATCGCCGCAGGTGCATTGTCAGTTGAGATAACCTCTTTGGCTGCCATAATGTCTTCGTTCCCAGAAGTCGAACAAAAGGCAAATCTTACCAGATTCAGGGCAATAAACAAAGCGGCAACAGCTCCGTATGAAGCCGCTGCCGCAAGTGAAAGGCCAGTGTCGCCGATCAGTAACTTACCGATACTTGGTTTGAACAGGTCGAGGTGCCTGCGTGGCAGACCTGATAGGTGTCTGTGCCGCCGCCCCGCTCCCCGGTATTGTAGGTATAGAAACCGGTGTTCGAGACCGTCGCGACCACCGCCCCGTTTCGTCTGATATCGACGTTGGTTGATGTCGCTCCGCTCCAGGAAAGGTCGGCCCGTTTTACACCTTGAACCTTGTAGCCTACAGCGCTGAGCGTGATGCCGCCAGTAGAGGAGGAAACCGTTACGCTCTGCGAGGTGCTGGATGAAGCACCACCGTTATCGGTGACCGTCAGAGTGACAGTTCGAGTGCCCGCGGAGGCGTACGTCTTGTTCACGGTCACGCCGCTTCCGGTGGACCCGTCGCCAAAATTCCATGCATAGCTGGTAATGCTACCGTCGGGATCGCTGGAGCCGCTTGCATTGAACGAGCAGGTCAGGTCCGAACAACTGTACGTGAATGTGGCGACCGGCGGCTGATTGGTCGGCGGCGGTTCACCACCTCCACCGATGAACGCCGTATAAAGAAGGATGTTCGGCGAACCCGAGCCGGGGCTCGTGACCTTTCCGGTGGTGCCGTTGGAAACGATCGCGTTCGTCACGGAGCCGGTGCTTGCCGACGGATTTCCCTGAAGATACAAGGCAACCGCTCCCGCAACGTGCGGTGATGCCATAGAGGTTCCGCTGATCGTATTTGTTGCGGTGTTGCTCGTGTGCCAGGCAGATGTTATCGAACTGCCCGGAGCGAACAGATCAAGACAACTGCCAAAATTCGAATACGACGCACGAGCATCCGAACTCGTTGTGGCACCAACGGTGATCGCAGCACCAACGCGAGCCGGCGAATAATTGCACGCATTCGCATTGCTGTTGCCGGCAGCGACAACATAGGTCACGCCCGAATTGATCGAGTTGTTTACCGCCGTATCGAGAGACGAATTAGCCGAGCCGCCGAGGCTCATATTGGCAACAGACGGGATCGACGGGTTGGAATTCTTCTGCTGGGTGACCCAATCAACCCCGGCTATTACACCGCTTGTGGTGCCCGAGCCGTTGCAGTTGAGAACACGGACCGGAACAAGGGTTACAGACTTCGCAACACCCCACGTCGTGCCGCCCGTGGTTCCGGCAACGTGCGTGCCGTGGCCGTTGCAGTCGTCGCTGCCTCTTCCGTCGCTGATAGCAGTAAACCCGTTGATGACGCGTCCACCAAAATCATTGTGCGAAGCACGGATGCCTGTGTCTATAATGTAGGCCCGGACACCGGAACCCGTTGCATTGTAAACGTAAGTGCCGTTCAGCGGAAGATCGCGTTGGTCGATCCGGTCAAGGCCCCATGTCGCGTTGTTCTGTGTGGCATCGATCGACACCTCCGAATCCTCTTCGATGTACTTGATGCGCGGATCGCGGCTAAGTGCCCGCATCTGCTTCGGATCCATTTCAACGGAGAATCCGTTAAGTGCATGACGATAAATGTTATCGACCTTGCCGCCATATACCTCTGCAAACTCAGATGCAAGTGATCCGGCACGCGAATCGTCGCCCAGTGCCCCGGCCGCCCAGTCCTCAAGAACGACGATATAGCGATTCGGAACGCTCCGTTCAGATCTGATGATCTTCTCCTTTTCCTTTTCCGAGCCTCGTTCCTGGCTCCGTACCTCATCGATCGGCCATAGCGCCGTCATACCGGCTGCAACAACTGTCGCCATCGCGGTCAGCAGAACACGTTTCATTTTCTTGTTGTCCTCCTATTTTGGAAATTGGACGCCCGAGGTGGGAGTCCCGTTCAGTAAAACAGCAATGCCGCAGGGCCATTGCAGGTCATAGAAAAATGACGGAACGTGAGCTTTAGAAAAATAGAGGTCAATGATAAATGAAGCCGGACGGCCCTGGGGGAAACATCCCGTTCTCGCAACTGAATCTGAGCGAATATAGCACCGTTCGGCAAAAATGTAAAGAACTTATTAAGGTGAGGTGTAAAGAGCAGAAGTCTCCCGGCTCTCGCTCAGGCTCGGTTCATACGTTCAACCGCTATCACATTCGGCACCTTTTCGACGGCCGAGATCACACGGTCAAGGTGCTTTTTATCAAATACTTCTACGGTTACTTCGATGAGCCCCTTGTCGTCGCGCGAAACGCTGGCGGATGCATCGCGGATACCCGTTTTTATATCAGCTATGGCATTCGTGATACCGGCAAGCATACCCGTTCGGTTCTCGGTCGTAACCAAAAGGCGGACGGACTGGATCTCCTCTTTGTCTGACTTTGCCCATTCGACCTCTACGATGCGGTCGCGGTTTACCATCAACTGCTTTACGTTCTTGCATCGTTTGTTGTGAACGACGATGCCCTTCCCGAGCGAAATATAACCAATGATGTCCTCGCCCCTCAGTGGATTGCAGCAACGCGCCCGTGTGGTCAGAAGATTCTCGACACCTTTGACCACGATCGCATCTTCGCTCAGGCCGATAAATTTCTTAACGGCCTTCATACCGGTCTCAAGCCGGGTCTCTTTCCTGGTTTCGGGATCAAGCTCGGCAAATTTCTCCGGCCCCAGGAATTTCGCCAGCACGTTTCGCGGCAGTGTCTTGCCGTAACCCACCGAAGCCAACAGGTCCTCGGGGCGTCCGAGCCCGTATTCATTGGCGATCCGCTTCATTTCCGCGTCATTATTGATGAGCTTTTTCGGTGATAGCCTAAACCGGTCTGCCTCCTTTTCCAGCAGGCGGCGCCCCATGTCGATCGACTCCGTCCGCTGCTGCTGCGAGATCCAGTGGCGGATGCGGTTCCTCGCCTTTGCCGTAACTACATAATTGAGCCAGTCGCGGGAGGGCTTAGAATTCGGCGTTGTTAATATCTCGACGACATCCCCGTTCTGAAGTTCGGTCTTGATGGGGGCGATGCGGCCATTTATCTTGGCTCCCGTACAGGTGTCTCCAACCTCGGAGTGTATCGCATAGGCGAAATCGATCGGCGAGGCCCCACGCGGAAGCTGGATCACCTTGCCCATCGGCGTAAAGGCATAAACGTCCTTTGGAAAAAGGTCGAGCTTAAGCGATTCGATAAAGTCTTCGGAATCCTGTTCCGCCTGTGATGTCTCGACCAGAGGCAGAAGAAGCCTTTCGACCGTCTTTCTCAGCTCGTCGAGACTCTCATCGTCTTCACTGGAGCCCAGCCGGCTCTCCTTATATTTCCAGTGTGCCGCAACGCCCTCTTCGGCTATGTGGTGCATTTCCTCGGTGCGTATCTGCACTTCGAAAGCCTGGCCTCCGTCTCCTATCACAGACGTATGAAGCGACTGATAAAGGTTGTCACGCGGAATGGCTATCCAGTCTTTGAATCGCTCGGGCACGGGCGTCCATGTGTCATGGATGACGCTGAGCGTCAGATAGCAGTACTTTCGCTGATTGGGTGTGATGATGCGGGTCGCGATAAGGTCGTAAACCTGCTCAATGGTTATCTTTTGCTTCTTTAGCTTTTTCCAGAGCGAATAGAGACGCTTTACACGGCCCTGGATCGCGATGAACGGCACGTCGTTCTCCCGAAGCCGCTGTTCGACCGTGGCGCGTATTCGTTCGAGCGTGGCCTCGAGCTCCGGTCGCCGCACGTCGACCTCCTTTGCAAGACGTTTATAGTCCTCGGGATAGAGGTTTTGAAACGAAAGGTCCTCGAGCTCGCTTCGCATCTTACCCATTCCCAGCCTATGGGCTATCGGCGCATAGATATCAAGCGTCTCCTGCGAGATGCGAGCACGCTTCTCCGGCTTGAGGAACTGCATTGTCCTCATGTTGTGCAGCCGATCCGCGAGTTTGATCAGCACCACGCGAACATCCGTTATCATGGCTAGTACCATTTTCCGGACGTTCTCGGCCTGCTGCCGCTCTTTGGAAAGATTGCTGATCTGGGCGATCTTCGTAAGGCCGTCAACGAGTAGCGTTATCTCGTCGCCAAAATAAGAGCGGATGGACTCCAGATCGACCAGCGTGTCCTCGACGACATCGTGGAGAAGCCCGGTAGAGACCGACACCTCATCGAGACGCATCTCGGCAAGAATATCCGCGACCGCGAGTGGGTGTACCAGATACGGTTCGCCGGAGGCTCGGACCTGCCCTTTGTGATGCATAGCCGAAAAAAGATATGCCCGGCGGATCATCTCTACGTCGGCATTTGGGCGATTGGCCTCAACCTTCTCTATGATATCCTCGATGCGGATCATCACTTTGTCTCTTTTTACATCTTAGAACGAAAACAGTGTGAAAAACCAGAGATTTTCTCCGGCCTAATGCGTCAGTAAATGAAAAGAAAAGGCGACGTCCAACCTTATCTGGTCAAACATCGCCGTCTTAAACCCTGGTCTCAGATCAATTGCCGCCCGGCTTTTGTTCGTCGGCCGCTTTTTCCGCCTCGATCGCCGCTGCGATACGGGCGTCGATCTCAGCTTGTAACTGACGGTTAACTTCGCTGAGTTCCTGGCCTTTTGCACGTGCTTCATCAACTTGTTTTCGAAGTTGTTCCGCCTCGGCCTCTCTTCCGTCCATCTCGGCAAGCCGTGAAGACTGCATCAGCAATGCTGTCCGGTATGAACGTGCCGATTCGAACGCTTTGACCAGATCTAGCTTCTGCCTTAGCTCTGTATCGGAAAGCTCCTTTGGATTGACGCCTTTGATGTTCTTTATCTCTTCAGTTTCAAGATCGATCGCCTGCTGGATCAGCTGCATACCCTGCGTCACACAGCCTCGCATACGCTCCAGGTCTTCCGGCTTCTCCGGTTTGACGTAGATAAAGATATCTTTCCCGTCACGTTTGCCCGGTTTTTTGGTCGCGTCCGTGTCCGAGATCTCATTGGCACAGGTATGTTGCCGAACGGCGAGCGACGTAAACGCCTCTGCACGGTGCTGGGGAAGTATCTCAGTGTTATTTGCACGATTGGTCACCCACGTCATCCAATCGTCCTGTTTCTGGAGGTTCTCAAATAGCCCGGCCACTGCCTTATAGGCAGATTGCTCGTTCGGGTCAAGCTGAAGCACCTTTTTATATTCTTCGATCGCCGATTCGGCCAGATCCGTCTCTCGGCGGTTTCCGATATACTTCGAGTGGATCGTCCTGGCGAGAAAAAGCTGAGCCGTACGGCCTTCCATTGTCAGGCCTTCCGGGTCACGGGCCGCAGCCCTTCGAAAAAAGTCCTCGGCTTCGTCAAACTTACGCCCCTTGTACGCCTCTGCACCGTCAACAAGGTTCTTTCTTGATACGATCTTATTGTAATAAGCACAGTTGGTCGTTACGAATACGGCCAACAAAATGGACACAATGGTCCCTATACGAGAAGATGTCATCTTCAACTCCTGAATACACCACGGCAGACGATGTTATCGCAATGCCGCGGCTAATTTAATCTGCTGATAGATCGTCGATCTGCAATCCTATTGGCTCTGCCCCGGCCAGCTTGGCCGCATCGATCACCTTTACAACGTCGCCATAGCGAACCATCGTCGGCGATTTGATAAAGATCGTCTTTTCGATCTCGTTTGTCCCTTCGCGGCGAACGTCGTTCCTTTCGCGCTCGGCGAATATGTTCTGCAGCCGCTTAGTAAGCTCTTCCGTATCATCGACGGAACCCGCGGACTCATTGTTAAGCTGGACACTGCGGTCGCTGCGCCGGATCGTGATCACTAGCGTCAACGGGTTTGGCTTCACATCAAGCCCTTCCTGCTTTTTCGGCTCCGAAGGAACTTTTGCCTCAAATCTGCTTGGCTTCACCGGCGTGATGATCATAAAGATGATCAGGAGAACCAGCAGAACGTCGATCAACGGCGTTACGTTAATATTTGGTGTGGCTTCGTCTTTCGAGCCACCGGTTGACATTCCCATAATGACCTCTCTTGTGAACCTTGCGGCCGCTGCCAGTGGCTGCGGCCCGGCGGTCTTAGTTCGCTTCGCCTGTCGGCGCGGCCTTCTTGCGGTCGGCCACCAAGCCGATCTTATCTATATCCTGCTTACGGATGGTGTCTATCGCCTGGACCACCGTTCCGTAATCCACCTCGACACCGCTTTTGATGTAAACGATGCGTTTATCGGGCGGCTTATCGCGCATCATGGTCTGCACCTTTTCGCCGAGTTCGGAGATGGGGTACGGATCCTTTCCGATATAGAAGTTATTGTTGTCCGGGATGGAAATGACCACTGAGGTATCCTTAGTTATCTCAGCGTCCTCTTCCGGTGTCATCATATCCCGCGGAATATTAACGGTGACACCCTGTTGGAGCAGCGGCGTGACGATCATGAAAATGATCAGCAACACCAGCATGACGTCCACCATCGGGGTTACGTTGATGTCCGAATTATATTCATCGGTTCCACCGACTTTTGCACCCATTGCTGTAAAATCTCCCTGCTAAAAATTGCGGGCCGAAGCCCGCCCCAAAACTAACCCTGCAGACGCTTGGTGCGCTGGCGGATAAAGTAATCGACCAACTCCGAAGCAGAGTTCTCCATTTCGACGCCAAAGCTCGTGACCTTGTTCGTAAAATAGTTGAAAAGCCACACACCGGGAACCGCCACACCGATACCGAACGCCGTAGCGACAAGAGCCTCAGCGATGGCCGCACCGACCGCACCGATACCCGCGCTCTCGGCCTGAGCCAAAGCGACGAACGCACCGATGATGCCGACGACCGTTCCGAACAGTCCGACGAACGGAGCCGTTGAACCGATGGTTGCAAGCCCTGAAAGGCCGCGCTTGAGCTCGGCCGTCTTAACGGCGATCGCACGCTCAAGAGCACGCTTGGAAGCCTCCATCTGGTCTGCGGTGATCTCCTCGTTGCCAAGGTGAGCACTGAATTCCTTCAGGCCTGACGAAACGACCATTGCAAGGTGCGAATCCTTGTGCTTGTCGCTGATGTTGATGGCTTCGTCGATGTTGCTGTTCTTGAGCGCCTGCGCCACCTTCGGGGCATACTGGCGAGATTGCTGTTTTGCCTTGTTGTAGGTGAGCCAACGCTCGATGCCGACGGCGATAAGAAACACCGACTGGAACAGGAGAATGAAGATAACGGCCCAGCCGGGTATCGTCAAACTCTTGGCGATATCATAGATACCAAAAGAGATCTGTGTGCCTTCGGCAGCGAGAAAGATCGTTGCGACCGAGATGTCGCTTCCGATAAGGCTTGCAAGAAAAGTCATGGTTAGTCCTCCAAAGAAATCGAAAAAGTCTTTATTTTATCTATTGCGTATCTTTTAAGGGCCGCCCGATATCCGCGGATCATCGGCACGGCCCTTTAACCCGGCGCCCTTTATGGGGCTACGAAATTATATGTGATGACACCCGAGACCTTCACGGGCTGCCCGGAGAGCATCGTCGGGCTAAACCGTGCCTGGCGTGCGGCCTGAACCGCCGCCGGTCTGAGAAGCGGATGTCCGCTCACCGCGTTGGCCGAAACTACCCTGCCACCCTCGTCGATCAACACCTGGACGGTGACCGGGCCGTCGGCCCTGATCGCTCGCGCCGCTGGCGGATACGGAGGTTTCGGCAGGCTTGTCGCCTTACCATTCAGCACGCCACCCGAGATCGGCTTTGCTGGTGGCGGCTTTGGCGGAGGAGGCGGTGGCGGTGTATCGCCACGATCCGAATCGCCACCGCCACCCGGACGGCCGCTGTCGCTTCCTGTTCCGGATGTGTTCACCCTGCCGCTGTAGTCCGGCGGAGGAGCATTCTTTGCCGTGAAATCCCTATCGCTCTGAACTGTGTAACGGTTTGGATCACGCGGAGGGATATTGTGCCTTACAGCACTGACCTTGTCGGGGATCCGGGGCGGCGGCTCAGACATCGTTGCGATGACCTCTTTCCTGAGGTCAACGTTCGGGTCCTTCTGTCTCTGTTCCGGTTCCTTTTCCGGTTCCGGCTTTGGCGCCTCTTCGACCACCGGAGGTGCGACAAGGGTCTGCAACGCCAGCGTGTCGCCACCCATGTCATAGTCCTTGGCGAAAAGGCTGTACAGCCATGAACTCACCATCACAGTAGACATGATTATAAAGGTGGCAAGCAGAAGCCCGCTCCGGCGCGAATCCCTTTCTGCAGTGGCCTTTGATTCTACTAATTGGTCTAACATTATCTGGTTCCTCCCTGTCTTCCGGTGCCAAACTGGGGTCTTGGGCCTTTTGTCCCTACGATATTACGATGTACTTTTGGCGGCCATACGTTGTAAACGTTTTCACTAACGAAACACTCGTATTACCTGCTATTCGCTTGTCCGTATTAACGTCTGTTCATTAAGTGCGGGGCAAAAAAAGACAAATGCCGGCAATTCAAAACAAACGCCTCTCTGTACCCGAGAGACCTACTAGGTTTCCCGGTTTCGGAACAACGCGAAAATTAAATTGACCAGCAACGAACAGAAGTCTAAATATTTGAGCAACGAAAGTCAAGAATAATTCGACTACTTTGCAAACATCTCTTATCTTTTTTCTAATACCGACAAAAAATCCGAATACTGCGGACCGGATAGATCAACGAGTCACGGGCCTTCGTGTCACGGAGCTTCGTGATGCCGACGCAAGCTTTTCTGACTTGGTCGTCTTTGAGTGCACGTCCTTCATTTCCGCCCTGCCTATCTTCCCCTGCCACCAGATGGCGATCGGGCTGGCGATCGCTATGGTCGAATACGTACCGGCGATGGCCCCGACAAAAAGCGCAAGTGAAAAACCCCTCAGAACCTCTCCGCCGAAGAGCACGAGAGCCAGCACGGCCAGAAACGTCAATCCATTTGTAACAATGGTGCGGGACATCGTCTGATTTATCGAAAGATTGACCAGCTTGTACAAAGGTTCGCCTCGGTGCAGTGTAACGTTCTCGCGGATACGGTCGAAGATAACTATCGAGTCGTTCACCGAAAAGCCGACCAGCGTAAGCATCGCGGCGAGAACCGTAAGGCTAACCTCCCATTGAAAGATCGAAAAGAACGCGAGAGTGACTAGCACGTCATGGAAGACCGCCACCACTGCCCCGGCCGAATAGGTCCAGTCGTATCGGAACGCAATGAAAAGAAGCATTCCGATCATGCCCATGAGCGTCGCTATTATCGCCGCGTTACGAAGCTGTTCGCCGGCGATCGGCCCCACCGAATCAGTACCAACTATTTTAAAGGCGGCATTCTCATCCTGATCGAGCTCAAGCGTCGGCTTTGTTTCCGGGCCGAACTTGCTCAATCCTTTGATCACCATTGCCCGTCCAAGCTCCACCTGAGTGGTCCCGACTGTCTCCGCTTCAGCGTTGGGTGTCGCGGCAGGCGTTTCCTCGCTGCTAACATTCGCGGGAGTTGCCGCTTCGGGCTCGGCTGCCGGGATCTCAGCACCTTCGACGATGGGGATCTTTATGAGCACCTCATCATCCTTGTCGGTCGAATCCTGGATCACTGCCTCGGTGATCCCAACCGAGTTGAGGGCTGACCGGATCTCGTCTGCTGTGGGTTTTTGACGAAACTTTACCGTTAGCACCGAGCCGCCTTTGAAATCGACGCCAAGATTGAACGCATCCGTGCCGCCTTCGCTCATCTGGCGGCCGACAGCGGAGACAAGTCCGGCAAGCAGCACGAGCACGGAGATAAAGACCAGCGGCTTTCTTAGCCCCATCCAGTCAACTTTGAGATCTGTGAAAAATTGAAACATTACGAATACTCTGTCGATAGCCCGATGTCGGCGGCTTCGATCTAGATGCTTAATTTCGTCCTTGCCGGATTCTTTTCCAGCAGCCACATATAGATAGTGCGCGAAACGAACACCGCCGAAAACAGATTGATCAGCAGCGAGAGGATCAGCGTGACCGCAAATCCGCGTATCGGGCCCGAACCATAGAGATAAAGGATGACCGCAGAAATGATCGTCGTGACGTTTGAATCGACGATCGTGATAAAGGCCCGGTCAAATCCGTTGGCGACGGCTTCGGCTACTGGCCGCCCTGCCCTGAGTTCCTCGCGCATACGCTCGAAGACCAAAACGTTCGAGTCAACCGCCATTCCGATGCCCAAAATGAATCCGGCAATTCCCGGAAGCGTGAGTGTGGCGTCGAGCAGGATCAATGCGGCCCCCGTCAGAAGCATATTGAGGAACAATGCCACTACAGCGTTGATACCCGATGCACGATAATAGAAAAGCATGAACACCACGATGAACGCGATACCGGCAAGCGAGGCCGTTACACCGGCACGGATCGAATCGGCACCCAGGCTCGGGCCCACAGTGCGCTCTTCCAGATATTCGATCTTTGCCGGAAGGGCACCGGAGCGAAGCGTCAAAGCAAGGTCCTCCGCCGTCGCCTTTGTGAACCTGCCGGAGATCTCACCCTGGTCAAAGATCTGAGAACGGATATAGGCAACCGATTTTACCTGGTCTCCCAATTCCCCGCCCAGGACCACTGCCATGTAGTTGTTAATATTCCGGCCGGTCCATTCGCCGAACTTCTGCGCACCGGCAGGTTTGAGCGAGAAAGAGATCTGGTAGTCGCCCTCGTTGCCCGTACGAGTGACCGCCTGGGCATCCCTTAGCTCCGAACCATCTACAACGGGCGGATGCTCGATCACGACCCAACTGCTCGGCGGTTTTGTTCCGTCCTTTGCCGCGACCTCTACCTCATCACGTTCGAGATAGGGCAATACTCTTCGGTTCGGCGGTTCGGCACCGCCAAGTGACTGCAGGGCGGCTTCCCTTGTCGAATAAGTTTGAACCGGGCTGGGGCTCGGCGGGCTGACAACCTTTGCCAGCATCAGATTGCTCTCCGCACCTATGATTATTTTGACCCGTTCCGGATCATCGAGCCCAGGCATTTGAAGCAGTATCTGCGCAGACGCGTCCGATCCATGCCGCTGGAGTGTCGGTTCGGTCACGCCAAACTGGTCGATACGGCTTTCAATAATGCGAAGTGCCTGTTCTACGGCTTGATTCTTTAATACCGTCTGAAACGATGAAGGCAGCGACCACGTAATGGTCGAACCATCCACACTTTCCGACCAGTTCAGCAGATCGACCTTTTTCTTTACCTCTTCTGAAACTGCCTCTGCCTGGCCCGCATCTGAAAGCTCCAGCGTTATCGCGTAGTCGCCGTCCTCTGCAACCACCCTGCTGCCGCTAACGGGAAGTTTCGCGTCCTCCGCGGCTACCAGGGCCGCCTGGGCATTGTTTTCGGTGAGAGTTTTCAGGTAGTCGTCCGTGAGAACCCTCATTACAAGATGCGAACCACCCTTTAGGTCGAGTCCGAGGTTGATGTTCTCGGACAAATTGGCCTTTATCCCGGCCCAGGTAAGGTCCTGAGCGTTCGGCGCACGGCCGCTGGGCCCCAAAACAAGGTAGATCCCTAAAAGGGTGACGGCGAATATGATCGCAGTCCGTATTAGCAGACTTCTATTCTTCATATTGATCGTTAATTGCCGAATCGATACGAGGCAGAACCGCGCAAAATGTATCGGCAGTTAACAGTTAAGTTATTCGGCCTTTCTTCCGACGACCGCGCTTTTGCCTATCTCAAGAAAGGACTTTTCTGCGCTCTGTATGATAAAACTTGTTTCCTTTATTTCCTTGATTTTCCCGATCACGCCGCCGTTTGTGACAACCTCGTCGTTTATCTTTAGTTGCGTGATCATCTCCTGAAGCTGCTGCCGTTGTCTCTTCTGCGGCAGGATCACGAGAAAATAAAAGATCAGGAAAATGAACACGAACGGCAATAATGCCCACAAAAGGCCACCGCCGGAATCCTGGAAAAACAAAAGTAGATTATTCATCATTTCTCACGAAGGAAAATAAAAGTTTTATGATATACACTGCACCCCCCTTTTTCAAACGGGAACGCGGTCGTTTTCGACAGTGCGGGCAATAAAGTCCGCCTTAAACTCCTCGAACCCCCCGCCAAGTATCGCAGCCCGGGCTTTCTTCATAAGTTTGAGATAGAAATAGAGGTTGTGCTGCGAGAGCAGGATCGCCGCGGACATCTCACCCGCATTATATAGATGTCGAAGATAGGCACGGCTGTAACGACGGCAAACCGTGCATCCACAATCCGTGTCGAGCGGTGATTCGTCGCGGGTGTATCGGGCATTCCGTATATTCAGTTTGCCGGTTGACGTAAATGCTCCGCCGGTCCTGCCGTTGCGGGTCGGCATCACGCAATCGAACATATCCACGCCATGCGAGATCGCCTCCAACAGGTCCTCAGGTGTCCCTACGCCCATCAGATATCTTGGGGCGTCCGTCGGCATACTTGGGGTGATGTTTTCCAGAACTTCGTACATCACAGCCTTTTCTTCGCCAACGCTCAGCCCTCCTATCGCGTATCCGTCAAATCCTATCGCCACGGTGCGCTCAAGGCTTTCGCGACGAAGGTCGTGGTGGCCGGCACCCTGTATGATCCCGAAGAGAGCTTGTTCGCCGCTGAGATCTTTGGAGCTGTCAGAGCTGTCCCCGAGCGGGTCGCCATCCCGGGCCCGGCCCGCATCGGCCCCCTCCTTTTGGAGAGCCTGAAACCGCGCCTTCGACCTTTCTGCCCATCGTATCGTAAGTGCAAGGCTGTTTTTCGTTGCCTCATGCCCTGCATCACCCGGCGGACATTCGTCAAAGGCCATTACGATCTCAGAGCCGAGCGCGGCCTGTATCTCCATCGAGATCTCCGGCGAGAGGAACTGGCTGCTGCCGTCGATGTGCGAACGAAATTCAACTCCGTCTTCCGTTAATTTCCTGAGATCTGTCAGCGAGAAGACCTGAAAGCCGCCGGAATCTGTAAGGAACGATCGCTTCCATGATGTGAACCGATGCAGACCGCCCATCTCGCGGATCACGTCCACTCCCGGCCGGAGAAATAGATGATAGGTGTTTCCGAGAATGATGCGGGCGTCGATCTCATTCTCCAGCAGATCAAAGGACACGCCTTTCACAGAGCCCTGTGTACCGACCGGCATAAAGACCGGCGTTTCGATCATCGAGCGGCGGGTCTTCAGCGTTCCGGCTCTGGCATTTCCGTCCGAGCCTTCGATGTTCCAGTCTATCGGACCCATTCAGCCGTCAATACCTCCGGTCTCAGCTCTCAGCGCCCATATGTTCGGCTGCCCGATCGCAGATTCCGATACTATCCTGCCGTCTTCGTTTATCAGCACAGCCGACGGGGAGCCGTACATTCCGAAGGACTTTCCGAGTTCGAAACCGGGGTCATATATCACCCTCGCGCTCAGGCCGTAGCTTTTCAGGGTTTCTAAATCCGTATCGGAGAACACGAACAGATCTCTTGCGTTCGGATGCCCCTCCTCTTCCCGTCGAACGATCTCTTCGGCCATCCGCGTACAGTGGCCACAGTTCTTTGCCAGAAAGATCGCCAATGCCTCCCGTCCTTTCAGATCTGCGTCGGTAACTCTGTCTCCGTGTATATCCTCTACAGAAAACTCCGGTATCAATTTGC
Organism: uncultured Acidobacteriota bacterium; assembly: GCA_937859595.1. Lineage (GTDB taxonomy): Bacteria > Acidobacteriota > Blastocatellia > Pyrinomonadales > Pyrinomonadaceae > OLB17. The sequence goes on along the minus strand of CALMAH010000024.1, from coordinate 40,389 downwards.
CGACAAAACTCTTTCGTCCTGACGCCGAACCAACACGCACATCTATGAACCCATCTGCAAACTTGTCGATCCTGATCCTTATCTTGTCCATCAACTCTCTGATAAGGTTGTCCCCGACGGCGGGGTTGCTGGCTATCCGTCCTGTTGGGCCAACGAGGATAGCCGTCGGGGTCCAGCGGGCGCGAAGCAGGTCCGCCGCCTCACGCTCTGACTGCAGAAGCAATCGGTCGGTAAGCGATCCATTGAACTTTGCAAGGTTGGATTCAGCATCGCCACGGCTTACGATCCAAAGATCGATGCCGCTGCCAAATTCTTCTGACCACTTTTCTATCTCCGGGTAAAGCGATGCACAGGGCTTGCAGTCCGGCCCGACAAAAAAGAGGAGCGACGGCCTGCCCGAATCGGTAAGTGAACGAGAGGCAAGGCTTCCACCACCGACTTTCGCAAGCTCAAACTCCGGTAGCGGCGCCCCGATCGGAAGGCCGTTGTTCGGGTCGACCGCTTCGTCATGATCTATCGACACGTCCTCGCCTGAGAGGATCTCAAGCATCTCGATCCGCCGTACGAGCTTTTGCTGACCGGCCCGCGCCGCAACTGCGACCAGGATCGCCGCGAATGCGGCCATCATCGAAACAGCGATCCCGAGGATCATGATCGTCTCACGAAGATCATTTGCCAGAGCGACTCCCTGGCCGTCGATACCGCGAACCACAAGAAACGCTGCTGCCAAAAGCAGAAGAACATTGCGGATAATGGCAGCTGCACCGATCGGCTCGCTGTGAAGTTGGCCAAAACAATGGCAATCAGGAGCATTTCCCTTCGCCATTTGATAGGCCATTCCGGTGACAAAACTTATCAACAATAACGATGCGGCTCCCGCTCCGAAAAATGACACTTCGGGAAACAGCAGCATCAGTGCGACGGCGATCTCCGCTATCGGTAGTCCATAGGCCAGCGGACGGGCTAGCCATCCCGGCACACCAAAGCCGCGGGCTGCCTTTTCAGCGCCCTTAAGGTCGGCGAGTTTGCCAACGGCCGCAACTGCGAAAACTCCGGAGAGAAGAAATCTGATGATAAGAACAAATACTTCCATCACGGTTTGCGCTCCCTCCCCGGTTTATGACGTTCCTTGAGCACGAGCGGCGTCGCAAAAAATTCGAATTCCTCCCTTAGCCTGTTCTCAATATACCGCAAATAGGAAAAATGTAGTTTAGCCGTGCCTCCGCCACCGGACGTGAAAAGAACGAACGTTGGCGGACGGATACCGCCCTGAGTGATGTACTTTACCTTAAGCCGCGAAAAGCCGCCTTTTACCGGCGCCGGCGCGCTTCCGCCACGGGGTTGGGCGATGTCGTCCTCGAAAAACTGATTGAGCCGCGCCGTAGGCACACGGAAATTTCGAGCTTCATTCGCTCTGCAAGCCATTGAAAGCAGCCGTTCGGTCCTTTGTCCCGTCAGCGCAGAAATGAATACGATAGGCGCCCAATCGAGAAACTTCATCTTTCGCCGAAGCTCACGCTCAAACTCATAGACCGTATTCGTCTCCTTTTCCGGCACCGCATCCCATTTGTTGATCGCAATTATCACGGAACAGCCGGCTTCAACTGCGTACCCGGCGATGTTTGCGTCGAGTCCGGTCACGCCTTCGACCGCGTCGATCATCACAACTGCGACATCCGCTCGCTCCAGCGCTTTTCGGGCCATAACTACAGATAGTTTCTCCGCCATTTCCACTGTTTTGCCCTTTCTTCGTATGCCGGCGGTGTCAATGATCTTGAATTTCTGCCCGTCCTGTTCGAGATCTGTATCGATCGCGTCACGAGTGGTCCCGGCGACCGGCGAAACAATGACGCGTTCTTCCCCAAGCAATTTATTCAGCAAGGAAGATTTTCCAACGTTCGGCCTGCCGACTATCGCCAGCCTGATCTCGTTCGATACCGGCTCTTCGTCTTCGGGCTCCATGTCGATCGCGTCAGCCACCGCCTCCAGCAGATCGCCTACCGAAGTTCCGTGCTCGGCCGAAACGGGGAACACGGAAAACCCGAACTTGTAAAATTCGGCAGCCTCCTCTTCCACGCGCTTGGTCTCCGCCTTGTTTGCCGCGATAAAGACCGGCTTACTGATGTTTCGCAGAAAGATAGATATTTCCTCATCAAGCGGCGTTATCCCGGCTCTGGCATCGACGACCCAAATTATTGCTTTGGCCCTTTCGATGGCAAACCCTGCCTGCCTGAAGATATTGGCAGGAATGATCGCCTCATCGTCAGGAACAATACCGCCGGTGTCCACCAGCTCAAACATCCCGGACCGCCAGTCAACGTCGCCATAGATGCGGTCTCGCGTTATTCCCGGCTCGTCGCCGACAATTGACTTGCGCGAACCGGTCATACGGTTAAAAAGCGTGGATTTCCCTACGTTTGGACGGCCGATGATCGCGACCAGAGGTTTTCCCATTATTGTCTATAGATAAGATAGTTTCGGGTGTATTCACTAACGCCCTATTAGCAATACGGCGCGAACACATTGTAGAATACACCCGACATTCCGAAGCTCATTCTTTATCCTAACAATTTTCGTTGGCGTAATCACAGATCAGGAGGACCATACGTGGCATTCAATAATAAATTCTTCTTGCTAAGAACATTCCGAACGGTCGGAGGTCGGTCAACTTCGACCTTGCCTTTGATCTTGATCCTTTCCATCGTGCTCTTGGCTGTCGGCTGCGGCGAGGTCTCGAAACGGCTGCAGGGTGATCAGACACCGGAGCAGGTCCAGACAAACAACACGGATACAAATGGCTCCGATCCGTCCACGACTGAAAATGCGGGCAATTGTGCGAACGAGTATTATCCGCTGGATACGACAAACGTGCGTAATTATAGAATGTCTGGCAGTTCAGGCGGCACATATTCGCTCCGCCAGGATCTTGCCGACGGAGATGAATTCAAAGAGGTCCGCGTGTTCGATTCGGACATTACGGTCACGAACAACTGGGTATGTACGGACGAAGGGCTCCGAATGGTCGAATATACGAACTACATCACGATGAAAGAAGGTGCGTTTGATATGGAAACTCTCAAGAGTTCCGGTGTCACGCTGCCACGGGAATGGAAGGCCGAAACCGAATGGGAATCGATCTATGACATCCGTGCCAATATGAAGGTAGCCAATATGAGCACTTCGGCAAACGGCAAGATAACGATCACTCACCGCATCGTTTCGCTTGACGACAAGGTGACCGCTGGTGGGAAAGAGTATACCGCGGCCAGAATTGACTCGCTTATGTCTATGGACCTCACCGTAAAAGGTGTAAAGGTTCCGGATCCCAAGATCTCAACCTCAAACTGGTACGCCAATGGCGTTGGGCTCGTCAGACAGGAAGTTGGAGGGAGTCTGGGAAAACAAACTGTAGAATTTACTGGCCGCGATGCGAGATAGCGGCATCGCGATAAAAAGGCCACGGGAAAAATACTACTGCCCCGTGGCCAACTCGATCTATCTCTGATGTGACCGGGCCTAGAACCTTACGACCTCCAGGATGGTCCCAAGAACCGCACCAAGAATGCTGTAACGGCCGTTGTCGTAATATCCGTACTCATTACGGCTATAGTAGCCATCCTCATATCCGCGTCGAAATCCTTCACGGAAATAATGGCTGTATTCGTCTATGGGAACGTAATACCCGTCATAGCCGTAGGAGGCGTCGTTATAGCCGTAGGAATTCCGATAATCGTACCCCCAACCATCTTCCCGGTCGGCCCTTCCGGCCCAATAGCCTTCTTCGTAGCCGCGGTTAAGTGCGTCCTGGAGCATCTGAGCCCCATACTGGCTGGTGTAGTAGTATTGGCCGCCCCGATAGTATCGATGATTGTAGATCAGGTCATTGTGGTAACGGGCCTGAGCCAGCCTGATCTGGTCGCGCCTTATCTGCTCCCAATATCGCTGCTGATATCTTAGATACGCGAGCCTGCGCTGCTGTTGGAGTTGGCGCTGACGCTGTGCCTGAATCGCCTGCCAATTTGCCCAGCGATTGTTATATTGCCGCTGTCGCTGCTGCCAGATCGGTTGATATTGCTGACGGTCATACTGACGGCGCTGATGCTGAGCCTGCTGCTGGCGGGCCTGTTGCTGCCGCTGCTGTTCGAGCCGGCTTTGTTGCTGCCGTTGCTGCTGCTGAGCCTGCTGCTGACGGGCCTGCTGCTGACGTTGCTGTTCGAGCCGGCTTTGTTGCTGCCGTTGCTGCTGCTGAGCCTGCTGCTGGCGGGCTTGTTGCTGCCGTTGCTGCTGCTGACGCTGCTGTTCGAGCCGGCTTTGTTGCTGCCGTTGCTGCTGCACACGGCTCTGCTGTGGAGCGGCTCCGCGACGTTCCTCTGATCGCTTTGTGTCGCTGTCGTTCCCGCGGTCCTGTCCCCGCTGTGCACTCACCTCGCCGATCGTGCCCAGCATCAATCCGCCTGCGACCACCGCTCCTAATCCTATCCGTTTAAGAATTTCTATCTTCATCTAACCCCCTTGTCCGAAATCGGTATTTCCACCGCTCGCACTAAATTGCCCTAAATTACCGCAATCCACGTGCCGTTGGCTAAACCAGCTAGAAAAATGGGCTTTTTCGGAACGGAGAGTCGCAAATGAGGCATCGATAAACGGTTCGGACACGATATCGTTGCGGCCCGACAGGTATTCCATGGCTAGGAAGCTTTCTCGAATTCGTAAGCTATGTGAACAAGAAGAACGCGATCCATTATTTCATGTCTTACGCCAACTGCCTTCATCCGAATGGCATTCGAATTCTGAATAGGAAGCATGAACGAGATCTTATCCAGCTGCATGATCTCAATGGGGTTGACCCGTTTGTCTATCGAGCTTTGGACCATTCTGGCAATAAGCGCTCCTCCGACACCGCGGGTCTCGTTCAGATGTACGTTGCTAACCTTGGCATTTGCGACCAGGCGTTGTGAGGATGGATCAAACCTCAGATCGATGCTGGATTCCGCCCAGCCGCTGAACTCGACACATCCGATCAACGGAGGGTTATAGTTTCCGGTAAATGAAAGTGGAGATAATATCTTCCCTTCGCGAAATCGAACGGCCGTCCGAACTCCCCCGGTCTCGCGAAGTAGCCGTATTGAGTCGCCGCATCGGCCTCCTTCGGACGTTCTGCTCTCCGAAAACGAAGCGTTTCGGAACAAAGTATCCGAGGCAAGTTTGCCTTCTGAAGGGCCACTCAACGAAGCAATGGAAAAACTTGGCGGCTGAGAGTGGAGAAATACTGCATCGATAACTGCATCGAAAAATTGTTCGCCTAGCAGGATCGATATCTCGGTTCGCTGGCCAAACGAGGAAGAAGTAAAGAAAATGGTAACAACGATTAGCAGCAACGACCGGAACTTTCTCATAACGATTCCCTCCTGATCAACAGGGACTCTGACAACACCGGTTTGATGCCGTGCGGAGATCTCAGGTTACCTGTGCGGCCAATACGAACTATAACCCGGCCTTTACAACATCATGGATCCTAAGCAGGCCAATGCACTTTCCTTCATTATCCACAACAGGAAGCACAGATATCTGCGATGGACGTTCTTCCATGATCCGGAGAGCATCGTAGGCGCGCATTTCGGGAGAGGCCGTTATCGGTGAGCGGGTCATCATAACTTTGGCGGCCAGTGAAGAGAGCTTTGTCGGTTCGGTCCTCTCGATGGTTCGGCGGAGATCGCCGTCGGTGATTATTCCCGCTAAACGACCTTCATCGACCACGTTGACTGCTCCCAAAGAGGCATCCGAGATGGCCTTTACTACGTTCAGCCACCCCGCATCCGGCGAGACCTCTGGGCTGGCGTGCATCAGGTCGCGGACCCTAAGTGTAAGACGTTTCCCAAGTCGTCCCGCGGGATGGTTCGCTGCAAAATCTTCCGCCGTATGTCCCTTTGCCTCCATCACGGTCATCGCCAGGGCGTCCCCGATCGAAAGAGCTACAGTGGTCGAGGTCGTCGGTGCCAGGTTTAGCGGGCACGCCTCCTCATCCACCGATGCATCCAGCGCCACATCTGAATCACGTGCAAGGGTTGAGCCGACATTGCCAACTATTGCCACGATCGGGATCGCACGCTGTTTCAAAGCCGGAAGCATAGCTACGATCTCATCTGTTTCGCCGGAGTTGCTCAACGCAATTACAACGTCGCCCTCGGTAACGACCCCCAGGCTGCCGTGCAATGCATCCGAAGGATGCACATATATCGCAACGGTCCCGGTTGACGTCATTGTTTGTGCTATCTTTTGCGCTATCACGCCCGACTTGCCCACCCCCAGCACTATCACCTTGCTTTGACAGGCGGCAATTATCTCAACAGCTCGTTCTACTTGCGTTGACACTAGTCTGCCCGCCGCTCGTTCAACGGCCGAGGCCTCAAGCCGGAGAATATCGATGACTCTTTCGTAATTGGTTTTTCCGGCTGCCTTGACCACTGTTTCCATTGATCGTTTCCTCGTGAAGCGCCCCCACTCGCCTATTCCAATGCTGCAATAATTCTAGCACACCGGCCATCCCCGTTCCCCTAAATTAGGCCCTGTCCCCTCGTACATCGAAAGGTCCTCGTTCTTGCTGCAACGTACGCCTCAGACCGGGCCCGATTCGTACTTTCCGCGCCTCGCCTTTTAACATTCGGCCTGAGCTGGACGGAACAAGAAAACCCCGCTGCGGCACGTTCTAACCTATTGAAAATACATGGCGTTATTACATTTGAACAAAATATCCTCGGATACGTATCTTTTTCCGCAAAACGTCAGGACACATTCGTCTAGTCGTTTGGTCAAGCGGGAAATTTCAAGAACGGAGGTTCATTTTCTTAAATGAGCACATTCACTATCTACGTAAAGAGAAAAGGCGGAAGTGACGAATCCGCGCAAAAGGCGGTAACGCTGCTTAAAACATATTTGACACCGATAATCGCAAAAAGTACGACATTCACCTCATCCGACGTTCAGCTTGTCGATGAGAACACGACGCCGGCTCTTCAGAAGACCGATGTTATTGTTTACATGGTCAGAAACATCTCTAAGAGCGTGATTTCTAAACAAGGCGGATCGGTAGCTTTGGCCGAAGCGAATCAGAATGTCCTGGGGTTGACCGACCTCACGAAAAAGATATGTGAGGTCTATTTTGACCGGATGTATGACGGCAGCCCAAAGGAACTGGCCGGTGCGATCTATCACGAAGCCGCTCATATCCTCTCAAACAAGGACAATTCGCTCCATACCGGACAGAACGGATTCTTGAAGGACGCACCCGACTATAATGGCACCCCAACCGACAAGAATACCGAGTTCATGTCAAAACATCTCGGCCGTGAGCTGAACATGAATGCCGGCTATTAGCCCGAACTCGGTTCATTTGCGGAACACCAAACATTTGAATTTGGGAGGGGGCATTCCCCCTCCTCGCTACTCCACCCTGACGAAGTCCGTCCCCGTCCGTCCAAAGGTCTCGGGATGGTACATCTCCTCGGCCTTGGCAGGCGGGACCACGAATTGTCCCGGTGTTGTTGCCCTTGCCACGTAGGTGTAGTTGTAAACCCCTTCCCACAGTAGCGATGCAAATGCTTCGGCGCGTTCGTCGCGGAAGTTCTGGTGTTCGAACCAGTATTGCCGCCACCAGTAGTAGTTCCTGCCTATCGAACGGGCACCCACCTCGATAACGCTCGTGTTCCCGCCCGCATCCGCCGGTATCGCCTCGGTCGTAGCCAGCGCTGGATTGAGTATCTCAAGCCCGGCTGGGAGATTATCGACAAGTGCGACGTGGTATCGCCTTGCCTGGGCAACCATCGTCAGCCTCACGCGAACACGCGACCCCGACTTGATCGTCCAACTTCCGTCGGCGTTCTGCTTCACGTCGTCTGCATTGTCCACAGCTTCGTATTTACGCAGCACGGTAAATCCATAGTCCGCCGGATCAAGCTTTAGGTTCTTCGGCGCATATTGCATCCCTATTCGGTAATAGATGCGTCCGGCGCCCTGCCTATCAAGTATTAGATTCGACGTTCCGCCCTGTTCTACCAGATAGGACATCGGGATGTTCAGCACATTCGAATCCACCGACCGTCCCTTGAACGCCTGCTCGCCGGCATATGTGTTTCCCAGCCATATCCGGGCCACAAAATTAGGCGTCACGCTTTCATACGCACCGAAATATCTGTCCAAAGCCAGCAGAATGAACACATTCTCCTGCGTCGAGCCCCAATGCCCTTTCTTGCGATGGGCAAGCAGGCCGCGAACGAGTTTCGGGATCAGATCATCGACCGCTGCCCTCGTTGCTCCCTCGGCCGGTCCGGCGGACCTGACCTTTATAAAGGCCTCCAGCAATACGCCGTCCGCTCGTCTGTTCGAATGCATGATCAGCCAGCCGCCATCGCCGTAATTGGTGACAAAATTGGCATGGGCTGCCGTTTCGGTCGTTCGGTTCATCAGGAACCTCACTATCTGCTCGACCTCGACGGCCGAATTCTTGTCGTTGGCAATTACAGAAAGTACCCAGCCGAGTGCCTCAAAGTTGAGTTTCTCAACCGTAGCTTCGGCAAGCAGTTTCTTCGCCTTGCCTGCGTCCCTATCGCCCATCAGGTCGCGGATGTAAAGTGCATAGGCCGAGATCGTCCAGCGGACCTGCGGCGAAGACACGTACCACTGGTCTTTGAAGTAGTTCTCGACGTTCTTCAGGTACGGTTTGGTCTTATCGAGCATCTCGTCCGGCACCTTGTAGCCCTTCTGCTTGGCTAGCGCGAGCGCATGGGCAACGTGAACCGTAAGGAACGGATATTCGTACCGCTCGCGGTCACGCTTCCAGAGCCCAAAGCTGCCGTCGTTTCGCTGACGTGATTGGAGTATCTGGATATCGCGTGCGAACTGTGCCTCTATCTCGGCAGCCGTCGGCATTTCCTTGGCCTTGAATGCCATCAGGACATCACGCAGCGCCGCCGTCGAGATCATCCGTGACGCTATTTGTTCTGAGCATGCGTACGGATATTTCGCAAGATAGATATACGCGTCTGTAAGCTCCTGAAGCTGCGTCGAGCTGGTCGTAACCTCAAGCCCGCCGAACTGCGGCCAGACATCTCCCGGCGTTTGAACGGGCTGGAATACGGCGCCGTTCTTGTCCGTGGTCCCGTAGGTCGCAAATGCCTCCGTCGTTGCCGGCGTCCAAACCGGGAGCGATATCTCGGCGGCATCGTTATGTTTGCCTGAACTCACCGCGATCTGGAATCTTGCAGTTCCCGCTTTGACCGTTGCGGCGGGAAACCGCACCTCCTCACGGCTATTTGCCTTGACGAGGACCCGTTTACCTGCCGAATCCACCTTCTGTTCGATGGCTGTGGAACCGCTGCCGGAGAGCGCCACGTTGGTGCCGCGGACCGCAACATCAACCGCCATATCCTGATCGGTCTGGTTTTGAACAACAACAGGCAACTCTATCTTGTCGCCAAAGTTCATGAAACGCGGTGCCGAGGGCCTTACCATCAGCGGCTTCTTCGCGGTGATGTTCGACTCGGATTTACCAAAACGCTTGCCCTGGTCCACCGAGACCGCCGTGATGCGATACCGCGTCAGGTTATCCGGCAGCTTTACATCCACCGTCGCCCGGCCATTCGAATCGGTCCTCACCGATGGTGCAAAAACTGCAAGGGCGTCAAAGTTTTGCCTGAGAGTGATCGCTTGTTCGGGTTCTGTATCTATCCTGAATTCTTCCGATCTGGCCTTCATCGCTGCGAGTGCAGGCGGAGAAGCAGACGGCAATGCAGCCATTTCCCTGGCACTTACACCTCTGCCAACGGCGGCATCCATCGAATTGATCATGTCATCACTCGGCGGCGGAGCTTTCAGGTCTTCGGGATTGGAAAGCAGAACGTCCTTCCTAAGCCGGTAATCCAATGTGCCGGTGCTGCGTGCCATATAAAATACCGCAGCGGGATCGGACACCGAGTACCGCGAAAGTGCCAGCACGGCCTCGTCAACCACCACCACTGCCACCTCGCTGTTCGCCACCGGTTCGCCGCGATGGTCCTTGACCTGGATATCGACCTTCGTCTCGCCGCCGGGGGCGAGCGTGGCATCTTTCGGATCGGCGGAGACGGTCAGCTTTCGGGCCTCTGTTGAGATCGAAAGGTTTATATTTCCGCTCGCAAATGCCGGGCGGTTTGCCAATTTCTCGTCCACTTCGCCCTTATCGTTCTGCCTTGGCGAGGAACCCACAAGATCCACCTGGGCATAGATATTCGGCAGATATGCCTCTTCGAGCGGTATTTTTAGCGTTATCGACGATTCTTTCATCGAAAACCGCTCCGTCTTCACTATCCCGTCGCGCCGCAGCGTCAGAACACCTTCGGCAGGCAAAAAAGGAGCGATCACAAGCAGTTCCGCAACGTCGCCGGGTGCATAGTCTTTTTGGCTTGGAATTATCTGCACCTCTTCCTGCTCTACGTTTCGGTTCGGAGGCGTTTTCCCGCCGGGCACCCAGATCGTGAACTCGCTCTGATTGAACCGCTCGCGGTCGTCCATTACGGTCGCGGTTATGGTGTACCGGCCCCCGGCCTTCGCCTGAAATTCGCATTTCACGCCCTGGTCCGCAGACTTCACATTGCAAAACTGCTCATCGACCGTTATCTCTTTCCACGATCCCGCGTCGAATCGCCAGTCTTTCAGAACGGCTTTGACCTCGATGTCACGGCCCGTCTTCAGACCGCCGTCTATATTGGCAACGATCGATTCGATCACGATCTTTTCACCCTTTTGGACAAATGTCCGCGGGGTCTTAATGCCTACATAGAGGTCAGCGGGGTGGACTAGCAGTGATGTCTGGCCGGCCCACGCCTGCCGGTTCACGTCCTGTACCGAGGCTGATGCCGAGATCGCGTATGGCCGAGGCGGTTTAACCGATTCGAAATCGATCTTCAAGAGATGTTTGCCGCCCGCATCGGTCACGCCCTTGAACGTCTGCGTCGAACTTGGTCCGGACGGCCCGTTCCAGTGGTTGAAAGTTCTCCACCACGGCACCCATGTTCCAAAGGTGTAATCGCCTCGGTTTGGCGGCGTATAGCTGGTCGGGGTCGCGGTTACCGTCCAGTTCGTTTCGGCGTTGGCGAGCCCGCCTCCCGCATAATATTTCGCCTCAACGGAAAGGTTCGCATTTCCGCCTACGAAATGCGGCGCTTCGGTCTCTACCTTTGCCGAGACCTCAAACTCCGGCCGGCGAAATTCCTGTATCTGATAACTGTGATTATGTGTACCTCCGGGCAGCGACGTGCTCGTGGTTATTTGAATATTGGCATTCCCGAGATTTACGTTGTCGGGCAGCTTGAATTTGAAGTCAAATGCGCCAAAGGCGTTCAGATCTCCCGAACCCTTTGCGATCTCGTTGTTTCGGGGGTCACGCGCCGTCCATGTAAATCCTCTGGCCGAATCGCCGAGGCCCTCTATGTCGCCCAGCTTCCCGGCGGTCTGCTTTCTGATATAGCCCTTTACCGCCACCTCTTCGTTGGGCTTGTACATCTTGCGGTCGTCAAATACGAACCATCGAAGCGAATCGGACTGGCCCTTTCTATGCCACGAACCGTGATCCTGCCAAAAGTAGTCGGTGTTCTCCGGCAGAAATGCGATGTCGTTTCCCCGGCGGGCGATAAGGATGTTCTGCCCCTTTTCTGAAGAGCGCTCCGAGAGCCTCAAACGAAGTATCCCGTTGGCTCCGGTCTGTTTGGTTTGTGCCGGTTCGATGGTCTCGGTCTCTACCGGGTTACCCGCCGTGTCATAGGTTTCTATCTCACCTGCATTCGGCCCTCTCGCACCGGTCACCCAGTCCCATATCGTTGCGATCCAGCCTTTTTCCTCGACGGGCGCCGATGCGCGGTCCGGCGAGGCCGTGCCGTCGTTGGGATAGATCGAAAGATCGACCCCGCCCAGAGGCTTTCCGGTCTTGAGTTCGGTAGCAAAACCGACCAGTTCCTCGTTGTCAACAAATGCATCCAGGCCTATCTGCGTAGCCTGTATCCAGGTGATGATACGCGTCCGGTCATATTTGTCACGCCGTACCGTCGGCTCAATATCCAGCACCAGGTTTCCGTATCCGCCGTTCAATGCACGTGCAAGGTCTATACGCGTTTCGACCAGCTCATCCGCAATGTTCTTTATCGAAACAGTGTTTTCAGAGACCAGCGTCCCCGGCATCGCGGGCCGTCTTCCGTCGTCATAGTTGATGTAGCGGACGTATTGCTGATATGCGTTCCAGTCCTGCGGACGAACTCGGTAGATCTTAACTTTGGCGTTATTGTGGTTTATCGAATAGATCGAGAACGTCGGCTTTGCCGAGGGGTCGAGAACGCTCATATATCCGCCCTGAGCGTACATCGCGGCCTGTGCCGACCCGACCTTGATCGTTGCGGTCGCCGGCTGGCCCATCGTTTGGCCGTAGATGTCCGGCAGCGATCCGTCAATGGTGATCTTGTAAGTTGTCCGCCCCTTTTTTACACCCTGAACATAAACGTAGTTCCCCGAGGGGTATATGTTCGCTCCCTCTATCGCCGGTTCGATCTTCACCATTTCTTTTGTGAACTTTGTCGAATCGATCGAATTTGTGAACTGGATCATCCATTGCTCGAATGGCGTGCAGTTTTGGTTATTTCGCCAGCCGCACATCGCGTTGACGAATTTCATCGCCCCATAGGTCCTGAAACTGAAATTCTGCGCCTGTGTCGTTGTGAGCGGTCCCTCTGCCGATGGTGTTCCTTTTTCGATGGTCACCGTAATGGTCGAATCTCCGGGCAGCGCGTTTTCAGTCAGCCGGTCTGAGTTCAGCGCGCGAAAGGCCATCCAACGCCCCGGCTGCGCCTGCTTTGCGTAATAGGAGATACTGCCGTCCTTGTCGATCTCATCCTGCGTGGCAAGCCTGATCGGAAGCTTTTTCCCGCCCCCATTGACCGAAATAGTTCTGATCACGGCCTCCGGGTTTATCGCCTGGTCAAAGGCGATGAACATCATCGCATCGCGTCGAGTGGTCTGTCCGCCGCTGGGGATCATCTGGATCGCTTTCGGAGGCGGAGTGGTAAATGTCCATACAAAATCTTTTTGGAGCGTCGGGCCTGTGGCTGATTTTGTGCCCGCCGGAACCCTTGCCGTAAACTTTGTCGCCATCGGAAATCGCTTGTCCGTATCGAACATCAGCGTCCGCGTCCCGAGCCACCGCCAGCGGCCTTCAACCTGAGGCGAAAGTTCGACCGGGGCATATTTTGCCGCTTCCTCCTGCGAGGTTACGGCGACCATAGGTTGAGAAAATGTGACGTTCAGATCGGGAGCGAGCGAGACCTCGCCCTCCGGAGAAAAGCGAACCACTTCCAGTGCATGCTTCGCATCCCCATACTGCGGCGGGCCCTGCTGGTCGGTTGCCGGGAACTTTACCGGTATCTTTTCGCCGGTTTTTGGTGCCGGCAGTGTACCGAGCCGCTTGGCAAACTCTGCCTGGTCGTCCGGGTCTGACTTTATCGCCGGGAGCCGGCCAAGCAATTTTCCCGACTCGCTCTCAGAGAGCGGGTCGGTTGCCGCCGGTGGCTGGACCTCGCGTGTCTCGCTTCCTTCGGCCCCTTCGCTGAGCCGATATTGCAGCCCGATCGGCCTGTCCTTCGTTTGTGCTTCCATAGCTTTTCCGATTATCTGAGCCTTAGCCGTAAGGCCAAATGGAACGACCCAGCTAAAGTAGATCGTCAAAAACAGCATCCAGGCGGTAAATTTTCTCATTTTAGGTCTCGCTTCCTTTTTTTTCGACCGGCAAATGCATCATTCACATAATATTCAAATGCCGGATATCAAACTAATGAAAGGCGTTAGATATCCCCTTTCAGTAGTTTAAGGAACGCCGTAACCGAAGCAGACTTGCACCCGCGAGTCAAAAAGGACCTTCGCTATGAAACGCGAGTGGGTGGTTTGGTTGTATCATCGGTGGGAAACTTTAGGCGTCTTCGAGTACGGCGAGAGCCGTTTCGCCGCCGCCTACCGCTACATTCACAAGCGTCTGCGGCGAGAGCCTGACCAGGGCGCCTTCTACCTTCCCTCTAAATATGAAAGGATCCAGATCTATCAGCAGGTCGGCCATCAGCGCTTCGTCCTCAGTGTAGGTCGGGAATGGCACACGCTCTATTCTGACCCGCTCCTGTACTACATATTGTGATCCGAGAGCCGTCTCGATCGCGTCGTCCCACTCGCTTTCAGTACTTTCCCAACCAATGGCGATGCCTGAACCGCCGTAGTCATCGTTCGGTTTTAGCACAAAGCGCTCCCGCCCCGACCGGATGTAGTCAAGCAGTCCGACATCTTCGCCAAAATAGGTCGTCCGCGCGTCCGACACCTTCCGCGTCCACGGCAGGTGTCGGCGGATCATCTCATGCTCTTTGCTGTTGAAGAGCCGGCTGAACCGTTCGTCGCCTAGCACCGCGAAGCCGGCCTTTTTGTGGGGGACCTTCGAGCGAAACGAATTCGCCATAAAAAGATTCCCGTCCTCATATGCCCTGAAAATAGGATGGTCCGGAGCCTCTCGTTCGAAAAGCTCGTGGATTATCACGCGTTTATAAAAGATGTCTATCTCAAAGCCGTCCAGCGTTAGCGTGCTCCCGTCGTAGTCGAGTTCATCAGGAAACCCGACCACCGTTTCGTGGCCTTGCGATCGAAAATATTCCGCCAGCACCACAAATTCGCTGTAGGTCGACACCCCTTTCCAGTCTACTATCGCTATATTCGGCTTATCCTTTCTGCCCCCAAAATCTCTGTAGGCCGAGACCAATGCCTCCAGCAGCTTTTCGTGCGGCCGCGGCAGCCAATGACGATGTCGCTCCATAAATTCGCGGACTTCCGGGATTCGCGAGAGCACTTTCTCTATCTGTAGCTGGTCGGTGATCCCCGCCGGTGTCTCGCCGTTGTACTCCAGGAATTTCAGTTCCCCGCCGGCTACAAACGCATCGAGCCGGCTCGAGTGGCAAACGCCCGGATAGCCCGGGTCCATCCTCGCAAATCGCTCTTCGTTCTCGTCCAGCCCCAGCACCCCTAGTATTTCCTGGTCCTCAAGTGCCGCAAGGGCCATCTTTTCAAATGCTCCCGCGAGCACCTCTGATGCCTCCGCCACACGCTCATACAAGCTCCTGCCCATGAACTGATATCGCAGGAATGGCGAGAACGGCCGATCGTCAGACAGGATTCCGAGCTCGCGCTGCAGGGCATCGAGTTCGGCAAAGAGCTGTTTATCGTGGCGATGATTGGCGATCAGGGCTTCATCCAGGGAGGCGATCTGTGTTGAATGGGTTTCGGGCATGGCGCTCATGTCTCGCAAGGCTCAAGTTTGTAATACTCTAACCCGAAATCGCCATTATCCAAATAATTGATGGCCAAATTGCCCATTTTCCTATGTTCATTTAGGAGCTTTTCCTGTTATACTTGCTTCGTCAAATGAACCTTTGTATTCTCGGCATCGTAGTCAGTTTGGCGATCGCCGGCTTTATTGATATCTATATCTCAGGAGCGGACTGAAAAAAAGATGGGTTTGTGGCAGCGTATAACAAGAATTTTTAGGGCCAGCACCGGAGCGGCCCTCGACAAGATCGAAAATCCTGAACTGGTGCTTCAGCAGACGATCCGCGACATGCGGGACCGCGTACCGGAGTTGAACAATTCCGTCGCACAGGTGATGGCGACCGAGAGGTTGCTGCTGAAGAACCACGAAAATCTTGAAAAGCAGGTGGTCGACCTCGACTCCAAGATCAAGGCCTCGGTCAAAATGGGCCGCGACGACATCGCGACCGCATATATCGGCCAGCTCCAGCAGGCTCAGATCGACCTCGAGCGCACGGGTGCCCAGTTGGAGCATGCCTCGCTCGCCTCTAAGCAGGCTCTCAAGGCCCGGGACAACTATGTCCTCAATATGAAAAAGCGGTCGGCCGAGGCGATGCAGCTTATCTCCGCCGCCAAACAGGCCAAGCTGCAGGAACAGCTCGCGCAGACCATGGAGACCTTCAATATCGGCGACGATGCATCCACCTTTAATGAGATGCGTGAAAAGATCGATCGCCGTGTCGCCGCTGCCGAGGCAAAGCTCCAGCTTGGCTCCAGCAATGTCGATTCGCAGATGGCCGACATCGAACGCGAAGCAATGGACATCCAATTGCAGGGCAAGCTGCTCGAATATAAGTCGCAGATGGGTTTGCTCGGCTCCGGTGCTCCGGGCGGAGCGGATAGGCAGATCGAAGCCGGCGAGAGCGGCGGGCAGGACAACATCGTGGAAGAAGTAGAGGCCGAACCGGTCGAGCCAGAGGAGGCCAGCGAGGCCCGCTCCTGATCTCCGGGCATACCCGCTTCGAACGCCGCGGCGATTTTCGGCATCTAGTTATTTATGGCAGACCTGGCGAAATACCAGCAGAGTCTGGAAAAATTCAATACCAGCTACGCAAAAGAGGCCATCAAGGAACCGGTGAATTTCTGGGGCCTTGCCGGCTTTGCAGTGGCGGCTGCCTACACGGGGAGTGTTATTCCGCTGCTCGTCGCGCTTATTGCTGAGATCGCCTACATCCTTCTTGTCCCCAACCTGCCTTGGTACCGCCAGCTTGTTCAGCGGCGTGAAAAGGAGCGGATCTTCCAGCTCAACCGGATGAACCGCGAAAAGCTGATCAAGTCCTTCACGCCTCGCGAACGCGAAGCTGTGGAATATCTCCGATGGCTCAAAGAGAAGATACAGGACAACTACAAGAAATTTACCGGTGCCGGCCGTCTCCCCGCCAATCTTCGTACGCTTGACCAGCGCTGGGAGGATTTCGTCGACTTGCTCGACGTTTATCGCCGCCGTAAACAGCACCTCAAATCTATCAACCGTCAGGCAGTCCACAACCAGCTCTCTCAGGCTTACCGGGCCGCCGAGAGCTCCGATGACGATAAGACCCGCCGGATACAGGAAACGAACGTCGAGATATTGAAGCGCCGCGTCGCTTCCTTTGATGAGATCGAGCGCAGCGTAAAGCTCGTCGAAGGCCAGCTCCAGTCCATCGAGAATTTCTTCAGTTATCTCAACGACGAGATCGTGACGATGTCCACGCCTGAAAAATTCTCGCTGCTTGATTTCGAACAGCTCTCCGATTCCATAGCGATGACCAAACAAATGCTCGACGCCACCGCCGACGACGTCGGCGCCCTCGACGCCTACAACCGCGAAATGGGCAACTACGAACTCCTCCCAAGCTCAAATCAATGATTCGCTCGGACCTCCCTCTTTCCGCCAACAATTCTAGTTTAGACCTGTGCCCTTGACGAGAAGCTTACGGCTTCAATTGACTTTGATGACTCGTTGAAGGAACAATGCTCCCCATGAACTACATGAGTAAATACCTGATTTTTTAGGAGGTAAACAAATAATATGAGGTTGTTTTGGATGTTCGCAGTTATTTCGCTCATAAATATTGTGGCATACCCCCAATCAGAAACATGGAAGGATTTGAAACCATTGGCTTCGACAAAGTCCCAAGCAGATCGGCTAGGTGTAGCTGAGAAAGTATCTGGTAATGGGGCAAAATTAAGATATAGGCTGTCAGAGATGTCTGTGGTCATAGAGGTTGAAACCAAGGGTTTTTGCTCGGAACCAAATGCAGAGTGGAATGTTCCTAAAGACACTATTATTAATTTGACGATAAATTTCACTTCGCCAAAAAATATAAACGAATTTGGATTTCATGTATCGGATTTTACGGAGCACAGGCTTGATAATGACCTTCCCGGGATATTCTACATGTCTAATAAAGAAAAAGGCATTCTGTTGGATGTCGAAGAGAGAGGGGAAAACAAGCAGTTGTTGGTAAGAGTTCTCAGGTTTGAGCCCTCAGAAAATCAAAACGGGCTTCGATGCAACAAGGATCAGATATAGAAAAAGCCACCCGGTTCTTATCATTGACGACGAGCTTACGACGATCAGCCGCTAATACAATAGAGAGCTGCAGAAAATGAGATTACTTGCATTATTATTTGTCTTGCTCTTGTTCTCTTTTCTTTCGGTTGGCGCTCAAAAGATCGAATCTCCTTGCCCGTCCCGTTTTGATCGGGTATATGAACGCGAATCGAGCTTGGGAAGACGGGATCTCTTTGTTATCAACGAAAGATTTCTTCTGGAAGAACGGTTTGCCCCGCAATGCCAATTGCTAGAAATTCGCGTCGCGAAAAGGCAGATTTGGAGTGTTCCTGATGATGACACTTCTGACGACTTGAACGGTCTGCGGAGTTTCGAATATGAAGATGTTCTAAGCAAAGTCTGGGTTAATTATTCGCCTGGAAAACTTATCGAGTCGGACAAGATCGGCTTTTCGCATCGGTTAGGAACGCCTTTGTGGTCACAATATGAGCATGCCCTTCTTGTTCGGATCTACTTCTTGGTTGACAACAACGGCGTCGTGAACAGAATGATTGATTCGTTCACCATCTACTTTGCGCACGAGGCGACGGGAACATTGAAAGAAAAGGCGCTTTTTGAGGTGGATGGGACAGTAACCAGATCAAGGCTTCTAATTGATGACAACTGGTACTGGTCGGACAAGGGTACCTATTCCACGGCGACAGTAAATGAGGAAGGGGCATTCAAGGTTTTCGGGGCTCCAAGGAGTAGAGACTGACCATTCAGGCTGCTTGCGAAAAATCAAGACTTGGCTTACGATGCCGCCATCCCGCAAAGCACCACATTGCCACACCGTTCACGGCGTGGGACAGGCTCCCCGAAACAACCCCGGCCCGGTTTGTTCTATTGTCGCCTTCAAGCCTCAAACACCCGAACCTCACACATAAAAGGTGTCACGGTCGTAGTGCGCTTGACATCAAGGCTAACCTCAAAGAAAACCCCTCTTCTGCATAAGGGTTTAGCGGTAAACGTATTCTTCCAGCTCCATCTTTTTCGCAAGGGCGAGCTGGAATGCGTGTAAAGCCTCCAAGAGTTCAAACGAAGTGTCAACTATCGAACTGGTGATATCGGCTGCGGTCTCTTCCGGCGTGCGTTCGCCCTGAAAGAGCGAGCCGACGAGAGCATAATCGAGATAATCCGCGAATTCGAAATAAAAGGTCCCGATCAAATTGTTATCGGCTCCCATCAACACATGCATCGAGGGGTCCAAACTAGATAGCGATCTCTTTGTGTTTTCGTGTTCATCGAATTCGTCCAGGTGAAAAGCAGTATAATTGCGAATCGTTTTAGCATATTTGCGGACTTTCGCGTATTTCGGATCGTGTGCGATGGCCCGAAGCGGCACGAAGGCGTCCATTGTAATGTGTCTGTCCTCTACGCCCCGAATGATATTGATCGTCTGGTGAAGATAGCCCGCAAGGACGAAAAGGCCGCGTCGGTATTGCCGTTTGCCGACGTTCGAATGATCATCGTTCCAACTCGCGACCACGGTCGAAGCGAACGAGAGAGCGTTAATGGCACGCCCGAACTTCACCATCGCAAGAAAATCCGGGTCGTCCTTTAGGTAAATGAATTGCGATGCCTTTATCTTCAAACTCCACTGTTTCGAAAGGTCACGCTTAGGCAGTTCCACCACCGCCCGCTTCACCACCTTCCCCGCTCTCTTCCTTTTCCTGGATACAGCCATATTTGATCAAGCGTCCATTTTCCGAAAAGCTAGGAACCGATTCGGGGTTTGGCCTTTGATATTACGATTCTTCGGCTCCATTATGGCAAATATACTAAACTTTTCGGCATCATGGCTAGAAAACCGAGGCTTGAGGTGGAGGGTGGGCTTTATCATTTGATCACGCGTGGGATCGATCGGCGGGAAATATTCAGTGAATATTCAGATCTCAGGCTGCCCCTGTTACACAGCTTTCGGCGTATTTGACAAAGCCGCTTGCATCGAGACAGTTCTCGGCCTCCGCCTCGAAATCGTCGTCATTATCGATAGGGAATAATTTCAAGGTAAGTTCACAAACAATTTCGAATAATAACCCCAAATCGTAATATCGCAGGCCCGACCCCGATTCAGTTTTCACATACCAGCCATTTAACAAGCTGACCGGGACGGAGACGGGGACCTATTCGCACGATGCGAATGGAAATACCATTTCAAAGGTCGAGGGATCGAAGCGGTGGACCTATTTCTGGGATTACGAGAATCGGCTGGCGCAGGCCTGGGACAGGAAGAACCGTGTCAGGTATCGGTACGATGCGCTTGGGCGACGAGTTGCCCGATATGCCGGGGCAAATGGCTCGACGAAGTACACGTATGACGGCGAGGACGTGTTGCTTGATGACGATGCCAACGGAACCGTGACCAAATATCTAAACGGCCCGGGGATCGACAACAAACTGCGCAGCAAGACCGGAACTGCGGTAAACTATTTTCTGGCCGATCACCTCGGTTCGACCAATGGATTGGCCGACGCGACGGGTTCTTTGACAGCGACAACGGGTTACGACGCTTTCGGAAACGTCACGAATCCGGCGTTTCCAAGCCGCTACCAGTTTACGGGCCGCGAATTTGACTCGCTTGTCCAACTCCAGTTCTCCCGGGCAAGATTCTACGATCCCAAACTCGGCCGCTTCATCTCCGAAGATCCGATTGGCTTCGGCGGTGGCGATGTAAATCTTTACGGATATGTCTGGAACAACCCGCTCCATTTCGTTGACCCATTTGGCCTAAATGGTTGGGGGACACGTTTTGCAGGTTGGTTGGACGGGAACATCGAGTATGCTCGTTTATACTACCAAGGTTCGGACCAAAAGTGGGTCCAAAACGGACTCGTAAATACCGGCGCGGATCTTTCTTATGGTTTTTCCGATATGTTTCGTGTCGGAAACGGTCTTGGCCATGCCTTGTTTGCTCCGGATGAGAACGCTTACGGCCGGGCCGCTTTCATTGCCATGGACGTTGCGAGGGCAGCGGGACTGGCCACCTTGCTTGGCGGTGCCGGATCGAGGATTCCTATACCGAGCGGGAATAAAGGACTGGGCACAAATCCCTTCATTGGTAAATCGCCAGCTGAAATTGACCGGATATTTTGTCAGAAAGGGTATGTTAAAAAAGGACCGAATCCGATGCACGGTGATGGCACTTACGTAAATCCGCGGTCTGGAAGAGGTTATCACATTGATGCAAACCATCCTCCGCCAAAACCACCTCATGTAGGTGTGCATCGGCCGAGAGGAAAACGCAAGACGATGGTGCCAAGGGAATACCCTTTGTAAGGGTCGCGGGGGACACAAATGATAACTGTTGAACTAGTACAGGATGATAACGGAGGCGTGAAAAAGGTCGTCGAGATTTATTTTGACGAAGAAGGTCTGGCGGAACTCCAAGGTCGTCTCGATTTGATCAGAGATAAGAAAACGGATCATGTTCATCTGATGTCTGAGTCCTGGGGGCTTGGCGATCTAAATGAGGAAACTCATCGGGAGAACAACCAAATCGCTCACCATCTTCTTTTTAGTTTGGTTCAGAAAGATACTGTATAAAGAGAAGTTCAGCTGTAGGCTGTGTAATTCCGGATTCTACAATAAACTGCAAAGCAAGGCCGGAAATGCGGTAAACTATTTTCTTGCGGATCATCTGGGCTCGACCAATGGATTGGCCGACGCGACGGGTTCTTTGACAGCGACAACGGGTTACGACGCTTTTGGGAAACAGACCGGCACCATCGCTACTCGCTACGGCTTCACCGGCCGACAGATATCGGCCCGATCATCGCGCCGAGCCGCATAACCCGCGCCCGATCCGCGGTCTAATTGCTGCACACATGCCGTTTATGCAGTAAACAGCTGGATCTACCCCCATCGTTCCACTTAACAGACACGCATTTTGCAAAATGGAACGATTTTTCGCCACAAACCAAATGGCGTCACCATTTAACCCGTTCCACTTTGTACATTTTTTTGCAAAAAGTGGAACGATCTTGCCAAGAACCACGCCGCTCGTCCCTATGTCTCACTCGAACAGCAGTCATTTTTCTTTAGTGAGACAATTTTTCGCCGCAAACTCAAGCAGCGTAGGCACTTAACCTGTCTCACTTTGGACATTTTAATGCATAAACTGAGACAAATATCGGTAAAGGTATACAAAAAGTTGGGGAAATTTGGTACATCCGTCCCAACCCGGCGGTTCACCCGGCGAACCCATTTTGGGACTTGGCGAACCCGATCATCGCCTCAAGGGGAGCGCAGGCCAATTGGTTCTCTACGAACCGGTGTCCGAGTGCCTCCGTCTGTTGCCCTGCATTTTGTTTTCCACTAAAATCTTTAGTTTGCTTTCGTAAGGAGAGCGCAATAACAAGGGATCAAAATAATATACATATGAAACGAGTTGGAATATTAGTAGGGCGTGAGATAACGTTCCCTGAATCGATAATAAACAGCATAAACGAAAAGGGCGGCGGCCGCGTGGTCGCCGAGATGGTCAAGGTCGGCGGCATCCGTCTCGATCAGGACAGGAAATACGATGTCATTATTGATCGGATCTCACACGAGGTCCCGTATTACCGTGCGATGCTCAAGCGGATGGCCCTGGAAGGGACCCACATCATCAACAACCCCTTCTGGTGGTCTGCGGACGACAAGTTCTTCAATTATTCGCTCGCGGCAAAGCTCGGCATAGCAATACCGAAAACCGTGTTGTTGCCGCAGCATGCGTACATAAAGGACATCGTCAGCGACTCGCTCCGCAATCTGGAGTTTCCCATCGACTGGGAAGGCATTGTCAACTACGTCGGCTTCCCTGCCTTCCTCAAACCGCATGACGGCGGCGGTTGGAAAAATGTCTCAAAGGTCAATTCGCTCGAAGAGCTTTGGGTCGAATATAACCAGTCCGGCACGCTCTGTATGACGCTGCAGGAAGGCATCGAATACGATCAGTTCGTGCGTTGTTATTGCGTCGGCCAGGAAAAGGTGCTGATCATGCCCTACGACCCCTCAAAGCCATATCTCTCAGGCATGCAGTATGTTAACGTCGAGAATTATCTGACTCCTGAGCTTCACAAGCGCGTCGAGCAGGACGTTATCACCATCTGCAAGGCTCTCGGCTACGACCTCAACACCGTCGAATTCGCCATCAAGGACGGTGTTCCTTATGCCATCGACTTTATGAACCCGGCACCGGACGCAGAGCTCGCCTCGGTCGGCGAATACAACCACAACTGGATCGTTGAGAACATGACCGAGTTCATTTTGAATAAACTGGAAAAAGGCTGGGACGCTCCAAATCATACATGGACTGCAATGCTCAACCCGGCATCCCCGAAAAAAAAAGTAGCGGCGGGTAAGCCGCGTTCCCGTGCAGTGGCCTCCGGTGTAAAGACCGCCGCCGACAATCAGGCGTCTCGTACCAAAAAGCCATCGGCAAAAAGGGCATCCGCTAAGTAAATGTCATTTGATAAAGAAATTAAGCTCCGCTGCCGTCTTAGGCAACGGAGCTTTTTTCTCTTTTGGGGCGGGATCGCCCCCCGGTCAAAACAGCCGACCGAATACCTTGTTGATATTGAAGAAGAACCGTCGCGATTCATTCGTGTCCGGATTTCTTGCGGTGTGAACATCAAAGATCGAAGTCTCGTTCCTCACCAATGCCTTCATCTCGCGGACAAACCCCAGATAGTTCATCACAAAATACTGCTCGGAGATGCCGATCGAAAGTATTGCCGTCTCTTCCGACAGCCCGTCGTTTTCAAATATCGCATCTATAAGCGCCGAAAAGATCTTTTGATGAAACTCGGCTTCCTCCCATCGCTCCAAGCCCTCGTTGGCTTTCCACATAACAAATTGGGCCGTGAGATCAACGAAATTCGTCGCGAGAAAACGTTCGGCCGACGATCTTGCCTCGGCATATCTTCTCTCGTGGAGGGCTTTCATCATCTCGTTTCGTTGCTGCGCACCGCCATAGGGCGAGTAGTCTTTCGTCTCCGTGTATGCCATCCGCAAAGCGGCAAAACTTACCGACATATCGCCGCTCTTGACCTTTTTAAGCATCAACTCATAGTCATTTGCAGTGAATTTTGAGTCGATGGTTACCTTTGGTGTAGCTGCGGGGTCCGCATTCTTCGGGGTTTGGGCGGCTCCCGACAAGCAAAAGACTCCCAGGAAGAATATTGGAAAGATCAAACGACGCATAACCTGTCTCCTTTTATGTGTTTTGGCATGTTCGATGCGTCAGAACCGAAAATGGCTGTGTCGACTGAGTAAAAAAGAAAGACCGCCGTTTATGGGAACAGTGACTACACGGCTACTATTGATCTCTCCCATCGAGAGCTTCGAACGGGATGCGCTTTTCGAGTGTTCGTTTACCAAGCGAGATAAAGAGCCATGCACCGACAGATGCAAGCGAAAGGGCCCAGCCTGTGTTCGCAATAAAATGATCATCCAGCAACAGCCCAGTAAGAATAATTGGTAGCCCGATCATTGATAGGCGAAAGGCCCTTCTCCGCCACCGGTCGACCGAATCCAGCAAATTTACCCTGCTGACTTCCAGCTCCATGTATTCGTCATCCTCATTCAGCCGCGAAAAATATTCTACTTCGCCCTGTGTCCAGCGACGCAGCGAAGGGATCTCCGCAGTACGGCCGGCCGCCGCAAAATTGTGGATAACGTGCGCGATCTTTCCTTCTCGAAGTGCGACCTCTGCAAGCCCGCGTAGAGCAAGAAAACTCTCCCCGAACTCATCGATCGATCGTTTGAACGCCTGTGCCGCCCGTCGCCAATCACCGTACTGAAAATACGACTCACCGATACGGGCCAAAAGCTGAGCGTCTGATCCGGCGCGCCGCTCAGCAAGCCGCATCATCGCGAGCGAGCGCCGATAAATGCGTTCGTCGCGCTCGACCCCGGCAAATAGATGCAGACAGCGAGAAAACTCAAACAACAACCAGCCGTCGCCCGGAGCCGCAAGCGTAGCCCGCCGAAATGCCTCGATCGACTGGGACAGCGATCCGGTAAGCCGAAGTTCGTTGGCCAGCCTGCGTAGATACGAGGCCTTTTCCGGATCTGGTTTCGCCGTCGTACTGCCGCCGGCCCTGCTGCCGCGTCTGAGTCTCTTCAGGGAAGACTCGAGGACGTCGCCTGACGGAATGTTCCATTCCCCCGCCTTTGTCTTTATCGAGCCGGCCTCTTCGAGATAGGCTCGAAGCTCGGCAGAACGGCTATCCATTATCTCCTCCGGCAGCCTGACAAGCACGGCCTTGACAAACCGGCGATATCGTTCGCCCCCCGAGACTACAGTTATCGAAACGCCTTTGCCGCGAAATGTCGTGCTGTAACGGTAAAGTAGCCGCCCCCCCCTTCGTATCGCCCTCACCGCCTGTGTGTCGACCTGCTCTATGTCCTTGAGTCGTAGCCAAAAACGGGTTCCCACAACAAAATGATAAAGGGCTCGAACAGGCCCGAGACGGATCAGCCGGCGCCCGTCAAATCGGACCCGATCAGTTAAGGCAAGAACGGGGATCACCGCCAATGAGAACGCCAGCAGAACAAGGCCCGCCAGTTCATACTCCAAATAAAGGAGAAATGCTGAAAGAAATGTAAGTGTGAATAGAGCAGAAGCGTAGGAACCGGTCGAAACCCTCGTGGTAAGGGGACGTTCCAACCTTATGATATCGTTCTCCGCGGAAGCTGCCGGGTTCGGTTGTGCGGTCTCTTGTTCCAAATCGTACTAACAAAAATGCCACAGACGATCGCTGCTACGGTCAATGATAACGTTTCCTTCGGAGTTGCGTAAAGTCATTCCTGAGCTAGACAAAAAATGTGCCCCGGCCAAGCTTTACTTTGGCTTTAGCATCGCGGCGCAAAATGCCTGTTTTGCCGGCCAGTCTAAAATGGCAGTTCAAATGCGGGTTCCGGCAGTTCCTTTGCTTTCTCAGGCGCCAGTATTTCAAGCTTATCCTTAGCCGATCTCGCCGTTGACGAAAGCGGGACAGGCTTGCCGTCCAGGCCCTTCGCCTCATTTGCCGCTTTTACCAACTCGAAAAGCACGTTAGCCGCCTCTTCCTTCTTTTCCTGCTTTTCGAGGATAAGTGCAAGCTCATATTGGATCGTCTCTCGCGAGAGCACCGGATCGGATGCGGCTGAAAGTTCTTGATATATTGCGGCCGCTACGTCAAGCTGGCCGTTGTCCGCCCGAGCTTGGGCCAAGGCGAATTTTGCCAGTGTGCCCGTTTCGCCTCCGGTTCCCGTCAGAGCTTCAAGCTCCGCTATACCGGCCTCCCTATCTATCACAAGCCGGTTAACCGCCGCAAAATAACGAGCCTTTTGGCCGATCTCGCCGCCAAACTTTTCTGCGACAGCGTTAAATTCCGCTATAGCCGCCGAGGCTCGCTCGGCCTGGGTTTTGAATGTCCTTTCCTCAGATCCCGCCGGCGGTCCGATGTCAGTAATGCGCGCCTGCGATGTCTCAATTGCCTTGCCGAGAGCGGCCTGGGCCTCGGCGTTCGAGCGGCCCATCCAGACCATCGCGATCCAGATGATCACAGCAATAACGGCGATAGCGCCAAGGCCATAAAGAATGTTCTTTCCCTGTCCCTCGAGCTTTTTCCCGAGATCTTCCACCGCTCTGCCGACCTTGTCCTGAAACGGATCCCGGTAAATCGTCTTGTCCGTCGGTTCCGGCGATGCCTGCTGCTGGGGAACCTGATCAAATCGTCTTTTCTTCCTTGCCATCGTTGAAAATATGCAATAATTGCAAATGAAATCGTTATATGATCGGGCAAGGCGATTCTGCCCAAAAGTGTAAATGTATCGTAAAATGGACACCATAGCAAACAACACTCAGGGCATTTTGGCCCGGTTTGAGCCTCAGGACTGCCTGAGAAATTTATTTTCCATTTCGGGAACAAATCCTGAGATCTGGTGTCTAAGTAATTATTCGGCTGATTCGCCGGCCGACAAGATTTGCCGCTCCTGTATCCGGGAGCGGGTAGGACGCAGATAATGGCCTTCTCAAAGACGATCGCCTTTGATGATGAAAATGCCGCCAATGTTACTGCGGTGGCCAACGCCACCTCTGCGTTTCCAAGAGCAGAGATCGAGTTCATTGAAAGATTACGAGCAGGAAATGCCGAGGCTTTTGGCGAATTGATCGACCGGTTCTCTGCCGAGATCTACGGGCTCCTTTTCCGGATCACGGAAGACCCCGAGGAAGCGGGCGACCTGACGCAGGAAACCTTTGTCAGCGCTCTCCGGTCGATCAGGAACTTCCGAGGCGAATCGGGGCTGAAAACATGGCTTTACCGAATAGCCATGAACCATTCGCGGAACCGTTTCCGTTGGTGGAGCCGGAGGGGACGCGGAGTAACGATTTCGCTTGACTCGGAAATAGGTGGAACCGAGGTGCTTGTAAAAGACACGATTGATTCGGGTTCCGCATCGCCAGAGCAGATAGCTCTTAGGCGTGAACGGGAGGTCGGGCTCCGAAGGGCGCTCCGGGACCTGCCGGATGCCTACAGAGAAGCTGTCATACTCTGTGATATCGAGGGGTTCAGTTATGAGGAGATAGCTGCCACACTCGAACTCAACATCGGGACAGTCAAGTCCCGGATCGCCCGCGGCCGCGACGAGCTGCGGCGAAAACTGAAGGATATTTGAGAATTGAGCAACGGCCTTGCAGCGACGGCATAGATCGTTTAATTAGACGTATCGGTGCCAAACGAGAGGTCTGAACGAACAAGTTTCGCGGTGAACGAAACGATGAACGTTCCGAGGGTTCTTTCAAAGTTGACCAGCAACCAACCGGAAAAAGTCCGGAAGAACGACTTCGTGACTGTCATCAGGAAATGCGTTTTTTCAAACAGGTGGTCTGTGCCTTCGTCTTCCTGGCCGTTGCTCAATATAGATCTGAGGGACCGGGGGGTCCCGGAATGAGGTCGAGATCGATATGAAGTGCCGCGACCTACAATTTGAACTTCCGCTTTATCTTGACGATGTACTTGCGCCGCCGGAAATGGCTGCGATCGATGCACATCTGGACATTTGTCCTGTCTGCCGGCAAAAACTGGCGGATATGCGTGAGATCCGCTCAGCGATGAGGTTGCTTCCGCGCCCGCAGATCACCGCCGCCCGGATGGCGTCGATCAGGAATGCTGTTGCAGAACGCCTTACACCGCATACTATCTCGCCCGGCTTCGCTCTTCTTGAAACGCCGAGAAGGTGGCTTGATGTTTGGCTGATGCCATACACGGTCGGGGCCGTCGGCAGTGTTGTCCTGGCCATATCTTTTCTTTGGCTTATTCTTTCTCCGGCCAATATCCCGGATCTCGCGGCAGCGCCGGTCGCAGGAACCACCATCGATCGTTCCGGTTCGATATTCCTTGCCGAGAACAATGATCCGCTGTTGCTCGATCTTAGCCCTTCACAATATGCCTATACTCGGCTCGGATTCTCTAGCGAATCGCCAAGCGTCAATCCGCGCGGCGCCCTTGTAGCTCTGACACGCTCGCTCCTTCGCGGCGAAATGATGGACGAAGAAGTGGTGGTTGTCGCCGATGTTTTCGGCAATGGGCTCGCGCGGATCGCCGAGGTCGTCGAACCGTCAGATGACCGCAAGGCTATCGAGCAGCTTCAGCGGGCGTTGCAGACCGACCCGGACTACGCCCCTTTCGTGCCTGCCGACCTGGATGGTCGGTCGGATACGATGCGGGTGGTATTAAAGATCCAGAGCGTCAACGTTGACGCCGAACCCGCCCTGCGGCGTTACTATTGATTCGGTTTTTCCTCTATCCCCGAGATCTGGCGGCTGCTATGCCGCCTTTTTTCGTATTTAAATCCACCTATCTTACAATTTCGAAAACATATATAGAGATCGACCTCGGCGCTATGTATCGGGACATCATTAACGGAACACAGATCTTGTTCGAAGAGGCATTTGAAACCCTTGCAGACCGGGTTGCGGGAGCGGCGCGGCCACTAAGGAACGGGACCGAGCACGAGCCGGTCCGGCTCCCTCGGGACCTCTATGCACATCGCGACGTGCAGACCGAGTGGTGGTATTACACAGGCCACATCGAGACCGCCGGGGCAAGGCAATTCGGGTTTGAGCTCGTTTTCTTTAAGCGGCGGACCGACCTCGATAAGTTTGCGGTCGTCCCGCTTCGGCTCATAGGTAACCCCTATTATTTCGCCCATTTCGCGTTAACCGATGTTGACAAGTTGAACTTCCGGTACTCGCACCGGAAAAGTTCCAATGGATTGCTGGACCTTCCTGCATCGGCTTCAGAGGACCATTATCATGTCCGGCTCGGCGATTGGTCGGTTCGTGAGGCTCATGGCAGTCATATCCTTCGCGCCACACTCGACGACGGAACCGTGTTCGAGGCGTCGCTGACCCCCTCGAAACCCTCTATATTGAACGGCGAACAGGGCGTCTCGTTCAAGGACCGAGGCGAAGCATCTAGATATTTTTCCTATACGAGAATGGCTGTCGATGGCGTCTTGACCGCCGGCGGTTCGTCAGAAAAATTCACCGGGTCGGCCTGGATGGATCGCGAATTCGGAACCTGGGAACCAACTGAGAATCAAAAAGGATGGGACTGGTTCTCGATCCAACTGGCAAACGGAAGCGATCTGATGTGCTATCACATTCGAAACAATCGGGGCGAAACCTCCCCTTATTCTTCAGGCACATTTGTCGATGCCGATGGCAATTACCGCAGACTCGCAAGAGAAGATTTCTTGATCGAACCGCTTGAGACGTGGAAGAGTCCTCGCACAGAGGCCGAATATCCTTCGCTCTGGAAAGTTAAGGTCCCGTCGCTTGGCCTCGACCTCACGGTCTCGCCCGTAATGCGAGATCAGGAGCTGGACACCCGTGGCACCACCATGATCATCTATTGGGAAGGGGCCTGCCGGGTCTCCGGAAAGGCGTATGGCGAGGACATGATCGGCAAGGCCTACGTAGAATTGGTCGGCTATGACCGATCTCACGAATCGCCAAACCTTGCCTATTTTCTTTTAGGAGATCCGCTTCGTTTCATCTCCGCCAAATGAAAAGGAGGATGTTTGAATTGCGTTTCCGGATCCGTGTCGTGAGGAGCCCCAAAAACGGAAAAACGCGGGTGATTGCCGCGTAAGCCCTAGTGGCCTTTGTGTTTACGATATTTTATCTAACCCAAAGGCCGCCAGGCTCTTGGCAAAATTCGCGAAGTAATTATTAAACGGATCTGCTCTTCAAAAGGCCGCTCATCGCAGTCTGCTCTTATAGGCTGACCACTAGCTGCGGTCTATCTCTTCCTTGAGCCGTGCGGCAAGAGCCGCGTCGATCTGCAGCAAGGCATTATATTGCTCAAGTGCATCCGACTTGCGTTTCAACGTTAGATAGCCGACCGCAAGATTGTATCTGGCACGGGCAAATCGGGGACTTAGATCCAGCGAACGTCGATAAGCCTCAACCGCTTTCGCGGCCTGATTGTCTGCCATGTAGGCATTCCCCAGCAAATAGAAACCGTCCGAGTAGTTACGATTCTCCCGAGTAAACTCTTCAAGCCCGGTCACCGCCCTGCGATAGTACCTGGCCGCGTCATCGTGACGGTTCAGGAGCGTATGCGAATAGCCCAAATAGAAATTCGTCTCGCCGTCGTTCGGCTTCAAGCGAAGAGCATTGTTGCATTCGCGGATCGCGAGTTCCGGCCGTTTCAGATCATTCAGGGCACGACACAGATTTGTGTATGCCATGTGCTGTTCTGGCAAGAACCTGATGCCCGCCCTCGCCGCCTCGGCCGCATTTTCATGCTGTTCGGCCAGGCTGTAGTACCAACTCAGGTCAGTGTAGATATTCCCGTCATTTGGAAAAACCGTCAGAGCCTGTCGGGAAACCCTGATCGCCTCATCAAATCGATTCTGGATCCTGTAAAGATCAGCCAGATTACGATAGACATCGTAGTTCTTGGAGTCTATATTCTGAGCCCTCGTATAAGCGTCGATCGCCTCCGGATATCGACGGAGTGCCTTTAGAGCTTCGGCCTGAAGAAGAAACGCAACACCAGGTGACTGGGTACCCCTCTTTATGGCCTCCTGCGCCGATTCGATCACGCCCTGCGGATCGTTGAGTTGGTAATGGATCTTCGCAATGTTCAGATGGAGTTCGCCGTTGTTCGGCGCCCTGACCACTGCTCGTTGGTAAAAGCCGAGAGCCTCCTTATATTGCCCATCAACGAAGCTCATATCGCCTTTGCCGATCAGGAACTCAAGGTTGTCAGGATCCAATGCAAGGCCATTGTCGATGTCTCGTGCGGCTGCGGCGTAGTCTTTGTCGGCGTAATACATTCGCCAGCGGATACGATAAACATCGACCGGCCGCTGATATCCAAGGGTAAGGGCCCGGTCAAACTCGCCCAGAGCCATTTCCTTCTGCTCAAGATGGAAATGGCACATAGCCTTCCAGAAATGAGCCGTCGCATTGTTCGGTACCAGCATTATGGCCTCGGCGTATTTCGTCACCGCGGTCTTGTAATCTCGCTGATTGAACGCTCGGTTACCTTCGTTGATCCTCTGTTCGGCACGCTGTCTGTCTCGGCGGGTCTGTGCTTCGCCGACCGAAGGAAGCGCCATGACGAACGACACGGCGATCAGGAACATTAACTTAAACTTCAAAGCAGATCGGTTCATTTATCTTAATCTCCTGTTCACTGCAGGATGCGCGGTCCTGTCCTGGCCGGCTGCGGCGTAGGCCTTGGCGTCGGGGTCGTCCTCGCCGGAGTCGTTCTCGGTGTAACGGTAGGCCGGATCCTGGGCGTGGCTGTCGGCCGGGTCACCGGGGTCGTGGTCGAGTCCAGTTCAGGTGATGTCGGTTCTTGCTCCTCGGGGGTGTCGGATTCGACCGGTTCAGTTGTATTCGTGTTTGCATCGATCCCCACGTCAAGGTCTGGCGTTTGTTCGGGGGTCGGCTCCGGCGTAGGCTCTGGCGTCGGAGTCGGTTCGATTGCAGGACCGGCCATATAGTAATTATTGTAGTAGTACCAACCACCGCCGATCGCGCCGAGAGCAACCACAAAAAAGAGGAAAAGCCCGCCAAAGATAGCGACGATCTTACCTGTCGAACCCTTTTTCTTCGCCGGTGCCGCCGTTGCAGGAGCCATGCCGGAAACACCCGCGGATGCTGCGGCCGCCATTGCATCGCCCTGCCCATCCGCGTGCCTCTCCGCCTCGGCCTGCGGTGTCGCATCGAATGCACCGGGTGTCGTCAAAAACTCGCTGTTCGGGGCCTCGGCAGGTGTATCAGCACTCTGGCCATCAAACGCAACGATCGGCATCGTAGCGTCTGGGCTGAAACTCTCTGACTCCGATCCCGATTGAACGGCATCCGTCTGAAACGCTTCATTTCCTACGTTGGTCAGCGACCATGCTTCGGTGCCCGGTGCCGGCTGCTCAGGGGTCGCCGGCGTTTCCGGCAGCTCCGGCGGAAATCCGGCACTGCCCGGTATAAATACTTCGGTCTTTACGTCAGCCTGCCGCGGCCCTGAGTCCATCGAATTTGAGTCAAAAGCAACCGTCGCGTCAAAGTCAACCGGTTCAGCCGGAGTGTGGGACACGTTGGTCGGTATCGAAACCTCATTGCCTGATTCAGCCAACAGGCCGAAATCCATGATCTCGGTCTTATCGAGATTCGCAGCGATCGGAGCCTCATCGACCACATCTGCCGCGGCCGCCGAAAAAGCCACAGTGTTCGCCGTCATCGCTTCCTGCATTGAGGCATAGGCCTTTCTCAGGGCCTTTTGCATCTCTTTTGCTGAGCCGAACCGCTTTTCCTGCGATATTTCCATGCCCTTTAGGATCACGTCCGAGACCGGCTTTGGTATCTCTTGATTTATCTCGTAGAGGGGCTTTATCGGGTCGCTGCTTATGTTGATCAGGTCGTCCGCGCGTGTCAATGCGTCAACCGGAACTGTATTCGTCATCAACTGATACAGCGTCGCCGACAGCGAATAGAGGTCACTTCGCGGACTGGTGCCGATACCGCGTATCTGCTCCATCGGAGCATAGTGCGGCGTGTAGCCGACCACACTTCCCGACGTACTTCCTGAGGTCTCACCTGATCCCTGGTTGATCAATGTATTGCCGGTCGAACTTTTAGATAGCCCAAAATCGAGCAGGATAATGTGATTTTCGTCTGTCAGCTTAAGATTCTGCGGCTTGATGTCCCGATGGATGATCGGCGGCTCATGAGAGTGGAGATATGACAGAGCGTCAAGCAATTGGTCTGCCCAGAACATCACCCAACTGAGCGGAAACGGTTTTTGGGCCACCTCCAGGCGTTTCGAAAGATCGTCGCCGGAGATATGTTCCATCACCAGATACTGTTCTTCGCCCTCACCAAAATGGTCTGAGACCTTTGGCAGAACAGGGTGCCGCATCCTCGCCAGTATTCTGGCCTCCCGTTCAAACGCATTGCCAAGCATCTCGTCCCCGGCAAAAAACGTCCTTTTGAGAGCGACAGCACTGCCAAGCCGCTGGTCAACAGCGAGATAGACTTCGCCCATTCCACCCTTACCGATCAATTGCACGATCAGGTAACGGCCCTGGATCATTGTATTCTGAGCAAGTGGTTTCATTTAGTAAAAGGTCGGTGGGGGTGAAGTCAAATACATCCTAATTTATACAAACAAGTATTTTCCAACAAAATCCTTTAAACATCAACAACAGCACAACCCTACAGCACCCAAATGTGAAAACCTTTCGGGTGCGGTACTTGGCCCTGACTTTGGCCCGGTAATGCCCTTATCGACCCTATTCGACCGCTTCGTGCTGCCAGCACCGCGAACCTTTTGACTTGACTCGTCGCGAGCACGGTGTCCCTTTTCTTGTAGTCACTCCACAAAAATACGACACTTTCTCGGATGACGCCCGGGAAGCTGAGGGTTGTTCGCTAACTTTACGAACATCCCCCTGAACTGGTTCGGTCGTTCTTTCGTTCTCATTGTCCGCCGCAATTGAAGCAGGTTCTTCGCGACGTGTCATCGGGCCTTGCGGGACCTCTTTTCTGGCGACCGGCGCAGATTTCGCAGCGGGTGCCAGTGGTCTCGGCGCCATCCCCGACGATGCAGGCTGCCGACCGAGCCCGAGATAACTGCTCAGTCCAAAAATTCCGAGCAACGCCCCGCCGGCAACGATGCCCCGGATACCGAGGTCGTGGCCCTTGTATTCTGTCTCGCAAAACTCACAAAAACGCCGACTGGTCCATATCTTCCATTCGACCCGTTCGATCTTTTCACCGCATTCGCAGCAAAATTTTGGCCTGTAGAACATGCAAACCCGCCGGTCGTTATGCGACGAACCGAAAACGCTCTGAACCTGTAATCGTTAAAGGGCAGTCAAAGTATAGACCAAATCGCTGCGGATGTTAAGACCTGGCGGCGACTCTTAGTAAGCAACCGGATTGTCCAACCATACGTCTGATTGCTAGTATTTTCCTATGCGCTTCGCACGTGTTCCTCTCTTGCTAATGTTTGTCTTGACCCTCCTTCCTGCGGTCAATGCACAAGACGACGACCCTATCCGCGTCGATAGCGCGGTCGTCCGTCTGAACGTCGGTGTCGTGGATCAGCGAGGACGCCCGATAACCAGCCTTTCTCGCAGTGATTTTTCTCTCTTCGAGGACAACATTCGGCAGGAGATCTTGAGCTTTGAAACCACCTCGGCCCCGTTCAGCGTTGTGATGCTGCTTGACATGAGTGGTTCAACCATGAGCTTCCGACAAAATATCAAGCTCTCCGCAACCAGATTTCTTGACGCTCTCGCTCCAAATGACCGCCTTGCCGTAGTGGAGTTCTACAGCCGGATACGGACATTGAACGATTTCACTACTGACCGGCGGCGAGCAGCATTTTCTATATCAGCGGCGAATGGGCGCGGTGACACCGACCTCTATCAGGCGCTTGAGTTCGCACTTAATTTGCTCTCGAAAGAACAAACAAAACGAAAAGCGATCGTTGTCTTGACGGATGGCGTTGACACGAAGCAGCAGGAGCTCGATCGGGAATTGATCCGCGAGATCGCCGATGAAGCGGTTCCTGCCGCGATCCGTCCCGGAGACAACGCAACCCTCAACCGAATGCTCGAAATGGCCGATCGCGAAGGCGTGACGATTTACCCTCTGGCGCTTCCCACCGGCGACCCTGCGCGGCTTGCTGATCCGACGATACGGCAAGTTGCTATGTTCAATGCTGCACGGGAACGGCTCCAGATCATTGCGGACCGTACAGGCGGAACCTTGAACGCGATCCGGAGGCTGGAAGAAATGGGGAGGCTCTACGCAGAGATCGCGGCCGACCTCAGAACGCTCTATACCATCGAATATGCGCCGAGCAATCTGACCCGCGACGGCAAGTGGCGAACGATAAACATACGGGTCAGCGACCCGTCGCTCATATCTCGTACACGCCCTGGCTATTTCGCGCGCTGATACCGGCCCCCTTCTTGGCCCCGGCCCGGCGACGGTCAAACTTGACACAGTTCGCCGCGCTTCGTAACCTATTCTTTCGCTTTTCGCGAGCACCCGTAGCTCAGCTGGATAGAGTGCTTGACTACGAATCAAGAGGTCGCATGTTCGAATCATGCCGGGTGTACCAAGCTTTTTGCGGCTTGCAGGTCTTCTGCAGGCCGTTATTTTTTGCCGGTTCACAAATAGTGCACATGCACCGTTGAAGTTGAATTAGCAGGGCCCGCCAGAACCTCCGGCCCGTCGCCCATGTGATCTTTAGCCAAAGGGATAGAGGTCGCGGCGGGAGATAGTTGCACCGTTCTCGTCGGTCAGCATGCGCGGGCTGCCGAGATGGTCGGCGGTGGTGTAGCTAACCTTTGGGTCTTGGGAGATCTCGGTTGAATACTCCGCTACAAGCTGACCGCTGGCATTGTAGACAAAAATAGTCGTCTCACCCGTCGCAGGCACGATCTTCTTGATTCTTTTCCCGTCTCCGTCATAGCGGTACTGGCCGATTATGTTCTGCTGGCTGTCCTGCACCTCGATCTGTTTATTCTCGGCGTCGTAGATAAAGATTCTTCCCTGAGCGTCAGCGGTTGTGTTGCCGGAAGTATCGAACACATAATCATCCGACGAATTCAGACGGTTGTTTGACGGGTTGACCGAAGGATTCAGGATCTTCCTCAGTTCCGCACAAAGCTCCGTGTTGTTATTACACAGCTTCTCAAATCCCGCGAAGGTCGTATTCCCCTCATCGAAGTTCCGGTTTCCGTATCGGTCAAACGTGAACACCTGCTTCCAACTCGTCTGGCTGTCAATGGTCTCTTCGGCCGATTTCAACCGATTGAGGCCGTCATATTCGTAGGTCTGGGTCGCGATGAAGCCATCCGCTAGGCCAACCGTCGGGACCGTGATCGTCTGACTCAGGACGTTGCCGTTGTTCGCGGTTGTGCCGTAGCTGTAATTGAGCTTGAGGATGTTCGTGGCGTTCGGTGTTACACCAAGCCCAATCTGCGTGGGCTGTAAACGGGAATTAAATTGCGTCGATTCCCAGCGGCCGTTGCCGAGCTGCATTGAGGTGACGGCCGTGGCGGGGGTGTAGGTGAAATTCTTCGCGGAGTTCCAGAGGCCCGCCTGTGCATTGCACTCGGCGACCGTGCCCCCCGCGGCGTCCCTGCACCGGGCACTCTGCACCATCGAGAGATCGCCGCTCGCGTCGAGCACGTTCTTCACGACCCGCCCGCTCGGGTACCGCTGCTCCACCATCGCACCCGACAGGTTATACGCATACTCCGTCTCATATCCAACGCCATCTGTCGTCTGCCTATGCCCCGTCACACGTCCTAAGATGTCAAACGACGTGTATTCGGTTGTCGAGACAGAAGATTCGACCTTTATGAAACACCCGCCCGTGCTCTTCATCCAACTTGCGAACTGGGAACTCTACGGAAGTATGACTCTCACGTTCCTAGTATCGCCGGGCGAGATCGACTGATCACGTGAAAGGTACAAAGAGCCATCAATTGTTATTTCGATCAACTTATTCTCTTCGCCTCCTGCCGGAAAGGACTTAACAGAGGTTACCTTGCCCAAAAGATCAAATGGGAAATGAGCCACGATCATCATAAGCACCGGAGACTCATTTTCAAGACCTTTAAACGAAAACGATACTGCCATATTTTCGTAAATTTCCCACAGGTTTGTATTCGCGTTCTGTAATTGAGAAGGCTCTCCGGAAAACAGGGGCGGTCCGAAACAACGCAGTTGCCCGATCTTATCTAAAAACTGCTTTTTTTCGCCTAAAGAAATCGAGCGGGCCGTTTCTTCAGCCGGCCCCTTCCACACCAAATACACTTTTAGAACTTCATAATCTTTATCGAAGAGTACACCAATTTTATAATCTTCGTTAAAGTTGTAGTAACGGCAAAACCTTACCGGCCCCGGTTTGTTCCCAACGATGCATGGATTTCGAAAAGGCTCGCCAAATACCTTATCCAATTCATCATCCCTTTCTTGAGCGACGGTTGTGACTGAACAAAGAGCAAACAAGATTAAAGACACGACCCATTTTATATGTTTCATAATTTCTCCCATCAATTCTTTTTATTTGGTTGAAGAAGATTCTCCGGATCTTTTTCCCTCGTTTCGCGAATGAATGTATCTCGGTTGATTTCCGAAACGCGGGTTCCGTTCGGAGTTATGTTTCCATTCCTATCGTATTGAATTTCTACTTTGTAGAAATAAATATTGCTATCCAGCTCACCGGTTTGATTGTTACGCTCGCCCTGGACAAAATGAGCAGTATAACTGGCTCCTGCGAGTGGAGCCTTAGTCGGCCCGTCGGCGGAAATTCCTACGTTCAATCCAGGGTTATCTTGAACGGTCTTTGTTTGATCGTTCACGACCACTTGGTTTTCCTTTGGGTTTTCCTTACCCCCTTTTCGAGTACTTGAGTCTTGTGTTCCAAACTGACCATTATTCGGCATACTGGCCTTTACAATCACGGCTCGCTCGCTAGTAAAGTCGTTAGGATTTGTACCCGTTTTAAAGGTCACATCAACGTTAAGGTTTACAAATCCTCCGGTCATAGTGTTCTTCATACCGAGCGTCCGATAATTGTCCCCTCGTAATTCTGAGTCACCTTTTGGAACCAAATTTTCACCGGAGCCGCGAATTTTCCATCCAACGATATTTGTCGGATCATCAGAGACCTTCGCCTTCGTCGGATTCGTTGCTGCTTGTAATCCCGTAGGATCAGTCAGCGTTAAAGGTTGATTCATGACATACGCGTAGCGGTTGAAGGTTTGCGGGTCGGCGGATTTGCCGCTGGCTAGAAGCGGATCGACGGCGGTGAAGCGGCCGTGGTTGTTGTAGTAATAGCGTGCTTCGGCAAAGTCGAGTCCGGTTTCTTCGTCGCGTTCGTAGCCGGTGAATTTTTGACGGACGTTGTCGCCAACGCCGTAATCATCGGCGGCTTTGCGATAGGTCTGGTCTGCGATCACTTCTTCACCAAACGGCATAAAGTCGCGTCTTGAGACTACAACGCCATTTTCGTTCGTCAGCACTCTTGGGCTCCCCAGCGGATCTGTCGCCGTGTAATGCACCATCGGTTCCGCCGGCGGCCCGACGGTCGAGTATTCGCCGATCAACTTTCCGAAACCGTCATAAACAAACACAACATACTCGGTCGCGGTCTCTTTCTTGATCCTCTCCCGAGCCCGTCGTACCTATACTCACCGACGGTCTGGTTCGCACTGTTCCTGACCTCAACCTGCTTGTTGTCGCCGTTGAGCTAGGAATGCAATTGATTTCATTACCAATGCTGCAGGATCCACTGACTGAAACCAGATGGTATTGGGTAGTCTGCTGTCATTTAGAGTGCGAGACCCTCAGAACTTTGCAATCACATTTTTGAATCTCTATATATGGAACCCCTCCTTTTTGGGTTTGAAGGGTACCCGTAACCTGCCACAAATGATCGTTGACAAGTTCTGCTTTGAATGGTTTTTTCTGGTAAACACTCTCGCCGTAGATTGGTAGCCATATGGCCTCAGCGACTCTGATTGCGGTCTCAGCGTCGGGAACAAAATTATCGCATTCAACTCTCTTCTGCATATCAACACCTACCGTCATACAAAGAAACAGGATAATCACTATAACTGGATTCCTCATTATTCAGACACCTCAATTTATTTTGTTCTTCCTATCCGGGTCGTTCGGGTCACTCGGCTGCTTAATATTAACGACCGTTTCAGTCTTAGTTTTCGGATCATATTTCTTCAACGATCCGTCGGGAGTAGTAATGTAGCCAACTAATCCCGTATTAAATATGGGGTCAGACATGCGATATTGCGATTCTTGCACGATAGTTTTCCTCCACTATTTTTTTTACGGAGGCAAAGTGAATATCGGAGCTGAGCTTCCGGCGAGCGGCATCGCATCTTCGGCTGGCGTTTGACTGATCGAGCCCGACGATCTTTGCGAGTTCGGTGATCGTGGCCCCTGACTCTTTCCCGATGAGAATGCAAACCTCCTTGGCTGTTATGATACGCGAGTTTTTCCCGGCGCCAAAGAAATTTTCTCGCCTCATTTCGAACACGTCCTCGATCGACGACAAAAGCAGTTCGGCGTCGAAAGCGGTCACGTCCTTGTGCTTGCTAGCCCAATTTTCGACCTCGCCCATTCGATGTATCGCGTCATCAACGAACTCATCAGTACCGAGGATCTCGCCATTTGCATAAAATGTCGCAGTATCATCCTCGCGTTCGTTTGTCGGTTCCCGCATAAACGCCGCATATCGTTCGTGAGCTTTACGCTTGCTCGGCCCGAAGCGCCGCAATACGGGATCGACATCGATGACACCATACGGTTCGATGCCAAGGTAGGCACGGTGGCTGCTGTATGGATATTCTTCCGGCGTCGCCACCATATTCGCTCGAACGGGATTCAGGTGAATGTATCTGACAAGTCGGGCGAGATACGGGTCGCTTTGGCAGAGGATCGCCTTGTGCCTTCCTTGAAAAAGATGCCCAACCTTGTTATATCGCTTGTTGTAGTACTGGCTGTAACCGGTAAGCACCCGCTGCATTATCCGACCGACCGTTTCCGAACGCCGTTCGATCAGCAGGTGCAGATGATTCGACATCAGACAGTAGGCGTAAAAATAAAAGCCTAGCTGCTGCTTTGCTTTCTCAATTAGCGAGATAAACTTCAGGTGATCCTCTCGCGAATGGAATATGTCTTGACGATCGTTGCCGCGCGTTATCACATGATACAACCCGCCCTCGATCTCGATCCGCGGTTTCCTAGCCATATGAACAACATTCTATCAGAATATCGCACTATCGCATGTCTGACCCTAGTCTTTCTCCGAGCCTTTCGGAAGTGTTCCCAAGCCCTTGAGTAGCGTTCCCGAGCCCTTGAGTAGCGTTCCCGAGCCCTTGAGTAGCGTTCCCGAGCCCTTGAGTAG
>CALMAH010000023.1 GCA_937859595.1 uncultured Acidobacteriota bacterium | reverse complement strand
TTTTCCAACATCAGAGTACATCCGCCACCGTTTAATTCATCATCCCATCTCCTTTCGGTTTCGTTCTACCATAATAGAACGACGCGATCAGCTTGCCTTGCGGGCCACCTCGGTCATTTTTTCACCGCGAAAGAGCGCACGGATGCCGGCAAACAGCTTTCTGACAGCACGAAATATCTTTGGGAAGAACCAGATAAAGAAGAGCGTGAACAGGGCCAGCACGATGGCTATTATCAGCGGCGCAAAAACGGCCAGTAATGTCCCGACAAATGCGATCGCGTCCTCAATGATCGAGAGGATCCAGTTTGAGAAAGGTTCGGGCGAGAGATTTGCACCGGCGCGGATAGCTGATTTGGTGCCGTGAGAAGCGAATGCGAACCCGCCGCCGATGAGCGTCGCCGGGATCACGACCGCCGGGTCCATATCTGCGACCGCAGCATACGCAACGACCGCACCTGCCGGAACTCGGATAAACGTATGGACCACGTCCCAGACGCTGTCGACATACGGTATCTTGTCGGCAAAAAATTCTACGATATAGAGCCCGCCCGCTATTCCGATGATCCACCAATTGTCGAGCACATCAAGCCCGCCGGGCAGCTTTACGCCGCCGAACCGCTGCAGCAGGCCAAGCACCGAGACCGTGGCATAGAGATTTATCCCGCTGGTCCATGCAGAACCCAGCGCCAGCGTCAACGTCGAGAACCATTCCATAATGTCAAGTTACGAGTGGTGAGTGAGGAGGATAAGAGTCGAAGATCACCGCTCGGATGGTACACTTATAACATCAAAATGACTGGAGCGTAACAAAAAAATGCCTGAAACGATCTGTCTGGGATCATTACCAGCCCTCATTTCAGGTTTCGGCCTGCCAAAGTTCGACCGCTCCCTACTTGTCACTCTTTACTTGTCACCCGTCACTCGTCACTTTCTTCGCTTCCGTCGCCGTCCTTTTTTATCCCGAATTTTTCCAGACGGTATTGAAGCGTGCGGAATGTCAGGCCGAGCAGCTTGGCGGATTTGGTGATGTTGCCGTCCGTGCGTTCCATTGCCTGCAAGATCAGGCTCCGCTCGACATCTTCAAAATTGACGCCCTCGGGCGGGAGTTTGAACTGAGCATCGCCGTCGACCGATGCCGGCCGGGTTCCGGAGGTCATTTCGGGCGGCAGGTCATCGGGCGTGATCGTGTCGTTCTCGCACAGCAGGATCGCGCGTTCGATAGCGGATTCGAGTTGGCGGACATTGCCGGGATAGTGATAGTCGTTCAGGATCGACTTGGCCGCAGGCTCCAGCGTAATGTCGCGATCGGTGCCGCGGGTGTGTTTCTTTACAAAGAAACCGATCAGTTCCGGGATGTCGGAACGCCGTTCGCGTAGCGGCGGTATCTCGATCGAAAGCACATTAAGCCGATAGTAGAGGTCTTCGCGAAACCGGTTCTCCTCGGTCATCTTGAGCAGGTCGCGGTTGGTCGCGGCTAAAACTCGTACGTCCACCGGAATGTCCTTTACGCCGCCGACGCGGCGGATCTCGCGCTCCTGCAGGGCACGGAGCAGCTTTGCCTGGAGTGCGATGTCGAGCTCACCGATCTCGTCCAGAAACAGCGTGCCGCCGTCAGCTATCTCAAAGAGGCCCTTCTTCTCGCCTACGGCACCGGTGAACGAGCCTTTCTCGTGGCCGAAAAGCTCAGATTCAAGCAGGTTCTCGTTTATCGCGGCACAGTTCACGGCCTGAAACGTGTTGCTCGAACGCAGGCTGTTTATGTGCATAGCGCGGGCGATCAATTCCTTTCCTGTACCGCTTTCTCCGCGTATCAACACGGTCGAGTTCGACTTTGCGATCTTCAAGATCAGCTTTTTCACCTTGTCCATCTCGGGCGAGACGGAAACTATCTCGGTGTCCAGAGCGGACAGCTTGTTGAGCGCACGCGAGACGGTCTCAAGCAGCTTGTCGCTGTCATAAGGTTTTTGCAGATAGTCAAAAGCACCGAGTCGCAGTGCGTCCACGGCCGAATCGACCGATCCGTGAGCAGTAAGCAGGATAACAATGATCGACCGGTCAAAATTCGTCAGTTCCTTGAGCAGGTCGAGGCCCGACATACCGGTCATTTTCAGATCGGTAAGAACAAGATCGAACCGCCGCGACTCGACAAACTTCATCGCCGCTTCGCCCGAACTTGCCGTGGTAACGTCGTACCCCTCGCCTGAAAGGATCGTTTCTAAAATCTCTCGCTGGTTTTTCTCGTCATCAACGACGAGGATGGATTTTCTTGACATAAGTTCAGGTCATCTTTACTTGCCGCTTGGACCGGGGTCGACAGTGGCTTTATAAAACTCTATGAAATCTTTTGTTATATTCGGTTCATCAAGTATTGAGATACAATAACCTGTGCCGCAAAGATCAACTTTGGAAAGATCGAATACTGACGTGTAACCATTTTGCTCGGCAAATCGGACGAGCGCGATCCGGATCTTCTCTTGTACTGGACCGTAGTGTTCAGTCTTTAGTTCCTCAACTTTTTCTTCATAGGCGTATTTTAACAGTTGTACATTGTAGGCTTTGAGTTGAAGCCCTTTGATTCGTTCCATTTCTGGTTTGCTAATTGAGCAACCCATACGTCTGGCAGCGTCAGTATCCTTTTCGTATTCCATGACCGCGGCCCTAAATGTTGAATCTGCATTTATCAGCTTTTCCCGTTCTGTTTCGGTTAATTTTCTGATCATTCGATTGATCTCGATTGCCTCTGGAATTCCTTTATCCTCATCGAGAAAGTCGTGTGAATAAATAAATGCAATTCGTTTAGGTGCGGGTATCGTGTCCAGTTGCGCCCGAATTCCAACGGTACACAACAAAACTCCTAAAACTAAACCAGCAACAAAGACGACGATCTTTCTCATACTGTCACCTATTGATGTCTTGGCAATCTGACCACGAACCTCGTCCCTTCTCCTTCTGTTGACTCCACTTCTATTGTCCCGTTGTGGACATCCACTATCTTCTGCACAATGGCGAGGCCGAGCCCGGTGCCGGTTTCCTTTGTCGAGAAATACGGCTCGAATATCTTTGAGAGGTTTTCCGCTGGGATGCCGTTGCCTGTGTCTGCGATCTCAAAACGCACAAAGTGCCCGGGCGGGTCGCTCGCTATCTTTACGGTCAGGTTGCCGCCTTCGTTGCCCATCGCCTGGACCGCATTTATAAAAAGATTATTAAAGACCGAACGCAGGAATTCGGGGTCGCCGACGACCTGCGGGACGCCCTCCTCTTCTATTACAGAGATCTTGATATTGTTTTCCTCGGCAAGCCCCTCGACAATGCGGAGCGACGCCTCGACCACAGGCCGCGCGTCTGTCGGCCGCAGGTTCACGCTCGCCGGCCGGGAATAGTTCAAAAAATCCGAGATCTGCTGGTTTATGCGGCCCACCTCGTCCTTTAATTGAGAGATATGCTTTTTGAATGTCCGCTGGTCCTCTTCCCCATCCGGCGCAAATTTTGACCGAAGATGATCGAGCGTAAGGTTTATGTAATTCAAAGGATTGCGGATCTCGTGGGCGATCGCCGATCCGAGCCGCCCGATGACCGCGCTCTTCTCAGCCTGCTGGAGCTGTTCCTCGAGTTCCTTCGATTTTTCCAGCTCGGCGGTCATCTCGTTGAATTGAGCCGCCAGATGTCCCATTTCGTCCGACCGCAAATCGTCTGGCACCCGAACGCTCAGGTCGCCCTCCGCCACACGTCTTGCTGCCGCCGAAAGATTTGCGATCGGACGCGTGAACCGCCACACAAGCCAAAAGGTCAGCAGTGTCGAAAATGTCAGCACTGCGAGAGTAACGGCCAGCGGCTGGGCGGCACGGGCGGCGGCTTCGCTGCGGTCGTTGCGTAACAGGACCATTACGTACCAGCGTCCACGGCTCGTCTCTATCGGGACCGCGTGGGCCTCGTCGTCTGCCAGTTTGTTTTCTTCGGACTTTCTGTTCGGGAAGTAGGCAAGGTCCTCGCCGAGTCGTTCGCCTTTTATCAAAGGCGGCAGGTCGTTTATATCGCGAAGAAACCTATACGCGATCTTGCCTTCCTCGTCGATCACCGGCAGATGTTCGGGATCTAGGCTGTCAGAGATACGCCACTGGTTGTCGATGATAAGGATGTCGCGTATACGTTCAAGAGCGGGGGCGTCAAGATATGCCTTTTCGGGTTGGGCGATCATATCGCCTATACGGTCGGTTTCTGATGTTAGGCTGTTAAAGCCGAGGTTCATTCCCAACACAAGGGCGTCCGTCTGCAATTGCCGCAGTTCGTCATTCTCCTGCTGCATCAGGAGGTTCAAATAATATTGGACGCCGAGCGTCGCCACCAGCATCAATGCCAGTATCATCAGCAAA
Source organism: uncultured Acidobacteriota bacterium (assembly GCA_937859595.1). GTDB lineage: Bacteria > Acidobacteriota > Blastocatellia > Pyrinomonadales > Pyrinomonadaceae > OLB17. The sequence goes on along the minus strand of CALMAH010000023.1, from coordinate 166,777 downwards.
CGTCCGCGAAAGGTGTTTAGAAACCCCATTTTTATCCGGCTTTATGCAAGTGCTTAATTTTTTACTTGCTATCCGGTGCCTTGAATGTTATCTTGACCCTTAGCTAATTCGCAACGCTCCGCCGAGACAAAATGTCCTGCACTACCCCGCGGAGTCAGCCGTTCTAACCAAAAAAAAAAGATATTAGACCATAGGAGCTGAGGTAAAGCATGAAGTTGTTGCCGCCCGAAAAGCGTCCGGGTAAGTTCATTCAGATCATATTCCTGATCGGGCTGCTCGTCACCACAGGATTTCCCGCCCAAACAAAGAAACCGGCCAGCCAGCCAAGGAAAGCGGCGCCGGCGGCGACAACAAACAGCAAGAGCAGTTCGACATCTACATCCAGGACAGCGCGGGCCACACAGCCGGCAAACAATTCGAAAACATCCAACGCGCGGAATGCGCCCGCAAACCAAAGGTCAAACACACGCACAGCCGCACCGGCCTCACGAAACCAGGCCGTAGCCCAGGCGAGGAACACTAACCAGACAAGAAACGCTGCCCAGACGCGAAACGCACAGCAGCGGAGGGCCAACACCCGGCAGACCCCGGCCCAACGTCGTGCCGCAGAAGCAAGACGGCAGGCCGCGCTTGCCGAACAGCGCCGCCGTGAACAGGCCGCGCGAGAGGCCCGGGCACGAAAACTGGCATTTGAGCGGGGCCTCCGGACAGAGACCGCCGCAAACATCGAGAAGGACATCACAGACGGCGAGGACCTCCGCATCAGGCAAACGGCGATAAACGCTTTGGGCGAGCGTGCGGGGACAGTTGTCGTGATGGACGCCCGGACGGGGCGCATCCTGACGATGGTAAATCAGGACTGGGCGATAAAACAGGGATTCAAGCCTTGTTCTACCATAAAGCTCGTTACCGGGGTTGCGGGTCTTCAGGAAAATTTGATCGATCCGCAGGGAAATCTGATCGGCAATCCAATGCAGTTGAATCTTGACGACGCGCTCGCTCATTCGAACAACGTATATTTTCAGCGGGTCGGCGCAAATCTGGGTAACGACAAGATGATCTACTACGCCCGGCGGTTGGGCTTGGGGCAAAAGACGGGCATAAACGCCGAGGGCGAGATCGAAGGCAAGCTGCCGTTTGGCAACAACAATCCGCGTATCTATTCTCACGCAGACGATTTTGAGGTGACGCCGCTGCAGCTTGCGGTGATGGTAACGGCCATCGCGAATGGAGGCACCCGCATCGTGCCAAAGTTCCAGCGTTCCAGAGTCGAGCGGGCAAACCTTCGGCCCACAGCCAACGGCACTATCGGGCTGCCGGACGGAAGTGTCCAGCGCGTGATACCGGGAATGATAGGCGCGGCCGAATACGGCACTGCCCGCCGCGGTATGGACCAGACGCTTGGCGTGGCCGGCAAGACAGGCTCGTGTATCGGACGCGGTTCGTGGGTCGGGCTTTTTGCTTCGGTCGCTCCGGTCGAAGACCCACAGTATGCGGTGGTGGTCATCACAAGAGGCGAGAACGAGCGCGGACGAATTGCCGCGGGCATCGCGGGCCAGATCTACAGGGAGCTTGGCGGAGGCATCCGTCGCGACCTTGACCGGAATCTTGCTCTTCGCCGGCTGACATCACAGCAGCCGCGTGCCGAGATCGCCGCCGCTCTGCCGCAGGCTGATACGGACGAGGAAGAGGACGATCAGGCACCGGAAACAGAACTTCGAATAGAAGAACCCCGACGGACCATCGTCGTTGGGTCGGGGCAACCGGCCCGTACGGCGCCCGTTGCGGAACCGCCCCGTGTTGTCCGCACTACACAGTCGCGGCCAGTTTTCCCGCCGGTCGTGATCGAATATAAGAAGGACGAAGAACCGAACGAAACCGGGAAGCCGCCGGCCGGCAGAACGCCTACACCGGCCCGGCCCACAGGGGCTGACCGCCCGCGCGTCGTCCGCGACAATGAACAATAGCAGAGCTTTGAGAGTTAGATCCTTTGGAGACAAGTGAACCTTCGGGGAGTTTATATCTCCGGCAAATAGACCAATAGCGGAACCGGGCCAACACTACGGTTCTTCACGCTTAGCTAGAATGGGCCGTAAAGTCAGATCGTAATGCGGTCCGGATTGCCCTGTGGGCCGGCAACACTTCCAGAGAACTCTTTCGGGAAAGTGAGAACTAATGCGATCAACAGGCTTTTTGCTTGACATATCGGCGCGCTATACGTAATGATTTAGCTTTCTCTTAAGGTGTCGGGACGTGCATTGCCAGAGCCCCGCCTCTTTAGGTTTTCACTGAAATTTAGCAACGTTTCCTATTTTCTATTCATCAGATGCAACGCGAGACCGATGAGTGCAGATCTGAGGTTTCAGTGTAGAAGAAATTTAGCGAACAGATCGGAGGACGTAAACAAAATGACAAGGTTTAGATTTGCAGGCATCGGTTCATTGCTTGTGCTGGCATTGGCAGTTGGGGCCGTAACGGTCTCTGCACAAGCAACATGTGACGATTATGAAACCTATGCCGAGCTTGACGGCAAGGTTCGTGAGAACTTTGGGAATGACAAGACAGTTAAGGTGGCGATCGATGCCGGAAAGGAACTCCTTGAAAAATTCGGCACGTGTGCTGACTACAAAGATTTTGCGGACTGGGTAAAGGCTCAGATGCCGAAGTGGGAAGCCAGGTATGCAGAGTGGGTTGAGTGGGAATGGCGAAGGCCGCGTATCGAAAAGTTTGACGGCGGGATCCAGAAAAAGCGGTATGACGATGTTTATTCCGCCGGCAAGGAGCTTGTAGAGCGCTATCCGGACAATGTCCATTATCTGTTGCCGCTTGGGTTGATAGGCCTCTATGAGACCTACAACAACAACTTCAAGTACAACGATGACACCATCAGATTTGCCAAGATGGCTATCGAAAAGTTCAAGGCCGGTAAGGGCGAGCCGAAGATGCACAACGGTAAACCGGTGGTTGACGAGGACGGCAGCAATCTTTATGGAGCCTTCCAGTTCGAAAGGACCCGCGAAGAGGCCATCAGCGAGATGACCTACGGCTTGGCGCATATTTATTATTACGCCAAGAAAGACCCGCAAACCGCACTTCGTTACTACTATGAAGCCGCGCAGCTTCCGGGCCCGTACAGTAAGCAGCCGAGGCTCTACACAACGGTAGGCGCCTATTATTTGGAGCAGGCATCACCGATCGGACGCCAGATCGCATCGCTTATCGAAAAGCAGAAGGCTAAGGTCGCCGAGGCCCAAAAGGCTACGGAAGCCGCGGATATCGAGAGATTTGAGGCCGAGCTTGAGGCACTTGATGCTGAGATCAAGGGTAAGATCGCTCTCTTCAACGGCTACACCGAAAGGGCTCTGGATGCTTTCGGCCGTGCCTATAAGGTAGCTGACGACAAGGTGGCGTCCGAAAAGCAGCTGAAGGCTGAAGTTTACAAGCAGCTTCAGGACCTCTATCAGCGCAGGTTCCCGGACGGGGCCAAGATGGGCCTCGACTCGTATATCTCGAGTATGGTCAGCGAGCCAATGCCCAATCCGACCTCAGAGGTGACGCCGGTCTATGACACGGAAACGACCTCGACGGCGACCTCCGGTTCGACGGCGGTCAACCGGCCGTAACAAGGGTTGGTGAAGGCAGTTCATTGAATGGTCATTTTGTTTAACCAGGGCCGAATGCTTGCACAGCGGGCATTCGGCTTTGCTTTTGTCCCGCTTCGGAATAGACTAGCCCTTTACTGACGATGGACACCTCCGGGATCGAGAACGTATTGGGTTACCGTTTCAGTTCGCCGGGCCTGCTTGCCCGGGCGTTGACCCACAGCTCGTGGGCGAACGAAAATCTTGCTCCCGCGTCCGCCGTAGAGAACGGCAGCAACGAGACGCTGGAGTTTCTGGGCGATTCGGTGCTCGGGCTGGTTATCGCGGAAAAGCTTTTTGAGATGTTCCCGTCGGCCACGGAAGGCCAGCTTACACTGATGAAGCACCGTCTGGTGAGCATGGAAACGCTGGCAGGAGTGGCGACGCGGCTTGACCTTGCCAGCCGGATAAAGATGAGCATCGGTCTGGAACGCACACGCGGGCGTGAAAAACCGTCGCTGCTCGCCGACACTCTTGAGGCCCTGATCGGAGCGGTCTTTAATGACGGTGGATATGGGGCCGCAAGAGATGTAGTGGCACGTGCATTTGAAGACGAGCTCGCGGCCGCATCGCCGGAGACCTCTGCCGATTACAAGTCGATTCTTCAGGAACGGCTCCAGGGGCTAAAGCTCCAGACCCCCGACTATTCGGTTAAGGAGATCTCAGGGCCGCCCCACGAGCGGCATTTCCGTGTAGAAGCGGTCTGGCAGGGCGGACGCTCTGAGGGTGAGGGGCGTTCGCGAAAGGCTGCCGAGATGGATGCCGCGCGAAAGGCTCTTGAGTCGATGGCCGATGACTGATAGTTTATTATTACTGTTCTACCCGCGCCGCATATGAGTAAAGAAGAGCAAGAGACCCCAAACGAATCAGAAGCGCAAGAAAAGCCGGAAGGCCCGCCGAAATCCGTCCTACGCGAATATTTCGAGTCGTTTACCGTGACACTGGTCATGGCCATATTCGGAATGACGTTCATTCTACAGGCCGTTACCGTCCCCACAGGTTCTATGCAGAACACCATACTGGTCGGCGACTATCTGCTGGTGAACAAGTTCATTTTCAGCCCGGGCGGCAATCCTCTGCCGTTCCTTCCGATGCGTGACATCGAACGCGGGGACATCATCGTATTTAAGTATCCGGGCAACCGCGTCCGCCCCGAACGCGACCGTTATCGCGGCCCCGGCAATCCGCCCCTTCAACGATATCAGATCAATTATGTAAAGCGCGTGATCGCTCTGCCGGGCGAGACGGTCGAGTTTCGCGACAATCGGGTTTACATTAACGGCGAACTGCTGCCGGAACACCGTGTGATCGGCGAAGCCCCGAACAGCATTTCGGCCCTCGAAGTGACCGAGTTTGAGGATCGCGACCCGAACGCCAAGTGGACCGTCTATTACAGCGAATCAACGATGAAGGCCGTGGAGCGCGGCCAGAGCGTTATCCGGGACGATTATGAATTCGCCGTTCAGGGCCGGGTGATGACCGTGCCGCCGGACAATTTCTTTGTGCTTGGCGATGCCCGCGACTATAGCGAAGACAGCCGCGTATGGGGCTTTGTGCCGCGCGAACTTGTGATCGGCAGGGCGATGTTCGTCTATTGGTCCTGTGACCGGGGGGCGTCGAACGGCGACCTTTTTGGCTGTATCACACACCCGCGACTTTCCCGGATCGGCAAGTTTGTCAAGTAACCTACTTCTTCGGCTGATCGGACACAGATGAAGCTTACCCTTAACGACGAGGTCTCAGGTGCCGTCCATTTCGACCGGCCTATTGTGGCACTCGAATCTACCGTTATTTCACACGGCCTCCCTTATCCGCAAAACATCGAGACCGCATACAAACTCGAACGGATCATCCGCGAGCAGGGCGCGGTGCCCGCGCCGATAGCCGTTTTCGGTGGCGAGATCTGCGTCGGACTCAACGAGGGACACTACGAAAAGCTGGCCACCGGTAAGGACATCCGAAAATGTTCGCGGCGCGATCTGCCCATAGTGGTCGCCCGAAAACAGGACGGGGCGACGACGGTTGCGACGACGGCACTGATCGCCCATCGTGCCGGCATCAGGATATTTGCAACGGGCGGCATTGGCGGAGTTCATCGCGGCGACCGGATGGATATCTCGGCAGATCTCCCGGAACTTGCTGCGACGCCCATTATAGTCGTTTGCTCAGGTGCGAAATCGCTGCTTGATCTGCCGAGGACACGCGAGTGGCTGGAAACCAACGGCATTACAGTGCTCGGCTGGCAAAGCGGCGAACTCCCGGCGTTCTATTCGAGGACCAGCGGGCTTGCGGTGGATCAAAGGGTGGACAAGGCGCTAGATGTGGTCCGGGTCGCAGACGCTCGCAATGAACTCGGTCTGTCGGGGGCTATCATTTTGACGGTGCCCGTGCCGGAGAAATTTGAGATACCGCGGGACGAATGTGAACAGCTTTTGAAGGAATCGCTAAAAGCGGCGGCGGACCGACGGGTCGCGGGACGTGACCTGACGCCGTTCCTGCTCGGCGAGATGGCGTCCCGGAGCGGAGGCCGTACGCTGGAAGCAAATATCGCCCTGCTCGAAAATAACGCCCGAGTGGCGGCCCGCATCGCCGCCGAAAGCTGATCTTAGCTCTCGCCCGTCCTCTCCATTTTTTGCTGCAATTCGTCTAGCCGTTTGGCCGCCTCTTCGGCTTCCTTTGTTCCGGCGTGGTTGCGGGTAAGCTCCATCCAGGCAGCGCCGTCGTAGTGATAGCTGCGGGTCTCGGGGTTGAAGAGAAATCTGATGCCTATGCGTCGATAGCGGTCGAGGCTGACATAGTTCAGATAGTAGCTGTGGAGCGGGGCTGCGGTGGCGGCCATCTCGCGTCGGTTTAGCCTGTTATTGGCTTCGCGCGTCAGCCGCGTCGCCGTGTCCTCAAGCAGATCGCCGAGCAGGAGCAAGATCGATGGGCGGTGTTCCGACGTGGTGTAAAAATTAAGAAAGTGGATGGCAAGATCGATCTGTGAAAAGCCATCTGCTGCCGTTACCAGCCGTACAAACCGCTCTTCGTCAGCACCGCTCGACCGGAGGAACACAGCGTCGGCCTGGACCCATCCCGTGGTCGAGGGCGGAGCGGAAACGCGCAAGAACCGGACGCCGTCCGCCTCTGTTGAGCCGATTATCTGCACCCGCCGGCCTCGTCTCATTCTTTGAACGGCATTGCCAAAAAGGCTGGGGCGGTCGCGGAGCACCGATAGAGATTCGTCCATTACTATCGCCGTCTGCCTGGCCTCTCTGGCAGCGGCCTGTGCGGCGGGGCGAGCCTGTGTCCTGGCCGGCCTGCGCTGGGCTTCCGCCGCTAAGACAGCGGCGATCAACACGATCGCAGCTACGGATAGACCCTTCATATTCCTATTTCCTCGATGTCTTACCTCCCGGCTCTTGCCTTTGGACGTAAATGGTGAAAGTGGCAGATAGCCACTGCCAGCGCGTCTGCGGCATCGTGCGGTGAGGGCTGTTCCTTTTGCTTGAGCAGCACCCGGACCATTTCGCCGACCTGATGCTTTTCGGCATTTCCATAACCGACCACCGTTTGCTTGATAAGTCGAGGAGCATATTCCGCCACCTCGATATCTCTCTGGGCCGCGAGCAGGAGAACCACCCCTCGGACATGCCCAAGCTTGAGGGCGACCTTGACGTTGACGGCATAGAACGCTTCCTCGACCGCCATGACATCGGGCTCAAATTTTTCGACCACATCGACCAGCCCCGAATAGAGCCGCACGAGCCGTTCCGCAAACGGCGAACGCGCACTGGTCTTTACGGTGCCAAAGCCGGCAAGCGAATATGAGGGCCCGCCGCCTTCGACAACACCCCAACCTAGCGTTTCGCTCCCCGGGTCTATGCCTAGAACGCGCATCAGAACAATATTTCCGTCACGATTTTCAGAAAAGATAGCCGAAGTTTGACGCCAAAACAAGTTCGCGCCGCCGAGCGGAACGGAGTTTGTAAAAACGCGGGATAAACATTATCATTTTTGAATCAGTAATTTACCGCAAGTTGAGACCATGAACGCCCAAGCCGAGGCATCCCAGCCGTTAGCATCTGTTCGCGAACTTCTTACTGGCATTATCGATTATGCCGGGCTTTTTCCGCCTTCGCAGCTTTCGATGCAGGAAGCCGTGCTCAACTACGCCACTTACCGGATGAGCAACCACGGCTGGATGCTGGGCCGGTTTATTTTACCGGTGGCCAGGCTGGAAGAATTCTCCGGCTTTGCTTCCGAATTCGTCGCTCGCGGAGGTTCGGACACCTGGCGGCTAAGCGTCTTGGCCGGTGAGGACATAAATCAGACAGTAAGAGAGATAGAGGAATTTGGACGCGACCCGGAACGCGGCGTTGTGATAGACACGCTCGAGGTAAAGGCAAATACGCTCTCTAAGATCGGCAACACGCTGTCCGTAGTACCAAAGGGGCTGGCCACCTATTTTGAGATATCGACGGACGAGAATTTTATCGATCTGGTCACGGCTCTTGCGATGGGCGGCCAACGGGCCAAGATACGCACCGGCGGTGTGACGAACGAAGATTTTCCTTCGACCCGCGAGATCATCAGATTTGTCCGGACTTGTATGGCGGCGAACGTCCCCTATAAGGCCACGGCCGGACTCCACCACCCGCTCCGCTGCTTCAAACCGTTGACCTATGCCCCGGATGCTCCGCAGGGTACGATGCACGGTTTTCTGAACATGCTGATGATGACGGCGTTTGCACGCGAAAGCTATCGGCCGTCCCTCCTGGAAGAGGTGATGGAAGAGGAATTTGAAGAGGTTTTCTCGTTCAGCGAAGGTGGTGTCGCCTGGCGAAGCGAGTATTTTCTTACCACGGCCCACCTTCGCCTTCTCCGCGAACGAGGTATGAACTCGTTCGGCTCATGCTCGTTCGACGAACCGGTCGAAGACCTGCGGGCAATGGGGCTGTTGTAAGCGCACAGTCGGAGATCCCCACAACAAATCGACGCCGTACCCGAAGGGGACCAAGTTAATAGCGTCGGGTGAAACCCGACGAAGACGAAAATTCATTGACCCGTCCCTGAAAGGGACAATGCCAATAGCGTCGGGTGAAACCCGGCGAATACGATATTTCATTGATACGTCCCTGAAAGGGACGAACGTAGCAAATGTCCCAAACGCTCGTCACCCTTTGCGTCCACGTCGTGTTCTCAACGAAGAATCGGATGAACCTGATCGATCCTAAGATTGAAGAACGATTGTTCGCTTATATCGGCGGCATTGCCAATAATCACGGATCCAAATTGATTGCCGCGGGCGGTACGGCAAATCACGTCCATCTTTTGATCTCGCTCGGAAAAACCGTGGCATTGAGTGTTCTTGTCGGCCACATCAAACGCGAAACATCGGCGTGGTTCAAGAACACCAAGTTTGGGACCAAATTGTTCGCATGGCAAGATGGATATGGAGCGTTTTCGGTTGGCCCGACACAGATCGGTTCGTTAAAAAAATATATTGGTACTCAGAAAGAGCATCATCACGGAGCGTCGTTCGAAGATGAGATGAGGTATTTTTTGAGAAAGTATTCCGTCGAATTTGACGAGCGTTACGTCTGGGATTGATGTTCGTCCCTTACAGGGACGGTAACGTTTTGCGATCGTTCGTCGGGTTTCACCCGACGCTATTGACTAGGTCCCTTTCAGGGACAGGATAAATATGTACGAAATAAACGAAACACACGACCCGAACCTGAAGAGCTGGGTCGAATCCGCCAACGATCCGAATACGGATTTTCCTATACAGAACCTGCCGTTTTGTACCTACAAGAATCGATTCGGAGCTAACCACAATGAGTTAGGAGTTCGAATTGGGGATCGGGTAATTGAATTCGAGGTGTTGACGAGCGGACAACTTCTCAAGAATTTGAAGTCTTATCCGCAGATCTATATTGAGGATATTTCGCAGGGTGCGACAGAAACTCGCGACCAATTGCGACGCATTCTCGTAAATGCCCTGAGCGAGGGTGCAAACTCGTCATCTAAAGCCGAAATTGAGGCTTCTTTGGTAGCTGCTAATGAGTGCGAATTTGTTCAGCCGTTCTCGCAAATCCGCGACTACACCGATTTTTACTGCTCGATCTATCATGCGACGAATGTGGGGTCGATGTTTCGGCCGGACAATCCGTTGATGCCGAATTATAAATATATTCCTATCGGGTATCACGGGCGGGCATCGTCGATCGTTGTTTCGGGGACGGATATCAAGCGGCCAAAGGGACAGAATCGGAGCGATGCCGATGCCCCGCCGGTGTTCATTCCGGCGAAGAATCTCGATTATGAGATGGAGCTTGGCTTCTTCGTTGGGAAGGGAAATGAGCTTGGGACGAGCATCCCGATAAGCGAGGCCGAGGAGCACATTTTCGGGCTGTGCCTCGTAAATGATTGGTCGGCACGCGACATACAGGCGTGGGAGTATCAGCCGCTCGGGCCGTTTTTGGCGAAGAGCTTTGCGACGACGATATCGCCTTTTGTGGTGACGATGGAGGCGCTTGCACCGTTTCGAGTGCCCGCGTTTGAGCGTGACCCTGACGACCCGCAGCCGCTCGATTATCTGAACGATGAGCAAAATCAGAAGTTCGGCGGGTTGGATATCAAGCTTGAGGTCTATCTTCAGACCGAGAAGATGCGGCAAGAAAACATTGAGCCGCACATGCTTTCGCGGTCGAACCCCAAGGACCTTTATTGGACGATCGGCCAGATGCTGACGCACCACGCTTCGAACGGCTGCAACCTACAGACCGGCGACCTGATGGCCTCGGGGACCGTCAGCGGCAAGGAGAAGCACGAACGCGGCTGCCTTCTTGAACTAACCTGGCGCGGCACCGAACCGCTTGACCTGCCCTCCGGCGAACAGCGCCGATTTCTCGAAGACGGAGACGAGATAATCATGAAAGGCTACTGCGAACGCGAAGGCTTCCGCCGCATCGGCTTTGGCGAATGCCGCGGAAAAGTTCTTTCGGCCGAATGACCAATGGGTTATACTGAGTGAATGGACACGACGGTCGCATATAGATACGTAACCTCCGTTCCCGGCGTCCAGGGCGGCGAACCTTGCATCAAGGGAACCCGAATCCCGGTCCGGACCATTGTCGGAAACTGGCGGCTCGGGTACTCGCCCGAAGAGATCGTAGCCGCCCTGCCCCATCTGACCCTCGCTCAGGTACATGAAGCTATGAGCTACTACTACGACAATCAGGCGGAGATAGACGCTCTGATAGAAAAACATCGAATTCCTGAAGAGCTTCTCTTTGCTGATCGTCAAAAGCTGGGATGACAAATAGGAAGGCAAGGATCTTTCTTGACGAGGATGTGAATACTGTCGTGGCCGCGATGCTGAGGGCTGAGGGCATCCACACCGAGACGGTTTCGGGACTCGGACGAAAGAGCCTTTCAGATGACCAGCAGTTGCGGTTTGCAGTCGAGAACGAAAGCCCCATCGTTACCCATAATCGAGTAGATTTTGAGCAACTCGCCGTACAGTATTTCGAGAACAACACGAATCATTACGGCATCGTCATTTCGAGCCTTAAGCCTCCAAGAGAAATTGCTGATGAACTGTTGAAAGTCCTCGACCGTTTTTCCGCCGATGAATTAATGAATCAGGTCATTTACATTTGACCTTTGAGCGGTAGTCATCGTTTCCGGTATGGTGTTTTGCTAAGCTTTCCCTATGACATCGTCGATAGGAGTCAGAAAAACCAAGATCACAAAAATATCTGTGACGGGAAATTCACCGGCGTCCGATCATTTGGCGGTCGAGGAGCCGCTTGAGATCCGGCTGGGTTTGGCGGACGGGAGCCACAAGGCCGTCTCTATTACGATGCGGACACCGGGCGACGATGCTGAGCTTGCGGCGGGATTTCTGTTTACCGAAGGCATCATTAAGTTCCCCAAGCAGATAAAACATATCCGCCATTGCGGGCTAAAGATCGGAAAGCTGAAGGGAACGCTCGACCGAGCTGCCGCGCTGAATTCAAACACGATCCGTGTTGACCTAGCCGAATCCGCAGCGGTCGATCTTAAGAAACTCGAACGTCATTTCTATACCACATCAAGCTGCGGCGTTTGCGGCAAGTCTTCTATCGAGGCCCTACAGTCGGAGGCGGAACCGCTGGCGGCGGGTGATTTTCGGGTAACGGGGGAGATCCTGCATCGTCTCCCTGAACGGCTTCGTGAAGTGCAAAGCGTCTTTGACCAAACCGGCGGCTTGCATGCGTCGGCGTTGTTTGACGCCAATGGTGATGTCGATATCGTCCGCGAAGACGTTGGTCGCCACAACGCGCTGGATAAAGTGATCGGGCGTAAGTTTCTCGACGGCAAACTGCCTTTGAGCCAGCAAATTTTGCTTGTTAGTGGGCGAGCGAGCTTTGAGCTCGTGCAGAAAGCCCTTATGGCCGGCATCCCGATAATGGCGGCAGTCGGTGCGCCCTCCAGCCTGGCTGTCGAACTTGCAGGGGAGTTCAACATAACGCTCGTCGGCTTTGTCCGTGACGGCCGATTCAATATTTATTGCGGCGAAGAACGGATCGGCAGGCAGAAACCCGCGCGGTAGCAAGGGTGTCTTTTGTCTAAGCAGCAGGAACACCCTACCTACAGGTCGGGTTTCCTCCTGTGGTTAACGATGAAGAACGATACTGAAAAAGTTGACACCTTAGAGGTAACTGCTCCGCCGAAAACCTCGGCGGGGCTCCATGCGGTGACGAATGCGTTGAGGCATCTGTACGGCAAGATGGGCGTCGTGCGCGGAACGCGCGGGATGCTAAAGCTCAATCAGAAGGGCGGCATCGATTGCCAGTCGTGCGCGTGGCCGGACCCCGAGAATAGAACGATCAACGAATTTTGCGAAAATGGGGCAAAGGCTCTTTCTGATGAGGCGACGAAGCAGAAGATCGGGCGAGAGTTTTTTGCGGAGTTTTCCGTCAAGGCCCTTGCCGAAAAGAGCGATTTTTGGCTGAACGAACAGGGCCGCCTCACGGAGCCGATGGTGCTTCGCGATGGCGAGACACATTACGAACCGATCACGTGGGAAGAAGCGATCGCAGTAATTGCAGAAAAGCTAAATTCGCTCGCGTCGCCCGATGAGGCCGTCTTTTACACCTCGGGGCGCACGTCGAACGAGGCTGCATTCCTCTATCAGCTTTTCGTCCGGATGTACGGCACGAACAATCTGCCCGATTGCTCAAATATGTGCCACGAATCGACCAGCGTCGCACTCGCCGAATCCATCGGGCTTGGCAAGGCGACCATCAGGCTTGAGGATTTTGAGGAAACAGATCTTGTGATCGTGATCGGGCAAAATCCGGGCACGAACGCTCCGCGCATGCTTTCTTCTCTTGCAGCGGCAAAGAAAGCGGGGGCGAAGATGATCGCGATCAATCCGCTGCCTGAGGTTGGGCTGACGAGCTTTACAGATCCGAATCCGCAGCATGGCAATCCTTTATCGGTGCTGGGCTTTAGGCCGGCAAAGCTTGCAGATATTCATTTGCCGGTCAGGATCGGCGGCGACATGGCGCTTCTGAAGGGCCTGATGAAGATAATGCTGGAGCGGGAACGTGACAAACCTGGCACCGCCTTCGACGGCGAATTCATCGCGTCAAAAACGGCCGGCTTTGACGAATTTGTTGCCACACTTGATGCCGTTTCGTGGATCGACATTTTGGAAGGCTCCGGCCTTACCCGCGTGCAGATCGAAGAAGCCGCCGAGATGATCGTTTCAGCGAGGTCGTTCATCACGTGTTGGGCGATGGGTATTACGCAGCATACCGAGGCGGTCGCCACGATACAGGATATTGTAAATCTCCATCTGCTTCGTGGCGCGATAGGGCGGCCGGGTGCGGGCCTGTGTCCGGTGCGCGGCCACTCAAATGTTCAGGGCGACCGAACAATGGGCATTTGGGAACGGATGAATCCGGTCTTTCGCGAGAACATCGAAAGCGAGTTTGGCTTCAAAACGCCCGAACACGATGGATACAACACGGTCGAGAGCATTGCCGCGATGCGCGACGGCCGTGCAAAGGTGTTCTTTGCAATGGGCGGGAATTTTGCCTCGGCCTCGCCGGATACGGAAGCGGTTGCTGAGGCGCTGAGCAACTGTGATCTGACAGTACAGGTGGTCACGAAATTGAACCGCACGGCCGTGTCGCCGGGCAAGATCTCGCTTATATTGCCGTGCCTGGGGCGATCGGAGTTTGACAGACAGGGTTCGGGAGAGCAGTTCGTTTCTACCGAAAGCACGATGCTCAATGTGCAGATGTCGAAAGGAATTTTCGAGCCTGTCTCCGAGCATCTTCGCAGCGAGATGTGGATCGTCTGCCGGCTCGCGAAAGCAACTCTCGGAGAGAAGAACGGCGTGGACTGGGAAGGTTTTGCGGCAGACTATGACCGTGTTCGTGCTGCCATTTCCCGAGTTGTTCCGGGTTTTGAGGATTACAATGTACGTATTCGCAGGCCCGGAGGGTTCTATCTGCCCAATCCGCCGCGCGAGAGCATTTTCAACACACCGTCGGGCAGGGCAATTTTCAAGGCCTCAAAGCTCGAAACCACCGTCGTGCCGGACGGGAAGCTGCTGCTAACGACCATCCGCTCGCATGACCAGTTCAATACGACCATCTATGGCCTCGACGACCGATATCGAGGTATCAGCGGCGGTAGAATGGTCATCTTTATGAACACCGGCGACATCGCCGAGTTTGGCCTGCGGGCCGGAATGAAAGTCGATATCACCAGCCATTGGGAAGACGGCAAGGGGCGGGCGAACGGCTTTTCGGTGGTCGAATATGACATTCCCCGCGGCTGTGCGGCAGCCTATTTCCCCGAGGCGAACCCGCTTGTGCCGCTCGGCAGCACGGCCCGCCGCAGCTTTACTCCGACGTCAAAATGCATTGTTGTCTCGGTTCGCCCGGCAACGGAGACGAACGCCTGAACATGCTCTCACCCGCACTATTATCAGCTTTTGACCGCCGCTATGTCCTGACCATCAGATCGGCCGCGGACCGGCACACCAACGTCCGCGAACAGCTTGGCGAGGGTAACTTCGAACTCGTATATGGCGTGGACAGATCGGACGTAACGATGGAGGCGTTCGTTGCGGACGGGACCTATGACGAAGCCATAGCCCGTTCGATCGACCGGCGGAACAAGCCTATGACGCTCGGCCATATCTGCTGTTCGCTTGGGCACCGGATGATCTACGAGACATTTCTTGCGACTGATGCGGAACGCTGCCTGATATTTGAGGACGATGTGGTCGTTAACGAGATTCCCGAAAACACCATAAGGGAAATGCTCGGGATGATGCCGGCCGATGCCGAGCTGATCTATTGGGGGTGGGAAGGCGGCGGCTACCGGCCGAGGTTCGGTGCGATCAAGCAGGGGCTTTACCACATCTACCATTCGCTTGGTTTGTTGAAGTACGACCACACGATGATCGCCAACCTCTACGCCCGGCCGTATAACGAACATTTTGACCGGGCCGGGAAACACTTCATGACACACGCCTATTCGGTGACGCGGTCTGCCGCCGAATCGCTGATCCGCCTGCAAACGCCAGTTAAGCTAAATGCGGATAACGCACTGATGTTCGCCGTATTGAGCGGCGAGATCAGGGCCTATGTCGCGCGGCCAAAACTCTTTGGCCAGCGAAGCGCGGACAGCGGCGATCCGATGACGACGCTTACCGCCTGAGCGGCCCGGCGATCCGCAGTTTTGTCGAGGAACCCCATATCGCTTACGTCCGAATGATTTGTTAATCTGAATGTGAATGGAACATCCGTTTTCCGATAAGTTTCGCGAGGAATGTGGCGTTTTCGGCATCTTCGGCCATCCGGAGGCCTCGACCATTGCCCAGCTGGGGCTTTTTGCCCTTCAGCACCGGGGCCAGGAAGCCTGTGGCATCGTCTCGTCTGACGGTACGGAGCTCTTCCAGTTCCGGTCGGTCGGGCTGGTCGCTGATGTGCTAAATGAAGAGGTGCTTCAGCGGCTTAAGGGTCCGGCGGCGATCGGCCATACGCGATATTCGACCGCCGGGACGAACACCATCAAGGAAGTGCAGCCATTCTACGTGACTTGCCAGCACGGAAAGATCGCCGTATGCCACAACGGAAATCTGCCGTTTGCACGCGAACGCCGCAGAGAACTCGAGCAGGCCGGTGCCATCTTTTCTTCTACCTCTGACACGGAAACCATACTTCACGGGATCGCCCGGACACGTGCCGGGTCTGTGATCGAGGCTATCGAGGCGGTGTTAAAAGAAACCGAAGGGGCATTTTCGCTGCTGTTTCTTACGCCCGAGTCTCTCGTCGCCGTCCGCGACCCTCGCGGTTTTCGCCCGCTGGTCCTCGGAAAGCTGGACAATGCCTGGTGTGTTGCCTCGGAGACATGTGCGTTCGACCTTATCGACGCCGAATATGTCCGCGAGGTCGAACCGGGCGAAATGCTTATCATAGATGGCAGCGGGCTTCGCTCGCTCCGCCCGTTCGACGAAAAACCGGTATCTGTCTGCACGTTTGAACACGTCTACTTTTCGCGACCGGATTCGCTGATCTTCGGGCGTTCGGTCAATCAGTCGCGTCATATGATGGGCCGCCGCCTTGCTGTAGAGCATCCTGCCGAGGCCGATCTCGTAGTGCCGGTGCCCGATTCCGGGGTGGCTGCGGCCATCGGTTATTCGAACGAATCGGATATAAATTTTCGCCAGGCCATTATCCGAAACCACTATATCGGCCGGACCTTTATCGAGCCTTCACAGTCGATCCGATCTTTTGGCGTACGTTTGAAGCTCAACCCCATAAAGGATCTTATCAGCGGCCGTCGCATCGTCCTGGTTGACGATTCCATAGTTCGAGGGACCACTTCTAAAAAGATCGTGCAGATGGTTCGCGAGGCCGGTGCGGCCGAGGTGCATATGCGTATCTCGTGCCCGCCTACGATCAGCCCGTGCTATTACGGTGTCGATACGCCAAGAAAGAATGAGCTTATTGCCGCGAGGATGTCTGTCGAGGATGTGAGGAATTATATCGGGGCGGACAGCCTTGGCTATCTCTCGCACGAAGGGATGCTTGAAGCCATCGGCCTTGATCCGGGCGTGGCTTGCACCGCCTGCTGGACCGGTAAATATCCTACTGCGATCGCGAACGGGGCGTCCTAAGGTTCAGCGTTTCTTGGTCGGCGGCCCGTCGTTCCCGCCCCAGTAGAACGCCTTCACCACCAGCACGTAAACCAGCAGAGAAAGCCCTAACAGAATAAAGAAAAACAAGACCAGCCAGGCAACGAACGACATTTTAGGCCTGCTCCTCCGGTTTAACTTCGACAACCTCTGCCAGGTGTTCCAGCGGCCTTGACTTGCCCTGATGGTCCAAGATGTGGCGGTAGATCACCGTCAGCACAGCGACCAGCGGTATCGCAATAAAGACACCGGGAATGCCGGCGGCCTGTTCACCCGCGAGTATCGAAAGTATTATCAGCAGCGGATGCATTTGAATGCCTTCGCGGACGATCTTCGGATATGAGACGTAATCATGGAAAATACGGAGAATACCTAGAAACAGTATCACATAGACGGCCCTCCACGGGTCTTCGCCGAACGCCGCGGTCGATGTGACAATTATCGCGATCGAAAGAGGGCCGAGAAACGGCACAAACTCAAAAACGCCCGCCAAAATGCCTAGCAGCAAAGCATATTTGAGCCCGATCACGTAAAATCCCAGCGTGCAGATAGTGCCTATAAATAGGCAGGAGATCAACTGTGCGCGGGTATAGGCAAAGAGCGTGTTGTTTATGTCCGTTACAACACCTTCGGCCCGCAGACGCCAACGGCCCGCCGGGAACATCCGCAATATCGCCAGCCTTATCAGGTTCGCGTCCTTTAGAAAAAAGAATGACAACACCGGAACGATGATCAGCCACGGCAGATAGGTGACCAGATTGAAGACGAAATTACTGAAACCTTCGGTGATCCGCTGGCTTACGATCATTATCTGGTCGTTTATCCGGGTTTGTATCTCCTCCGGAACCCGAAGCCTGTCAAACCGGCGGTTGAGGTCGTTAAGATTATGCCGAATGGTGGCCGCATAGGCCGGGAGGCTCGCGCCGAATTCTTTTCCCTGCGACACCACCCTTGGTGCCAAATATGAGATGCTCACGCCAAGAGCCGAAAATACGATGATGTAAGCAAGCCCGATCGCCAGCGTCCGCGGCATCAGGCTTTCCATCCCGCGTCTCGAAAATGGCCGTCGGATCAGATTGACCAGCGGGGCAATGAAATAAGCCAGCAAAACGGCGATCACGAGAAAGAAAAGGAAAGATCCGAGCGAGATCACCACCGAGACCACGATCCCGGCAGCCAGCAGGAACATCAGCGTAATAAGCAGCCAGCGAAAGATCACTGGGAACGAAAATGACTCCGGTACTATCACCACCTGTATTGGCGGCTGAGGTTCCCGGGGCTCGGCCATTTCCAGATCTTTCTCCTTATCGCTCATTTTCTTTCATCCGCCGAAGGGTCATTGTTCCTCGCCCTGCTCTTCCTTTTCGGCCTTGGGGTTCGGCTTTGACAGGTCCGTGAGATCGAACCGGGCTTTTAGCTCTGCGAGCACCTTCTCCTCAAACTCGAAATTAGAACCGAGGATGATAGCCCTGCCCTCGTCCGAGACCTTTCTTCGGTTCGTTTCTACAGGCGTGTTCGCATTTACGAACGAGCGATCCTCGGCCGTCATCTCCTCGCCGTCCTTTCTTCGAAGCACGAAAACGTAGGTGAAATCCGCCGTCCGCATCGATTCGACATCGGCCTCAAAGGGGCTTAGCTTCGGGCGTTCGGCACGCGGCTCGCCGCTCTTCTCCTCCACCGAATTCATTATCCGGGGATTTGGCCCGCACCCGGACGCCGCCAAAAGAACGAGTATCAGAGGCACCAGTATAGCGGTTCTCAATTGCCATAGCCGCCAACGATCAGGTTCGCTCATCTATTTTTCCTCCTCCTCGTCGGGCAGGTCAGACTCGTCCTTCTCGGCGTTCGGGTCGGCCTTTTGCTCCTCTTCGTCCAACTGCCGTTTTTCCTCTTCTGTTTCGGGTGCGGCGTCATCAACAGCCGGTGGATCGCCCCTTGTCTCGCGTATTTTCAGTATCCGGGCCTCGTCGTCTTCGTAGATCATCTCGGCCCAGCCGCTATCCAGCAGTTTTGCTATCATACGCTCGTTCTCTCTAGCATCTGCAAATACGTAATTCGCACCGAAACGTTCACGAATTAACGGCCCCGCCTCGTCGGCCCGTCCCGAGGTGATCTCGAGCAGGAGCTTATAAAGGTCGGGGTCCTGCGAATAGAGATAGTTCGGGTCCAGCCCGTAAACATAACTGTGTTTCTGGTTTAGGAAAAAGAGCTTCGGAAAATCGTCCCAGTTGGCGTTGAATATCCGTTCGCCAGCCGGGACGTTCTCGCGGCCCTCGCTGTCTGTTCCCGTGGCAAACTCCATCGCATCGTGGTAACGTTCGTTCGCTTCGTTCGCGGAGATTATCGCCATCAACCCGCCGTGGTCTATGCCGAAACGCTGAAGCCCGAGCATATTCACCATGAAATAGACGATGAGCACGATGCCGAGCGTCCAGACCGCAGCCTGTCTTACGGCGTCCTTCAGCCTTTCGCTGCGGTCCGCTTCGGCGTCGAGAAAGGGCTCAATGTCTCGGCGAAATTCGTCCGGCAGCTCGACCGCAGAACGGGTAGTAAAGGCCTGCCAGCTGAACGCTGCAAACAGGATCGCGAACGGCGGGAAATATTCCGCGAACCGCTTTGAGCGGAATTGGGCGGCGAGCAGTATCGTTACAAAGACGAGAAAGAAGGTCGCCTTTTCCGGCAGCTTCCCGTTCCGTGGGACGAACAAGATATACCCGACGAGCATCGCGATCAGAGCCACGGGAAAATGGGTCATTATCTCCATACCCGTGTACGAATACCATTCGTTGCCGACCTGGACGGCAAAATCGCTGGCCACGCGGATCTTCGTTACCGCGTGTTCCCAGAAGAGCGTTAAGTTGTTTGGAAAAAATGGATTTATCAGGTTGCCGAGCACCATTCCGGCAAAGGTGTATGCAACCGGCTGCCATTCGGGTTTTCTCTCGTTCCAGCCGACTATCGCCATCCAGATCAACGCGGCGATGAAAAGCAGCGGGAACAGGCTGTATGTCCAGACAAAAACGAACATCAGCGGCAGCAGCCAGATGTATCGCCGCTCAAAGAGCATATAGATGCCCGCGATGGTCAGGATAATGGTAAGCGGCGGCGCCTTTGCCATGTTCATCCGGTAAAAGAACATGTTGGCACAGGTCATTATCGCTCCGAACCAGATCAGCGGATACTTCACACGGTATCGGTGGAGCAGCCAATAAACTGAAAAGATCGCCAGCGTCGCAAAGACGATCGCAGAGACCTTTGCCGCCATCACCGGTTCAAGAAACCAGAGAAACGGTATCTGCAGCAGATGGAACAGGAAATGATGGTCGTTATAGTCCTCGGGATTGAGCACCGTCAGCGGCAGCCACTCGAAGCTAGGTATCCCGCGGCCCGACGAAAGTCCCTCCCATAAAAGCTGGCTCCAGCGGATGTGATAATAGCCGTCCCAGTCTCCACAGCAGATGGCATCAGTTCTGAACTGCACGAACGTCATCACCATCGCCACGGCGATAAAGGCAAAAACAAGATAC
This sequence comes from uncultured Acidobacteriota bacterium, assembly GCA_937859595.1. GTDB lineage: Bacteria > Acidobacteriota > Blastocatellia > Pyrinomonadales > Pyrinomonadaceae > OLB17. Next base: position 146,417 of record CALMAH010000023.1, on the reverse strand, counting down.
ACCGTGCGGGTAGCGTCCTCGGTTTCGAGGAATTCGCGCCAGGTCAGCTTTTTGATGCCCGTTTCGGCATATACAGGTGCGGTATCCGCCCCGTTTTCAGGGTGTTCGGGTGTTTGACTGGTTTCTTCCATGCTTAGATGCAGGCAGGGCCTGATGTAGGAAAAAAGTAACACGAAATCGGGGGTAAATTCTAATTCAAGCCTGTTATTAGTGCGGAGTTCTGTCCGGTCGATCCGGCACATCAGATGGGGCGTCGGACGATGCGGTTTGCGCTATGAGCGCTTAGAACCTAGAATCGAGTTTTCAGCAATGTATCCCAAAGGCGATCTGTTCATTCCGGCTCCGCACGGGCAATTGGAGGCGATATTACGAGAGCCCAAAGGGGAGCGGCGGGGGGCGGCGATCGTCTGCCACCCGCACCCTCTCGGCGGCGGAACGATGCACAACAAGGTCGTCTTTCGTGCGGCTACGGGTCTGGCCGATGCGGGCCTGGCCACGGTTAGGTTCAACTTCCGTGGGGTGGGCGGATCGACGGGTGTCCATTCCGAAGTACCCGGCGGCATGGACGACGTACGCGCCGTGCTCGATTTCGTCGCGGGCGAATATCCGGGCGAAGAGATCACGCTGGCGGGCTTCTCTTTCGGATCGCGGACGGGGATGGCCGTCGGGATCGACGACCCGCGTGTCGTGCGGATGATCAGCATCGGCACCCCGGTCGATAAATACGCGGACTACCAGTTTTTGCTCGATGTGCGAAAGCCGATCCTATTTGTACACGGAGACCGTGACGAATTTGGTGAGCTGAGCGCCGTCCAGAGCCTGGTCAAGGAGATCTCAAAGGCGGCAGATGCGGAACTTGTCTGGTTTCAAGACTGCGGACATTTCTTTGACGACCACCTTAACGAACTCCGCGACGCAATAAGCGAATGGGCCAAGAGGCAGATGGAGGCGAATTGAGTTTGAGAACAGGCCCGGCGTTCGATCAGAACGTTTCGTCTTTTGCGGGCTGAAAAATAGATTAGGTTCCTTTTATTAAGTGTATGGGAGACGAAGAGCTAAGATCAAAACCCAACAGAGATGCCGCGATACGGCTGACCATGATGCCGCGTGACACTAATGCCCACGGCACCGTCTTTGGCGGTATAATATTGAGCTATATCGACGTCGCCGGCAGCGTCGGCGCAGGCCGGCATACAAAGCACGACCGTTTTGTTACCGTCGCGATGAAGGAGGTCATCTTTCATGAGCCTGTATTCATGGGCGACCTGGTCAGCTTTTATGCCGATACGCTAAAGGTTGGCCGTACCTCGATAACTATCCACGTTACCGTTGAGGCCGAACGTTTTGGCAGCCAGGGGCATAAGGTAAAGGTGACCGAGGCCGAAGTGGTCTATGTGGCAATAAATCAATTTCGCGAAAAGGTCGTGATCGGCAAAGATCAGCCGCCGGCCGACTAAAGTTCAAACAACACACAAGGGAGAAACGAATAAATGCCAAATATAACAGCAGAAACCGCTAACGGCACCGTCGCTTTTGACGACGATGGCGGCAAGAAACTTGTTCTTTGCCTCGAGGATCACGGTATCGATATCCTGCACCGCTGCGGCGGTAACGCACGCTGCACTACCTGCCGCGTAGAGGTGCTCGCCGGCGACGCGGGCGATATCGGCGAGGCCGAACGGGCGATCCTGTCCACAAAGACCGACCTTGGAGAGAACACCAGGCTTTCGTGCCAGGTGCGTGTCAATGACGACCTGCATGTCCGGGTGATAAATCAGGCGAGCGTTGCCGGAATGGACGCGGGCCCAAGGCCGGTTGACTGATTGGGCTTGTCCCGAGGCTCGTCCGAATTTCTGTTCGATTTGCTATACTTGGAAGAAACGCCATCATCTAGAGGAGAAACACTATGGGTTTGAATACTGTATATAAAGCAAGGTCGTTCGATCTTAGCGACCTTACCGGCATCTCAAATGAAACGCTCGCAATGCACTTTAAGCTCTACGAAGGCTACGTTACTAACACTAACGTTCTGAACGAGCGGATAGCGGAGCTGATAAAGGGCGGAGAACTCGACGCCACCAAAACGGCCGCTTTCAGCGAACTGAAACGCCGCTTCGGCTTTGAATATAACGGAATGGTGCTCCACGAGTACTATTTCGACAATATGATGAAGCACGGCACCGGCGACCCGGCAAAGGATTCTGCTTTTGTAAAGGCCGCTGAGGAAAGCTTTGGCAGCTATGAAGTCTGGAAGGCCGATTTTGTAAATACCGGCAAAATGCGAGGGGTCGGCTGGGCCGCAACCTATCAGGACCCGTCGAACGGCTCCATTTCCAATCATTGGATCAATCTTCACGAAACCGGCAATGTTGCGGGCTATACGCCGATACTGATAATGGATGTATGGGAACACGCCTTTATCAAGGATTACGCGCCCGTCGACAGGCCGAAATACATTGAGGCGTTCTTTGCCAATATCGATTGGGACACTGTATCCGGGCGGCTTTCCACCGCCGGAAGCGCTATCGCCTGACACCATTTCAGTTGTCTATCAGCTCCCAGATATATATCCACGGCCGGACGGCCCTCGATCATGAGGGTGTTCCGGCCGATCCGCTTTTTCCACCCAGAAACCACTGTAATGATTGACTTTATCGACACTGTCGGTGTCGGCTATTCCCGCCTGTATTAATGCCGAATTAAACTTGACAATAACACACTCAACCTTTATACTCTCCAAAGGCTCAACTGGTATTGACACGAGCATTGTATTGAGCAAAGCAATTCTATAAAAGCGGAGAGCAACAAATGAGCAAAATCATAGGAATCGATCTTGGAACGACAAATTCGGTGGTCGCGGTAATGGAAGGCGGCGAACCGGTCGTTATCACCAACGCCGAAGGCGGCCGCACGACCCCTTCGGTCGTTGCATTTACAAAGGACGGAAACCGCCTTGTGGGCCAGGTGGCCAAGCGGCAGGCGGTGACAAATCCCGAAAATACTCTTTATTCCATAAAGCGTTTTATGGGCCGGCGATATGACGAGGTGACCGGCGAGATAAAACAGGTCCCTTACAAGGTGGAAAAGGCCTCGAACGGCGATGTCCGCATCAATGTTGATGGTAAACAGTACAGCCCGCCGGAGATAGCTGCAATGGTGCTGCAAAAGCTGAAGCAGTCTGCCGAGGATTATCTCGGAGCAAAGGTGGAAAAAGCCGTAATTACGGTGCCCGCCTATTTTAACGATGCTCAGCGGCAGGCAACCAAGGACGCGGGCAAGATCGCCGGCCTCGAGGTTTTGCGTATCGTCAATGAGCCGACGGCGGCGGCACTTGCCTACGGGCTCGACAAGAAAAAGGACGAGACGATAGCTGTTTTCGACTTTGGTGGCGGAACCTTTGATATTTCGGTGCTTGAGGTCGGTGAAGGCGTGGTCGAGGTCAAATCCACCAACGGCGACACCCATCTCGGCGGCGACGACGTAGATGAAGTATTGATCAAGTGGATCATTGACGAGTTCAAGAAGGATCAGGGCATTGACCTGACCGCCGACAAGATGGCCCTCCAGCGGCTGAAAGAATCGGCGGAAAAAGCAAAGGTCGAGCTCTCGAGCGCGATGGAGACCGAGATAAACCTGCCGTTCATCACGGCGGACGCCTCCGGCCCGAAACACCTTGTGATGAAGCTGACGCGGTCCAAATTCGAACAGCTTGCCGAACCCATCCTGAAACGGCTGATGCCGCCTGTTGAAAAGGCAATAGCCGACGCCGGGATCTCGGCAAAGGACATCGACGAAGTCGTGCTGGTCGGCGGATCTACGCGTATTCCCAAAGTCCAGGAGATGGTCAAGGAGTTTTTCGGCAAGGAACCGAATAAGTCCGTCAACCCGGACGAGGTTGTTGCGCTGGGTGCGGCGGTCCAGGCGGGTGTGCTCGGCGGCGAAAAGACCGACATCCTATTGTTAGATGTTACGCCTTTGACGCTCGGCATCGAGACGCTCGGCGGGGTTTCTACGGCGATGATACCGCGAAATACGACCATCCCGACCCGCAAATCGGAGATCTTCTCCACCGCGTCGGACAACCAGACGTCCGTCGAGGTCCACGTCCTCCAGGGCGAACGGCCGATGGCTGCAGACAATAAGACACTCGGCAAGTTCCATCTTGTCGGCATCCCGCCCGCACCTCGCGGCGTCCCGCAGGTCGAGGTTACGTTCGACATAGACGCAAACGGCATTGTCAACGTATCCGCAAAGGACGTCGGCACAGGCCGCGAGCAGAAGATCACTATCACGGCTTCGTCCGGACTGTCGAAGGAAGAGATCGACAAGATGATGAAAGATGCCGAATCCCACGCCGGTGAGGACGAAAAGAAAAAGGCTTCGATCGAGGCCCGCAACCGGCTTGACGGCCTTGTTTACAGTGTCGAGAAATCGTTCAACGAAAACAAGGACAAGCTCGATGCCGCAGCATCGTCCGAGATCGAATCCGCCATCGCCGATTCGAAGACCGCTCTTGCGGGCGACGAAGCCGATGCGATGAACAACGCTTTCGAACGGCTCCAGAGCGCCTCTCACAAGATCGCCGAGGTGCTCTACAGCCAGGCCTCTTCACAACCGGATGAAGGAGCCGAACAGGCTGCCTCCGCTTCGGCCGGCTCCGACGGCGACAGCGGTTCGTCTTCGGGTTCGGACGACAACGTCATCGATGCAGAGTATGTCGATGTCGAGGAAGAAAAGAAGGACTAGGGTGGGTTACACCAGAAGGCGGCGATCTCAGGTCGCCGCCTCTTTGGCCTTCTCACTTCGTTCAGTTCTCAGTTGGCTTCCCGGTCCCATGCGGCTCCCATAGCGCGGCCTTTCGCGGTCTAAATAAGTGGCAAAGAAAGATTACTACAAGATACTCGGCGTAAAAAAAGACGCAAAAGCGGACGAGATCAAGAGATCGTACCGCAAGTTGGCGCGTAAATATCACCCGGATCTGAACCCCAACGACAAAGTGTCCGAGGACAAGTTCAAAGAGGTCCAGGAGGCGTTTGACGTGCTTTCGGACGAAAAGAAGCGCAAGGTCTTTGACCGTTTTGGCTACTACAACGAGAATCTCGACGCCGATTCGCCGTTTGCCGCCGGCGCGGCCGGGGGCGCGGGCGGGCCGGGATTTGATTTTTCGGGATTTGATTTCTCCGGGGGCACTGCCGGCAGCGGCGGATCCAGTTTCCGAGATATCTTTTCGGACCTGTTCGGAGGCGGCGGCACGCGTGCCGAGCCCGAGCCTCCCCGTGCGATCCCCCGGAAGGGACGCGACATCGAGATCCCGCTTGCCTTGAGCTTTCAGGAGGCGTTTTCGGGCCTGACGACCAATATCACGGTCAACCGATCTGAACAGTGTTCCCGCTGTCAAGGGGCGGGCGACACCGGCGGCCCTGTGGTCACCTGCACCACGTGCAAAGGCACTGGCCAGGTGATGAAGACAGGCGGCCGGCTCCAGTTTTCCCAGCCATGTGCAGATTGCGAGGGGACCGGGCGTCGCCGTTCTCCGTGCTCGTTATGCCATGGCAAAGGAACGACACCCAAGACAGAACAGGTGAAAATACGTATACCTGCCGGGGTGGATACAGGTTCGCGCGTCCGCATCCCGAAAAAAGGCCACGGCGGGCGGCTAGGGGCTGAGCCCGGCGACCTGTTTATCGTGACCAATGTCGGGAAGCATCCGCACTTTACCCGTAAAGGCGACAATATTTATGTGATAGTACCGATCTCGCTCTCCGAGGCCGCACTCGGAGCAAAAATAGAGGTCCCGACCGTAGAGGGCAAGGCCCAGCTGCGAATACCGCCCGGCACCGAATCCGGACAGAAATTCCGGCTACGCGAACGCGGCTTTCCGTCGCTTCGAAACCCGAGCCTCCGAGGCGATCAGTTCGTCGAGGTAAAGCTGACGCTGCCGCGCGTGATATCTGAAGAAACCAAGGAACTGCTTCGCGAGTTTGAAAAGCTGAACCCCGAAAATCCCAGAAAGGCGATGGGACTTGGGTGATGAGCTGAAGAGTTGCAGAGTTGCAAAGTTACGGGGTTGAGAAAGTTCAGTGTAGTTGGGAGGTTTAAAGGCTGGAAATATGGGCGGATTTTCCAGATTTGAAGACATCATTGCCTGGCAAAAGGCGTATGAACTTACGATCCGGATCTATAAGCTCAGTTCGGCCGGTCCGTTTGCTCGAGACTTCGGGCTTCGCGATCAGATCCGTCGAGCCTCGGTATCGGTTATGGCTAACATTGCGGAGGGACATGGCAGGCGAACAAATGCCGAATTTGCAAATTTTCTGAATCTTGCCCGGGGTTCGGTCGCAGAGGTTCAGTCGCATCTCTATGTAGCGAAAGGGCTGCACTATTGCGATTCGGCTAATTTTGACGATCTATATCAGATAGCAGATGAGGTATCGCGTATGACAATTGCGTTGGCCAGATATCTGAGAGAAAGTGAACGAAAGAGTGAACCGAACAAAATTGTAAATGCTGACACAGGGAATCAAAAGAACACCAAAACTCGATAACTCTGTAACTCGGCAACTCTGTAACTCCGAAACTCAGTAACTCGGCAACTCTGTAACTCGGCAACTCTGTAACTCGGCAACTCTGTAACTCCGAAACTCAGTAACTCAAAAGCCAATGAAAAAACGTCCTCGTACATATACCATAAGCGCTGTTGCCGAGATGTATGACATACATCCGCAGACGCTCAGGCTGTATGAACGCGAGGGGCTGCTAAAGCCCTCACGGTCTGAGGGCAACACGCGCCTTTACGAAGACAGCGATCTCGAACGCCTCGAGATCGTCCTTTCCTTGACCCGCGATCTTGGCGTAAATCTCGCCGGGGTCGAGATAATCCTCAACATGCGCGAAAAAATGGATGCGATGCAGCGCGAGTTCGAGCGCTTTTTCGAGTATATTCGCAGCCACGCCAACGAATTTTCCCGCTCGGGCGAGGCGGGAGCCGCATCCGACGCTCTTATACCCATTTCCCGCTACCGGCGAACGGAGCACGTCGAGTTCGATACCGAGTGACCCCCGCAATCGAATTTTTCGCTTTACATTCCTGTTAACTTAGGCGAAAATACGCCGAAATCAAAACAGAAACCGAGTGTTCAGGAGTTGTCTCGATGCAAGTTTTTTCATTTCGGAGAGGTGTTCTTACTGCCTTGTTTGCCCTAATTTCGTTGGTCGCGGCCGTATCGGGCCAAGACCTTGACAATGTCGTTATCTCGGGCAGGATCACCGACACAAACGGCGCTCCGATCCCCGGCGCGACAGTAACGGCGATCGAGACAGGCTCGGGACGTACCCGGACCGCTATCTCGAACGATGCCGGACGTTATCGCTTTATCGAACTGCCGCCGGGCAATTACACGGTCCGGTTCGAAGCTCGCGGCTTTGGCGCAAAGGAACGGATCGAACTGGCAACGCTCTCGGGACAGAACCTTCAGCTCGATATGCAGCTTTCGCCGGCCGATGTACAGGCCGAAGCCACCGTCACGGTTGATGACGAGGACGCCCCGGTGATTGACATCACACGCATGGTGGTCGGCAGCACCATCGAGGCACGCGAGATCGAGGAACTGCCGAATATCGGCCGAAACCCGCTTGACCTGGTCCTCACGCTTGGCGGCACGTCGGAAGAGGCTCTTTCCACATCAGACCTTGCCGAAGACCGCGACGCCAATCCCCGCGAGACGCCGCTGGAACAGGGCAACTTTACCATCGCCGGCGGTGCATCGTTTTCGAATAACATCACCATTGACGGGCTTGACAACAACGACGACCGCTCGGCTCGCGACCGCTTTCAGCCTTCGCTTGAGGCGGTAGAAGAGGTCCAGGTGATCCGCAATCAGTTCTCAGCCGAATATGGCCGTGCCTCCGGCGGCCGGGTCAATCTTCGAACCCGTTCCGGCTCAAATCGCTATCGTGGTCGCGGGTTCTTTTTCTATCGGGACGATACCTTTAACGCCAATACCTGGTACAACAACAGCCGCGGCATACCTCGCCTGCCGTTGACCTATTACAACCCGGGGGGAACGTTTGGCGGGCCGGTAAAGCTCCCGGGATACGACGGCACCAACCGGACCTTCTTTTTTGCCGCCTATGAGTTTCAGCGGTTTGACGATACGACGCTTATAGATACCTACATCCCGGTCGTGCCGAACCCAAATTTCACCCTCCCGCAGCCCACCGGCACACAGCAATTCTGTGACAGCGCCGACGAAACCAACTGTCCCTCAACGGCCGGCTTCATCGCTAACTACACCAATCTCTATGCGACTCCGAACTCGGCGCATATAGTGACCGCGCGGATAGACCATCGTTTTTCGCGGCGGGCTGATCTGACATTCGGCTGGCAGTTCGGCCGCCGTGACAACCGCCGGACGCGTTCGGCAACGGTCACACGGATCGAGGAGGCTTTCCAGGCGCGCAATATCAATACTGATGCATTTAACGTGACCACAAATGTGTTGCTAAGCAGCCGGTCTATGAATCAGTTTCGGTTCCAGTGGTCAAATTACACGCCAAGTTTCCAGACCGACAACCCGCTCGATCCGGTAATTCTTATCGGCTATCGAAATCCGGTGACCAACTCTACCCAGACGCTGATCGCCGGAAATTCGACCGCGTCCACCCTTCAAAACTTTGCGGACAGCCGCCGCGAATGGAGGATCCAGGCCCAGGACACGCTGACCTACCTTACCGGCCGGCACAGCATGAAAATGGGTTTCGACCTGAACTACGTTAATTCACGGGCGATCGCTCTTGGCGATGCCACGGGAACCTATAATTTCCCCAACGTGCTCAGTTATTCTAACAACACACTTTCTCGCTACCGCCAAAACTTCGGTACAGCGGCCGAGGTTACGAATACCTACTGGGGCGTTTTCTTTAACGATGAGTTCCGGGTGCGGCCAAATCTTACACTCAATCTTGGCCTGCGGTATGAACGCGAAACGGCCGTTTCCGACAATAACAATTTCGGCCCGCGGATTGGCGTCGCCTGGGACCCATTTGGCCGCAGAAGGGGCCAGGGGCGGACCGTGGTCCGGTTCGGCGGCGGGATATTTTATAATCGCGTCCTCCTGCGGACGATCGGGGATTACATCCAGAACCAGCTTGGGTCTCTCGCCTCGTTCGATTCGAACACGATCCCAACGACGAACAATGCCCGAAACAATGTGCTTAACCGATTGGCACAGGATTTCCCTAACGGCTATAGTTCGCTGGAAGCCCTGAGAACAGCGATAACATCGGCCAATTGCGGCCCGGTCGCAACGCCGGTCCCGTGCGGGCCCAACACCGGATTTATCTCGAACACAGGGAGCTCGGGCAATCCGCTCCGTTCAGTAGAGCCAAACCTAAAGATACCGGAAAGCTATCAGCTGAATATCGGCATTGAACGCGAGATCTACCGCGGTTGGGTGGCTGAGGCGAACTATACATGGAACAAAGCAGTCCGTCTCTGGCGCGAATACAACATAAATATGCCGGTATTGCCTGCCGGATACGAGGACTATACGGCGCTGCTGCTGGATACGACGTTCGTCTTCACCAATTTCAACGGCACCCAGCGCACCTATCGCTTTTATCTTGGGCCAACAACCGACACCAGCGGTGTTTCAACCAATCCCGCAACACAGACCGGCACGTGCGGCACCACGGTCAACGTAACGTGCTGGGTCAATCTCAACGCAAGCAGCACGACCACCACCCGGCCAAATACAAATGCCGGAGACGGGGTCTCGGCAAATTCGGTGGGCGGGCCTATCGGCATAGCCCGCTCCGCATTACAGCATTTGCGGCCGGACCCGAGTGTTGACGAAATGGCGCGGATCGCGTCCATTGGAAATTCCCATTATCAGGGCCTGGTGCTCGAACTCCGCCGCCGCATCCGCAATATCGGACACGGCTTCCGCGGTTCGTTTCGCGCGGCCTACACGCTTTCGCGTCTTCGTGACGACGGGCTGAACAATACATCCAATGCCGAGGTCAATGGCGATTTCCGCCGCGAATGGGCCCGCGCACGCCAGGATCGGCTCCACAGATTCAGTTTTTCCGGGACCATCGATACGCCGCAGTGGATGGGCCGGCTCCGTCTCTCGCCGGTTTACCGGTTTGGCAGTTCGAGCGTTTTCAACCTCGGATACGGCGTCGATCGCAATCTGGACGACAACAGCACCGACCGCGTCCAGTTCAGCGGCGACCTCCGCGAGCTAAAATGGCGTAAACCGGGACAGGGCATACCGACCGAACTGCTCGCAAAGTTCTCGCTCCAGCCCATCGGTTCTCGGAGCGGCAATATCCCCCGCAATGCCGGCCGAGGCCCCCGTCAGCATGTCTTTGATCTGAACGTCTCCCGTGAGTTCCGGTTTGGCGAGCGTAAACGGCTCCGGCCCGTGGTCGAATTTGGAAACATCCTGAATATGGCAGTTTTCAGTTACGGCTCGGAATTTGTCGATTTTCTCCGGTTTAGCAACAATCCCACGCCAAACCAGATTCTCCAGCTCGAGAATTTTCTTGTGCCGACCCGGACATTCCGCCAGCGGCAGATCCGCTTTGGCGTTCGGTTCGATTTCTAACGCGAAAAAAAATAGGGCGGCTCCGGGGCCGCCCCTCGCATTTTCTTTTGCACGAAACTTAGAGTGTCTAGACGCCTTGCGAGACCAGGCTCAGGAAGTGGCCCATCTGAAACTTCTTGACGCTAAGGTATTTTTCGGTGTGTTCCGAAGGCTCAAATTCTATCGGTACCCTCTCCGCCACTTCGATGCCGCCCTCACGCATAGCCTTTAGCTTGTCCGGATTGTTGGTCAGGGCCTTTACCCTTGTAAATCCGAGATCGCGAAGTATCTCTACACACTGTTCATAGTGTCTCAGGTCAACCTCCAGCCCGAGCATCAGGTTTGCGTCTATCGTATCTGCCCCCTCGTCCTGGAGCGCGTAGGCCCGGATCTTGTTGATAATTCCGATGCCTCGGCCCTCCTGATGCTGGTAAACCACCGCACCGCACCCCTCGGCGGCTATCGTTCCCATCGCTTTTTCCAGCTGCGGGCCACAGTCACACTTGACCGAATGGAACACGTCGCCCGTAAGGCACTGTGAGTGGATCCTGACCGGGGCCGGCTGGTCGTCCCGGGCTGCGATGTAAACACAAACGAATTCCTCCCCGGTGTCCATCGCCCTGTAGCCCGCGATCCGAAAGTCCCCATACTCGGTCGGGAGCGAAGCTTCCGCCTCTTTTGTGACCGTGACCGCCCCGCCAAAGGGGACCCTGGATGTGAACTGAGCCGCTGTCTGTATCTGCATTCTGTTCTTTTTGGCCGGCAACCTTATGATGTTCTGTTCCGGCAGGAATATTTTCGAGTCCGGACGCGGTTCAGATTCAGGTCCGGAGTTTGCGGGGTCCGGCCAGGGCCGCGGCGGAGAGTTCATATAGCGCAAGTTCGAAAAATATGGTAATTTAACTATGTTGATAATTTATTAACATTGTAGGCCATGAACGCCACCCTAGAACCCACAATACCAGTCAGCGAAGTCTCAATTGAAAGCGTCCTTTTGGATGCCGACCTGTTCGTAAAATACGCATCGCCCGAAAAGGCATTTCAGATCCTTCGCGAATCGATAGAACGCAGCCCGCGTTCCATCCCGCTGCGCGAAAAGCTTCGCGACGTCTGCGTGAAGCAAAAGAATCTCAACGAGGCGGCAAAACAATGTCTCGCTCTGGTCACGCTCTACATCGGCCGGGAAGATTTCGATCTGGCCTACGATCGGCTGCAGGAGGCTAAGCTGCTCGATCCCCGCATTTCCGTAGCTCCCGGCCTGGAGGCCATCCGGCGGGCTCGCCGCCCCGATTTTGCCACCACGCGCGACCGCTCGCCCCAAAAGGTCCGCACCGACGTGACCATGGCGGGAAATCTCGGCTATGTCAGCCTTTTTGACGCCGTGCAGGTCATCGAAAATGCGAAAATGACCGGCCTGCTGGTACTAAAATCGGACATCGTTCTTTCGAGCGTCGCGTTTAACGAGGGGCGCATCGTCGATGCCGAATGCAACGGCCACAATGGGGTCTCCGCCTTTCGCGAGATCATCGAACTCAACAGCGGCACCTTCGAGTTCTCTATTGCTGAGACAGAATTCCCGGTGGTCATAAACATCTCCTCGAACACCAATTTTCTTCTCGATGTCCTGACCGAACTCGACCACGAACGAGCCGAACAACAGGGCCTCCGCGATGTCGGCTCGGAGCTTGTCTAGTCAGGCTCCGCCCTTGACCGTTCTGCCTCCGCACCCCTCTAGAACGAACATTCCTTTGCACGCCGTTTACTTGTGCCGTGCCTATTTTAGGTTGACTTAGGCACTCAAATACCACAAAATATAGTGCTACTCCGAAAGGCAAGCACTATAGAATGTTCAAGCTCCAACGCCTCGAGATCACAGGCTTTAAATCATTTGCAGACTATACCGAAGTGGTTTTTACCGGCAGCGGCATAACCGCGGTCGTCGGACCTAACGGCTGCGGTAAGTCAAACGTCTCGGACGCCATTTCCTGGGTGCTCGGTGAACAGCGGGCACGGTCGCTCCGCGGCGGCGAGATGAAAGATGTCGTGTTTCAGGGCACAAAAAACCGTCAGCCTTCGGGCATGGCTGAGGTTGTGCTCCATCTCGTCCGCGACGAGAACGCGCTCAGTTTCGAGGATGCCGAACTCGCGGAGATAGACGAGACCTTAAGCGAGATCGACGAGATGGCCGTCGATGTCGATTCTCTGGAAGCCGATGCGGTTCACACCGATCTGGAAGAGATCGCTGACCCGGGATCTGCTGTCCGCATTCAGAGTAATGGATTTCACGCCGAAGAGGTTGCCGAAGAAACCGTCAAGGCCGTTGCTGTCGGTTCGGTACAGACCGTCGAACGCACGGTTAAGACAAAGCGTCATTGGCGGCCGCGTTCGTTCGCCCTCGATTTTGCTCCGGGTGAGGCCGTTTCGGTCACTCGTCGGCTTTATCTTTCGGGCGAAAGCGAATATCTGCTCAATGGCAAGACCTGCCGCCTTCGCGACATTCAGGACCTTTTTGCCGGCACCGGGCTTTCGGGTGCTCATTATGCCATCATCGAGCAGGGCCGCATCGGGCAGATACTCTCGGCAAAGCCGGCCGACCGCCGCAATCTGATAGAGGAAGCCGCCGGCATCTCGAAATTCCGCACCCGCCAGCGTGCCGCCGAATCGCGGCTTGAGTCGGCAAAGACCAATCTGGGCCGTATCTCAGATATCGTCTCCGAGGTCGATAAACAGGCCGCTTCGCTCCGTCGCCAGGCAGCAAAAACACGCCGTTTTGTCGTTTTGCAGGAAGAGTTTCGCGTGCTTCTCCGCCAGCTTTATGCCGCCGAGGGCCGCCATTTTTCTGACGCTATCGACCAGCTCGGCAAGCGGCTTGCAGACGAGCAGGCACGTGAACGGTCGCTTGGGGACGAGGTCGTCCGCCAGGAAGAGATGGTCAGAGAGGCAACCTCCGCAGCAAGAGCGGCCGAGGAATCGCTCTCGGCTCTTCGTGCAAAACACGCTGACAATGCACTCGACCGCGACCGTGCGGAGCGCGAACATCGCTACCAGACCGGGCAAATTGCCGATCTCGAGGACCGCGTTGTCGCCCTCGACGGCGAGATACAGGCTGCCGAGGAGAGGGCCTCGCTCGCTGCCTCCGAATTTCAAAGGCTCGAAGAAGAAGACCAAAAGGAAAGCGCCGAGGTGGACGCCACTCGCCTGATCCTGGTCGAAGCCGAAAAACGTTATTCGGAAAAAATGGCCGATGTCCAAACTATCGAGGCCGAAATGGACATCCGCCGCGACGAATTGATGCGCCACGCCTCGGCGGTCGAACGATTTGACGAGATCGCCCGCCAGCTTGCGTTCAACCTGGAACGGCTTACAACTCGTTCAGAGGGCCTAAAGGTAGAGGCGATGCGTGCCGAGGAGACCCGGGCAGAACACGTCGCAGAGGCCGAAAAGGCCGTGGCAGAACTTGCTTCAGAACGCGAAAAGCTGGCCTCCTACAACGCTGAAAAACAGGAGATCCATGCTGCGGCTGAAACGGCCCGCGAAAAACTGGCGTCCGCAGAGGCGATGCTCCGTGCGGCACATAATGAGCATTCGCGGACGCTCAACCGGCTGGAAACGCTTCGCGAGCTCGAGGAGAAAAGGGCCGTCTATGCCCCGCAGATCCAAAAGTTCTTTGGCGAACAGGCAAAGATCGGCGTGCGCCCGCTCGGGGTGTTGGCGGATTTTCTCTCTGTCGATGAACGCTTTGAGCGGGCGGTGGAGAGCGTTTTCGGCCAATATCTGCAGGCCGTCGTGGTAAAGGACCTCGGGGACGCCCGAAAAGTGGCCGATTGGCTGCGGGCAAATCGCATCGGCCGTGTTTCTGTGCTTATCGCTCCGGGCGCACGGCCCGCGTCAAACCGAACGGGCTCAGGCTCGAACCCCGAGTCGATCGTTGACGTTCTCGGAGCCGCTTCTGAATTGACCGAGGTTTTGCGGCAGGCGTTTCCCCGCGAGATGTCCGCCCGCATCGTGGCTGATCTCGCGTCCGCGCGTTCCGAAGATGCCGGGCTTCTCGTTACCGAGACGGGTGAGATGCTCGCAGGCGGCAGCCTTTACGTCAGCAGCCGTGAGACCGCCGACGGTACGAACGATTCGCTTCTCGCATTCAAACGCGAACTCGCCAGTCTCTCTGAGTCCGAAGCCCTGCTGGCCCGTGATCTCGCGTCTGCCGAATCGGTCGTTGCCGTGGCCCGCAAAGAATTGGCCGAAGTAGAGGAAAAGGCCGTCGATCTCCAATCCGTCATTATCAAGGTCGAGCGCCATCTGCTTTCCCTGGAGATCAACGAGAAAAATCTCCGTCAGGAGATCGAACGGGCCGAGCGCCATGCCCGCGTTGTTGCTGACGAGATCGGCCAGGTAACGGGAGAGATCGCTGAGGTCGGCAAGAAGATCGAGGACGCAAAGGCAAACCGGCTTGAGGCAGATTCGCTC
Source organism: uncultured Acidobacteriota bacterium (assembly GCA_937859595.1). Lineage (GTDB taxonomy): Bacteria > Acidobacteriota > Blastocatellia > Pyrinomonadales > Pyrinomonadaceae > OLB17. The sequence goes on along the minus strand of CALMAH010000023.1, from coordinate 131,361 downwards.
CGTTCCGCAGCACAGGCCGAACTTGATACGATAGCCGCTTCGCTCATCAATGCCCGCGAACTTGCGTCCGTCGAGAACACGCGGCTAAACGAAAAACGGACGCTTGCGGCCACTTCAGATGAGCGTCGCCGGGCCGTGCACAGCGCGCTTCGCCGCATCGAACAGGAACGCAAGGAACTCGAACTGCGCATCGGCCAACTTCGTGCCGAGACCTCAACTGCACGCGAAAAGATCGTTGAGTTGCGGGCCTCTGTCGGGGCGATCGAAACGCGGCTTAACGGTGTAGAGGCCGAGTTAGCCGCCGAAAAGGCCGAGTTGGATAGCGAGATCGAAAAGGTCGCCGCTGCCAGGGCCGCCGCCGATCTTGCCTCGACCGGCCTTGCCGAGCTGAACCGACGGGCCTCGGAGGCGATGAACGGCCGGGCCGCGGTCGAAGTAAGCCGAGCCGAGGCGATGACCGAACTGAAAAATCTTCACGAACATTGCCTTCAGGAGATAAATATTGAGCTTTCCGATCTTGTCGAGTCTGAGACGCTGCCCGACGATTTCCTGCTCGAAGATGCCCGCGAACGCTCCGAAACTCTCCGCCGCCGGCTCGAAGGTTTTGGTGCGATCAACATGCTGGCGGTCGAGGAGCTTGCCGAGGCGGAAGAACGTCTCTTGTTCCTGACCTCACAGCGGCAGGACATTATCGACAGCATCGCCTCTGCCGAAGAGGCTCTCCGCGAGATAAAAGACCGTTCGCGCGAACGGTTTAAAAATGCGTTCGAGGCGATCAACGCTAATTTCCAGGAATATTTCGCCGAGCTTTTCGGCGGCGGCCGTGGCGAGATGTCGCTGCTTGAGTCTGACGACATTCTCGAGGCCGGTATTGAAGTGATCGCCCAGCCGCCGGGCAAGCGGCTGCAGAATATTTTGTTGCTTTCGGGCGGCGAAAAGGCGATGACGGCCATCGCTCTCGTGCTCGCTATCTTCAAATATCGCCCGTCGCCTTTCTGTCTGCTGGACGAGGTGGATGCCCCGCTCGATGACGCCAACGTCGGCCGTTTTGTGAACAAGATCGCCGAAATGTCTGCAAACACACAGTTTATCGTTATCACCCATAACAAACGCACCATGGAGGCCGCTCGGGCGCTCTATGGCGTTACCATGCAGGAGGCCGGCGTTTCCAAGGTAGTCTCCGTTAAGTTTGAATAGCCCCCCGGGCCGCATCGCCCGTTCCCGCAAACCATTTCTCGTTTTTTCACATCGAAAAGTCGGCAATTTGTTATATAATTACAGTTTTGTCCGCGGGCGGCTGCCGAGGGACGAGACGGTAAACGTTATGTACTTGAAAGCATTTATATTTTTCTTATTTTTGTTTGTCGCGTCCGCAGAGGCACAGATGAACCGCCGGACGCCGGTCGCACCGAGTTCGGTGCCGGCGGTGGCGGCCACGGAAACGAGGCCGGAGGGCTCCGTGGAGATAGTACCTGCTTCGCTCAAGAAGAATGCGCGTCCGGTCTTGGCTTCCGCCGCGGGCGACGCCGTGCGGTCGGGCGCGGCAAACGACGTTGCGGCCGATAGTGTCGATGAGTATCGCTATGAATTCGTACAAACGGCGTTCTTGATAAGTCGCATCGTTATCCGCCACGACGAGAGCGGCAAAGGGACCGTGACATTTTATCGGAAGGACGATCCGGATCCCGTGACCGACCCTATCCGCCTTTCGCCTCTCGCTATGCAGCGGATAAAGACGGCGTATGATTCGCTGAACTTTCTCGATTCGACGGACAGCTATCAGCACGCCCGCGATTTTTCGCATCTTGGCACCGCACGATTTACGCTGACGCGCGGCGAACGCAGCCGAACGGCCGAATTTAACTGGACGGATAACAAGAACGCGAAGGCCCTGGCGGACGAATATCGAAAGATAGGCAATGAATATATCTGGCGGTTCGAGATCGACCTCGCTCGCCAGACACAGCCGCTGGACACACCGCGATTAATGACCCGCCTTGATTCGCTGCTCCGCAGAAACGAGATCTCGGACCCGGCTGCCATCATTCCGTTTCTGACCGAACTCGAGAACGACGAACGCCTGCCCCTGATCGCCCGAAACCACGCCACCCGCATGGCCAAACAGATCGAAAAACAAGCCGAAAAGACAAAAAAATAACCCGCTACAACTATTCGCCATCGATCCCTATCCGCCTGTGGGACACACCAAATGACCTTGGCTCCGTCTGGATCGTTTAGACGGAAGGGACCGCGTCAGACGTGCGATCCTTCGGTGAATTTTGCATTTTACAAGATGGCCCCGCTCCCCTTTTCCTTCCGATAAAGATCACAGTTGAGGTCTCCTCAGGCGTCGATCTGCAATAAGAACATCCCGCAATAGCTAAATAAACAGATATGGGGCAGAAAAGTGGAGCAAATCTCCGCACCGGCCCATATCCAAACGGGAATTTTCGGCGCCTTTGCCCGTGTAATGTCGAATTCCATGCCGAAAGGCTATGGTACGGCAATTGAATGACATAAATGCCCACATTGCAGGGTTTGTTTTCCGTCATTCCGGATTCGCGAATCGAGTGCCATACGTCACCCCACTAATGCCGAGACATAGACGGACCCGAGATTCTTATTAGCACACCGAAGTGTACCCCAACAAAAATATGATCCGAATAGAAACGTTTTTGACAAATGCTTCCGCCCTTGCCGGAATGCTCCTCCTTCTCTTTGCCGTCAGCACGAGCGCAGCTACGCTGACCGTTACCAACACGAACGACTCCGGTCCCGGCAGCTTGCGCTCCGCTCTTGTCGACCCTGAGTGCACCTACTTCGCCACTGACATCGTCTTCGCGATCCCGACGTCCGACCCAAACTACGACCCGGAGGCCCAACGGTTCACCATCACGCTTTCATCGACGTTAGACCCGTGTCTTTATGCCGCGACGACCATCACTAATGCGATGCCGCAGGCCGTGACTATCAAAGGAGACGACACTTTCCGTATTATCGACCTTTCAAACAGCAATTCCAACGTTGTCATTACAAACCTTACGATCAGTAATGGTTACAGCATGGACGGAGGAGCGATCTACACGGGCTTCGGCCACACTCTTACGCTCAATGACTGTACGTTCGAAAACAACGCCGCATTTTACGCGGCCGGGGCTATATACGTTGACTATGGTGCCACACTGAATGTGAATCGAAACACTTTCGTCGGGAACAGCAGTGACTACGGTGGGGCGATGTACGTCGTCGGCACCGTGTTTATGGACAGCTCGACCTTGAGCGGAAATTCCGCGACAGGGTATGGGGGCGGAGCAATTTACAACGACGGCACGTTACACGCAGTAAACAGTACCTTCAGCGGAAATACTGGTTTCGTTTATGGCGGTGCCATCTTGAACTGGAATACGATAACCGCGACCAACAACACCTTCGTCCACAATCAAGCTTCGAATGGAGGAGGGCTACTTCTGTTTGGAATTTCAACACTACAAAATAACATCGTCGCTTTGAACTTAGCCTCGGAATTCGGGCCTGACATATACGGCTATGCTTCGGGAACATATAACCTGATCGGAAATATCGAATATTGTGACGGACTCAATACGCCAACGAACCTTTGGGGGATCGGCGCGGCTCCGCTGAACCCAATGGTCGGGCCGCTGCAAAATAATGGCGGGCCGACATTTACACACGCACTGCTCGAAGGCAGTCCCGCCATCGATCAGGGAAACAGCCCCGCATACTTTACAGACCAGCGCGGATACCCCCGGCCGTCAGGCAGCCCTCTGATGGGATTGCCCGGCGATGGCAGCGACATGGGGTCTTATGAGAGGCTCGGCCCTTCTTCGGCCACTGTTACGATCGGCGGGCGATTCTTAACATCGAACGAAAAAGATGGACGGGGTATATCCGGAGTCACGGTATATTTGGCCGATCAAGAGGGCAATCTCCGCACGGCAAGAACTAACCTATTTGGCTACTTTGAATTTTCCGGAGTAGAAACAGGAAAGACGTATATCGCCTCGGCGGAACACAGGCTCTATAGATTCGAAACAAGATCGATAAACGTAACTGACGAGATCGCCGATCTGGTCTGGATACCGTTGATAGCCGATCGGTCTCCTTCTCAGCCGGTTCGGTCGGATAGAGTCGCGGAAACCAAATTCAGATAACAAAAAGACAATAGCAGAAGGTACAGGGTCTGAAGTACAATTCTCCGTCGCCCGCCGCCGCGACGCGGTCCCCTCAAACGAGGAGAACGACAGCAAACTGTGATTTGACTATGCAATTGAATTGGTTGCAAAGGACTATCACTAAGACTCTAAGAATTGCACGTCTGACCCGTTTCCTTTGTTTTGGTAAGATCGGCAGCTTTCCGCGAAAGTAGCCGTAGGATCGAAAACGATCTCGATTTCAGGTTTACGATTTCGGACAATTCCACGATCAATACCGCCATCGCCAAACGCGTGAAACACGCGACACAAAACCAGGTTGTTTGTTAGTGTGCGGAGCACACGCCAATAACTTTAGCTACACGCGGAGCCGATAGGCGGAACGTGTAGAATGGACGGCAGATCATCGCCAAGCGTGTGAAACACGCGACACATAAGCGGGTTTTGTTCTTAGTGTGCGGAGCACACGCCAATAACTTTAGCTACACGTGGAGCCGATAGGCGGAACGTGTAGAATGGACGACAGACCAGCGCGGAGCGTGTGAAACACGCGGCATAAAAACCCGCAAATATATTTATATCGCCTGTTTTACAGGCTCTGACTGTGTTGCTGCATCAAACCCCACGTTCCGCTTCGCTTCACATGGGGCTACAACTATCACGTCTGCTTTGCAGACTCAAAGACGGTGATTGCTGACGTTCGATGGCTTTTCAAAGCTCTCTATTGCTATGCACACGCCTTCGCTTCAAAAGCCCGGACTTCACGCAAGGATTCATAAATATGATAGTGCTGTAAATCTATGTGGGTAATGTATAATCACCGCAGTATCCGTAAGAAAATCCTCAACTGTGTAAAAATGTTCGATTGCAAGGAGTGCATCGGTAACGATGTAAGGTCTTTCCGGCTTTTCCGAGGCGAGATACTTTTTCTTCGCAATTATGGCAAACCACTGTGAATCTCCTATTGATTCACACAGCGAAAAGCGTATAATGCAATTGGATGGTCACATAGCTTCGGCTGTGTGGTTATTGCCTCGGAGGGAGTTAACGCTTCCTTCGGGGCGTCCTACGATGGCGGAGACGGTGGGATTCGAACCCACGGAACCGGTGCAACGGTTCACTTGAGTATCAAACAAGCAGTTTAGACCACTCACTCACGTCTCCAAGCTGTTGATTAGCCAACCTTTAGGGGTTGGCTTTTCTGTTTGGTATCAAAGAACTGAAAACAGTATGAGGCCTATCACATCTTTTGTCAATAGACTAAATGATAAACAGCGACACTATCATTTTCACGCTATCATCTTCTGCCTTGTATTTTCATTTTAATCGTGATAGGCTTAGCTTCGAGGTAAAATATATGGCCGAAGAAAAGACCAAAGCACCGAAGCACCGAAGCCCAAATTACCCGTTTATCAGCCTAGAGGATGCCGTTATGCGACTGCGGCAACTAAATGAAACAGGTCGGGGGCATTACGTTCAAATAGGGACAGCTCGTGACATTTGGGATTATAAGAGAAACGCAGGCGACCGCACCGCCGCTGCTCTAAAGGCCTATGGGCTTATAGAAGTACAAGGCGAAGGCGAGAAACGAGAACTCAGACCAACCGAAGATGGGATTAAGATACTTGAAGGCCACTCACAAAGTGCCGATCTATTGAAAAAGGCCGCGCTCTGCCCGGACATTCATAAAGATGTTTGGGATAAATATAATGGCAACTTTCCGGCTGATGCAGTCATGCGTGAATATCTTCGTTGGGAAAAGAAGTTCAATCCGGACAATGTGGATAAATTTATTGAACAATTTAGAACTACTATCGCCTTTGCTAATCTGACCGAATCTGATAAAAGTGACTCTAAAGGGGACAGTGATCAAGGAGTTTCGCCGTCGTCGGGGGGTCGGAATATGCATGAGCAACAAGTAGAGCAAAGCCCACCGCCACCGGGGATTAGTTCCCCTAGGGTCAATATGGCAGGCTTCGAGCCTGTCAATTTCGCGACAAGTGACGTCCTAACATTCAACCTTTCGCGAACAGGAAAGGCTCAAGTTAGTTTCAACGGGCAGGTAACGCAGGAAGCTATAAAGAAGCTCATAGCGTTACTAGACCTAAGCGTTGACACCTATCCGACCGAAGACGAACTTAAACAGCCTAGACGGGCTATGTGGCACAACAAAGATCACGATCAACCTGTTACGGTTACGGGAGAAATTAGCGAGAAGGACGGTGAAAGGTTATATTCAATAGCAGAAAGTGGTACAGGCATACCGGAAGACGAATTGGAGTTTGAAGAGGGAAATTAGAATGCAGATGACGCGAGCCAAAAACAATAAGAGCACGCAGCTGTGAGGGAAGGTGTTATGTACAGCTAGATGAAGTCTCGGACGAAGCTAATGAGGCACAATGAGGAGATCATATGCAGAAATGGGAATACAAAACCGCAGACGAATTATTGGACGATAAGGCAATGAACGAACTAGGCGAAGAAGGCTGGGAATTAGTAGCCGTCGGTTGCGCGACAGTCTATGACGCTCCGCATACTTCCATGCATTTCAAGCGGCAAATCGTAGAGGAAAAGCCGACGATTCCATTCGCGATGGCTTAGCAACACAAACTTACATCATTAGGCGGGTTGTCGCGACGGCCTGGAACACTTTGCACTAAGATTTTCAGTAAGGATTTGCTGATCTTTATCAACGGGATGGCGGTGGCAAGTTGCGTCGTTCACGGCTTGGGCGATCAAATCGCGTGTTGCACAGATAACACAAATCCCTATTGACAATACACATATGTTTCATATATTCTCACGAACGTATGAACAATATATTTGAAGACGGTGACTTGGATGTGGCGTCGGCGGTGGGTTGGAACCCGGATCGGGAACGGCTGAAAAGGCTGATAGAAGCGGACAAAAAGCGAAATCCGAGGGCCTATGCCCCGCCGCCCGAGATGCTATTTGTGCGGCCGATCCAGGATACTCTTGAGGTCTGTGCAGAGCGCGACGCGATAAAACAATTGTTCGGCCCCTTCTGGCTTGAGGGTGAGGTCGCGGTGCTCTATTCGCCTCCCGGTGTCGGCAAAAGCGCGCTTGCCGTCCAGATCGGCGAACATCTGGCACGCGGCGTCCCGTTCCCGCCCTTCACCGGCCCGGTCTCCTATCCAAGATCCTTCCGGGCCGACACGCCCGGCGCTCGCCCTGCCCATCGCGTTCTCTATCTCGACTGCGAACTCAGCCTTATCCAGCTTGCCCAGCGTTACACCACGGTCGGCAAGGATGGCACATCGCTAACCGATGCCTATCAGTTTGCACCGGGCTACCTGAATTCAAAGCTCTATTGGAACGGCCGATTGATCGATGGCTATACGGATTTTACCGATATGCTCTTTGAGAACCTCGATGCGAAGATAGAGGAACACGAATCCACGGTGCTCATCGTCGATAACATCACCTTTCTCAGCCAGAGATCTACCGCAAATGCGAGCACGGCCTTTCGGCTGATGTGCCTGCTGCAGGAACTGAAACGGGACCGCTTTATTTCGATCTTGGTGGTGGCCCACACCCCCAAACACCCCGAGTATCTCCCTCTCACGATGAACCACCTGCAGGGGTCGGTCGATATTGCCAAGGTTGCGGATTCGATATTCGTGCTCGGCCGCAGTTACCTGAAAAACGATCTCCGCTATATAAAACACGTAAAGGCCCGAACCGGGCAGATCGAGCACGGCGGCAGCAGCGTCCCGGTTTACCGGCTTGCGAAATTTGACCTGGCTGCACGCCTCGGCTGTGATAAAAATGCCGTCCGGGCAGACAATTTCCTCGGGTTCGATTTTGTCGGCTTTGACGACGAGACCGAACACCTCGCCACACGCCCCCGGCCCGCCCGGGCACGTAAACGAGGCCGAAGCGTTAGCCGGCAGTTGAAAGCGTATGCGAAGACCCTCGGCGAATATGGATTAAGCACTGCGGAGATCGCAGAAAGGCTCGGGGTAGGAAAGACTACTGCGTATCGTTACTTACAAGGCAACCAGGGCAACGAAAAAAGATCGGTCGGAGGGGAATATGCCCGTTCCATTTAAGATCATAAGTAATTTCTTAAGTGGAACGATTTTTTGCCGTAACCTGCAATATATCAATCGGTTAACCCGTTCCACTTTGGACATTTTGCTGCACAAAGTGGAACGATTTTTTGAGGATAATGAGCAAAAATGGGGAATTATGCCCCACATCCGTCTCAATTCACGTCTCAACTCGTCTCAGATCCGTCTCAGATCCGCACTGCATCCGGTGAACGAATTATTCCGGGTTCACCAGAGCTATCCGGTCGGCTATCGTGGTGCGATGATGCCGTCGTCGGTGATCTTTGGTGCGGTTGCGGGGAAATCTTTGTTGGAAAGCGATCGCATCTTGCGGATCGCTGTGCCGTCGGGGTCGAGGACCGGGATGCCGCGTCCCACTTGGCGTCCGGCGTGTATCTTTCCGCCGATAAATGCACCGTCGCGGCCGAGCTCGACCTCCAGGATAGCGGTCAGTGCGGTCTCGGCCTCAAGCCGGAACCAGCCGTACGTGGCAAAATTGCCGAGGCTGTATGCGATCAGGCGGCCCTTATACACTTCGAGCCCGCGCAGCACATGCGGCCCGTGGCCGATAACCAGATCGGCCCCAGCGTCGATGACGGTTCTCGAAAACAGCGGAAGATTGCCGCGTTTCTCGCCAAAATACATCTCGGTGCGCTTCGGGACATGCTGGGCATCGGTGCCCTCCGCCCCGCCGTGGAAAGAGACGACCACAATGTCGGCGGTCTTATCGGCTTCGGTTACCAGCCGTCTTGCCGTTACAAGGTCGTTGACGTTCGGCACCACCGTATTGTGTGCAAAGCCGATAAATGCCACCTTCAGGCCATTTACATCGAGATACGCGGTCGAATATTGCAGCTTGTCGCTGCCGGCGTGTTTTATGCCAAGGGCGTCAAGCGTTCTCCGGCTGCTCGCGATACCGGTGAGGCCAAAATCCAGGGAGTGGTTATTTGCCAGGCTCAGGATGTCAAAGCCCGCTTCTTTCAGATGTTTGCCATACCGGGTCGGCATTCTGAACGAAAAGCATCGGATAGGTTTGGGCTTTTCTTCGGGTTCGAGCGGTTCCGGCGTTTTCTTAGGGGTGACCGGTTTGCATTTTGCCGATTCGCCACTGTCCACCAGGACCCCCTCCAGATTTCCAAAAGCAATGTCAGCCGCATGCAGTATCGGGGCCACGTCTTTCAGAAGATCGGCACCGTCATTCGGCGGCATCCGCGTCTCGTCCAGATATGGCGAACCGAGCATGATGTCGCCGACCGCGGCTATCACTATGCCGGTCCCCTCTCTTTCCGATTCGGGTGTCGGGACGGGTAGGGTCTCAGTAAACTGCGACGGCTCGATGCTAACCATCGGCGCCGTTTGGCAGCCTGCCGAAAACATCAGCGTGGAGGCGATGACGATCGATATCAGATGTCCGGTTATCATAAACCGATCAGCAACCCCAGCCTGCCGTCATGCGGTCGCGGGGGCAAGCTTTTCGGAAACCTCCGGTTCGCTCGCATCGGATATTTCATCAGAGTTCGCGATAATGGCTTCGTCAACCAGCTGCTTCTGTTCCAGTTCGTGGATCGCATACGAGCCCGTCGCCGGCGAAGCAGAGGGCACTCGCCCTACGTATCGAAGCGAGACATCTTTGGGCATTATCTTGTTGAGACGTGGTTCGACAAACTGCCATCCGCCCATGTTTTGCGGTTCTTCCTGGGTCCAGAAGATCTGAGTCGCATTCGGATAAGACGCCAGGACCTTACCGAGCATCTCGCCGGGGAACGGATAGAACTGCTCAAGCCTAACGATCGCGACATGCCCGTCGTTCCCATCCAACCGGGCCGCATTCAGATCGTAATAGACCTTGCCCGAACAAAGGACGATCCGCCTTACTTTCGAACGATCCTGGACCGTCGAGTCGTCGAGAACGGGCTGGAACCCGCCGGTGGTAAGCTCTTCGATCATCGAGGCAGCGGCGGGAAGCCGAAGCAGGCTCTTCGGTGTCATGACGACCAGCGGCCTTACAGGCTCTTGAGCGACCTGACGGCGAAGCATATGGAAATATTGTGCAGGCGTCGTCGGGTTACAGACCTGCATATTGTTCTCGGCGCAAAGCTGGAGAAAGCGTTCCAGGCGGGCGGAAGAATGTTCCGGGCCCTGGCCCTCATAGCCGTGCGGCAAAAGCATCACCAGCCTGCATTTCTGACCCCATTTATCTTCCGACGAAGAAATGTACTGATCGATTATTACCTGAGCTCCATTGGCAAAATCGCCGAACTGGGCCTCCCACATCACCAGAGCATCGGGCGACGTGACGGAATATCCATACTCGAAACCGAGTACGGCATTCTCAGAGAGCGAACTGTCGAATACCTGAAACCTGGCAAGCGGGTCCTTGTCGGTGCGGATAAGCCCGAGCGGCGCCCAGATTTCGCCGGTGTTGGTGTCGTACATGAGTGCGTGACGCTGTGCAAATGTGCCGCGGCCAGAGTCCTGTCCACTGAGCCGCACGCGGTATCCGTCCTTCACCAGCGAACCGAACGCCATGGCCTCCGCGAAACCCCAGTCCATCGGCGCCTCGCCCGCGCCCATTTTCGCACGGCGGCCAAGCTGGCCGACCATCTTGGGGTTGATGCTGAAGTTCTCCGGCACGATGGTTATCTTCCCGGTGACCTCGTCAAGAATGTCTTGCGGCGAGCCTGTCTCGAGAACAGCCGAGCCGTCTTCCTCAACGACCGGTTCGGGGACCGATTGGCGTTTCGGTTTAGTCGTGGCAATGTCTTTGGCGCGTTCAAGGATACCCTCGTATTTGGCGACGACGCGGTCTGTCATTTCCTTGAGATCGTCTTCGGATATAACACCCTCATTGATCAAATGCTGTGCGAACAGATGCCTGACACCCGGGTGGGCCTTTACCCTTGCATACATCAGCGGCTGTGTATAGCTGGGTTCGTCACCTTCGTTGTGGCCAAGCCGACGAAATCCGACCAGATCAAGCACGACGTCCTTATTAAAAACCTGCCGGTAATCGAGGGCGATCTGTATGACGCGATAGGCGGCTTCAGGATCGTCCCCGTTTATGTGAAAGATCGGGGTCTGTGTTATTTGTGCCGCGTCGGTCGAATAGATCGAGCTGCGACCCGCCTCAGGCGTTGTGGTAAAGCCGATCTGATTGTTGATAACGATGTGGATCGTACCGCCGGTCCGATAGCCGCGAAGGGCGGCAAGTTGGAGCGTCTCCATTACAATGCCCTGGCCCGCAAAGGCCGCGTCGCCATGCAGGAGCAGCGGAAGTATGCGATCGTGAACGGCATCGCGCCGCGAAGCGTCGGCTTCATCGCCCTCAAGAAGCTGATCCTGCCGTGCCCGTGCCATTCCCTCTACGACCGGATCGACGAACTCGAGATGCGACGGATTACACGCCAACTCGATGCGTATATCGCGGCCCGCTTTGGACGTTCGTTTGCCGACCGCCCCTTGGTGATATTTCACATCGCCTTCATCGGCCGGGAAACTCGGATGTGACGTCCCTTCGAAGACTGCGAATATACGCTCGGCCATGTCTCCCGTCGCGGCGTCGCCGACAATATTCGAGAGCACATTGAGCCGGCCGCGATGAGCCATACCCATATAGATCTCATCGACTCCCCGCGACGACGCTCCCTCCACTAACTGGTCAAGCATCGGGATCACTGATTCGCAGCCTTCAAGCGAAAATCGTTTTTGGCCGAGGTATTTTCTGTGAAGGAATTGCTCGAACTGTTCGGCTTCAATCAATTTCAAAAGAAGGTCTTTCCTGACTTCGGCGTCGAGTGGGACCTGATCTACAAACTGTTCGCGGATCTGCTGCCGGATCCATTCTTTCTCTTCCTTACTTTGTATGTGACGATATTCGATGCCGACCTTTCCGCAATAGGCCTTGTGAAGAATTTCGAGGATGCGGCGAAGCGTGGCAGTTTTCTCGCCGTGGAGGCCGCCGGTGATAAATTCTCTGTCGAGATCCCAGATCGTAAGTCCAAAGTTCTCCAGATCAAGTTCGGCCGAGTGGACGGGGGCCATGTTGAGCGGGTCAATGTCCGCAAGGAGATGCCCGCGTGTCCTGTAGGCGTTTATCAGCTGAAGGACATTTGCCTGTTTTTCGATGTGTTCGGCGATTCGGTCAGTACCGAGGAGCGAGGGATTGTTGTCCTCATTCCATTTGAGCGGCGGATAGCGGACCTCAAGGTCTTTGAAGACGCGGTCGTAAAACCCATGCTGCCCGAGGAGAAATTCGTGGATACGGGCGAGAAACATCCCGCTTTCGGCACCCTGAATGACGCGATGGTCATACGTACTGGTCAGCGTCATCGTTTTGCTGATCCCCAACTGAGAAAGTGTGGCAGACGACATCGCCTGGTACTCTGCCGGGTATTCGATCGCTCCGGTGGCAATAATTGCACTTTGGCCCAACATCAGCCTAGGGTTAGAAGCTACCGTGCCGATGGTTCCAGGATTTGTAAGACTTATCGTTGTGCCCTGAAAATCGGCGATCTCCAGCTTGCCTTCACGAGCCCGGCTGACGGTATCGTTATATTCATCGAAAAAGTCCGAGAAATTCATCGCGGCCGCGTCCTTGATGTTCGGGACCAGCAGATTTCGAGAGCCGTCCTTTTTTTCGATATCGATGGCAATGCCGAGATTAACGCTTTCGTTTTCTATCCGCGACGGAGCGTCGTTGACTATACCGAAGCCGTTGTTCATCTGTGGCAGATCCTTTACGGCGGAAACGATCGCCCAAGCGATAAGGTGAGTGAACGAGACCTTCCGCTTGCCCGCAGCGACCATATGCTCGTTGATAAGGCGACGGTTCTCCTCGAGCAATTTCACGGGGACCGTCCGAAGGCTGGTCGCGGTCGGTACAGTAAGGCTTTCCTCCATGTTCTCGACGATCTTTCTTGAGACGCCGACGATCGGTTTCGCTTCGGCCCCGGCAGGAACAGCTGTGGGTTTTCGTTTTGTCTCGGGCTCGGATACTTGCTTTGCAGGGGCAGCGGCGGTGCTTTCGCTGCCGACCGGTGCTTCGGCCGCCGCGTCGTGGGTGCTGCCGGACATGACTTCGCTGAAATAGGTACGCCACGACTCATCGACCGAGTTAGGATCGGACCTGTAGCGTTCGAGAAGGGCTTCAACATAGCTCGCGTTGGCGCCGAAATTTTCCGATATGAATTCTGATAGGTCTGAAGTTCTTTCGCTCACTTTTCCTGGGTCATTCCTTGAAATTACAATTTTTGGGGCAAGCTATCATTTTACAGTAATGCTGGGTAATTCATAAACGTGTCCGATCCGGAGGCGGTTTCGTCGCCGTCGCCCGCGTTTTATAGTGGGTTGGCAACCGATATGTCAAAATCGACCGGGACAACACGCTTATGGAGAATCCCGAACCTACGAAACTTGCCGAAGACAAAAACACGTCCGGTAACGCTCCATTGCGGACGGTGGTCACGCATCTCAAGCCAGGCGGCCTGAAGGATCCTGCCCGTGGGCACAAATATCTGCGCAGGTTCAGGCAATGAGCGGGTCTCACATTTTCGAAACTCAAAACGATGACGATATTCCTCGACCGAAATCGGAATACCGTTGACACGCACGTTGTAGAACGTGATGAAGTCAACCCGTCCGCTTTGCTGTAACGATGTGAAGTCCACCGGCAGTGCGAGGGTGATGCCGGCCAGTGCAGTTTCCGCCACGGACGGGTCACCGACCTTGACTTGGACATCTGTGCCGTTGTTCGAATAGTTTCCCGGGAGTGAACCCGAAACGACTATTGTTTTGTTGTGAACCTTGTAGCCCCGGATGGTTTTCGGCAGATCATCGAAGGGCCTTTCCTGGGCAGTTGCTGCGGCCGTAAGTGCGGAGATAAGTACCAGGGCAGACAGTAGCGAGGGAGATCGCACCGCCGAGATAGAAAAGAAACGCCTAGCTCGAAGACGCATGGAATCGTTCCTCCCCAGAGACCTTTTCGGGGTCTTCCTTTTCAAGATCGAGCTTTATTGCGTCCAGGATACCGTTAATAAATTGCGTGGCTTCGAATGTAGAGAAGCGTCTAGCAATTTCGAGCGCCTCGTTGATTACAACGGTACGCGGCGTGTCCTCAAAGAGATATTCATAGACCGAGAGCCGAAGAACATTTCTGTCAACGATGGCCATTCTTTCGATGCGCCAATGCTCGGCACGTGTCCGGATCCGGTCGTCGATAAGCGTGATGTTGTTCAGGGTGCCCTTGACGAGTGTGTTCGCAAAGGCTTGAAGGCGAGGGTCCATATCCGCGGCGCCCAGCTCGTTCCAGAAATCGTCGGTCGAGAATTCACTGGCGTTTTTCACGACGTCGGCCGCAAAAAGCATTTGCAACGCACTTTCACGCGCCTTCCGCCGGGAACCCGATATCTTAATTGTTTTTTCAAACGACATTGCTAAATGCCTTATCGTTGCCCTCGGTATTCAGCGACCCGATTTGTCGGAATAGTTCTGCTGTCTCTACTGCCGCTGACGCCGCCTCTGCCCCTTTGTTGCCCGCTTTTGCTCCGCACCGGTTGATCGCCTGTTCCAGATTATCAGCCGTTACGACACCGAAGGTGACGGGAATGCCGATTTCGAGCGCCACTGCCGAAATGCCTTTGGCTGCTTCTCCGGCTACGAAGTCGAAGTGGGGCGTTTCACCGCGAATCACGACGCCTAAGGCGATGACAGCGTCAAATCGCCCTAGCTGGGCCGCTTTCTTTGAAGCCAGGGGCAGCTCGAACGCGCCTGGAACCATAAAGGTCTCAATGTCTTCTTCCTTTGCGCCAAAACTCTCTAGGGCCTCTACGGCACCTAGGAGAAGCTTTGAGGTCAGAAAATCGTTCCATCTGCTGACCACCACGGCAAACCGTAGGCCCTCTGCATTAAGTCGTCCGCGATGAGTTTTTGGTTGCACAAATATCTCCTTTTCGTTAACCGCCGCAAATTACAAGTATAGAGAACGGCGTTTCAAAATGACAAGCAAAAAACATCTGTTGCATTTCGACCCCGGCGGCGGAATAATACTCGACAAGTCAGAAATGGCAAAGCCACTGATAGAAACCGAAGAGACTTTAATAATCGAAACGCCGGAGCGCGTGCCGCTTGCTTTCTCGCTTGCATCTATAGGTAATAGGTTTCTCGCGGTGATAATCGACCACGCGATCCAATATACGGCGATAGCTGTTGTCTTTTGGGGAATATTCGAGATACTTGCGAGTTCGTCGCCTTACGGCCGAGCTGGGGTCTCTGACCTTGCGACCGAAGCTCCGGGATGGGCCATTGCAGTACTGATCATTTTCGTTTTTCTTTTGTTTTCTGGTTATTTCGTTTTTTTTGAATGGTTTTGGAACGGCCAAACGCCAGGCAAGCGACTCGTGAAGTTGCGGGTAATCAGGGAAGATGGACGCCCGATAACGTTTTGGGAATCCGCGGCTAGAAATATTTTGCGCATATTTGACGCGATGCCGGGGTTTGTGGTGCCTATCTACTCGGCCGGACTGATCGCGATATTCGCAAATTCGCGCGACCAACGGATAGGTGATATGTTCGCCGGAACCGTCGTCATAAGAGAACGGTCTGACGATGCGCCGACTTTTGACGAGACGTTCGCGACCCGCATCGCCGATACAGCGTTCCTCCGTGTCCAGCCGGTTACCAAGTTTGCCGCGGATATCTCATCGGTGACCTTGGCCGAGTTGGAGGTCGTAGAAAACCTGCTGCGGCGCAGATGGGACCTCACCGAAAGACAACGGCAATGGATGGCGTGGCGGGTCGCCCTTCCGATAATGTTCAAAATAAAACCGGCTTACGATCTGGAGACCTTCACATACGAAGGATTTCTTGAGGAGCTGCTACACATGTACCACGCACGCCAGCGTTTCTTGAATTAACGTTTTTGCAACGTGCAGAATCTTCGTGATAACCTTCCTTTTGCTTCGCACAGAGACCTCCCTTCGGAGCAAATCGATCAATAAGTGACCAGGAACGTTCTAGTAACCGGAGGAGCCGGATTTATCGGCTCACATCTCGTCGAAAACTTGCTCGTCGACGGCGGTTGGCATGTCACGATCGTTGATGATCTCAACGACTTCTATTCGCCGGAGATAAAGCGAGCCAACCTTAGCTCGTTTGACGGAGATGCGGCCGTTGAATTTATCGAAGCGGACATTCGAGATGAAGAGGCTTTGGCGGAGATCTTTGGGCGTAGACGGTTTGAAATGATCGTTCATCTGGCCGCTCGGGCAGGCGTGCGCCCATCGCTCGCCGAGCCAAGACTATATAACGAGACCAACGTTTGTGGGACACTGAATCTGCTCGAATTGGCCCGCATTCACGGCGTTGGACAGTTCGTGTTCGGATCGTCATCCAGCGTTTACGGGATCAGCCGTAAGGTACCCTTTGCCGAGGACGATTCAATTCGCAAGCCCATTTCTCCTTATGCCGCGACAAAGGCGGCCGGCGAGCTTTTGTGTCACACCTATTCGCATCTTTACGATATTCGGACGATCTGCCTGCGATTTTTTACCGTTTACGGCGCGCGGCAACGGCCCGATCTTGCGGTCCACAAATTTACCCGTCTTATCGCCGAGGGCCTGCCGATACCGGTGTATGGTGATGGTACGACCCGCCGCGACTATACTTACATCGATGACATTATTCAGGGTGTCAGGGAAGCGATGGATTACACGGGTTCTATGCACGAGATCATAAATCTCGGCGAATCAGAGACGACCGAGCTTCGGCGCCTGATCGAATTAATTGAGGATAATCTGGGCATAAAGGCCATAGTCGATCTACAGCCTGTACAACCGGGCGACGTGCCTCTTACCTACGCAGATATTTCGAAAGCCAAGCGCCTGTTAGGCTACGACCCTCAAACAAAGATCGAAGACGGCTTGCCTCGTTTTGTAGAGTGGTTCCGCTCGGCATATGCAAAACAGATCGCTCAGACCTAGTACGAGTACACCGGTAGGAAACCGTGAAAGTCCGGCTCTAGGCCCATTTTCGCGTATACAAAAACATGTTCGACAGCCCACGATCGACAACTCCCACATTTGCCCCCTAGTTAAACGAGCCGCGTAGGGAGATAACAGGCCCTAGCCAGGGAGTTGACATTATTTATAAATAGAATTATTCTAATCCTATTCTTAGACGAGGTTTAGTGCTATGAAAGATGTCGAGAGTTCGGGGCTGACGAAACAACGCCAAGCCGTCCTCAAGGTGATAAGGGTCTCAGACAGTCATCTGACGGCGAACGAGGTTTTTGAAGACGCACGACGGCTGCTTCCGGGTATCTCGTTTGCGACCGTTTACAATTCTCTTCGCTTTCTAAAAAATGAGGGACTTATCGGCGAGGTTCGTTTTGGGAATGACGCAACCCGCTACGACAGAAAATTGGATCGGCACGATCACGCGATATGTGACGATTGCGGAAAGCTGGTCGATCTTGAACTTAATATCCCGGCGAATCTGATAAATGAAGCGACCAAGCGGTCGAAATTTACCGCCGGTTCCATTGAACTAACGCTACACGGGACATGTCCCGATTGTAAGGGATCGAAAAAGTAACGGCGGCCGCGTTGATGGGCTGCCATAAGGTCAAATATCTTTTCTTAATTCAACTAGACTCGAGAGGAAAACAGCCAAAAATGGGAAACAACGGAAATAACGTAGAGCATGGCCAACCGTCGAATGGGGAGGCTTTGGAGATCAATGATTCAAGCCGCTGTCCGTTCACAGGGGGGGCGATGAAGTTCACCACCAGCACGCGAAGGTCGAACCGCGATTGGTGGCCCAATCAGTTGGATCTAAAGATCCTTCGCCAAAACTCTTCGCTGGCCGACCCGATGGGCGAAGATTTCAATTATGCAGAAGAATTCAAGAGCCTTGACGTAAATGCGGTGATGGAGGATCTAAAGGCCCTGATGACCGATTCGCAGGATTGGTGGCCGGCTGACTATGGTCATTACGGGCCGTTCATGATACGCATGGCATGGCATGCGGCGGGTACATATCGAGTCGCGGATGGCCGCGGAGGTGCCGGGAACGGCGAGCAGCGGTTTGCTCCGACAAACAGCTGGCCGGACAACGGAAATCTCGACAAGGCACGCCGCCTGCTGTGGCCGATCAAACAGAAATATGGCCGCAGACTCTCCTGGGCCGACCTATTTATTCTTGCCGGCAATGCCGCACTGGAGTCGATGGGGTTCAAGACCTTCGGATTCGGCGGTGGCCGGGCGGATGTCTGGCAGCCACAAGAGGACGTTTACTGGGGTTCCGAGGGCGAATGGCTTGAGGATAAACGATATTCCGGCGACCGCGAACTTGAAAATCCACTTGCCGCGGTCCAGATGGGTCTGATCTATGTAAATCCTGAGGGCCCGAACGGCAATCCCGACCCGCTTGCGTCGGCACGAGATATCCGCGAAACGTTTGGCCGAATGGCGATGAACGATTATGAGACCGTTGCCTTGACGGCCGGCGGACACACCTTTGGTAAAGCCCATGGTGCAGGAGACGCCGCTAATGTGGGCCCCGAACCCGAAGGCGCGCCTATTGATGCGCAGGGCTTTGGCTGGTTGAGCACATACGCGTCTGGTAAAGGTGCCGACACCATCACCAGCGGTATCGAAGGTGCTTGGACGCCGACACCGATCCAGTGGGACAACAGTTATTTCGAGACACTTTTCGGAAATGAATGGGAGCTTACGAAGAGTCCGGCGGGCGCGAATCAGTGGCGTCCGGTCAACGCAGAACCGAATGTGCCCGATGCTGCCGACCCGAACAAGAAGCACCTGCCGATGATGACCACCGCCGACATGGCGATGCGGATGGATCCCGAATACGAAAAGATATCTCGGCATTTCATGGAAAACCCTGATGAATTTGCCGATGCTTTTGCACGTGCGTGGTTCAAACTGACACATCGCGATATGGGTCCGAAGTCTCGCTACCTTGGGTCGCTTGTGCCGGACGAAGATCTCATCTGGCAAGACCCGATCCCGGCCGATACCGCCTCGAACATAAACGAAGCGGATATTGCCGCTCTGAAAGGGAAGATACTTGATTCGGGCCTTTCTGTTTCCGAACTGGTATCTGCGGCTTGGGCATCGGCATCGACGTTTCGCGGCTCGGACAATCGTGGCGGTGCAAATGGAGCCCGTGTTCGCTTGTCGCCGCAAAAGTTCTGGGAGGTCAATAATCCCGAGCAGCTTGACAAGGTGCTCAATGTCCTCAGCGGCATTCAGTCTGACTTCAATACTGGTGGCAAGCACGTCTCCATTGCAGATCTCATCGTTCTGGGCGGCTGTGCGGCGGTGGAAAAAGCCGCTCGCGATGCCGGACACGACGTTGCCGTGCCGTTCACTCCGGGACGGGGAGATGCCTCACAGGAGATGACAGAAGTAGATTCTTTCAAGTTTCTTGAGCCGCAGGCTGACGGCTTTCGTAACTACAAGAAAGGCCATCATGGAACACCTGCCGAAGAAATGCTGATTGATAAAGCCGGCCTTCTGGGCCTGACAGCACCTGAGATGACCGTGCTGGTTGGCGGCATGCGTGCTTTGGGAACGAATTGGGACGGCTCGAACCACGGCGTATTCACAGACCAGCCAGGCCAGTTGACCAACGATTTCTTTGTCAATCTGCTCGATATGGGGACTGTGTGGGAGTCGGCCAACGGTGACGGCCAGATATTCAATGGCCGCGACCGGAAGACAGGCGAAGTGAAATACACTGGAACCCGAGTTGACCTGATATTTGGTTCGAACTCAGAACTTCGTGCTCTCGCCGAGGTTTATGCTTGTGCAGATGGCCGTGAGAAGTTTGTTAACGACTTCGTTGCGGCTTGGAACAAGGTGATGAACGCAGATCGTTTTGACCTGGCTTAAAACGCTTCAGCGTGACGCCTTCGGGCGTTGTTTCAAAAACAAGAAAGGCGGCCCCGTATGTGTTTGCAATGGGCCGCCATTTTTGATCAGATCCTTAGCGAACCGCGAAAGCCTCTCGCCGCGTAGTAGCTTTCGGCCCCGTTGTGGTAGATCCAGACGGTGTTGTAGCGCCGGTCGCAGAACATTGCGCCGCCGAGCCCTCGGATATCATCGGGTGTCGCGATCCAGCTAGAGGTTTTCAGATCGAACTGGCCGAGTTTCTGGAGTTTTCGATATTCTTCTTCCGTTAGGATCTGAATGCCCATCTCGGCTGCCATGCCCAGGGCACTGTGTTTGGGTTTGTGCTCTTTGCGGGACGCGAGGGCTTCGGCATCGTAGCAGACGCTGCGGCGGCCATTTGGGCTTTCGGGGGAGCAATCAACAAAGATGATCTCGCCGGTGTGTTTGTCTTTACCGATAACGTCCGGCTCGCCGCCGGTGGCTTCCATTTGGTTCAGCGCCGGGAGCTTTTTGTAGTTAGTCTTTAACCGCTCCTCGACATCGGCCCATTTTATGCCCTTGTGGCGGTCGGTGTTCGATTCAAAGCGGTGTTTGAGGGTTTCGATCAGCTTGAGGGTTTGTTGGGTGTTGAGTTTTTGAGGTTTCATCTTTGGGATATTTTATCAAAGGTTCATGTGGGATCGGGAAGCGGAATGGCAATTTTGAAAGTCCGTGGGTTGAAACCCACGGCTACTTTGCCGCTACGCGGCACGGCGTAGTCAGATCCTTTGTGCCTTCGTGAGGAGGCGGCCCCCTTCGGGAGCTGGTCGAAGTGCTTCGGGTGCGACTTGCAGGGCTTCGGGAGCGAGTAAGGCTTCGCGAGGCAACATAAACGCAAGGGCAAGGATTTGCAAGGGTTCGTGAGGGAGTTGTAAGGGTTCAGGAGCGATTTACGCGGTTTTGCTCAAAGTTACCTAAGCGTTCGGTCGAACCCATTCTTGTCAGCCCATTCATCCGTCCGTCCGTAAATTTTTACGTGATGAATCGGTCTACCCTTTCCTTTGTCGGCTTGGTCTGAGACGGTTAGCTCCCATCCGCCCCATTCTTCGGAGAAGAGATGCTCGTGCTCAAGTTCGTCTTTCTCGAGGTGTTTTTTGCGTCTCTCCAAAGAACGCATCAAGATTTCGATGCCGTCTTTGTCTAAGTGAAGGAAGATCTGATCGTTCTCTTCCGAAACTACAAATGCCAGCAGGTGTATTTCATCACTCATCGTCAGCCTCTAACCGGAACGCAGCACCCACATTTCACTCAACGCAAAACTCGGCGACGAACTTACACTGCGGCGACACGGTTGTAGATGGTGTCGCGTTCGACGGCTTCGAAGCCGGCGTTCTGGATCATTTCGATGATCTCGTGCTTGGTCATTTTTACTTCGCCGTCGGTTGAGTAGGAGTGGGTTAGTTCGCCGCCGTCGGTGATGGTCCCGTCGAGGTCGTTGGCTCCGAAGTGGAGCGCGGTCTGGGCGGTGGATTTGCCGAGCATGACCCAGTAGGCCTTGATGTGGTCGAAGTTGTCGAGCATCAGTCGCGAGACGGCGATGGTCTTGAGATTGTCGATGGCGTCGGGGCCGGGGAGCGTCGAGAGCGCGGTGCCCGGCGGGTAGAACGCGAGCGGGATGAAGCACTGGAAGCCGCCGGTGCGGTCCTGCTGTTCGCGGAGTCGGACGAGATGGTCGATGCGGTCTTCGATGGTTTCGATGTGGCCGTAGAGCATCGTCGCGTTGGTCTTGAGGCCGGCTTTGTGGACCTTGCCTGCGAGTTCGAGCCAACGGTCGCCGTCGCACTTGTGGTCGCAGATCCTGCTTCTGGTCGGTTCTGCGAAAATCTCGGCACCGCCGCCGGGACACGAGTCCATCCCCGCGGCTTTGAGCTTCTCGATCACTTCCTCGTCGCTCATCTTGTAAAAACGTGCGAAGAAATCCAGCTCTACCATTGTCAGAGCCTTGAGATGCAGCTTCGGAAATTCTCTTTTGAGTGATGAGAAAAGATCTGTGTAATACTCGAACGGCAGTTTACTGTTTAGCCCGCCGACGATGTGAAGTTCGGTCGCTCCCTCGGCAACCGCCTGACGGGCGATCTCGATGCCCTCTTCGATCGAATGCGTGTAGGCGTCGTCCTGTCGGGCACGGCGATAAAACCCGCAAAACTTGCAATCCGCCACGCAAATGTTCGTGTGGTTAAAATGGCGATTTACGTTGTAATACGTCGTCAGGCCGTGCTTCCGTCGGCGGACGGTATCCGCCAGTTTGCCGAGGGCGTTCAGGTCTGTGGTGTTATAAAGAGCAAGACCATCCTCAAACGTCAGCCGCTCGCCGTAATCAACCTTGTCGGCGATCTCGCGTAAACCTGTGTCAAAAGAAAAAAGCATAAGATTTTACAAACTCAACGAATAGTCTGGGGCCGCGTGCCATTCGTGTTCGACGTTTTGCATTATCAAAGCATGGTCAAATTCTATCGTTCCTTCGGGAAACACGTCCGTGTCGCCGTAAAAGCTCGAGGTAACGCTTTCGACCTCGAGCGGCCTGACCTTCCAATCATTTATCTCAAGTGTCATGCCGTCCAGATGTTTCGCACCCCGCGTAACCGAATATCCCAACCCACCGCCTCTAAAAAATTCGGACGAATCATCGAGGTTCATGAAAATAGACTCTTTAGGCAGTTCCTCGGCGAACGTCGCGTTTAGATCGACTCGGACTTTGTGGTCCTGTGACTCCATCACGAGATCGATTCCATTGTCCGTTTCAATTACAGTAAAGTTCGCTCGGTTTTGTTCGCCGGGGAACAATGTCCCGCCGGCAATGGAATTCAGGGCCGAATCGGTGTCGCGACGCGGTATGAAAACACCTTCTCGAGTTTCGCCATCCTCGTCCCATTCTACAGCTATCCTATGTGCCGCATTCTCGCTGTTGAGTCCGAGAAATTCAGGCGCCATCTTTGGCCTGATATGCTCCAGCCGGATAAGGCAGATCCCCGCCACCGCTTTTCCACGATGCAGCTTTGGTCGAAAACCTGCGGGCAAAAGCCGCTGAACCGTGTCTGGATCAGCTCGGAAGTTAACGAGTATCCGTCGTTTAATGATTCCTGCTAGGGTCGGTATCTTCATACAGACAGAGAATACGCGAATATAGATCAACTACAATTCTAGCAAATTCAACCGAAGTATTCCGATTGACACAAGCGGGTCGTCGCGAATACTATTCGGCATCTGCTAATTGCTTTCGAGAATATGAAGAAAGGCGTTTCAGTATCGTTGTTTGTTTTGTTTGCCATCATCGCACTTGGCCAATCGGTCGAGAAACGGATCGAAGATGCGATGGATGCCCACGTCCATATCCTAAGCCCAGAATTGATCAAGATATGGAAGGGCCTTGGCATACCATTCTCGCGCCCGGATGAGTATTATTCGGACATCGATGTGATACTGAAGAACACAGGGACAAAACGGATCGACCTGATCTCTATGGCCCACGTGTTTTCGTCAAGCGAATTTGGAAAGTTTGAGAATGAGCGGGAGCTTGTCGAGGCCGAGAACTCTTACGTTGCGGCGGCGAGAAATAAGTATCCGAAAAAAGTAAAAGCATATTGCAGTGTCGATCCGCTTCGCGAATATGCTCTTGACGAATTGGAACGCTGCCGGACGTCGCTCAAGATGGACGGCATCAAGCTGCATCACAACGCGAATCAGGTGTATCTGACAGAGCCTGACCATCTGGCGAAGGTAAAGAAGGTTTTCGAGTTCGCGGCAAAGCACAAAATGCAGATCCTTCTGCATTTTGATAATAGCCACCGCCGTTTCGGCGGGCCGGATGTCGATCTTCTTGTTGGTTCGATATTGGGTGATCTGAGGCCCGTGAAATTGCGGATAGCACACTTCGGGACATCAGGAGGCTTCAGCCCACGGACCAAGGCCTTTCTCGATAGCTTTACCGAGCATCTTCGAACGAATTCGAAGCTGAAACGCCACAAGATCATGTTCGATATTTCCGCCGTGGGCTTGGACAAGGACAGCGAGGGCGTGAGAAAGCTGACCGACGAGGAGTGGGTCGAGCTTGGTGTTTATTGTCGAAAGCTTGGGTTTGACCGTATCCTTTTTGCCACGGACTACCCGCTTTACCGCCCTTCGGAGTACTTGGAAATACTCCGCAAAAGGCTGGGACTTACTAACGCCGAGATAAAAGATCTGTTGAAGAAGAAGTAAGCTCCAAGTCTAATTTTTTGATAAAAAGTCATTACCACAAAAAATTCAGCTCTGATCCACGAGCTTTCCCTGCCCCTGGCCGCTTAGAAATCCCTGCCCAAAACTGGTATCTTTCAATTTATGACCGAAGCGAAAGTTAAGAAGGTAAAACCCGATATTCGGGCGATAACGCGGCTTGTGCCGCCGAGCGGAAATCTGGTTCAGGGGCAGTCGGAACTGCCTATAGACCCGCAGTTGGCTGCCGAGGCGGCGGCTATCATAGCGGCCAGCCAAAACCACTATGGCGGCAGCGAGGGCGATGCCGGCCTCAGAAAAGCAGTTTCGGAAAAGATCGCCAGATACAACGGGATCGAGGTTGATCCGGATGCTCGTCCATTCGAGCTGATGATAACCAATGGCGGCACGGGCGCCCTGATCGGCATTGCCCAATCATATCTGCGGGGACGATCCGCACTGGTATTTGAACCCTATTATCCCTACCATCGGCTGATACTTGAGGCATTTGGGGCAAAGAACGAGGCTTTTGAACTGGATGAGAACCTCGGGTTTGAAAAGGATGCCCTGCTGGCCCGATGTCGCGAACTGAAGGACCGCAGCGAATTTCCTCTTCGGGCGATCATCGTTTGTTCGCCGGCGAACCCGACCGGCAAGGTTCTTTCCCAAACAGAGCTTGAGGCCGTGGCAGATGTCGCAAAAGAGCTTGATCTGATGGTCATTTCGGACGAGGTTTACGAGCATTACGTGGTGGGGGAAGACCCACATACGCCCATAGCATCGCTGCCGGAAATGCGGGAGAGGACGATCACGGTAAATTCGTTCTCAAAATCATGGAACATTTCTGGATGGAGGCTCGGTTACGCATACGGTAAGGGAGATCTGATCGCGCCGATCAATGCTGCAGCCAATGTTATCTATGTTTGCCCGGCAACGCCGCTCCAGGCCGCATTGAGCAGGGTGCTGATGGCAGATGGCGACTACTACACTCGGCTTCGCGACAAATTTGATGAAAAACGGCTCAGGTTTTCCGGAGGCCTGCGGGAACTTGGTTTTGATATTTACGATTCTGGGTCGGCATTTTATATCTGGGCGCGGATACCGGAAAGATACAGCGATGCCATTGCGTTCAACGAGATGCTGATGCGCGAGGCCGGAGTTGGGATGACCCCCGGTTCTGCCTTTGCGGACATCGATACGTGGGACGCACATGTACGGATCTGCATCGCCAGAGAGGACCACATCCTTTACGGCTCGATGGAAAGGCTCATGAATGTCCTGATATGAACCGATGTATCGCCGTTCAAAATTCCTTGAAGTTCTAATCGCCATCCGGGAAGAAATGGCACGTGAAGCGGATTTTGACGTTGACCTATTTGCGGAAATGGTCCGCACCGGACACAAACGCGAGGGAAGCCGTCGTCACGCTCTGAAAGACCCGGACACTACCCCGCCGCGGCCTCGCCAAATGCCTGTGCCACAGGGGAAGAAATGACAAGTGCCCATTTTGGTTCCGCCTTTCCGGAGGTTGCCCAAACCCCGCGAAACTGATGTAATATCCCCACCGGGGCCAGCAGATCACAAGAGTCCGGCGTCGTTGTCGCACCGTTCAGCCGATGTTCAGATACATCATTTCGTGCCTAATGATCCTAGTCGTCATTGCGGCGTCCGGTGCTTATTTTTTTCACGACTATTGGGAGCACCGCTTTGACGAACTTATCGCCCAACAGGCCCGCATCTACCGCATAGATGAAAAATTGGTATGGAGCCTGATCTACGAAGAGACCTATTTTCGTTCGGGTGCCATCGGCGACGTCGGAGAGGTTGGGCTGATGCAGGTGACTCCGTTAGTCGCCCGCGAATGGGCAAAGGTCACGGGGCTGAGCGAATTTGAACGCCAGTCGAACGAGGACGTTGTCGGACTCCTCAGTGATCCGAAACGCAATATCCAGATCGGCTGCTGGTATTACGAACGGCTCCGCGAGCGTTACCGTGGACGACCTGCCGAGACCGCGATGACTCTTGCCGCTTACAATGCCGGCCCTAGCCGTGTCGAGGAATGGACAAAAGATACTGATGCGGCGGAGCTAACGGAAGCGGAGTTCATTGAGCGTATCGGCATCGCCTCGACCAGGGCCTATGTTTCGTCCATCCTCACACGCTATCGCGAGACCGCAGCCGTAAAATAGGTCTGCGGCCTTTCGATGCCAAACCCGGAGCGTCGGCTGGAATCCGCAACTATGCTCGATTCTTCGCGGGATCGAGTGTGCGAAAAGAGTTCAATTTCCATGCTATTGCTTACTGCCGAACATGTTCTTCCGATCTCTTCAGACCCGATACGAAACGGAGCGGTCGCCATCGACGAAGGCGCGATCGCTTCGGTCGGGCCGTCCGACGAGATCATTGCCCGGTTTCCCGATGCAAAGATCGAAGACATGAATGAGGCGGCGATCCTGCCTGGTTTCGTAAATTGTCATTCGCATCTGGAGATAACCGGGATGCGGGGTGCCTTGGACAGCGTTGAACACGATTTCCGTGCGTGGCTTCTAAAGTTGAACGGCCTTCGGGAATCCATGTCAGACGATGATATCGACGAGGCTGCATACCAGGGAGCATTGGAAGGTGCGGCCGCTGGCGTAACGTGTTTTGGCGACATCGGGAGAAACGGCAGAGCCGGGTTTCGGGCATTGAAACGCGCGGGCCTGAGAGGGATCGTTTTTCAGGAGACTGAATTTTCGCCTGACAACCGTACCGCCGACGAAGATTTTCTAAAACTTGCCGAAAGGTTTGAGTCACTCAGTTCTGAAGCGAACGAGTTGGTCGGTGCCGGGCTCTCGCCCCACGCTCCATATACGGTCGGTTCGAGGCTATTTGAACTGATAGCCCAATATTCGATCATCAATCGCATTCCGATAACCATCCACGCCGCAGAATCTGCAAACGAAACGGAGCTGATGACTCGCGGGACAGGCTTTTTTACCGAGGTTTACGAAAAATTTGATGTCGAGTGGAACAGCCCTCACTGTTCGACTATAGAATATCTCGAAAAGCTGGGAGTTCTGGCAGCCCGCCCGCTGCTGGCCCATTGTGTACAGGTCACGGACCGTGACATTGATCGTATCGCCGCCAATGGAGCGAAGATAGCTCATTGTCCCAAGTCAAATGCAAAATTTGGCCACGGTTACGCTCCGTTTGAAAAATTTATAGATGCCGGCATTGCTGTAGGTCTCGGCAGTGATTCCGTCGCAAGCAATAATGTCTGCGATCTTCTGGGAGAGGCGCGTTTTGCCGCTCTGACCGCCCGAAATCGCCCCGACAGCCATCGGTTCATCACCGCACGCGATGTTCTTAGGGCTGCAACTCTCGGCGGAGCAGAGGCTCTCGGGCTGGAAGACAAGATCGGGACGCTCGAACCCGGCAAACAGGCCGACATTGCTGTGGTCTCGCTATCGCACTCAGCCCAGAAACCGGTCACTGATGTCGAGGCGGCATTGGTATTTTCTTCAAATGCGCGGGATATCCTGAGGACGATGGTAGCGGGAAAAACGGTATTCACTGCACAGTGAGCTGTGATGCTGTTCTCCATCTTAACGAACTTTCGTCCTTGTTCATCTCGATCAGCAAACAGTCCGGTCGGGTCAGGTCAGCAGGAGCAATATCCCGCATAGCGCCACGCCAAGAAATCCGCCTACAAAAACGAATACCCATCTATACCGTACCTGCTCCAGATACGCCTCTGCCGGGTTATCCGGATTGTAGTGGACCGCCACCTGATCAGGAAACTCTCCGGCTCGCTTCCGAGCCCATTTCTCTGTGTTTGTGGGCGGAGCGACCATTCGCTTCGGGAAGATATCGATGCTCTCGTATCTGCCTTCGTTGACCTCATATACGTATCTGATCAAAGGGGCATAGTGAAACGCGGGTGGCGAGGTTTGAGGGATCTCGGGTTTGTAAACTCCCCGTTCTGACACAGTTCCTTGAACGGTTGGCCATGAGTCCAGGGTTCGGCGATACATGATATTCCGAATGCCGGCAGCCGCTCCCACAGATCCGATTATTAGCGCAAAAATACCAGCTATCGTATTTTCCATTCGGTCTTGTTTATTTCTCGAGCGTCGACCCTAATTCACGCAAAAGTTCCTCATTTGTCCAACGGTTTCCCGGGAGCATCTTTGCGACCTTGCCGTCAGGTGCGATCACGGCCGTTACAAGATTGTGGTTTATCTCGGCTTTGTTGTCCTCATTTACCTCGTATTTCAGGTTGAAGAACTCGGCGAGTGTTCTCACATTCTTGTCGTCGCCGACCGCAAGCCGCCAAACGGTGAAGTCAGGTTTCTCAGGGTTTCCGAGGTAACCGACACCATATTCGCGAAGCTTTGCCGGCGTATCGCGTTCGGGGTCGAATGAGATGCTTAGCAGGCGTATCTTGTCTCTGAGCTCGGCATTCTCGTTTATCTGCAGTGCAAGGTCGCTGAATTGCCGCGACATCTTTATACAGTAATCCGCCAGCGGGCATTCGCGGTAAATAAAGGTTAACGCAAGTGCCTTGCCCTGATAATCCTTGAAGCTGATGCGTTTTCCGTCCTGATCGGTCAGCGATACGGGAGGCGGCTCCTGGCCTATTTGTTCCGGTTCCTTTACTTCAGGTAAGGGGGCATCCGGGTTTGCAGCGGCGACTATCACGACCTTTTCCAGCCAATACGGTTCGTCTGCCGTGTTATCGACCACGAGTTCGGCCCGGATATCAACGCCGGGCTTGAGGTCTTCCCATAGCCAGTCTCCCTTTATGGGGAAGGTCATCGTCATCCGCGGCATAAAGCCGGGTATCTCTTCGTGATCGACCTCGGCCTTTTTCTTTGCCTTGTCAACGGCGAGGATCTTGCCTCTGAGGTCATAACGCTTTAGCTCGCCTCCTGGCGCTTCGGTTTGTCCCTGCTGGCATGAGAGAGAGAAAAGTAAGATCAAAAAAATGAGAATTAACTGACGCATACAATTAGATTTTCACGAAATAAAATGCAGAGAGCAATTCGACCTGGGCGAATTCCTCTTTGGTCATTGGCCCGGAAACCGCGCTCGCTCCCCGATCGGCCTCTGGTTAAGTTTTTCGTCATAGTGGGCAAGGTAAACGCGGTAGTTTGCCATCACCTTGAAAACGTAATCCTTTGTTTGCGCGTAGGCTATCTCGGCGACGTAGCGGTCCATCTCGTCGCTTCTTGAGCGCTTGAGCCAACGCTGCATATTATCCTCGCCGCCGTTGTATCCCGCCGCGACAGCGGCCGGCTGTTTCGGAAACATCCTGAACATTTCGGCTGTATAGATAGAGGCAAACGCTATAGAGACAGTGGGGTCAAACAGGTCGCGATTTACAAAGTCATCGATGCGCGCCTCGCGAGCCATCCGTTCAGCCGTTGACGGTATGAATTGCATCAGCCCCCTTGCACCGGCTACTGATTCCGCATCGGGGCGAAACCGCGTCTCTTGACGCATTATAGCCAGCAGGAATCGGGGATCGACATTTCGGGCTGATGCTTCGCGACGAAGGGCCTCTCTGTACGGAGCAGGATATAATGCCCGAATGGTGCCTGCCGGTATCAGTTCGACCTGAAAGTCCGCAGGAACCTTTTGCCACTGGCGTTCTATAGATCCGACTACGCGATATGCCCGATCCCCCCTCAGGTACAGATCATTCAGTCGGTCGCCGGTTGCGAGACCGGCGGCCTCTGCCTCCGGTGCCGCTTCGTCAAATAGGCCGAGTGAGGACAGCATCTTCGCTCTCGTCGCGTGCCCTGTTTTTACCGGATGGTCGGCAATCTCCACTTCATCAACGGAATGAAATCTCGGCGGCGAGCCGTAATCCGATATCATTGCGTAGGTCTTTTCAAGCCGCGACAGTAAGCTGTCCGCTTTTTCGACGTCCGGTGTCAGGCGGATCATCTGTTGGAGGGCCCTTCGCCGTTCGTCCTGAGAACCGGTGTCTGCCAAAACTGCAAGCCGCGACCTGGCGGTTGCAGACGCCTCGGCTCCAAATTCACTTTCCGCTATCAAGCGGAGGCGTTCGGTGGCACGCCAGCCATAAAATTCCCCGCGACCATCTGTGATCGACAAATAGGCGTCAACGGCCTCATCGAAACGGAGCATTTTCTCGAGGCATAGGCCCCGGAGAAATGTCACTTCGCTTCGGCTGGTACCGCCCGGCACGCGGACGCCGCCAAGGTCAGGCATTGTCATCAGACGGTCGATCGAATTCACGGCCTTTTCCCATTCCTCCCGCGAGATGTAGGTGCGGGCCTCGGCAAAGAGAGCCTGTGCCTCGGCCGTGCGTCCGCGGAAAGCCTCCTGTGCCTCTTTCGATCTTCTAAGCGCTTCGGTATTCGAGTTCTGGTCACGAAGCACATCGACAGGATTGAGATAGGCCCTATCGAGTCGCTCATCGTCCGGGTACTTGTCGATGAACAAATGATAGCGGGAGATAGATTCGCGGCTTTTCCCGACGCGGGCGTATGCCGACGCAAGTTGAAGGATGCCGTCCTTTGCCGGAGGGCTATCGGGATATTGTTCGACAAGTCGTTCGAACCAAAGAATGGCATCGGCGAAGTTCAATTCCTGCGAATAGCCTCGGCCGATCTGATAGACCGCTTCGGCGGCAAAGGAAGAGAGCGGGTTTCGTTCGATCAAAGCCAGGTAGTGAAACCTTGCTGACCTGAAGTCACGATTGAAATGATAGACCCAGCCGCGCTTCATATGCTCGCCGTCAGAAAGGGCGGCAACTTTTTCGCTCGCCGGGTTGCGACCTCGATCGATAACATCGAGTTCGCGTACTGCGTCGAGAGCAATACTGTCCGGCAGTTCCGAATTTTTCCCCGAGTTCAGCAACACCGCAAACTGTTCGCGTGCTTCTTCCATATCCCCAAGGCCGACATTTGCTTTTGCAACAAAGAGGCGGATGAGACGCGAATTAGCTCCGGTTGACGGTTTGGCTCTTGCCAGAGGCGGGGCAATGCGACCGAGTTCGGCCAACGCCAGGGAATGGTCGCCACTTTCGAATGCCCCGCGAGCGATCCTGCTGCGCGTCGCGGTACGAAGAAGAGAATCGGGGCAACAGAGATCTAGTTCCTTGAGCAGAAGTTTCTCAAGCAGAAGATTTCCGGACTTCCATGCAATACGCGACCTCCGCCAGAGGGCATACTCTGTCAGAGGAGACCCGTTTTTCGCGAAAGACGAAAAGCATGCCATCGCATTAGCGAGATCGTCGTTTTCTTCGAGCGACCTGCACAGAAGATACTCGAGACCCGATGTAGCCTTGTCGTCATTCTCTTTCTCAATGTGCGAGCGCAGGAGCGTGATCGCGCTGTCAAGATCGCCGGCGGAGCGAGCCGCCTTGATCGCTGTCAGCTTGTCAATGTCACCTTCGGTTGGATAAGCAGCCACGAATAGTGCTGTGAGCAAAATGGCCGTCGCGGCAAGTCTCATATACTGATTCTATTCGAATAAATAAAAAAACGAGAAGTTCCGGAAAACTTCTCGCAAAGCGCACAAGGCGGAGTTGGGGGAAAAACTATATCTGCGGGACGAGGCTCGGCCGCGCCTTTATCGAATCGATTGGGCTGTCTCCGGCTTGCCCGAATCTAAACGAGGCGAAACGCGGCTCGGACGAGTAGTAGATGTGCCAAACACCATTTTCAAAGACCGCAAAGTCGACAATGCCGTCGGCGTCGAGGTCTCGAGGAATCGGTATCGAGTTTACGGTGCCCATTTCGAACCGTACGATCTCTCCGGTTTCTGAGGTTTTGACGAGCCAGGTTCCCCGACGAAAGACCGCGAGGTCGGCACGTTGATCACCGGTATAATCGCCCGGCACCAAAAGGTCGTCGCCAGCGATTCCGAAATATTCGGTCCTAACATCCCCGGAGGCGGTTTCAGAAATGTTCCAACTATTCTCCGTGGGACGGAAAACTGCGAGGTCTGCCAATTTGTCACCATCGTAATCGGCGGGTACAGGCACGTCGCCGGCTTTGCCAAAAACTCTAACGACAGATACAGACGGGTCAAAACCGCCCGAGGAAAGCAGGATATACCAGGTCGCGGTATCCGGCCGGAACACAGCGATGTCGGTAATGCCGTCGCCGTCGTAATCCCCCGGGACGGGCATGTCCGCTACGCTCTTTATCGTTTTTGCGGAACCCCATCGTATGACGATTTCCCGGTTATCCGAACTGCGACTGATTATCCATTCGCCTGTTTCGGGTCGCCAGATAGCAATGTCCTCTAGCCCGTCGCCATCATAGTCTCCGGGGACGGGTAGATCGCCCTTTCGACCGATGCGAACGCCTCGGAACGCTCCGGCATCCTCCGCCGCGATCGAGTACCAGACACCCGTGCCCGGCCTGTAAAACGAAATCTCCGATCCGCCTGCTGAGGCTGATAGGCAAAACAAGAGACCCAGCAATGAGGCCGTGATGATCTGAAGTACAGCTTTACGAATTCGTTCCATATCCTGACTGGGAGCACTGTGAGCGAAGCTTAACCTAATAAGACGCTGTTCCGTTCAATATTTGCGGACGCATCGGGCGAATATGCCCTAGCAAACTGACAATGGACCTCAACTTCCTGTAAAATCCCTACGTCAGGATTCGTGTATATGACGGCCACGTTGCTATCAGGAAAAGAGATCGCAGATGCGATGAAGGCAGAGGTTGCCGCAGAAGTGGCACAGTTGGAATTCCGACCCGGGTTGGCGGTCGTACGTGTCGGCGATGATCCCGCCTCGGCCGTATATGTCGCTAATAAGACACGCACGACGGCAGAGCTTGGAATGCACTCCGAACACATTCATCTGCCCGCCGGCGTTTCACACAATAAGGTCCTCAGTGTCGTCCGGGCTTTGAACGCGAGGGAGGACATTGACGGTATACTTATCCAATTGCCCCTGCCCAAACAGATCAACGATCGGGAAATACTCGAGGCGATAGACCCGGCAAAAGATGTCGATGGATTTCATCCGACAAATGTCGGAAAGCTCACGCAGGGGCAGCAGACACTCGCGCCGTGTACACCGGCCGGCATTGTCGAGATGCTGAAGCGCTCGTCCATTGAGATCGTGGGCCGGCATGCCGTTGTACTGGGCCGAAGCAATATCGTTGGCAAGCCGATGGCAATGCTCTTGCTGCAGGAGAATGCGACCGTGACGATCTGTCATTCTAAAACTAGTGACCTTGCTAAGATAACTCGGCAAGGGGATATTCTCGTGGCGGCGATCGGCCGGGCAGGGTTCGTCCGCGCGGAACACATAAAAGAAGGAGCCGTCCTGGTGGACGTCGGTATCAACAATGTCTCGGATCCCGACCATGCGGCAGAGCTGTTTTCAGAGAAGGAATTGCCCAAACGTCTATCGGCGATCGCAAAACGCGGCTACACACTCGTCGGCGACGTTAATCCTCGAGAGGCAATGGAGAAGGCAGGTTTCATTACACCCGTGCCTGGCGGGGTTGGGCTTTTGACCGTTGGAATGCTGATGAAGAACACTTTGGCAGCCGCGAAGATGAGACGCTCTCGTCCAAATGACGTTTCTGCAAAGGCTTAAGGGGCAAGGAGCCATTTTTCCGGCACCTGTTTGTTCGGGAAGACAAACACGATACGATCTCTTCCAGGAAAAAAATATGAATTTCGACGAATATCAATCTGAGGCCGTTAAAACGGCACTTTATCCGCGAAGGCTTGAAAACCTTGAATATCCAACTCTGGGTCTGGCTGGCGAAGCCGGCGAGGTCGCTAACATCGTGAAAAAGATCCAACGCGACCAACAGGGTGTTATTACCGATGAGGTCAGGGCCAAACTAAAGGACGAACTTGGCGACGTATTGTGGTACATTTCAGCGTGTGCCGACGAGTTGGGGCTCTCGCTTTCTGAGATCGCCAGCTATAACGTTAACAAGCTGGCGAAACGCCACGGACAATGACCTCTAATGATAAAGGCCGGACTAACAGGCTCGATAGCGGTCGGCAAGACGTTCGTGTGCGATGTTCTCCGTGAGCTTGGGTGTCATATTATTGACGCGGACGTTATTTCACGAGATGTGGTCGGCCCGGAAACCGACGGGTTGAAACAGATCGTGAGAGAGTTCGGGCCCCTAGTGCTGAAAGAAGACGGTGAATTGGATCGAGGCAAGCTTGGGGAGATAGTTTTCGCTGACCCAGCAAAGCGACAACTTCTCAATTCCATTGTTCATCCATTGGTAATAGAGGAACAGAACCGTCTAATAAGAGCCCTTGAAGAGGAATACCCCGACGGAATAGTCGTGGTTGACGCCGCGTTGATGATCGAATCCGGCGGCTACAAGAGATTTGACAAGCTTATAGTCGTCTTCTGTGACCCAGAGTTGCAGCTTCGGCGTCTGATGGAACGCAACGGGCTAAGCGAGGCCGAAGCACGCCAGCGGATCGACTCAC
Source organism: uncultured Acidobacteriota bacterium (assembly GCA_937859595.1). Lineage (GTDB taxonomy): Bacteria > Acidobacteriota > Blastocatellia > Pyrinomonadales > Pyrinomonadaceae > OLB17. The sequence goes on along the minus strand of CALMAH010000023.1, from coordinate 96,531 downwards.
AAATGCCGCATGAAGAAAAAAAGCGATTTGCGACGCATCTGATCGACACATCGGGGGGGTTCGAAGAGCCCCGCCGTCAAACGGAAAAGATCTTCCGGGAGTTGTCAACAAAAGAATGAATGGGTCGTGCAAACACAAACTAGCGACTGTGCCGATATTGATTGTCATGGCATTGTTGCTGGCATCGTGCTCGGAGGTGCGCCAGCCGAAAGTAAGCAGGTTCTTTTCCGAAACACCGCCACCGGCCCGGCAGGAACTGCGCTGGAGCAACGGCGGCTTGCCGCGGACGCTTGATCCCGCGATGGTATCTTCGCCGCCGGAGACCGATGTTGTTCGAGCGATCTTTGAGGGTTTAACCGAGCTCCACCCGGCAACCCTAGAGGAGCGTCCCGCTGTCGCTGAGTCTTGGGGAGCCTCTGATGATCTGATCGTTTGGCGATTCACTCTTCGAAAGGATGCACGCTGGTCAAACGGAGAGCGGGTTCGAGCTGAGGATTTTGTCAGATCCTGGCGGCGCGCCCTCACGGTTCGCGAGGCGTCAGTACACAGGTCATTGCTCTTCAACATTCGAGGCGCCGTACAGTTGGCCGCCGCGAATGAGGAACGCGAGGCAGAGACAATGGCGATCCGGGTTCCGGCGATGGTCCTCCGAGCCGCCGAGGAAGAGCCGATGAAAGCACCGGAGCGAGAGACAGTCGCGCCGACGGTGGCATTTGGGGCTGTAGCCGAAGACGAACAGACCCTTGTCGTAAGATTGGTCACTCCCGACCGGGATTTTGCCAAGCTTGTCGCGCACCCGGTCTTTCGGCCTGTCTATTCCGACGACACAGACCTCACCGCTGAAAAGGTCTCCGACGACCTTGTTTCAAATGGGCCGTTTACGCTTGCTTCGTTCGATAAGGATGGTGTTGCCCTGCGCCGGTCAGAGAACTATTGGAACAACGAGGCAGTAAAACTGGAAACTGTACGATTCGTTCCCGCTGAAAACAGCGACGCTGCACTTGAAGCCTATCGCACAGGAGCCGTTGACGCGGTGACCAATGCTGATTTTTCACCGCTTGCACTGAAACTTCTCGAGCCATATGACGATTTCCGAAGAACGACCTTTGCCGCGATAAATGTCTACGAGTTCAATATTGAGCGGCCTGCCTTTCGCGATAGGAGGGTACGCGAAGCTCTTGCGATAGCCATCGAGCGCGAACGGCTGACAGATGGCGAACTCGAAGGAGCCACGCAGCCGGCCTACAGTTTTCTTCCTTTTAGCCAGTCGCCGAAAGGGACGCTGGTTCAGGACACGGAAAAGGCACGCGAACTCCTCGAAACCGCTGGGTATCCGGATGGTTCGGGATTCCCGACGGTAAAGCTTACAGTAAATCGCAACGACACACAGATAAGGATCGCCAAATCGGTCGCAGAGATGTGGCGGCGAAACTTGAATATCGAGACCGAGGTGATTGTTCGTGAAAGCTCTGAGATGGAAACCGCCCGAAATGCTCGCGATTTTGATCTGATAAGGCGGGGTGTAGTTCTGCCGACCAATGCTGAAGCCGCGAACTTGAAAAGAATTCTCGGCGATGTGTACAGATCTCATCCGCCCAGTCCCGGCCCGCAAGTCCCCTCGGCGGGCGTTGACGTGAATGGCTCGGCTCCCGGCGCGACGGTGACAAGCCCTGATCCCGAACCCGGCTCCCGTGAAAGCCTTGCTGCGGCTACGATAGCGAACGAGGATGACGCATTGTTTCAACTGACGGCGATCCCGTTGTATTTTCCGACCTCGTATTCGCTTGTGCGTCCATTTGTGATCGGGTTCGAGGCGAACAGCCTTGATGCAACGCTTCTTCACGAGGTCTTTATAGACACGGAGTGGACGATGCCTCCATTAACGAGTGAGGAATAGCGGAAGTTCGACCGGATTTGTTGGCGATGGCGCGTAGGGCACATGACAGTTTCTTGCCCGATGTGTCCGATTCGTGGTAAGTTATTGACCAATATATCTTTTCCCGGTGTATCTCCCTGTTTTCCCCGCTTTCGCCGGTCGCGCTAAAGGAGTTGTTGAGATGAAGTTTGGCAAAGATAACCGGTATCGCTTGCTTGTCGGGCTGTATGTGTTCGTTGTTATCCTTGCGGGTTGCGGCGAACGTTCCTCCGAGGAATTTTACGGTAAAACGTCTCCACCGTCGGATAACGTAATGAGGTACGTTTCCGGATCCGAACCCGAGTCTCTTGATCCGGCGATCCCGACCGGCCAGCCCGAGGCCCGGCTGTTGATGGCTATCCACGACGGCCTAGTTGAATATCACCCCAAGACAATGAAGCCGATCCCTGCAATTGCCGAAAGCTGGGAGATATCGCCCGACGTCAGCGAATACATTTTCTATCTCAGAAAGAACGCGGTCTTTTCAAACGGCGACCCGATAAAGGCACAGGATTTTGTCTATTCATTTCAACGGGCACTTGATCCTGATTTTCTCGCAAAGAACGCCTACCTTGCCTATTACATCAAGTATGCTGAGGCATACAACAGCAAGCTCGCGTTCGTTAAACGGCCCGACGGTACTTTCTTGCTTAAGCGTGAACTTGAAGGCTCCGGGGCGGCTCCGGAAGTAAGCACAGAACTTTTCGGGCCCGAGACGGAATTCGGCAAATCGCTGACCGGGCCGGAACGTCTTACGGTCCCAGTAGACGAGAAGAACAGGGCGGAGCTTTTCGAAAAGAACGAAAAACTAAAGGCCATGGCTGCCGATGCAGAGTTCGTTCCCGTAGCGGCTTCAGACCTCGGCCTCGAAGCGATCGACGATTACACACTTCGGATCAAGCTTCGTCAGTCCGCGCCCTTCTTCATCGATCTCTTAAGCCACCAATTCTTCAAGGTGGTCCACAGGGGAGCGATCGAAAAACACGGAAAGCAATGGGTCAGGCCGGAAAATATCGTTACAAGCGGGGCGTTCAGGGTCAAAGAACACCACCCCTATGACCGGATAGTGCTCGAAAAGGACCCGCTCTATTGGGACGCGGAGTCTGTCAGGCTCGATGGCATAGAGTTTTATCCGTTAGAAGAAGCGACCACCATGATGAATCTCTACAAGGCCGGTTCGCTTTATGCGGTGTACAACGCGGTTCCGCCTGCGGCATGGATCGATACACTGAGGGAATATGAACACGAGTACATGGACCATCCGGCCGTCACTTTACAGTATTATACATTCAACGTGACGCGGGCTCCGATGGACAATGAGAAGGTCAGAAAGGCGTTTGCCCTTGCCGTCGACCGCGAGGCGCTGGCCAAATTCCGAAAGACATCTAAGCCGACCATCGATTTTACCCCGATCGGCATCTTCCCCGAATACGAAGAGATCAGAGACCGTATATACGCCCGCGAGCTCGCAAAACAGGGCCGGACACTTGAGCAATGGAAAGCGAAGATGTTCGACCCCGAAGCGGCCCGTGATTTGCTCGCCGAGGCCGGTTTTCCGGTAAGTCGTTCGGGAGATGCATGGGTTTGTCCTGACTTTCCGATCGCTGAGGTCGAGGTTCTTTACAACACCAGTGAGAGCAATAAGGCCATCGCCGAGTTCTTGCAGGCCCAATGGCGACAGAATCTTGGAATAACGGTCCCGCTCAAGAACATGGAGTGGAAGACTTTCCTTAATGTAAGAAAGGAGCTTGACTATCGCGGACTCGGCCGTGCAGGTTGGGTCGGCGACTACATGGATCCTTTTACGTTTCTCAAACTTTTCTATACAAAGGAGAACGACAGTTCGACCGGCTGGTACGATCCAAAGTATGACAGGCTGGTCAACGAAGCCAACCGCGAACTCGACCCAGTAAAGCGGTTTGAACTACTTGCCGAGGCAGAGTTTTTTGTGATGGACCAGCAGCCGGTGATCCCGTTCATGACAGATTCCACAAACTGGATGAAAAAGCCTTTTGTTAAGGGGATGTATCCGAATCCGCAGACATTGCATCCTTGGAAATTTGTTTATATCGAACAGGACCAGGAAAAATGGGACCGGTTCGCCGAGAAGATTATGACGAACCGTGACGAATCCGTTCTGAGCCACGTCGAGCGTTTGATGTCAACACAGGTCGCCAGAGATGCAATCAGGGCACAACGGGCGTCGACCGATCAGTCAAGACCGAAGCAATAGCAGGAAACAGCGAAGAAGATGCTTGGATTCATACTCCGCCGGCTTTTGATAATCATTCCGATGGCGCTGCTTGTAGTGTCCGTTACGTGGGTACTGATCAGAATGGCTCCAGGGAGTTTCTATTCTGAGGAAAGAACGCTGCCGCCCGCCGTCGAGGCCAACATAAGAGCCAAATACGGTCTCGACAAGCCTTTCTACGAGCAGTACTTCATGATGCTGGGAAATATTGTTCGCGGCGATTTCGGCGATTCACTCCGGTATCAGGAACAATCGGTAAACGAGATCATAATTCGCCACCTGCCGTATTCGGCCACAATTGGGGCCCTTGCATATCTTTTTGCATTAATCATAGGTCTCGCCGCGGGCATCATAGCGGCATTGCGGCAGAACTCTGCCTTTGACTATGGTTCTATGGCGGCGGCAATGCTGGGGCTTTCTGTGCCTAATTTTGTTTTGGGGCCGATATTGGTAATCGTGTTCTCACTCTGGCTATTTTGGCTGCCGCCGGCCCGCTGGGGTGGTATCTCAAATCTGATCTTGCCTGTAATAACGCTGGCGGCGATCTATACCGCGTATATTGCCCGGCTTACCCGTGCCGGCATGCTTGAGGTGATGCGGTCTGACTATATTCGAACCGCCCGTGCTAAGGGGCTTGACGAAAAGACCGTATTGTTTAAACACGGCCTTCGTGGCGGCATCGTGCCGGTCGTTTCTTTCACTGGGCCCGCACTCGCCTCGCTGCTCGCGGGCACCGTTGTCGTAGAAAAAGTTTTTGCCATACCAGGGCTCGGGAACATATTTATCCAGTCGGTATTGAATCGTGACGAACCGTTAACGCTCGGAATTGTTGCGTTCCTGTCGATCCTTATTATGGTGGCGAATTTGCTGGTTGACGTTTCATATGGAATCCTCGATCCGAGGATTAGGTACGAATAGAAGTCGGTTATGGAGAAACAGCTTAGTTGTCCAAAATGTTCCGCTCCGCTTAAGTCCGAGACAGATGCCGGCCGGCTGGTGGTTTGTACTTTTTGCGGCGGCACCTCGAGAGTTGCTGTTGTCGACGGCATCACTCGGCTGGTGTTGGACGAATCCGGTGTTTTCGAACGCTCTTCGGGCGAGCTGATTGCCGGGTCATCGCTGTGGCAAGACGCGTGGAAGCGGCTTCTAAAAAACAAACTCGCCGTTTTTGGAATGGTCGTGCTTGGTTTGATGGTGATCGCAGTGATAGTCGGCCCGGCTATTATCCGGTGGGCAACCGGTTTCACACCGGACTATATCCCTTCGGACATTGACGGCGGTGCACGTGTGCGGTCATTCCCGCCCTCGCTTCAGCACCCTATGGGAACGGACGACCGAGGCCGCGACCTGCTTGCCCGCGTTCTTCAGGGCGGCCGAATATCGCTTATGGTCGGCATCATTTCGACCATCGTTTCTCTGATCGTTGGAGTTTCATGGGGCGCGATCGCCGGATATATCGGAGGCCGCATTGACAACATTATGATGCGGATCGTCGATATCATCTACGCGATCCCCTATATTCTTATTGTTATTGTTCTCCTTTCGGTTTTCGGCGGCCCGAACACCCCGAACTTCATTACGTTCCTTTCAGACACGATCGGCGGTGCGGGCAATCAGGGCCTTGCTCAGATATTTTTGCTTTTTCTCGCACTTGGCCTCGTCTCATGGCTGACAATGGCGCGTGTCGTCCGCGGGCAGATACTCTCCTTGAAAAACCAGGAGTTCGTTCTTGCGGCAAAGGCTACAGGTGTTTCTACACCTGCCATAATCTTTAGACATCTGGTGCCGAATGCACTTGGGCCGGTGATCGTTTACGCGACGCTTACGGTGCCCAGCGTTATGCTCACGGAGGCCTTTCTTTCGTTCCTTGGACTTGGTGTTCAGGCCCCGTATGCTAGCTGGGGCAGCCTAGCCGCGGACGGTATAAAGAACATTCAGATCTTCCCGTGGCAGTTGATCTTTCCTGGCGTGACGATGGCCCTGACACTGTTCTCGCTAAACTTTTTGGGAGACGGCCTCCGCGATGCACTTGATCCGCAGACGAGGAAATTCTAAGTCGAATGACCAACAACGGAACAATACTATCGGTCAATGATCTCAAGACCTATTTCCAGACCGAGGACGGTGTGGTCAAGGCGGTTGATGGTATCACCTTTACTCTGAAAAAGGGGGAAACGCTAGGTATCGTCGGCGAATCCGGTTCGGGCAAGTCTGTGACCAATCTCTCGGTCATGCGGCTTATACCCGAACCGCCCGGAAAGATCGTCGGCGGCGATATCATATTCAATGGCATTGATGTTCGGGCGCTCTCAATAGATGAGGTCCGAAAGGTACGCGGCAAGCGTATCGCGATGATCTTTCAAGACCCGATGACGTCACTTAATCCTTTTCTGAAGATATCGACGCAGTTGATGGAGGTGACGCAACTTCATCTTGGCCACACAAAGGATCAGGCATATAAGCACGCGATCAAAATGCTAGAGACCGTCGGCATACCCGACGCGGCGAAACGGGTCGATGGCTATCCGCACGAATTTTCGGGCGGTATGCGTCAGCGGGTTATGATCGCAATGGCTCTTTCCTGCGACCCCGAACTTCTGATCGCCGACGAACCGACAACCGCACTTGACGTAACGATCCAGGCACAGATCCTCGAGTTGATAAAGGATCTGAGAGAACGGATGGGAACAAGCGTCATTCTGATAACCCACGACCTTGGTGTGGTCGCCGGGATGACCGACAAGATAATTGTGATGTATGCCGGGAAGGTCTTCGAACAGGCCCCGACTCGTGAACTGTTTGCGACACCGGCAAATCCATATACGAAAGGACTCCTCAAGAGCGTCCCGGATCCGGCCCATGAACAGGGCGACCCACTCTACCAGATACCCGGCCTGCCGCCAGACGTTGCCCATCTGCCCCCGGGTTGCCCGTTCGCTGAGCGTTGTGACCGTGCGGAGGACATTTGCCGGAAAGAATATCCGCCTTTTGTGCAGATTAACGAGAACCATTTTTCACTGTGCCATTTTGCACAGGAGGTGTATGAGGGTTCAGTGGCCGAGCGAGGCCAGTGAAAGGCCCGGGACATTGTTCTTGCACTGCACACGTTCTAGTATGAAGAATTCTTTTTTTACACCTTTGGTCTTGCTTTTGGCATTGGTGCTCGGCTGCTCGTCGCTGCAGGATTTGGCTCGCCGGGGCGGAGGGGACGGGCCCAGTGATACTCCCGCAAATGACCATCCGGCCGAGGACAGATCCGGAGGGCCGGCTGCATTTTCGCCGGGAAGCGATGGAAAGGCAGACCTAGAGGAAATGTCGCGCCGTTTTATGGATGCGGCTGCTTTTCAGGCCAAGATGTCTGGGACCGGCGCTATTAAAATGGAGGCGGCAGTAGATTTTGTGGCACCTGACCGTTTTCGGATCAGCACCAATGCAATGGGTGGCCAATACGTTGAAATGGTCATAATCAGTAACGAGACCTTTATGAACATGGGTGGGAAATGGCAAAAAATGCCGGCCTCGGATCTTTCGTCGATTTTGAGCATTCGGCAAGCATTTACCGATGAGGGCATGAAGTGGATCGACGACGTTTCGTACAAAGGTGAAGAAACGCTGGACGGCAAACCGGTATATATCTATACATACCGCGGTAAAACTCCCGGCGGCGGACCCGATTTTTCTTCGAAACTGTGGATAGGGAAGAACGACGGACTTCCGCTAAGGATAACCGCCAATTACACCAAGGGCGAGCTAAAGACAATGCAGATCGACTACAACTACGATTCGCGTATTACGATAGAAGCTCCTATGTGATTAGCGTTCGGGCCGCGATGATCGGCCGACCGTCCAGTTGGCAATCGATAATTTGATGGAAACTAACGGAAACCAACACTTGATCTCGCTAGACGACCTCCGAGTCCATTTTAGGCTCGGCGGTGGGCTCTTTGGCGAGCCAAAAGTCGTGAAGGCGGTAGACGGTGTCTCGCTGGACATCGAAAAGGGCGAGACGCTCGGACTGGTCGGTGAATCCGGCTGCGGCAAGTCCACGCTCGGAAAAGCGATACTCCGGCTGACGGAACCGACCGGCGGCAGGGTCTATTACAATGGCCGCGACCTTGCCCATATGCCGCCGAGCCAAATGCGCGAACAGCGACGCCATCTCCAGATGATATTTCAGGACCCCTATGCGTCGCTTAATCCTCGCATGAATGTTGGCCAGATCATTGGCGAGCCTATCCGTACGTTCAAGCTCGCTTCCGGGAGCACCGTCGAAAAGATGGTTGGTGACCTTATGGAAACCGTCGGTCTCAGCCGGCGATTTATCAAGCGTTATCCGCACGAGTTTTCGGGCGGGCAGCGCCAGCGGATCGGGATCGCCCGTGCGCTCGCTGTTGACCCTGAATTCATCGTTGCCGACGAGCCGATCTCTGCACTCGACGTCTCTATTCAGGCGCAGATAATGAACCTGATGGAGAAGCTCCAGACAGACAAGGGCCTGACCTATCTATTTATTTCCCACGATCTTCGCGCAGTTCGCCATCTCTCTGACCGCGTTGCTGTTATGTATCTCGGCAAAATCGTCGAGCTTGCACCGGGAAAGGTGATATACGCCGATCCGCTTATGCCCTATACGCGCGCGCTGATCTCCGCGGTTCCCGTACCGGACCCCGAGATCGAGGCAAGACGCGAGCGAATCATCTTGCAGGGTGATGTCCCGTCGCCGATCAATCCGCCCGCCGGCTGTCATTTCCACACCCGTTGTCCGTTTGCCATTGAAGAATGCCGACAACGAGCGCCGCAACTTGTCGAGATAAAGCCGGGCCATCGCGCAGCCTGTGTTCGGATAAATGCGGAAAATCCCAGTATCGAAGCGAACGCTTCGGCCGGACTCGGAGCGATCGGTTCCTGAACAATATACAAAAACGGGGCCGCCGAAAGGCAAGCCCCATCAATGGACAGGCTAAGAAAAAATAAAGCGATCAAAAACCTATCCCAGCTGTTGAACTTCGTTCGCCGCGCGCCGTATCGCGAAGGGACTTGATCCGGTCATGAGCCGCGAGAACTGTTCCGTATTGTTGCTGTAGTGTCTGCTGGATGTAAGCAGGCAACGCTCCCTCGAGCACTTTTTCGTATTCCGCTTTTGCGACATCCTCGCCGCGTTCACATTCGCTAAGGACCGCAACCTCGTCTCCGCCGCTGACTGTGGCTCTTAGGTTTATCCATCCTCGATGAAACGCTCCGGTAACGCTGCCGGCGTTTTCGGGATCACCTCCCAAAGTTCTTACCAGATCCTGGAGCTCGCCGACGAAAGTCGCCCGCTGGCGCGAGATTTCATAAAAGAGCGGCTTTAGGTCAGCATTCTCAATCCCCTCGGCGGCCTGCTTAAACCCTTCCTGGCCGTCACGGCAAGTGGCGATTAGCCCGTTGAGCTTAGAGATCATTTCGTCATTTGCGGCAGCCGGGTTATCCGGCTGAGCACTCCACATTGTTTCTGTATTCGATGTATTCGTCATAAGTTCTGTACCTCCCTGCTGTCTTGATCCGGTCTTTTCAAACATTTGCTTATAAGTACCTTCAACTCGCGTGCCAGTCGGTCAGATTGAAAGAAAAAGCAGTTATTGCCTGTTAATGTGACGGCAAGCTGCAATCATCCCGAACACTTCTGCATCGAAGCATTACGCTTGAATGTGCGAACTTTGCTGGGGTTTTCTTCAAAACAGGCCATTCGTTCAAGCTCGGACAGGCGATTGTTTTTGAAGTATCTGCGATTGGCTTTTTTCGTGAAATTAAATGATGATTAGTTATATCTTGCCACTATGCTGGAAGCCGGCCCCCGAGGCGCGCTCCCCCCGGTGCGTTAGGGGTTTGCTGCATAAACAATGAGTTCAACCAAGCCCACAAAGCCAAAGTTCCTTGACACGCTGGCCGACGAAAATGGCGTCGCGGTAGTGGTTCTCGACCAGGAGGGGAACGAGGTTTCCAAATCAAACAATAATTCGATCTGTGGGGTTTTGTATCGCTCGGAAAGCGCGGGAGCGCAATGCGCGGAGTTTTGCGGCCGTGCATTTGAGCGTACCTATCTCGAAGGACGCTCTGTCGGATACGAATGTCACGCGGGGCTAGTATGCAACGCAGTTCCGGTGGAGGATCGCGGGAAAAGGTTCGTGGCGATAGTGGGTCGGACCTATGTAAACTCTGCAAGGTATCGCGAGGCAACCGAGAAGGCGATCTCAGGCGAGTGGAGGGAATTTCGTCCCACTGAATTCTTTGAGAATGTCTTGTTCACGGGATCGGTCGAGCCGATCGAGACGGCGTCAAAAGGGCTTTCAAAATTTGCGCCGAAGAATGAGGACAATATATTGGATCTCGGTTCTAAGGTGCCGTCTCCACCCTTTTCCGCAAAGGCCGATCCTGTTAAACAAGCCCCGGCAGTTGCCGAAGAGGTACCTCAGGCAAACGCGATCTCTAAGCTTATCGAAAAATTTTCGCAGGGGGTCGAGATAACACCGCCGGCGAGAGGGATTTCGGCTGCGCGATCCCGTCAGCGTCAGGACGTCAGCGAAGGATCAAGCATAAGGTCGCTGCTGGGTTCACTTATGCAGCTGGATTATCCGAGGGCTTGTTCCGCCGTGCTCGTTCACCTTGCGGGCGACGAAAGGTTGGCGTCCGCAGTTTGGCTGGAACGAAGGAACGGAAAGTTTGTCGGTATTGCATCTACCGGAGATCTCAAGGGCAAGCAGGTTAAGGTAAACATAGGCGAAGATCATAAGCGGATGCTTGCGCAAGCCACGCGCGAACTGCCAATAGAGCTGAAGGCACGCCGATCCTCAATACCTGACCAGCGTTCACTGCTGCTTTTCCCAGTGATAGTCGGCAACGAGATCAGGGCCGCGATCGGCATACAAACGGACGGACACATGACCGTTGACCCGCACACCGTAGCTCGCTTTGCCCGCGCTGTCGGGCCACAGATCGAGATACTTCGGCTGCGGCATATCGTATCCGATCGGGATTGGCTTGCGCGGGGCGTAAGAAAGATGAATGAGAGCCTGAGAAGGGTAGATTCGGGCGATTTTTGGGCACGTGTCACGGAGGTCTCGGCCGAGCTTCTACGTGCGGAGCGTGCGTCGATACTTGTTCCAGATGAGGAGACGGATACGCTGTCGGCAAAGGCATTTGTTGGCGTACCGGAAGACCTTGGCAGGGTCAAGAACCTGGGCGGGCGTATTGCCCGATCGACCCTTGAAAGCGGAAGGCCGACGGTAGCCGGCGACATCCGCGACCTTGGTATGGAGGAGGCCCCGGCCGAAAGACGATATAAAACGGGTTCATTCATTAGCTTTCCCATCTCGATGGGCGAGCGGAAACTTGCCGTTCTTAATTTCACAGACCGTGTAGGTGGGGCGGCCTTCGGACAAGAGGACGTCGATCTTCTTCAGACGATCGCGCCGCAGATCGCGGTAGCGTTGGATCGCAAGGCGCTGAAACTATGGGCTGGCGAGCTCGAGAAACGCTCGATAACCGACTCTTTGACCGGACTCTTGAACCGAGGATATCTTGAGAAGCGTCTGGTTGAGGAGATGAATTCGGCCAATCGCCATCGCTATCCGACATGTTTACTGATGATCGATGTTGACAACTTCAAGCAGTATAACGATACTTACGGTCATCCGGCAGGAGACGAAGCATTGATGATCGTAGCAGGGGTATTACGCGAGACACTTAGAGCCGCGGACGTTGCCGCTCGCTATGGAGGTGAAGAGTTTGCCATCCTGCTGCCGCAAACCGGAGCTGAAGAGGCAAAGGCGATCGCCGAACGTCTTCGCCAAAGAATTGAAAGAACGGATTTTCCCAAGCGACGTATGACCATTAGCATCGGCGTTGCGGCATATACCGCGGAGTTCGTCGAACCAAAAGATTGGGTTACAGCGGCCGACATGGCTCTCTACGAGGCAAAAGAACTGGGAAAGAACAACGTACAGAACTACGAGGATCTTGGCAGATCCTTTAAGGAAAAAATCCACTAGATGCGAACAATTAGCACCGGAAAGATCTTGGCCGGCCAGACACCGGACAAGTATGCCGGGAGGGCAAATGAACTTGAGCAGATCGTACGATGTGCGGGACAGGTTTCGTTTACCGGTGCCCAGCTTTCGTTCGCGCCGCGTTCCGGCGCGACCGAACTATTGCTGCAGGCATATGACCGGATGTTTCGCGAACAAGGCGAAGTCATACCGGTCTACTACTCGCTAAGAGATCACGCAGGTGCGGTTGAAGCTGCCCGCGAGTTCGTTCGCGAATTGCTTACCCAGATCGTTGCGTTTCGCCGGAATGACCCCGGGACGCTTTTCAGCTCCCTTTCGCTTGACGAACTCTCTCGCGAGGCATTGCCGGCCGATTCGGCGTTTGTCGACGAAATGATAAGAAATCTTGAGGCAGGGGCCGATGATCCCGCACTCATTGTACGGAAGAGCCTTTCTGTGCCTTCGTTTGCCGCGGCTCACGGCCTTCGGATCTTCGTAATGCTCGACGACCTGCATATTGTACGTAGTATGTCCGACGGGCAGCTTATCACTGGATCGCTCGCATTTCTCTCAAGACGTCCTGATTTTCCTTTCTTGACGGCGGCATACCGCCGTTCGAATGTGTTTCAGTACGAGCTGCGAAGGATAGAGCTGCAGCCAATGTTGCCAGCAGACTCGGCCATGTATATTGAAGGCTGTGCGGAAGAATTTGGGATCTCGGTCTCTGATCCGGTTCGCGACCTCCTTCGTCTTTCTGCTTCGGGCGACCTTGCGGTCATCCGCGGGATACTTCGCAGAGCTGCAATGGATTCGCTCCCGCTGGAGACTTATCGTGACCTTGCATCTATCTATTCGTCGTCGGTTTTCGGCGGTACCGTCCGGTCCATTTACGATGGCGTGATCCGGCGGGCGTGTGGCGGTTCTATCGCGGAGGTGACGGTGGTCCGGTTGCTTCACGAAACCATTGACGACGCCGGGTCCCGACCGCCGACCGAGGTGTGGGAGAAGCACTTGGGGCTAGACGCCGCCGAGACCCAGAAATTGATCCGTGAGCTGCATTGCGAAGAGCTTGTCCGCTCTGTCTCGAACCGGATCGAGCCGATGTCGGAAAACCACTGTTTTGCCGACTACGTTGCCGTCCGCTATGGCCTTGAGATCGAGGGAACGGCGAGGGCGGCGGCGTTTGCCGGTTTCGTAGCTGATTTTCTGAGAAGGGCACCTTCCATAATGGAGCAGGAATACCGACGTTCTTCGGCCCTGGGACTTCGCGAGGCCCTTGCCGCTTTTGACGGCAAAGAGGTGCCTAGAGCCCTGTTCGACTACGGCGATTTCAAACTCAAATACAAGGGGCTAGCACCCCAAGAGATTAAGGCGCAGATGCAGAAGGACGAAGAATTTCTGACGTTGCCAAGAATCGTCTTTTCTGCCCATACTGACTCTTTTTATAAGGCCATCGGGCTGCTGACCGAAAGCGAAAGGTCTGCCGTCGCCGTAGGATTCGAGACGCGGGATGAAGAACCCGATCAGCAGATCGTTTGGATCGCGGCCGAGGTCGATGCAAAACTCGAGGCGGACACGGCGCTTGCAGAGTTCTGGTGCGACAGGCTCGAAATGGCAGCTGTGATGTGCGGTTTTGAACGATATCAGCTTTGGCTGATCGCTCCGGAGGGGTTCACCGACGAAGCCGTTGAACTGATGCGAGGCCGTTCCTTTTATTCATCCTCACGGAAACAGGCGGAACTGCTCCGCGACAGGCTCGCCGCAGGCCCGGAACAGGCCGTTGATCAGCCGCTTGAGGAATATGAGATCGTCATTCCCATGGGCGACGACGCCGAGATGGTCGCAGCTCACGCGCTGGAGGATATTGCCCGAAGACATAATTTCGGGACCAAAGAGATAAACCAGATCAAGACCGCCCTTGTTGAAGCGTGCATCAATGCCGCCGAGCACAGCCACAGCCTCGATCGCCGGATCCATCAGAAATTCGTCGTTGGCCCGGGTCATATCACGATAACCGTTACGAACAGAGGTATCAGATTGATAGACAAGCGAAACGCGGCCCCCCCAACGGACGAAGGCCGCCGTGGTTGGGGCATAAACCTGATGCGTCAGCTAATGGACGAGGTCCGCATTGAACAGGTAGATGACGGAACCCGGATCTCAATGACCAAGTACCTTTCCGTTGCCAACGCGGCCTGACCAAAATATCTCTTGCTTTTTCCCGCCGTTTGGGTTATCAATTCAGTGACCTCGATGTTTGCGAAATGAGACGGCTACTCTTTGCTTCCGCCTTTTGTTTGGGCCTGCTGATGTTTGGCGTGTGGGTCATGATACCCACCGCAAGAGCTCAGAAGGGTGAAACATTGGCGATGCTGCTTCGGCTGCCTGCCCCGCCGCCACCTAATCCGCTGGTACCGGTTCCTCCGGGAGCGCGTCCTGCCGAATTCTTCAGCGAATCATCACCGCCGCCCGATAATGCACCTATCCAGGACCTTTTGGACTATTGGGAGAAGATGAGCAGGGCAGCTAGTGGAAGTCTTGCCCACATGCCGCGTCTATCTGACCGCGTAAGGTCGAGACTTGCTGCCGAGATCGAGCGTGACCCTTCAAAGCTGCCGGGCCTGATAAACGTGTTTCGCGATGCTCCCGATTCAGGACGGTTTGTTTACGACATCTATCGTCGTATGGACGAGGACGACACGAGTTTGCGTTCCGATCGTCAAAATATCCGTGAATGGCTCAAGTACAACAGTCCCTATTTTGCAGATGAACTCGCACGTGCGGCTTCTTCCGTCCGTGACGTTCGCGAGTACGTCAGTAACCATAACGACCTTCTTGCCCTGACACGATTTGGCTGGGACCTTGCGTCTCCCATCGTTCATCGCCTTTACAATGATTCCTCTCAGCCCGTGTCGCGAACTGTGGCGACTTGGGCAATGTACCGGCGGGCCATTGATTCAAACTCGCCGGGCGACATCGAGCGATACCGGGAAGAACTGATGCGCATGGTCGAGGACCGGACCGCATCTGCGGCCGTCCGCGACATGGCAATGGATGCTCTGGTTTTAGAACCCGATTGGCCCGGCCGCGATGACTGGTATTTCACACTGCTCGCCGATGAAACGCTTGCCGAACTTAGGGTTGACGGACAGATCTATACAGGTCTTACAACGCTGATACTTCGGTCTCCGGTCGAGCGGTATCGCGAAAGAATGATCGAACTTGCCGCGAGCGAGGATCGCACTGTGAGAAATGCGTCGGTCCGCAACCTGGTGGTGATGATGCGGCGGGCTCCAGACGAAGCTATCGCGCGCGCGCTAGTGCCGTGGCTAGCCGACCCTGAATGGGCCGATGACCCGGAAGGGAACGGCCGACAGACGTTGATCCAGGCACTTGCCGGTTTGAAGATACCGGAGGCCGTGCCCGGGCTTATTGTTCTCCTGAATGAGCGTATGCTTGTTCCTGGTGGTTCGGATGATCCGGACGATCTTTACTTCTACGGCTCCAATACAAACGCGAATGTGATCGGGCCCACAAGGCGCGATCCTGCCGCGGATAGAGCAATGAGAGCCGCCCAAGCGGCGGCAAACGCTGCGGCGGCAGCTGCGAATGCTGCGGCAAATTATACTGTTCGAACTTCAAACTCAAACTTGAGACCGCTAGGAGATACCTACGTTTATCCCTACCGCGGCAATGCCCTTTCGGCGCTCGGACATCAGCGCGATGTGCGAGCCGCTCCGGCCATTCGCGGGATCATCGGCGAACTCAACGAATGGGAACGTGCTTCGGCGATCCGCGCGTTGCTTGCCTGCGGCGGATATAACGCGTCGGAGCAATTGCAGGCTCTCGAGCACGTTGTCCGCACACAATATGTGGAAATAGCCCGCGTATCGGAAAAGGTGCAGGAGATCCTTATTTCCCGCGGTCTTTCGCCTGAGACAATGCCGGCCGATGTATCGCCGCAGTTGCGAAAGGAAATAATGGCCGAGTTTGAGCCATTTTTTGAAAAGGTAATTGCCAGCCGGGGAGCGTATAGTTCTGATCCTCTATTTGCATTGGGGACAGCAGTCGAACAGCAAACCGAGCCTGATGATCTGGTGGTCCGCACAATAGTGCGGCGGATCGAAGATCTGGACGAGAAGGAGAAACAAGTTGCCGACATATTCAGGAACATCCTGACCAGGTGGAAGGGGCCGGCAGTAAACTCTATGCTGCTTAGCGACCTAAAACGGGGCCGGTCGGATGCGGATGGTGTGGTCAAGTTGTTGGCAGACCGCAAAGAACTACGAGAAGACCACATGTCAGAGGTCAACGCGGCCATGGACGGCGTGCCGTGGTCCAGAGGCATAGCTGCCTGTATCCTTGAAGACCGGATGCTTATCGAAACGTTGCTCGCGAATGGAGGCGAGTCGGCGGTCTCTGCGCTTGCCTGCTCCCGGCTACTCCGGATCGAGATACCGGTCGAAAGAGTTGCGAATTTGGTGAACTCTACCGATCGGCAACTCGCGACAGCCGCCGAGCGTTATTTGGAGTCGGAAGATTCGCCCGAGGCCCGGAAGGTGCTCTACCGCCTTCACCCGAATAGGGCAAAGATATTAGGCGCGACAAGCTTCTTTTCACCCGGCGACGAAACTCCCTTAATAACGATTAACATAGGGAATCTATTCTCGAGCGTTACGGGCGTTCCCGATGATCGTCAGGCGTTCTATGCATTGGGGGTCCACGAACGTCTCAGAGAAACGGAGAGCAAACTCCGCGAAATGGTCCTCGGGAACGACGAACTTCTTGGAATTTACGCTTACGATCGCAACTTGATCAGGATCTTTTCCGACCGGGTCGAGTTTCGGCTTGTTGAAGATGACGCCCGCTACCGCGAACGTATCCTGGAACCTGACGAGTTTGACCGTTTGCGGGGATATCTGGCTCAGCATCGTGTCGATGAATTGCCGCCGTTTGTTTCCTGCGGACCCGGATGCGATGCAAAACAGCTAACGATGCTCGGCCGCGCCGGTGGCCGCCGAGTTTTCTTCCAGACGGACTCAGATCCGGATTTCGTCGTCGGGCTTGAGTCTATTTTCGCCGAAATGACCCAAGCGCCAATGCGGCTTAAATATGCAGCGGGCGAACATATCGCGGGTCTCGAACTCGTGTTTGCCGACGACCAGAAGTGGGCAGAGACCGTTTGGGCTGACGGCGGTGAGGTCAGGGCCCTGGTTACGGACCGCGTGGCCCGCCAGACTATTGAAGCCGAGATCAGCCGGCTATATGATACTGTCTTTGAAGACGATGACTTCACGGGCGAATATGATGGAGATGACATTTCACCTCTCCCTGACGAGCCAGACGAAACGGGAGAGTTTGTCGCTCCTGAACCTGAACTAAACCCCTATCAGTTGGCTGCCGAGCAACGCGCGAAGCGCAGATGGGAGGGTATATCCTGGTGGGTTGTGTCGGGGGGGAGGTCTCTGCAGCCAACGGTGCGGCCCCCCGGCTTCAACGTTCCGCCTGCACCGGACATTGTCGAGGGCGGTGGTTCGATCGACGCATGGAAAGCGATTGCCGGGAGGACGGAGGTCCGAGTAAGCGAGGGCGGGCTGTCTCGCATTCAGCAGGGAAAGATGACGATTCTCAAAGAGGGTGTCTTTTCCGATCCGGTGCTGTCTGAAAATGGGAGATGGCTTGTCGTTAGGAGACTTGAGGAGGAGGTCGGTTTTTCGCTTGTCAGGATCGACTTAACGAACGGGCGTGAGTTTCCGGTTGACGCAGAGGAAGGCGCCACCGTGGTCTGTTTTGTCCCGACTCTGAACCGCTTTCTTTTGATGGGGGCAGCGGATTACGATTACTCCTATTATCGCCGTACCCGAGGCGAAGACGGCGAGCTGCAAAGGCCGCCAGGGGATCTGGACGGGCGCGAATACTCGCTGCTCGATCCTGTTACCGGACAGATACAGGAAGTAAAGGGCGAATACCGCCCGCTGTCACAGCAGACATTTCGCCCACTCCAACAGATGGGGTCTCCCCATGAGTTCTGGGCAGCGATACCGAAGGAGGATGGTACCGAGGTTGGCATCTATGATTCGCGGCATCTCGGATTTCGTTCGCTATTAAAGGTCCCGAAAATCAGCTTTACCAGCATGGATATGTGGGTCGATGCCGGGCTAGTTTATTTTGTCTATCGAGGCCATGTTCTCAGCCTGCCGATAACAACTAAAAGGGAGGAAGGAGCCGCCTCACCCCGATAACACTCCGTTACGGCGACTGCCTTGCTTTATTCCCGGAAAAATAGTTTAATTCTAGTTTGCCTCTGTGGAGGCTCCTCGCGAACATCTTGTCGCCAGGGTATCCCGGCCGAAAGGAGGTGAGACGAAAAAATGGCCTTTATAATAGTAAATAACAACGAATCTATCGAGAGCGCCCTTCGGCGCTTCAAACGAAAGGTTATCAGCGAAGAGATCATCAAAGATCTCAAGAAACACGCTCACTTCATCCCGCCGGGACAGAAGGCAAAGCTGAAATCCGCAAATGCCCGCAAGCGCAACCGCAGGCGTTTTCGTCAGCAGCGGCCCGTGAACACATCTTCGCGCCCGATGGGCGGCGGCCAGAGCAGGTGATCGGCAGATAATGACCTGAATAGAGCGAAAAGGATGAGAAGGCGTAAGTTTTTCCCTTTTCGCTCTTTCGGATTTTAAATTCAAGATATTCGTTAGATGGCTTCGAGTTCGCCAAAGATACTGATAACCAACGACGACGGCATACACTCAGAGGGCATTGCCGCGCTCGAAGAGGCCCTTCGCGAGATCGGGGATGTCTACGTGGTGGCACCCGAGTCGGAGATGAGCGGGGCGGCCCACAGCCTTACGCTTGCACGGCCGCTAAGGATACGCCAGATAGACGAACGCCGTTGGACCGTGGATGGCACTCCGACCGATTGCGTAACGCTGGCATTGAACCAGATACTCGCGCCAGACATCAGGCCGGATATATGCGCTTCGGGAATAAACCACGGAGCCAACCTGGGAGACGACGCAACCTATTCCGGAACCGTCGCCGGCGCACTGGAAGCGACAATACTTGGCGTGCCAGGACTTGCGTTCAGCCTAGTGGCAAGCCGAAGCCACGATTTCACCGAATCGGTGCGGATAGTACAAATGGTGACCGAGCGTGCGCTTCGTGAGGGGATCCCAGACGGAACGCTGCTCAATGTGAACATTCCAAAGGGCAATGCAAAGGGGCTCCGAGTAACGAAGCAGGGATTTAAGACGGCAAGGCCTGTGATCAGCGAACACATCGACCCGAGGGGCAAGCCATATTACTGGATAGGCGAGGTCCGCGAAGGCTTTCGAGCCGAGGGCGGAACCGATTTCGAGGCGGTGGAAGAGGGCTATGTATCGATTACCCCGATGCGTTCCGACCTTACGAACCATCATGCCCTAGAAATGATAAGAGATTGGGAGAAATAGCCGGCGAAAGCAGAGATGGCGGATCAGAGCATTCCCAGACAACGCATGGTCGAACACCTGCGAAGCCATTACGGTATCAAGAACGAGCGCGTTCTGGACGCGATGAACCGCGTCCCGCGTCATCTCTTCGTGCCAGAAGCTCTCCGCTCGCAGGCTTACAAGGACAACGCTCTGCCGATATCCAGCGGCCAGACTATCTCGCAGCCCTATATCGTCGCCCGAATGACCGAACTACTCGAGCTCAACGGAAGCGAGCGGGTGCTTGAGATCGGGGCTGGCTCTGGTTATCAGACCGCGGTCCTATCCCTCATTGCACGACGTGTTTATTCGATCGAGCGAATCGAGGGGCTGGCGGCTGAACTGAAGGAGAAGGTGGTCAGCCTAGGTTTGAGGAACGTTTCAGTCCGGTGCGACGACGGGACCTCGGGATGGAAGTTCTATGCGCCGTTCGATGCGATACTGGTCGCGGCTGGTGGGCCGGAGATACCTGAGCCTTTGCTCGAGCAGCTTGAGGTCAATGGACGGCTAGTGATACCGATCGGCAAGACTCAAACCTCACAAGCCCTCGTTCGCGTGATCCGTACTGAAAACGGCTTTATTGAAGAAAACTGCGGCCCTTGTGCGTTTGTTCCTCTCATCGGAAAGCACGCCTGGAAAGAGGCTGCAAACAATTAGTAATCAGGAGTAACACATTGAAGCGAATTTTCGACCTCCTGCGTCGGCTAAAGGATTGGGTAGAGGGCTATGCGGACAAACCGCATGCCCAATGGGCCCTTTTCTGGATCGCCTTTATGGAATCTTCGTTCTTCCCGATCCCACCGGACGTTCTGCTTATCGCAATGGCGGTTTCTGTACCGGCAAAGGCACTCCGCTATGCTCTCATCTGCTCGACCGGCTCGGTTCTCGGCGGAGTTTTCGGCTATTACATCGGTTGGGCTTTCTTTGAGACCATCGGCCAGCCGATACTCCAGTTCTATGGGGCCATGGGCCACTATCAAAACGTCCAGGTGCTCTACAACGAGCACGCTTTCTGGGCGATACTCGCCGCCGGTTTCACTCCGATCCCGTACAAGGTGTTTACCATTGCCGCCGGAACCTTTGAGGTCCCTCTTACGACCCTGGTCGTTGCATCCGCCATTAGCAGGTCAGCACGGTTCTTTCTGGTCGCCGGGCTTTTTTACTTTTTCGGTGCACCGATCAAGAAGTTTATAGATAAGTATTTTGAGATACTTACGGTTGTCTTCCTCGTGCTTCTGATAGGCGGGTTCGTAGTGGTCAGGCTGTTCCTTAGGTGACAAACAGTTTGACATCACCTGTGTGCTTTCTTAGACTGTTTGTTCACGCTCGGAGCGTGGAAACATCGGGGCGTGGCTCAGCCTGGTAGAGCGCACGGTTCGGGACCGTGAGGTCGGAGGTTCAAATCCTCTCGCCCCGACCAGTTTAGTAAGTTGTGGATCTCTAATAGTGAACAGATGTTTGTGTTCGCTATCAATCGTATCGATGAAGGCTTTTGGGTATATTCTCAAAAGCCTTTCCTTTTTGGTACGCTATTCTGCAAATGAACGCCGATGTTATCGTGATCGGGCTTGGAGCGATGGGAAGCGCCGCTTGTTATCAACTGGCGAAGCGAGGTGCCAATGTGATCGGTATTGACCGATATTCGCCGCCTCATTCGTTAGGATCAACCCATGGCGAAACGCGGATCACCCGGCAAGCGATAGGCGAAGGCGAGCATTTTGTCCCTTTTGCTCTTCGTTCCTATGAGATCTGGCGTGAACTGGAACAAGAAACAGGTGCGGATCTGTTGACCATTACGGGCGGCCTGATAGTTACCTCCGATTCAACTCATTTGCTCCACGGAAACCGAGACTTCCTCCAGACCACGATCGACGCGGCAGCCAGATTCCGTATCGCTCATCGGATATTGGACGCGAACGAGATCGCCCGGGAGTTTCCGCAGTTAACTCTCGAGGGCAACGAACGTGGGTATTTCGAGGATGCAGCCGGGTTTCTGCGGCCCGGAGACTGCGTTACCGCCCAGCTCGGCCAGGCCCAGAAGCTAGGGGCGGTCGTGCGACGCAATGAGAGGGTCGTCCGTGTTCGTCAGGAAGGCTCAGGTGTACAAGTCGTAACGGAAAGCCGGGTGTACTCAGCTGCAAAGGCTATCATTTCTGCAGGGCCGTGGGTCAATGAGTTTCTAGAAAGTGTCCCAGCAGACCTTTTCAAAGTGTACCGACAGGTGCTTTTCTGGTTCGACGTGTCGTCCGCATATGATCAATACGTCGTTGGTAGATTCCCAGTATTTATTTGGTCATTCGGCCGTTGGCGGGATGATTACGTTTACGGTTTTCCGGCGATCGATGGGAAAGACGGCGGACTAAAATTAGCGAGTGAGGATTTTCGCTCTACGACATCCCCGGACGAGGCCAAACGCGAAGTTTCGAAAGAAGAAGCAGCCGCTAGACACGAATCCTACGTCAGCGGAAAACTGAAAGGCATCGCCGAAAGGTGTATCAGATCGGTCGTATGCCTTTATACCGTCACACCGAACAGCAACTTTGTTATCGACCAGTTGGATGAGAACGTGATCCTCGCATCGCCCTGTTCCGGGCACGGCTTCAAGCATTCTGCTGCATTAGGTGAGACGCTTGCCGAACTTGTGACCACCGGCTCCAGCAGCCGAGATATTTCGAAGTTCTCATTTCACCAGTTCCATTGAAGCGAAATTGAGAGGAGTGCTAAACCAAAAAATGGCAGCGATCGAAAGCGACCACTGCCACTTACTTCATGTGACGTATCTACCTGCTTAACGGCCGCCCTTCAACATCAAGAATTACGATCTCACCGAGCTTCAGTTCGCGAATGCCTACCTCGATCTTGGAGAGGTCACCGACCAAAAGCAACGACGCACCGGCTGGCGCCGCGTATTTGGCGGCAGCCGCATTCGCCCTAGTGAGCTGTATCTTTGCAAGTTCGTTGGGTTCGGCCTGAAGCGTAGAAAGAGGCAGTCCGGCTATCCACAGATCCGCGATCTGCTGGCCGATCCTTTGGTATCCCTCGAACTGCTGTGCATAGCCGCGGATCCGGGCTAGCTGAGCTTTTCGAAACTCCTCTTCGGTGATCGGCTTTTCACCGGCGATATTTCGAAGTTCCTTCATAAACTCGATCACCGATTCTTTGGTCTTGTCGGTCTGAACGCCGCCGCTGGCGATCCAGGTGCCTCCGGCCGAGAGGTGCTGTGGGAAAGCGAAAACCCCGTAAGAATAGCCCTTATCTTCGCGGAGGTTGAGGTTGAGGCGAGTGCCGAAGCCGCCGCCATAAACCGCATTCGCAAGCGAAAGCGCATAGTAATCAGCCGACTTGCGTTCGGGAGCTGCCAGGATCTGTGCGACCACGGTCTGGGCCGCTCCTTGTCGATCGATCAAATAGACCTTACCGGTGGGCATTGGCCGTTTGGCGGGGATATTGGTTGCCGGTGCCGCACCGCCGGACCACGACCCGAAGTGCTTTCGTGCCGATGCGACGGCATTGGCGAGCGTTACATCGCCGACGAAGATCAACAATGAACTTCCCGGCCTCCATCGCTCTTGATGGAACTTGGTCAGATCGTCCCGTGTGATCGCCGAGACAGTGGCGGGAAGGCCGCCAAGCGGACGTCCGTACGGATGATCAGGGCCAAAAGCGATCATTGCGGAAACGCGGTTCGAAACGGCGTTCGGGTTATTCTCGGCCTGTTTCAAGCCATCCAGAGTTAGCTGTTTTTCTTTCTCAAACTCATCAGCAGGAAATGATGGGTTCATAACAACGTCGGCCATTATCGCCATCGCCGCATCCATATCGCGGGACAGGACCTCGGTGCCCACTGTTGCTTGTTCGCGAGATGCCATACCGCTGATGTTGCTGCCGAAATTGCCGAATGCTTCGTCGATCTGGATCGCCGAGCGGGACTTAGTGCCGCGCCGCAGCATTCGTGCTGTCATTGCGGCAACGCCGGCTTTATCGGCGGGATCGGCAACCGCTCCTGCGCGAGTGCCGATGCCGAACATGACCTTAGGAAGTTCGGGCTTTTCGACGACCATGATCTCAAGGCCGTTCTCTAGCTTTGCTGTTTTTACCTCGGGAGCCTGAAATGGGCGATCGGCTCCAAGCGGCGGGGCCACCGAGCGATCTACCGCTATGTCCATTGCCCGCGATGACTGTTCGGGCCTAAACCGCACCAATGCTCGGTTCTTGTGATCAAGGTACTGATCTACAGCCCTGCGAAGGCTTTCAGCGGTAACCGCACGATGCCGGGCGACGTCTTCGTCAAACAGGCCGGGGTCGCCCATAAAGGTGTTATATTGGTTGAGCCGGTCTGATTTTCCGCCGAAACCGCCTATTCTCTCCAGGCCGGAAACGAACTGATATTCCCACCGGGTCTTTGCACGAGCAAGTTCTGCCGCGGTCGGCCCCTCGTTTGCCAAACGGGCGATCTCTTCATCTACAGCCTTCTCGACATCTGCTAGGTTCACGCCCGGCCGAGCGGTTGCCCACATATAAAATGCACCGGCAAGAGGTTGGCCGCTTTGAAAAGCGACGACGTTAGAGGCAAGCTGTTTTTCATAGACGAGCGCTCTTTGCAGACGGGATGAAAGCCCGGTGGTCAGGATCGAGGCGGCAAGCGTCATTTCCGCATCGCCTTCATCAAAATAAGCCGGCGAATGCCACGCAAAGTATGTACGTTCCTGGGGAACCCTGTCCCTAACTTCGACGAGGTGCTCACCACTAATTGAAACCGGGCCTTTTGCGGGCCGTTCGAGAGCGGGGCCGGGAGGAATGGTGCCGAAATATTTCTCGACCAGCCGTTTTGCTTCGGCGGGGTCGAAATCACCGGCAATTACGAGAGAGAGATTATTCGGGGTGTAGAAACGCCGGAAAAACTCTTTAACGTCATCGAGCGTTGAGGCGGCAAGGTCTTCGTGCAGGCCGATCACGTCAGACTGATAGGGATGGCCGGCCGGGAACAAGGTTTCACCCATAAGCTTGAATGCTCGGCCGTAGGGCTGATTTTCAAGCCCCTGGCGTCGTTCGTTGCGGACGACCATTATTTGGTTATCGAGGCTTTCCTGAGTGAGTGCTTCAGGCAGAGTGGCCAGGCGGTCTGCTTCGAGCCAGATCAGATTTTCAAGATTTCCCGAGGGGACGGTGGCGAAATAGTTAGTGCGGTCCTGGTTAGTGGTGCCGTTGACGCCGCCCTCAAGGAGGTTTGCACCGGCGGCCTCAACATAGTCAAAATACTCTTTGTTTGCGTTCTTCGAACCCTGGAACATCATATGCTCGAAAAGATGTGCAAAGCCGCTGCGGCCAACGCGTTCGTTAGCCGAGCCGACATAGAACCATTGGTTTACGTGGACGACCGGAAGTTTGCGGTCAACGTGAAGGATGACCTGAAGGCCGTTCGGCAAAACGAATTTTTCAAACTGGATCTTTGGGACCGAGTCACGGTCGGTGTTTTGGGCCGAAGCTCCGAGCGGGGCGATCGGGACCAGCAATAGACTGTAAGCGAAAAGCGAGAATGCAATTTTTCGGATCATAATCGTAATATAGGACTCCAATAGGGGTTTCGAGCGAACCTTAATTTTTCGAGGATCTACCTAAAGTGGCACTACGTTCAAGTTGTTGATTTTGTTTCCTATTTTGTATAACGAAAGTCGTGGTACAGTCCGGACAAGGCACCCTGAGATGGAAAAAAACAAGTGCAATATATTGATAAGAGAGGCTGGCAGCGATGACGCGAAACTGCTTTGCGCTCTGCAGACTGTTACCTTCTACGAGGCTTATTTCGAACAAGACTCTCCGGAGGATATGGCCAATTATCTTCATGAGATGTTCAACCCGGAAAGAGTTCGGCTTGAGCTCGAGGACAAAGACGCAAGCTTTTATGTGATGTGTCGGGACGGCGTGGCGGTCGGGTATGCAAAGCTTGTTCGGCATTCGCGGGCGGACGGGGTCTCGCAGGGGAGGACCGTCGAACTGAAGCGGATCTATCTGGTAGAAAGGGTATGGCGGCAGGGACTCGGGCAGGCTTTGCTAGATCATTGCATCGGCGTTGCGATGGGCGAAGGGTTTGAGTCGTTATGGCTTGGGGTTTGGGAGCGGAACGAGCGGGCGAAAGGGTTTTATTTAAAGAATGGTTTTGAAAGGGTCGGCACAATCGAATTTCCCTATGGCGATACGGTCGGCATAAACTGGGTAATGGAAAAACGGCTTTATTCGATCTGATATGTTGCGACGCTGGTAGGGGTTTCATAGCAGCGGACCTTATATACCTTTACGCGGTCATCTTCTAACCGGGTGTTAAGGTACTCAACGAAATAGCGTGCGATATTTTCGGCTGAGGGGTTCAGTTCCTCGTCAAATGGCGGAAGTTCGTTGAGATTGCGGTGGTCAAGATACCGGACGATCTCATCAGCCGCTTTTTTGAGGTCGCCGAAATCTATCAGCAGGCCGATATTGTTCAGCTCTTCGCCGCGGGCATAGATCTCGACCTTGTAATTATGCCCATGCAGGTTCTCGCACTTTCCCTTGTACCCCCGCAACTGATGCGCGGAGGAGAAATCCCGTTCGATCATTACTTCGAAAAACGACGCCATAGACATCAATATACTACTAAATTTCTTTGAATTCTGATCATGGGCATTGAGATGGACAAGGTGTCGGTAAGACCGTTTTTTGAGTTTGTCGAAAAATCGTCTCATTTTTGTTTCCTTTTTGTCCAAAGTGAGACGGGTTAAGTGCCTGCCCCGCTTACGTTTACAGCGAAAAATCGTCTCACTAACGAAAAATGACTGCTGTTCAAGTGAGACAAAGGGGCAAGCGGGGCGGTTTTTGGCAAAATCGTTCCACTTTTTGCAGAAAAGTGTACAAAGTGGAACGGGTTAAATGCTGACCCGATTCGGTTTGCGGCGAAAGATCGTTCCATTTTGCAAAATGCTTGTCTGTTAAGTGGGACGATGGGGCAGATCCGGCCGTTTTTTGCATAAACGGTGTGTGTGCAGCATTTAGACCGCATAACTTTCTGTCTCGTGTCCCGCTGTTTTAGCCCGCTCGACATTTTTGGGTTCACCAGAGGCGTTTTTGGGTTCACCAAAAGCGATCTTGGGTTCACCAAATGGTGATCTTCCCGTCTCAACTACCAAGTTTCCTGTCCCAATCGATGGTATTTTTGACGAAGATGGGACGGAATGGGACGCTGATGAGCCGATCTCAATCGGGCGGCTTGATGGCCAGGTTTCAAAGATCAGTGACCGTGTGAATGGTCCGCCGGGGTAGTTTGACACGGTGGCGGGGCGGGCGGAAGGGTGATTTGGGAGAAACGTAGGGATTTGCGCGATTTGCAAGGGCAGTGGACAGTGGATAACGGACAGTGGACAGTGGGGGAGGTCAGAATTTCGAATGAAGAATGTCGAATTGAGATCGGAGAATGGAGAATGGAGTTTGGAGAATTCGGCGTTCGGAATTCGGAATGCGGAATTCAGAAGTCAGTGGCCGGTGTCAGAATGGAGGATCGAAGATCGTAAGATCGAAGGCCAGACCCCATCTTTTGCCCATCTTATTCCTTGACGATATCCCCGGCCTGTATGAAAACGTCGTACTTCGATGAGATGTTTTCGACGCCCAGCTCGTTCACGTCCTCGGTTTCATTCACCTTGAAGATCTTCATCTCCATCGCCTCTTGCAGCGTTATCAAATTTTTGTTGCTGCTTGTATCTTCACCGTGGATCAGGAAGATCGTTAAATTCTGGTGCGGGTACGGGGCCGAGATCCGGTACGCCGATTGTCCAAACGCCGACACAACCCCGATAAAAAGACACACCACCACCGTAAGGCTGATACTAGTTACGCCCTTCATAAAAATTACCTCGCTTCGCTTTTAGTTCTGTTTAACTAACGACTATTCAAATTCGTATTTCTATTTCTGTGAGATGCACAACTAAGAAAATGGATGCATGGCGGACCCTACATTTAATAAAGGAGATGGGTTTGCTGAGCAGCACGGCCGAGCTTTATGCTGAGTTTTTTGAGCGATTCGATCAATAAACTCGTCGCGGGTGTACAAAGCAGTTCGTTATGGGATCTGGGCGGCATGCGCGGCAAGAATGCGGGCAAGACGCATTGGAGAAGAAAGTGCGAGAAGTGCGAACAGGGGTCGTGGCAGGTAATCTCGTTAGAATCGGATATATAATGCGACGTTTTTATGAGCGAACCATATTCGATCAGTGACTGTGGATTGGAGGAGCTGTTTCATGAAACAAAATCGTGTTTCATGTGCTGCACACTTGCAACTGTGAAATATGTGACGTAGAATTATGGCAGAGATTTGATACGGTTCGCAGTTTTCGTTCTTTCAATAAAAATATGAATTTTCGTTTGGGAGAGCTATTTTGCGGCCCCGGAGGTATCGGGCTTGCCGCGACCAGCGCCGAGGTCGAGGCCGACGGCACAATTTATAATATTTCACACGCATGGGCGACCGATTACGATAAAGATACTTGTGAAACGTATCGGAACAATATTTGCCCCGACAAAAAGGGAACAGTAATACGCAGAGATATTCGAAAGCTTAGGATGCAAACGCTTTTGGATATTTCTCCAATCGACGGCTTGTCGTTTGGTTTTCCGTGCAACGATTTTAGCGTTGTCGGCGAGCAAAAAGGGATTGAAGGAGTGTTTGGCCCACTTTACGCCTACGGCGTAAAAGCCTTGAATTTTTTCAAGCCTCATTGGTTTTTTGCAGAAAATGTTGGCGGATTTAGGAATTCAGATGATGGAGAAACATTCCGCGCAATTCTGGATCGAACCACCGCCGCTGGTTACAACGTCGTTCCGCATCTCTATAAATTCGACAAGTACGGAGTTCCCCAAAAAAGACATCGCATTATAATCGTCGGAATACGAAAAGACTTGGGGTTGAATTTCAAGGTTCCAAGTCCTGAAATGTTTAAGGATATTGATATTTCATGTAAAACCGCTATTACCGTTCCGCCAATTCCCGCAGATGCACCCAACAATGAGTTGATGAAACAATCCGCTAATGTCGTTGATCGGCTGAGACACATTAAACCTGGCCAGAACGCGTTTACCGCAACCTTGCCTGAACATCTTCGCCTGAATGTACAGGGAGCTTTTATTAGCCAGATTTACCGTAAACTGGATCCCGATAAACCATCCTACACGGTAACGGGAAGTGGAGGCGGCGGAACGTACGTCTATCACTGGGAAGAAAACAGAGCCTTAACCAACCGAGAGCGCGCGCGACTTCAAACATTTCCTGACGATTTTGTCTTCTCCGGTTCGACGCAGAGCGTCCGAAAACAAATTGGAATGGCCGTCCCGCCAAAAGGTGCCCAAGTTATTTTCGAAGCATTGCTCAAAACCTTTGCGAATGTGGAGTACCCAAGTGTACCGCAGAATATTTCGTATCAAGAGCAATTTGTATTTAATCAGAAAGCCGCGTGATCACTACTGGCCTTTTCAAAGAAGTTCTCATGAAGCCTGCTTTAGATGGCTGTGACAGACTTTGCATTGTTTCCGGTTTTGCCACTTCGGCCATGGCCTCCACTCATCTTAAGAGGATTGCCGATGCGGAGCTTACCCTAACCGTCGATTTGATAGTTGGAATGACGAGTCTTTCAGGCATTCCTCTTACGCACCATAAAGGCTTTCAAAAACTAACAAATCAGGACTATCCTGGCTTCTTTCAATGCAGCTATATTCAAGTGCCGCCACCTGTTCATTCAAAGGTTTATGTTTGGCTGAGAAACGATGTTCCGGCGCAGGCTTTTATAGGTTCCGCGAACTATACTCAGGCTGCTTTCGGAAGACAGAAAGAATCATTGGCGGCCTGCGATCCGGCTCTAGGACTTGATTATTTCAACTCACTTTCTGGCGATACAATCTACTGCACAAATCCGGATGCGGAAAACCGCATTCAAATTTACAACGATCCGGCGGAAGGAAGGCGTCCGTCTAAAGCATTGAAATCCGACAATGAAGCGTTACCCGATGCTGGCACACCCTTTGGGGATTCATCCGCCTTTCCACGCGTTTGCGTATCGTTTCTAGCTAATGACGGCACATTGCCCCAAACATCCGGCTTAAATTGGGGACAGCGTGATGGACGAGAACCGAATCAGGCATACATTCGTTTGCCCGCCGCAGTTTACGGCAGCGACTTCTTTCCACCAATCGCCGAGCAGTTCACAGTTCTGACCGATGATAATAAAGTTTTGCTGTGTGCTCGTGCTCAGGAAAACGGAAAGGCTATTCATACACCCGCTAACAACAGTGAAATTGGCATCTATTTTCGTCAACGTCTCGATGTTCCACTAGGAGACGCAGTACAGAAAGAACACCTTGAACAATACGGTCGTTTCGATGTCTGCTTTTATAAGATTGACGAGGAAACCTATTTCATGGAGTTTTCCAGTCCGCTTGTTTAATGGCCGATAATCTTACCGAAGCCCAACGCAAGAGGAATATGTCAAATATTCGTTCTAGCAACACGAAGCCTGAACTTGTTGTGCGCTCCATCATTCATAAACTCGGTTTTAGATTTAGACTTCACGCCCGGCATCTGCCCGGAAAGCCAGACATAGTTTTGCCTCGACATAAGAAGATTGTTTTGGTTCATGGCTGCTTTTGGCATATGCACAACTGTAAGCGCGGTAACGTTTTTCCAAAGTCAAACGAACCGTATTGGACAGCGAAACGACATCGGAACGTTGAACGAGATCGTTTGAACAAATCTGTCTATAAAGCTGCTGGCTGGCAGACTCTAATTGTTTGGGAATGCGAAACCAAAGACATAGCAAAATTGTCAAATAAGCTGAAAAGATTCTTAAATTAACTGCTCTTACGTTTCTTGATCCGAAAAGCGAACAGGGCCAGGCGTGTGCCGAGGGCTATTTCATTCCTTTCATGATCACGGTGTGGGTGTTGAGGATGCGGGTTGATTGGGCGGGGTTTATTTCGAGCGACCAGTTATCGGGTTCGTAGGTGCCGCCGAGGAAGATGCCATCTGAACGCGGGAACATATAGCCGCCGCAGAGGTAGCCGTGATCGATCTCGGGCTGCGGCAGCAGTACTTCTAATTGTCCGAATATCGAAGGTCTGATGCTATGAAGTGATGACCTTGCTTCGGTTCATGTGGAAAGAGCCTGTG
This sequence comes from uncultured Acidobacteriota bacterium, assembly GCA_937859595.1. GTDB lineage: Bacteria > Acidobacteriota > Blastocatellia > Pyrinomonadales > Pyrinomonadaceae > OLB17. The sequence goes on along the minus strand of CALMAH010000023.1, from coordinate 65,678 downwards.
GGAAAGTTCGATCTTGATGTTCATCAAGATCCGTTGAGGCCTTTTCGTTCTTTTTGATATTTTATTTGCTTTCTTCGGGTGGCCAGTTGCCTTTGATGTGGATATCGCGCTGTGGGAAGGGAATCTCTATATTGGCGTCGGTCAGCACTTTGTAGATCTCGGAGACGAGTTCGCTTCGCAGGGCGACCCAGCGATCGGTGTTCTCGGTCCAGAATCGCAGTTCGAAGTCGAGTGAATTGTCTCCGAATCCGAGGAAGAATGCCTTTGCGGGCGGCTCCAAGAGTATATCTTCCTTTTCCCGTGTGACACCGACCAGCAGCTCGATGACCTGTTCCGGGTCGCTGCCGTAAGCAACGCCGACAGGAATATCCACGCGCCGCTGTTTGTCGCTCATTGTCCAGTTGATAACCTCTTCCGAGATAAGCTGGCTGTTCGGCACTACCACGTCCGAGCCATCTATCTTTCGCAGGACGCTGGCCCGCAGCCCGATGCGTTTCAGGGAGCCGATGTGCTCGCCGAGTTGGACGGTGTCGCCGACCTTTACGGGGCGTTCGAAAAGAAGGATCAACCCCGAAACGAAGTTGTTTATGATGTTCTGCAGCCCGAAGCCGACGCCGATACCCACGGCACCGGCGACGATCGCAAACTTTGTAAAATCGACCCCGAGCGCCGCGATCGCGAAAAGGAACGCGAGCACGAGCACACCATAATGAAGCACGGTCGATATCGAATAGGAAACGCCGCCACCGACATCGATCCGGGGGTAAATGTCCTCTTCAAGAACAAAGCGGATAAACCTTGAGACGAGGACCGCGATCCAGATGGTCAATGCAAAGACGGCCAGATCGCCGACCGAGATCTCGATAGATCCTATGGAAAGTGACCAGCCGAGAAAGCGGCCCGCGATGGCAAAGACTGTGTCACGAAGCGAGAAAAGATCCAGAGCGATCAGTGCCCAGAGAATAATCGCGATCCAATGATAGACACGAAATGTCCTTTCGCGGATGAGGACCCGATTGTTTTTGACGATTGAAAGCTTGGAGAGCGGGGGAACCCTAAGAGCAAAGATCGTCGCGCTGCGGACTATCTGCGTAAGTGTGTAAACGACAATGGCAGCATAGGCCGAACCGAGCAGCCCGTTTCCGAGGATCTCACCGAGACTTACGAAACCTGTAAAACTTGCCAGAAAGGCGAGGGCGAACAATACGGCGGCAAAGGGTATGACCCTCCGAATTGTTGTGAATGCGCGTAGGTTCTGTGCCTCTACCGAGCTTTCCAGCCGCTTGCTCTTGAGGAACCAGAGCAAGAACGCAATGGCTGCAAGCATTTGCAGAAGAAATACAATCCGTACGGCAAACGGTTGGCCGGCGAGAATTTCTCGCAAGCGGTCAATGAAATAGAAGGCTACGAGAACGTTCAGGATCGTAAAGAACGACCTATCGACCAGACGACGGAGAAGGATGACGACCGGAACAAGGGCCGCGGCCCCCAGCAAAGCCGAGAGCAGGCGCGGGGCCTGCGGATAGAGCCAGCCGCTGAGCAAAACCGAAATTATGAGCCCCGTAGCGACGGGCAATTCGAAGATCTGCGATGCCGTGGCAAGCTTGGGCTCTTTTTTTACATAAGGCCGAACCCGGGAGCGGGCCCAATACAATCCGACGATCAACAACACGAGTACGACAGCGTGTAGAGCAAAACGGTCAGTGCGGGCAACGGCGTATGCGCGCAGAATGGCGGCCTGGGCATCGACCGTGTCGAAAGACCGGCGAAAAAGCGTTACCGGCGAATCCATTTCACCGTGGGCAATCCAGATCGGGGCGTCGTCTCTGACGAGCAGGTTTGTAAGCCGAAGTTCACGGCTGCGATAAACCTCGTCGAGTATTGCGGTCGTCCTGGCCTCTAGTTCGCTGATCCGCGCCTGGAGGGAGACCAGGTCAGTGCGCTTTTCTTCAACCAGCGTGAGAGTTTCCGCTATCGCCTGTCTTGTTTCGGCGATCTTTTGTGTGATCTCGGCGGGAATCTCCGTTCTGCGGTTCTCCGGAGAACCTTCACCCGTCTCGGCGGACGTCAGATCGCTTGATACGGTTAGCGCCCAGATCCGAGCTGTCGCGGCCAGCTCTTCAAGATATTTGTCGTACTCGGCGATCTGTTCCCGAAGGGAGCGCTTCCAGTTCGGGAAATTGCGGGCGAGTTCCTGCCATTCCTGCTCTATCTGGCGCAAATCGTCGAGAGCCGGTTCGGAGGCTAGAACGGACCTTGCTTCAGGTTCGCGAGCATCGACAAGTTCGCGGAGTTCGGGGATCTGGCCCCTGAGCGTTGCGATCTGCGAAGGCTCTGTCAGCCGCAGGCGGATCTCACGAAGCCGGGCGGCGACCGAATCGGCCTCAGTTACTATAGAAGAGAGGGGAATAGGGGTCGGTTCCGGGGCCGGTGTCGGAGCAGTGGACTCAGAGCCGTTGGCGGTGTTCAAATTCTGGGCAAGCCCGGTTTGCTGAAAAGCGAACAGGGCCGTCAGGAAAATAACAAGAAACCAGACAGATCCGACTGCCCGAACCGGCCCGACTAGTCTGACAGAAGCTAGCATCACGTATCTATAGTATAGATAGAATTTACGTTAGAGCGAAACATGCCCATTTCGGGCCCAGGACCGGGCTATCGAAGACCGGGAGACCTTACGGACCCAATTTCAGGTACGGGGGTGACGGGGAAGGATGCGGCATGGAGAAGGATCCTGGCTCCTTCGTGAAAGCTATTTCTGCCGATCTCCACATCAGTCTCGCGGAGGCGGTTGGCGATCGATGCTATTTCTTTCCAGGAGTGTCCGAAGTCAACAAGCGTGGTACGAAGATAAGGCCGAGACTCAATGGTCACTTCGGTCAATTGATGTCCGACCTGTTCGAGACTAAATGTGACGATCGAACCAAATGAATCCCAGGTTGTTCGTGTTCTCACTTCGATGAGATGAGCGCCTGGGTCCGACCGGAGGATCTTGACGCGATTCATGTCCTGCGCTACGTAAAGACAAGATCCGAACGCAGAGGCGATGTCTTTATTCAAAAGGATCGTCCGACGCTGGCGAACGGAGTAGATCGAATCATCGATCCTTTCACTTCCGGCTTTGGATCTGGCGCTTGTAGAGCTTAAGTAAACCAGCAAAAGGCCGCCCAACGTGGCGAGGACAAAAGTAAAGGGAAGTGAGCTGAGATCAAGACGCAGTTCAATTAAGATCTCGAGCAAAAGAAAACAGACGGATAGGTAAAGGCCAAATCGCAAAGGAATGCCGATCCACCTGCTGCTTCTGTTCATTAGAGATCATTTTACCTCAAAATCTCGTTTATTTGTTCAAGATCGTCGGTGATACGCATTCGCGGCAGGCTTTGGAGAAACATGCGGCCGTAAGGTTTTGTGCGGAGCCGTGGGTCAAGGATGGCGATGACGCCGCGGTCAGTGCGGCTTCTGATCAGCCTGCCGATGCCCTGTTTAAGGGTGATTATTGCCTGTGGGACGCTGTATTCGGTAAACGAGCGGCCGCCGTTCTCGTCTATGTATCGTGACCGCGCAGCAACGATCGGGTCGCTCGGAACGGCAAACGGAAGCTTGTCGATAATTACACATGAGAGTTGTTCGCCCTGGACATCAACACCCTGCCAGAAACTTGCTGTGGCAAAAAGGACCGCGTTCTGCGTGTTGCGGAACCGCTCCAAAAGCCCGGCTTTCGACATCGAACCCTGTACGAAACACGGAAAAGCGACCCGAGACGAAACGAGTTCGAAAAGAGCGTTCATCGAAAGATTGCTGGTGCATAAAACGAATGCCCGTCCGTTCGTTGCTCGAAGTATTTTGACGATCTCTCCGGCGGCGAGTTGGGTAAATTCCGGCGACCTCGGGTCCGGCATCGCTTTGGGCAGATAAAGTATTGCCTGTTTTTCGTGGTCAAACGACGAAGGCGCTGTGTAACCGCTTGTCTTCGCGGTGTCCAACCCTAGCCGTTCGCGAACAAAATCGAACGAACCGCCGCTTGAGAGCGTGGCAGACGTCAAAATGCATGTCTCTACCTTGTCGAAGAGCTTTTCGCGAAGCAGTTCGGAGACGTCAACGGGCGACGCCCGCATAAAGATGCCCTTCCCGCGACGTTCGAGCCAGTAAACAAAGTTGCTCTCGGTCTGAGTGACTATAAATTCCAGGTCGAAACGAAGCTGGCGTGTCCGCCGGAGAAGGCTCTCTGCCTCCGGCATATCGTTCTCGAACGACTCAAGCGCGGCCTCGAGACTTCTGAGTGCCCCGTCGAGTGCGGCAAATGCCTCGCCAAGTGCTGTCGGCTTCTGTGATCCGTCAGCAGTTCGATGGGCAAAGAGGTCAGGGCCCAGCGGATATCTGCCCTCGTTCTTTGTCTTGCTGAATCTCGCCCAAAAAAGGTCGGCAAGCCCAATTATTTTCGCACCGGTTCGTGTCAGGTCCCGTGTTACGACGGCGTCGTGGATCGGCAGCCCGTCCGTATCACGGACCAATTCCTCGATCTGAAAATTCGAGACCTGGAAACCGAAATAATCTGACGCCACATCTTCGATCAGATGTGCCTCGTCAAAGACAACGGCACCGTAGTCCGGTATGACCTTGCCAAACTGATTTCCGCGTACGTTGAGATCGGCAAAGAACAGATGGTGATTAACAACGACGATGTCGGCCTTTTCGGCCCGGTCTCGCATTCGCGTAATAAAACACTGGTCAAAATCGGGGCATTTTTGACCGATACAGATGTCCCCACGGGCATTTATCCGGTTCCAGAACGAGAGGTTCTCAGGCAGATCGACCAACTCGCGCCGATCTCCAGTTTCTGTGTCTTTGACCCAGTTCGCTATCGACCGAAAGTGATCAAGCTGGTCGAGTCCGTCAAGAACGGGCTGGCTTTCAGCCTTTTTTATTCGATACAGGCACGCGTAGTTGCCCCGGCCTTTCATGTATTCGGCAGTGAATTTGGCCGGGAGTATCGTCTTTAGGAAAGGGATGTCCTTTTCCATTAGCTGTTCCTGCAGATTCTTGGTGCCAGTAGATATGACGATCCGTTTCTTTTGCCCGATGGCGGCGGCGATGGCCGGGACCAGATAAGCAAGCGTTTTCCCGGTACCGGTCCCCGCTTCGACCATCAAATGGCGTCGCTGCTCGAACGCAACGGTGACCCGCTCGGCCATTTCTATCTGGCCGGCTCGGTATTCATAATTCTCGTGGAAGCGAGCCACGAGGCCCCCATCTCCGAAAACACTATTTAGTAGCTCGCTGCTCACGCCGGTAACTTTTTGTTGACAGTATGGCCCGAAAAGATAAAAATACCCTTCACACGCGGAGGGATGAACACTTTCATTGTATGTTTTGCCAGCTCAAGCTTAATAACTGAGTGTAGATTGTAGTTGAATCTCCGCTTGTTCTGAAACTGTCGCGGTCGGAACATGCCAGCCCAAACAGCCTTAGACAAAAACCATGAACCAATCATATTTTGACAAGAACAACGAAAGATGGCCCGTTGGCGCTGTCTCGTTCCTTACATTGATCACCTTCATGGTTATTCTGCCGGCGATCTTTATCAGTGAAACGGTCGTTACGGGTGAGGGGCTGGTCCAACGAACCTCAAGCAATGACGACGGGCTGCCGAATTATGATATTCGTCTCGAACGATCTGAGTGGGAAACACTAAGTTCAATGCGCGAACGCTCCGGTGTCCCGGCGCTGGCTGTGGCAGATCTGCGTGAAGCCGCCGCCGCGGGCGAAGAGAATCTTCGGACGAAGCTGCCAGAGCTAAAGGTTGAATATTCGGAGCGGCTGGGTTGGCCGGAGATCATCTCTCCAGAGGTTTTGCTCGGACGGCAAGTTCTAACAAAACCAAATAGCGGGCAGAGAGCCTCCATTCTTAGGGATTTTGTCCGAAACAATGCCGGCCTGTTCGGAATTACCGGCGGGGAAGTCAACGAACTCAAGGTTGCGGCGGAATATTCAAACCCGGAGAACGGCCTTTCGTACGCCATTTTGCGCCAGGAGATCGAGGGTGTGCCGGTTTTCCAAGGGACGGTCAGAGCGGGTTTTTCCAGACACAACGAGATCATCCGGATAATCAATGATCTGGCCCCCGGACTTGGCAACCTTTCTGCATCCCACAAGGATGGATTCGGCGACGCTGAGGACGCCGTCCGTGCGGCAGCCGAGCACATCGGGCATAGCCCGGACGAATTTCAAAGTAGAAGGGACTTATCCGGTGAAGAAGGAAGAAAGGTGGCGTTTGGCAGCGGCGACTGGGCGACGGTGGCGGAAAAGGTATATTTCCCGACCGAACCGGGCGTTGCTGTGCCTGCCTGGAAGGTGCTTTTCTGGCTTCCGACGAGCGGTTACTATGTCGTGGTTGACGCGGGCGACGGGAAACTACTTTGGAGAAAGAACATCAGTGAAGACCAGACCCAGCCGGCCACCTATAACGTCTTTGCTAATCCGCATGCGATGGCGGCTGTGGCTGACAGCCCAAACCCGTTCACGCCGGGCCCGGTTTCCCCGTTGCTCGGGGCACAGGGGCAGCGTATCGCTCGAACCCTTGTAACGAGGGTGGGAAACGAACCGCCTTATAGCTTCAACAACCATGGCTGGATCGCTGACGGCGACAACACCACCGACGGAAACGCGGTGGAGGCAGGAGTTGACCGAGAGCAGCCGAACGGTATCGATCCGAACGGGAAACCTATACCTACAACAAACCGAGTTTTTGATTTTCCGTTCAATCCGGCCAATCCGTCCGGTGTTCCTGACGCAGGCGAGCCACCGCTTCCACCCGGAACGCCGGTCGCCACATGTGCTCCGGCGGGAGGCGCCCCGCCGATGACCGATTTTCAAAAGGCGGTTGCTACACAGTTGTTCTACATCGTCAACCTCTTTCACGACGAAGCATATCGACTAGGTTTTATCGAAGCGGCATTCAATTTCCAGCACGACAACTTTGGCCGTGGCGGGACCGGCGGAGACCGGATCTCCGCTGAGGCGCAGGAATGTACGGGATCAAATGGCGGCAACTTTTCCACCGCTGCCGATGGCAATCGCGGCCGCATGCAGCTTTATATCTGGACGATCCCGGAACCCGACCACGACGGAGCGCTCGACGCCGAGGTGGCCATCCACGAACTGACCCATGGCCTCTCGAACCGACTGCACGGGAATGCGGTCGGGTTGACTACGAATATGGCTCGGGGACTCGGCGAAGGGTGGTCGGATTTTTATGCAATGGCGATGCTGAGCGAACCGGATGACGCTCTCAACGGCATTTACACCGTCGGCGGATATTCGTTCTACCGGCCAATGACGCCGAGCAATTACTATTACGGCGTGCGCAGATTTCCCACGGCTGTCAGGTCATCGCTCGGCGGCCCGAATGACCGTCCGCACAACCCGCTCACCTTTGCCGACATCGACTCGACCCAGATCAACATTACTGACGGAGCATTCCCTGCTCAGAACATGGGTGGTTCCGCGGATGCCGTCCATTCGGCGGGCGAAATATGGAACGCTGCCCTCTGGGAGATACGCGCCCGATATATCCAGCGGCTAGGCTGGGAAGTCGGAAACCGGCGGGTGCTGCAGCATGTGACCGACGGGATGAAGCTCTCACCGTTAGCACCAACTTTTCTCCAAGCCCGCGATTCCATAATACTTGCCGCTCTAGTGGACGGCACTTCGGCGGATGTCGCAGATGCCTGGGCCGGGTTTGCGATCAGAGGCATCGGCGCTTCCGCATCCATTCAGAATACCGGGACAGGAAACGGAAATACCCGGGTCACCGAGGCGTTTGACACGCCGAATCTGACCCAAACACCGTCTTTGACGGTTTCGGACAAACCAGGGAATGGTAACGGATACCCAGAACCGGGAGAAGATGTACTGATCACGCTGCCACTTACAAACAACACAGGCATTACGGCGGAGAGTGTAGCGGTCCAGCTGCAGGGGGGCGGAAGTGCCGACTACGGGGCTATCCCGGGCGGAACTACAGTTTCCAGGGACATATCATTCACCGTACCCGCAGGTGCGCCATGCGGAGGGCTCGTCAGCCTGGTCTTTGACATTGACAGCAGCCTTGGCCCCGTCTCTGTCACGCGTACGCTAGTGCTTGGTGAGCCGCAGATCACTTTCACCGAAGACTTTGACAGCGTTACCCCACCGGGGTTCCCGACCGATTGGACCGCCGAAGCAGTTAGCAACGGAATTAACTTTGTTACCACGGCCTCAAAGCCGGATTCTGCTCCGAACTCTGCGTTTGCTCTGAACCCCTCGACCATCGGAGGCGGAACGAACTTGACCTCTCCACCGATCTCGATCACCTCCGCCGGGGCAACGATCACTTTTCGCAATAACTACGCTACGGAAGCGGGGTGGGACGGAGGTGTCCTTGAGATAAGCATCGGCGGAGGCGATTTTCAGGACATTATCCTGGCGGGCGGGTCGTTCGTCCAGAACGGCTACAACGGTGTTCTCGGGGCGAACGGTGTGAACAATCCTCTGGCCGGCCGACAGGCCTGGACCGGAAATTCAGGCGGTTACCTAACGTCCGCGGTGCGGATACCGCCAGCGGCCGCAGGACAGACCGTTCGATTACGATGGCGGTTCGGAGCGGACAACAATACCGCCGTGATCGGGTGGCATATCGATTCCGTTTCAGTGGCCGGGTCACATTCGTGTGAGATCCCGGATCGCCGGACACGGGCCGATTTTGACGGCGACGGCCGAACAGACATTTCATTTTTCAGGCCATCTGAAGGGATCTGGTATATCGAACGATCGACGTTAGGGTTCATCGGATATTCATTTGGAAATGCGGCAGATGTGCTGGTGCCGGGTGACTTTGATGGTGACGGTAAAGCTGATGTTGCGGTTTGGCGGCCGTCAAACGGTACCTGGTATCTGCTGCGCTCTTCCGGCGGCTTTACGGCATTTCAGTTCGGCGCAGAGGGCGACATACCCGTAATAGCGGACTTCGATGGAGATGGTATGGACGACCCGGCGGTCTTCCGTCCTTCAACCGGTGTCTGGTACATACTCAAGAGCACAGGCGGGATAGAGATCCATGCGTTCGGCCGCACCGGCGACCGCCCTGTGCCCGGCGACTATGACGGCGACGGCAAGGCGGACATCGCCGTCTATCGCGACGGCCAGTGGTGGATCTTGCTGAGTTCCGGCGGCCACACTGCCTTCGAGTTCGGTAACGCCACGGACAAGCCTGTGAACGCGGACTACGACGGTGACGGACGCGATGATCCGGCCGTGTTCCGTCCGTCGAACGGTATTTGGTACATTCTTCGCTCATCGGACCTTGGTGTCAGCTTTATTCCTTTTGGCAACGCGGCCGATATCCCAGTGCCGGGTGACTACGACGGCGACGGCAAAGCCGACCAGGCGGTATATCGTGCCGGGGTCTGGTATATAAATCGTTCATCTGGCGGATTCTCGATCGAAGTGTTCGGATCGGGGGATGACAGGCCAGTTCCGGCGGCCTATTTGCCTTGATCGTAATAATTACGAAACGACGAGGCCTTTTTCGAACCGGCCATTGTCCGTGCGGGGAGAGGTAGGGGTTGTAAGAGTGCTTTGAAACGGGCAAGTTTAACGTTGACCTATTGGTCGGATTCTGCTATAACCTTTACATATTTTTTAACCCGGCTCGGGATACCTTTCATTGTTTTTCTTCGTTTCCCGTCCCGTCGTTCACCAAACTCACGCAAGCGCTTGGCTTGGTTCAGATATTTTTCACTTCTTATTGATGACCGTCCTTATTTTGTAAGGTACCAAGAGACTTCTGTGTCCCGGCGTCGGGACGCGGTTAGCTTTTTTCTAGCTTTTAGGAGGGCTTTAGATGCAAAACGAACCAATGGCGGGGCCCCGGAGAGGGGTTCTGTTAACGCTACTTATTCTGGGGGTGATAACCGCACTGGTTGTCTTACCTTCGTCCCAGTTCCGTTCTACGGCAACTACCGGGAAAGGACTCATCGAGCGAACGTCGGTCGAAGAAGGCATTCCGGATTTTGACATTCGGACAAGCAAGGAACACGCCGACACGCGGATGGATTTCCGTCAAGCGGCTCAAAGTGCGGTTTCCACGGCAGATCTTCGAGACGGATTTGTCCGCGGAGAGGAAAAACTCCGCGAAAAGGTCCCGACACTGGTCGTTGACTATAGCGAGACCACCGGCGTGCCTGAACTGATCGCTCCTGACCCATTAAAGGGACCGGCGGTTCTGACACCGCCGACCCGAGATCGTGTCGGAACGCTTCGCAACTTTATCAGGCAGAACAACAGCCTGATCGGCGTATCGAACGACCAGATCGACGGCCTCGACGTTCAGACCGACTTCGTTAACAAGGTTGGCGGGATCGGGATGGTGATCCTTGAACAGAGGATCAACAGCATTCCTGTATTCCGGGGAGAACTCGCGGGTCATTTCACAAACAAAGGCGAACTATTCCGGATGACCAGTAATCTGGCTACCGGAGTGGACTATTACAGCGTATCCAAGGACTTTGGCGATCCGGCCAGGGCGGTTCGGGTGGCTGCCGAAAACGTAGAAGCTGAAGTGGATATGACGTTCGATGCCGAACGGTCCACTGAAGACAAGGTCTATTTTGGCAGAGGTCATTATGCCTCGCTGGCTTGGAAATATTACTTTCCCGTCGAACCGGGCGTAGTCCGCGCGGCTTGGTACGTCAACGTTTGGAAGCCCGTCACTGCATACGAAATGGTGATCGACGCCGAAACCGGCAAGATCCTTTGGCGTACAAACATGGGCAAGGACCAGACACAGGCAGCGACCTACCGAGTTTGGAGGAACGACACAAGCTTTGTGCAATCCATGGACAGCCCGGCGCCATTGACACCGGGGCCGATCGATCCGTCTCTGGGGACCCAGGGTACGCTTCAGCCGAGAGAATTGGTCACTCTGATCGGCAACGAGGCGCCAAATACATTCAACAATAATGGATGGATCACGGACGGACAGAATGCCATCTCGGGCAACAACGTTCATGCCGGGCTGGACCGCTTCAGTCCGAACGGAGTGGACGAGCCACTGATCGCCGGCGATCCGAATCGGGTCTTCGACTTTGCGGCCAACCCGGCACCGGGAAATCCGGCACCGGGCGACCCCGCGATCCCTGCGGGAACGCAGATCTCTCCTTGTTCCGCGACCGCACAGGTCCCGGTCGATATCCAGAAAGCAGCGGCAGTACAAATGTTCTACGTTGCCAACCGCTTGCATGATGTGTTGTATCTGCACGGTTTCACGGAACAGACCCGCAACTTCCAGGTTGACAACTTTGGACGCGGCGGAACTGGTGGAGACCCGGTCCTTGCGGAAGGACAGGACTGTTCGGGTACGAACAACGCCAATATGGCGAGCAGCACGACCGACGGTACGACCGCTCGCATGCAGATGTTCTTGTGGACGCTCTCCAGCCCGACGCGAGACGGAACATGGGATGCCGATATCGTTCTTCACGAGATCGGACACGGTGTTTACAACCGTAACTCTATTAACGGCACTGCGGGTACGCAGGGCGGACAGATGCACGAAGGAAACGGAGATTTCCAGGCCCACCTGCTCCTTGCAGAGGCTACGGATCCGATCAACGGCATCTACACCACCGGCGGCTACGCAACACTCAACCTGCGAGCCGGCCCGCCGTTCAGCAACCTCGGAAACTACTACTACGGCATCCGCCGTTTTCCGAAGGCTGTTATAGCGTTTACCGGCGGTCCTAACAACCGGCCGCATAACCCGCTTACCTATGCGGATATCGATCCGGCCCAGATGAGCCTGACTGACGGGGCTTTTGCTCCGGCGTTCACCGGTTCGGCAACTGCCGTTCATGATGGCGGCGAAATCTGGTCGAGCATGATGTGGGAAGTTCGTTCGCGGCTTGTTCAGCGACTGGGCCATCAGGCGGGTACGTCGAAGATGCTCCAGCTTTGGATGGATACGATGAGGACCACGCCGTCATCGCCCACCATGTTGGCTACGCGAAACGCGATGTTAGCAGTGGCTCAGGCTACTGGTACTACAGCGGATGTCGCCGATGTATGGGCCGGTTTTGCGGCTCGTGGACTCGGATTTTCGGCGGCGAATCCCAGTGGAAACACTGTTGTTGAGGCGTTTGATCTTCCTGTTGTCGGTTCCAGCGGCGCACCCGTCGTTACCTCGGGCAACAATCTGATCGAGCCTAACGAGTGCAATACGCTCGACATTCCTTTGGCGAATAATTCGGCTGAAGCGGCATCCGGAATCACGGCTGTCCTTTCGACGACAACGCCGGGTGTCTCGATAGCACAGGCTAACTCAGCCTATCCGGATATTCCGGCAGGAGGAGGACCGGTGAACAACATTACACCGTTCCAGGTTTCGACGGATAACACTGTCGCGTGCTTTACGAACATCAACCTGACGCTGACCGTTACCTATACCGGCGGCGGCGGCGGATCACCTGGTGTATTCAATTACACGGTTCCGGTCGGTATTCCGGGAGATACATATGTAGCTACCACAGGAACCGGCACAGCACCGGGTAATCCTGCGAATAGAACACTGGTTCCTGGCAGCCAGATCGATGATTCGCCTTCGCCACCGCTTACGCTCCCGACCGGCTGGACCTCGACGATCTATGACGTCCCGGTCACGTCGCTGAGCATAGGCGCGAACGGCAAGCTGCAGATCAACGGTACGTCTCCGACCACGTTCGGAAACCTGGCTCTGCCCCATACCGCTGCGCCAGCCGGTCCGCGTCTGTTCCCATTCTGGGATGACCATATCATGACGGCTGCTCGCGGTGCGGATCTCGGGGTCTATACAGAGACGCTCGGAAGCGCTCCGAATCGCCAGTTGGTCATCGAGTGGCGTGCTCAGCACTTCAACGGAGGTGTGAATGAAGGTATGATGACCATCAATCACACTCTCGTGCTAAACGAGGGCTCTTCGAGCTTCTCCACCTACTACACCTTGACCGGAGCCGGAGGACAAGCAAACGGTAGCTCCGCAACGGTGGGTGTTCAGTTCACCAATTCGGGTTCACAGTTCACCCAGTTCTCGTTCAACCAGCCGGTTATTACGCCTGGAATGAAGATCGACTGGACGCTTCCTGCAGGAACCTGTACACCTGGCCCCGGCCCATGCGGTTCAACGACGTCGCCGGCACGTGCCGACTTTGACGGAGACGGCAGGACAGATCATACGGTCTTCCGGCCCTCGACCGGCATTTGGTACTTACTGCAGTCAACCGACGGTTTCGCCGGCCTGCAGTGGGGCAACGCCTTGGACGTGCTTGCACCGGGTGACTACGACGGCGACGGTAAGACAGATGTTGCCGTGTTCCGTGGTAACAGCGTTGATGGTGCTCCGGACTTCTACGTGCTGAACAGCAGCGACTTCACGCTGACAGGCGTTTCGTGGGGCTTTGAGAATGATATACCCGTCATTGCCGACTACAATGGCGATGGGCGTGACGATTTTGGTATCTATCGTCCGTCCGACGGTACATGGTATATCCTGATCACCAGCAACGGGGCTAATGTCATAGTCTCTAATCCGGGTACGGTTCCGGTCCCGGGTGACTATGATGGCGACGGCAATGCCGACGGCATCATCTTCACCAATGGACAATGGACCGGTACTATGTCGAGTGACGGCCCAATGAACGTCCAGTTCGGACAGGCCGGCGACATTGCTGTTCCGGGTGACTACGATGGCGACGGCAAGATCGATCATGCCATCTTCCGTCCGTCCGAAGGTACGTGGTATATCCTCCAGAGCAGTAATTCACAGGTCCGGATCGAACAATTCGGAACCGTAGGTGACATACCTGTTCCGGGCGATTACGACGGCGATGGCATCGAGGATATCGCGATCTACCGCGGTGGCTTCTGGTGGAAGCTTCTTTCCAGCGGCGGCGTTGCAGTGGATCAGTTCGGTGCCGTTACTGACGTTCCCGTCGTAGCGTTTGCTCGACGGTAGGCAATTAGGACGTGGGGGGCCTCTTCCGGGCCCTCTACGATGTTGTTTTGGAAGAGCTGCCCCCGGTTCTCGGCGGGCAGCTTTTTTTGTTGACGCGCGGAACCGAAAGGGTTTACCGTAGCATTACTAAGTTCTTTTCGGCCTTCGCGCGATTTCGAGCGTCAAAATCCCGTTATCCAGCTTTTCCTCCAGGGAGATCGTTGTATGAAGTTCTCGTCAAATATCACTTCTTTTGCAAAAACAACCTTTGTTCTTGCGGCTGTTGCCATTGGCATAGTCGGTTTTGCGTTTACGTCAGACCTTTACCACAAGACAAGTGCATCGGCATTTGGCCCTACTCCGTCACACACTTCGGCACCAATGGAGGGCAACTGCACCTCCTGCCACGCTGACTTTCCGGTAAACAGCGGTGAGGGGAACGTGGTGATATCCGGTTTGCCGCGAAACTATCTGCCCGGCCAGCAGATACCGCTTACGGTAACTGTAAGTCAATCTGACGGAGTGACTTACGGGTTTCAGCTGACCGCGGTCGATCGACTGGGACGCCGCGTCGGCTCATATACTTTACCTCCTGCCGATCCGGCTGAAATGCAGGTGTTGGCAGGGATCGTGGATGGAAACGTGCGCGATTACCTGTCACATACGATCAACGGCATAACCCCAACAACGTTTGGCTCAAAATCCTGGAACTTTGTGTGGACCGCTCCGCCCGTCCGCGGCGGAAAGCTGGACTTTTACGTTGCCGGCAACGCGGCAAACAGCGACGGCGGCCCCGGGGGTGACCACATCTATATCTCAAGTTCTTCAACCCTGTCGGGTTCAAATATCTCCGATTTTTTTGGTGATGGACGCGGCGATATAGCAGTTTTTCGGCCCTCGACCGGTTTTTGGTATGCCCTTAACAATACGGGCTCCGACTTTAAGGCGGCGCCATTCGGTTCGGCCGGCGACCGGATCGTTCCGGGTGATTACGATGGCGACGGCGTCACCGACTTTGCCGTATGGCGGCCGTCCAACGGTACATGGTATGTCCAGCTTAGCTCGGGCGGCTTCCTGATAGCGCCTCTCGGCCAAATAGGTGATGTCCCCGTGCAGGGGGATTACGACGGCGACCTGAAGACCGATCTGGCGGTATGGCGGCCTTCTACCGGCGTCTGGTACATTTACCGCAGTTCGGACGGAACCTATGACATTCGAACGTTCGGAGCACCCACGGATCTTCCCGTGCAGGGCGATTTTGACGGGGACGCGAAGACTGACGTCGCGGTTTTCAGGCCTTCAACCGGTGTTTGGTACATCTGGCGTAGCAGCGACCTCGGATTTACGATCTTTCCGTTCGGTTCGGCCGGCGACCGCCCCGTCTCGTCTGACTTTGACGGCGACGGACTCCACGACGCGGCCGTTTTCAGGCCTTCTACGGGATTTTGGTACATACTGGGGTCAACCGACGGCTTTTACGGAGGGCCCTTCGGTGTCGGCACGGACCTTCCCGTACCGATGGATTACGATGGCGACGGCAAGGCAGATGTCGCCGTTTATCGCGATGGTGTTTGGTATATCCTCCGTAGTTCCGACGGGACAGCCGCGATCGTACAGTTTGGAGCACCGACCGACAAACCGGTGCCGCAGGGATATCTGCCCGAACTTCCGACCAGCTAGAACTCTCAATGCCAAGTAATAGTGCCCGCCGGGCCGTTTCGGGCCTGACGGGCACTTTCCAATTGGAGGGAACACGGTTTCCCGTTAGTTCATGTCCGTTCTGAGGTTAGACTACGGCCTCTCCGGAGCGGTAGGCGGAGCCAGCGGCTGCTGGGTCGGCATCATCGGCCTCGGGGCAGGAACGTCCGTTACGGGGTTCTGTTCCGAGTTCGAAGCAGGATTGCCAAGCGGTACCGGCTGGAGTATAGTTGCCGCCGGACGTGTGCCCGATGTCCCGGTCACCTCCGGAAAGTCCGGACGATAGATACGAGGGGTGATAAAGAAAAGTATCTCGCTCGTGTTCCTTTGAACGTCCTTACGCTTGAACAGAGCTCCAAGCAGCGGGATCCTCGAGAGGCCCGGTGTCCTGTCCTGTCCTTCGCGTTCGTCGTCAAAGAGAACTCCGCCGACCACGGTCGTGCCGCCGTCCGGCACCACGATCTGCGACTGCATTTTCTGCGTGTTGATCGCAGGTGCGGCACCGGCAACCAACGTCGCCGTCGAGCTGTTCTCTGCAAGTACTTCGAGCACGATCGTACCCACATCGGTGATCTGAGGTGTGATCTCGAGTTTTAGCGGAACATCCACATACTCGATCGTGGCTACGGCAAAACCGCCCGTGCCTCCACCCGGCTGAATGGTCGTGATGGGTATCTGGGTCTTGCTTTCGATGATGGCCGCACGATTGTTAAGTGCGGTGACCCTCGGGGTCGCTATCACCTTTGCATGGCCCTTTTGTTCACCGGCCGTGATCAGCATATTGATCTGCGCCGTGCCAAAAACGCCGGTCGTCAAACCAATAGCGGTGTTGGCGATCTGCGAGGCCATGTTGTTGTTGATGTTGCCATTCGGGAGGCTTTCCGGAATGGGAAGCCGTCCGTCAACGGGTGCCTGCGGAAGGGTAGATCCGCCGATGCCGCTGCCGCGTGCACCGAGCACAAGACCGGAAAGCTGTACGCCGATGTCGCGGCTAAAGCTGCGAGTGGCGACGACGATCCTTGCCTCGATCTCGACCTGAGGTTCCGCCTGGTCAAGGACTGAGATTAGCTGCTTGATCGCATCGATGTTGTCGCGAACGTCTGTGATGATCAGCGAGTTGCTGCGGGCATCTACTTCGATAGATCCACGGCGGGACAGTCGACGCTTGATAATAGGCAGAAGGCCCTCACCCGGCGTGGAGGCGGAAGATCCGCCGGACCCGCCTGCGGCTGAGCCGGCAGAGGTGCCGCTCGTAGCGGTTCCGCGGCCGATCGCGCCGGCGGCCCGTGCATAGTTGAGCCTGACAAATTCCGTATAAAGAGGCATTGTATCAAGCTGGGTGTCCGCCGCCTTGCTCAATATCTCGCCCTCGGTCGCCAGGATCTTTGCGTCGGCTACGCGGAGAATGTTCCCGCTGACCTGAACGGCTAGCTCCTGCGAGCGAAGTATCGAATCAAGCGCAATGTTCCATGGCACGTCCTTAACGTTCACCGTGACGGGAACAGCCTGTACCGACCGATCGATGACAAAGTTGATGCCATACTGATCTGTGATATAGCTGAGAATGTCGCGGATGTCCGTATTTACGACGTTCAGAGCGATGGCTTCACCCATAAATCCGGGTTCGCCATACATTCGCCCCTGCTGGCCCGGCTCTACGCGCTGGGCAGCGGCCATAATGCCAAGTAAAGCTGTTAGAAGTGTTACGATCAGAGCTTTTCTGCCGAGACCGCAAAGTGATTGAAGAGAAGTCATGTTTCCTCCGTTGCATTTCTCATACGCGAACACGGTGTTCGTCTCGCGGTATGACTTGGTTAGTCTGTGTTTGATCGTGCCTGAACGCCGGTTGATCAACGATTCAAGCAAAGTGAGATCTAGTTATTGCCTCGCGCTACGCGAACCAGTCGGCGGGTGCTGCGTGCGGCCGGCCTGGCTGCTTCTTCGGCAGGTTGGCGATTCATCTCGTCAAGCGGCGAGACGATCGGCCCGGTAGCTACGGCGTCGCCCGCTGTAGGAGCTGGCTGTGCGGTGCCGGCCGATTCCGAGCCAGCCGGTGCCGTGCCCTGGATCTGTGCACGGTTGGAATATTGACGGAGCGGTTTGTTCTCGACCGAGGAGACAAATCGACCGTTGCTCATCTTTGTAACCTTTCGGAAGACAAGGCGATTTTCCTCCACCGCCACCAATTGTCCGTCAAAAAACCTTTCGCCCGGGTAGATCGTGTACGAAAGCTTGATCGGCGTGGCCTCTACCATTGCAGCGTAACCCCGCGGCGTCTTGAAAATGCCGGTAACCGTGATCTCGCTGAGCGTAAGCACGCTGGTAACCTTCGGAAGCGGATTCCCGGCGGCCGCGGCGGCTTCACGCTGCTGCATAAAGTACGCGATCCTCTGGTCGATCGGCGGAGCGCCGAGGTTTGCCGGTTCGGCCGGTGTGCGCCGGGCTCCGGTGCCGGTCGACTGTCCTCCGGTACTCGCCTCGCGGGTTCGCGCCCAACCGGGCTTTGCGAACGGGTCGCGAGTCTGAGCTTCGGCAGAGTTCAGGTGTCCTGCGATGAGGACCGTTCCGGCTACCGCCAGGTTAAGCGTAAGAGTTTTCAGGATCGTTGATCGTTTAATCATGGCTTTATTCTCTTTATGGTAGGGATAGGCCGTTGCTTGAGCCCTATCGGGTCAATCTATTGGGCAGGTGCCGCTGCTGTCGGTGCCGGCGCGGCCGGTGCACCCGGTGTTCCCGGTGCTCCGGGAGCGGGTTTTGGCTGCAGGGCTTCAGGATCGGCGTAATAGGCAGTCAGAAGAAATTGTGCGTGCAGGGTTTTCTCAGGGGTCTGCTTATCAAGCTGGTTGATCTTAAAATCCGATATCGAAACGATTCGGGGCAATTTCGCCATCTTGTCATAGAACGCCCGCAGGTTGTTGAAATTGCTATGGACCTCAACTTCGACCGGCTTGGCCATTATTGAATCTTGCTGCGTGTCGTCACGCGGCGAGAACCGCATCACGATCAGCCGCGAATCCTTCGCGTTGTCCTGCAATCCCTGCAGAACATTCGTGATCTCTCGCTGTTCGGGGAGCAACACCTTCAGCTCTTCATATTCCAGCGCTTTGCTGGCATACAGGGCCCTAAATTCATTGATCCGCTGGGTCGCGACGCGGGCGGCCTCATTCTTGGCCGTCAACTGGGCGATCTGGTCGTTCAACGCATGAACCTCGGCACGGGTCTCGCTCGTCACGAAGTACCAGACCGTCAGATAGAGCAGCGTAGCAATGCTGACGAGGATCAGGAGTTGGAAGTGCCATTGTAGGTTTTTGAATTTCTCTGTCATTGTTGTGTCCTTCGCTCAAATATTTTTATAGATCCAAAAGTGGTTGGTCCGGATCACTGATTTCTCGCTACCTGGGCAGGCGCACCGGCCTGGCCGGGTTGAGCAGCCGATGCGGTGGTTGCCTCTCCGCTTTCAGCTCCAGCAGCCTTCGAAGGCGTGTAGGCGGTCTTGATCGTAAAGTTCACGACATTTACCTTGGGGCCTTCGCCGCCACTGGGATTCGATGCCATCTGGTTGACGATCTCCTGCCGTTGGGTCTCTATATTCAAGTTCGAAAAGAGCCCGTTAGAGAATTCAAGGCTGCGGCCAAACTGCGTTACCGCAGCTTCATCGGGCGAATTGCCTCGGATGACCACTTCGTCGCCGGTCTGTTCTATAGCCTGCAGATAAAGCCCGGGGACCATAGCGATACGCTCGCGGACCGCCTCGAGCACTGCGCTCGGACCGGCCTGGTTTGCCCTCAGCTTCTTGATGGCTTCGATACGCATGTCGATGTTCTGGATCTTTTGTTCCAGTTCACGCTGCTCTTTCATCACCACCTCAAGCTCGGCAGCTATCTGCTTTTGCTCTTCGAGCCGTCTTTCGGCGTCGGACTTTGCCATCTGAGAACTTATGACGTCCCATCCGACAACGGCGAGAAACAGGAACCCGACGGCGAGGGACATCAGAAGAAGCCGGGATGAAGGGCTTCCAACCGTCCGGTCAACCGCCGTTACGGCCCCGCCCTGTCGTTCAGTAACTGATTGAAGAAGGTTTACTTTGATCATTTCTATACAACTCCCCTCATCGCCAATCCCACGGCCACGGCCATTTCGGGCATGATCTCGCTCATGTAGTCAGGGTCAAACTTTCGTGTATCTACCTTGATGTTCCTGAATGGGTCAAGAACTTCCACCGGCAGTTCGAGCCGCGCTGAGAGGTCCTGTGCCAGGCCCTGCAGCTTGGAACCACCGCCGGAGATCAGGATCTTTTGAACAACTGTCTCGTTGTCTTCGGTCGTCGCCCGGTAGAAGTCGAATGTCTTCTGTATCTCCATCGCGACGATCTCGGTCACATTGTTTATTAGCGGCTCGATCGCCGTTTCCTCGACGCCTTCGACCGCGTTGTTCACACCTCGCTTGAGGGCCTCGGCCTGTTGATATGAAACTCCCAGGCTTCGCTGGAGCACGTCGGTAAACTGGCTCCCGCCAACCGTAATGTCGCGGGTAAATAGCGATCGGGTGCCCTTTACGATGTTTACGTTCATCGTTGAGGCACCGATATTCAGGAGCGTTACTACATCTGAGTCGCTCGGCTGATAATTAAGTTCGTAGCAGTTCTGCAATGCGAACGTGTCAACGTCTATGATGAAAGGCTCTTTGCCGGCCATCTGTACCGCCTGGCGGATGTTGTCTATACGCTCACGTTTGCAGGCCGCGATCAGGACGTTTGTCGTGTCATTTCCATTGGCCGTGATCTGATAGTCGAGACTCACGTCCGAAAGGTCGTACGGAATATGCTCCTCGGCGTGCCAGTCGATCGATTCTTCAAGCTCGTCTTCGCTCATCGCGGGCAGGACGATATTTTTTATGATCACCGAATGGCCGCTGACCCCGGTCACTACACGGTCGGCGGCGACGCCGTTGTTGCTGCAGACGTTCTGAATAACATTGGAGACCGTATTCATCTCCATTATCTGGCCGTCGATGATCGTCTCGTCCGGCAGGTTCTCGAATCCGAGGCTGACGAGGCTGAGAGTATTTGATTTACCGTCTAGCTCGACCATCTTTACCGAACTGGATCCGATATCAAGACCGGCGACGCTTTTCTTTTTACCGAACAGCATTTCTTTTTGCTCCTATAGGGCGTGATTGCCAATTTCTGTTTGTTTTTGTTGGGTTGGGGCGATCTTCGAAACGGAACACTTCGTAACACTTTCGAGAGCTACTTTGCCACCTTTTTTGCTACAGCATCGGAAGGGCGATCTTTGACAGGCCAACTGAAGGCAGTGACACGTCGGCGTTCCGTTTCTATCGATCGGGCCGTTTCAGATTGAACAGCACTAGTCAGATGTTGTATTTCGAAAAAGTTTTCGCATCGGGTGGCGAAGGGAGACGGTCATTTATTAACCGTCAAGGATTAAAACTACAGGAAAGACAAACGCTTGTCAACACTTTTTTACAATGTTGAACGATTTGTGAAAGAAAAAATTTCAATTTGACCGAATGCGGTTTTGCCGCTCTTTTTCGATCTGACCGCTTTTCGGTCTTCAGCCTATTCTATTTCTGCTTTTGCGACCGATTCGAGATGGACCTCGTCGGGGCCGTCGGCGATCCTTAAGGACCGAGCGTAGCTCCAGAAACCGGCAAGCGGAGTGTCTTCCGAGACGCCTGCTCCGCCGTGAGCCTGGATGGCTCGGTCGATGATCTGAAGAGCCATTTTCGGTACGAGAGCTTTTATCATCGCGATCTCTTTTCGTGCCGCTTTATTGCCGGCGTTATCCATCATGAACGCGGTCTTTAAGACCATCAGGCGTGCCTGGTCAATGTCGATCCGTGCCTCGGCGATCCATTGGCGGATCACGCCTTGGTTTATGATCGGCCCGCGGCTGGTGGTTCGCGTCCGGGTCCTGTCGATCAACAGCTCAAGCGAACGCTCGGCCGTACCTATGAGTCGCATACAATGATGAACACGTCCGGGACCGAGCCGTCCCTGGGCTATCTCGAAGCCACGGCCCTCGCCAAGCAGGAGATTGTCTTTCGGTACTGTGACGTCAGCGAAACTGATCTCGGCGTGGCCGATCGGGGCGTCGTCGTAGCCAAATACGTTCAGGAGGCGTTCGACCTTTACTCCGGGCGAATCCATCGGCACCAGGATCATCGATTGCTGAAGATACTTTGGCGCGTCAGGATCTGTTTTCCCCATAAATATCGCCAGCTTGCAGCGTGGATCCCCGGCACCGGTTGACCACCACTTTGTTCCGTTGAGAACATATGTGTTGCCGTCCGATGTTATCGAAGCCCTTATCTGCGACGCATCGCTAGAGGCCACATCAGGCTCGGTCATCGCAAAACACGACCTTATCTTTCCTTCCAGCAGCGGTTCGAGCCATTCTTTTTTCTGATCTTCGGTACCATAGAGATGCAGAACCTCCATATTGCCCGTGTCCGGAGCGGAACAATTAAAAACCTCGCTGGCCCACATGACTTGACCCATCATCTCAGCAAGCGGGGCATATTCCAGATTGCTCAAACCCGATACATCCGGCAGGAAAAGATTCCATAGCCTCTTGGAGCGGGCCTTTTCCTTCGTTTCTTCGATCAATTCCAGCGGGAGCCATCGGTCGCCGTTTCGAAGGTCGTCCTGATATCTTTGCTCGTTCGGATAGACGTGTTCCTGCATAAACTCGGCAAGCCGCTTTTGCAGTTGGCGTGTTTTTTCAGAATAATCAAAGTTCATAGGTTTGTCGGGATACAGCCGAAGATTAGCATACAAGTCGCATTGCGGGAATCCCGTCCACTCGACCGTTTGAAGAAAAATGTTAGACGTTTCAACGAACGTAAGGGAAGGCGAAGAGCTTGATATTGTCAGCCTGGGGGTATATCTGCGCAGCCGGCTGCCGACGCCTTTTGACAAAGTCGTAGTAGAGCAATATCCGGAAGGAAACTCAAATCTCACCTATTTGATCCGATTGGGCGAGCGAAGTTTCGTATTGCGTCGGCCTCCATTCGGAAACACTGTGAAGTCTGCCCACGACATGAAGCGCGAGTACTGGGTATTGAAGAAGCTCTCAAAGCTCTATCCGCTGGCGCCCGAGCCGTTTCTTTTCTGTGAAGACACCTCGGTTATTGGTGCGGAATTTTACCTGATGGAGCGCCGCCGCGGAGTGATACTCAGAGGCGAGGTGCCGCAAGAGCTTGCCGGGTCAAGGGAGCTCCAGGAAAAGGTCCTTCGTTCATTTATCCGAAATCTCATACGGCTCCATCGCGTTGACCTAAAGGCTGCGATCCTGAGCGAGCTGGGAAACCCGGAGGGGTACAATCAGCGACAGGTAGAGGGCTGGACTAAGCGGTATATCACCGCGAAGACCGAAGAGCATCTCGAACTGGAAGAAGCGATCAAATGGCTTAACGCGAACGTACCAGCCGAGTCCGGCGCATCGCTGATCCATAACGATTACAAGTTCGACAACATAATGCTTTCAAGCGACGACCTGACACGCGTTGTCGCCGTACTCGATTGGGAGATGGTCACTGTCGGTGACCCGCTAATGGATCTCGGAACGACATTGGGTTACTGGATGTCGCCCGAATTCGGCGAGGAGATGATGAACATGCCGTTCAACCCTCGTGTATTGATGGAAAATTTTTCGCGCCGTGACCTTGCCGATATGTACGCCGAAGCATCGGACCACGAACTCCCCGATCTTCTTTTCTACTACGTTTTCGGAACCTTCAAGATCTCCGTAATTGCACAGCAGATCTATGCTCGGTATAGCAAAGGCCTAACGAAAGATCCTCGATTCGCAAATTTTGATAGGTTTGTCGGAGACTTGGGTAGGATCGCGGCAAAGTCAATAGATAAAGGAAGGATATAGCCTCTTAGCTATTGCGGCTTCTCGCCCTTTTCGTCCTTTTCAACGTTGACCCAAACAAATGAATCGTTCGTCCGGACAAGCATGTTCGAGCTTTCGCCTGTGTCGATGACTATCTTCGTGAAATAGTTCCGGTAATAAAGAGCAAAGAAAACACCACCCAGAGTCGGCTTCTTTATCTCGCGGTAATCGAGCCAAATCTCACGCGGCGGTTCAGACGCAAATCCCCTGAAATCCTTTTGGAAATAGCTCTCATCCTTGATGATCTTGGTCCCGGCGGCGTCTATCAGATAGACCCCCTCACCGCCGTAAACCGCTATTCGGTTTGGCTGAAAGGCCGGGAAAAACCAGACTGAATAGGTATTATCAGAATTCTTTCTTATATATTGGTTGAATCTGGGAGACCCCGGAGGAATCGATCGAAGAAGCTGCTCGCGGCCGGTGGACAACGCCGCAGCGTGCTTATTAAGGAAGTCTTGATCGATGTCCGCATCGGTTCGGGCAAGCACACCGTCTTTTCCCGCAACAAAGTGAAAAACGAGGTCGTATTTTCCCTCGGTCAGCCGTCCGTAAACCGCATGCCACACACGTTGTTCATCTTGAAAGCAGAACCATTCCGGCCCTAGCCGGGCCATCCGGCTCTTATCATCAGTGGGGAGCATATCGGTGGATCGCCATGCGACACCGTCATATTCGACCAGCCATTCCGCGGTCTCAACCTTTTTGCTAAAATCAGCGATGTCGAACTTTGGCCCCTCGGCGGGGCGATCTTGAGCGAACGCGGCTGACGTTAGGACCAAGGCGATGATCAAGTGCGATAGATATCTCATTTAATTCTTATTCCTGCCTTTCCGACATCTCTCTCCACGTTCGTACCGGGCCGCCGCCGTCGCGGCGTTCCATCGTGATGGCCCCAGGCGACGGGCAGACGAGAGCGCAGAGATTACATCCAACGCATTCCTCTTCAATGACGCGAGGGTAGCGGTGGCCGTTAGATTCGACGAACTCGAACGATTGGTGTGCGCCGTCTTCGCAGGCGATGTAGCAAAGGTTACAGCGGATGCAGTGTTCTTCGTTGACGTGTGCCTTCACGTCGTAATTTAGATCTAGGTCTCCCCAATCGGTCACGCGGGGGACGGACCGACCGACGATGTCGTTGACGGAGGCGAGGCCCTTCTCGTCAAGATAATTATTCAGCCCGTCGATCATGTCCTCTACTATGCGGTAGCCGTAATGCATCACGGCGGTGCAGACCTGGACGTTGGCTGCGCCGAGAAGGAGGAATTCGACCGCATCGCGCCATGAGGAAATGCCGCCGATGCCGGAGATGGGGATGGTGAATTCGGGGTCGCGTGCCAATTCGCTGACCATGTTGAGAGCGATAGGTTTGACAGCCGGGCCGCAATAGCCGCCGTGTGCTGCCATGCCGTTGACGTTCGGGTGCGGGACCATCGTTTCGAGATCGACGCCCATGATCGAGTTAATGGTGTTAATGAGCGAGACGGCGTCGGCTCCTCCTTTTTGAGCAGCTCGTCCGGGGGGCCCGATGTGTGCGACGTTGGGCGTGAGTTTTACGATCACGGGGATCTCGGAGACTTCCTTGACCCACTCCGTGACCATACAAGTGTATTCGGGCACCTGTCCCATGGCGGACCCCATGCCGCGTTCGCTCATGCCGTGCGGGCAGCCGAAATTAAGCTCAAATCCGTCGCAGCCCGTGTCCTGTGTGCGTTTGACGATCTCGTGCCAGGCCTCGCGTTTTGATTCGACCATCAGGCTGGCGATGACGGCGTGGTTGGGATATTTTCGCTTACATTCGGCCATCTCCTTGAGATTGACCTCAAGCGGCCGATCGGTGATCAGCTCGATATTATTGAGACCGATCATCCGCTGACCGTTGTGGTCGAGCCCGGCGAGCCGCGACGAAACGTTTACGATCGGCTCGCCAAGCGTCTTCCAAACCGCCCCGCCCCAACCCGCGTCAAATGCACGCTCGACCATCGAACCCATGTTCGTTGGCGGGGCACTCGCCAGCCATAACGGATTCGGTGACTTAATTCCTGCGAAGTTGATTGAAAGGTCGGCCATATGTTTCAACTTAACGGCAAGTGCTGGTACGTCAGGTTTACATTTAGTTGTAGCTTAAGTTTTCTAATAAACTCTTCCTCATTCGGATTTGGTGGATATTGACCAATAACCACCAACTTTTTGGGCCTAGGATCTTCATCTCGAATTGAGTAATAAAGAAGCTGTCCAATCGCTTCTCGAACACATGCAAGAGCATATGATGAGGACTTGACTTCGTAAAGTGTTATGTATTCAGGCTGAACTAATTTCAAGTCGACGAAGTCTTCTTCAAGTTGAATATTTTCCGAGCCGAATTCATCCGCGAGTTTTTCGCGAAGCAACAACTGGAGCTTGTTATGCTTTTGTTCGACTAGATACGACCTTGACACCGACCTTATTTGGGTGTTCGTATTCAAGTCCGTGACGGCTTTTCGTTTGGCCCGTCGCTCATTCGATGGAATACGTTTACCTGATTCCGTTATTGACTTGTCATGTTCATTTTGCATGGCATCCTTGCTGAATTGATTCCACAAAACTTCCATGTACTTGTAAATATCAGAATCGGCAGGCTTATTTTGCATCATCAGCTCTTGAATCTGAGAAACGTTGATTTCCCGACCCTGTTGGAAACCGAAATACTCACTGATGCGACGAAGGGTCTTTTCTTCGTATATAGGAACTAATCTTTCGTTTGAATATAAAAAGGCGATCTTCCATTTGAACATAGGGGACAGGGGAACCCCTTCGATTTCGGAAAACATTCCTTTATTTGAAAGATTGATTACTCGCAGAACCTCATTTCGTATCGCCTTATATGCCGCATCACGAGTATCTCCGTAAAAAGGACGCCATGAATACTCTGAGTCGTTAGCATATTGGGCAATGGGCTTCTTCCCTTGTTTCCGTTTGTAAATGCCGAACTTAATCGCTGGAGAACCGAGGATGCTACCAAGATAGCGCGTTTCACGCTCTACCCAATAACAGAACGTGTGTTGATTTTCGACACCGACATAATCGGCGAGCTCCATCATCTCAACTCGTTCTTCTGGCCATTGCTCTAGGAATCTGTCATAGAGGTTTCGCTTCTCAATTAGGTTCATTTATCAGTTCTCAACAAGAATCTAAACCGACTCGAGCTTCTCCTTCAATGCTTTCAAGAACCTTGTATTGTTCAAAATATCATCCGCAGAGCGCACCACGTTTGATGTTTCACTTTCCATTACCTTTCGCAGCTCGTTGTTGATCTGGGTCTGATACGGTGCAGCATTGGGTTGTTCGGCTCGCTGACGAAAATACTCGACCACTTCATTGTCAAGATATATCGAAACTTTTACCTTCTTGGCATTCTTGAGCCTTTCAGCCCAAGGCGAACGGCGAACTTTGTAAGTTCCCGGTTTCATTACCTCGTTCTCAGTAAGGCCTTTTGCCAGTTCCTCCTGATATTCCTCTTCTGTCACAATATAGTCCGGCAGCTTATCTGTTTTGCTCATTGTAGTACCTCGCTTGCCTGGCGTTTGCCTTTCTTGCTGTTATGATCCGAATGGTCTCACCACGTACAGTATATCCGACAAAAAGAAGCTGCGACCTTGAAAGGCCAATGATCTGAAATCTTAACTCTTTCTCCGAATGCGAATCGTCATAAAGTTCAAAAGCATTTTCGTCAAAGAACGCCTCGGCCGCTTCATCAAACGACACACCGTGTTTCCTCAAATTAGCAGCCGCTTTTCGCGGATCCCATTCAAATTCCATATTCATTATACCGACATATATGGATATATCAAGATATTTTGAAAAAAGGCGGCCATTTTGTGACCGCCCTTGGAGTTTAGGGATACGTGTATGGTGCCTGTAGGCCGAGCGGGATTCCGAGTGCCCAATAGATCAGCAGGAATATTATCCATGTGACCATAAATCCGATCGAATAGGGAAGCATCAGCGAGACGAGCGTGCCGATGCCGGTACCCTTGACGTAGCGCTGAGCAAAGACGACCACCAGCGGGAAGTAAGGCATCAGTGGCGTTATTATATTGGTGGCGGAGTCGCCGATACGATAGGCGGATTGCGAGAGCTCCGGAGAAAGCCCGAGCGACATCAGCATCGGGACAAAGATGGGTGCCAGCAGCGCCCATTTTGCGGAGGCCGACCCGACGAGCAAATTCACAAGCGATGTAAGTAAGATTATCCCGATAATCGTCACCTGAGCAGGCATCTGTAGCCATTGCAGGAAACTTGCGCCCTTCAAAGCAAGCAGAGCACCGAGGTTTGATTGCCCAAAAGCAGCGATAAATAGCGACGCGAAGAAGGCAAGCACGATGTAATAGCCCATTGTGCTCATCGCCGTACTCATACCTTTGATAATGTCGCGATGGTCCTTTACCGTGCCGGCCGCATAGCCGTAAACGATACCGGGAATGATAAAGAAGAGAAAGATAAAGGGAACTATCGCCTGCATCAGCGGTGCCGCAGAGGCCGTTAGCTGCGGCGGCACTGCCTCAGTATTCGCGGCAAATGCAGCCAGGTGTTCTTTAGCGTCTTCTTCGCCCAACCGGGTCTTCAGTGCGGTCTCAAATGCAGCCGCGCTGAAGAATTCCTGATTTATCAATGGGTAAGCTTTTTTGACCACGTCTTCCGGTATTCCGGTCGCTTTTAAGGCCGTGACGCTTTCCTCAGTTATCTTCATCGCCTTTGGTGACCGGAGCGGTGAATTTTCCGGGATGGCGACTGCGGCAAGCACCCCCAGGCCGATCGCCATCGAGAGCAACCCGGCAACAAGGCCGCGTTTTTCTTTCGGGCCAAGCACTTCCATTTTCGGCATCTCGTCCGGGTCGCCGTCCACGGCTACCTTTTTCAATCGGGGTTCGATTATCTTGTCCGTAATGAACCAGCCGACAATTACGATCACGAGGCATGAGCCCGACATGAAGTACCAATTGCTGAGCGGGTTAACGGTGCGCGAAGCATCAAGGATCTGAGCAGCTGATTGGGTCAAGCCAGACATCAGAGGGTCGAGCGAAGACGGAATGAAATTAGCGCTAAAGCCGCCCGAGACCCCCGCAAAGGTCGCTGCGATACCTGCGAGCGGATGACGCCCCGCGGAGTAAAAGATAACCGCACCCAGAGGTATGACCAGAACATAACCGGCGTCCGCGGCGGTGCTGCTCAATACCCCGACGAGAACCAGCATAGGCGTCAGCAGTTTTGCGGATGTGAAGCTCAGCAGCCCCTTTAATGCAGCATTTATGAATCCCGTGTGCTCGGCCACACCAACGCCGAGAAGTGCCACAAGAACGACCCCAAGCGGATGGAAACCCGTGAACGTAGTGACCATCGTCGATAGGAATGAAGCGATCGCGGTGCCCGTCAATTGGTTGTTAACCACCAAAGGCTGGCCGCTCCGCGGGTCTATCTCCGCAAAGGTCATCGTTGAAAGGATGGCCGAGAGCACCCACACCGCAAAGAGCAGGATGAGGAACAAGGCGGCCGGGTCGGGAAGCTTATTTCCGACCTTTTCGATCAGCGTCAGTGCACGATCCACAAAACCGGACGGCAACGGCTCAACGGTTTCATTCGTTGGGTTTTCCATATTTTGTTGTTATGTCGAGAACAATGTTTGTTGGGGAAACTTTTTCAAAGAGTTTACTTTGATTGTCCTTTATAGCCAAACGCCTCATGGGGTCGTTCGAGCGTTTACCATCTTCCAGTTCTTGTAAAAGACGCCGTTTACTCCTTTGAACATCACGCGTATCAGCGAGATCGCGAGATCGAAAACCGGACGTAAATAGGATGGACGAACAATGTCGACAAACAGTACATAGCGCGGTGCGTCCGTCTCGTTGAATGACTGATGCAGCAGCGTATCGTCGAAAATGAAAAGCCGTTCGTTCTTCCAGCGGTGCTCCACCGGCCCGACCTTTATATAGGCACTTTCATCTTTTATTTCGTTCAGGCAATAAAGCACTCTAAAGCTCGGACGGAAAGGCCCGAAATGCTTCGACGTTCGCTCGCGTTCGCGAAACGCCGACACACCGATGGTTCGAACGAAACGAAAATCCTCATGAAAGGCAGGCATACTTATCGGAGCTTCGTTGTTTTTGCCATACCATTTAAAGAAGACCATCGCACGGGGAGAATCGCCCATATGTTGCTCGAGCCTGTTGACGAGTTCACCCTCGTCAGCTGACCGCATAAGGGAGCGGATCTCGGTCTGATAGTCTTCGGGAAGGTCATTGAGCTTGTAAACGCCCTTGTTCCAATAAGGCAGGGCAAGAACGTCGAGAAGGAGATTTATCGGCGACGCCATCCAGGTCCCGACGCCATTCTTTAGGAAATACTGTTGAAAGACACTTACGTCCAGGCCACGATTTCGTGACACGTCAATGACACCACACAGGATAAATATCCCGAACAGAATGGGCAGAAAATAAGCGAGCGCGACGAATAAACCACCGACAAGAATAAATTTTATTGTTTTCTTGATCGTGCGGTTCATGTCGCGGTCCTATTCCGATCCTCAAGAGCGCTGCCAATTCTCTCGGATCTCAGCCTTTTCGGCGAAAGATAGAGGCCTAGGCTTTCTGGCCTTCTGCTGCCGACGGCGGCGGAAAGCGCATCGCAAACTCCTGAAAATAATCCTCGACGGTTGTGTGTCTGCCCATCGCGATCCAATCTTCGTCATTCATCCTTGCCCTACCCTCAACGAATGCACGTGCACCATCGCCGACGGGATACCGCAATCGTGGCTGCGCATCATTGAGAGCCTCTTCGATTGTGTGGGCAACCTCTTCAGGAGTGGTAGAACCAGCCTGCAAAGCTCCCGAGAAAATTGCATGGATATGCTGGGCAGCCGGGGCATAGGCAGATCCCGGTAGTCCGCTAAGTTGGCTGGGAATACCGTCAGCCATATCGGTGTGAGTGATGCCGGGCTCGATCAGCACAACACGGATACCGTGGGGCACCAGTTCTTGGGCGAGGGCTTCGCTTGAGGCTTCAAGTGCCCATTTCGTGGCCGAATAAGCCCCCATGCATTCCGCAGCAACCCTGGCAGCGACCGAGCTAATATTAACGATCGTGCCGTTCTTGTTGGCGCGCATAGATGGCAAGACCGCGCGGGTGACGCGAATGGCTCCGAAATAGTTGGTTTCAAATACCGCCCGGAACGCGGCGTCGTCCATTTCCTCCAACGGGCTAACCGGCCCGATGCCGGCGTTATTTATCAGCACGTCGATCCGGCCTTCTTGATCAAGTACAGTTGATACCGCCGTCTTGACCGAAGCGTCATCGGTAACATCAAGCTGTAGATATTCGAGCGACAATCCCTTTTCGTCAGCCGCGATACGAAGATCGTCCGCTTTATCTGTATTTCGCATGGAGGCAAAGACTCGATGGCCTTTTTCAGCCAGATGAAGCGCCGTCGCCTGGCCGATACCCCTATTGCTCCCTGTTATCAGAACGATTGACATAGTTTCCTCCGTTTACTTTCCTTTTCATCCGTGTTGACGAGACCGAACCGGCTGCGCCCGAGACACGTCAGCACCGGCAAAGTGAGCGATCTCACCTGTCAACTTCGCGTGAATCGCGCGGGCGGCCAGCTTTCCCATTTGAGCGGCATCGACCGCTTCCGCACCGCCGTTAACACAGTCGCCGCCGGCGAATATCCGAGGATCGGAGGTCTGCATCTCGTTATTGACGATGACCCGGCCTTTTTCGTCAACCGTAATGCCGCAGATTTCGGTAAAGAACGCTGACATCTTCGTTTGTCCGATCGCCTTTATCACGAGGTCACATTCGATGATCGTTTCGCCGCCGGGCGAGTCGCACCTGAGGGCATTTGCCGATCCGTTCCCGATGATCTCGACAGGCGTCATTTGCCAATGAAACTCTATGCCGTCGGCTTTTGCAAGTTCCAATTCGTAATCATAGGCGGGGGCATCGGCTTCAGTTCGGCGATAGACGATCATCGCCCTTTCGGCACCCAATCGTTTTGCCTGAGTAACGGCATCGATAGCGGTATTTCCGGCTCCGATAACGGCAACCCTTTTGCCGAGCGGAACTGAGGCCCAATCGCGGGATTTTACTTTTTCGATGAATTCGAGGGCATCGAGAACGCCTTCAAGATCTTCTCCGGGAATGTTCAGACGATTTGTCTTGCCCAGGCCTACGCCGAGGAAGACAGCATCGTTTGCTTCAAGAAGATCGGAGAATCTAATGCTTGACGGGCCATTTTCTGAGGCGGTTATCTCGGTGCCGAGGCGGAACTTAATGCCAAGTTGGCGGATAAGGCCGATCTCGGCTTCAGAATCGGCCTGGGTCATTTTATATTCGGCCATGCCGTAGGTGTTGAGGCCGCCGGCCTTTTCGCGGCGGTCATAGACCGTAACGGCGTAGCCGAGCCGGGCGAGATATGCTGCGCCCGAAAGCCCGGCAGGGCCGGAACCGATAACGGCTACCGAAAGGCCATTCGACGGGGCGGGATGAAAGAGGCTCTTCTTGGTATTTATGAGGTGGTCGGTGGCGTGGCGCTGGAGCCTGCCGATCTCGATGGGTTTCTTCAGGAGGGTCTTTTCAACACAGGCGCCTTCGCACAGGGCCTCTACCGGGCAGACACGAGCGCAGGTAGCTCCGATGGGATTTGCGTCGAAGATAACACGTGCCGAACCGGTAAGGTTGCCGCTGGCGATCTTTTTAATAAATGCCGGTACATCGATGTGGGTAGGGCACGCATGCATGCATGGCGCGTCGTAGCAATAGAGGCAGCGATTTGCCTCGGCTGCCGCCTGTGCGGGTGTCATCGGCGGATTGATGTCCGCAAAATTTGCCTCGATCTGGCCGGCATCGAGCGGGGTAGAGAATTCGGACATAATACTGACAAATAGTTCGTTTATCTAACTGAGCCCAGTCGCTACCGCTCCGGGTTCTGACTATAGTTCGGCATCGGCTTCAATTTCGACGAGCATATCGGGGTCGATCAACTTTGAGACCTCGACCATTGTGGTCGCGGGCATAATGTCCCGGAAAAATTCGCCGTGTGCACGGCCGATCTCTTCCCACTGCGAGATGTCGGTGACGAACATCCGCGTGCGAACGACGTTTTCAAGTGATGCATCAAAATGTTTCAATGCCTTTTCGATGTTCAGAATGCACTGGACGGTTTGCTGATAGGCGTCTCCGATTCCGACAATGTTGCTGTTCTCATCCGTTGCCGTTGTCCCGGTCACGTAGATCCGGTCGCCGACGCGCACCGCCCGCGAATAGCCGACGACGGATTCCCACTTTGCTCCAGATGAAAAGCGTTCGCGATGCTGCATAACTATACTGACATTTTCTTCAATCTCCCGGACTTAATGCCCTTTCAAGTTCAACGGCCTTGTTAGTGGCAACATCCCAGACTATGTCGTGATCGATGCCAAAATATTCGTGGATCAGCTTGTCGCGCATTCCGGCTATCAATCGCCACTCTATGTGAGGATACTTGTCGCGGAAATCGGCAGGTAATTTCTTAACAGCTTCACCAATTATCTCAATACTGCGAACAAAAGCTCTTTTTCTGACCTCATCTTCGAGATAATCTCCCTTTTCCAGACCTGATGTTTGCTCCTGTAAAAACCTTGTTTCGTCAAGAATATGCTTGACCAATTCATTAGTCGATAACGCCATATTCTACCTCTTCAAGAATTCGCGGGCCCAGGTGCGGGCTCAGAGATTCACGCGTTACCAAATCGACCTTTCGTCCCAACGTGTCCTCGAGCAGGAAAGCAGTATTCATAAAATTTTCAAACGTCTTTTTTGAGGGGTCGAACTCGATCAATACATCAACGTCACTTTCCCGATCCTGCTCGTTTCTAACGAACGAACCAAAAATGCCGAGCCGCCGCACGCCCAAAACGCCTAATTCATGTTGTACGCCGCGAAGCCTATCGAATATCTCAGTCTTGTTCTGAACTTGCATTGAATTGTGCCTGACCTCCACTACGACTTTCTATCATGGCCTAGTCATCCAAAATGGGCCCGTACAGATCTGGCCGGCGATCGCGGAAGAATTGCCACGTGTTGCGCACCTCGCGGATCTTGTCCATGTCGAGATCGGCGACGATAAGCTCGTCTTGGTCGCGACTGCCTTCGGCGATTATTTGGCCGCGGGGGTCGCAGAAATAGCTTTGCCCGTAAAATTCGCCGATGTTCCAAGGGGCCTCGGTCCCGACGCGGTTTATCGCTCCGACAAAGTATCCGTTGGCGACGGCGTGAGCGGGCTGTTCGAGCTTCCAGAGATATTCGCTTAGGCCGGCGACCGTTGCTGATGGATTGAATATGATCTCGGCACCGTTGAGACCGAGGCACCGGGCACCTTCAGGAAAATGCCGATCGTAGCAAATATAGACGCCTATACGCGCAAATGCAGTGTCAAAACACGGATAACCGAGATTGCCCGGACGAAAATAGAATTTCTCCCAAAAGCCGGGGGCGACGTGCGGGATATGCGTTTTGCGGTATTTACCGAGATAGCTGCCGTCAGCGTCGATCACGGCAGCTGAATTGTAATAGATCCCGGTCTGTTCCTCTTCGTATATAGGAACGATCAGCACCATTCCGTGTTCTCTAGCGACATCCTGCATCAGCTTGACGGTTGGGCCGTCGGGGATGCGTTCGACGGCATCGTACCAACGCGTCTGCTGTTCGGCGCAGAAATAGGGCGTCGTGAAGATCTCCTGAAAACAAAGGATCTGCACACCCTGTTTTGCCGCCTCATCGACAAACTTCATTTGGTTGTCGATGTTAGCTTTTTTGATCTCGTCGATCGGCGCATCAACAGAGCCGACGTTGTGAGCCTGTATCAGGCCTGCTTTGACTTTGCGGGACATAATTTTAGGAGCTTTTTACAATCCACCTAAAGATCATGGACCTCTACACCGTAGACTGCATCAGCTGCATTTTCCACTTGTTTTCTAAATCTATTATTCATCAAAACGAAATATATCAGAAACGCGATACTGAAGGTTACAAACCATGCGTACGTGTAAAGCGTGTCAAAAACATTTGGTTCGGCGACTTGGCCGCCGGGGGTTGTGGCGGCTCGGAGGAAACCGGGGACGACCGGAGCAATTGCAAGAACAAGTGCCGTTATCGCACGCCAATTGAAACCGCCGCTGTAAGAATAGACGCCGTTGATCTTATAGAGATCGGCGAGCTCGATCCGGCGTTTGCGGATGAGCC
Organism: uncultured Acidobacteriota bacterium; assembly: GCA_937859595.1. GTDB lineage: Bacteria > Acidobacteriota > Blastocatellia > Pyrinomonadales > Pyrinomonadaceae > OLB17. The sequence goes on along the minus strand of CALMAH010000023.1, from coordinate 30,809 downwards.
AGTAGTCACATATCAGAATGCCGCCGATCGCTCCCATCAGGCCCGAATAGCCGATCAGCCACGTGAAAATATACGCTCCCATCGAGGACATCAACTGCCACGGCATCATTGCGATGCCGATCACGGCGGTGATCAGGCCGCCAGTGACGTAGGAGATGCGTTTTGGGTTAAGGTTCGAGAAATCGTTCGACGGCGAGACGACGTTCGCGGCCATGTTGGTGGAGATCTGCGCGACAAATATCACGATCATTGCAAAGAGGATGACGAACCGGTTATCGAATCTTTGTATCAACTGAACCGGATCAGCGATGGCCTCGCCGTAGATGATGACCGTGGCACTCGTTACGGCAACGCCGATAAATGCGAACGCCGTCATCGTCAGCGGCAGACCGAGGGCCTGGCCCAGCATCTGCGAACGCTGGCTTTTGGCAAATCGAGTGAAATCGGGGATGTTGAGGCTGAGCGTTGCCCAGTAGCCCACTGAGGCAGTCAAGGCGGCAGGGAAGATGGCCCAAAAATTCCCGCGTGTTTCCTGAAGGGCGGATGTGCCGGCGAGAATATTGCCGAAGTCGCCTGCGGCAGATGATGCCCAGATCAAAAGGACTAACCCGCCAAGCAGCAGCAGAGGAGCGGCCCAGGACTCGAGATGTTTTATCGCCTCAATGCCGCGAAGGATGATGACGACCTGAATTCCCCAGAACAGGAAAAAGGAGATCCATGTATGAAGCGGGTTGCCGGCGACCACAGCGCCGCCGCCGAGTTCGGCCCAGCCGCTCCAGACCGCTGTCAACAGCGCGTCGATCGCTGTGCCGCCGATCCACGTTTGAATCCCAAACCAGCCGCAAGCGACGATCGCACGAAGCATCGCCGGGATGTTCGCCCCGGTTGTCCCGAACGACGCTCGCAGCAGTACGGGGAAGGAAATACCGTATTTCGTTCCGGCGTGTGCGTTCAACACCATCGGGATCAGAACTATGCAGTTGCCGAGCAGGATCGTCAGCATCGCCTGCCACCACGTCATCCCTTGGGCGATGAAGCCGCCGCCGAGCATGTACGTCGTGATCACAACGCTCATCCCGATCCACAAAGCCGCGATGTTCCAAGTCGTCCAAGTCCGCTGCTCTATCGTTGTTGGAGCCAGATCGTGATTCCACAGGGGCGAAGCGGAAACGTCTTCATTCAGCTCGATAAAGTCATTCTTAACCATATCCTCACAGCTCGGCTTCAGCGTTGAGATCCCGACTCATCTATTCACTCTGCGAACAATATCTTGAAACCTGGCATCCGTGCGGAGTCGCTCCAATTGCGGCTCTATCGCGATCCACTTCATCCATGAACTCTTTTCTCGATAACCCCGCTCCAACCATTCGATAGCCAGGCCTTTGTCGCCCAGTGCCGAATAAACGGCGGCTATAGGCACCGGATTTACATACCGCTCGGCCGCCGCATCCAATACTATTGACAGCGACGCCCGTGCCTCATCGCGATTACCGGCTAATGCGTGGCTGTATGCCAGGGCCGCCTCGAGCTCGACCCAGTCTGGCGATAGCTTTTGCCCGTCGCGGAAAGCGGTTATCGCCCCCGTATAGTTCCCCGTTGCGGCATAGGCCTGGCCGAGGACAAAGTAGCTGTAAGCGAAGCTGGGGTCGATCGCAATGGTTTTTTGCGCTTGTTCAATTGCAGCATCGTTTTGGTTTGCAAGATAGTACACCCATCCGAGTTCGGCATTGTTTATCAGAGAGAGTGGCTCTAGCTCTAAAGCTTTCTTCATCTCCCGGATCGCTTCGGCTTCCTTACCCGAAAACTGCAGGCAATGACTGTAAAAATGTCGTGCGTTCGCGTACATTGGGTCCAAGCTGATCGCTTTCTCGTATGCCTCCTCGGCGCCGGCGGTGTCCCATTCAAAGAACATCTTGTATGAGCCAAGCGAGGTGTGGGCTTCGGCCAAGGAGTTATCCAAAGCGATCGCCTGCATCGCGGCCACCCTCGCTTTGGGCATCGTGTCGATAGGGGAAACATAATCCACACCGAGATTCACATAAGAGTCGGCCATTCCTGAGTAGGCTAATGCGAAGGTCGGATCGATCTGTATTGCGCGTTCGAAAAGTGAAATGCTTTTGTTCAAGCCGTCCACCGAAAACTTATTCCACTCATACCGGCCTTGCAAATAAAGTTGATAGGCTTCGTTGTTGTCGGTGAATCTCTTCGCCAGCCGCTTCTCGCTTTCGCCCGACAGCTTTATCTGGAGTTTGCTAACGATCTCGGTGACGATCTCGCTTTGGGTGCCCAACAGTTCCGAAAGTTTGCGTTCATACTGCTCGCCCCACAGCGACTCGATGGTGCGGGCATCCACGAGTTCGACCGTGATATTCAGATTGTCACCCCGCTTGGTCAGCCGTCCTGTCATCACCGCATCGACGCCAAGTTCGGAGGCGATCTTTGCAATATCAGTCGATACTCCTTTGTAACGCATTACGGAACTCGTCGGGCTAACCTTCAGATCGGGGATCTGCGTCAGCCGAAAGATCACCGATTCCGCCAAACCGTCGGACAAATAATCCGTGTCGGCATCCGAATTCCTATTCTCAAACGGCATCACAGCGATGGAATTGATCTGCCTGGAATCGGCGTTTGAAAAATATCGATAGCCAAAGAACCCGGAAACAAGAATCAACAATGCCGCCCCAAGCCCAGCGAGCAACTTTACCTTTTGACTTTGCGGCTTTGCCGGTCGATGTGCGGAGGGGCTTTGCTTCTCCGACCCGCCACCCGGAGATTCCCGAGGCTCCACCTCCGCTCCGGTGTGAAGAATTGCGGTCTGATCGGTTGTATTGATCTGAGCGCGGGTCGGAGCTTCGCCCGGAGCCGCCGTCGAGTTCAAAATGGCGGTTTGCGGTTCGTTATCGAGGTGGCCGCCCGCTGATGCATGTGGTTCTGTCTTTGCAGGGCCGTAGAGCAGTTCTGAGCCATCGTCGAGGCAAAAGCTCATTGTGAGATCGTATTCACGTCCGCATTCTGGGCATCTTTTCATACAATAGAATTGACGCCGCTAGTATAAACGAATTTTCTAAAAAAGCTGCCATTTAATTCGGGTGTACGCTATCCGAAATCCGTTCTTTTGAGCATTTTTTTGAGATTGGCTCCCGGGTGCGGCACATCATTGCGAGGCGGCATCCGCGTTCGGCGGCAAAGGCGAGCCGGGCCGCGAGGAGTGCATTTTGCGCACCTCGGCGGCGGGAATCGGGAACGGTTGCGGCACCCGCGAGGATGCATATGTCGTCGTAGATAGACAACCCGCCGGCTGCGATCGGCCGGCCATCGAGTTCAGCGATAAAAGGGTGTCCGCCCGCGGTTCGAGCGGCGATCTTGCCGAAGTTGAGCATAAATTCGCCGAGCATCGGGGGTTCGGTCGTCCAACCCTCGGAGGCGACACTTGCCCAGAGGTCTGCTTCGTCCGGGTTAATGGCCCTGGAAACGATGTCGGGATTCATCCGGTTGAGTGCGGGCGCGGAAGTGTCCAGTTTCTGAAACATCACGTTAGTCAGCTCTATCGGGCGATAGCCGCGTTCGCCGAGTAAACCGAGGATCGAGGGATCCGCCATCGGGCTGACCTCGTGATAAACGGGAGCATCCCTTTTTCTAAAGAAAGCCTCGATCTCGTCAAGGTGCTCAGATTTCGCATCTTCGAACATTCCGAGGCCAAAGGTTTGCGTCAGCGGCGATTCAATGCCGTCGAACATCGCATATGCACCGCCGACCTCGATCCAGCAGGCGCGGGTTTCAGGGTCAAGCGACGCGCGGGTTTCGACAAAGTCTGCGTTTGCAAGGGCTTCGGTACGTTCGAGTTTTCGAGAAAGGTCGATGTCGGAATAGATCATCTTAGATCTTCACACACTCACCGCGTTTGATGAATTGGCCGTCGCCGGGATTGCCGGTGTGTTCGCCGTTTTCGATGATGACGCGGCCTCGGGATAGGACGGTCTCGACCTTGCCTCTCACGTTCCAGCCTTCGTAGGAGCTGTAATCGACATTCATATGTTCGTGCTCGACGCCGAATTTGGTCTCGGCGTCGGGGTCGAAAATGACGATGTCTCCATCGGATCCGACCGCGATCGTGCCCTTCTTAGGGAACATTCCGAACATCTTCGCGGCGGCGGTCGAGGTCAGTTCCACAAACCGATTGAGCGAGATGCGGTTCTCGACGACACCGCCGTTATAGATGAGGGCCATTCGATTTTCGACGCCGGGGGCACCGTTGGGGATCTTATCGAAGCTCTCTTTGCCGAGTTCTTTTTGTTCCTTCATACAGAAAGGGCAATGATCGGTCGAGATCACCTGCAGGTCGTCCATTTTCAGTCCGGTCCAAAGATCGGCACAGTTGTGCTTTTCGCGGAGAGGTGGCGTCATGACGTATTTAGCTCCGTCCCAGCCGTCGCCGTAGTCTTCGATGGAATGGAAGAGATATTGGGGACAGGTTTCTGCGAACGCGGGGATGCCGCGGTCTCGGGCCTGACGTACCTGGTTTAGAGCATCAGAGCAGCTCAGGTGGACGATGTAAACCGGCGATTCTGCCATTTCTGCGATGGCGATGGCGCGGTGGACGCCTTCGGCCTCGGCGATGGTCGGGCGGGTGAGCGCGTGATATTTGGGTGCGGTGCGGCCGTCGGCGAGAAAGCGTTTAATGATCTCGTTGATGACGATGCCATTTTCGGCGTGCATACAGATGAGGCCGCCGCGTTGGCCCGCCGCCGACATCGCTCGAAAGATGGTTGCGTCATCAGCGAGGAAAACGCCGGGGTACGCCATGAAGAGCTTGAACGACGAGATGCCCTCGTCGATGAGCTTGAACATCTCATTTTCGTCGCCGTCTTCGAATTCGGTCGTGATAAGGTGAAAGCCGTAATCTATGCAGGTCTTACCCTCGGCCTTTTTGTGCCAGTTATCAACGCCTTGCGTTAGGGATTCGCCTTTGTTTTGGACGGCGAAGTCGATGATCGTCGTCGTTCCGCCGTGTGCCGCGGCGCGGGTGCCGGTAAAGAAGTCATCACTCGATTGGGTTCCGCCAAACGGGAGCTCCATGTGGGTGTGCGGGTCGATGCCGCCGGGAAAAACGAGCTTGCCCGACGCGTCGATCACGACATCCGCTTCGATGTCGAGCGACTTGCCGATGGTCGTCACAGTCTCGCCGTCGATAAAAATGTCAGCAACGTAGTCGTCAACGGCGGTTACGACCCGGCCAGATTTGATTATGGTTTTCATAACTAGAATCAGGCAGCCATTCTGGACAACACAATCTCTCTCGCGATCAGCACGCCTATCAGAACAAGCCAATAAACAATTTGCCATTTCTGTGACGTGAACGTAATTTTCCGAGCGATCCAGCCGAAGATTAGCGGTAGAAGCTGAAGAGCCAACGCGCCACGCAAGTACTTTCCAAAACTTTGGGCCACGTCAATTTCGGGAGCGATCGCTTTGTCTGTTAGCATGATGACAACCCATGTAAAGGCAGTCGCTAATCCAAAATTAATCCATCGCGATCTCGCCGCAAGTTTTTGAGCTTGCTCCTGTTCTTCCTTCGCGCGCAACTCTCTTATATGCTGGTTGCTTTTCTCTTCCTCCTGTTGACGCCATTTTTCCTCGACTCGTCGAATCGCCTCGGTGGTGCGATCATCTAGGTCAGATTTGCTTCTTTCGTCAGGCATGGTCATTTCACAGTTCAATCTAATCGCGAGGAAGGTACAACTAGAGCTTGACGACGCTCGCTGTCTTTTAGAGCGAATAGAGCGAAATCACTTCGAACCCCGCATCGCTTACGGCTTGGCCAAGTCGTTCATCCGCACAGATGTGTGGACGATTTCGTGGCTTTTCGTTGCACCAGACAAGCTCGGAAGCGAGCTGAAAAGCATCAAGAGTGCGAACCCCGTATTTGTCCGGAAGATCCGACGCAATTTCAAGTACCAGCCTAGCCGGCGTGCTCTCTGTGTCTCTGTCGTCAGTTCTCTTACTAGCATAAAGCCAATCCCGCATCAAGGGCGGCGATTAGTTCGTCGACGTTGCCTGTTGTTGAGTTGAGCATCATTCCGGTCCGGATGACGTTGCCGTGGAGGCCGCCTTTGCCGATCAGAACGCCGCGGCGTTTGGTTTCTTCGAAGACTTTGACGAGGGCTTCCGGAGCGGGATCCTTGGTTTGGCGGTCCTTGACGAGTTCGATGCCCTGCATCAGACCCATGCCTCTAACATCGCCGATAACAGGATACTTGTCCTTTAGTTCGAGGAGCTTTGTTCTAAGATAGTCACCGACGACGCGGGCGTTGGTTCGTAGGTCGTCGTCCTCGATGAGTTTGATGACAGCAAGCGCGGCGGCGGTGGAAACGGGATTGCCGCCAAATGTTGCGAAGGTCAGGCCGGGGAAAGCATCTGCCACTTCAGGCGTGGCGATCGTCCAGCCGATCGGGATGCCGTTTGCCATACCCTTTGCGGAGGTGATGATGTCCGGCTCAACGCCCCAATGCTCGATGCCGAACCATTTGTCGCCCGTGCGTCCCCAGCCTGTTTGCACTTCGTCGGCTATGCATAATCCACCGTGTTTGCGGGCGATATCATAGACGATGCCGAAGTATTCAGGCGGCGGTACGATGAAGCCGCCCACGCCGAGGATCGGCTCGGCCATGAATGCGGCGATCTCTCCGGTCGTCGTGGTTTGAATGAGTTCCTCAACATCTTTTGCGCATGCCATATCACAGCTCGGATATTCGAGCTTGAACGGGCATCGATAGCAATACGGAGCCGGTGCGTGGACCATGCCCGCGACCTGCGCCGGCAGAGGTCGCCAGTTTGCATGGCCGACAGCCGAAAGTGCGGTCGCCGACCGACCGGAATAGCTATGCCGCAGAACGACGATCTCATGCCGGCCCGTTGCGGTTTTCGCGGCGGTAATTGCGGTGTCGTCCGCCTCGGTGCCGCTATTGGAAAAAAACGACTTTTTCAGCCGGCCCGGTGTTATCTCGGCGAGCTTTTCGGCAAGGTCAGATTGATTCGGGGTCGCGTAGAGTGCCGAAGTGTGCTGAATTGTCCTGTTCTGTTCGAGCACTGCCTCGTTCACTCGGGGATTCGCATGCCCTACGCTTACGGTAAGCACGCCGCCGAAGCAATCAAGATACTTGTTTCCCTGATCGTCCCAGACGTATTCGCCCTCGCCGCGTACCAGTGCCAATGGCTCCTCGTAGTAAGTCGCAACTGCCGGGAACAGAAACTCTCTGTGCTTCCTGACGGTTTCTGAAACATTGTCTCTTTTCTCTTGTGTGGCCATATCAAGGAATGGATCTCAGCGAACGGTATGTCGCCGGTCGGCGTTGATTTCAGCGAATCATAGCAGATACAGATTCCAAACGAAAGCGATTCACCGTATCGAAGAGGGAGATAACGAAACTGACGAAATAAAGGAGAAAGTCTGCCCTTTTCGATTTTTCTTGACCTGCCAAGCAGATCTGAAATATCTTTAACAAAACCTTTTGTCTCTCTCAGACCATTCCAGGAGAAAACTTGATGTATCACCCCCGAGTCAATTTATTAGCTGTACTGGGAATCTATGCTGCTTTTGCTTTTGCCGGTGCTGTCGGCCCGTTACAGGCAAAACCGCCTATCGAGGCTGTTACCTATGACCAAATCAAGACATTCGAACTCGACGGCGGACTTGCAGAGGTCTCAGACCTTCGGCTAAAGCGCGACCGCGTAGAGATGACCTTTAACGGCACATTTTATTTTACCGCACCGATCGCAGGACGGGTCACCGGCGCTGTTTTTATCGGCCGAGGGACATTCAACGCCCTGCCGCCGGAGAGCAACTTTGAGAAAGACAATCTTCGCCGGTTGTTGCGATCAGAAGCGATTTCTAACGAGTTTACCTCCGCGGCGTTTCGATTTACGGACGACACTTTCGACGCGATCGGGGCTAACCGAAGGGAGGGGCCGGCTACGCCGCAGGCTCAAAGGCTTGCCGCCGAAATGAACGATAAGCTCCTCAGAGAGACCGGCGCGAATGTTGCTGCTCGAACAGCGATCTCGCTCCTTAATAAAGAGACGGAAGGGATCTTCATAGGTATATATGAGGGCGGCAGGCCTAGCCGCTACTCCTATGTTTTCGACCCTCAAAGTCGGATCTTAACATCGAACTTTACCATTAACGGCGGCGAAAAGGGGCTTATCTTCACTTACAATAGTGCTATACGGTTCAACGACGTCTGGTTGGCGTTCTATTCTGAATCTGACTACCAACGCGGAATTGTCAGCTATTCTGACGTCCACGACATGGTCGATATCGTCCATTATGAGATGGATGTAGATCTCAGGAACCCCAGAAGGTCGATGAATTTAAAGTCAAAGGTAAGTATGGTCTCGCTTCAGGACGGTGTACGTGCGATCCCATTTGTTCTGGGCGAGGGGCTTTCTGACTGGGATAGTCAGCGGCTCCGCAAAAATCTACGGCTGGTCTCAGTAAAATACAAAGGTACGGAGATCGGCGGCGTCCAGGAAGACTGGGACAATACCGTAACGGTCTTTCTTCCCGAACCGGTAAAAAAGGACGAACGTTTCGAACTGGAGTTTGAACTTGAAGGCGAATTCCTGCGACAGCATGACCGCTTCAATGATTGCTCTTACCCGCGGTCTAACACAAGCTGGTATCCACGACACGGCTATCTTGACCGAGCCACTTACGATATGACGTTTCGGCATGCCCGCCGTTTAAAGGTGGCGACAGTCGGCTCCCGAATCAGCGAAGAAGATTCGGTAGAAGATCGTGGCACTGTAATCACAAAGTATCAGATGAAACACCCGGTTGCCCTTGTCACCTTCGCCCTCGGTCCTTGGCAGCGGCATACAGAGACGGTGACCTGGGACGGCACCGATATGTCCATTCCACTGGAATTCAACTCGCTTGGGGGCAGCTATACGGCGATCAAGGAGAGCTTTATCTTAGCTGAGCTCAACAACTCTGTAAGGTTTTTCAATGCCATCTTCGGTGCTTATCCCTATGACGGTTACAGCGCAACGTTCCATCCGTTCGCTTTCGGACAGGGTTTTCCGTCGATGCTGATGATCCCACCGGCAGATCGCACGAGCAAATATACTTTTGCTTTCATCTCTCACGAAACGGCACATCAATGGTGGGGGAACATTGTTGCATGGAGGTCGTATCGCGACCAATGGCTTAGTGAGGGATTTGCTGAATATTCCGGCGTTCTCTATACGTCGCTCAGGCAGAATCCGGGTGCGGGCCGATCGCTGATCGATGAGATGCGCAACTCGATCAAAGATCCGCCTCGAACGCTGACCGGCATCGGGAGAGGAAAGCTTAATGATGTTGGCCCGCTGATCCTTGGTTTCAGGCTCAATACCAGCAACACGCTTGGTGCCTATCAGACGCTTATCTACAACAAAGGGGCTCTTGTCCTCAGAATGATGCACTTCCTTTTGAGCGACCCCGCCACAGGCGACGACAAGATCTTTTACGAGATGATGAAAGACTTCGTCGAACAATACCGAAATGGATCAGCCTCAACAGACGATTTTCGCCGCGTCGCCGGGCAGCATTTTGCTCGGTCGCCTATCGGACAGAGATATGGTTTGAAGGACCTTAATTGGTTCTTTCGCCAGTGGGTTTATGAGACCGGATTTCCTTCGTATCGGCTTGAGCACACCATTGAGCCAGGTGCCGATGGTTCCGTCATGGTCAAGGGAAATTTGATACAGGAAAACGTGGATGAAAATTTCTTTATGCCGATGCCGTTGGTGTTCAGCTTTGGCGGCAATCAGACCGCCAGCGGTACGATCCACGCGATCGGGCCGAAAACACCGTTCGAGATCCGGTTGCCGATGCGGCCGCAAAAGGTAGAACTCGATCCGCACCGATGGGTGCTCTCTGAACGAACCCGATAGGGAAGCTAGTAAAGATTCCCCTCGCGCTTTCGCCCGGTGTAGTCAACGTAGACCACTTTGAGCTCGGTGTAGAAATCAAGCGATGTCGAGCCCTGTTCGCGGGCACCGAGTCCGGTGTTCTTTATACCGCCGAAGGGGACGTGGGCCTCGCCTCCGGTGGTTGGTGAATTTATATGTGTCATTCCGGTCTCGATCTCGTCAATAAATCGATAGACCATATTTGCGTCGTTGGTAAAGACGGATGAAGAAAGGCCGTATTCGCTGTCGTTCGCCACGAGCATTGCTTCTTCAAAGTCCTTTACCCGCAGCACTGAAAGCACGGGGCCGAATATCTCTTCCCGAGCTATCCGCATATCGGTCGTAACGCGGTCAAAAACCGTCGGTTCCACGAAGAACCCATTCTCAAGTCTGTCGCCATCCGCACGTTTTCCGCCACAGAGCAACTCCGCTCCGTCCTCGCGGCCAATGTCAATATATTTCAGGACAGTATTGAACTGACCCTCGTCAACCGAAGGCCCGATGTCAGTTTCAGGGTCATCTCCCGGTCCGAGCCTGAAACTTTTGGCTCGTTCGACTATCTTTTCGACAAATTCATCAGCGATCGTATCGATCACCACCGCCCGCGAGGTCGCGGTACAACGCTGTCCGGTGGAGCCAAATGCACCTTGCGCCGTCGATTCCACAGCCAGTGCCATGTCGCAATCTTCAAGCACCACAACCGGGTTCTTCCCGCCCATCTCTGCCTGCACCTTCACGCCTCGTGGCGCTACCTGCGCAGAGATCTTCAGGCCTGTTTCAGTCGAACCCGTGAACGAAACAGCTTTAACCGCCGGATGGCTTAAGATCGCATCGCCCGCCTCGCTGCCCGACCCGAGCACGAGATTCAGTACGCCCGGCGGCAGCCCGGCTTCATTAAATATTTCCGTGAGCATAACAGCCGTGGCAGGGGTCAGTGTCGCAGGTTTGAAGACGACAGTGTTCCCGGCCACCAATGCCGGTGCTATTTTCCACGCAGGTATCGCTACGGGAAAATTCCACGGCGTAATGACCGCAACTACGCCATGAGGTTCTTTGATCGTGTAGGCGAAATTTGCCGGAAGTTCAGAGGGGATCGTTTCGCCGACCAGGCGGCGAGCCTCGCCAGCGCAGAATTCGACCACGTTGATCGCACGTGTAAGTTCCCCCCGAGCCTCGGCCAGCGTCTTGCCTTCTTCGCGGGTTATCGCGGCCGCAAGCTCTTCCCTCCTGTCTTCCATCAATCGCGCGGCTCGCGAAACGATCTTTCCGCGTGCGGGAGCGGGCGTTCGCCGCCACTCGAGAAAGGCTGAAAACGCCGATGCCACCGCTCGTCGCGATTCCTCGCGCGATGCGAGCTGGATCTCCCCGATAACGTCGCTTGTGTCGGCGGGGTTGATATTTGGCATCGTATTTCCGGACGATGACTCGATCCGTTCTCCGCCTATATAGGACCTATAGGTTTCCATTCTTATTTCCTACTGCCTTTCTTTTCACCTTCGGGGAGAGTGAGTTTCCACATTCCGTCCTCTTTAATGAAGTCCATGGTTTTCCACTCGCCGTTCTCTGCTACATATTCAAGCGTTGCCTTGTTGCCGTTGATCTTCTCGTTCCGAACTTCGCCAGTTTCACTCTGTTTTGAACCGAGCATTTCAGCCATCATGTCGTCTGAAGATTCGTCTCCCTCGCTCATGAATCGGAAAAACTCGAGGACGTCCTTTGAAACGACCTTCTTGAGCGATTCATAATCCCTGGCCTTCGTTGCCGCTAGGGCGGTTCTATAAGCATCCGTCGGCGTGTCAGCTTTGATCGCCACCTTTTCAGCCGGTTTCGCATCATTCGCGCCGGGTGCGGGCTGAGTCGCAGGGGAAGAAATGGCAGGAGCCTCTGAATTCGCGACGGGATCGTTCGCATTTGACGGGGCCGCCTGTTGGCAGGCCAAGGATCCTGATCCGATAGTCATCGTTATCAGCAAGATAGTTGTATATTTCATATATTTCGTATTACTGAGATCTCCGCGAAAAAACCGATCATTCGCGGCAATTCGCATTTTCAATGCTTGTAAGAATTGGCTTATTCTAATACGAATGCCGGTTATCAACAACGTCAACGATTTGCTGGGAAATCGCACCGATGCGACTCCCGACAAGATCTTTTTGATCTCTGAGGTGGATGGCCGTTCATGGAGCTATTCCGAGTTTACCACTGCCGTAGCCCGCACCGCGCAAATGCTTCGCAGCCGCGGCATCCGAGACCGCGATGTTGTCAGCCTTATGCTCCCAAATTCAGCAGAGTATATCATCGCCTATTTTGCCTGCTGGCATCTCGGTGCGATCGCCGGGCCTGTCAACTCACTTCTTAAACCGGAGGAGATCGAATGGGTCGTCAATAACTCTGAGGCGAAGTTGATGCTGGTTGGCTCTGACTTTATTTCTTACGTTCCGGCGTCGATTCGATCCATCATTTTCGATGATGCCGGAAAAGCCGGTGTAGATTTCGAGGAATGTTCCGCTAACAACGACGTGGCCCCGGACGATGAGGCGATCATCATCTACACGTCCGGAACTACGGGAAAACCGAAAGGCTGCCTGTTGACCCACGGCAATCTTATTGCGAACGCCCGCCAGATAACGAGGTGGCTTGGTTTTGGGACGGATGACCGACTGCTTACCGTTATGCCGCTGTTTCACATGAACGCCGTGACCGTTACCACAATGACGGCGCTTTACGCCAACGGCTCGACCGTGGTCTCGCCGAAATTTTCCGCCTCGCGATTTTGGGACATAATCGAGAATTATCAGATCACCTCGTTCGGCTCTGTCGCGACAATGCTTTCAATGCTCCTGAAAGGGAGCGGTGAGCAGCAAGCAGCAGGCAGCGATCACGAAAAACCGCTTACTGCTCACCGCTCGCAGCACACAAACCTTCGATTCGCTATGTGCGGCTCGGCACCTGTACCGGTCGAGGTCTTGAGGAAGTTTGAGGAACGATTCGGCGTTCTCGTTGTCGAAGGCTACGGGCTGTCGGAATCAACCTGTCGTGCGACCTTTAATCCTCCGAACGACGACCGTCGCCCCGGTTCCTGCGGAAAGCCGATAGGCAACGAGATGCGTGTGGTGGATGAGAACGATAACGATGTTCCAGATGGGGAACTGGGCGAGATAGTCCTTCGCGGCCCAAATATTTTCAAGGGCTATTTCAAGAACCCGGAGGCTACCGCCGAGGCTTTTCGCGGCGGTTGGTTTCACACCGGCGACATTGGATATCGTGACGCCGACGGATTCTTCTACATCGCCGACCGCAAGTCGGACATGATAATCCGCGGCGGCGAGAACATTTATCCCCGCGAGATCGACGATATTTTGTACACGCATCCGGCAGTTGCACACGCGGCGGTGATCGGCGTCCCGGACGAACTTTACGGCGAAGAGGTCGCCGCATTTATTGTGCTAAAGGACGGCTACACCCAGACGGAAACACAGGTTGAAGGGAGTGTGATCGCAGAGACGCACGTGAGCGGTGAAGACATTATCAATTTCTGCAAACTGAATCTCGCCGACTTCAAATGCCCAAAGACCGTGTATTTCGTCGCAGATATCCCAAAAGGCCCGACCGGGAAGTTATTAAAACGGGAGTTGGCAAAGCTGATCCTCAAAGCGTAACATTATCGTTTTCCATGGCGATTCGGAAGTTAGGCATTGCAGTTGTAGGAATTGGCGGGGCGGTCGGTTCGACCATGGCCGCCGGAATCGAACTGCTCAAAAAGGGGATAATTGGCACCGAGGGCCTTCCGCTCGCCGACCGGCCGGATGCCGGGCTCGCAGACTACAGCGACATCACTTTTGCCGGCTGGGATATGTTTCCCGATGACCTCGCAAAGGCGGCAGAAAACCACGAAGTTCTTACCTACAAACAGTATGTTGCGATCGAGAGCGAGCTTCGGCATATCAAGCCGTGGCCGGCCGTCGCCGACGAACGCTTTCTTTCGCTGATCGCCGGCGAGAATAAGATAACCGGCGGCCATCGTGCAGTGATCGCTGAGCTGAGGAAGAACCTTGCTGAGTTCGAAAGCCGCTGCGATTCGGTCGTCGTCATAAACCTGGCCTCGACCGAGAAGCTTGCCGGAAAGGGCGATGAGGCCTTTGATTCGCTTGCAGGTTTTGAGGGCGCACTTGACTCGAACTCGCCTCAAATATCACCGGCGATGCTTTACGCTTACGCCGCGATCGCCGAGGGCGTGCCTTACGGCAACTTTACGCCTTCAGTCTCGGCCGAGCTTCCGGCATTGATCGAATTCGCCGAAAAGCGGAATGTCCCGATCGCGGGCAAGGATGGAAAGACGGGCCAGACCTTTATCAAGACCGTGCTTGCCCCGGCACTCAAAAGCCGGGCACTGCACGTTGATGGCTGGTATTCGACGAACATCCTGGGGAACCGCGATGGGCTTGCCCTTTCTAATGAGGATTCGCTTGCATCTAAAGTGAAGACAAAACAGAGCGTGCTGGACGACATCCTCGGCTACCACGTCGAAGACCACATCATCGATATCCGCTATTACAGGCCCCGAGGTGACAACAAGGAGGCGTGGGACAACATCGACATCCGCGGTTTTCTCGGCCAAACGATGCAGATAAAGGTGAATTTCCTTTGCAAGGATTCGATCCTCGCCGCCCCACTCGCCATTGAGGTCGCCCGTTGTCTTGACCTCGCGCACCAGCGAGGTGAAACCGGTGTTCAGGAGCAGCTTTCCGTCTTCTTCAAACTCCCAATGACAAAAAAAGAAACGCCCGAACACGCGTTTCATGATCAGGAACAAATGCTGTTCGATTGGTTGACGAGATAACCTACAGTTTCTGCACTTCCAGCAGTTCGAGCGGATTTCTTACTGCTAACTCTTTTTCAGCAGCGATGTAGCCAAAGCTCGCCCACTGATTACCCTCTACGATCTTTCGAAAAATGGTCATCGCGTTCTCTCTGTCGCCGTTGTACAGGAAATAGTTTCCGATGCCGTAGCCGAGCGATGCCGAGCCTAAAGTATTTGCATCGCCGCGAATGGTTGAAAGCAGGTCTTCGGCCTTTACCTCGCCTTTGTTGAGTTTCAACAGGTTGAGATAGTCTGTATTCTCTATCAACTCAATATTGGTCGAAAAGCCCCTAAGCAATTTTTCTGCCTCTCGCTTCTTCCCCATACGCCGCAGCGTCATATAGTGCCAATAGGTCGTCGCTGTCCGCATATCGTTGTTTTTTGAGACCTTTTGACATTCTTTATACGCACGGAGTGCATTCTTGAAGTCGCCTTTGAGGTAATAGGCAAGGCCAAGGTGATACCAGATGTTCGATTGCAGTGTGCTGGTCGGCGTATTGAGCCGGTTTGGCAGCCCATCCGGTTCCACCTCGTCGGGTTTGCCTCTTACTAGCGCGGCCGCCCTTTCAAAGTCCTTTATCGCATCGTCAAAACACCGCAGGGTTATAAATCGATGGCCGCGGTGCCGGTAGAGCCTCGCATCGTCGGGAAACTTTTCCAACCCGATCGTTATGGACTCGATCGCGTCCTTATAGTACCCAAGATATCCCTTTCGCCTCGCGTACCAAATTATGTTGTCGGCCGAGAGTTCTTCGGCAGCTTGCCGAGCTGCGAGTTCCAAATTTTTCGAATACTCCAACCTAACCTCTTTTGACAGAACGGGCTCGACCTGTTTGGCCTCCTCATAACACGATTGCGAGCGGCCTTCGGACACGAAAAAAAGCAATACGGCAAATAGCAATGACAGTCGCTTCATGTCCGCGATTCTATCAGACATTTACTCCCGACCGCCACCGATCGATTGGACGTCCCTTTTGCGCGTATCGGCCAATTGCGGGAAAATACTTTGAAAGCGGAGACTTCGAACACTATGCCAGACCATTCATTTACCTTTTCACTCCCGGACGCTCTTAACTCGGCCCTAAGCGATGAACTAGCAGCGTGGCAAGCCGACGGTACTGTTAACCGTATCTGGCAAAAGGACGCCGACGTCTGGACCGGCTCCGGCGAAGATCGCTGGCTAGGCTGGCTCGATATCGTCGATCGCGAGCTTGGTGACCTGAAAAAGTACGAAGAGCTGAAAGAGGATGTTCGCGACGCGGGTTTTCAGGACATTCTTCTAATGGGTATGGGCGGTTCATCGCTTTGCCCCGAGGTTCTGGCACACACCTTCGGCAAGACTAACTTTCATATCCTTGATTCTACCGTGCCGGCACAAGTGAAGACTGTCGAAAGTCGGCTCGACCTCTCGAAAACCCTCTTTATCGTAGCCAGCAAATCCGGCACCACACTTGAACCGAATTGCTTCAAGCAGTATTTCTTTGAAAGGGTCGCCGAATTCGTCGGTAAAGAGTCCGCCGGCCGGCAGTTCATAGCCATCACTGATCCGGGTTCAAAAATGGAAGAGGTGGCCCGCGAAGACGGGTTTCGCCATATCATCTTTGGCGAACCTACAGTCGGTGGGCGATTTTCTGCATTATCGCCGTTCGGGATGACTGCAGCCGCCGCGATGGGCCTCGATGTAAAGCGCCTGCTCTCCAGCGGCTCCGAAGTGGCAGAGCTTTATCGCCGCGACGTCGCAAGTCGTAACGTTGGAGTTGTACTTGGCCTGATCCTTGGCGTTTGCCATCGGGCAGGCCGCGACAAGCTGACTATCTTTACTTCACCTGAGATCTCGCGGCTCGGAGCCTGGCTCGAACAGTTGATCGCCGAATCCACAGGCAAGAATGGCGTTGCGATAATTCCTGTTGACGGCGAACCGCCCCAGCCCGCCGTCAGCTATGGCAGCGACCGGGTCTTTGTTCAGGTGCGTCTTGCGGGTTCCGATATTCCCATTGACCTTGCGGCACTTCACGCCGCCGGCCATCCGGTCATTGATATTGAACTCGCAGATAGGTACTCTCTCGGCGGTGAGTTTTTCCGTTGGGAGTTCGCGACCGCCGTCGCAGGTGCTGCAATGGGTATAAATCCGTTTGACCAACCGGACGTTGAGTCGGCGAAGATCGAAGCACGCAAGATAACAGACCAATTCGAAGCCTCCGGCGAGCTACCCGCTGAACAGCCCTTTTTCGAAGAGGCCGGATTCAAGCTCTTTTCAAGCGAAGCGTATGCCTCCAGGTTAATGGAAATGGTAGATGAACCGCGGATCTCCGAGCTTCTCTCCGCTCATTGCTCAAACATAGACGACGGCGATTATTTTGCCGTCCTTGCCTATCTGGAAATGAACCAGGAGAACGAAGAACTGCTCAAGCGGATCAGGGCCCGAACCCTAGAACAGAGGCTCGCCGCAACATGCCTCGGGTTTGGCCCCCGATTTTTGCATTCGACCGGCCAGGCTTATAAGGGCGGGGCCAACAACGGGGTCTTTTTGCAGATCACCTCGGACGATACTGAGGACCTGGCTGTTCCAGGGCAAAAATTCACCTTCGGCGTGGTCAAGGCCGCACAATCGCTCGGCGATCTTCAGGTCCTTCTCGACCGTGGGCGGCGTGCATTGCGTGTCCACATCGGAGCGGATGTCGCTGAGGGGCTTAAGACACTCTGTCGCAATTACGGATGCTGATCTCGCGGCGATGCAACGAAATCAACACCTGTTATGTCGTCATGAACAGTTACCACGATCTCGGCGGGAACAAACAAATACCGCCTTGAACCGGCCGACAAAACGTAGGTCTCACCCGCCCGCAGGCCGTCGATGCGGTAATGGCCAAAACCATTTGTTATTGCACGTTTTTGCTCACCTCCTGACCCGGTGATTGTGATCGCCACACCCATGACCCCGCGTCCATCCACGGTCAATGCTCGTCCTTCTACAGACACCGGAGCTGAGGTCGGTGAGACCCTTGAGATGCCGCTTGCCGCGAGGGCGAAATCGGCATCTGTTACACCCGGTGTTTCTGGCCTTGCGTCCTGGTTTATCTCAGCCGCAAAGACATCGATCCGCCAAACGCCCGCCATCGGCGTCTCGATGAAAACGTTCTCCACCGTATCAACCTTGCTTGGGCTACCGCCGGGCACCGACCACATCCCTCGTCCTGAAAGCCCCTGATTTCCCCAATAGACCGTTCCGTCCGGTGCGGTTACTTTAAGGTCAAGGTCGTTAATTCTTGCCGGTATCACGGCCGGATTGCCCATTGGGTCCGTATAGGCCATCGTTATCTTCAGCGGGTCAGTCGATCCCGGGGCGACGTTTACGATAAAGCTGCGTGTCTCAAGATTCTCGAGCGGTACCGATTCGTCAACTATCAGCATCTTTTCCCGTAATGCATAGAGATTCGCGAGGCTTACCCGGCCAAGCCCCTGATTCTCCCGCCTGATGTCCGTGGCGTCCGGTGACATATCCCATTGCATGGCCGTATTTATCATCACCGCCTTTGCGGTCATTGCACGCGGGCGGCTTTCAAAGACCGTCGGGCCGGTTGGATTGTCGAACGCCGAGTTGTGCCACATCTGGTAGAAGATACCGAAATGCCCCGCGGTTATCGGAGTCGCCGCGCTCGTACCGCCGAACGTTGAGGTATAGCTCGTATTGCTGTTGAAACTGGTCGCAAATATCGCGTCGTAGTAGTTCGCAAGGTCCGGCTTCATCCTTCCGTCCGCCGCCGGCCCGATGCTCGCGCCTCCCGCCCACCGGTCGTCTGCGTTATTCGCGTTGTTGTAATGGTAGATGCCGCCGACCGAGACCACGTTCTTGGACCATGCCTGCGGCCTGGAACTTCGGGTTCCGGTATTGCTTTGAGACTGTAGTAGCAATATGTCGTTGATGAAGATAATGTCGTCCAACTCAGCCGATATCGTCGTATAGTTCACCGTCAGCCCGTTTCCCCAACTGTTCGACTGAAAGACCGCATTGTACGGCGGTTGACCGAGCCTTGCCGTATGTGTGTATCTGTTAGCGAGAAAATCGTAGTCTGCAAATATGCCCTGCGCCTCCGGCAAAAGCCCCCGTCCCGCGGCATTTGCCGTTCCCCGTCCAAAGACTATGCCGTAGGTCGAAGTGCCGTGATTCGTCGTTTCATTTGTGTTTGACGAATTATGTATCAACGGCGGGGAACCGCTCTGGAAATCTACATGCGTCTGTCGGAGTCCGTTGTCCATCACCTCCGCCCTGACCCCCTCGCCCCTGTAGCCCGTTAGGGCCTCGATGTTGTTTGCCCCGCCCGTTGTTCGTACGATATCCATGTCGCCTTCCGGCGGAAACCAGGGATCGATATAGAGGATGTCAGGGCTGGAGGCGATGTCCATCAACTGGGATGCGTCGAGCGTGGCTTCTAGCCTGAAGCCCTCTTCGATGATGTTGTGTACTACGCCTCCGGACTGCTCGATCCGCTCTGCGGCCCGTCGGTGCATTTTGCCGCCGCGTTCCAATACCATCACGTTATATTTTCTCGCTTCGAGGATTCTTGTCGCCAACGCGGGTAAAAGTTCGTGGTCGATCTTGTATCCCGGTTCGTAGTGTCCGACCCAGCGGACAAAAGGGAATCCGGCCACCTTTTCAGCCGTCTTTTCGTCCATCTGAACGATATGAGCATGGTCGGCCACGTAAATGAACACCCGGCCTCCGGCTTCCTTGATCGCCTGCCGATATTCCTCGAGCGGCTGCGTAACAAACTGGACGATATAGGCATTGTGGTCTTCGCCCGTCCTGCGAGCAAAGGGAAGCGTCGGAGGCACTTCCCTGAGCGGGTCAAATGTCCCCACCCTTAACCGAAGTCGGGGCTCAGCATTGCGGACAACGAATTCCTTTCCGGAGATGCTTATCGCATACATTTCCGAGTTTCCGTCGGCCTTGTGCTCGGTCCACGTTAGGACACGAGTGGTGCTTCCCGCCAGCGGGATCTCCTTCAGGTTGTTGACGGGCCACTCGGTCTCGTAGATGGCTCCAACCCTATCGGCGATAACCCTTGTGAGGCCGTTTTCCGTCGGCTCAAGGTAAACCGAAAGGTCCGCTTCGGTGGTTGAAAGGTAAAAGCTGGATAAAATGATGGCGGCTATCGCAGATAGGCCCGCCGTCAGGGTACGGCGCCGTTTCGGTGTCATCGTCTCTCGCTACAAATTGGGCTTCGCCGGACAAACCTCGACCATGGCGAGCAGGGGTAAAGCTCACTTTGGGAGTGATCTGATGGACCGAGCGTGAGACTAGCGGAAAGACAAAGGCGGCCGATTCCTCGATGCAGCGGAACACCGCGAACCAGACCCAAATCCCACACGCCGGAGAGATCTGAATAGAGAAAATAGAAAAAAAATTAAACGCCGACCGTTTCCTGCTCGTCGGTTTCGACCAGATAGGGTGTGACGGCCGGTTTGTCGATATCTTGTTCGAGAACTTTCGCGATCACGGGCAGCGAAAGAGAGCGTGTCTTGCCGATGCCGGGTACTTCCTTACCTTTCGCGTAAACCGCATGGCGGCCATGATCTTTGTACCATTCCGACAGAGACGCGGTCTTATGCATCTCTTCGATTATTTGCCGCCAGCCGACTCCGGTGTTATAGGCGCAAAAGCTGATCTCACCCTCCTGGGTTCCGTAAGGGATGACACACATCTCGGTCCGACGGAAATCGTAAGTGAAAAGGTCCTGGAACCACATCCCTTCGACGCAGAGAACACGCCAGATGTCGTCATCGGCTTTTTCAGTTTTCATGCGGTCGTTACGGTCGCTGTTCGATGTGGCAGATGACGGCTTGAACAGATTTATGATCTGCGAGATCGGGAAGCCCTCCGGAGCCTTTGCGGCATCATAATTTCGCATTATCGCCATCGCAAGCTGGGCCATCGTCAGCTTTTTGCCGCGGGCCGTATCGGTGATCTTTGCCACGTCCTTCATGAACTGTTCGTAGTTGAAGAACTCAAAGAGCGATTTCATCTCATTGGTCTTCTTGTTTACGACCATCAAGGTGAAAATGCCGCAGTTCGGGTGGCAATTGCACGATGACCAGCCCCACGGAGCGTCCGCTCCCTGCAGCATATCCATCACAGATGTGAATGCTGAATACGAACTTAAAGGGAACCAATCGCGCATCGGTTCGAGCACACCGCCGAGTTGGTCCTTTAGATCATGTGTCATTCCCGCAAGTGTGTAACGCTGCTGTTTACGGTCCTTGTCCGAGATGTCTTCATCTCGGCCGGTAAAGCTGACGGGCTGAAACGCAATGGTCTGCACCTTGTCTATATTCTCGGCCGCAAATTTTACGATCGACCCGATACCCTGGTTGTTCCACGAATTTACGATGGTCGTGACCAATGTCACTTTTATGCCGACCGAGGCAAGGTTTTCGATAGCTTTTAATTTAACGTCAAAGAGATTTCCGACACCGCGGTGCTTATTGTCCTCTTCGTTCGTTCCGTCAAATTGCAGATAGACGCCGTGCTGGCCCGCTTCCTTCGCAGCCTTGCAAAACTCGATGTCTTCCGCGTACCTGATACCATTTGTGGCGGCAAGGATCCTGTAAAAACCTACCTTCTTTGCGTAGGCGACCGCGTCCAGAAAATATGGAGAAAGAGTCGGTTCACCGCCCGAGAACAGGATAATTATCTGTCGGCGCGGTTTGAACGAAACTGCCCGGTCAAGGATCGCTTTTGTGTCCTCGAATGTCGGTTCGTGGACATATCCGACCTGGTTCGCATCCATGAAGCAGGGATTGCACATCATGTTGCAGCGGTTCGTCAGGTCAACGGTCAACACCGCTCCGCGGCCAAATTTGATGTCGCTTGTGCCGTGATGATGGACGTGTTCGTCCTCCGCGGCCTTGAAATCGCGTCCGAAAAAGAGATCCTCGATCCGCCGGAGAAAATCGGCATCGGTTGCCAGCACGTCTTCAAATTCGCCGTGTGTCGGGCAGGTCTTTCGCATTATCACCTGGCCATCCTCTTCGACGATCTGTGCCTTTATTTCGCCGGGATGTGCATCCATTAAGATGTTCAGCGGGATATCGCCGGAGATAACGCCGTTGCGGACCGATTTTACGCAGGCCGGACAGAGGCTGTCAGTTTCGCGCGGGAAACCCAGCGGCGGCGCCGTTCTCTCATAAGATTTTAAAAGCGGCTCGGCAGCCCACGCCGGCTGGATCGACTGGCCCTCGGGCAGGGCTGTATTTACAGCCTGAAAAGCCTTCCAGCCGATATCCGCCAATTTGGAAACAGCTTTCGAACCCGTCCGACCCCTTCCATTTCCTTCGCCTCTTCTGAAATTATCGCTGAACATAAAGCCATCTGTTGACAAGCTCATCACAAGCTGAAATCAACATTTAACCCTAACAAAAAATTAGTGAGAAATCTATCAAAGGCCACTAGATCGAATGTGGCAATCAACTTTCGTTAGTCGAGGTTTGTCCGCCGTAATAGCTTGGCCATCGCTGTCAAGTCTCCCGGTCAATTCGTACTCGTAGAGAAAACACTCATATATCTGGTATTTGCTTCCATCGAATTTATAGACTGCAATGTCACCGGAAATGGCGCTGGCATGTGCGCTTGTTTCAATGTCGTAGAAACCATTTGTTTTGGTCTTTATAAGTTTAAATTGTTGGACATTGTGAGCGAGAAGCAATTTTTTGACCCCTTTACTTTCGCGCTGGTAGAGATAAAGATCACAGTTTCCAACCGTCGCACAGCCGGTTTGAAATGCCAATTCTTTTTGACCATCACCATTCACGTCCAATAAAGCAACTTTTGCTTGATGTCCCCCTAGGGAGACATCACTTCTTGCCTCTTCTGCCCAATTAAGATCGACGACTCTTCCATCTATATCTTCACCCAATAGCCAACGGTCGATAAGCTGTTGAAACGCAGCTGCTTGCCACTTCTCGAACTGTGCATCTGATGAAGATTCGTGAGATGTTTGCGTCTGCGGCTGGGTTCGATTTGTTTGGTTCACGGTTTCCAAGCCTTCCATGCCGCAAGCTGCGCAAATGGAAATCACAAGCAACAAAACCTTTGCAGGAATGGCCATCAATCCTCTGCTGTGGGGCTGCTTACCTGCTGTATTTAGGCTCATCTATGATTAGGGTATGTATAGTTACCGATTATTTACAAACAGATGAACATGATGCATCTCGTCGTTTTTGTCTTCGCCATCTATTTCGTCAAAGCCCGCCGTGATGAGGGCCTGTATGACAGTATCGCGGGGAGTGGCTTTGCTGTGGTGTATCTCTATCAGCAAATAGCGGCAATTCGTCAGACGCGTAAAATTTTCCGAGGCGAATGTCTCAAATTCGGCTCCCTCGATGTCCATTTTGCAGATATCTATCCGTTCGCCACCGAATGAGGCTTCCGCTATCTGGTCAAACGTTCGCCCTGCTACGGAGATCGCCTCGTGACTGCTGTTTGCATTACGGCCATAGATATTATCGGAAGTCGATCCCGTCCCGGACGTGAACTCTATCTCTTGTTCTTTTCCACACACTGCTGCATTGATGGCATCCGCACGGCTCCCGAAATTTCTCTCTAGGTTAAAGACAAGGCGTTCAAAAGTTTTTGGATTTAGCTCCACGCAAACGGTCCGTCCGATCTCATATCCTTCAGCAGCCAGCAGAAGCGGAAAACCACCGTTGTTTGCGCCGATGTCTAAAACGTTCAACGGCCCCTTAAGATCCATTTGGGGCAGATATTTACGGTACATATCCGAGGTCAAAACTTCGCGTGCTCCGTTTGCATCCCCGGCAGCGTGGTCGGTCAAAAATTCCAGCCCGCGATACTTGTAGAGCAGGGAAGTCCGACCCGGCGTAAAGAGACGGCTCGCCAGCAGTTGCCAACGATTGTCGAACTGCATTATCTCTGCTATCCCGCGGAGTTTGTTCCTCAGCCCCATCACCCTGTGTCCCGGCTGGTAAATGCCTCAAGGTATTTTACCCCCGAACCGGTGTTGAACATCACGACCGTTTCGCCTTTTTCCACCTGGCCCTCGTCCATCAATTTTCGTAGGGCCGGCAGACACGCCGCACCCTCCGGCGCAGCGAAGATACCCTCGGCGGCCCCTATCTCTTTGACAGCCGCCATCAATTCTTCATCAGTGACAGCGATCGCCGCTCCGCCCGATGCACGCAGGGCATCAAGTATCAGAAAATCGCCGATCGCCTTTGGCACACGAAGCCCAGATGCCACCGTCGACGCATTCTCAAACTCCTCTGCAAAACGTTCGCCTTTTTCAAATGCCCGCACGATCGGGGCGCAAGTTGATGACTGCACGCTTACCATCCGCGGCCGCTTTGAGCCGATCCAGCCCATCTGTTCCATCTCGTCGAACGCCTTCCACATCCCGATCAGGCCCGTACCGCCGCCGGTCGGATAAAGTATCAAATCCGGCAGTTCCAAATTGAATTGCTCCGCCAGCTCATATCCCATTGTTTTCTTTCCTTCGACGCGATAAGGTTCTTTCAGTGTCGAAACGTCGAACCAACCCTCCGCCTCCTTGCGTTCGGCCACTATCTTCCCGCAATCAGTTATCAACCCGTCAACCAATGTCACGTTCGCACCTGTCTGTTCACACTCGATCACGTTGGCCTGCGGTGTATCGGCAGGCATAAAGATGTAGGCTTCCATTCCGGCCCTTGCCGCATAGGCTGCCAATGCACCTGCTGCATTTCCGGCCGAGGGCACCGCGACCTTGCGAACTCCAAGCTCCTTTGCCATCGAGATCGCCGCCGTCATTCCCCGTGCCTTAAAGCTCTGGGTCGGATTCTGCCCTTCATCCTTTATATAAAGGTTTACTTCCACCGAGAGCTTCGCCGCCAGTCGATGTGCCGAAATGAGCGGTGTCCAGCCCTCGCCGAATGAGATCACATTGTTCCAGTTCGCTACCGGCAGTACCTCGCGATATCGCCAGAGCGAGGATTCCCGCTCGGCAAGAGTGTCCTGCCTGAGCGTCTGTGCCGCCGCCTCAAGGTCATATCTGACCAAAAGGGGCTTTCCGCATTCGCGGCACAGATTTAACAGGCGGCCCTTTTCATACGCTAGTGAGCAATTTGAGCATTCAAGATGCGTAACATTCATATAGGCAGTCCCCGGCCGATGTGCCGAGGGGGCGGCTCAGTATGTGAAGATGTGAAGGGCGGGCGCGAACGATCAAAGTCTCTATCTTTTCCAAAAGAATTCTCTGAAAAGATTAACGCCCATATCGACAGCCAGCGAGATCGCTGCACCCTTGAGCCCGTGTCGGTAAGTGTACCTCTGCGGATACCATAGTTCAGCCGAGGCGATATTTGCCGTAAGATGACCCGCGATCTTCGGGAGCCCAAAGACCCGCCGCCCGTTCCTGTCCCGCGATGTCACCGATGAGAAGACCGCGTTCCTGGCCCGGGCGATAGGCCTTCGGTTACGGCTCAGATAAAACGTGCTGTCCGTATCAAGAGCTTCGTCCAGCCCAAACCTCACTGACTGTTTTATAATTCCCTCGGCCGCATTCGATACGAACCTGCGTCCGAAGCCTTCCCACGTACCGCCCCATTCCTGAGGAGCATTTCTGGCAGTCAGAACTCCCGCGACCGTCGCGTATCTTGTTATCGCCACGGGCCCAAAAGCGCTTTGGACGTATCTCGAACGGCGTTCAGCGGCGGTCGGTGCAACATACCAGGGATTTCCCCGTGTCATCGATGGCGTTTCGTTTTCCGGTTCAGCATTCGCTTCATCGCTGATCCCATCGCTTTCGTTCTGAACTGCTGAACTCGAACTGGATTGTTCCGCTTCGTTCGGCGCCTTCTTCGTGCCTCCTTCGTTTCGCGATCTGGAACTGTTGGGCCTTTCGGTAGGTGGGCCTTCAGATTGCGGAAACGCAGTGAAGCCGGCGAGGCCTATCAACACGATAGCGGCTGTCGAATGTATTACCAACTTCCATTGCCGATCTTGGCAAACCTTTCCCTGGTTCATCTGCTCTCTAATATCGGTTTCAGCTCCTTATAGATATTTTCGACCATTTGTCGCGTCCCTTCCGCATTCGGGTGTATCCCGTCTGCCTGATTGAGTTCTTTCTCCATTGCCACCCCCTCAAGCATAAACGGCAGGAATGCCGTACCAAACTCATCTGCCAGATCGGCAAAGGCATTATTGTAATCTCTCTGATATGCATTTCCCATTGTCGGCGGCGCAAGCATCCCGCAGAGCAGCACTTTCATGTCCCTCTTTTTTGCCTTACTGATTATCTCCGCCAGATTCTTTTTCATTCTGTCCACTGGCATTCCGCGAAGGAGATCGTTTGCGCCAAGCGCTAGGATCAGTACCTTTGCCGCATCCTGATCCAGCACCCAATCTGCTCTCTCAAGCCCGCCGAGGCTGGTGTCGCCCGAAACGCCGGCGTTGATGACCTCAAAATCGTAGCCGTCCGCCTTTAGCCGTTCTTGAAGCAGATAAGGATACGATTCATTCTCCGAAAGGCCGAATCCCGCGGTCAAACTGTCTCCAAAGGCAATGATCTTCGGCTTTGATACCGTCCGGTCCGGTTCTATCAGCGGTCGTTCGACGTCATACGAACCGGCCGAAAAGCGGTCTCCCTGGCCGCATCCTGCCATGATCGCAACAAAAAAAATGAAACTTGTAAGTCCTGAAACTCGAAGTAGATAGGTCATGTTCGTACAAAGCATCCTTACAGCCAAAGATAGTTCGATGCACATTTATTGGAACTTGTTCAGTGTTTTTTGGCAAGCTATCATTAACCGGCCTATTTATTTATGATCGAGTTGAAGAATGTAACCAAAACTGTTCGCTCCGGGTCCGAAGATCTTACCATCCTCTCAAACGTAAGCCTCAGCGTACCGGATGGCCAGTTCGTCGCCCTCACCGGAGCCTCGGGTAGCGGCAAATCTACGCTGCTCGGTTTGCTTGCGGGACTTGACGCCCCGACATCCGGCAGCATTGTCATCGATGGTGACGAGATCACCGCTATGAGCGAAGATGGGCTTGCCGAACTTCGAAGCCGCAAGATCGGTTTTATTTTTCAATCGTTTCATCTTATACCGAGCCTGACCGCATTCGAGAACATCCTTATCCCGATGGAAATACGCGGTGTTGCGGACGCAAGGCACCGCGCGGCCGAACTCATCGAGGAGGTGGGACTGACAAACCGCGGGCATCATTATCTCGCTGAACTCTCCGGCGGCGAACAGCAGCGAGTGGCCATCGCCCGCGCCTTTGCCAACCGGCCAAAGATACTCCTCGCTGACGAGCCCACCGGCAACCTTGATTCAAAGAACGGCAATCATATCTTTGAACTAATGACGGAACTGCACCGGCAGAATCAGATAACGCTTGTGCTCGTCACCCACGACCTTTCGCTTGCCGAGCGTGCCGAACGACGCATCGTTCTCCGAGACGGCTGTGTCGACAGCGACGAGGTGCTCAGCCCGCGAACAACTGCAGCAGAAGTGGCCTGATGAATTTTGTACTCAAACTTACGGCTCGCGAGATCCGCTCTTCATGGCGGCGGCTCCTGTTCTTCTTCCTTTGCATCGCTCTGGGAGTTGGTTCGGTCGTTGCACTCCGGTCACTGATACAGAATCTTACGCTGGCGGTCGGGACCGATGCCCGTGCGCTTCTCACCGCAGACCTTGAGGTGAGTTCCACCCGCGATTTCGCGCCTTCCGAACTTTCCATCATTGAACGCGTTATCACTGATTCCGGCATTGTCGAGGATCGCAATGAGGTGATAACTACCTCATCGATGGCCCGCCCGTCCGACGCGGCAAACGAGAACGTGCGGCTTGTCGAGTTGAAGGGGATCGAGCCTCCGTTCCCGCTTGTCGGCGAGTTTGAGCTTGACGGCGGTGTGCCTTTTGACCATTCGCTGCTTAAAGACAATGGCGCGGTGGTGGCGCGCATTCTAACTGAAGACCTAAATGTCACCGTTGGCGACCGCATCAAGATAGGCGAAGGCGAATTCCAGATCCGTGCGACCTTTGATCAGGAACCAGGCGGGTCGAGCGGATTCCGTCTTGGCGCACGTGTCTTTCTTGAGAAAAAAGCCTTTGACGACGCCGGTATCACGCGAAACGCCAGCCGTGTCCGCCAATCGATCCTATTTCGCACGGCAGACAATCCGACCGCACTTGTGGCAGGTCTCCGCGAGGAACTCAAGGGCACCACATTGCGGGTCCAATCCTATCGCGAGACGCAAGAACGCCTCGGCGAGCAGTTTGCTCGGACCGAGAATTATCTTGCGCTCACCGGTCTCCTGATACTCGTGCTCGGCGGCGTCGGCGTCTGGAATGTTTCCCGCGCATTTGTCGAACAGAAACGAAAGGCCGTCGCTGTACTTAAATGCCTCGGGGCCGGCGGCGGACGCATAATCTCGGTCTATCTTTTGCAGATACTCACACTCGGGCTGGTCGGCAGTCTTTTCGGTGTGCTTCTGGCTCAGGGTGCATTAGGGGCGGTTCAGTTCGCGTTTTCCGACGATCTGCCGGAGAAGATGTCGTATGTGGTCGCACTGTCGACCGCCTTGCAAGGCATCGTCCTGGGAGTCATGATCTCCGCTATATTTTCGGTGCTCCCGTTGATGCAGGTCCGAAATATTAAGCCGCGGCTTTTGCTTCGCGACGAAAATAATGTAAGCCTTCGTCGGCTTGATACGACAAAGTGGCTTCTTGCAGCCTTTACTATCTCGACCCTTCTGGGCCTTGCTGTTTGGCAGGCCGGATCAGTTCTGGTCGGGGTGATCTTTTTGGGAGGGCTTGCTGTTACCTCCCTGGTTCTTTATGTCACGGCCATGATGCTTACCCGCCTGCTCAGGGGGCTTCGCGGTTTTGGCACATTCTCCGTCAGGCAGGCGATAAATTCGCTCTACCGGCCCGGAAATCAGACCCGAATTATCCTGCTGGCGGTCGGCCTCGGTGCATTTGTCGTGCTTGCGGTCCATTCGCTCCAGACAAATCTTGTCCGCGAATTCGACTTTTCCCGTAACCAGCGTCTCCCGACGCTCTTTTTCATCGATGTCCAGAGAAGCCAGATCGATGGCCTTGTTAAATTGATCGAAGAGAGCATCGGCGAGAGGCCCGAAGCGACCCCAACCGTTCGCGCCCGCCTGGCGTTTCTGAACGGCGAGCCGATCGATTTCAGCGATCCGGAGGTTCGCCAGATGCAGGGGCAGATCGGCAGGGAATTCGCCGTAACGTACCGGCCGAACCTGGATGAGAACGAGACCGTGATCGCTGGACGCTGGTGGCCGGAAGGCGCGAGCAGTATACCGGAAGTATCCGTGCAGGACCGCATGGCACAGAGCCTCGGTATCGTTCCCGGCGATTCGATCACCTTTGACATCTCCGGCCGCCACATCACGGCCCGCGTTGCAGGAATTCGCAAGATCGATCTGAGGAATACGCGGACGGCGTTTGTTTTCGTCTTTAGCCCCGGCGTGCTCGAGACGGCTCCCCAGTCGTTCGCCGCGACCGTCCTGTCTCGTATCGGTCCGACCGACCGCCAACGGCTCCAGCGCCAGGCGGTGAACGCATATCCGAACGTGCAGGTGTTCGATGTCGCCGATATTGTTGCGACCGTAACACGGCTGGTCGATAATTTCGTCCTTGCTATCTCGTTCGTCGGTGGCTTTGTCATACTCAGCGGGATACTTATTCTTATCGGCTCGATCGCACTGACAAAATCGCAGCGGGTCTATGAGAATGCGATACTAAAAACGCTCGGTGCCCACCGCGCCACACTTGCCTCGATGCTAATCGCCGAATACGGACTCTTGGGTGCTCTGGCGGGCATGATAGGTGCCGGGTTCGCGACCGCTCTTTCTCTGGTCGTAAGCCGTTTTGTGTTGAACATCGAATGGGAGTTCGACCCCGTGCTCACAGGCCTCGGTATCCTGGCAACCACGGCGGTCGTGCTGGTGGTCGGCACGCTCTCCAGCTTTGACGTGCTGTTCCGGAAACCGCTCAGCACGCTTCGCTCACAATGAATGGCTGACGTATGAAGGCGTTCACCGGATAGTTTGCGGGTTCCCCAGCCGGGGAGTGCGCGTTCACCGGGTGAACCGCCGGGTGAACCAAATTTCCCCCTTTTTTGTATTCTTTTACCGATATTTGTCTCATTTTGTGCGTTAAAATGTCCAAATTGAGACAGGTTAAGTGCCTACGCCGCTTGAGTTTGCGGCGACAAATTGTCTCACTAAAGAAAAACGACTGTCTCTTAAATGAGACATAGGGACGAGCGGCGTGGTTTTTGGCAAGATCGTTCCACTTTTTGCATTAAAATGTCCAAAGTGGAACGGGTTAAATGGTGACGCCATTTGGTTTGCGGCGAAAAATCGTTCCATTTAACAAAACAAGGAACACTTTAAGTGGAACGGCACTCATTTTTGCCTTTGATCCTCAATATCGTCCCATTTTCGTCCCATTTATGCTGAAACTGGGACGGGTTAAGTGCTGATCCCATTCGGCTTGCGGCGAAAAATCGTCCCATTTTGCAAAATTCGTGTATCTTAAGTGGGACGATGATGTGTTTCATAGTGATACACTCTTCGGTTTTCAAACATCAAATATCGAACTGAGCCTCACGCGGGCTATTTTCCAATATCCGGGAAGACTGGCCAAGGGCAATTTGCACGATTTGCACGAAATGATAAGTGAAAAATGAGAAGTGAGAAAGCAGAATGCGGAATGTCGAATGCCGAATGCGGAATTGAGGGGGCAGATGTCAGAAAGCAGCGAGCAATAACGCGGGTTGGCGCGATGAGCGGGCCGGGATCTGCCGCCCGCTAAAGCGGGCTGGGGTTCTGTTCGTGGTCGTGTTCCACGCCGTGAACGGCGTGGCTATGTGCCGCTTCGCGGGACGGAGGCCATGCCTCCGAGATCTGCCGCCCGCTAAAGCGGGCTGGGGTTCTGTTTGTGGTCGTGTTCCACGCCGTGAACG